>JBAYFL010000026.1:0-105702 GCA_041667205.1 Verrucomicrobiia bacterium | reverse complement strand
TCCAACTCCCGCAGGGACGGCACTGGGCTGGGATCGGCGCTCATGTCGCTCCTTTCGTTTGAAGGGTTTGCTGCGTTCGAGGTTCCAACGGCTCACGCCCTTATTATGGCGCAGGTGTCAAGTCGCGCCCAACGTCGCCGGCAGGGATGCCGGCGCTACGTCAGAACTCCAGCTTCACATCGCCGAGCCGCCGCTCGATCTCGCCGACCACGCGCGCCTCATCGGCCGCGCCTTTGGCAAGGAACGTGACGCTCCAGCGAACGTAAGCGCCGGCGTCGTCCCACGGCACTGTGGAGATGAGTTTCTCGGTGATGAGCCACTGGCTGAAGTCTTCCGCGTTCGCGAACTCCACCGCGTTGCCGCCGACCACGACGCGTTTCGGACTGCGGGTGTAGAGGAAGAACGAGCCTTTTGGCTTGCGCGCCTTGAAGCCAAAGCGATTCAGCACGCGCACGAGGCGGTTCATGCGGCGCGAGTATTTGGTGGCGATCTTCGCAGTGATCTCTGGATGATCGAGTGAGGCGGCGCAGGCTTTCTGGATGGCGAGGAACTGGCCGCTGTCGGAGTTGTCCTTCACATCGCCGTAGGCTTTGACGATGAGCGGGTTGCCGACGACGAAACCAAGCCGCCAGCCGGTCATGTTGAAGCCTTTGCTCATCGAGTGCAGTTCGACGCCCACGTCCTTCGCGCCAGGCGTGGCGAGGAACGAGAGCGGACGCGCCGGCACGCCGCGTTTTTCGGCGAACACCAGCGCGGCGTAGGCGGCATCGTGGATGACGATGATGTTGTTGGCTTTGGCAAACTCGACAACCTTCGCGAAAAACTCCGGCGTGGCGCTCGCGCCGGTCGGGTTATTCGGGTAGTTGATGACCAGCGTCTTGGCGCGGCGCAGCACGTCGGCCGGGATGCTGTCGAGGTCAGGCAGGAAGTTGTTCTCCGCCGTCAACGGCAGGTTGAATACCTCGCCGCCGAGGTATTTCGAGTGCGTGCCGAAGACCGGATAGCCTGGCACAGTCATCAACGCCACGTCGCCGGGATTGATGAAGCAAGCCGGCAGGATCGAGAGCGCGGCTTTACTGCCGATACTGTGGATGACCTCGGACTCCGGATTGATGCCTGCCACACCGCAGACGCGTTCCATCCATCGCGCGGCGGCCTGTTTGAATTCCGCGCCGCCGTTGTCGGCGTAGCCGCGGTTCTCCGGGTTGCGCGCCTCGGCGCAGAGCGCTTTCACCGACAACGAAAACGCCATCTCGTCCGGCTCGCCGACGCCAAGGTCGAGCAGCTCGACGCCCGGATGCGCGGCGGCGGCGGCGCGCTTGGCGCGTTTGATTTTCTCGAACTTGTAAATGGCAGTGCTCTTGCCGTAGCTCGCCCCGCCGATCCGCTCGGCGAAAAGGTTCTGGATGTAAGATTCGCTCATAGTTCAACCTGCTTTCAGGAAATCAAGGTCGTGGAGATTATTCAGACTGTCCCAGCGATGCAAGCGCGACCGCGCCGGCATTGTCCGGTTTGAGAATGCGACTGAAAGCCGGGATTTCACTTCTTCCCTGCAATGTCCGGATGGACGAAACCGCAGCAGCTTCGGAGCCTTCCTTGCCTCTGAAGCCTCCGCTTACACGCTCACCGTCTTGCCGGTGCGCGCCGACTGCGCTTCAGCGAGACAGAGCCGCAGACCATTGCGGGCGCTGGCGCCGCTGAGCAGGTTCTTCGGCGCGCGGCCTGCGACGACGGCCACCGCGTGGCGGAGTTCGGCAACGTAGCCGTCTTCGCGGCCGGCGAGGTCAATCTTCTCCGAACCGCCATCTTCCTTCCAAAGCGTCAACGGCAGGTTGGCTTTGGAGTTGTGTTGCAACGTGCCGTGCTCGAAGTAAACGTCGAACCCGTGCTCGAAGCAGAGACCCTTGGCAGCCACGGCGCCGCTCTGCGCGGTGATGACACGGTTCTTCGTCCCGAAAGCATACTGGGTGACCACGTAGGTAACCACACCGCCTGAGACGATGCCCTGGCTTGTGACGCGCTTTGGCATGCCGAGCGTGTGGGCGATGAAGTCGGAGTCGTGAACATGCAGGTCCAACATCGGGCCGCCGCTGAGCTTGGCGTGCTTGAGCCAGTCGCCGCTCAACCAATCAGGCAGGGAAATGACGCGCTTGAAGTGGGCGCCACGCAACTTGCCGTAGCGACCGTCGGCGATGGCTTCGCCCACGTAGGCGAACTCCGGGACGAAGCGCAACACCTGCGCGATAAACAGGTGGCGCTTGGCTTTCTTGGCGGCAGCCACCATCGCATCGGCGTCCTTGAGACTAACCGCCATCGGTTTCTCACAGATGACGTGTTTGCCGGCCTGGAGTGCCCGGATGGTCACGTCGCGGTGCGCGCTGGTCGGCAGGCAGATGTCCACAAGCTCCACGGCTGGATCGGCGAGCAGCCGGTCCGTCTCCTTGTAAGTGGCGATGCCGCTGAGGTCCTGAACGCCGCCGGCCTCGCCGATGTTGCCCTTGATGTCGCTCCAGTCGCCGGTGAGGCGTTTCTCGATGCTGTCCGCCACAGCGACAATACGCGCGTCTGAAATGTTCTTGTAGCCCTTGAAGTGGGTGACACCCATGAAACCGAGTCCGATGATGCCGACGTTGACCATAGAATTATTCTCCTGTTGGTGTTGAAAAATGGAGCCGGCTTATAGCAAACGCCCGCGCGGCTGTCACGCCGGATAAGCCCGCATCCGGACGCGATGGATGAGTCAAGACACAGGACTCAGACGAAAGAGAAGCCCAAAGAGGATTTTTCCTCGCGGGGAGTGTGCTTCTCGCGTAATCTCCTGCCACACTTGGTAGCGGTTGGGAGACTAGAAGCATGAATAGTATAGCTGCGCGTTTTCTCCTGCCTTTCGGAGCCGTGGCGGTCATTTTTTCGACGCTCGTTTTCTACGAGATCTACGCGACAAGCCAGCGTATTGCCGACGACTTTGTTCGCCATCAAGCGAACATGGTCATGGAGCTTAACCAGGCGATCCGTGAATACGCGGCCGAGACAATCCGGCCGGCCATACAGAACATCGCGGGCAAGGACGAGTTCATTCCCGAAGCGATGTCCTCTTCGTTCATTGCGCGAAGCGTCTTCGGAAAACTTCAGAAGAAGTTCCCCGGCTACATCGTCCGTTTCGTCTCCGACAAACCGCGCAACCCGATCAACCAAGCCACGCCGGAAGAGTTGCGAATCATGGATTTCTTCCGCAAGAACCCGCACGTCCTCCAGCAGAGCGAACAGATTCAGATCAACGGCCAGCGGTATGTGGCCCAGTTCAAGCCTCTGCGAACGACAGCGGAATGCCTCCGCTGCCACGGCGACCCGAAGGACGCGCCGGCAGCAATGGCGAAGCGATATGGCGCAACGGCGGGCTTCCATCGGCAAGCGGGCGACGTGGCGGGACTCGATACGGTCGCGATTCCCGTGGAGGCGGTAGCCATCGCGATGGCTTCGGATATGCGCTGGAAACTGCTGGTCCTGGCTACGTGGCTCGCTTTCCTGTTCAGCTTGATCATGATGGTGTTCCACTTCGTGGTGTCACGGCGCTTGGGAGCCATGGCGCGGCACATCCGGCAGATTGCCACCAAATCGGATACATCGCGGATGACACCGGACGGGTTGAGAGAAAACGACGAGATTGACGTGCTGGGTATCGCCTTCGACAACCTTTTCGAGCAGTTGCGGGCGATGCAATCCTCGCTTGAACAACGAGTCATCGAGCGCACCGCCGATTTGGCGAAAGCCAATGTCGGACTGAAACAGGAGATCACGGAACGCCAGCGGGCGGAAGAGGCGGTGCGGGAAAGCGAGCATCGCCTGCAAGCCACCATCAATCGCGCACCGTTCGGCGCGTATTTCTTTGAGTTGCAGTCGGACGGACGGTTGGTGCTCACGGGAGCGAATCCCGCCGCTGAAAAGGTCACGCACGTGCTCAATCAACAGTTCTTCAACAAAACCATCGAAGACGCCTTCCCGAGCCTCAAAGGAACAGAGATTCCCGACGCCTTCCGGCGCGTCGCGGTCAACGGAGAGGACTATCAAAACGATCAGGTTGAATGGAACGACGAGGGGATTCGCGGTGTGTTTGAGTTTCACGCGTTCCAGACCGGCGCCAACCGGATGGCCGTCTTCTTCCAGGACATCACCGAGCGCAAGCGGGGCGAAGACGCGATCCGGGCTTCTCTCCAGGAGAAAACGGTCCTCCTGAAGGAAGTGCATCACCGCGTGAAGAACAACCTCCAAACCGTGACCAGTCTGTTGAACCTCCAAGCGGTTCGCACCAAGAATCAGACAGCTCTCGACACCTTGCAGGAAACCGGCAACCGAGTCCGCTCAATGGCGCTGCTACATGAAACGCTTTACCGTTCGGAGACGTTGGGGCGCGTGAACTTCGGCAACTACATCGAGAACATTTGCGGCCACCTTTTCTGTTCCTATGGGCCAAAGGCGGCTCATATCAAGTTGGAAACTCATCTGGAGGAAGTCTCCGTTGACTTGGACCAGGCAGTATCGTGCGGCCTCATCATCAACGAACTGGTTTCCAACGCGCTCAAACACGCCTTCCCCGATGGACGAGCGGGGCGGATCATGGTCGAATTGAAAATGGCACCGGAGAAGCAAATCGTTCTGAATGTCGCCGATGACGGCGTTGGCATCCCGCCGGGAGCGGACATCCATCAAACCGGAACGCTGGGTCACCAACTGGTGTTCATGCTCGCCGAGAAACTGCACGGCACCGTTGAAGTGATACGGGAGCACGGAACCACCTTCCGCATCGTGTTTCCATCGAGACTCAGTTGAGAGGAAAACCTGCGATATGAGCAAGCCACTCCGACCACTGATCGTTGAGGATTCGCCGGAGCAAGCGCAATTACTGGTCCATGAACTGAGCCTCGGCGGCTACGAACCCGTCTATGAGCGCGTGGACACCGCCGAGGCCATGATCGCCGCCCTCGAACGCCAGACGTGGGACATCATCCTGTGCGACCATTACATGCCGGGATTCAGTTCCATGGACGCGCTCAGTCTAATGCAAGGCAAAGAACTGGACCTGCCGTTCATCATCGTTTCGGGTCACATCAGCGAGGAAGACGCGGTGGCTGCGATGAAAGCCGGCGCGCATGACTACGTCATGAAAGGCAAACTGGCGCGGCTGGTGCCCGCGGTGGAACGCGAGTTGAAGGAGGCGGAGGAGCGCCGGAAGCGCAAACAGTCCGAAGTCCTTTATCATTCGTTGGTGGAAAACCTGCCCCAGAACGTGTTTTGTAAGGACGCGTCGGGTCGTTTCACTTTTGCCAATCAGCGATTCTGCCACGCCATGGGCAAACCGTTGTCGGAAATCGTCGGAAAGACCGACTTCGATCTCTTCCCGGCGGAGTTGGCCAGGAAACACGAGCAGGACGATATCCGCCTCATCCGATCCGGCCAGATATTTGAGACGGTGGAAGAGCATCAAGCCCCAGGCCAAGGCAAAATTTACGTGGAAGTCATCAAGACGCCTCTGCGCGACGCGCGCGGAAAAGTGATCGGCCTGCAAGGCATATACACCGACGTCACCGAGCGCAAGCGGTCGGAGGAGGCGATTCGCGCTTCCCTTGAAGAGAAAACAGTTCTCCTCAGAGAAGTGCATCACCGTGTGAAGAACAATCTCCAAATTGTGATCAGCTTGTTGAGGCTGCAAGCCGTCCGCACCAAGAATCCGGAGGCGCTCGACACCTTCCAGGAAACCGGCAACCGCATCCACTCCATGGCGTTGCTGCACGAAACGCTTTACCGGTCGCAAAGCCTGGCGAACGTGAACTTCGCCGATTATATCGAGAGCCTCTGCAGCCATCTCTTCCGTTCCCACGCGCAAAAGGCAACCCGCGTCAAACTGGAGCGGCACTTGCAGAACGTCTCCATGGACCTGGACCGGGCGGTCTTGTGCGGCCTGATCGTTAACGAGCTCGTTTCCAACGCGCTGAAACACGCCTTCCCTGACGAGCGATCCGGACGCATTGCGGTTGAGTTACGGACGACACCGCAAGAACAGATTCTCCTGAAAGTTGCCGATGATGGCGTGGGCTTGCCGTGGGGACTGAATCTTCACCAGACCAAAACATTGGGGCATCAGTTGGTGTTCATGTTGACCGAGAAACTGCGCGGCACCATGGAAGTGACGCGGGACCGCGGAGCGGCCTTCTGTATCACGTTCCAGTCAAAGCCCCCGGAGGATAATCCAGCCAGTCCCGCCGTTGCCAACGATCAGGTCACGAGAATCTGATTTCGGAAACCCCGGCTTTGTGTCGGCCCCGACAGCATCCTGCTGATTCAGCGGACGACCGTAGGTTCTCTTGCAAGCTCTCCTTGGCCTCATCAGCCGATGAAAGCATCTAGCTCTTCTTCCTGCGCTGGCGAATGATGATGACCGCAACGACGGCGAATAACGCTGCCGCTATGTATTCAACGTCCAGATACCCAACCCACTCTTGTGAAACACTGAGGACTGTCGTGGCCAACACGATCAAGCTGATTATCGTGATGTAGCTAGTCTTCATCTTACGCCAGCCTAACACGACAGCGGACGAGCAAGCCAGAAGAATGTTGAATGTCGTCGCGCGCGCGTTCCTAACTTGCTGAGCTACTGCGAGAAGATCAGCAGCCCGTTCAGATTGCACCGTCAACTTCGTGCAGAATGGACTTCCAAGTCCGTTCCTTACAGGCCCGTCACGACCACCGACGCACGCATAGAAGTTGCTTCAGACCGGCGCCACTACGGAGGGATCATGCTGCAACCGGCGAAAAATGCGTTGACGTGACGGGGCAAGTCCCGAAACATCGCGGCAGACGCCATGAAACGCATACGCTTGCTCGAATGCCTCTGCTGCTGCCTCGCTGCCCTGCCTGCGTTCGCCTCCGCCGACAAGCTGCAATCGCTCGACGTGCGCGCGGTGAAGGTCGGCGGCGAGATCGGCCGGAGGATCGAGGTCACCATCACCAACAACCTGCTCGTGCTGGACGTGGAGAAGGATTTCCTCGCGCCATTCAAGGTGGAGCCGGCCAAGCGCGCGGGCGCGTATATCGGGCTGGGGAAGTTGATTGACGCCACGGTGCGCTTCGCCGCTCACACGGGCGATGAGCGCGTGAAGGCGCTGAAATGCCGCCTCGTCCGCGAGGCCGTCGCCGCGCAGGAGGCCGACGGTTACATCGGCACGTTCCAGCCGGCGAAGCGGATGTGGTCGCTCTGGGACATCCACGAGATGAACTACCTCGCCTACGGCCTGGCGATGGACCACCGGTTCTTCGGCGAGAAGGCGTCGCTGGAGGCGGCAAGGAAGCTGGCGGACTACATCGTGCGGCGCTGGGCCGCCGAGCCGCCGAAGCTGCCGACGCCATGGGACATCACGTTGCACATGGGCGTGACCGGCGTGGAGAGCACGATGCTGGCGATGCGCCGCGAGACGGGCGACGCGCGGTATCTTGATTTTGTGACGAAGACCCGCCAGCTTGCGAACTGGGATGCACACGTCGTCACCGGTCGCTGGGGGCTGATCGAAGGGCATGCCTACGCGCACCTTTGCCGCTGCATCGCGCAACTGCGGCTCCATCGACTGCAACCGAACGCCCGACTGCTGAAGCCGACGCGCGATGTGCTGGAGTTCATCCTGCGCGGCGAGGGCATGACGATCACCGGCGAGGTGGGCGACCACGAGTGCTGGCACGACACGCAGGAGGGCACAATCAATCTCGGCGAGAGTTGCGCGAGCGCCTATCTCGTGCGCTGGCTGGATGAGTTGCTGCGGATGGAAGGCAAGCCGATCTACGGCGACCTGATGGAGCGCGTGATCTACAACGGCCTCTTCGCCGGCCAATCGCCCGACGGCCGACGCATCCGTTACTACACGCCGACGGACGGGCCGCGCAGTTATCACAAGGGCGACACTTACTGCTGCCCGAACAATTACCGCCGCACCATTGCCGAACTGCCAACGCTCATCTGCTACCGCACCGACGGTGGCATTGCCATCAACCTCTACGCACAGTCCGAGGTGAAGATGGAACTGAAGCCAGGACTGAACCTGAGCGTCCGCCAGGAAACCGATTATCCAAGCTCCGGCCGCGTTGCTTTACGGCTTGATCCATCGCAACCCGCACCGTTCCCGCTGCGGTTGCGCATCCCGCGTTGGTGCGAGGCACCGAGTGTCTCGGTGAACGGCGAGACGGTGAGAAAAGGCGTCAAGCCCGGCGAGTTCTTTGTCATCAGCCGCAAGTGGCAGCCCGGCGACCGCGTGGAACTGAACCTGCCGATGCCGGTGCGTCTTGTCGCAGGTCGCGTCGCGCAAGCTGGTCGCGTGGCGGTCATGCGCGGGCCGCAAGTCTTCTGCCTGAACCGCTCGCGTTATCCCAAGCTTGCCAACACGGACTTGCGCTTGCTGGTGATTGACCCGAAGTCGGTGGAAGGCCCGTTCAAAGACGATTCGGTCCGGTCCGGCGGCGTCGCCTGTCGCGTGAAAGTGTGGGGCGCGGGCGCGTGGTATCCGCACGGCAAACCGAACCTGATGCTGGAGTTGAGCGAGTTCGCAGATCCCGCCGGAGAGTTTACTTTCTTCAAAGTTCCGAACCCCAAGGCCGAGGCAATCGAGAACGATGAGTTGTTTGCACAGAGATGAAAATCACACGACGACGAAGCCACGTTCTTTCCACCATTCTGATTGGTTGTGTTGCGATGGCGGCGAGCGCGGCATTTGGCGCGACGACGACGTCGGGAAAGCCAGCCGTCACCACCACGCCACCTGATACGCTCTTTTGCATCGGCAAGCCCGACGGCTCCGCGATGGAGTTCGGGCTGACCGCCGAGCGCTGGCCGGGTTACGCGAAGGCTTATCCGAACCCGATCGTCTTCACGGTCGGCAAGAGCAAGCTCACCGACTGGCCTTACATCCATCCCAGCAGCCACGATGGCTGGGCCGGCAGCAAGCCGCATACCTTCACCATCAAGTTCAACGTCGCAAAACTGCCGCAGCAGAACCTCTACCTCGCTCTCGGCCTGACAGATGTCTTCACGCCGCCTGAACTGGTCGTCAGCCTCAACGGTCGCGACATCACCAAGCGCCGGCTCACGAAAGGCAAAGGCCCGGGCAATGGAGGTCCGGAGGAGGTCGGGCGGCCCGCGTCGCTCGTCCTCACGGTCCTGAAGAGTGCCTTGCAAGCCGGCGAGAATTCGCTCTGCCTGACGCTGCGCGACGGCAGTTGGATGATCTACGACTACATCTCGCTCAGCGCCGACCCGAAGCCGCTCAAGATTCAAGATGAGACGCCGGAGGTGGCGCAAAAGTTTCTCCGCGGCCCGCTCGCCGGCGCGGAGGAGATTGTCTTCGCAGTGCGCTCGATCATCCACGAGCACTGGTATGCGAACTTCGGTTACCTCTCGCCCGACGCGAACAAGAAGATGTATGGCAAGGAAGGCCGGCTCTGCAAACTCAACCTCAAGACCGGCAAGTTGACGCTGCTCGTGGACGACCCTGAAGGTTCCGTGCGCGATCCCGCCGTCCACTACGACGGGCGCACCATCGTCTTCTCCTACCGCAGAGGCGGCACCGACACCTATCACCTCTACACCATCAACGCCGACGGCTCCGGCCTGCGCCAGCTCACCGACGGCATCTACGACGATTTCGAGCCGGCGTGGCTGCCCGACGGCGGCATCGTGTTCGTCTCCGCGCGCGGCAAACGCTGGGTCCAGTGTTGGTTGACGCAGGTCGCCAACATCTTCCGCTGCGACGCCGACGGCCGAAACATACGCCAACTCTCCGCCAACCTCGAACACGACAACACACCGTGGCCGCTGCCCGACGGCCGCATCCTCTACATGCGTTGGGAATACGTGGACCGCAACCAGGTCAACTACCACCATCTCTGGACGATGAATCCGGACGGCACCGGCCAGACGATCTACTTCGGCAACCTGAATCCCGGCGGCGTGTTCATTGACGGCAAACCGATCCCCGGCTCCGACAAGGTCGCTTTCATCAACTCACCCGGCCACGGCGCGCCCGAACACGCCGGCTTCGTCGCCACCGTGGACGTGAGCAACGGTCCCGACGATCTCGCTTCGCTGTGCAACATGACGCGCGCCATTGGTTACCGCGACGTGTGGCCACTGAGCGAAACTGAATTCCTCGCCGCCAAGAACGATCAACTGGTCGCCGTGGGCTTGAACAAACAGGTCGCCACACTCTTCAAACTGCCGAAAGAATTCTGCGCCGTGCCCAATGTCTGGCTGCATGAACCGCGCCCGCTCATCAAACGCGAGCGCGAAGCCATCATCCCGCCGCGCGTGGACCTCGCGCAGCCTGTTGGCCGCTACCTGCTCGACAACGTTTACTTCGGCCGCAACGTCTCCGGCATCCAGCCTGGCGAGATCAAGAAGCTCCTCATCGTTGAGAGCCTGCCCAAGCCCGTCAACTTCACCGGCGGCATGGACCCGATGAGCTACGCCGGCACGTTTACGCTGGAGCGCGTGCTTGGCACGGTGCCGGTGGAGCAGGACGGCTCGGCTTACTTCGAGGCGCCGGCGCTGCGGAGCCTGTTGTTTGTGGCGCTCGACGGAAAAGACCGCGCCGTAAAACGGATGCAGAGCTTCACAACGGTGGCGCCGGGCGAAACGCTCGGTTGTGTCGGCTGCCACGAGCACCGCTCGCTCACGCAGCAGGTCTGCGTGGCGCGCAAGCCTTCCGCGCCGGCGCGGGCCGCCAGCAAGATTGAGCCGTTTCACGACATGCCCGACATTCCCGACTTCCCGCGCGACGTCCAGCCCGTGCTCGACCGCAACTGCGTCAAGTGCCACGACTACGACAAACGCGAGGGCGGCGTCATCCTCACCGGCGATCGCGGCCCGATGTTCTCGCACAGCTTCTACACGCTCACCGTCTGGCGGCAGATCGCCGACGGCCGCAACCTTGCCAAGAGCAACTACGCCCCGCGCTCGCTCGGCAGCGGCGGCAGTCCGCTCTTGGACAAGCTCGACGGCTCGCACCACGACGTGAAGGCGTCGCCGCGTGACCGGCTCATGGTGCGGCTCTGGCTCGATTGCGGCGCGTCGTATCCCGGCACCTACGCCGCGCTCGGCTGCGGCATGATCGGCGGCTATCAGCAGAACAAGGAGATTCTGGAAAACGACCAGGAATGGCCCGCGACCGTCGCCGCGCAGAAGGTCTTCGCCAACCGCTGCGCCTCCTGCCACAACGCCAAGCAGCAACCAATTCCGCGCACGCTCTGCGACGAAATCGGTCTCAGTTTCTGGATGCCGAGCATGGACGACCCGCGGCTGAAGCATGCTCGTCACATCGCCTTCAACCTCACCCGCCCGGAGAACTCGCTGGTGCTGCTCGCGCCGCTGGCGAAAACCGCCGGCGGCTACGGCACCTGTGGTGCGGTCTTTGCCAACAAGAACGACGCCGATTACCGCGCGCTGTTGGCGATGGTCGAAGCCGGCAAGCAACGGCTGGACGAGATCAAGCGCTTCGACATGCCCGGTTTCCGTCCCCGCGAGCAATGGGTGCGCGAGATGATCCGCTACGGCGTCTTGCCCGCCGACACCAAGCCCGGCGCGCCCATCAACGTCTATGAGGTCGAGCGCCAATACTGGAAGTCCCTCTGGTATGACCCCTCGCCTCCGCTGGCGGCAGGCAGATGACGGGCAATGAAAAGAATATCGGCATGAAGACGCGACAGCGTTGTCTGGCGGTTTTTCTGCTGACGAGTGGTATTTCCGCAACACCATTCAGCGCCTCACTGCTGGCCGCGCCCGCGCCGCTCGATCTTCATGTTATCGCCGTGGACCACACCGGCACGCCGCTCCACGCCGGTGGACGGGTGCTGACGCCGGACCGCGATTTTGAGGCGTCGCTCGCAAAGCTCACCGAAGCCATCACAAGTTCCCGCTGCACCAACATCCTCGTTTTCATCCCCGGCGGACTGAACTCGATCGAATCCGGCGTCGAGATGGCAGCACGGTTGACGCCGGATATCGTGGCGCGCGGCAGTTACCCGCTGTTCATCGCGTGGGATTCGCGGCTGACCTCGACCTATTGGGAGCACCTGACGCTGGTGCGGCGCGGCCAGGAGAAGCCGATTCAAGGCAAGTTTTCCGCGCCGCTCTATGCCGCAACCGACGTGGGTCGCTCGCTGATCCGCGCGCCGGTGGTGTGGTATCACCAAGGTGGAATAGACATGAAAAGCTCGCGGCTTAACGGCACATCCTATCGCACCAATGCGCCCGCGCAGGAAAGTGTTTCCGACAAACTCAACAACCTCATCAACACCGAGATTGCCGATGTGAACGCTCTCTATTTGGAGTTGCGGCGCCGCTATTGCAGCGACCCGGCCAACTCCATCGCCGTTTCGCTCGGCGGCTTCGACCGGACGTTGGCGTGGCAACTGACGCACTACGGGCTTTCGTGGTTGACGCTGCCGACTAAGCTGGTCTGCGGTCCGGCCATCGATGGCTTGGGCACGAGCGCTTGGGAGAACATGCGTCGCCGTGCGTCCACGCTCTTTTGCGCGCCGGCGGAGTTTTATCTGGAAGATCGCTGGCGCGACGCCGGGGAAGTGACGCGCACGCTCGACAGCGGTCCGCGCGGCGGCGTGGCGCGGTTTTTGGAGGCGCTATGCACGCTTGAAAAGCGCCGGTCCATTCCTATCACGCTGGTTGCGCACAGCGCGGGCGCGCTCGTCGCCAACGAAATGATCCGCCGCTGTCCTGAGCTGCCGTTTCGCGACATCGTCTATCTGGCGGCGGCGTGCAGCATTCGCGATTGGGACATGGCGGTGGTGCCGTATCTGTCAGCGCATCCCGAAGCGCGTTTCCACAACCTGAGCCTGCACCCGGCAAACGAAGTCAGTGAAGCCAACGCCGGCGATCTCGCGCCACGCGGCAGTTTGCTGGTGTGGATTGACGAGTTCTTCGCGCATCCGGAGACCGTTCAAGACCGCACGCTGGGACGGTGGGAGAACATCATTCAGGCCACGCATCTGGTTCCGCGCGGTGTGCGACGCCAAGTGACGCTGAAGGCATTCGGCGCGGACAACGCAAACACCAACGGCCCACAAACCCACAGCGCGTTCACCGACGCGACATTCTGGAATCCCGATGTCTGGCAAGCCTCGGCTCCGTGGCGCGTTGAGTTCTGGCAATGCGCTCGCTAAGCAAGGCGAGCCGGCGTGCGCATCGGCTTCACTTCTGAACCGGCCGCCACATGGACAGATCGTTGGCACGGCGGAATCTTCCCGGCGCGCCGAGCCTGCGATAGATTTCCTCGGCCCACGCGTATGTCAGCGGGCAAACACCGACGATGACGATCTCCGCCGGAAACAGCAGACCGGCGACTTGCGCGAGATCGGTGGTGCGCAGGCAGTTCAGCATCTCGATGGCGGGGCCACGGCCATCCTTTTCACCCGGCGCGTTCTGCGTGGCGGGCGGTAATTCGAGGAAGAGCGTCCGCACGTTGCCATCGAGCAGTGCGGCGTAAAGCGCCACGGCGCACATCTCGCCGCGCGCGGCCAGCGAGACTTGCTTACCGTCAACCTGCGGCAGCTTCCGCACCGCTTGCAGCGCGCGGAGTGTGTCCCAGACGCGCATGCTGGCCAGCGTGCGGCCGGTCCACGCGCTGGCGCGGCGCAGATGCCAGTTGAGTTCGTCGCCCCAAGCCGTGTCGCCGGTGCCACGCGGCTCCACGACGATCTTCGCCCACGGCGCGCGCACTTTGGCAGCGAAAACATCCGTGGCGTTGCGCTCCTCGTTGGGCAGCCGCAGTGCGACGACGGCGGGCGCGGGCTGCTTGACCTCGTCGGCGATCATGAGCCGGCCGCGCAACCGCCAGCCTTCCTCGGACGTGAACGCAAAGCGATGGCCGGAGGTTGTCTGACCTGACTTCAGTTCAAACTCCACCTGCACGTCCAACGCCGGTGGTTTCGCGGGAAATGCGCCGAAGGTCTTCTCGCGCAGCGCGGCGATGACGCGGGCGCGCTCCTTTTCTAACGCGGCTACGTCGCTAATTGCCGGCGGTTTCGGCGGCGTGAAGAAGTCTTCGTGGATGGTGAGCGTGCGGTCTTCCTTGAGCGGGCCGTTGGCGAAAACGCGCAGCGTGTCGGCTGTCTCCAGCTTGCTCTTGTCCAGTTCGAGGTCGCCGACCTTCTCCGGCGGCACGGCCTTGCCCATGAGATGCTTGATGAACCACGAGAAGATGCGCGTGCGGCTGTATTCGCTGTAGGCGTGCGGGCCGGGATAGGTGGTGAGCGCCAGCTTGTCCGCCGCGCCGAGCTTGCGATAGAGCCGCTTGAGCCGGTCGTGGACTTCGTTGATGGAGGCGATGGTGAAGATGGCGTCGCGGTTGGCGGAGGAGATCATGAACGCGCGCGGCGCGATGAGCGCGCCGACATCGGTGAGGTCCCAGCGGTAGGTGTTGATGAACCACATGCAGTCGCAGTGGCCGTCAATCGTCCGGTCGTGGATGTAGGAAGCAACGGTCGAGGTGCCGCACGAGGAGGCGGCGCACTGGATGCGCTCATCACCCGCGGCGATCCACCACGTCGCTGCGCCGCCGCCGGAGGCGCCGGTGACGCCGAGCTTCGCCCCATCCACTTCGGGCCGCTCGCACAGCAGGTCGAGGCCGCGGATGCCGTTGAGCAACTCGATGCCAGCGGGCGTGTAGCCGCGGCTATACCAATGCCACCAGCCTTCGCGATAGCAGCCGTGGTGGAAGCCGCGCACCTCGCCGAGTTGCACCGTCTCGACGATGAGACAGACGAAGCCCAGTTCGGCGAAGCGCTTCGCTTGGGCCTGGTAATACACCTTCTGCGTGTCCGCGTGACCGCAGACGTAGAGCACGCCGGGCGCGCGGCCTTTCAGGTCGTGCGGCACGTGGAGGTTCGCCGTCACGTAAAGCTTCGGCAGGCTTTCGTAATAAAGCTTCTCGATCCGATACGCCGGCCGCTCGACGATGCCAGTGACCTTGGAGTTCAACGGCGGCCGCTGGCCGGTGGGCGGCAGGTTCTGAAGACCCATCATCTCCATGTAGCGGCAGCGGCGCGTGGCGAGGTCGGCGGTGTCGGTGAGCGCGCGGTCGCTGATGCGCCTCGCCTCGCGCGAAAGGTAATCGCGGATGGTGAGGTTGAACTGCGGCTTCCGCGCGACCGGCGGTGAGGCCGACGGCGAGTTGGAGTTGGCGTTCAGTGTAACGCGTCCGCCCAGCAGCCCGGCTCCGACGGCAGCGCCCGTCTTGAAGAAGTTCCTGCGGTTCATGATGTGAAGCCTGCCGGATAAAACTCCAACGCGCCGCGAACTGCAAGCGTTGTCTTGTCCCGGATCAAGACAGGTGTCGCTTTATTTGCGAGCCGTTGCCGCTTGAGATGCTTGGCGCGGTGCTCTAAGGTGCAGTTGTGAAATCAGCAGCGTTTGAAGCCCTCGCGCAGTCGAAGATCGTGCGCGAGTATGAAGAAGCTTTCTGGAAGGCGACCGGCCTGCCATTGAAGCTGGTGCCGGAAGGTGTGCCAGACAAGCGCCACAGTCTTGGCCCCGGCGAGAACCCGTTCTGCGCGCAAGTTTCGCGCTTGACGGGCGGTTGCGAGGCGTGCCTGAAGGCGCAACAGGAAGCCATGAAGAAGCTCGGCAAGAAACTCGCGCCGCAGCATGTGCGCTGTTTTGCCGGGCTGACGGACGTGGCGGTGCCGGTGATCATCGGCGGCCAGCACATTGCCACGCTGCTGAGCGCGCAGGTGTTCCAGCGTCAACCGACGAAGCAGGACTTCGCGAACCTGACAACCAAGCTGATTGCATGGGGGCTGGACACGGATTTGCATCAGCTTGAGGAGGCTTATTTCCACACCCGTGTCGTGACCGAGGAGCAGTTTCGGGCGATGATCCGGTTGCTGACGCTGTTCGCGCACCATCTGGCGGAGTTTGGCAGCCGCTGCATCATGGCCGCGCGCCATAACGAACCCGTGCCAGTGGCGCGCGCCAAGGAATACGTCAAGGATCACTCCACCGACCACGTGACGATGCGCGGCGCGGCCGAATACGTGCATCTGAGCGCGTTTTATTTTTGCAAGATGTTCAAGAAGGCCACCGGCATGACGTTTACCGAATACGTCTCCCGCGTGCGGATCGAGAAGGCCAAAAACCTGCTGGCCAACCCGCACGCGCGCGTCAGCGAGGTGGCTTTCGCGTCCGGGTTCCAGTCCATCCCTCATTTCAACCGCGTCTTCCGCAGATACGCCGGCATGGCGCCGCGGCAGTATCGCCTCGCCCTCCAGTCGTAACGACGGAAGTGGGTGCTCAGCGACCAATCCCGGCAAGCGTGGTGCTGGGGTGTGAAATGGAAACCCATCTGTGATTTGCGTGATTAGGAGTGGAATCGCTCAGCCGAGTGCGCAAAACTGCGCAGAATACGGGGGATCATCGAGGACACAAGTTGGTTGTTTCTTTTGATAACCACTGATGGTTTTGGTAGTTGCGGCTCCTAACCGGGAGATTGGCACGTGCCTTGCGGCTAAACTTGCTACGGATCGAAGAAAGATTTTGATCCTCGGAGATGCTTCACAGCCTGATTGTGATGCGTGATGTGTCGCGGAGTAAAAGTATCGTCGAAATCGGACCGAACCAAGAAGAAGGACTTTATGACAACATTCAAACGTTTCATTCTCGCTAATGTCAGTTTTCTCATCGCGTTGACCGTGACCGCCACCACTCAAGCCGCCGAGCGCGATGCGGCCAACTACGTCGGCGTCAAGATGTGTGGCATGTGCCACAAAAAGGAAGAAGGCGGCAACCAGTTTGGCAAGTGGCAGGCCAGCCCACACTCCAAGGCTTTCGAACTGCTCGGCTCTGCTGAAGCCAAGGCCGCCGGCGCCAAAGTCGGCGTCGCCGATCCGCAAAAGAGCGGCAAGTGCCTGAAGTGCCACTCTACGGCCTACAACTGGACCGAGACGGTTCAGACCGAGAAGGTCGCCGTCGAGGATGGTGTGGTCTGCGAGTCCTGCCACGGTCCCGGCAAGAACTACAAGGGCCGGTCGGTCATGCAGGACCGTCAGCAAGCCATCGCCGGCGGCTTGATCCATCCCGCCACCAAGTCCTGCACACTCTGCCACAACGATACCAACCCGACATGGAAGGCGGATCGCTACACCACCAAGGACGGCAAGAAAGTCGGCTTCGACGTTGAACAGGCCTACGAGAAGATCAAGCACCCGCTTCCGGCAAAGAAGTAACCGGCCGGCCTGTAACCAGACCAGCGTTGTCTGCCATGCCGCGCAGGATTATCTGAGTCAAAAACCGGTGGTGCAACCGGAAGGCGTCACGGAGCCTGTAGGAAACGGGTGGCAATTGTGGCGAAGAAAAAGCCGATTTGCGTGTGGTGCTTTGCGCCCGTGGGTGAGAAGCTTTTCAAAGCGCGGCGCTGGAATGAATTCGCGTCTTGGTAACTGACCTATGAAATCTGAAGACGGCAAGGAATACTCACGTTGGGATCTTCTTAGGAACTGGTGGAGCGTCATCGGGTTGATGATAGCAGTGTTGGGGCTTTTCGCCTTCCTCCTGCTTTTCGTCTACGACGCGCTTGCGCGCTTTAGCAATCCCTACGTGGGCGTGGTGATGTATTTCTTCGCGTTCCCGTTCGTGATCCTTGGTCTGTTCATTACGGTGGCCGGCGCGATCATCGAACACCGCCGGGTCGCCGCCGCCGCCAAACATAACGAACCGGTCAAGCTGTTGTTCATCAATCTTTCGCGGCTGCACGACCGCCACATCCTGGAAATACTCTTTACCGTGGTGGTGGTTCTTCTTGGTGTGACAGCGGTGGGCAGTTATCACAGCTATCATTTTGTTGAGTCGGCGCAGTTCTGCAGCCAGACCTGTCACGTCATGGAGCCGGAAAACACCACCTATCGCAATTCCCCGCACGCTCACGTCGCCTGCACGGAATGTCACGTCGGCCCCGGTGCCACTTGGTTTGTGAAGACCAAGATCAACAGCGTTCATCAAGTCGTCGCGATGTTTCGTGGAAACTATTCCCGGCCCATCCCGGCGCCGGTCAAACACATGCGGCCGGCTCGCGAAACTTGTGAGCAGTGTCACTGGTCAAAGAAGTTCTACGGCGAAATGGATCGAACCTATCAGCATTATCTTTCCGATGAGAAGAATACGCACTATGCGGTGCGGCTGGCCATGAAGGTCGGCGGCAGCGATCCCACACACGGTCCTGTCGGTGGCATACACTGGCACATGAACGTGGCCAACAAGATCGAGTTCGTTGCTTCCGACAAAACGCAGCAAGTCATTCCGTGGATTCGCGTCACCGATTCGCGAGGCGTGGTGACCGAATACCGCACGCCGGAGTTCAAGAGCAATCCCGATCCGGCAACCATCCAAACGATGGATTGCATGGACTGCCACAATCGCCCGGCCCACAACTATGTCCCGCCCGACGCCGCGGTGGATCTGGCCATTTCGTTGGGCCAGATAGATCGATCCCTGCCATTCATTCGCAAACAAGCCATAGATGTGCTCACCCAAAAATACGACAGCAAGCAAGGGGCGATGCAAAAAATTGAAACGGTGCTGGCTGGCAAATATCCGAATGAGCCGCGCATCAAACAGACGATCGCCGCTGTGCAGGATGTTTTCAGCAAAAATTTCTTTCCCGACATGAAGGCGAGTTGGAAGGATTACCCGGACAACATCGGCCACAAGAACTCGCCCGGTTGTTTCCGTTGCCACGATGGCCAGCACGTCGCCGCCGACAAGAAACGAAAAATCTCCGCCAGCGATTGCAAGGCGTGTCATGTGATCCTGGCGCAAGGTGACGGTGGCGACTTGAACCAACTCACTGCCGCTGGCCAGACCTTCAAGCATCCGGGCGGCGATTACGGCGACATGAAGTGCTTCGAGTGCCACACCGGCGGCACCGCCCCCTGAGTCGGACTCCGAACGCTGGCGTCCGGGTGTGTTTTTGAGGTAGGGTTTGGCCGTGCTGCCTGCGGCACCGTGATGATTTCTGTCCGAAATACTGAGCCTTGACTATGAATCTTCTCCTGTCCCTCACCACGATCCTCGCGGCAGCCGTCGTTTTGGCCGCGGACTCCTCAACCCCCTCGCCGTTGCCCACCGCCGATGTGCGCGGCGGAATCCGCGACCTCAACACGCCGCGCTCGATGTGCCACTACCACTCGCGCGCCGACTGGCTTGCCCACGCCGCGTGGCTGCGCGAGCACGTGCTTGTCTCGTGCGGCCTCTGGCCCGCGCCGGCGAAATGCCCGCTCAACGCGCAGGTCTTCGGCCGTATCGAGCGCGACGGTTACTCGGTCGAGAAGGTTTTCTTCGAGAGTTGGCCCGGCTTCTACGTCAGCGGCAACCTTTACCGCCCGCTCGGCCGCGGCAAAGGACCGTTCCCGGCGATGCTCAATCCGCACGGCCACTGGAAAGTCGGCCGGCTCGCCGACGAGGAGAACGGCTCGCTGCCCGGCCGGTGCATTGGCTTTGCGCGGCAGGGCTACGTCGCGTTCTCGTGGGACATGATCGGCTACAACGACAGTTTCCACTGGCCGCATCGCGACTTCCCGCCCGCCGGCGGTCGTGAATGGCTCTGGGGCCTCTCGTTGTTCGGCCTGCAAACGTGGAATTCGATCCGCGTTGTGGATTTCCTGCAATCGCTGCCTGACGTGGACCCAAACCGCATCGGTTGCACGGGCGAAAGCGGCGGTGGCACGCAGACGTTCATCCTCACCGCTGTGGACGACCGCATCAAGGCCACCGCGCCCGCCGTCATGGTGAGCGCGATCATGCAGGGCGGCTGCCTTTGCGAAAACGGCCCGAACCTCCGCCAGGACACCTTCAACGTCGAGGTCAGCGCCGCCGCCGCGCCGCGCCCCCAACTGCTCATCGCCGCCACCGGTGACTGGACGCGCTTCACGATGACGCACGAGTTTGCCGCCGTGCATTCGATCTACCGGTTGCTTGGCGTCGCCGACAAGGTAACCGCCGTGCGCTTCGACGCGCCGCATAATTATAATAAGGGTAGCCGCGAGGCCGCCTACGCCTTCTTCGGCAAATGGCTCCTCGGCGACAGCGACGCGAGCCACTTCAAAGAGAAGCCGTTCACCGTCGAGCCGAAGGAGAACCTGCTCGTCTGGGAAGGCCGCAAAAAACCCGCCAACGCCCAGACCGCCGAGAGCCTCGCCAAGATGTGGACCGCCAACAGCGACAAACAACTCGCCGATGCGCTCGCCACCGGTCCGGCGCAATTCCGCAAACTCTACGAGCCGGCGCTCCGCCACGCGCTCTCGCTGGAAGTCCCCGCCGCCAAAGCGGTCGTCGCCGAGGATTGCGGCAACGGTCTGCTCGCGCTCGGCCGCCCCGGCCACGGCGACCGTGTGCCCGCAAAGCTCTCGTCGCCAAAGAGCGGCAGCGGGAAGCGCGCAGCCACGCTCGTCGTTCATCCGAAAGGCTGGCTCGCCGCCGAGCCGTTTGCAGCGAAACTCGTCGCCGCCGGCCAATTGGTGCTGGCGATTAACTGCTTCAACCACGGGCGCAAGACGGAGGACAAGTTCTTCACGACCTACAACAAGACAGACACGCAGCTCCGCGTGCAGGACATCGTCACCGCGCTGGCGTGGCTTCGTGGGCGGAAAGATGTCAGCGAGATCAACCTCGTCGGTCTCGACGACGCCGGCCTCTGGTGCTTGCTGGCACGGCCGTTCGCGCCGTTTGTGAAGAAAACCGCCACAGACGCCGGGCAGTTCAACCTCGCCAGCGACGATGCTTATCAGAAGAAGCTCTACGTCCCCGTCCTGCGCCGCGCCGGCGATTTCCGCGCCGCCGTCGCTATCATCGGCAACGCCCCGCTGCTGATTCACAACGCCGGCGAAGCATTCAAGCCCGGCGTCGAAACGCGGAAAGAAAAGCTGGGCGAGGACGAAATCGTCGCGTGGGTGGTGAAATAATGCCCGGCTGCTTGTTGGAATCGCGCGCTGGCCCGCGTAGAACGGGCTTCCAAGCCCGTTTCTTCGCTCCCGTTGCGGAACGGATGTGGACATCCGTTCTACGGTAACACCCCGCGGATGATCGCCAGTGTTTCCGCGCCGAATTGCCGCGCCTTCGCGGGGCCGATGCCACGCACTTCCAGCAATGTCGCCTCCGTTTGCGGCTTTTGCCGCGCCAACTCCTTCAGCGTGGTGTCGGGATAGACGAGGTAGGCGGGAATGCCCATCTTGGTGGCCAGCTCGCGCCGCCATTCGCGCAGCGCCTCGAACAACACGGTGTCAAACGCTGGCTCCGTTGCCACGACGGTGACCGCCGCTTGCCGGCGCGTTGGCGGTTTGCGTTTCTCCACGAACGGGAGTTCGATGTCGAGCGGCTTCTTCGCCAGCATCACCTCGCGGCCAAGTTTCGTCAGCGACGCCTTCGGGTATTCGTCGCCGTTGACCTCGATGCAGCCGGCGGCGCCGAGCCGGTGCAACAGCTCCAGCGTAAAGTCGTAACCAAACTCCTTCAGCAGGCCGTAGGTGGAAAGTTCATCCAGTTGCGAGTCGAACACTTCCTTGGAACGTGAGCCGACCAGCACCAGCGTGATGCGGCCCAGCCCGAACCGGCCGTCCATCCGCGCCACACAGCTCAACGCTTTTTGCAGCAGCACCTTCTTCTCGTTCGCGCTGACCTGCAACGGTTCGGTCGCCGGCGCGGCCTCGACCTTCGTCCGCTGGCTGGCGGTGCGGCGGCGGTGGACTGGCGCGCCGCCGCAGTTATCGCAGGCGCTGCAATGCTGTGCCGCGTCGGTCTCGCCGAAATAGTCCAAGATGTAGCCATGCCGGCAGTCCTGGCAGTCCACGTAATCAATCATCCGCCGCAACTTCGCTTGGTCGCGCGCGTGCTTGGCTTCGAGCCGCTCGAAATCAATCGCCAGTTCGTCCAACGATTTTGCAGGTTCAATCAAACGCGTCGTGTAGGTGCGGCTGCCCTGGCGGTAATCGCGCGCGATGAAGCCGGCGCGCTCCAGCAGGTAAAGAGCGCTGCCGACGGCCATATCGTTCTTGGCAGCCTTGACGTGTTCTGCGATCTCCGACATCGGTATCTCAATCGGGCCGCGTTTACAAAGCCGCAGCAGTGCTTGATGGAGGTTGGCGATGATTTCACGCGTCGGGTTCGCGCCCTCGATGAAAAACTCCTGCGTCCGCACGTCGGCGTAGTTGAACAGCAACTCGCACCTCGCCGGCTCGCCATCGCGACCGGCGCGGCCGGCCTCCTGGTAGTAGGCCTCGACGCTGCCGGGAATGTCGTAGTGAATCACAAAGCGCAAGTCAGCACGGTCCACGCCCATGCCGAATGCATTTGTCGCCACCGCCACCGGACACTGGCCGCCCATGAACTTATCCTGCGCCTTCGTCCGCTGCTCCTCACTCATGCCGCCGTGGTAATAGACCGATTGCACGCGTTTCTCGGCGAGGTGCTCATAAACCTTCTCCACGTTCTTGCGCGTTGCGCAATAGACGATACCAGTCTTCAGTGTGCGGATAGCGTCGAAGATGCGCTCCAGCTTCTCTGCTTTGTTTGCCGTGTGTGTCACAGCCAGCGTCAGGTTGTGGCGGGCGAAGCCGGAGACGAACACTTGCGGTGGCTGGCGGCCGAACTTGCCGAGCGCGAGCTGCTCGATGATGTCGCCGCGCACCTCCGGCGTCGCGGTGGCGGTGAGCGCAGCGACCTGCGGCTGGCCGAGGTCCTTGAGCGCCCATTTCAGCCGCAGATAGTCGGGGCGGAAGTCATGACCCCATTGCGAGATGCAGTGCGCCTCGTCAATGGCGAACAACGCGATGGACAGCGGCGCAAGCGCCTGCACGAACCGCTCGCTTTTGAACCGCTCCGGCGCGACATAGAGCAGCCGGTATTCGCCACGCTTCATCCGCGCGATGCGATCGTCCATCTCAGACTGGCTGAGCGAAGAGTTGATGAACGTGGCGGGGATGTTCTTCTCCACCATGCTGTCCACCTGGTCCTTCATCAGCGCGATGAGCGGCGAGACCACCACGGTGATGCCGTCGAGGAACATCGCGGGGAGTTGATAGCAGAGCGACTTGCCGCCGCCCGTCGGCATGATCACCAGCGCATCTTGACCGCCAACGATAGCCTCGATAACCGGCTCTTGGCCTTCGAGGAACTCGTGAAAGCCAAAATGCCGGTGCAGCAAGCGATGCAATTCAGTCGTGTCGGGCACGGCGCGATTGTAGGCAGCGGGGCGCGGTTGGCAAGCAGCACGTAGCGCCGGCATCCTTGCCGGCGTTCCGTTGCTGTGTGATAAACAACGCCGGCAAGGATGCCGGCGCTACGCTAGGCTTCCCGTTCAATCGCTATCGCGATGCCCATGCCGCCGCCGACGCAGAGCGAGGCGATCCCGCGCCGGAGTTTCATATCTTCCAGGATGTGCAGCAACGTCACGAGCACGCGCGCACCGCTGCAACCGACCGGATGCCCCAGCGCAATCGCGCCGCCGCGGCGGTTCAGCTTCGCGAGGTCGAGCCGCAGTTCCTTCGCACAACCCAACGTCTGCGCGGCGAACGCCTCGTTGATCTCCACCGCATCAACCGCGTCGAGATGCCAGCCGGTTTCGTCGCAGAGCTTCCGGATCGCACCAACGGGACCGAGTCCCATCGTGGCCGGGTCGCAGCCGACTGCCGTGGCGACGACGATCCGCGCGCGCGGCCGGAGACCGTGCCGCTTCGCTGCGGCTTCGCCGGCCACCAGCAGGAGCGCCGCGCCGTCGTTGATGCCGGAGGTGTTACCGGGGGTGACAGTGCCGTTCGGGCGGAAGGCCGGTTTGAGTTGCGCCAGCTTTTCGAGCGTCGTATCCGCGCGCGGATGCTCGTCGGCGGTGACTTCACCTTCGCGGGTCTTGAAGGGGACAATCTCGCGTTGGAAGGCGGCGCGGTTCGCGACCGCGCGCTGCTGGCTCGCGAGGGCAAAGCGATCCTGCTCCTCGCGACTGATCTTCAGCAAGTCGGCGATGCGCTCGGCGGTTTCGCCCATGCCGAGCTTCAATACCGGGTCCGAGAGGCCGTCAGCGAACATCGCGTCCACAAGCGCGCCATCGCCGAGCTTCTTTCCCCAGCGCAGGTCCATCGCATAGTGCGGCGCGCGGCTCATGGACTCGACTCCGCCCGCGAGCACAAGCGACGCGTCGCCCATCGCGATGCTGTGGGCCGCTAGCGCGACAGACTTCAGGCCGGACGCGCAAGCCATGTTCACGGTGAAAGCGGGCGTCGCGTGCGGCAGATCGAGGCGGACGCCGACCTGACGCGCGACGTTCATACCTGAGCCGGCTTGCAGCACTTGGCCGAGGATGACTTGGTCAATGGCCGGCTTGAGCGGCGTTGCCACGATGGCTTCGGAAACATGGAGCGCGAGATCGGCCGGCGTGAGCGATTTCAGTCCACCGCCGAACCGGCCGATGGGCGAGCGGCGGGCGTCCACAAGGTAAATGGGCTGAGTGTATTTCATATCAGAATGGCTCGAAACAGGCAGGGGGCATCACGCGGGATTCGATTGACGAAGGCGCAAACTCCATCAGCGGTAGGATCTGTTTCTCCAGCGCAATGCCGGGTGCGATCTCGCGCAACACGAGGCCGGCCTGCGTGAGCGCAAACACGGCGCGCTCGGTGACGAACAGCACTTCTTGTCCGCGCGCGAGCGCCGACGGACCGTGGAAGCAGACCTGCTGGACACGCTTCACGAACTTGGCGTGCCGGCCTTCGCGCACGATGCGCAGCGCGCCGCCGTCCGCCGCCACTTCGAGGTCGCCCGCGCGGAACGTGCAGCAAAAGACCAAGCGCTTGGCGTTCTGTGCGATGTTCACGAAGCCGCCGACCCCCGCGAACCGGCCCGCGAAGGTGCTCACGTTCACGCTGCCTTCCGCGTCCACCTCCACCGCGCCGAGCACGGCGGTGTCGAGGCCGCCGCCGTCGTAGAAATCAAATTGCGACGGCTGGTCCACGATCGCCTCCGGATAATGACTGCAACCAAAGCTCAGTCCCGACGCAGGCACGCCGCCCGTCGGCCCGCTCTCCACCGTGAGTGTGAACTCGCCGAGCTGGCCCGTCTCCGCCGCGACCGCGGCGACCGCTTCGGGCAGGCCAATGCCCAAGTTGACGATGTCGCCCCTGCGAATCTCCATGAGCGCGCGGCGGCCGATGATCTTGCGCTCCGAGAACGGCAGCGGTGCGAGCGTGCCGTGTCCATCCGTGGCGGTAACGAAGGCTTCATTGAATTGCTCGCCGAACGTCTGCGGATGCTGGGCCGGGTCCGCGACGACGACATAGTCCACCAGCACGCCGGGCACGCGCACGGACTTCGGGTCGGCGATGCGCTCGACGACTCGCTCGACTTGCACGATGACGATGCCACCGTGGTTTTTCGCGGCCTGCGCGATGGGGAGCACTTCGCCGATGATTCCCTCGCGCTCCATGCTGAGGTTGCCGCGGCGGTCGGCGCTCGTGGCGCGAATGAAACCGACGTGAATGGGAAAGGCGCGATAGCGCAGCCACTTCTCGCCGTCGAGCGTGAGGCGTTCCACCAGCGGCTCAGTGGTGCGCGTATTCAGGCGACCGCCGTTGCTCTGCGGGTCCACAAACGTGTTCATCCCGACCTTCGTGACAACACCGGGACGTTTGGCGGCAATCTCGCGCATCAGCACGCAAAGAACGCCTTGGGGAAAGTTGTAGGCCTCGATCTGGTTGTCGAGCGCGAGTTTGCCGAGCTTCGGAGCGAGGTTCCAATGCCCGCCCACGACGCGCCTCACCAGACCGACGTGTGCGAGGTGATTCAGCCCGCGATCACCCCGGTCGCCCTGACCGGCGGCGTAGAGGAGCGTAAGGCCGCGCGGCGAGCCGTCCGCGAGGAAACGCTGCTCCAGCGCGGCGGTCAACGCCTCCGGATGTCCCGCGCCGACGAAGCCGCCGATGGCGACGGTCGCGCCGTCGGGAATCGCCGCGACCGCTTCGGCGGCAGAGGTAATGCGGGCAGCGCCTCTCATCCTCGCCAGCCTCCGTTGACCTCGATGGTCTGGCCGGTCACATAGCTCGCGAGCGGGGAACAGAGAAACAGCGCGACGTTCGCCACTTCGCTGGTTGCGCCGAATCGCGCGAGCGGGATGTTCTTCATCATCTCGGCGCGGACGTTTTCGGGGATCGTCGCGGCCATCGCGGTCTCAATGACGCCGGGAGCGATGGCGTTGGCGCGAATGCCGCGGCGCGCGGCCTCGCGGCTCACCACACGCATCAACGCCTGCACACCGGACTTGGCGGCGGCGTAGTTGGCCTGGCCGTAGAAACCCAGAATCGCCGAAATGCTGGCGAGGCTCACGATGGCGCCGCCGTCGCGCATGATTTCGAGGCCGAATTTGCAGCAGTGGAAGACGCCGGAGAGGTTCACGTCGAGGACAGACTTCCATTCGTCGAGCGACATCTTGGCCACCGTGTGATCACGGATGATGGCGGCGTTGTTGATGAGGAAATCCATCCCGCCGAGCCGCTGCCGGACCTCCTGCATCATGCGCTGCACCGCGTCCGCCTGCGAAACATCAGCGGCAACGACGACGGCGCTCGCGGGCCGAGTCGCGTTTAACTCAGCCGCGACCTTGTCTGCATCAGCGCGTGTCGTGCCGATATCGGGATGATTCAGCACTACCGTCGCTCCCGCTTGATGAAACGTCCGCGCCATCTGCACGCCAATGCCTTGCGACGCGCCGGTGATAAGCGCGACCTTGCCGGAGAGATCAATCGCCAAGCTCATGGAAACAGTTCTTTTGAAAAGGTGTTCATCAGTTGCCGGGAACGACGGAAAAGGTGTAGCGGTTTTGCCAGCCGTGTGCAACCACGGCGTTTCCGAAACAGGACGGCGGCTGAGTCACTGGCGCCGTTAAGATTTGGCTCTTGTGACAGGGACGTTGGCGGCTACACTGCAACTGATGTTCAAGGAAGCCCTCAAGAACAATGCGTTTCGCGGCACGGATGGCGAGGTTCGGGCGGCGCGCACAAGGAGAATGACCCCATGAATGAAAGAACTTGGTTTGTTTCCGGAATCGTTTTGGCGGCTGCGTGTTTTGTTTTCGTGAACACCGGGAGCGGCGCGGAGGAGGCTTGGAACGCCACGCTGGCCACGGGCAAGAAACCGCCGGCGGCCGCGCCCCGTGAGGACGGCAAGCTTTCCATCATCGCCTTCGGCGCACATCCCGACGATTCGGAACTGAAGGCGGGCGGTGTGGGCGCGTTGTGGGCAGCGCAAGGCCATCACGTGAAGTTGGTTTCGACGACCAACGGCGATGTCGGCCACTGGAGTCAAGCGGGTGGGACGCTCGCGCAACGGCGGCTGGCCGAGGTGCGGAAGTGCGATGCGACGCTCGGTGCGACGGCGGAGGTGCTCGACATCCACGACGGCGAGCTGATGCCAACCTTGGAGAACCGACGAATCATCACGCGGCTAATCCGCGACTGGAAAGCCGACATCGTGCTGGCGCCACGTTCCAACGATTATCACCCCGACCATCGCTACACGGGCATCCTCGTGCAGGACGCGGCGTTCATGGTGACGGTGCCGTTCTTCTGCCCGGACGTGCCCTATCTGGCCAAGAACCCGGTGTTTCTCTACTACTCCGACAGTTTCGAGCGGCCGAATCCGTTCCGGCCGGACATCGTGGTTTCGATTGACGACGTGATCGAGAAGAAGGCAAACGCCATCGCAATGCTGGAGTCGCAGATGATCGAAGGATGCTGCGGCGGCGACGAGCGGCTGGTTCCGAAAACACAGGAAGAATACCAGAAACGCATGGACACCGTGCGTGAGCGACTCCGCAATCGGTTCGCGGCCACGGCCAACCAGTATCGCGCCCGGCTGATCGAGTTATATGGCGAAGAGCAGGGCAAGAAGGTGAAGCACGCCGAGGCTTTCGAGCTATGCGAATACGGCCGCCGACCTTCGATTGCGGAGTTGAAGAAGCTGTTCCCGACATTTGGAAAGTAGTCACGATGGAACTGGAGAAAGTGCGAATGAAACACGACTCATCACTTTCGCGTCGCGAGTTTCTGACGCGCAGCCTCGGCGGAGCGGCTGCGGCTGGCTTGGCGCCGTTCCTTCAAAGCAGCCAGACGGCTACGGCGGCGCCCGTGAAACGACCCGTAGCGCCGCTGGCAATGTGGGCGCTCACCGGCACACTGAAATCGGACGACGTGCGCCGGCAGCTCGATGGGTATCGCGACGTGGGCTGGGGCGTGGTGCTTTATCCGCGCTGGGGACTAGAACTCGAGTATCTCAGCGACGCGTGGTTCGAGCGAATCCGGTTCATCGTCGAGCAGGCTGCGGCGCGGAAGATGGAGGTGTGGCTCTACGACGAGTTCTGCTGGCCGAGCGGTCACGCCAAGGGGTTGGTCACGAAAGGGCATGAGGAACTGGAGGCACAGGTGTTGCACGTCGAGTCTGACGGCAAGAGCCGGATCGAACGGGTTTCCGGCAGCGCCAATCTGCTCTTGCCCGAAGCCACCGAGCGGTTTCTCGCGGTGACACACGAGCGATACGCCGCCGCCATCGGCGGGTTCTTCGGCTCGACGGTGCGCGCCATTTTCACAGACGAGCCTTCGCTGGCCGGCCAGCACCAGCCGCGAAAGCCGGGCAGCGCGGCGTGGCAAGTGACGTGGTCGGCGGCGATGGAGAAGGAACTCGGCGGGGATTTCCGCCAACGGCTGGCGGGCGCTGGCGATGTCGCGCGCTCGCCGCTGTGGCGCGATTACTGGGCGGCGTATGCGAGTATGTTCCATGACGCGTGGGTCGCGCCCATCGCGCGTTGGTGCGAGATGCACAAGATCGCGTTCAGCGGCCACTTCCTGGGCGAGCACAGTTTCGGCTCACAAGTCGCCTACAACGGCAGCTTGCGGCGACAGCTTGCCGCGCTGGGTATTCCCGGCATTGACGAAATCAGCACGCGCACGGACCCGGCCAAATGCGAGGCGTTGACGCTGGCCGCCATCGCCGAACTCGCTGGCCGCGAGCGGATGGTGGAAGTCTATGCACTCGGTCCGCCGAGCATGAACATGGAAACGATGCGGAAGATGGTGGACCTGTGCGCAGCGTGCGGCGTGGACCGTTACGTGCTGGCGATCTGTCCGTTCGATCTGCGCGGCGGGGTGTTCAAGCGCGAGTATTGCGGCGTGTCGGGGCCGCAGCAGCCGTGGTTCCGCGACGGCGCGAAGGTCTATGCCGAGTATGTGGCGGAAGCTGCGGAGCGCGCCCGCGCAGCCAAGCCGCTCGGTGTGCCGTGGCCCACGGACGAAGAACTCTGGGCCGCAGCCGGCCCGGCGCCGACGCGGTCAAAGGCGCTGAAAGAGATGACGGAGAAGTTCGTTGCAGCGGCACGCGAGGCGATCCGCGCGCGGCTGGAACCGGGCAACGCCGCGCCCGCTGTGGTCGCAACGCGTCAGAATCTGGAAACCGACTGGACGTTCAGGCCGCGAGGACTGAACTCAGTGCGGCTCGACCAGCCGTTTCTGAGCGTCGTTGATCTGCCGCGAGTGGCGGAGCTTTCGGTGCAATCGCAGCTTGTGCGCGGCCTGCGCGTGAATGGCACGGCGGTGAATCTCGATTCCGCGTCTGTGGATCGGCAGTTTGACCTGAGCTATCGGCGCGTGCCGATTGCGAAGCTGCTCCGCGCCGGCGAGAACCAGATTGAAGTGGACACGACCGAGCCGAAGCCGCTGAAGTTCCTGCCTGCGCTGATTCTCTGGGGCGATTTTGCGGTAGATGAGCAAGGACGTTTGATTGCGCCGCCGAAGACGATCAAGCTAGGCGATTGGCGGACGCAAGGTTTCCCCGCTCTTTGTGGCACGGGACGCTATCAGGCGAAAGTGAATCTCGAAGCGGCTCCGAAATGCGTGAGCGTGAACAGCGGCGGCTATCCGGTGCGCGCGATCTGGAATGGCAAGGACCTTGGCCTTCGCGCGTGGCCGCCGTTCCGGTTCGACCTGCGTGGCAAGGTGCGAACGGGCCGGAACGAGATCGTCATCGAGGTCGCGAGCACGTTGGGCCACTTGTTCGTTCCCAAAGAATCGCCGCCGGTGGGATTACTGGAGGTTTGGGCAGAACAGTAACTGCGGACGCCATCAGACGCGCACCATCGCGGCCGAGAGCGCGGTGAAACATTTCTTCGCGGTGGCAATGGGATCGTAGCCGGGCTTGTTGAAAATCTGCCCGCTCACCTCGACGACAGCGGGGCCGTTGTAGTCGAGTTGCTTGAGCAGCTTGAAGTAGGCGGCGTAATCCGTCTCGCCTTCGCCGGGGAGGAGGAACTGGAACTTCTTCGCGTCGCCGGTGGCGTCTTTCAGGTGAATGAACCTCGTCTGCGGCAGCAGCGCCTTCAGGCTGTCGGCGAGCGGGATGCCTGCCAATTGGAAGTGGCTGTAGTCATAAGCAGCCTTCACGGCCGGGCTGTTGGCTTTCTCCAGCAGCCAGAGCAGACGCTCCGGCGAGTTGACCGCGTTGCCGACGTGCGCCTTGACCGCGAGTGTGACCTTACCGGCCGCGGCGACGGCGGCCCACGATTGCAGGCGCTCGGCCATGCGGTCTTTGACTTTATCCCACTCCGCCGGCTTGCCGCCGAGCACGGTCTCGACGATCGGTGGCTGCTGGGGCGCGAGGTCTTGGGCGAGTTGCGCGGCGGCCTTGAGGGCGTCGAGGTTCTTTGCGTGCGCAGTGTCGTCCGCCGTCAAACTTAAGTTCAACATCAGCGAGGAAAGATCGAGCCGCAACGCCGCGAGCCTGCTGCGAAGGTTCTTGCGCGCGTCGGCGGACAACAGCTTCGGCTCGGTAGGGAAGCCGGGGTTGAGGGCGAACTCGACGTTGCGGTAGCCGATCTCTGCGCACGCGCGCAACGCATCGTCCAGCGGCACGGTCTTCATGCCGTAGAGGCTGAAGCCGAGACTGATGCCGGCGCTGGCGGCGCGCGATGACAACGGAAAAGCGGCGAGCGCAGCGGTGGCGGTTTGCTGGAGGAACTGGCGGCGGGTTTGCATGAGGTCGTCTCCTGATCTTCGAGTCAGTTCTTCTTCCTGTTGGCGCTGATGTCGAAGCAGAGCAGTTGTCGCTCGTTGCGGACGTAGAGGAAGCCATCGGCCAGCACGGGCGCGATGTAGCTTGGCCGCTGTGGGTCAAGAACCTGCGCGGTGCTGGTGATTTCGCAGCCTTTCGGCGTCAGCCGCGCCAGCATCAGCCGGCCCCATTCGTTGAGGATGATGAACTGCCCGTTGGCATAGATCATCGAGCAGCGCGTGAGTTTCGGCTGCTCCCACATCAGCTTCCCCGTTGCCAATTCGACGCAACGCAGCGTGGTGCCTTCTTCGTGGCGGCCATTGAATCCGTAAAGATAACCGTCGCGAAGGATGGAAGTGGCCCAGTGGTTGGACATCACCTCGTCGCGCCAGGCCACATCATAGCCGTCCTTGCGCACGCGCAAGAGCGCGCCGCCAGTATGGTAGGACGCCGACACGAACACGCGGTCGCCCGCGATGACCGGCGAGGCGGCATTGACCGATTCGTGGAGCTTCGAGCGGAACGGAAACCGCCAGAAGAGCTTGCCGTCCGCCGCGTCGAGCGCCACGAGGCCGCCGCGCCCGAAGATGAACGCGAAGCGCTGGCCGCCAATGGTGGCGCACATCGGCGAAGCGTAGCTCGCGCCTTCGTCGGTGGACTTCCAGACGGTCTTGCCAGTATCGCGGTCGAGCGCAACGACGCCCGCGCTGTTGGGGCCGCCGGCGTTCACAATCAGCAGCCGGCCTTCGAGCAGCGGCGAACTGCCGACGCCGAAGAAGTTTTGCGGCACGGCCAGCTCCTCGTTGAGTTGGCGCTGCCAGATCACCGCGCCGGTCTTGGCGTTGAAGCAGCAGAACTTCCCAGCCGCCCCGGAGGTGAACACCTGATCGCCCGCCACCAACGGCGTGCAACGCGGGCCGCCGTTGTAGCCGTAGCGGTCCACGTAGTCAGTGGGATAGGCGGCCCTCCATCGCGGCGCGCCCGTGACGGCGTCGAGACACTCCAGCACCTCCTCGTTGCGGAGACGGTGAAACAGAAACACCGCTCCCTTCACCACCGACGGCGCGCTGTAAGACGCGCCGACATCCATCTTCCAAACCACCGGCGGTCCGCTCTCCGCCCAACTCGTCACCAGGTTCGTTTCCGCGGAGACACCGTCATGTGTCGGCCCCATGAAGCACGGCCAATCGTCAGCCGACGCCGCGACGGTGCATGTGGCCGAAGCTATCCAGCAAACTGCGTGAGTGATCGTTCGCATAAGAGGACGGTAGATTGGCACAGCAGCATTCCTCCGGCCAAGACAAGATTCGATGCTGACCGCGCGCCAGCCGGCTGGGTTTCGGGACAAAGTTTTCTCCAGCAGACGGCAGTTTCAGATTGCTTTTGCCGGCAAATCGGCTAGAAAGCGCGGCCGACTTACGGCTTTGGCGGCTAAAGGTTGAACGTCGAGAAAGATCCGCGGCGCGCCGGACGGACGAAAGCGGCGGGCGGATCGGACAGCAACAAGATAAGGAGTAACGAACATGCTCGGATGTGATTTGGGAACGTTGTTCAAGGTGACGGTGGCAGGCGGGTCGTATCAGGAAGGGCTGACGACGCACTTGCAGGGAGTGCCGCCGGGTTATCTGATCACCGAGGAGGAAATCTACCGCGACCTGTTGCTGCGCAAGCCGGGCCAGGGCGAACTCAGCTCGCCGCGCCGCGAGCCGGACGTGCCGATCATTTACAGCGGCGTGAACTGCGCCGACACGATGCCCGGCTTCCATAACGAGGCCTACACCAACGGCACACCGATGGTGATCCTCATCCCGAATCTTGACCGCCACTTCGAGCACATCGAGGCGTATCGCGTGACGAACCGCACGCCGCGACCCGGCCACGCCTCCTACGCCTCCTATGTGAAATACGGCCAGTGCGACGACTCCATCGGCGCGGGATTCTTCAGCGGACGCTACACCGCCACCATTGTCGCGGCCGGCGTCGTCGCCAAGCGCATCCTCAAGGAAGTCGGCATCGAAGTGACCGGCTACGTCAAGGAAGCCGCCGGCATCCGCATGCCCGACCTGCCGTTGGAGGAAATCCGGTCCAAGGTCGCCGCCTACAAGGAATTTCGCCGTCGTCACGACCCCGTGTATGCCGCGCTGTTTGCGTCCGGCAAGATCAAGCCGGAGATGCGTTTCCTTCAAAAGATGGCGGTGCTCGCGGAATTCGAGAAGGAAGTGCCTGAGCTGCCGAAGAAGATGAAGATCGGCCACGTGGACGAGGAAGCCATCGAGAAGGAACTCGGCATCCATCCAAAACTCAACTGCCCGCACCTCGAAACCGCCAAGGCGATGTTTGAGCGCATCATCGAAATCACCAAGCAGGGCGATTCCACCGGCGGCGTCGTGGAGATTGTCGCGACGGGCGTGCCCGCCGGCATGGGCGAGCCGGTCTTCCGCAAACTTGAGGGCGAACTCGGTCGCATGATGAGCATCGGCACCATCAAGGCCGTCGAAAGCGGCGCCGGCTATGCGACGAAAGACATGACCGGCTCACAGGACAACGACCAGATGGAGATCGTGAACGGCAAGGTCGCCTTCCGCTCCAACAACGCCGGCGGCATCACCGGCGGTTTGACGACCGGTCAGCCGATCGTCTGCCGCCTCGTGGTCAAGCCCACGCCCACGATCGCCAAGCCACAGCATACGATTGACAAGGTATCGTTGGAGAACGCCGTGCTGTCAGCGGTGACCCGGCGCGACCCGACGATTGCGCCGCGCGTGTGGCCGGTGGCCGAAGCGTTCATGGCCTGCATCCTGCTCGACCACTACATGCAGCACGTGGCCTTCCAGTCGCTGGCGAAGAAGTAGCGATTTTTTCCTCCAAGTCGGTCAAGGAACCAGCAAGGCGCACGGCCCCACACCCCGGCCCTCTCCCCGTCTGACGGTGAGAGGGAGTAATGGGTTTGTTTTGCGGGGTAATCGGGTGCCTTTGAGCTTCATCAGTGGCGTGAGCTTCCAAGCTCGCGCACCGTTCTCGCACAAGCAACGGCGGGCGAGCTTGGAAGCTCATCCCACTTAAACGGCTGTCCCATCTCACTGGCAAACACGTTCAAGACAGTGCAGAAAGCTTCCCTCTCCCCATCGGGTGGGGAGAGGATCAGGGCGAGGGGCTGCGGCGGCTGAATTGTGATCGGAGCAACCCGCCTCCGACGCTGCGGTAAACAACAAACTGCGTCAGGACTTGCCGCGCTTGGCGAGTTGGTGGTCGAGCATCAGTAGCGTGCCCTTGCTGTCGCCGGCCATCTCCAGCTTGGCGAGGATTTCGCTGACGCCCTTCTCTTCCTCCACCTGCTCGTCCACGAACCATTGCAGGCGGCTCTGCGTGGCATAGTCCTTTTCATCCGCGGCGAGACCGAAGAGATTGTTGACGAGCGCGGTGGTGGTCTGCTCCAGCTTCAATGCCGCGGCGATGGCTTCCTTGGGCGAACTGTAGCTGCCCTTCGGCTTGCCGATACTTTCAAGCTCTACACGACCGCCGCGGTTCACGACAAACTCGACCAGTTTCGCCGCGTGGCTCAGTTCGTCCTCTCGCTGCAAACGCATCCAGTGGGCAAAGCCCGACAGGTTCTGGTTGTCAAACCAAGCCGACATTGCCAAATAGGTGTAGGCGTTGGTGAACTCGTGATTGATCTGTTTGTTGATCGCTTTCTCGATTTTGTTGCTGAGCATGATGGCCTCCTTTGACTGTTTTGAAACTCTGTTTCCTCGTTACCGTCAGCTACCGGCAGCCATAAGTCAAACGCCACGCCCCTTTCTCCCCCGGCGCTGAAAAAGTGAGACTTCTTGCCCTATACGGAGACGCAGTCTTTGGAGATGAAGGACGCGACATCTTTCACCCACGGCGGCAGGCCGGGCGGGGTGATCGGCTCGCCCTTGGCTTCCTTGGCCGCCAGGTCCAGATTCAGCTCCAACAGGAACGCGAGGATGTCCTCCCCGTCCTTCATCCCGTAGGCGCGGCGCACGGCGGCGTCCAGCGCGGCGTGGGCGTCGCGCAACGCGTTGTCGCCCGGCGTCTCCAGCGTCCGGTAGAGCGCCCGCAGTGACCAGCCGTTGCTTTCCATGATCTTCCGCCGAAGCGCCCGCAACTCCCGCGCCGCCTTCGCCACCGTCCCACTGTTGGCAAGGCTATTCTTCGTCATCTTCTGTTTCTTGCTGCGGGAAATCTTTGAGTCGTTCGGCGGCGAGCCGCTCCAAGCGCCGCGCCTGAGTGAGGAGCGTTTGGCGAAGCCCGCGCGAAACCTTCCGCTCACTGATCACGCGCGCGAGACTGGCGATGGTGCTGGCGCGGCGAGCAATTCGGACATCAGGGTGCTTGCGATGTGGAAAGATGTCATCCGGGATGATTCGCTTGCTATAACACTTCGGCAATTCAATCAGCGGCAATGAGCGCGGCGGCTTCTCAAACCGCGCCCTTCGCGCATCGCATCAGCCGATGATACCAGTTCGGCTTCCGGTCCTTCAAAGCGCCGGCCTCATCAAGAGCTTTGAGCGCTTTGCCAATGTCGCCTGCCAAATCTTCCGTCCAAACAACATCACAACTCTTGGCAGCAGGATTGAAAGCTACCAATTGGAAATCGCAGTCTTGTGGCCATCGTGGTGCTTTCAGCCGTTCTCCACGGTTTGTTTCGATGACAGCAATTCCGTTCCGGTCAGCGTCCGTTGAAATAGCTAGATCGAGCATAATCCAAGTCTCCTCGTTCCTAAACAGTTGTCAGCCACGAAACATGCACCGCGACTCTCTCCTTCTTTGTGAACCGTAGGTCGCCGCTCAATGGATTCCTGTAGATTTCGTGAAAAGGAGCCTCGCGAAAGTTCTTCACGACAAAAAGGAAGAAGCGGTCTGACAATGCTGTGGCGACCTCATGTTCCTTTGGTGTCAGAGACAGGCTGCCTGTCCGCTCGCTCAAGCCTTTCACTTCGACGGCCAGAAAATCTTTCTGCCTTTCGGCGCGAAGACGGAAATCGTATCCGCAACCGAGGCGCGTTGTGTTCTCCGCAGTGAGGCCCGCGAACTCCGGCAAACGCGTATGAATAGCCTCAAAATATTGCTCGGCGGCCAGTCCAGTAATCAATCGTTTCGCGAAGAAGGATTCGGCTTCACCTTTTTCTTCCTTGGCTTCCACTTCACTCCAAGCATTTTCATTGTAGCCGACGAAAGATTTAATCAGGCCCGTGAACGCGTCAAGGTCGAGGCCTTTGTATTCCTTGAAAACCTTCAGGCAGTAGTCTCGCCTTGGCCTTTTGTGCCACCCTTTGCGCCGATTCGGAAATAGCGGATCAAACTCGTCGCGGTAGTTCTTGATGGAGGCTGGTTTCGCTCCTAACGCGTATCCGATGACATTGAATGCTTCGATAAAGCTTTCAAAGCCAAGCTTCTTCAGTCCCACCGAATCGTATTTCGAGAGAAACAACCCAGAAAGGATGAGTTTCTCTCTCTTCCCGATTTCTTCAGGAACCAGAATCACGACAGACGCACTCCGGCAAGGGACAGGTCGTTGCAGGGGAAAGAAGCCGCGGCCAAAGCGACATCTGGAATGCTCTCTGCGTCCAATTTATGAATGTCGCCCACCACGAATTTGCCACTGTCGCCAAAATGCTGGCGATACATCTCCCACTTGTCCTCATCAATGTCGTTCGCAAACGCGATGCGCCAGCCTGCACGCTCCAGTCCCATCCGCATCAAACCGATGCCGGCGAAGAATTCCGCGAAGTCTTTTTCAGGTGTGTCGCTCATGCGTGCAACCTGTATGTTTGCACCCGATTCTATTTGTGCTCAACTCTGAAATGATGTGGTGGACTACACTCTCCGGTGCGCGCAACGAGTGCTCCCAAAACCGCAACACGGACCAACCGGCTTGGCGCAGCAGTTGTGTCACGGTTTTATCTCGCTTCTTATTCCGCGCGATCTTGCGTGTCCAATACGGTCGGTGAGCTTGTGGCATCCGGCAGTGCCAATGGCAGCCGTGCCAGAAGCAACCATCCACGAAAACAGCGAGCCGTTGCTTGCGAAAAACGAAATCGGGCTTGCCGGGCAGAGATTGCTGCCGCCGCCAGCCAGTAATGCGGTGGGCGCGGAAAATAGCGGCGAGCTTGAGTTCCGTGTCTTTGTTGCCGTGTGAACGAATCGCCGCCATCACCGCAGACCGCTTCTTCTTGCTCAACACGTCAGCCACGCTTGTCTCCTAGGCGCAACCTAAACCAATCGGCACGCGATCCACCGGCTCGTTGAGCTGGGTGTTGAAATCGTAAATCCAGAACTCGTCGAAGTTGCAGAGGACGACGAAGGGCGGGCGGTGCGGGACGAGGTTGAGCCAGTAGTCGAAGCTCTGCTGGTAGTGCTTGGAGAGTTTCTCGCCGCGGGACTTCATCTCGACGAGGACGCGGCCGGGCCAGACGAAGTCGGCGAACTTGGTTTTGTCGCCGGGGAAGCGGACGCGATACTCGAAGGTGGAGCCGGCGGGCAGGGTGTTGGCGTCGTTGCTGAAAGCTTCCAATAGATGGAAGAGAAAGGTTTGCGCCTCGCTTTTCTCGTCTCCCTTGAGTTTTTCCACGAACTCGGTGAACTCGTGGAAGCCTCGCTCCAGTGAAGTCATGCCGCGCAGTGTAGCAGAGCGGGGGGCAGCGTCAACGGCGGCGAACCCGGCGGGTCACTTGCGCAACTCGATGGAAATCTTCTCAAAGCCGACCGTGACGGCGGCTTTCATGACTTGCTCGATGCGCTCGTAATCCATGTTCTTGTCCACCACCAGCAACAGACGCTGGGAACTGTCAAATCGTTGCGCCAGGCGGTCCGCCAACTCTCCCAGCGTCACGACGCTGTTGCCGATGGAAATCTGGTTATTGGCCAGAAGGACCTGCACAACGGTTTCGCCCCGCCGTGCCGGCTCGGTAGCGGTGGTCACGTCCACGTTCAAATCATCGAAGTGTGCCCGGCCGCCGCCGGCAACGATCATGCCGATGGCGCCCTTGCCGGCGCTCATCGGGTCCTCGGCGGCGGTCATGCGCAACTCGCCGTCGAAGTAGCAGCCGATGGTGCGGCCGTCGAGTTCAACGCCCATGCGGTGCCAGCGGCCGATCGTGGTCTTCAAGACGCTACTGGCCAGTTCCTGGGGCACGCCGTGGCGCACGGCCATCAGTTGCAGTTTGCTGCCGTCGGGCGTCACCATCAGCACGTCGAAGTTATCAGCCGCGCGCATCCGAAACACCAGGCCCGCCGCGCCCGCGAAGACGTTGACCCGCGTCCAGAGGCGGCCCTGTTCGAGCTTGAACTCCTGCACGGCGCAAACGGAACCGAGCGCGTTGGTGCAACCCGCGGCGTTCGCCGCCAGCACGTTCGGCTGCGTCGGAGCGCCGCTGTCCGCCGCCACCGACCAGGCCGAATCGGCGAGCAGGTAGGACGGCACCTTGCCAACCGAATCGCGGTCGAACGACCAGAGGTAGCTCTCCTGCGCCACGGCAGCGGCGCAGGCCAGAGCGAATGCGAATGCGGAGATGATTCGGCAGCGGTTCATTTGACGATGATGATTCGGGCCAGGAGTTCTTCCATCGCAAGCCGGCCCGGCATGCCGCCGGTGACGATCTGCTGGTTGGTTTCCAGCAACCACTCCATCGCACGGATCAGTTGCGGGCGCGTGAAGTTGGCGGCCTGCTGGAGCGTCTTGTAAACCGGAAATGGATGCTGTAGCAGCGGGTTCAGCTTCCGGTCGGCGGGCATCTCGTCGCGCACGCTCGCGGGCAGGCGGTCGAGCTGGCCTTTCATATGTGGGTATTCGCCGCCGGGCCGCAGCAGCTTGCGGTCCACCAGTTCGCGGAGGATGAGTAACTGCCGCACGCGCGACGCCACCAGCGCCAGCAGACCGAGAATCTCCTCGCCCTGAAACAACAGCCGGTCGAGCAGCCGCAACGCCTTGCCGAGATCGCGATGGCCAACAGCGTCGTTGAGGTCCCACGCGATGGCCTCGCGCGAGGCGCTACCGACCGCGCGCACGTCCGCCGGCTCGATGGCCCCGCGGTCACCAACGTAGGCGGCGATCTTCTCCAGCTCGGTCTCAATCTGCCGGAGGTTGGCGCCGTTAAGCTCGATGAGTTGCGCAACCGCCTGGCGGCTGACATTCTTGCCGAGCGCGCGGGCGTGCGCCGTGATGAAGTCGGTGACCTTGTCTTCCCAATCCCGGTCTCTGCCCGGATCAATTGCGTCAAAGACCGCGACCTCGCCGAGCTTGTCGCACGCGAGATAGAACGCGCGGCGCTTGTCCATCTCGGCGGCGCTGACGATGAGCGTGACGCCGGCCGGCAAACCTTTCTTCACGACGGCGACCAGTTCAGCGACGGCTTCGGTCACGACGGCGGCGCCGGAAGTCTTGTCAGCGCCGAAGAAGTTGGCGTCCTTGAGCCAGATGAGTTTCTCACTGGAGAAGAAGCCCATCGTGTTAACCGCCTCAAGCACGCGGTAAACGGCCTTCACCGCCTCGTCGGCCCTGGTAACGGTGCCATCCACGATCTCCACCGCGAACTCCGCGCCGCCTTTCGGCGCGAGCGACTTCACCAACCGGCGGGCGTTCTCCTTGACGAGATATTCTTCGCCGCCGCAAACGAGATAAAGATTGGCTGTGGCCTTGGCTGGCATGGGCGTTTAGGATTTCTCGTAACGCTTCACGAACTCGTCGAAGCTCTTGAACTTGTCGGCATGGATTTCGAGCACCGCGCTCTCCAAGCTGGCGCCGTCGGCGATCTTCATGACCAGCGGCACGAAACGGTTGCGGTCCAGTTTCGTCATCAGGAACCGCACGAGCCGCTCGCTGGTGCGGTAGAACTCGCGCACATCATCGCGATCCTTCGGATACTCCCTGACGGTGAGCAGTTTTTGCAGCGGATAGTCCGCCTGACCGCTGCGTCCGCTGCCGCGATTGCCGCCGCCGATACCCTTGAACTTGGCATAGGCGGCACCGCTTTCGAATTCGGCAAAACCCTCGTTCAACCACATTGGGATGCGCTTCGGCACGAAGCGATAAAAAATACAATGCGTCATCTCGTGGGCCAGCAAGTTCGAGGCGAAATCGCCGCTGTGTTGACGGGTGTGGAAGAACAACTCGCTGCGGATGGACACGCCCGCAAACCATTCCTCAAGCTCGGCATCGGCAATGAACTGTTGCCACTCTGGTTCCTTCTCAAAGAGAAAAATATGGCTCTTGCGGTCAAAGCGATCCTTCTCCGCCTGCAAGTCCTTCTTCACCTGCTCATAGTAAAACTCCGCCTGCCGCGCCACCTTCTGCGCGTCCGTGCGCTTGTGGAAGTGAATGACAAAGTGCTCCGTTTCGGCGTGGTGCCACTTGGACGGGTTCTGGCCGAGCGCGGTCTTCCCGTGCTCGAACAGTTGCTGGTCGGTGATCTGCTCCCACGGCTTCTCCACCAACTGAACGTCCGCGCCACGGCCGGCTGGCGCGTTTGGCGTGGCTGGCGCCGCCTTGCCCGCGCCCAGCCGCTGTTGAAGTTGCTGGAGAGTTTGCGCCGACGCCCAAGCCGCCACCAGCCAGCACGCCAGCGAAATGCTTATAATCCTTGCAGGCATGGTGCGGACTTTAATCAGCCACCAACGGCAGGGCAAGCCCGCTGTTGCTTGTTGGCCGTCAGCGCATCAGACCAGCGTGGATCAGCACCTTGAACAGATACGCGACGGCAGCGCCGATGAGCGCCGAAGCTGGCAACGTCAGTATCCATGCCACAACGATCGAGCGCGTGATGCCCCAACGGACGGCCTTGATGCGATAGGTGGCACCAACGCCCATGATGGAGGAGGTGATGACGTGCGTGGTGGAAACCGGAAAGCCGAGGTGACCGGTTGCCAGCAAGACCGCGGAAGCGGCCGTCTCCGCCGCGAATCCGTCCACAGGTCGCAATTGGACAATCTTCATGCCCATGGTCTTGATGATGCGCTTGCCGCCGGCCAGCGTGCCAAGGCCCATGACCAGCGCGCAAGAAAGCTTCACCCAAAGCGGCACGTCCGCGGTCTGGGGCAAATGCCCGGCTGCCACAAGCGCCAGCAGGATGATGCCCATCGTCTTCTGTGCATCGTTCTGGCCGTGCGAGAGCGCCATCAGCGCCGCCGAGGCCGTTTGGATGTATTTGAAACTGCGATTGACCTTACTGTAGGCAGAATTGCGGAACATCCACGCCAGTGCCACCGTCAGCAGGATGCCAATGATGAATCCTATCAGCGGCGAGAGGACCATCGGCAGGACGACTTTCTCCAGGATCTTCAACCATTGGACGCCGGTGCCCGCGGTCGCCAGCGTTGAGCCGACGACGCCGCCGATCAGACAGTGCGACGAACTGGACGGGATGCCATAATACCACGTCAACAGATTCCATGAGATTGCGCCGATCAACCCCGCGAGCACCGTGTGCAACGTCACGACGTTGGTGTCCACAATGCCCTTGGCGACGGTAGCGGCGACGGAGGTGGACAGCAGCGCGCCGCCCACGTTCAACACGCCCGCCATCAACAGCGCCTGCCACGGCTGGAGAGCGCGCGTGGCGATCGAGGTGGCAATCGCGTTGGCAGCGTCGTGAAACCCGTTCGTGTATTCAAAGATGAGCGCGACCACAACCACTGTGATAAAGAGTGCTTCCATAATGACACCTATGAGGCTTGAGGTTTACGGGTGATGCGCATGACCGGTCAGTGCTGGTGGCGAATGTCGAGCGCTTCGTAGAGATAAACGATTTCCTCCGCGATGTTGGTGGCGTGGTCGCCGATGCGCTCCAGGTTCCGCGCGATGCGCATGAGCAGCAACGCGCGCGTGATTGTGGCGGGGTCTTCGATCATGAAGCTGGTCAGTTCGCGTTGGAGCTGCTTGTTGAGCCGGTCCACGTCCTCGTCGCGCTTGATGATCTGCCGCGCCAGATCGGGTTTCTCATAGACGAACGCGTCGAGCACGTCGCGAATCATGCCCTGGCAGATTTCCGCCATGCGCGGAATATCCACCAGCGGTTTCAACTCCGGCTCCTTGTTCAGTTCCGCCGCGCGACGGGCGATGTTGGCGGCCTGGTCGCCGATGCGCTCGAGGTCGGTGGAAATCTTCATCGCCATCGTGATGAGGCGCAGGTCGCGCGCGAGCGGCTGGCGCAACGCGAGCAGCCGGATGCAACGCTCGTCAACCTCCACCTGAAGCCGGTCGAGGACGTCGTCGTCCGCGTCCACCTTCTTCGCCAGCGCGTCGTCGCGCTGGATCAGAGCCTTGAGCGATTGGGCAACGCTTTGCTCCGTCAGCGACGACATGAAAAGCAGCTTTTCCTTGAGCTGCGCCAGTTCTTGATCGAAGTGCAGTTCCATAATCAGCCAAACCTCCCGGTGATGTAGTCCTCAGTCTGTTTGTTCGCCGGATTGGTAAAGATTCTGTTCGTCGAGTCGAACTCAACCAAGCGCCCCAGATAGAAAAATCCGGTGAAATCACTACAGCGCGTCGCCTGCTGCATGTTGTGCGTGACGATGATGATCGTGTAGTAACGTTTGAGGTCCTGGATCAACTCCTCAATCTTCGCCGTCGCCGTCGGGTCGAGAGCGCTGCAAGGCTCGTCCATCAGCACTACGTCCGGCTCGACGGCGATGGTGCGAGCGATGCAGAGCCGTTGCTGCTGGCCGCCGGAGAGCGACAGGGCGGATTCCTGGAGCCGGTCCTTGACCTCCTCCCACAGCGCCGCCCTCCGCAAGCTGGATTCCACCCGCTCTTCCAAATGATTCTTCTTCGAGCCTTGGATGCGCAGGCCGTAGGCGACGTTGTCAAAGATGGACTTGGGAAACGGATTTGATTTCTGGAACACCATGCCGACGCGCTTGCGCAACTCGATGACATCCACGTCCGGATGCCGGATATTCATGCCGTGCATGGTAATCGAACCCTCGATTCGCTGCTCATCATTGAGGTCGTTCATGCGGTTGAGACAGCGCAATAGCGTGCTCTTGCCGCAGCCGCTCGGCCCGATGAACGCCGTGGTGCGGTTGGGCTGTATGGCGAGATTGATGTCGAACAACGCCTGCTTCGGGCCATACCAGAAGTTCAGGCCGGTGATTTCGACGATGGGTTTGCCGTTTGTGTTATCCATGGGCTTGGCGCGCGCGGGCGCGAATCCGGCCGCGGACGATAACGCCGGCCGAGTTCAACAGGAACGTCAGCAGCAGCAAAACCAGCACCGTGCCGAACAGGATCGGCTTGGTGCGCTCGATGTCCGGCGACTGCGTGGAAAGCACGAAGACGTGGTAGCCGAGGTTCATGAACTGGTCCGACAAATGACTCGGCAGATGCGCGAGGTAGTAAGCCGCGCCGGTGAACATGATCGGCGCGACTTCGCCTGCGCCGCGGCCGACGGCGAGGATCGCGCCGGTAATGACGCCGGGCAAAGCCTGCGGCAGCACAATCTTGAAGATCGTTTCCAGCCTGGTTGCGCCGAGCGCCATGCTCGCCTCACGCAAGCCTTTCGGCACTGCGCGCAACGCCTCCTCGGTCGCCACGATCACCACCGGCAGCGTTAGCACCGCCATCGTCGCCGCCGCCCAGACAAGCGTCGGTTTGCCATAATGCAGTTGGCCGCCGCAGAACACCTTGTCAATGCCGCCACCGACGAACTGAACAAAGAAGCCGAGGCCGAAAAGACCGAAGACGATGGACGGCACGCCGGCGAGGTTGTTGATCGCGCCGCGAATCACACGCGTCACGGCACTGGTGGAGCGCGCGTATTCGCTGAGGTAAACCGCCGTGATCACGCCAACCGGCAGGACGCAGATCGTCATCAACATCACCAGCGCCACCGTGCCGAAGATCATCGGAAACACGCCGGCCTGCGCCGCGTCAAACATGCCTTCCTTCGTGCCGCCAAAGATGAAGCGCAGCGACATCTGCGCCGCGCCGTTCCACGCGATGTTGCCGAGGATGATGACGACCATCGCGACGATGCTGGCGGTCATCAACCCCGTCGCGGCGGTGAAACCCAGCGACTGCCAATCGGTTTGCTTGCGTCGCAGTGGCATGGCGTCAGTGTTTCCCTTCCAGTTGCTGCTTCAACCGGTGCACGACCACGTCGCCGGCGAGGTTCGTGGCAAACGTCACCGCAAACAACAGTGCGCCGAGCAGGAATAAAATGCGGTAATGGTCGCCGCCGAAGACAACCTCGGCCAGTTCCGCCGCGATCGAGGCGGTCAGCGTGCGGCAGGAATCGAAGATCGAGGCCGACACGATGGAAGCGTTGCCGGACGCCATCAGCACCACCATCGTTTCACCGATGGCGCGGCCAAATCCGAGCACGCACGCGGCAAACACGCCAGGCACCGCCGCCGGCAGCACCACCTGCCAGGCCGCCTTCCACGGCGACGCGCCGAGCGCCAAAGCGGCGTGCGTGTAGGCTTTCGGCACGCTGCTGAGCGCGTCTTCGGAGATGGTGAAGATGATCGGGATGACAGTAAGGCCAAGCGCAACGCCAGCGACGAAGGCATTCAGGCGCGACTCGTAGCCGAACACCGCCTGCAACACGCTGGCCATCACGATCAGCGCAAAGAACCCCAACACCACCGATGGGATGCCTGACAGCAGTTCGATGGTTGGCTTGATGATCTCGCGCAGAGCCGGCTTGGCGAGTTGCGAAACGTAGATGGCCGCGCCAACGCCGAGCGGCACGGAGAGCAGAAGCGCGACGAGCGTGGCCTTCAAGCTGCCGATGATGAGCGGAACGATGTTGAACTTTGGAATTTCGCTAACGGGCTGCCAGATGTATTCGGGCTTGTCGTAGCCGTGCCACCGGTAAGGCTCGATCATCATGCTCCAACTGGTGGTGTTCAGGCGTGCGTCGGGGTTGGCGATTTCCGCAAGTTCCTGACCCTTGAGTTCGACAAGCTGCCGCAGCGTATCGGCGTCGAAGGTCTTCAGGTCGGCGACCGGCACGCCGAGGTAAGTCGCGAGCTTGTCCGGCGCAAGCCCGGGGATTTCGGCGGCTGCGATGGGCTTCTGGTTGCGCGCGTTGCTGGTCCGGCCAAGCGCCACCGGCAATGCCTCGCGGCCCACGAACACGAAGATCAGGAAGATCATCAGGATTGCCGACAGTGACACGAGAAAGACGCCTCTCTCGACAAGCCACTCACCCCAACGCAGCCTACGACACACGATGGCCTCGGCAAGGTTGACGCGGCGCGGCACCGCGCGCGCCCTGGCTGAGCCGGGCGCGCTCTCAATTGATGACTTCATTACCGTGCTGTGATTCAACGTTTTTCTGCTCCTGACGCAACCGCGCCGCCTGCCGCCAAAAAAGATCGAGGGGCTTTAACCCTCGGCGACGCGCGTGTCAAAGCCCCTCTTCAATCGCTTGGGCCGGCCCCGGCGGCGGCAGTTACCGCCGCCGGGGCGTGTGGCCGCATCAGGCTTTGCTTATCGCATATTCTTCGGCAGCGGAAAGAAACCGATGTCTTTGACGACTGCCTGGCCTTCGTCGCTGATGCACCAGTTGATGTAATCTGCCACCGCGCCGTTGTCTTTCTTCGGATCCACATAGTTGAAGAGATAACGGGAGATCGGGTATTTCCCCGAGAGGACCGTATCTTCCGAGGGCGCGATTGCGTCGCCGCCGTCGGTCTTGCTGACCTTCACCGTCTTGACGCCTTCACCGTAGGCAATGCCGCCATAGCCGATGCCGTTGGGATCCTTGGCAACGCCTTGGATGAGCGCCGCAGTGCCGGGCATGGTCTTGGTGGCGGCGGCGAAGTCCTTCTTGTTCATGACGTGCTCCTTGAAAAACTCATAGGTGCCGGAGGAATTCTCGCGGCCGTAGAGCGATATCGGCGCGTCGTTGCCGCCGACCTGCTTCCAGTTGGTGATCTTGCCGGTGAAAATGCCTTCCAGTTGCTTGAAGCTCACCTGGGCAACCGGGTTGTCTTTGTTCACGTAAACCGAAAGACCGTCCACGCACATCTTGTATTCGTGCGGGCGAACCTTGAACTTTTGAATGAACTCTGCAACCTCCTTGGTCTTCATCGACCGCGAGGCGTTGCAGATGTCGGTGCCGCCGTTGAGCAGCGCGGCGATGCCGGTGCCGGAGCCGCCGCCGGTGACCTGCACTGTCGTGCCGGGATGACCCTTCATGTAAACCTCCGCCCACTTCTGGCCGAGAATGACCAGAGTGTCGGAGCCTTTGACGGTGATGCTGGCGGCGAACGCAGAAGCCGCGATGGCGAGTGTGGCTGCTATTGCGAGTGTCTTTGCAAAACGTGTGTTCATTCTTCCTGTCTCCTTATCAATCTCTCAGATGCTTGTTACGATTCGGTTACGGACTTGTTTCGGTTCGGTTAATCTCTCTGCCGTGCTGCGGGGGTGCGTTTTCACGCACCCCCACAGTCGGCCAGGGGAGCGAGTGAGGTTCCCTTTAGAATTTGACGACGGTGTCCACCTGGACGCGGAGAATGTCCGCAGAGCTGTTGGATGAGCCGAGGCTGCCCGTTGAACGGCTGATCTTCTCGGTGACGAATGTCTTCATGCCGAGCGTCCACCAGTCGCGAATAGCGTAGGTAGCCATAAAGACGTGGCCTTTGCGATCCGTGCCGCCAGTGGAACCCCAGTCGGAGTCTGTGAACGTGTCCATGGTCGCATTCGCTTCGAGCCTCTTATACTGATACCCGACCTGCCACTGGCCCTGTTTCTTCGTCGAGCCATACGCCACTTGACCCGTGAAGCCTTGAGTCCCAAAGCCGGCTTTCTGATAACTGTCATTCACGTTACGCAGATACTCACCGCTGAACGTAATCAGATTGGGCGTGCCGAGGAAGGTCTTCTCGTTGACCGTCCACGCCGTTTCGCCGCGGCCATAGAACACACGGAAGTCGTCCAGATAGTTGCCCGCAGCGGACACAGAATTGCCCTGGTTTTGACCGCCAGTTTGAGCCGTGGTCCTTGAAACACCACCCAGATTCTGCGTGTAATACGTGCCGCCTGCGAGGGTGGTCTTCACCGGCCCCAGCTTGGCTTGCGCGCCGAGTTGAAATTCGAGCCAGTAAACGTCGTTGGCTGCGGCATTCTCGCTCAAGACAAACTGACCGAAGCTGCCGTAAACCGTGTATTGTTTCTGCTCGCCGAAGATGTAAGCCACCCGTTCGTGAGCACCTTCCCAACTGACATCACCGTCAACCACCATGGGGGATCCAAACGCAGGCTGCCAGATGGCCTTGCTGTCGAACTTACCACCCGTCAGCGTCATCCAATCCGCGAACGGCGGGGTGACGGCGATATACGCCTGGTCAATGCCAATACTCTTGCGGTTTTCATAACCGCCCATCGTTTGGTTGGAACTCACGTTCTCGCCACCGCTCGCCAGCCTCACACCCACCGTCGCCCAGTCCTGAAGCTTGGCGATGAAACCAAACCGCAGCCGGTAGCGGAACCGCAGCCGGTCATTGTCTCGAGCGCCATTGGTGACACCGTCACCAAAGTTGAAATACTCGCCACGCAGCCGTATGTCACCCGTCCACTCCATGGACTGGAGGAACTTGGGCACCTTGGTCTTGTTGGCAAGCTCGACTTGATTGGCCATGTCGGCATCCGCCTGCTCGCGAATGTTATTCGCTTCCCGCTGGTTGATGACACCCTTCTTGACCAGCAAGTCGAGAATCGCGTCATTGCCCTGGGCCAGCGGCGCACCCGCGCCGATGAGTGCGGCGACCGCCAGCGTGACTGTCTTCGTTGTCAGTTGCTTGTATCCCATAAGTTGTTTCAACCTCACTTTCGCTCTCCTCGGTTCTTGTTGTTCTCTTCGCTCTCCGCGCTTGAATAAGCTCCAAAATTATTAAAACGACGGTCGCATGGTATTGGGGGTTCGTTACATCCAAAGGGCGGCAGTGTCACAATTGTGTGACTTCATCAATTCCATTGGGCGCCTGCCTCGCAACTGCGCCGCCTTAGCAGCGCATTCACGCGAGAGATCAGTTCTGCGAACTCGAACGGTTTCGTCATATAATCGTCCGCGCCCATGTCCAAACCCCTGATCTTTGTCGCGGTCGTGTGCAGCGCCGAGAGGATGAGAATGGGAACGTGGCGCGTGGCGGGCGAAGACCTCAGTAATCGGCACACTTCCAGCCCGTGAATCTTCGGGAGCATCAAGTCCAGAATGACAAGGTCCGGCGTGCGCTGGATCGCCTCGTTGAGTCCCTCCATGCCGTCATGCACCACCAGCGTTTCAAAGCCGTGATGTTGCAGGTGGAACTCCAGCAGTTTCGACAGGTCCGCTTCGTCCTCAACGATCAGGATGAGCTTTTCGGATTCGATTGACATGCCCCGAACATGCGCGAGGCCAGTCACAACCGTGCGGCGGCGGCGTTACAAGTGCGTGAACTTCACCCCCGCCCATCGGACTTTTATCCTGGAGCAACTACCCTCGATGACCAGTGGTGGATGGTCGGGCAAGGCACATATGAGGCCGGTTCGGCCGAGGTTCTGTGGAACTTTGCCAACCCTAATCAGGATACCTCCAGTGAACGATATCAACGATATCGAGACCTTCCTCCCGTCGTCGAATGGCCAGACCTGATAAAACTCTTGGACGAGATAAAACGCAACAGCAACTTTGATCTCGCTCTATTGCGTATAGCGCACGGTTCCGTTGGCGTCGGTGACGTAGTTCCACTTCTCGATGTATTTCGCGGCGGGCTGGAAATCGTCGTGGGTGTCGCGCAGCTTCCGTTGCAATAGTGCGTCGAGTTCCTTCTGCAACGCCGCTGATTGCGGATCGTCGCAGAGGTTTTTCATCTGGAAGGGGTCGCTCTGGTTGTCGAACAGCAGCCACGGACCGTCGAGCGAGCGGACGTAGGTGTAACGCTCCGTGCGCACGCCTCGGTATTCCTGACCGCCGCCTTTGCGCGTCCATTGGCCAAACGGCGCGTAGCAGGCGATGAGCGCCACGCCGTCGCCGGGTGCCGGTCCGCCGCGCAGGTGTTTTGAAAAATCAAGTCCCTCGACCGTCTTGGGAATCTCCACGCCGCAGAAGCCGAGCAGCGTCGGCATGATGTCCGGCGACGCAATCGGAGCGGTGACGACGCGCTCCTGCTCGCTGAGCTGCGGCCAGTGGATGAGGAACGGCACGCGGATGGCTTCGTCGTTGGGAACCTGTTTGTTAAACCGGCCGTGCGAGCCGAGCATGTCGCCGTGGTCGGAGGTGAAGACGAAGATCGTGTCGCGCTCGATGCCGGTCTCGCGCAGCGTGGCCCAAAGCTGGCCGAGGCAATCATCAAGGGCCGAGCAATGCGCGTAGTAGCCGGCAATCTTTTTCCGCACCGCCTCGGTGTCGTCGGGGACGTTGGGGCGGAGCTTGAGGTTGTCCGGCTTATACATGTCGGCGAACCGCTGCGGCGCGGTGAGGTAAGGATCGTGCGGCGGCCCCCACGAGAGCACCAGCAGGAACGGCCCCTGCGCCGACTGCTCGCGAATGTAGCGTTGCGCCTCGCGCGTCTGCGCAGCGGCGTCGTAGCCTTCCCACTGGAGCTTCACGTCCTCGTCGGCGTAGTAAGGCGACTGGTTGTAGTTATGCGTGCATTCCAGAACTTTCCAGAACTCGAAGCCATGCCGACGTTCGCGCGGGATGTAACTCGACCGCCCGTGGCCGTCCACATGCCACTTGCCGATGTAACCGGTTCGGTAACCCGCGCCGTGAAACGCCTGCGCCAGCGAGACGGCGTTGGTGTTGAGGCAGACGTCGTTGAGGAACACGCCGTGTGTCAGCGGATACTGTCCTGTCAGCAAGCTTGCGCGATACGGCGAGCAGACGGGACAAGTGGACACGGCCATATTGAAGCGAACACTGCTGGCGGCGAGCTTGTCGAGGGTTGGCGTGCGAACGTTCGGATCGCCAGCAAATCCCGTCGCCTGCGCGCGCCACTGGTCGGCGAACACGAAGACAACGTTCGGCTTGCGTCCGGTATCGGCGGCGAAGAGCAGGCCCGGCAGCAACACAGCGGCGGCACAGATTCCCAATGCGAAAGCGGAAACAGTTTTCATAATGAACCTATGGAACTTGGAGGAGTGGACAACCGTCTGTGTCCGGCTGCTACCGCGCCTTCTTCGACTTGGCCGCCTCGCGCACGCCTTTGAGGTAATCGGAAAGGTCGCCATATTCCTCGTTGTCGAGCCGCGCCTTGTCCTTCATCTTCCAGAGCCAACGCTTCCACGTCATGTCTTCGTAGATCGTGGGATCAAGGTCCTTGTGGCAACGAAGGCATTTGGACTCATACAGCTTCTTGCCGGGCGCGTCGGCAGGTGCTTGCTCCGCCGCGCCAGCTACGGAAGCGCAGAGCGCAGCGACCACAACCATGAAGACCAACTGCGCCAAGAAACGGCCTCCGCACTGTGGCGTGCTTTGATTTGTCCGCGGCGTTATCACGATGGAGTCTCATAGTGTGTCTGTCTCGATACGGCAATCCCTTTTTCACTTGCGCGTCACCGCAGCCGGATTCAACCTTCGGCCCTGCTACCATGAAAACGACATTCCTCCAATGCGTCCTCTCCGCCGTCGTCCTCCTCACCGCGGTGAACTCCCACGCCGCGTGCCAGGTTTGGACCTGCCGCGACACTACTCACGTGTTGCGCAACGAACCTGCAGGTAAGATGAAGAACATTACGCTCGCTGCTGCGCGAAACGAATGGGAGAGCTTTCAAATCCTGTTGCGCTCCGACGTGGCGGTGAAAGGCGTCAATGTCGAGCCGGGTGACCTGAAAGGTCCGCGCGATGTGGTTATCTTGGCTGCCGACGCGATGCTTTACCGGCAGCACCAGCTTGAACTGATGCTGCCGAGCCATCGCAACGACAGTTTCAAACCCGGCTGGTATCCCGATCCGCTGATTCCGTTCCGCCATCCGCTCACAAAACAACCACTCGACGGCGCACGATTCAAGGCTGTGCCGTTCGACTTGCCTGCGAACGAGACGCATGGATTCTGGATGGACGTCTTCGTGCCGGCGGATGCGAAACCCGGCAAGTATCGCGGCATGTATCGCGTCACAGCCGAAGGGCGTGTTGCGGCAAAGATCGCGGTTGAGCTGACCGTGTGGGATTTCGAGTTACCGCGCGTCTCGACGCTCCAGACCGCGCTCGGCTCGCCCGCGGAACGGATGCACAGCTACTACGCAAAGCGCGCCAAAGCCGGCAAGGAACCGGAACCGAAGAATTGGGATGCGGTCGAAGCCCAAGTTGCCGATGAGGTCAGCCGCCATCGCATCAACGCCACGCCGCCCACCGCCTTGCTGACGCCGCAGAAACAAGCCGACGGCTCGCATCGGTTCACGGCCGAGCAGGTGGACGCGTTGCGGAAGTTCGTGGATACTTGGCACGTCAACGCCATTCACACGCCGCACCCGCGCAGCGTTGTCAAAGACCCCGAAGTTGAACGCGAGAAGCTGCACGCGTGGCTGAAGAGCTGCGACCGGATGGCAGCGGAGTTGAACCGTCCGGGCGTGACGTTCTTCACCTACCTCAAAGACGAGCCGAACGACGAGGAAGAGTATCACTACGTTCAGAAGTGGGGTCCGCCCATCCGCGCGGCCAAATCGGTCGTCAAAGTCATGGTGGTCGAGCAGACGAAGACGCAAAACGAGAAGTGGGGCAACCTTTATGGAGCGATAGACATCTGGTGCCCGTTGTTCCCGTTGCACGACGAGGAAACCGCCGCGCAACGCCGCGCGCTCGGTGAGACGATCTGGACCTACACGGCGCTCTGCCAGCGCGACCCGACGCCATGGTGGGAGATTGATTTCCCGCTGCTGAACTATCGCGCGCCATCGTGGATCGCGTGGCGCTACCACATGCGCGGCCTGCTCTACTGGGGCGGCATGTCGTATTGGTCGGGCGTTGAAGACCCGTGGACCGATCCGAAGACGCTCGACCGCCGCAAGAACGGCAAAGGCCCGCTCTATCAGGGCGAAGGCACGCTGGTCTATCCGGGCCGCGCCGCCGGCTACGACGGCATCGCGCCAAGCCTGCGGCTGAAGGCGTTGCGTGACAGCATCGAGGACTACGAGTATCTCGCCATCCTCGAACGCGCCGGTCTGCGCGCCGAGGCGGAAAAGATCGTGCTGCCACTGGCCGAGTCGTGGTTCAAGTGGGAGAAAGACGCCGCCGCTTACAGCAAGGCCCGCGAGAAACTGGCGGCGATGATTTTGAAAGCGAAACGGAAATGAGAACACACGCCGGACAAGCGATTCCTTTGTCGGCGACGCGATGAACACCAACGATCTGTAGGCAGACGATTCGAGAAAAACATGAATCGGCACAGTGCGTCAGCGATGGTTGTTTGCTTCTTGCTGGCGTGCTGTATGGCAGGAACTGATTCCGCCGCTGGCCACACGTTCTATGTGGACGTCAACAGCCTCGGTGGACCGTGCGACGACTCCAATCCCGGCACTGCCGACCGGCCGTGGCAGACGGCGCTGAAGGCATTCAGTTCAGCCGGGCCGGGCGACACGGTCATCTTTCGCCGCGGCACTTACCGCGTGTCGCGCACCCTCCACACGTCCGATCTCAAGCTCGATCCGTCGCAAACCGCCCCGATTGTGTTCAAAGCGCCCGCAGGCGAACAAGCCGTCATCACTAACCTGCGGCCCATCGCCGCCGCTGATTGGAAACAAGTCGCCACCACCAAGTCGGGCAAACCCGTCTTCGCTGCGCCCGCCGGTCGTGGCGCGCGCGTCACCAATCTCACGCAGCACGGCGTGCCGTTGAAACGCGCCTTCTGCGGCGACAAGCGGTCCTGGTATGAGGACACGCCGCCCGAAGCCATCGCCGGCCCCGGCGAGTGGGCGTCGAGTCTGCGCGAGCACCGCGTGTATCTTTGCACCATCAACGGCGAACCGCCGGGCGACAGCATCGAGTTGTGCGACGTCCGGGGTCCCGGCGCGAGCGGCAACCTCATTAGTCTGGAGCGCGACAAAGAGGACCGCTGCCGCAACCTGCGCATGGTCTTCGAGAACCTGACGTTCGAAACCGGCTTTCATGGAGTGCTCGTCCGCACCGGATTCGTCGAATTGCGGCAGTGCGTCTTGCGGAAGAGCTTCGGCGATCTGCTCAACACACTCTCCGGCCGAGTGGTCGTGGACGGCTGCGACTTCTACGCGTTCGGCGAATCGGCCATAGACGTCACCACGCCGGGCGACGGCCCCAAGCCCACCGGCACGCCGCCGATGGTCATCCGCAACAGCCGGTTCCATGACAACGTCAACGTGCGCGCTCCGGGCCAGAAGGGCACCAACGGCGTCATGCTCAAGGGCGGCTGCGCCGACATTGTTGTCGAAGGCAACCAGTTCTACAACCTGCGGGCCACCTACGGAGCGCTCACACTCGGCGGCGCCACCAGTGGCGGACAACCCGGCGAAGGCTTCCGGCTCACGACGCGCAACAACATCTTCCGCGACATCGCCGGCCCCTACGTCGTCTTGTTCTGTGGCGGCCACGATTGCCGGCTGGTCAACAACCTCATCTGCAACAGCGACGTCACCGCCTTGATCTCCATCGTCACCGCCAAACCCTCCGACCCGGCCACCGCCAATCTTCGCCCGCAGGTGCAGAACAACATCTTTTACCACAACACCGTCAAGCGCGCCGTCGTGAGCGCGCCGCGCGGCGCGGCCACCGGCCTCGTCATGGATTACAACCTCATCGCCGAAAGCGGCAACGTCTGTCTTCTCGACGACGCCGAAGTGCCGCTGAAGGACCTCCCCCAACGCGGCTACCAGACCCATGGCGTGGACCAGCCGCCGATCTTCCGCGACTTCGCGCGGCTCGATTTCCATCCCGCGAAAGGTTCACCGACCACCGACCGCGGCGCCGATCTCCGCGCCCTCGTCCCCCACGACGCCGACGGCACCCCCCGCCCGCAAGGCCAAGCCTTCGACATCGGGCCGTTCGAGCAGCGATGACTTGTAGATTACGCCGTTGTTTATGGCAACGGCTCTTGCCATACCGCTTGCCATTTGTAATGGCACGACTCATAGTGGAGCCATGAAGACGATGGTTTCGATGGACCGGTTTGGGCGAGTGGTCCTGCCGAAAGGCATTCGCCAGTCGCTCAACGCGCCGCGCTCGGCCCTTTTTGAGGCGGAGGTGCTGGGCAACCGGCTGGAACTGACACTGGCCGAAGCGCCGACGAAGCTACGCCGCAAGGGCAAGCTGCTGGTGCTGCCCAAGCAGGGTGTCGTCGCAGATGCCGTCAAGGCCGTGCAAGACACCCGCGCTGACCGGCTATGATAGAGTTCTTCGACACGACGGTGTTGGTGGCTGCGATGGTGGAGGACGAGAAACACCACGAAGCCTGTGCGCAGGCGCTCGATCGTGCTGAAGATGGCGTCGCCTCCCTTCATTCCATCGCCGAATGCTACGCCACACTCACCGGCGGTCGTTTGTCGGTTCAACTCTCGCCCGCTGACGCTGCCCACTTGGTCAAACACAACGTCGCCGACCGTCTGTCATTGGTGAGCCTGTCCGCAGCGGAATACGCCAAGCTTCTCGATGCCGCCGGTCCCGCTGGCGCGCGCGGCGGGGCAATTTACGACCTGTTGCTGCTGGCCTGCGCCCGCAAAGCCAAAGCGGAGAAAGTCCACACGCTCAACCGCCGTCACTTCGTCGCGCTCGCCCCGGACTTGGCGGAGAGGATGGTGACACCATGAAATCGCGGTCCCACTGCCGTTGAAAGAAATCCCCCAACGCGGCGGTAACTTTGCCGAGGATACTGAAGCCATGCTGATGACGTCTCGACGAAGCCGCAGCGGTTACGCAGTTGCAGGACGCAACCTCGCGGCCGTCGTTTTGATCGTTGCAGTCGCAATGTTGATCTGTTGCTCCCGCCCACAGCTTGATGCACGCCAATCCCAAGCCACCGTGGACGCTGTTGCGAAAGTTCTGCATCGTCACGGATCATTGCTTGAAGCGTCTCGCCAACTTCCGCGCATGCCCGGCACAGACCGCACCCTCGCACTGCGACAACTCGCAGATGCCAAGGATATTCTCGCCTTGCTGCCGAGGCTGGAGATGGAGCCTGGTTATGCGCTCGATTACGTTTATCAGCGGGACGAACTTGGAGGGCGGCCGATCTTGTATTCACGGGCAATCCAAGTCGCTCCATTTGCATCTTACGCGGCCATGACGAACAGCATGAGCGGCGTTGAATGGAACCGCCGATGCTGGGAATCCTGGGGCAGCCAATTCTACAGCGAGCGGCTACGATGCGATGGGTCAACTGAAGGGTTCTTCCAGTTCATCGTCCTGCATTTGATGGGCGACCAGTTCTTCCACCTTTGGCACGACGCATATCACGATGAGATCATCATCTGCGAGAAATCGGGCATTGATGCTTTGCTGCAAGACGTTGGCAACCCGGGAGGAATCGGGGTCGGCGACCGGATGACGCAAGGGACTCGGCTTGCAGCCTACGCTCTGGATTTGATGCCGCGTGTCGTGGTGAAAGTCAAGACAGTGGAGGTTTCCGTGGTGATCTTCACGAAATGGGATGGTTTTGAGAGGCGTTCCTACAACATCAGCAGAGCGTTCCCGCATCGGCTTTTGGGCGAAACAAGGACGAAGCTTGTTGATTTCAGCATCGGCTACGTGATGTGAAGATCGGCACATCTGAACGGCTGCCCGCTATTCGTGGGGCGAAGCGCCAATCAATGCACACTTTCATTTTTCATTCGTGGCGGGCACTATCGAGCAAACATGAACAGCAAGTTTCTCCGACACCACTTCTCCCTTGCGGCCTTGGTCATTGTGGCGCTGGCGGGGCTGTGTGGCATCGCACAGTTCAGCAACGCTGCCGATGCGACAGCCGCCAGAATCCCCGTTATTCTCGATACGGACATCGGCGATGACATTGATGACACGTGGGCGTTGGGACTGCTCTTGAAATCGCCCGAACTCGACCTGAAGCTCGTGGTGGGCGATTACGGCCGGGCGCAGTATCGCGCGCGGTTGCTCGCGAAGTTCCTGGAACGCGCCGGCCGCACCAACGTCGCGGTGGGCGTGGGACTCGACGCCGGCCCCAAGGGCGATGGCCGTCAGGCCGGTTGGCTCAAGAACTACAACCTCAAGTCTTACCCGGGCAAGGTCCATGCCGACGGTGTGCAGGCGTTGATTGACACAATCATGAAGTCGGATCGGCCGATGACGCTCATCTGCATCGGTCCCGTGCCCAACATCGCCGAGGCGCTCCGGCGCGAGCCGCGCATCGCGGGGCGCGCCCGTTTCGTCGGCATGCACGGCAGCGTGCGCGTCGGCTACGGCGGCAGCCAAAAGATCGCCGCGGAATGGAACGTCAAGGCCGACCCGAAGTCCTGCCAGAAAGTTTTCACCGCGCCGTGGGAGATGACGATCACGCCGTTGGACACGTGCGGGCTGATTCACCTGACCGGCGAGAAGTATCGCAAGGTCCGCGACTCGAAAGCCCCAGTGGCCGCCGCCATCATCGAGAACTACCGCCTCTGGGCCGCCGCGCAGAAGAAGAAGGACCAGCCGAGCGCGGCCGAGTCGCGCAGCAGCACGCTGTTCGACACCGTGGCGGTCTATCTGGCGTTCGCCCAGCAGCTCTGCGCAATGGAGACTATCGGCCTGCGCGTGACCGACGACGGCTTCACGCGGATTGATCCGGGCGCAAAGCAGGTTCGCTTCGCGGCGAGTTGGAAGGACATGGGCGCGTTCGAGGACCTGCTTGTCGAGCGCCTCACGAAGCCGTGAAGCATTGCGGACGCTGATTTCGTCCGTGCAATCGGCGGAATCCGTGGTGAAATAGCGGGCATGAAGACATCTGCCCGTTGGTTCTCCATTCTCTCCTCTCTCATCATTCTCTGCGGCACTTCCTTTGCGGGCGATGCTCCGGGGTTCGACATCCAGCTCGACACGATCAGTTCCAGCTTCGACAAGAAGACCTGCTGGGTGCATCCGCGCGCGGGGGCGATTCCCGGCAAGACGCCGAAGGTCGTGCTGACGATGCAGAAGCTGCTGCTCACCGGCAGCGATGTGTTCTTCGCGCTCAATGAGATGCGCACCGACGACCTCGGCAAGACGTGGCGCGGCCCGATCGAACACACCGAGACGCTCGGCCGGCATGACGAGCCGGGCGGGATTATCGTCGCGGTGTGCGACTTCTGGCCGAAGTGGCACGCGAAGTCCGGCAAGCTCCTCGGCACTGGCCACACCGTCCGCTATAAGGACAACAAGGTCATACCGATCCGCCGGCGCGAGACGCCCTACTCGGTTTACGATCCGCAGAAACGCACATGGACGGCGTGGGAGACGGTTGCGATGCCGGACGGGAAGAAGTTTTACAACGCCGGCGCGGGCTGTGTGCAGCGGCTCGACCTGCCCAACGGCGACATCCTGCTGCCGATCTACTACAAGGCCGAGACGGAGAAGTTCTCAAAGGTCACCGTGCTGCGATGCAAGTTCGACGGCTCCAAGCTGACGTTCGTCGAGCATGGCAATGAGCTATCGTTGGAAACCGACCGCGGTTTGGGCGAGCCGTCGCTGACGCGCTTCCGCGACCGCTTTTATCTCACGCTGCGCCACGACAAGGCAGGCTACGTCTCCACGAGCGACGACGGACTGCATTTCAGCGACCCAAAGAAGTGGACGTGGGACGACGGCAGCGACTTGGGCAACTACAATACGCAGCAGCATTGGGTGACGCACGACAACGCGCTGTTCCTCGTCTATACGCGGCGCGGCGCGAACAACGACCACATCATGCGCCACCGCGCACCGTTGTTCATCGGGCAGGTGGATCCGGAGAAGCTGTGCGTCCTGCGCGCCACCGAGCGCGTTCTGGTGCCGCAGCGCGGCGCGCGGCTCGGCAATTTCGGCGTCACGGAGGTCAGCGCGAACGAAACGTGGGTGACCGTCGCTGAGTGGATGCAGACCACGCCGCCAGATCCCTACGACTTCACGAAGTGCATGAAGTATGGCTCCGACAACGCCGTCTTCGCTGCGCGGATCAAATGGAAGACCCCAAACAGGAGTTGGAACACACGATGAAACAGCTTTTTATACTCTGCGCGCTTTGTCCTCTGCTCGCTGTAGCAGATTCACCCACGCTGCACCCCAAGGCCACCGCGCTGTCCTTCACTCACCAAGGGCCGTTCGTCACCGCTTCGGATGGTGCCGTGCTCTGCATCGCCGCGAAGGATGCGTTGCGCAGCACGGATGACGGTCGCACATGGAGTGGCGCGCCGATGTTCGCCGATGCTGCGAAGTTCTCAGTCAGCAACGAACGCGCTCTGCTGCGCACGCGCGAGGGCGTCATCATCTCTGCGTGGATGAACGGCGCGGAGAGAAAAACCCCGCAGGGCTGGCGTTGGGGCGAGTCGAGCGCGAAGTGGACCGACTTCATCCTGCCCACCTACACCTGCCGCAGCACCGACGACGGCAAGACGTGGGAGCCGCCCGTCAAGCTCAGCGATCCGTGGTGCGGCTGTATTCACTCGCTCATCCAGATGAAGACCGGCCGCATCGTGCTTGTCGGGCAGGAAATCATCCCGCAATGGCGCCACGCGACGGTGATGTGGGTCTCGGACGATCTCGGCAAGAGCTGGCAGCGCGGCGATGTGCTCGACTACGGCATCGGCGCGCACGACCACGCCGGGAGCATCGAAGGCAGCGTTGTCGAGCGGACGGATGGCTCGCTGTATTTGCTGTTGCGGACGGAATCGGGCTTTCTGTGGGAAGCGACCTCGCGCGACGGCCTCAAATGGACCGGCTTGAAACAGACCACGGTCAAATCCGTCACCTGCTGCCCACAGATGGCGCGTTTGAGCGACGGCCGCATCGCGCTGCTCTGGAATGCGCCGCCGCGTCACGACCCGCGCAGCGGTTCCAGCCGCGCGGAATTGTCGCTGGCGTTCTCGGGCGACGAGACGGTTTCCTGGAGCGCGCCGGTCATCGTCGCGGCGAACTACAGCCCCGGCGGACGCGTGTCGTATCCATATCTATATGAGCGCAGGCCCGGCGAGTTGTGGATCACGACCATGCAGGGTGGCCTGCACATGAAGATCAACATCGCCGACCTCGGCGCCGGCGAAATCCCTGTCTTTAGGCCGCCGCCGAAGTCCGTCCCGAAGCCCGGCGGCATCGTCATGTTTGGCGACTCCACCACCGCGCCGCGCGGCACGGTGAAGGTCTATGCGCAGCGCGTGGAGACCGCCCTGCAAAGCATCGGCTCCTCTCTCACCGTGCACAACGCGGGCGTGAGTGGCAACACAACCGCCGCCGCCCTCAAGCGCCTGCAAACCGACGTGCTCGCCTACAAGCCGCGCATCGTCGTCATGCAGTTCGGCATCAATGACTCCGCCGTGGATGTATGGCGAACACCGCCCGCCAAGCAACCGCGCGTGAGCCTGGAAACCTTCCTCGCCAACTACCGCGCGATGATCACCGCCGCGCGCAAGCAGGGCGCGAAGGTCATCCTCATGACCACCAACCCGCTGCGCTGGACCTCGAAGACGCGCGAGCTTTACGGCAAGCCGCCCTACAACCCGGGTGCCGAGGACGGCTTCGAATCCGCCCACCTCCGCGCCTACAACGAAGCCATCCGCGCCCTCGCGAAGGAACTCGACGTGCCGCTCGTGGATGTGCATGCCGCCTATCCCGCTTTCGCCGCCAAGCACAAGACCACCATTGACCAGATGCTTCTCGATGGCATGCACCCCGGCGATTCCGGCCATGAACTCGTCGCTGAACTGCTCGTGCCGGTCATCCGCGACCTTCTGCGGCGATGAGTTGATATGCAAACCACCGTCATTACGCCCGCGAACCTGCGAGTCAGCCGGATCGGACTCGGCTGCGTAACGTTCGGGCGCGAGATTGACGAGGCTGCCGCGCACCGGATGCTCGATGGCGCTTTCGAGCGCGGCATCACTTTCTTCGACACGGCGTCCGCCTACTCGCAGGGCGCGTCGGAAAGCATCATCGGCCGATGGATGGCTTCGCGCAGTCCTGCCGCCCGCTCGGTGACTGTCGCCACCAAGATTCTGCCGCCGTATGAACCGGCGCGCATCGCCGAGGCCGTGGACGCGAGTTTGCAGAGACTTGGCCTCGCGGCGATTGACCTCCTTTACTTCCACCAATGGCACGCAACAGCGGAATCGCCGGCGATAATCACTGCGCTCGACGCTCTTGTGCGGGCGGGCAGAGTCCGCGCGTTGGGAGCAAGCAACTATAACCTGCCTCAACTCGAAACCGCGCTGACGTTGCAGGAGCGGCATGGACTCGCGTGCTTCAGCGTGATGCAGAACAACCACAACCTCGCCGTGCGCGATGTGAGTGCGGAGCTTCGACAGTTCTGCGCTGCGCGGGAGATTGCTATCGTCACTTACAGTCCGCTCGGAGCCGGTTTTCTCACCGGCAAGCACCAGCATGGCGTGCAACCCGGCTCGCGCTTCGATCTGGTGCCGGGCCATCAGGATGTCTATTTCCACGAAGAGGCGTATCGCCGCCTCGCGCGATTGGAGTCGGTGGCCGCTCGCACCGGCCACAGTCAGACGCACCTCGCGCTCGCTTGGGCGTTGCATCAACCAGGCGTTACGTCGGTGCTCGTCGGCGGTCGGACGCCGGCGCATCTCGACCAAGCGTTGGCAGCGCAGACTTTCGATGACCCGGCGCTTTTCGCGGAGCTTGAGGCTGATAATCATTGAGCGCGTTATATTCCGAAACCTCCCGCGCCTGAATGTCCATGAACCAACCACTCATTGACTTCGTTCGCGATGCGCTGCTTCGTGGCGTGTCGCGCGCCGACATCGCCAGCGCCTTGGAAAAGGGCGGCTGGTCGGCGAAGGAAACCCAGGCGGCGCTCGACGCGTTCGCCGACACCAACCTGCCCGTGCCCGTGCCGCGCAAGCGCGCGTCCAGTTCGCCGAAGGAGGCGTTCTTCTTTCTGGTGATGTTCTCGACGCTTTACGGGGCGGCGTTTGCGTTCGGCGCGATGTTGTTCGACCTGATCAACCTGACGCTGCCGCAACCGGGCGAGACGGCGTCGTGGCGCATCCAGTCGCTGCGGTTCGGCATCGCGTGGACCGTCGTGGCCTTCCCAATCTTCCTCTGGATGAGCGGGCTGATCGCGCGCGAGGCGGTGCGCAATCCCGGCCAAAGAATCTCGCCCATCCGCCGCTGGCTGACCTACCTGACGCTGTTTGTCGCGGCGACGGCCATCGTCGCCGATCTGATCGTGCTGATCGTGACGTTCCTCGAAGGTGACATCACGCTGCGGTTTGGTTTGAAGGTTGCTGTGGTGGCGATTCTCGCGGGTGGAACCTTCCTTCACTACCTGCGCGATTTGCGACGTGATGAGGTTTCGCCGTCTGCTGCTGCGCCTGGCAGGGCGAGCGTGGGTGCAAAGGTCGCGTTTGCCGGCCTCGTCGCCGCGGTCGTTGCGGTGGTCGCGATGGGTGTGTGGTATGCCGGCAGCCCGATGCGCGCGCGGTTGTTGGCCCAGGACCGCCAGCGCGTGCAGGACATGCAAACGATCTACTGGCGCGTCGAGCAACACTACCGGGACAAGGGCCAGTTGCCCGCGTCGCTGGCCGCGTGCGACATCAGCCCCTCCACATTCATCGAGCGCAAGAAAGACCGCGTCACGGGCGAACCGTATGTCTATCGCGTCGTGGACGCGACGCACTTCGAGGTTGGCGCGACATTCGCGCTGGCCAGCGCGCCCGAGGAATCCGCGCGCCGGCGTTACAGCATCGGCGGGCCTGAGGGCGAAGGGTTCTGGCGGCATGACGCGGGTCGGCGGGTGTTCCGGATAGACGTGGCGCGGAAGAAGCGATAGAGGCGGCTGCTCAGACGCAAGACTCCGCGCTTGCCAGTGCGCGGCCATGCGCCTAGCCTGCGGGTTGTCTTGGCGTCATGAAAACGACAACTGACCTCGCCCACCACATCCAGACCACGCCGCTGGCCGACACGCATGACCATCAAGCCACCGAGAGCGATTACGTCGAGCGCGGGCCGGATGTGTTGCAGGACCTCTTCCAGAACTACGTCACCGCCGATCTCACCGTCGCGGGCGCGTCGCCACAGGCTCTCGGCCGGCTGCTGAACGCCAGCGACCCCGATCTCGGCGCACGGTTTCACGGCGTGCAGGAAGCGTGGGCGCGCAGCCGCCACACCGGCTATGGCGAGGCGGTGCGGCTCATCGCCAAGCACGTCTATGGCATGGAGGAGATCACGCCTGCGGGTCTCGAAGCCGCGCGCGACCGCAACCTCCAACTCCGCCGGCCCGGCGAACGGCTCCGCATCCTGCGCGACGTCGCCAAGCTCGACCATGTCCAGATTGACCACTGGCGCTGGCCGTGCCTGCCAGACCCGTCGGGGACGGGCTTCTTCCTCTACGACTTCTCGTGGTGGGGTTTTTGCAGCGGCAAGCTCGGCACGAAGGGCACCGCCGACAGCGCGAAGACGATCCACGACGAATCCGGCGTCGAGATCACCGGCATCGCGTCGTTGCGGCAGGCTATGCAGGCGCTGTCCGCCAAATACGCGCCGTGCGCCGTGGCCGTCAAAGCCCAGCACGCCTACAACCGCACGCTCCACTGGCAGGAGCGCACCGACGCCGACGCCGACCGCGTGTTGCAGAAGAAACTCCGCGGCGAGAAGCTGACCGAGGACGAGCGCCTCTGCCTCGGCGACTGGGGCTGGGCGCGCGGCGTCGAGCTGGCCATCGAACACAACCTCCCATTCAAAATCCACACCGGCCTCTACGCCGGCCACAGCACGATGAACCCCGACTTCATCCGCAGCGGCCTGCTCGTGCCGATCCTCAAGAAGTATCCACGCGCCCGGTTCGTGCTGATGCACGTCGCCTATCCCTACACCGACGAGTTGGTGGCGGTGGCCAAGATTTTCCCCAACGCTTACGTGGACCTCTGCTGGGGTTGGAGCATTGACCCGTTCACGACGTGCGACTTTGTGCGCCGGATGATCCACGCCGCGCCCGCAAATAAACTCTTTGCGTTCGGTGCCGACACGCGCTGGCCCAACGCCGCGGTGGCCTACGCCATTCAGGCACGGCGTTGGCTGACGCGGGCGTTGCAGGCGGAGGTGGACGACGACTTCATGACCGAGCACGAGGCGTTCACGTTCGCCACGCGCATTATGCTCGCCAACCAAGAAGAATGTTTCAACCTCGCCGCCAAACGCGCAGCCATCGCCGCGCTTGCAAAAACAAAGACGTAAAACCCGAACCGAAGGAGACCCAGATGAATCACGACACGATCACAAGAAGAGAATGGCTGCGAACCTCAACCGCCGCCGGAATCGCGGCGCTCTGCGGCTCCGGGTTGCCGTTGCCGACTCGGGCCGCCGAAAGCAAGACAGGCGGAGCCGTCAACATCGGCTCGCGGCGCGAATTGTTCGCGGATGATTTCCTCATCCAGAAACTTGCAGGCAAAGCAGAGCAGCGGCTGCATCATCCGGAGCCAAGAGAGATCGCGCTGGTGCACGACGCGCCGTGGGAGGGCAGCGGCAGCGGCTACCACAGCGTCTTTCAGGACGGCAAGCTCTACCGGATGTATTACAAGGCGTGGCATCTCGACGTGCAGCCGCCGGGCAAGGTCAACACCGGCTCGCATCCGCTCTTCTGTTGCTACGCTGAGAGCGACGACGGCATCCACTGGCGCAAGCCAGAGCTGGGCCTGCACGAGTTCAAAGGCTCCAAGAAGAACAACATCGTCATGGTGCCGGGCAAGGCCGGCTCCGCGGTCGCCGATCCCGGTCATCCAGCGGTGTTCAAGGACGAGAACCCCGACGCGCCTGCCGACGCGCGCTACAAGGCCATCATCCGCTCGGCGAAGCCGCACGGCCTGCTCGCGTTCAAGTCACCCGACGGGCTGCGCTGGACGCCAATGAGCGACGGGCCGGTCATCACGAAAGGCGCGTTCGATTCACAGAACCTCGCTTTCTTCGACCCGGTGCGCGGCGAGTATCGCGCCTATTGGCGCATCTTTACCGCGGGCGTCGCAGACGGGAAGACTTGGAAGCCCTCTGGCGTCCGCGCCATCCGCACGGCGACCTCGAAGGATTTTCTAAACTGGGACCAGCAAGCGGACTTGAAGTATGTGGACTCGCCGCCGGAGCATCTCTACACGAACCAGATCAAGCCCTACCACCGCGCGCCGCACATCTTCATCGGCTTCCCGACGCGCTACATCGAGCGCGGTTGGTCGGACTCGATTCGTGCGTTACCGGAACTGGAACACCGCGAGTGGCGCGCGAAGGCCAGCCTGCGCTACGGCACAGCGATCACCGAGGGCTTGATGATGACGAGTCGCGACGGCGTGAAGTTCAAGCGCTGGAACGAAGCGTTCATGCGTCCCGGCATCGAACGGCAGGGCACGTGGCATTACGGCCACCAATACATCGCATGGCACCTCGTCGAGACCAAGTCCGCGCTCGCGGGCGCGCCTGACGAACTCTCGCTCTACGCTGGCGAAAACTACTGGACCGGCAACAGCAGCGAACTGCGCCGCTACACGCTGCGGCTCGACGGCTTCGTTTCCGTCAGCGCACCGATGACCGGCGGCGAACTCCTCACCAAGCCGTTCACGTTCACAGGCAGCAAGCTCACGCTGAATTTCGCAACCTCCGCTGCCGGCGACGTTCGCGTGGAAATCCAAGATGCGAGCGGCAAACCGTTGTCCGGCTTCAAGCTCGACGATTGTCCGCCGATCTTCGGCGACGCCATCGAGCGCACTGTCACGTGGAAGAACGGTGGCGACGTGAGTAGTTTTGCCGGCAAGCCGGTGCGGCTGCGGTTTGCCCTCAAGGATGCGGATGTGTTCGCGCTCCGGTTCCAGTAGCACGGAACCACGCGGCACAACCGCGACCGCTCACCACGCGGTCCAGCCACCATCCACGGCGAGGTTGTGGCCGGTGACGTAGTTCGCGGCGTCGCTGAGCAGGAACGCCACCGTGCCCGCAATCTCGCCTGCCTGGCCGACGCGGCCCAGCGCCGTCTTCGCGGCGATGCGCTGCACGAAAGCGGGATTGTCGCGCTGGATGTTTGGGTTTGGGAACGGGCCGGGCGAGAGGCTGTTGACACGCACGCCGCTGTGGCCCCAATGCACCGCGAGGTAGCGCGCCATCTGCTGGACGCCGGCCTTACCGGTGCCGTATTCGATGGGATTCGGGTTGGCGGGCGGCTCATAAACCTTCGGGTCGGGCGACACGGTGCCATACATGCTGGAGAAGAGCACGATGCTGCCGCTGCCGCGCACGGCCATCGCGTTACCCACCTCGCGCGCGAGCAGGAAGGTCGCCGTGAGGTTGCCGTGGTTGGCGGCGTCGAAGTCGGCTTCCGTGAGATCGTCGAGACGTTTGGCGGTGGATGCGTAGGTCATGTTGACCAGTCCGTGCGGCGCGCCGCGCTGCTGGAGTTGGCTTGAAACGAACGTCTTCACCGCTGCCGCGTCGGCTACATCGAGCGAAACGGGCGTGACGGCGCTCGCCAGCGATTTTGCCGCCACGAACGCCTCGGCGCGACCGGCGAGGTCCGCGCAGAGCACGCGCGCGCCGAGCTTGACGAGCAGTTCCACCGTCGGCTGGCCGAGGTAACCCGCGCCGCCGAAGACCCAGACGTCGCGGCCAGAAAAATCAAACGGCAAGGAGTTCATGATCCGCGAGCTAACGTCCGCGCGCCGGGCAAGTCAAGTCTCCGCAGCGTTGGAAAGAAATTGTGCGAAGGCGCGGCTACTTTCCCCATTCGCGGACCAGCCGCTGCGCTTCGGCGCGCGACCAGTTCCAGTTCCGCCAATCATCGGCCGCATGAAACCATTTCCGGCGCAGGACCGCAACAACCGCCTGCCGCCCCGCGATCTTCAAGTCTGGCAACGCCGCCAGCAATTCCGGCACGGCATCCGCGCTCAGCGACGCCGCGTAAACCGCATCGAACGGCCGCCCCGCCTGCGCGCGGGCGGCGTTCACGCGGACGATGAACGCGTCGGGATTGACCACATGGAGCGCGACGACCGCCACGGCGCCCGCCGCCAGCGCACCGCAGATGAACCGTTCGCGCCGGCCGCGCAGCACCGTTGCCGCGAACCAGACGAAGACCATCGCCAGCCACGCCATGAACGCCGTCGTGTAAAGCCGCAGTTCCGTCAAGCCATACTCCTGTTGATAGAGGCGCATCCGCTCCAGCGCCGACGCCATGACCACGAAGAGCATCGCCACCAACGCGCCCGCGAGCGCGCGAAACACAACCTTGCGCGCCTGCCGCCGCAACAGCCAGTCCACGCCCAGCAACAGCGGCAGCACGAGCGCCGCCACCCAGACCAGTTCGAAGAAACCGCGCCGCGCATACACGGCGTAAGAGAGGCCCGGCATCACCTGCACGTGTTCCGCGCCACCGAAAAGGTGGCGGAACTGCACCGCGATGAACGCCAGGAACAACAGATTCAGGCAGGCCAGCACCGTGCAGGTTTCCACGTAGCCAAGCGCGAGCGTTGAGTCGGCCGTCTGCGGCGGCGTCTCCGGGCGGGTCTTGAGCAACAGCGCGCGCAAGTAACCGCCCGCCAGCCACGCGAGCAGCGCGGCGAGGAACAAGTGCTTCAGGATGAGAACGAAGTTGATGTCCAATATCACCAGCAGCAGCCGCTCGAACACCGCGTCCGCGGACGACAGCAACGCGCCAAATCCCGTCAGCAGCGGCAGGGCGATCAGAAGTCCCACCGCCACCGACGCCGCCTGCCGCCAGTGTTGTCCGGGCAGCTTTGTCCACGCGACATCGCGCCACGCCAGTCTGCCCGCTCCCCCCAGCGTCCCGAACACCGCGTCCCCGATCCCGCCGATGTAAGCGGTGAGGCTGGCCATGGCCAACGAGCCGCCTTGCGCTCGCCAGACGGCCAGCGCCAGCGCCAATAACACCGCAGCCGCGTCGAGCATCTTCAGTGTCCCGGAATCACGCCACGCGCAGCCCCACGCGAACAGCGTCGCCACCGCCAGCAGTGCGAGGTCGTTCCGCGCCGGCTCGAAACGCCACCGCAGCGCCGCAGCCGCCACCACGACGGCCGTAACACAAAGCGCCGCGTTCAGCCCCCACGGCGTTGCCCGCAACAGCGCATCACCCAGCACGCCAAACGCCACTGCCGCCATCAGCACCACCAACGCCTGCTGGTATTTTATATCATCATGGTTCAAGCACATAACTCCTCCTCTGTTAGTTCAGACGCGCGACGCCACAGTTGAAGCACCACATCCGCAACCGGCGCGGCCAGCAACGCCAGCGCCACGCCGAAGATCGGCCAGTTGAATTTCACCGGCAGGACGTTGCACAGTGCCTCGATGCCGCCGCCGGCCACGCGCATCGCGTCCGCCATGAACACCGCCAGCGCCAGCGCCGCGCCGACCGCCGCCGTCACCCAAACCGGCCAACGCGAGCGCAGCGGGCGCGCGGCCGTATCGTTGAGCGCGACCAGCGTGCCCCACGCGATCATCAGCGCCGCGATCAGCATCGGCGCGATGACCGGCCCCCACCACGGCAGCGGAATCAGGAACAGCACGTCCCAGTCGAGCAGCGTCCGCGGCCAGCCGCAGATGATTCTCAGGAAGACGTAGTAGAAGATGTCCCACACGCCGAACGCGACGCACGCCAGCGCCCACCGCGCCCGCCGCGTGTCGCCGGCGAACCAGCCGACCGCCCAGAGCATCACTATCGTGGCCGCCTCGCGCACTAGTTCCGTCGGGCCAAGCTCGACCATGAATGGCAACGGGTTGGGTTGATACGGCTCCAGCCGGCCCACCAGCAGCCGTCCGTAAAGCACGATGGCCGACTCCAGCCACGCCATCGCCATCGCAAACAAGACAACCATCCTCCAACGTTGCATCGTTCTCATCGGCAGCTCCTTTCCGCCAACTCCCGCGCGCGGCTCTCCACCGCGTCAATCACCGCGTCCGGCGTGGACGTGCCCGCCGTGATGCCCACCGTCGTAGCGTCCGTGAACCACCCCGGCTGCAAATCGCCCGGCGTTTGCACGTGATGCACGCGCTCGCAGAACCGGCGGCAGGTTGCGACCAGTTCGCGCGTGTTGTTGCTCTGCGCGCCGCCAATGACGATCACTACGTCCGATTGCTGGGCCAGTTCCGCCGCCGCGGCCTGCCGCAGCTTCGTCGGCTGGCAGACCGTGTCCACAAACCGCACGTCCGACCGCGGGAACCGCCGCCGCATCAGCGCCACCAGCCAGCGCGCCTTCTCCACCGGCTGTGTCGTCTGCGCCACAACGCCGAAGCGAGGCTGTTCCACCAGTTGGTCCACGTCTTCCTCTGTCAGCACGACATCGAAGCTGGTGAGGTCTTCCGTCACGCCGCGCACCTCCACGTGATCACGCTGGCCGACGATGACCGGGTGCCAGCCCGCCGCTGCCAGTTCGCGCGCGCAGTGTTGCACGTAGCGCACCAGCGGACAGGTTGCCTCCAGCACGCGCAGGCCGCGCCCGCGCAGCCGGATCACGGCCCGCTGCGACGCTCCGTGCGCGGTGATCATCACCGTAGGCGTCGCCACCGCCGCCGCGTCGCGTTCGATGACGACGACGCGCTCCCGCAGGTCGGCGAGGACGGTTTCGTTGTGGACCAGATCGCCGAGCACAGTGAGCGGGCCTCTCGTCGCCTCTCGGCAGGCCAGCGCGATGGCGTCTCGGACGCCGAAGCACATGCCAAGGTGCGCGGCTCGGAGGATTCGGAGGGAGCGCGGCGGCGCAAGTGTGGCGCAGGCGCTTTCACTTTGTATGGCAAAGTATATGGGCATAATCGTTCTCCTTTGATTGCTGGCGATGGTCTCTAGGGTTTGGCCCGCTGGACGATTTGCTCCAGCAGGTTGATGTAGTTGGCGAAGGCTTTCCGGCCCGATTCCGTCAGCGCGCAGGTTGTCAGCGGCCGGCTGCCTTCAAAACTCTTTGTGACGGACACATAGCCGGCTTCCTGGAGCGTGCGGATGTGGGTGGTGATGTTGCCGTCGGTCATGTTGAGCGTGTCGCGCAGTTCCGTGAACGACAATTTTGGCGCGGCGGCCAGCAGCGACATGATCGCCAGCCGCCCTTTCTCGTGGATCACCCGATCCAGTTGCAGAGACGGTTCGAGACTCACGCAGCGTCTTTCTGTTTCTCGGTAAAGTGGAAATATGTGCCGTAAACCAGATGCACGACGCCGAAGAAGATGCCCATGACGATGTTGGCCGCGGCTGCGTTCCGCAGCGGTTCGGGGGAGAACAGCGTGCAGAAAACCCCACACGCACAAAGAATGAAGAACCATCCGAGCAGCCTGACGCCTCGCGGCGCGAAGAAGCCCGCTGCGTGTAGTGCGCAGCCGTAGCACAACATCCACACAACCGGCAGCGCTACGTCGGCCTTGTCCTGGCTCGACGCGCCGGCGATTGAAATCGCGCTCACCAGCAGTCCTACCGTCAGCGGCGCCAGCAACGCTTGCGCCACCCGGCGCGTGGGCGGCGACCAGAACGGCTCCCTGTCCTTCAGCGATTGGCGGCGCGCCAGCAGGAACGCGCCCGCGACGGCGATCACGGCCACGCACAGCCAGAACGCGCCGAAGGCGCGGAGGGTCTCAACGTGAAAAGAGAAAGCCACGATGCCGGCCAGCACGCCGACGCCGCCTGTGAAGAGCGTGATGGGCGCAAGCGCCCGGCGGTAGAGGGCCGCGCGTTCCATCAAGGTTCGAATCACCTGCAAGTGTTCCGCCGCCGCATTGGAGTTCATGGCATATACTTTGCCATACAAAGTAAATATGTCAAGCCCCAACAGCGTCGCCGCAACGTAACAGCCGTTCCCCGCGCTCCATGCTGAAGAAATCCGCCACTCCGCCGCCTCTCCCTCGCCGGCCGGCCTTCTCCCGGCTCAACGCGCCAGACCCACAACCACCCGGAACCCGGAAGGGCTAGACGAGAAGAACGGCTCGTAGGATTGGCGGTAGGCACAACGTGAGCCGCTGGGGGGGTAGTTGAACGCGCCACCGCGCACCACGCGCCCAGATGAGCCGGCCCCGGCGTTGCATTCTCCGCGCGCTCCAGATGGATCAAAAGCATCCATGCACCACTCCCGCACGTTGCCCAGCATGTCCGCCAATCCAAACTTGTTCCGCCCTCGCGCGCCGTAATGGTCCACCGGTGCGACGAACTCGAAACCATCTACCGTTCCCTGCCAGTTCAAGCGGTTATCGCCGCCCTCCTTCGTCTCGCCCCACCAGAACTTCGTCTGTTTGCCCGACCGACACGCATACTCCCACTCTGCCTCCGTCGGCAGCCCCACTTTGAAGCCCGGCGGCAAACGGCCCGTTTTCGTCTCTCGTTCATTCAACCATTCGCAGAAAGCCATCGCGTCGTTCCAACTGATGCAGCATGCGGGATGATTGTCCTTCAGCTTGATGCCGAACTTCGGGTCTTGCCAGTTTGCGCCTTTAACCGTCCCCCACGCTTTCTTCTCCCGATCATACGCATACGACTCGCCTTTCTTCTCGCCGTCCGTCACATAGCCCGTCGCTGCCACAAACTGCTTCCACTGGCCCACCGTCACCTCGGTCTTGCCGAGCCAGAAGCCCTGCTTGACCACCGTCTTGCGCGGCGCTTCGCCCTCGGGTTTGACGTAGTCCGCGCTGCATCCATTCTGCAACGCCCAGGCGCGTTCCTCCGGCGTGCTGCCGAGGAGGAATTCGCCGGGCGGGATGTAGAGCAACTCCATGCCGATGGAGGTCATCAACGGCTGGCCGGACTGGGCGGCGGTGGTCGCGGAACGTGGGAGCGTGAGAGCGGCGGTGCGTGGAGGCGTCGGCGTCGCGGCAGGCGGCGTGGCCGGCGTCCCGCTCGGCGGCTGCGTTACAGTGGCAGGCGTGGTCTGCGCAGCTGTAGGCGTTGGCCTCGCGCTACCTTGCTCCATCCCCACCGCCACCCGAAAGCCGCGGAAGCTATGCGAGTAGGATGGCCCGTCGTGGGCGCGGGTGGCACAACGAGTGTTACTAGCGCTGGTGAAGAAAGACCCGCCCCGCAACACGCGAGTGCCGAAATTGCCTTTGTTACACTCTTCATGGGCCTGTGTTTCATCGAACTCATCCAGACACCATTCCCACACGTTGCCCAGCATGTCCGCCAGTCCAAACTTGTTCCGCCCCCTCGCACCGTAGCGGTCCACCGGTGACACAAACTCGAAGCCGTCGCCCTTGGCGCTCCAGTTAAACCGGTTCTCTCCACCTTCTGTCGTTTCGCCCCACCAGAATTTCGTCTGCTTGCCCGCCCGGCACGCATACTCCCACTCCGCCTCCGTCGGCAGCCGCACCTTGAATCCCGGCGGCAACCGTCCAGTCTTCGCCTCCCGCTCGTTCAGCCACTCACAGAACGCGACCGCGTCGTTCCAACTAATGCAACTCACCGGATGATTATCCTTCAGCTTGAAGCCGAAGTTCGGGTCCTTCCAGTTCGCGCCTTGCACCGGTCCCCACTTTTGGCGCGGCCCTGCCGTGGTATAAGACTCACCTTTCTTTTCGCCGTCGGTCACGTAACCGGTGGCGGCCACAAACTGCTTCCACTGGCCCACCGTCACCTCCGTTTTGCCGAGCCAATAGCCTTGCTTGATCGTCGCCTTCCGCGGTGCTTCGCCCTCCCATTTGACGTAATCCGCCGGGCATCCGTTCTGCATCGCCCACGCCCGTTCCTCCGGCGTGCTGCCCAGCATGAACTCGCCGGGCGGGATGTAGAGCAACTCCATGCCGATGGAGGTCATCAACGGCTGGCCGGTCTGGGCGGCTGTGCCGGGTTTGACGGCGGGCTGTAGCGGCGGTCTCTGACCGCCGTCCGTTGTGGGGCCGGAGATGTTTCGGCGGTCAGAGACCGCCGCTACAGGCACGGGCGGCTTGATGCGCATCCGCATCCAGAGCGCGGCGGGGGCGATGTCGTTGATCTTCCGCAACGTGGGGATGGAGGCAAGCAGCGGGGCGTGCTCCGGTTTCACGTCGCAACGCAGTTCCGCCAACGGCGCGCCGGCCAGCGGCGAGAGGTCGGTCACTTTCGTGCCGTTGCACCAGAGGATCGTCAATGGCATTCCCGCGAGCGGCGAGAGATCGCTGACGGGCGTGTTGTCCACGCTCAGGATGGTCAGGGGCATTCCTTTGAGCGGCGTGAGGTCGGCGACTCGGGTGCTGCCGCAGGCGAGGAAGGTCAGAGGCAGACCTTGCAACGGAGAGAGATCGGAAAGCGCGCCCGGAGGTCGCGCTCCACCAGCGGCCCACGGCAGCAACGTCAGCTTTTTCAAGGCCGTCAACGCGCGGACAGGGACGATGTTGGTCGCGGCGACGGTAGAGAAGGAGAGTTCGGTAACGGCAGAGTGGGACAGGCGTCCCGCCTGTCCATCGGATGATGATTGGACAGGCAAGATGCCTGTCCCACTCTGTTGTTCGACCTTGTGCGTCTCCTTGCCATCAAAACCGGGATTCAACTCCTTCAACTTCGCCATCACAGCGGCGAGTTGTTGCTCGGCGGACAACGTGGCGACTTGCTTGAACCACGGGTCTTCGGGCGCGCCAACCTCTTTCCAGAAATCCGCCGCCGGTTTGCCGTTGATGTTCTCCAAGGTCTTGATGGCAAACAACGCTTCCTTGTCGCGTTCGGGCTGGAAGTCGCAGGAGAGTTCCTTCAGCGGCACGCCCTTGAGCGGCGAGAAATCCGTCACCTGCGAGCCGCCGCACCAGAGCGTGGCCAGCGGCGCGCCGGCCAGCGGGGCGAGGTCTTTGACGGGCGCGTCCACGCAACTGAGCCACGTCAGGGGCGCGCCCTTGAGCGGGGCAAGGTCGGTGACGCGGGTGTTGCTCATCTGCAACGAGGCCAGCGGCATCCCCGCCAGCGGCGAGAGGTCGCTGACGGCGGTGGAGTGGATGGCGAGCTTGGTGAGCTTGAGTCCTTTCAGCGGGGCGAGGTCGCTCAGCGTCCGTTTCTGGGCCGTGCCGCCGATGGTGAGGCTCTGCAGGTGCGGCAGCGCCTTCAGTGGCGAGATGTCGCTGACTTCGGCGGTGGAGAAGGTCAGTTCGGTGACGGCAGGGTGGGACAGGCGTCCCGCCTGTCCATCGGTCAGTGATTGGTCAGGCGGGACGCCTGACCTACTTTGTTCGATCTTGTGGGTCTGTTTGCCGTCGAACTTGGGATTGAGCAGCAACAGCTTATCCATGACGCGCGAAACCTGGTCTTCGGGCGCGAGCGCGGCGACTTGTTTGATAAAGGCATCGTCCACCGCTGGCGATTTCGCAGTTGCGGCAGCATCTGGGAGCGCGGGCATCTTGCCCGCCTTCGGCGATGGCGCAGGAGCAGGCGGGGCGACCGATGGCGTCGCTGCAGCCGTCTCGACTTTCTCCGGCAGCTTCAGCGTAGCGGCAGGTTTCGACGATGGCTCAGCAACGGCTGGCGTCATCGTAGCGCCGGCATCTTGCCGGCGTTGTTCCGGCGGCGCTTCGGTCTTCGCCGGCAAGGATGCCGGCGCTACTGTTTTCCACGGGGACCAGACCAGCAGGCCGATCACAGCCACCGCCGCGACCGCCGCAGCGATTCCACCGTAGATCACCACCGGCTTCCGCTTCTGCGCGACGGTGACGGCGTGCAGCGCCGAGCTGACCGGCGCGTTGGCTTGCGGCTGGCCCAAGAGGTCATGCAGCCGCCGCAGGTCAGCGATCAACACGTCGTAGCTCGCGTGCCGGGCGCTGGGATGTTTCGCCAGCATCTTGTTCAGCAACATCACCACCTGCGACGGACAATTTGGCAACACCTGCACGATCGCTGGTGGCGGGGCGGTCGCTTGTTTGATCATCACCGACATGGGCGATTCGTTCGGCGCGCCTTCGTAAGGCTTCTTGCCGCTGAGCATGTGGTAGAGCGTGCAACCAAGGCTGTAGATGTCGGACCGGAAATCTATCTCTTTGTCGGCGCGTGTCTGTTCCGGGCTGCAATAATAGGGTGTGCCGACCGTCATGCCCGATTGCGTCAGCGCGGAGCCGCCCTCGACCCCGACGCTCTTGGCCAGACCGAGGTCACCGACCTTCACCGCGCCTTTGTTCGAGAGGAAGATGTTCGCCGGCTTGATGTCGCGGTGGATGATCCGGGCCTCGTCCCAGGCATACTTCAGCCCGTCGGCCACGAACACGCAAACCGCCAGCGCCTCCTGCGGGTCCATCCGTCCCTCGCGCGTGAGCCGGTCTTGCAGGTTCTCGCCATCCACAAATTCCTCGACGAGGAAGTGGATGCCCCGGTCTTCGCCGGCGGCGTGGACTTGGACGATGTTGGGATGGTTGAGCTGCGCGGCTGACTTGGCTTCCTGCCGGAAGCGGGCAATGTAAGCTGGATCCTCGGTGGCGCGTGAGGTGATGACTTTGAGCGCGACGATGCGTTCGAGCACCGGTTGGCGGGCCTTGAACACCGCCCCCATGCCGCCTTTGCCCAGCAGTTCCAGCACCGCGTAGCCGCCGAGCGTCTGGCCAACCAAATCTGTCATTAGAACGTCCTCCGGAGTCGGCGGCAGTATAGACCGCGAAGGGCGAGGGTCAAGACGGGAAGCGGACAGACTCAAGAACAAACATTTTTGGCTTGCGGATTGATTCGGAAAAAAGCGAAATGGGCTAACCATGAGCAATCAAACCGCCTCACAACTTCCCGACTACATCACCAGTGCCAAGCCCAATTCGCAGGGCCATCGCGCGCCCTGGTATAAGAACACCGCCCCGACCTACGCGGGCATCTTCCTGTGGTTCGTGTTCTGGCAGGACGCGGCCAAGGCCGCCAACCTCGGCGGCACGCTCGCGCAGGGACTCGGCGTGGCCCTCGGCGGCTTGGTGGTCTCGGCGCTGATCTGCCACTACCTGTTTTACCTCGTGCCGGGCCTCCTCGGCATGAAGACCGGCCTGCCGCTCTACATCGTCGGCACCTCGACGTTCGGAGCCAAGGGCGGCTTCTTCATGCCCGGTTTCCTGATGGGCGTCCTGCAATTCGGCTGGTTGGGTGTGAATACGTATTTCGCATCGCTCGCGCTCGCGGAAGTGATTCCCGTGCCGGCCCAGGTGCTCATGGTGATCTGGGGTTTGCTGGCGGCGTTCGTGGGGCTGAAAGGCATCCAGTATGTTGCCAAAGTCGCGACGTTCCTGCCGCTGATCCCGCTCATCACGCTGCTCCTGTTGCTGGCCAAGACTGCGGGCAGCATCGGCAGCTTTGATCCCGCCAAACTTATCGCGCTCCAGCAAGTGGCAGCACCGACCACGCCGTCTGCCTTGGGCGTGTGCAGCGTGGTGGCTGTGATCATGACCTACGTGGTCGGCTTCTTCGCTACCGCCGGCGCGGCGGGCGTGGACTTCGGCACCAACAGCCGCGACAAGAAGGACGTCAGCATGGGCGGCTTGATCGGTGTCGCGCTGGCCATCGTGTTCACGGCGGGCATCTCGATGCTGGTTGTGGCGGGCGTTTACGGTTCGCCTGAACTGAGCGCCAAAGCCGTCGCGGCGGGCGCGGAAAAGAAGAGCTTCATTCTCGACTCGTTCAATCTCATCCCCGTGGTGCTGGGCGCGAACGCGGCCAAATGGATCATGTTTGCGTTGGCCGTGGCGGCGTTCCCGCCGGCGTGCTTCTCGTCGTTCATCGCCGCCAACAGCTTCAAAACGACGCTGCCCAAGGTGAATCCGTTCATCTCGGTGGGTATCGGCGCGGCCGTCAGCATCGTCCTGGCCGTCACCAAACTGGCGGGCGACGCGATTGGTGTGTTCGTGATCATCGGCGCCTCCTTTGGCCCGATCTGCGGCGCGATGATGGTGGACTACCTGCTCAGCGGCGGCAAATGGAGCGGCCCGCGCGCGGGCTTCAACCCGGCTGGCTGGATCGCGTGGTTGCTGGGCTTCATTGTCGGCATCCTGCCGAACATGGGCGTGCATGTGCCCGCGGCGCCTGTGACAGCGTTCATCATCGGCTCGGTGGTCTATTTCGTTTGTGCCAAGGCGGGTCTGCAATCTGCCGTGGTGCCGCTGCCGGCGAAGCGGTAACGGCCGCAAACAAAACGATGGTTGTTGCGAAGGGCGGTTCTACGCTCGGCCCCAAGTCCAACACCAACCCCACCGGCAACAAGCTGCCGCAAAGCACCACCACCGGGAGTTTGACCCATTGGCGGCACGGCCCGCCACAGCGACTGCGGAGGCGGGCGCTGGCCGCGCTCATGGCCAACCCGGTCGAATCCACAACCACCGCCATCGGTGCCGGGGCTTGTTGAACCGTCGCCTGCCCGATCCGGGCCACCCACTGCTCGATAATGGCCAACACCTGACTGCACCCACTGAATTTCTGGAGCGTGGTGAAATGGGGCAACTGCTCGGTCAATCCCAGCCGCTGCCGCAGGGAGGCGTTGACGGCCAGCACTTCCAACACACCGCGGCAAGTGCACTTCAAATACGAGCGCAGCACCAGGCGGGTCAAGAACTGGCGCTGGGTGAAGTCGTGCCGGCTGCGGACTGCGCCGTAATCGGCCAGATACCGCTGGCCCAAACGCATCGCCAGTTCTGCCACTCGTTGCACGATCGGTAGTCTGTTCTGCCCGTCCAATTCATCGGCCATGCCCTTCTATACAGACACCGATGAAAAATGTTTCTACAAAGCCACTTCCAAGTCCGTTCACCCAACTCTCTCAAAACCTGAGATGTGCCCTTCCAATTGACGCATTGCCATCCTTGCTTGCCTCCTGTCGCCCGAATTGCTACGAAGTGCGCAGAGGTTCTTATGACACGTCGAGAATTCTTGCACCACGCCACGGTTGCCGGATGCGCCGGCTGGCCGCTGCTCGCCCGCGGGGCGGAGTCTGGCGCGCGACCGCCGCTGCGTTCGGGACAGATCAGCACCGCTCACGCGCACGCCAGCGGCAAGATGCAGACGATGCGCAAGCTGTCGGCGGACTGGGAGGTCGTGGGTGTGGTGGAGGCCGACGCCACGCGCCGCGCCCGCTGGGAGAACAAACCGCCTTACGACGGGCTGCGGTGGATGACGGAGGAAGAGTTGCTGGCCGTGCCGGGACTGCGGGCCGTGGCGATCGAGACGGAAGTGAAAGACCTCCTCGCCACCGGTTTGCGGGCAGTGCGCGCCGGCAAACACATCCATCTCGACAAGCCCGCTGGCGAATCGCTGCCACAGTTCCGTGAACTGCTTGCGGAGGCCGGGCGGCGCAGCCTGACGGTGCAGATGGGCTACATGTTTCGCTACAACCCCGGTTTTCAGTTGCTCTACCAGTTCCTGCGCGACGGCTGGCTGGGGCGGGTCTATTCCATCGAGGCGCTGATGAGCAAACTCAGCGGGCCGGAAGCGCGCAAGCCGATGTTGCCCTACCGCGGCGGCGTGATGTTCGAGCTGGGCTGCCACGTTATTGACGCGGTGGTGCGGGTGCTGGGCAAGCCGCAGGCCGTGCGCGCTCACGGGCGCAGTCACGGAACGGACGGTCTGCTCGACGACCAGCTTGCGGTGTTGGAGTATCCGGGCGCGGTGGCCACCGTGCGCAGCAACGTGATCGAGCACAACGGCGGGCAGCGGCGTCATTTCACCGTTGTGGGCGAGGAAGGCACCTTCGAAATCCGCCCGCTCGACGCGCCGGTCGCGCGCGTGACGCTGGGCCGGGACCGGCCCGGTTTCAAGAAAGGCACGCAGGAGGTCAAGCTCCCGCTCCTGCCGCGCTACGACGGCGAGTTCCTCGACTTGTCGAAGGTCATCCGTGGCGAGAAGAAGTTTGAATACGGCCCCACCCACGATCTCGCGGTTCAGGAGACGGTCCTGCGGGCGAGCGGAATGCCTGTGGACTGAGCAGGCGGCTCAGAAGAACTTCGTTCCGCCCGGCCGGGCCATCGGTGCGACGGGCAGCGGCGCGTTCCAATCGAGCGTATCGGGGACGAGCTGTTCCTTGGAGTTCATCGCCATCTCCCATGTGATTTCCTGACCCGTGTAAGCAGCCATGCGGCCCATGATCGCCGCCAGCGTGCTGTGCGCCATTCGCTCGCCGTCGTTGATCGGCTCGCCAGCGCGGATGGAGGCATACATGTCGTCGTGCACGGTCTGGTGCATGACGTTCTTCGCGCCGCTGTAGGTCCACTCGACCGGGCTGTTGATGACCGGCGCGGGCATGTGCCGCCGCGCTTCGGCGAGGCCCTTGGTCCCCATCAGATAAAGGGACGTGTCGTTGAAGCAACTGTTTTGCTGTCGCGCGCCGACGAAACATCGCACGCCGCCGGGCCACTCGTAGTTCACCTCGATGTGGTCGTAGATGTTGCCGCCCGTGCCCGGCTGCTGCCGGCCGCCGACCGCCACGCACTTCAACGGCGGAACCTCCTTCATCGTCCACATCAGCCAGTCCACCGCGTGCACCGTTTGCTCAACGTAACCATCGCCGCTGAGCCACGCGAACTGATACCAATGCCGGAGTTGCCACTCGAGGTCCGTCATGCCCGGCTTGCGCTCCTCGCGGATCGGCTGGAGCACGCTGACGTAGTAGGTCGCGTAGATGGCGCGGATGTCGCCGATGGCGCCGTCGTGGATGCGCTCGTGAAACTCGCGCCGCGCGAAGTCGTGCCGCCAGTTGAAGCCGGACTTCAGCGCGAGACCCTTTCGCTTCGCGATCGCCACCGACTCCAGCACCGAGCGCACGCCCGGCGCGTCGGTCGCGGCCGGTTTCTCCGTGAAGACGTGCCTGCCCGCTTCGACGGCCAAACGCAGGTGCAGCGGGCGAAACCCCGGCGGCGTTGTCAGCAGCACGACGTCGCAGTTCTCAATGACCTTCTGGTAGGCATCCAGCCCGACGAACTGTCGCGAGGCCGGCACGCTCACCCGCTCCGGGTGCATCCTGGCCAGCATCTTAAGGCTCGATGCGAGCTTGTCGGCAAACACGTCGCCCATCGCAAACAACTCGACGTTGCTGTCGGCCACCAACGCCTGGTTGGCCGCGCCCGTGCCGCGGGAGCCGCAGCCGACCAGTCCGATCTTGAGCTTGCGCGAGTCCGTCGCGCCGCGCACGACGGCTGGAAAACCGGCCTGCGCCGCCCAAGCTCCTGCCATGACTGCGCCCGATGTGGATTTCAAAAAGTCGCGTCTCGTCGAGGGAGGAAGGATTGGCTCGCTCATGCGCACAGTATTCCAACCGAGGCGGGAGCGCGCAAGCTTGAACACAGGGGCTGAACACCGACATAATCCTCGAAGTATGCTTTTCGGACTTTACTTATTTTTCCCGTTACTCGTGTGTGCCAGCCTCGTGGGGATCGGAATCTGGTTGATATGTCGCCACGCCAGCCGCGGAAAGCCGGTCGCCAGCGGTTCTGGTGGGATGCTAATTCTAATAGCATTGGTTGAAGTATTTCGCTTCTTTCAGGTTCTGGACAAGTTTTCAAAGAACGATCCGTGGGGAGTAACCTTTGTGGACGTGCCAAAAGGAACTCTTACAGAACTATTCCTTGTGCTGTGTTTCATCTGGCCCTTGGGGGTTGCTCTGATTTGGACGACCCAGTTGTTCGTAAAAGGAAAAGAGAACCTGAACGTCAAACCATTATCCTTTGGGGCTTTTGTCCCCATAGCCATGATTCTGGTTCTTATTGGTTGCTTGGCTGCGCTCCTTGTTGCAGACCAGCGCGAGAAGAAACCATTGAACGACACTCGGTCGAGATGCCACAACGGAACGGCTACGACCAACGATGTCGCTTGGTTGGTAAAGCACTACCACGAGCAGAAAAAGGCGTGCAATGAACGCGAGGCCGCCGCTGATTACGTCGCGATAGATAGACTGATTCAACGACGAGACACTTCAGCGGATGTGCTTTGCCGCATCGTGGATTTTCGATTCAGCACGGGAGATTATTGCAGACCGATCGCGTCTCACCCAAACACAACGACCGAAATGTTGGATAAACTTGCGGATTGTGAAGACGACGGCGTTCTCGATGGAGTAGTTCGCAATCCGAAGACACGAACGGAAACACTGCGGAAGATTTACTTAAGAGGTGGCATCTATTTCGCGACACGAGCTGCTATAGCACGCCACCCTAACGCGCCGATTGATATGATTAAAAGCTTCTGCGAGTCTGCAATACGAAGCCCTATTCCGGAAGAGCGTCAGTTCGCGGCTATGTGCCCAAAGGCAGCCGCGGAGGTGCTCATAATGTTGGCCAAGGACGAGAATCCGAAAGTGAGGGCGAGCGTTGCTGAAAATGCGGCTACTCCAGCGGCGACACTGAAATTACTGGCGATGGACCCCGAAGAGTCTGTCAGACTCAAGGCCATGCGAGCAGTTGAGAAACTGAAGTAGTTTGTGCGTGATTCTAGTATTCCTTGCGGATTTCTGTCTTGTCTTTGGCGAGGGGCGAAATCAGAGTGCCGCGTGTTACTCGCTAGATGAAGGAGACAACTGCTATGAGATTTCTTCGCTATGTCCTCACCGTTTCCATGACGCTGGCGTGCTGCGGCGTCGCGCGCCCGGCTGTGGCGGCCGAACCGGTGCGGCTGATCTTCGACACGGACATGGGCAACGACATTGACGACGCGCTGGCGTTGGCGATGATTCACGCGCTCCAGAGCCGCAACGAATGCCGCCTGCTCGCCGTCACACTCTCCAAGGGCAACGCCTACGCCGCGCCGTTCGTGGACCTGCTCAATACATTCTACGGGCGGGGCAATATTCCCGTCGGCCGCGTCTTGAACGGCAAGACGCCGGAGCCGGGCAAATACCTGAAGCCGATCGTCGAGGCGCAGAACGCCGCCGGCAAGCCGCTCTATCCGCACCGCATCCAGCCGGACTCGGCGACGCCGGAAACGGTGGCGTTGCTGCGCAAGACGCTCGCCGCGCAGCCGGACGGTTCGGTGGCGATAGCGATGGTCGGGTTCTCCACGAACCTCGCGCGACTGCTGGACTCCGCGCCGGATGACGTGTCGCCTCTTTCCGGCCGCGATCTGGCGGCGAAGAAGGTGACGCTGCTCTCGACGATGGCCGGCCACTTCAAAGGCAAAGGCCCGCGCGGCGCAGGCGAATACAACATCGTCATAGACATCCCCGCCGCGCAGAAGGTGGTGAAGGACTGGCCCACGCCGATTGTGATGTCGCCGTGGGAACTCGGTGACGCCATCAAGTATCCGGCGGTCAGCATCGAGCGCGATTACCGCTATGTGGCGAAGCATCCGGTCGTGGAGGCTTACAAGCTCTACATGAAGTTCCCCTACGACCGCCAGACGTGGGACCTCACCAGCGTGCTCTACGCGGTGCGGCCCGACCGCGGTTACTTCGGCCTATCCGAGCCGGGCACGATCACCGTGACCGACACCGGCAAGACCGAGTTTGCGCCGTCGGCGCAGGGCCGGCATCGCATCCTCACCGCCAGCCCGGACCAGGTGACAAAGACTCTCGAGGCAATGGTCTGCCTCTGCTCGGAACCGCCCCTTCCATCCAGACCGCCCAAGACAGGAGTCATCAAGAAATGAAATCACTTCACTGCTTCCTCGCGCTGTCACTCGCGTTCGCGTGGTGCGGCGCCCAACGCTCCACCGCGGCCGACGGGCCGTTCAACGGACTCGACGGCAACCTTGGCAACCTCTACCGCACCTCCAAGGCGCAGTCGCGCTCGATCAGCCCGGAGAATTTCACCGGCGAAAAAGGCAAGGCCGGCATGGCCACCGAGGGCACCGGCAAGAACTGCGCCCGCGAGCTGGGCGTGGGCTGGAAGGTGTCGCCGTCGGTCCGCATCAAGTCGAAGACGACGTTCACGCTCGGCGAGATCAAAGGCCCCGGCTGCATCCAGCAAATCTGGATGACGCCGACCGGCAACTGGCGCCGCGCGATCATTCGGTTTTATTGGGATGGCGAAACCGAGCCGTCGGTCGAGTGCCCCGTTGGCGACTTCTTCGCGTGTGGCTGGGGCAAGTATTGCCAGATCAACTCGCTGGCGGTGTGCGTCAACCCCGGCAGCGCGTTCAACTGCTACTGGCAGATGCCGTTCCGCAAGAAGGCGCGCGTCACGCTGGAGAACACCGACGAGAAGGACATGACGCTCTATTACCAGATCAACTACGCGCTCACCGACCTGCCGAAGGACGCCGCCTACCTGCACGCGCAGTTCCGGCGCGAGTCGCCGCTGAAGAGCAAGGGCATCTACACCATTCTCGACGGCGTCGCGGGCCGCGGCCAATACGTCGGCACCTACCTCGCGTGGGAAGCCCGTAGCAAGGGCTGGTGGGGCGAGGGCGAGATCAAGTTCTTCATGGACGGCGACAAGGAGTTCCCGACGATCTGCGGCACGGGCACGGAGGATTACTTCTGCGGCTCCTACAATTTCGAGAACCGCGAGACGAAGAAATACCAGGTCTTCTCGACGCCCTATTGCGGCCTCGCGCAGGTGTTGCCGCCCGACACGGCCTACGTGCCGCCGCAGAAGTTCGGCCTCTATCGCTGGCACATCGTGGACCCGGTCCGCTTCCAGAAGGACTTGAAGGTGACGATCCAGGCGCTCGGCTGGCAGGAAGGTCATCGCTATCTGCAACTCGAAGACGAGATCGCCTCCACCGCTTTCTGGTATCAGCAGGAGCCGCACAAGAAATTCCCGCCACTGCCCATCACCGAAGGTTCCACACCGCGGTAAGCACAGACTCGAAACTCCGATTCAGCACGCTGGCTCGACGTCGGGGACATGAACCGGCTCGACGCGCCAGATGTCGCGGCAGTATTCGCGGATGGCGCGGTCGGCGGAGAACTTGCCCATGCGCGCGACGTTGAGGATGGACATGCGCGTCCAACGTTCCGTGTCGCGGTAGGCGCGGGCGACTTCCTCCTGCTGCTCGACGTAGGACGGGTAGTCGGCGAAGACCAGATACTCGTCGCGGTCGAGCAGGGAGCGGATGAAGGGTTGGAAGAGTTCCTTGTCGCCGCCGGAGAACGCGCCGGAGCCGATGAGCTCGAGCGCGTCGTGCAGCTCGGCGTTCTGCTGGCAGACTTCCCACGGGTGATAGCCGGCGACTTTGCGCTCGCAAACCTCCGCCGCCGTGAGGCCGAAGAGGAAGAAGTTTTCCGCGCCGACTTCCTCGCGAATCTCGACATTCGCGCCGTCGAGCGTGCCGATGGTGAGCGCGCCGTTGAGGGCGAACTTCATGTTGCCGGTGCCGGAAGCTTCGGTGCCGGCCATCGAGATTTGCTCGGAAAGGTCGGCGGCGGGATAGATGCGGTGGGCATTCTTGACGTTGAAGTCCGGGTAGAAGACGACGCGTAGCCGGTCGCGCGTCTGCGGGTCGGTGTTGACGACGGCGGCGACGGAGTTGATGAGCTTGATGATGAGCTTGGCCATGAAGTAGCCCGGCGCGGCCTTGCCGCCGAAGATGACGGTGCGTGGCGTGAAGTCGAGACGCGGGATGTTCTTGAGCCGGCGGTAGAGGGCGATGACGCGAAGGAGGTTGAGATGCTGGCGTTTGTATTCGTGGAAACGCTTCACCTGGATGTCGAACAGCGTCGCCGGGTCCACCTCGACACCCGTGGCCTTCCGCAGCGCGCCGGCGAGCCGCTCTTTGTTGGTGTGCTTGACCTGCCTCCATTCCTCGCGGAAACCGGCGTCATCGGCGAGCGGCTCCAGCTTGCGGAGTTCGTCGAGGTTTTTCAGCCAGCCGTCGCCGATGCGGCTCGTGATGAGCGCGGTGAGACCGGGGTTGGAGAGCGCCATGAACCGTCGCGGCGTGACACCGTTGGTCTTGTTGGAGAATTTTTCCGGCCAGAGGTCGTGAAAATCGCGCAGCACGGTCTGCTTGAGCAGCTCGGTGTGCAGCGCGGCGACGCCGTTGATGGCGTGGCTGCCGACGCAGGCGAGGTTGGCCATGCGGACGTATTTGTCGCCGAACTCGTCAATGAGCGAGAGCCGCTGCACCTTGCCGTCGTCGCCGGGGAACTTCACGCGGACCTCGTCGAGGAAGCGGCGGTTGATTTCGTAGATGATTTCCAGATGCCGCGGCAGAACGCTCGCGAAGAGCGGCAGCGGCCATTTCTCCAGCGCCTCGGACATGAGCGTGTGGTTGGTGTAGGCAAACGCGCGCCGTGTGATCTCCCACGCGTGGTCCCAATCCATGCCGTGTTCGTCCACGAGGAGGCGCATCAGCTCGGCGATGGCGAGCGAAGGATGGGTGTCGTTGAGCTGGATGGTGAACTTCTCATGGAGCTGGTCGAGCGACTTCAGGCGCTGGCGGTAGATACGGATCATGTCCTGCAACGTGCAGGAGACGAGGAAGTATTGCTGCTCCAGGCGCAACTGTTTGCCAGCAACGGAAACGTCGTTCGGGTAGAGGACTTTGGTGATGTTTTCCGAGACGACCTTTTCGTTCACGGCGCGGTAGTAGTCGCCGACGTTGAACGCCTGGAAGTCGAATGAGTTGTGCGCTTCGGCTTTCCAGAGGCGGAGCATGTTCACCGTCCGCACGCCGTAGCCTTGGATGAGCGTGTCGCAGGGCGTGCCCATGACGATGCGGTTGGGCACCCAGCGGACGCGATAAGCGCCGGCTTCGTCCTGATACGGTTCGGTGTGCCCGCCAAGCTTCACCTCGAACGCGATCTCCGGTCGCACAATCTCCCACGGGTAGCCAAGCCGCAGCCAGCGGTCGCCCGTCTCGACCTGCCAGCCGTCGCGGATTTCCTGGTCGAAGATGCCGAACTCGTAGCGGATGCCATAACCGATCGAGGCAGTCTCCAGCGACGCGAGCGATTCCATGTAACACGCCGCGAGCCGACCGAGGCCGCCGTTGCCCAAACCCGGCTCCTCCTCGTGCTCGATCAGTTCGTCGAGGTCCTGGCCAAGACCGCGCAACGCCTGCCGAGCCTGTTCGGTAATGCCGAGGTGGAGGAGATTCGTGCCCAACTGCGGGCCGATCAGAAACTCCGCCGAAAGGTAGATGACGCTGCGGACGGCGCGCTGGAAGTAGGTCTCGGCGGTGCGGATCCAGTTGCGGACGATCCGGTCGCGCACGGCGTAGGCGAGCGCGAGGTAGTAGTCGTTCTTTGTGGCGACTTCGGGAAACTTCCCGGCCATGCAGAAGAGTTTCTCCGCGATGTCGCGCCGGAACTGGTCGGCGGTATCCGCCGTCGCGCAGGCCTCCTTGCCGGCCCTGCGAGAGTTTGTCGAGTTCACTTTCATCTCACCTCCGCAAGTATTTTTACCTCAAGGTGCCGCGCGGGACACAAGAACCAGAATGACCGCAATCGCGATGGCAACCGCCAGTGCGATGACGATCAGCGCGGTCATGGGTTGAGACGACGGCGCGACTGTGAACTTGTCGGGATATTGGAGCCGCAGTTCGGCCTCCAGTTTCTCGACGAACTCCTTGGCTTCAACGAGGCTGGCATTCGTGGCCTCGCGGTAGAGTTTGATCGCCTCGATTTTCCGCTTGGTGAAGATCGCGTCGGTGACCGCGGTGATTTGTTCCTGCGTCAGCGATTGGCCCATAAGACTCCTTCCGTGACGGGCGGAGTTTAGAAGTTACCGGCGCCGATGTAAACCACCACCTTGAGCACTGCGCATTCAACGCTCTTCTTCAGGAACGTGTGCGGCGTTGATTGCGAGGGTTACGATTTGGCCGGGGGCGGCTCACCTTACCGTCGGCGTTTGAGGAGGCGCAGTTCGGTGCCGTTGGCGAAGTGGGTGTTGTAGTCCACTTCGTCGAACGCGTGGCGGATGAGGAAGCATCCGAGGCCGCCGGGGCGGACCTCGTCGAGGTCGCGTGACTTGATGCACGTCGGGTCCACTTGCTTGCCGAAGTCGCGGAGGCGGAATTCGATGGCGTCGTGCGAAACGGTGGCGTGGATGACGATGTCCTGGGAGGCGTCGCCGCCGTAGGCGTGGCGGATGATGTTGGCGCAGGCTTCGTCCACGGCGAGCATGAGGTTGAAGGTCGTCTGTTCGTCGAGGGTCGCTTCGGCGGCGGCGCGCCGCACCAGCGCGCGCACATCGGCCAGGTGGCGCGGATGACTTTTGATGGTGAGCGGCGGAATGGTCATGGCTTCACGTAGTGCAACGCCATCAGGGTCAGGTCGTCGTGACGGGCGGCGCTGCCGATGAAATGAAGCACGCTGCGAGACACCAGCGCAACCGCGGCCTCAGCGTTGTCGTGGGGCTGGGCCAGCGCCTTGGCAATGCGGTCGCCGCCGAACTCGACGCCACCGAGGTTGCGCGCTTCGCTCAGGCCGTCGGTGAAAAGAAGCAACGTTTCGCCACCGTGCAGGGTGCGAATGCCCTCGTCGAACGTCATTTCCGGCACCATGCCAAGGGCGGGGCCGCCGCTGCCGGAGAGGGTTTCGGCGCGACCGCCCGTGTGGAGGATGGGGTCAGGCAGGCCGGCGTTGGCGTAGCAAAGTTCGCCCGTGGCGGCATCGAAGGTGACGCAGATCATGCCGAGAAACATCGGCGGGTGTGGCTGCTGGCCCGTGGTCATTTCCGTGGTGAGCTGGCAGGTGGCTTCGTGGGCTAGGATGTTGTTTTTCGCGCTCAGCAGTCCGGCGGGAGACATGTCCGCGCCACCGATGCTGCAGGAGCGGCGCGTGTCGAAAAGACAGCGCACCATGTAGAGCGAGGCGGCGACACCTTTGCCGGTGATGTCGCCAATGATGAGGGCCACCTTTGTCGGCGAGAGTTGGATTACGTCATAGAAATCGCCGCCGACGGCGAGGGCCGACTCGTTGCAGGCTTGGATCGTGACGCCAAGGATCGGCGGCATTTCGCGCGGCAGGAAGCTTTGCTGGATCTGGCGGGCGAAATCGCGCTCCTGTTTTTCGCTTTGTTGTTTCAGCAGCGCCTTGTGCATCTGGGCGTTGCTGATGGCCGTGGCGGCGAGGCTGGCGAAGGCATCGAAGAATTCGCCGTCGTCCGTGTCGAAGACCGGTTTGTTCCGCGGATCAATTGCCTGGAGGATGCCGATGACTTTTCCCTGCACGCGCATCGGCACGCAGACCATTGAGCGCGGGATGACACCGGCCTTTTCCGCGGCGGCGCGGTTAAACCGAGGGTCGTTGGCCACGTCGGTGATAACCTGTGACTGGCCGTGCTGTGCGACCCAGCCGGCGATGCCGGTGCCCGGCTTGAGCCGGACGTTTTGTTTGACGCGCTCGCCGTAATGCCCGGTGGCGATGACATAGACCAGTTCCTGCGTGGCTTTGTCCACCAGCGCCACGCTGGCGGCGGTGGCGTCCATCGTGCGCTGGGCCACGTCAAGGATGTTGGGCAGGACGTCGTCAGGATCGAGGCTGGAGTTGATGGCGGCGGCGATCTCGATGAGGTTCGAGAACGCGGCCAGTTTCTTCTCGATACTCGCGGTCATTTCGTGGCGTCAGACGCGGCGGGCTTGGCGGCGTTGCCAGAACCGCCGCCAGCCGCGGCTTGATCGGCGGGCGCGAGCACTTTGACGGCGCCGTCTTGCTCCGGCTGTTTTGCGTCGGGTTTCTTCTGACTGGAGAAGATAGACCACGGCGCGAAAATCATCCTGAAGGTGTGCATGAAGTGTTTTGCTTCGTAACCGATATCGCGCAAGCTGGTCAGCATCATCGTGATGTTCTCGCGGTTGTCGCTGAGGATACTCTGTGTGGTGTCGAACGTGGCGCTGGCTTTGTCGAGCGCGGTGCCGGCCTTGTCGAGCGTGCCACTGGACTTCGCCATTAACTCGTTGAGCTTGGGTTGAAGATCGGTGGTGAGCTTCTGGATGCTGGCAATGAGCGCCTGCAACTTGGGCCGCGTTTCGCCGAGGGTATCGTTCACAGTAGTAAGGGTGGTCTTGCCCTTTTCGGTCAGGTCGCGGGCGTTGCCGAGGACGACCTTGATGTTGTCGCGGTTTTCGCCAAGCATTTCCCTGGCTTGCTTGAGCGTGGCGTCGGCGTTCGCCAGCGTGGTTTTGGCGTTGGCGACCGTGGTCTTGAGGTCTTCCTTGAAGGCGGGGTCTTTGATCACGTCGTTGACGTTGCCAAGCACTGACTGCACGGAGTCCAGCAGCGGCTCAAGCTTCACCACCAGTTTGCGTGCGGTGTTGATGAGGATGTCGATGCCACCACTTTCGCCGTAGAGTCCTTCGCCGGACGCTAGAGGTGGCGCTTCCGGGTTGCCGGGCGTCAAGTCCAACTCCTTGTCGCCGAGCATGCCCACCATCGTGATCAGGGCCTTGGTCTTGCTGTTGACCGGAGTTGTTTGGGCTATCTTTGCTGTGACTTCGACATAGTATAACTTGCCAGCGGGATCTTTGGGGTCTCCTTTGGGTTTGCTGAGGTCCACGAGTTTTATGACCTCGCCGCATTTGCGGCCGGCGTAGGTGACCTTGGTGCGTTCTTTAACGCCGCTAACGCTGTCGAAGTATATCGTCACATTTTGGGATTTTTGGAACAACAACGAGTGAAGCTCCCCCGCTGCCAAAACCATGAAGATTAGCGCGACGACGCCGAAGAAAATGACGACGCCCGGTCCGGTTTTTTGGACTTTGTATTCGGCCATAAGAGTCTCCGTTGATTACTGCGATTCGCCCAAGATATCCTGCAGGTAACTGTCGGCGTCCTGGCGCACTTCGCTCTCCGGGTCGCCGTTGATGAAACGTTTCACGCCGGGGTCGGGATGCGCGCGGATTTCGGCCGGTGTGCCCACTGCCCAAACCTTGCCCTTGTTCAACAAGATCATCCGCGTGCCGATGCGGAACGCGCTGGTCATGTCGTGTGTGACAACGACAGCGGTCACGCCGAGGTCTTTGCACAGCTTCAGTGTCAGTTCGTCGAATTCCGTGACACGCGTCGGATCCAGCCCGGCGGTCGGCTCGTCGCAAAACAGCAGCTTCGGGTCGAGCGCCAGTGCGCGGGCGAGCGCGGCGCGCTTTTTCATCCCACCGGAAATCTCCGCCGGTTTCAGGTGTGAAAACTGCGTCATGCCGACCAGTGAGAGCTTCATCTTGACCATGATATCCACGGTCATCTCTGGCTGGTTCGGGTAGTGCTCGCGGATCGGCAGCGCGACGTTATCGCCGACGGTCATTGAGTTGAACAGCGCGCCGCTCTGGAACAGCACGCCGAACCGTCGCCGAACATTGATGAACTCTTCCTCCGTCAGGCGCGTGATCTCGCTGCCGTCAATCCAGATGCGGCCTTGCTCGGGTTGTTGAAGGCCAATGAGCTGCCGCAACAGCGTGCTCTTGCCGCAACCGGAGCCGCCCATGATGACAAGAATCTCGCCGCGCTTGACGCGAAAGTTGACACCATCGAGCACACGGCGGCCGTCGTATATCTTCACGACATCCTCCGCGACGATCACATCGTCGGAACCGATCGGCCCGCTCTTCGGCTGCGTTTCGGCGGAGGTTTGGGGTGAGGCGTCCATGTTCAGATAAAATAGAAAAACGCCGTCAGCACGCAATCGCTGGCGATGATCATGACAATGGACGTCACCACCGATTGGGTGGTGCTCCTGCCAACGCCCTCGGCGCCGCCGTCCACGATGAATCCGAAGTAGCAGGCGATGTTGCTGACCAGCGTGGCGAAGACAACGCTCTTGATCATCCCGGAGTAAACGTCCTTGAGTGCCAGTAGCTCGAACGCTTTGCGCCAGTAGAGAAACGCATCCTGATCGAGGCAGAAAACGCTGATCAGCCAGCCGCCAAACATGGCCATTAATACACCGAGGATCGTCAGGCATGGCGCCATAATCACCATCGCCAGCACGCGCGGCACAATCAGAAAATGCACCGGGTTCAACCCCATCGTTTCCATTGCATCCAGTTCCTCTGCCACGCGCATCGTGCCCAGTTCTGCCGTGATCGCCGCGCCGCAGCGGCCTGCCAGCACAATCGCCGTCAACATCGGTCCGATCTCGCGCATCACCGCCACCGCCACCAGGCCGCCGACCATTGCTAGGCCGCCGACTTTTTGCAGCGTCTCCGCGCTCTGCATCGCCAGCACCAGTCCCATGAAGAACATCACCAGGAACACGATCGAAATCGAGCGCACGCCAATCAGCGTCATCTGGCGGAAGAGATCGTCCACCCGCATCTTCTTGCCGTGGAAGGGCGACACGAACGCCCAATACAGCATGTTGCTGAACAACATGCACCAACTGGTGACATGCTGGAAGAATCGGATGAGGGTGATCGGCATGGGAAGCGTTATTCGTTGGCCATCGCCCGCCGCCGCCTACTTCGCTCCCCACGCTTGGAGCGCCTCGGCCTCCGTGGGATGGATGGTAAACACCTTGTCCAGCCGCGCCACCGTGAACACGCTCTGCACCGGCTTGCTCAAGCTGGCCAGCCGCAACTGCCCACCCTGCGGCCGCAACTGCTGAAACGCGCCGATCAACGACGCCAGCCCCGAACTGTCAATGTAAGTGACCGCCTGGAAATTCAGCAGGATGCTCGTCTGCTTCTGCTTGATCAATTCCGTCAACTTCGCGAGCAACTCCGGCGAGTGGTAGAGGTCCACCTCGCCGCTGACATCCACCACCGTCACCTTGTCCGCTGTGCGCACGCTGATCGTCATAGTCAGGAAAACTCCTTCCGCCAACTGTGCATGTATCGTAGCCTTACTCCGAACCCTTGGCAACGGCGTTTTCTGCGGATGCAGGATCTTTCGCCACAAGGCACAAGATTTCGGCTTGCAGCACGGGGCGGGAATCCGTTAAGCACGCATGACTCATTCCGGCATGAAGCTTGATCTCAATTGCGATCTTGGTGAAGGCGAGGCGTTGACACGGACGCGGGCGTTGATGCGCTGGGTCTCGTCGGCCAACGTGGCGTGCGGCGGCCACGCCGGCAATCTCGCCACGATGAAAGCGTGCGTCGCGATGGCTTCGCAGTTTTGCGTGCGGCTCGGCGCGCATCCCGGCCCGTTGAGCCGTGGCGACTTTGGCCGGACGCCAATCAAAATCACTCCGGACGAAATGGAGCTGCTGTTGCTCCAGCAGGTTGGCGCTCTGGATCGACTCGCGCGCGCTGAGAGCGTGAAGCTGCATCACGTGAAACTGCACGGCGCGCTCTACCACGCGAGCGAGACCGATGGCGCGGTTGCCAGGCGCTACGCGGAGACGATGAAGCGTTGCTGGCCCGGCGTGAAGATTTACGCGAAGGCCGGCGGGCGCGTGGCCGCGCTGGCGCGGCGCGTGGGTGTGACCGTGTGGGAGGAAGCTTACGTTGACCGCGGTTACCGCAACGACGGCTCGCTGGTGCCGCGCGGCGAACGCGGCGCGCTCTGGACCGACATTGACGACGTGGTGGAGCGGGTGTGCCTGCTGCTGGCTAGCGGCGTGATCGCGACCGAATCCGGCAAGCGGCTGCCATGCCGGCCCCGCACGCTGTGCGCCCACTCCGACACGCCGAACGTAGCCTTCATCGCCCGCGCCGTGGCGCGGCTGCTGCATCTGTGCGAGCGGTGATGGCTTCTTGAATATTGTGCGGGGTGGACATTGGCGCCGATGTCCGGTAAATCTCGCGGCATGAGAAAGACCGCTTTCCTGCTCGCCTCGCTGGCTTCGATCATCTTCGTTTCTTACGCGCTCGCAGTGCCCATCGAATTCACCGTCAGCGAAACTGCCGGCCTACGGCGGTTCGGCTATCCGGTCACGGCATCATTGGCAGCTCCGCAAGGCGCGTTGCGCGACGCGGCGACGGCGCGGTTGTTCGGCGCGAAAGGCAAGGAAGTGCCGGCGCAGTTCACCGCGATGGCGAAGTGGCCCGACGGCTCCGTGTGCGGGCTGGACGTGGATTTCACTTCAAGCCCCGGCCCGATGGAAACGGAAACGTATCGCGTGGAGTTTGCCGGCGGCGCAGTGCGGCCGGGCAGAGGAGGATTGGCGATAACGGAGAGCGCGGATGAAATTGTTGTGGCGTCATCGGCCATCGCCCACAGAATCCGTCGCGACGGCAAGCCGCTGCTGACCTCCATCGCCCACGGCAAAACTGAGTTCTTCGCGGAGGACGGCATTACGACCGCGCTCGCGCCGGGCAAGGCCGAGGTGCTCAAGCGCGGGCCGTTCAACGTGACGTTGCGGCTCGGCTCCGTGACGCTCGAATACGTCAGCAGCAAGTCGTGGGTGAAGATCGTGCAGCGGGCAACGACGCCAACGTTGCTGGCCGTGGACGCGCGGTTCGCGTTGCCGGAGCTGCCGCTGCTGTGGGACTTCGGCGTCGAGAGCTGGCTCTACGGTTGCCTCCGCAAGCCGAACGAAGCCGTTGTGCTGCGCCAGGACGCGAACGGTTGGCGCGTGCTGACCGGCGCGGGCGAGCGGTCGTCGGTCTATGCGTCGGGCAGGCGCTGCGAGGGCTGGGGCCATCTTGCCGACAAGCAACACGTCATCGCGTTTGGCGTGGCGGATTTCTCCGGCGACGGCGAACCGAGTCTGCGGGTCGGCGCGGATGGCCGTTTCCGCGCATCGGCGAAGCGGAAGGAACTGACGGTTTATTTTCACGCCGTCAGCCAGCCGGTGCAGGTGACTGCTATGACCAGCCCACCGAGCATGTTGGCGCCACTGGTGGTGAGGCCCGGCAAGTGATGTCCGACGGATGATTCGACTGACGCTGCTCAGGTAGCGACCCCGCGATAACGGGTCAGTCTTGTGGGGTAGCCGTTTAGGTGGGGTGAGCTTCCAAGCTCGCCCCGGCGTTCCTTGTGCGAGAACGGTGCGCGAGCTTGGAAGCTCACGCCACTTATGAAGCCCGAAGACATCCGATACTCCACAAGACTGACCCATTACGCCCCGCGCGTTACTCGTAGCGGCCGGTTTCCTCCGCCAGCGGCGTGAGCAACTCCAGCTTCCACGGCTCCACGCGCGGCGCGACCGAGCACGCGGTGCTCAGGATGTAGCCGCCGCCGGGTTTGCCGACGCGGAGGCGCTCGCCGGCTTCGGCCAAAACCTGCTCCTTCGTCTTGTAGTCGAGCAGTGCCACCGAGTTCATGTTGCCCTTGATGAACAGCCGGCCACCGATCTCCCGCTTCGCGTCCGCGAGTTCGACGTTGCCGAGTGGCGGCGGATCGAGTGTGTCGAGGCCGTCTATGCCCGTTTCCGCCATCAGTTCCAGCCGGTCGCCAATCCGGCCGCACGTGTGCGTATAGACCGGCACACCCGTCGGCTTGATCGCGTCCGTCATTCGCCGCTCGTAGGGCAGGACGAACTCGCGATACATCTCCTGCGAAATGAACCCGCCGCCGGCAAACGCCGACGAGATCAACACCGCGTCCACGCCGCGCCGCGCCTGCGCCACGGCCCACGCGTTGGCGGCGACCGTGAGCCGATCCAACAGCGCGTGGCATTTTGCCGCGTCGGTCATGAGGCCCATCAGCGCCTCCTCGTAGCCGAACAGCTCCATCAAATGCGTGAACGGCGAGAAAACCTCGCCGTGGACGGAGACTTCGTCGCCGACTGCAGCTTTCACGAAATCAATCGTGCGGAAAAAATACTCCGGCACTTCGCTGAGCGGGCCGGGCTGCGACTTCTCCGCCAACCGCGGCACATGGTAGGTGTTCCAGATGTAGCCGGTCAGATCGTCGAGGCCGTCGAGCCGGTCGGGATCGAGCGTGGCGAACTCCGCGCGCCGTGGCGACGAGCCGTCGGCGGCGTAATGATGCGCGCTGTCGTTCGGCGGCACGACCGTGTAGTTGCCGCTCTTCCAGACGAGCCGCTCGCCACCGTCGCCGGCTTTCTCGATGCGTGCGAGGTCGTTGAGGATGTTCGCCGGCCGGCCAGGGAGGTTAATGAGGACGCCATCGAAGCGGTAGCGCCGTTGCAACATCACAATCGCCTCGGCGAAACCTTCGCTGGTGAACCAGATGCGATGCGGTGGAATCGGCGTGTTGAGGAAGTAATGGCCGAGCGCGAGCTGGCACATCACCGGCACGCGATCTGGTTGCCGGTGCTGCATCGCGAGCGCAACTCGTTGTTTGCCGGTCATAGCTCGAAGCCTCACTCCAACGTCGGCTTGGCAATCTCGCCGCGGAGTTGCGCGAGGCCACCTTCCTTTTCATAGACGCCGTAGAACGGCGAGGTGGAATCGAGCCAGACGGCGATGCGATGCAGTTCCTCTGGCGAGAGTTTCACGTCGTGGTGCCCTTTCACGAGCATCGGATAGAGCTTCGACGCGCGCGCGCCGAACTGGCCGGGAATCGTGCGATACGCGCGCTCGTCGCCGAAGTCGTGGCCACCGTAATCGTAGAAACCGTATTTCTCCGTCAGGCTCACGTAGGAGGCGAAGTAGGTGCCGTCGGTCCACCAGCGGTTCTGTTTGATCTGCACTAACTCTGCGTCGAGCCGTGGCGCTTTGTCGGGATTCTTCTGGTGGCAGCCGACGCAGTTCTTGTTCAACACCGGCTGGACGAGCCGCGGATAGCTGAACGGATTGGTGCCGTCCACGTCGGGCTGGAGCCGCGACGGCGCGCGGCGCATGGCCAGCGGCTGGCCTTTCGAGGCAATCGGCGCGTGCGTCTTCGGCTCGTGGCAGCCGTGGCAGGTGCGCTTCTCGCCGGGCTGCACGTGCGTCGCCGAGCGCATGGACTGCACCGCGAGGCCGTCCGCGTCGAGCGCCTGGAAGAAGAGTTCCTTGCCGGCGGGCACGGTAAAATACGCGCTGCCGTCGGCTTCGACCGGCACGGTGCCGAGAACTTTGCGCGCGACGTTCACTGAGAGCGTGAACGGGATCTGCACGCCGGTCGAGTGCGGCAACGCCTGTGAGCCGAGCGTCTGCGGCAGGACTTGATAGACACGCAGCGCCTTGATCTTCGTGCCGGCCGGCCACGGCTTGAGGCTGTTATAGACATCGAGCACCGCCATCGTGCCCTCGGCCGGTTTTCCTGCGACGACCGGCTCGGCCGGCTCACTGATCACCGGCGGACGCGGGCGCGGCGCGAGCGGCATCGGGTTGTGGCAGCCGATTGCGGGGTCGCGATAGATGAGTTCCTTGTTGCCGAAGCTGTCCACGAGATAGATGCCGTAGTTGCCCTTGCCCACAGGTCCGCCCGACGCGTGCGTGCCGGCGGCGGCGTCATAGACGCAGAGATGGTAATCCTCGCTGAGCGGCCACGCTTCGCCGTAGTTGATAGTGCCGCCCTGGCTTTCCGGAAAGGCGATCTCCGACGTCAGGCGCTTCACCGGACCCATCACATCGTCGTCCTTCGCGCGCGGATCCACGACGATGAGCGAGCCAAACGATTGGCCGTGGTGCGGCGCGGCGGTGGCGATGAACTTCGGCGAGCCGGGAATCGCCCGCACGTCCAGTTCCATGTCCGGCCGCTTGGCGCGGAACGAGTAGTTGCCATGCACCGCGCGCGGGTCGCGGCCGTCGGGCGTCGTGGTCCACGGCATGTGCGCGACGACGCCGTGACGGTCCACGTAATCCCACCGAGTCCAGACAATCAATCCGTCGTGCGCGACACTCGGATGCCACTCGTTGGTCTCGTGCGGCGAGAGACAGCGGATGTCGCTGCCGTCGGCGGCCATGTCGTGGAGCGTGTAGGTCGGGCAGATGCGCCCGCAACGCAAATAGCCGCCACGCCGCTCGCTGACGAACGCGATGCGCCCGCTCGGCATGAAGCACGGGTCGAACTCGTTCCACGTGCCGTCGGTGAGTTGCTCCAGCCGCGAACCGTCCGCGTTGGCCTTGAAGACGTGATAGCTGCGCCCCTCGTCCCAGTGGCCACGGCTGGCGTCCGTGTGTTCGCGATGCCCGCGCTCGCCGCGGCACTCGACGTAAGCGAACGCGATCTGTTTGCCGTCGAACGACACGTCCGGCGAAATGAACGAGCCGCCTTCAGTCTCGTCGCCGCTGAGATTGCCGAGGCCGTCGAAGCCAAGCTTGTAATCGCGTATCGGCCCGCCGCTGAGCTTCTGGCCCTTGAGCCGGCCGCGTTCGACGACCGACTTGGCGAGCAGATCGCGCACGGTGGCGTCGGGACTGAACGGTCGCTCCAGCACGCAGACCGAGCCGCCGGGCCGCGCCGTCATGCCGTAGTATTGGTCGCACATGTGGTTGTAGATGCAGAGGTGGCGCTTGAGGAACAACAGCTTGTCGAAGCTGAGCAACGGATTGCTGAACGCGACCTGCCGCCGCAACCGGCTGGCGTCGGCGAAGAGAACGTAGCGGGCCTCGGCGTTGGCGGACGCAATGGCGGCGTTGGCCGAACGCAGCGCGGCCAGTTCAGGCGCAAGAGAGGCAAGTCTCAAATCCGCCAACAGCGCAGCCGTCCGGCGCAGCACGATGTCGGTAGGGTCGCGGTCGCCCGGCAGCACGAGCGACTCCTGCCGGAACGTCTCCGACGCGATGGCGTCGAAGTGCGCGCGATTGCCGAGGTCGCGTTGCAACGACGCGAACTGCTCTTCCCATTCCTGCTCCAAGCCGACGCGCGACCACGTGCTGAGAAACCCGTCCATGCCGCGCACCGCCAGCAGCAGCGAGTGCCGGAACGTGCGCACTTCGCCGTAAAGCGTCGGCAACTGCTCCATCGCCTTCGCGTCCTGCTTCAGCAAGCCTGCGATGATGGCGTTCCACTTTGGCTCGGCTTCCGCGAGCCGTTTCTTCAGCGCGTTGCCAGAGAACCGCTCCGGCATCGCGGCGGCGAGGGCGTCTATGGCCGCAAGCAAATCACCGATGCTACCGACGTGGACCAACGGGCCGGCGTCGGCGCATTTGGCGGCGCGGTCTTTCACTGCGGTCCAGCGCGCGTCTTCGCACGGTGCCTTTGCGCGCATCAACGCCGCCGCCTGTGTCTCGAACACCTTTCGCAGATCGCCGAGCCATAGCGTGCGCGTGACGGCGGCGATGTCGTCGAGCCGGCTGGCGCGGCCGTAGAGATCGAGCCAGCGCGGATCATTCGGCCCGGCCTTCACGCGGTGCAACTCCGCCACCTCTGAATCCAACACGCCGGCGGCTTCGCCGAGCCTCTTCGTTATCAGGGCCAGGATCCATCGCTCGAAGCCGATGTTGGATTGCAGGAACCAGTCGAGATGGCGGTTGCGCGGCAGATCCCGCACGAACCACGCGCTCTGCACCGGCCAGTCGCGCTTGATTTGCGCCCAGAGCCGCGGCACCGGTGTCGTGGTGAGTTGGTTCTCCTTCGGCTTGGCTTCCTTGATCCACTCGGCGCAGTTCGCGCGCGTGGCGATCATTGTCTCGGCCCACGTCGCTTTCTTGACGTAGGTTTGTTTCACATCGAGGCCGGCGGCTTGGGCCGGCTGCGAGAGCGCGAGAACGGCAAGCAGCAGGAGCGCCGCTTGCGCTTGGAGGCGGAAGGGACGTTTCATGACTTGATCTCCTACGAGGACGGCGCTTATGCCGCGGCAATCCAGCCTTTGAGGACGCGCAGGTTTTGCTGGAGCATCTTCAGCATCGCGGCGCGCGTCTTCTCCTGGCCTTCGGGACACCACTTATACTCGATGTGCATCGAGAGCGGCGCGGCGAGGTTCAGCCGCTTGAGTCGCTTGAAGTAGTCGGTGTTCTTGAACTCGCCCTCGCCGAACGGCGTCAGTTCCTTCGGCCGCTTCACGTCCTTGACGTAGGCGACCTTGATGTGCGGCTTGAGCTGGTCGAACCGCGCGCCCCAGTCATCGCCGTGGACGACCAGCGCGTGGCAGAGGTCGAACGCGACGCCGATTTGGTCGGGGTTGAAGTCCTTCACGATCTCATACATCTCGTGGAGGTCGCCGCCGACGTAGGTGCTCTTGCCGGACGGCGAGTGGTTCTGGATGACGCCGGTGAGGCCGAGTTCCTTGTTGCACGCCGCCACCTCGCGCAACTGGGCCTTGATCTCGGATATGGGGGTTCCGACGCCGCCCCTGTTCGTGCTGAAACCGAGCCGGTAGTAGCGGATGCCGAGCTTCTTCGCCGTGCGCAGGACAATCTCGGCGTGCGGCGTGGACATGCTGTTGATGCCGCTGGTGATGAGCAGCATGCCGAGCTTGCGCTTGCGCAGCGCCTCGGCGTAACGCGGCATCTCGTCGGCCGCGCGCTCCGGTTCGATCTCGCCCTTCGGCCGCACGGGACAATCCACGCCGTCGAGGCCCGCCTCAGCCGTCAGCTCGGCGGCTTGGTCGAAGTCGAGCTTGAGTTCCTGGTAGAGCTTGCTGAACACGGGGATTCGCGGCGGCCACTTGCCGCCAGCTGGCGCGGCGGAGGCGAGTTGTGGCCACGCGACGGCGGCGCCAGCGAGCGCGGTGCGGGCGAGGAAATCACGGCGGGAGAGAGAAGCATGTTCGTTCATGGTGGCCGGAGTGTTGAACAAAACCCCGCCGGACTCAAGCACTTGATGACACGCTTTACCGCAGCCGCTCACCTCCCGCTCGTCGAATACATGCGGAAGTCAATGAGGCGCGGTGGCGGGAAGTCGCGACGGACGCGCTCGCGGAGCTTGTCGTCCACGGGAACCTTCTCGGCAGCGGCGAGGCGCTTCTCCTGGAACGCGAACCACATGTCGGTCAGCGACACCTCGCCTTCGCGGATCGTGGCGAAGTCGTGGCTGAAGACGCGTTCGACGCCGTCGAGTCGGCTGATCTCAATCGCAGCCTTGGCCCAGAGCAGCAGCACGCGTTCGTGAGCGCGCACGGCTTCTGGGAGCGTGGCGACGAAGTCATACGCCTCGGCGTAACGCTCGGCTCGTGTGAGCGTCTGCAAACACTCGACGGCTAGCGGCGCGACCTGCGGGCCGGCTTGCCACGCCTGCCGCATCAGGTCGCAGGCTTCCGCCTTGTCGCCGCGGCGCTCGGCGAGCACGGCGAGGTTGCGCAGCGTCCAGCCGGTCGGTTGGCATTTCAACGACGCCTGCCACGCCTTCTCCGCGCCGTCGAGGTCGAGCGACTCCATCCGCAGGTTGCCCATATGCCACCACGTCAGCCAATGGTTGTTCTTGGTTTTCTCCAGCAGCAACTGCCAGTCGGGCTGCGTCATCAGCGCGCCCGGCTCATCGCTGGGATTGCGCTTCGGCAACTCGTTCTTTTCCAACAGCGCGAGCCACGGCGCTTGGTCCGCGCCAAGCGATTCCGGCGGAAACGGCAGCTCAACGGGAATCGGGTCCGGCAAACACTGCGTGGCGCAGCGGCGGCGTTCCAGCGCGGCCCAGCCGGAGCCAAGATGCAGCGACCGCTCCGGTGTGCGCGTCGTGACAGCGGCGAACTTCACGTCGAGTTGCTCCACACGCGCTCGCGGCAGAATCTTTTCAATTGCCTCGTCGGCGGCTTTCCACGCTTGCTGCCAGTCGGGGCCGTGGACTCGCTTCGGGTCGGCTTCGAGCGCGCCAAACGCCTCGGTCCAGCACCACGTCGCGCGCGCCGGCATCGGAATACTCTCCCCCTGCGTTGCTGCGAGACCGGCTTGAATTTCGATGTAGGCTTCGCCGGGCAGCGAGAGGAATTCCTGCCAGCGCCGGCCGCCCTGGCCCATGCCCCAGCCCCAAAGTTTCCGGCCGCGCAGGCGGTCGGTGGAGGTCTCGAACAACCCGCGTCCCTCGCCGTCGGGCGCGGCAATCCAACGCCGCTGGCCGGCGGCGAAGCGCGGGAAGAAATCGTAGGCGCTCAGTGACTGCGTCGTGTAGGTCTGGTCGCGCCCGTTCCAGATCGGCAACGGAACCAGCGTGATGCCGGTCTCACGGCTGTGGTTGAGCGCGGAGGTTGCGGGCACCAGCGTCCGGACATCCTTGCGCTCCGGCACGGCGATGGTCGTCCACCAATACATCGGCAACTCGCGGTCGTGCGGGTTCACGATCCGCATCCGCGCAAACAGGAACGGCGAGCCGGGTGGTAGATGAAAATCAATCTGCCACGGGAAGCAGCGCACGCGGTCCCATTCGTAGAGCCGCAGCACCGGCTCGCCCTCGGTGCCGCGCACCTCGGCGGCGAAAACCGGCGAGCAGGTCAGGAAATGGTGGCCGCGCAGCGTGGTATTCCATTCGATGCCGCCGCAGAACCACGCGTTGCGGAGGGCGAGGTTCGCGGGCTGGAACACCGGGTTGCGCGATAGCAGTTCGCGCTCGCCCGGCTTCTGGACGAGCGAAACAAGCCGTCCGCCGAACTGCGGCAGGAACGTCGCGCGCAGAAACTCGTTCTCCAATACGAGCGACTCAAACGTGCGCGGCTTCTTCTCGCGGCTGTAGCCATCCTGCATCCGGTGCGGCAGGCAACGCCACGCCGTGCGCCAGCCGAGAAAGCGCCGCTCGGCCTCTGGTATCGCCGGGTCGAGCTTCGACACATCGTCCTCCTTGTCACCGCGGAACATCGGCAGCGGGTTCTCCGGCCCCACGTCGGCGGCGGGGAGCGTGTAGGGCTCGACGCGGAGCGTGGTCGCAGAGAAAGCGACGAAAGGGACGAGAAGGGACGCGCAAGCCAAGAAGATGCGGAGTTTCATTGTGTTTCCTTTGTTCGCTTCACCAGCCGCCGCACGCACTCGACGATTCGCTCCTCCACATCGCCGGCCCAACGGAACGCAGGGCGGCCGTATTCGTAGAGGAACGACCCGCCTTCGTAACCGCCTTCCTCCCACACGCGGCGCGACGGGATATAGGCGATGAGATCGTCCGAGTAGCCGCAGACCCATGTGCCGGAACCAAACTCCTTCTTGAACCGCAGCGCGTAGTCCACAACCGTCTCGCCGCCCATGCCGATGAGGAGCAGTTCGCCACCGAGCCGCCAAGTGTGGAGCGGATACGGATACGCCGCCGCGAACTTCTCGCCGGCATCGAGCTTCTTTAAGAAGCGCGCGGCCCAGCGCGCGCGGATGGCGTTTTTGTTCTGAAGCTCCGCCTGCAGTTCCTCGCGTGTCACGACCTTGTCATAGGTCAGGTCTGTGAACTCAAACGCCGTGCGCAGGCCCAGCGAGACGGGCTTCATCGGCTGCTTCAGCGCATGTTCGACGCCCTCGGCGAGCATCTTGCCGTAACTCTCGCACAACTCGACGCGGCGGCGCGGCAGCGGATTTTGGTCGGCGCCACAGGTGTTGATGAACATCGCCGTCGTGCCGGGATGGTTCTTCTCCAGCGCGAGCTGCGCGAAGCCCGGATAATCACCGCACCATTGCGTGAAGCTGAGCGTCGTCGGATGGCAGGCGTAGCCGAACAGCATGGCCAGCAGCCGACCGTCCACGCCGGTCACGGTCATCACCGGCACCGCGTGATCTACCGGGCCTTTCAACGTCGCGCCTTTCGCGAGCATGTCAGCCACCTCGGCCTCGCGATTGTTCCGGCGGTTCACCGCGAACGTCGCGCGTCCCTCGCCAATGCGGAGACTCGCGGGCTGGAGCTTCGACAGCGCCTGGCCAACAACCTCGACGATCTTCACCTCCATCTGCGCGGTGTATTCATTCACCAGCGTCTCCTGCTCGGCGTCCACGGGATAATAGTCATGGAGATCGCCGGTCAGTCGCGGGCCGCAATGGTTGTGCGAGAAGGTGAGCATCACCTGGTCGCGCGCCAGGTCGAAACGCTGGCGGAGCTTCTCGCACGTCCGGTCGGCCATCGCCTTCGGGATGCCTTGGAAGTCGCTGGTCACGAGCACCGCGCGCCGGCCGTCGGAATCCTTCAGCGCGAGCGATTTCAGCCAGAGGTCGTGCAGCTTGCCTTCGGGCGCGCGTTTCGAGCCGTAGCCGGCGAGCCAGACGGATTTCTCCGGCGTGATGATTGCTTTGGCGACGCCGGCTTCCCAACTCGCCGCTTGCACGCTGCAAGCGGCAAAGGCGGCGCAGAAGAGAATATGGATGGCTTTCATGTCACTTCTTCCTTCTCTTCTCCACGGCCGGCTCGCCGCGCAACATCTTCAGCGCCGTCTCGTGTTGCGGCGAGGTGACCGCGCCCCGCAGGAGCGGGTCGTCGGTTTCCTTCATGTGCTGGAGCAGACGGCGGGCAAGTTCGTCGCGGATCGGGGCGCACGCCGGTTTGTTGGCGAGGTTGACCTGTTCCCACGAGTCCGCGGTCAGGTCGTAAAGCTCCAGATGCGGATGAAAGGCCGTGCCGGGATTCTCCGGCACGACGGTGTCGGACTTGGGCCGCCACATTTGCGAGGGGTCTTGAAATGCCGGCGCGGTGGAGAAGTTGGCGATGAGCTTGTGCGTCTCGGTGCGGATGCTGCGCTGCGGATCGTAGTAGCCGTGGTAGGTCAACTCGCCGAAGATCGCCGCGTTGGGCTTGTAGGCGCGACCGTCGAGCAACGGCGCGAACGAGTGGCCTTGGACGTTGGCGGGAACCGGGATGCCGGCGAGTTCGAGGATGCTCGGCAACACGTCTATGTTCGACACCATCTCGCTGCGCACCGCGCCGCCGTGCCAGCCTGGGCGGCCCGCGTGGCGCATCAGCAGGATGACTTGCAGGCCGGGTTCATAGACGCTGCACTTGGCGCGCGGCATGGCGATGCCGTGATCGGTGGTGGCGATGAGGAGCGTGTTCTTCTCCAAACCGAGTTCGCGCAACGCCTGCACCCACCGGCCGAACTGCTCGTCCACGTGTCGCAACGCGCCCTGAAGGCCGGCGAGTTCCTCGCGCGTGCCGGGCGTGTCGCTCAGGTAGCCGGGAATCTGCACGCCGAGCGAATCGTCCGGTTTCAAGTGCGGGCCAGGAAAACCGGTCAGGCCCGACATTGGCCCGCCGTCTTTCGGATAAGGCAGCCGGTGCGGCTCGATGAAGCCGGCAAATAGATAGAATGGCTGGTTGCTGGCGGCGAGCCGTTTCAGTTCCGCGATGGCGGCGTCGGTGCCTTCGGCGGCTTTGCCTTTGTTGATGAACTTCTCGTAGCCGCAACGCGCCGGGCCGGAGCGCGTCTCGTGGACGTTGCCGATGGCGACCGTCGCGTAGCCGGCTTCCTTGAGGAACTGCGCGAGATGTTTCTCCTCTGGGCGGAGGTCCCAGCCGAAGTTGGCGTGGGTCAGCCCCATCACGCCGTTGTTGTGCGGATAACGCCCCGTGAAGAGCGACGCGCGCGACGAACTGCATCCCGGCTGCGTGCAGAATGACCGCGCGAACCGCACGCCTTGCTCCGCGAACCGGTCGAGGTTGGGCGTTCGCACCGTCTTGATGCCGTAGCAACCGATGTGTTGCCCCATGTCGTGGCAGTGGAAGATGACGATGTTGGGTTTCTGCGCGGTCGCACTGGCGGAGAAACACGCGGCAGCGAGCAAGAGAAGAAGCCGTGCTTTCATAGAATGCCGTTCGTTAATGTCGCTAGCGGCGTCCATCATACTCGCGACCGCCGCCGCGCACCACGACTGTTTTGTTGGCCGCGCGGGCCGAACCGGCTAAAGCCGGGACTCCGAACCTTGCGCGGGCCTGCGCCGGGTTGAAGGTTTGGAGTCCCGGCTTTAGCCGGCCACCGTCTGCTACGAGGACAGCAAGTTCTCCAGATACTTTCGCGCGCGGTTGATCTCCGCCGTCGTTTCCGCCGCGGTCGGCAGGATTGGTATGCCGCGCGGCGTCGGATGCATGAAAATCTCCGTGAAGCCGGTGTAGCCAACGGCTTTCAGCGCGGCGAGGATCGGCATGAAGTCGAGCGGACCGCGGCCGGGCATTTGCAGCAGTTCCTCGTCCTTCGGCATCGGCTTCATGCAGCCGTGACCGTGCTGCCACGCGCAGAAGACCTTGATGCGGTTGCCGAGGTCTTTGATGAGCGAGGCGATCAGCGCCGGCTCCTGCGGCAGATGATACGGCGCCAGTTCCACACCGAGTGGCAGGTCCTTGCCAAACTCGACGAGCCATCGCAGCGAGTCGGGCGAGTCAATGAGGTTCTTGCCGTGGTTCTCAATGGCGATGCTGATGCCATATTCGGCGGCCTTCGCGAGATGCGGCTTGAGCTTCTCGACAAATTCCTGCACGGCCTTTTTCAGTTCGCCGCCCGCCAATCCCACCGGCCCGACACCGCCGGTGACGATGACGCTGCCGCCGAACTTTTTCACGACGGCCATCTCGTCCTGGAGCTTGAACGGCCCCAGATCGTAGCGCGTGCTTACCGCCAGCTTGACGCGGTGTTTGGCGAGCAACTCGGCGATCTTCTCGTGACCGATCTCGTCCATCTGCTCGCGCTGCGTGCCATGCCGACGCGGCCAAACATCGAGGAGCTGCGCGCCGGTCTTGGGCGTTTCCTCGATAACGGTCGCCAGCAGCAGGTTGCCATACATGGCGGAGCCGAGGAGGTAGTTGAGTTTGAACGCCGGTGCGGCGGCTTGGAGGCGCGGCAGGGCAAGGCTGGCTGCGGCGATGGCGGAGCGTTGGATGAAGGTTCGACGGTTCATGTGAGTGTTGACCGATGGTGAGTGATGGACATCGGAGCGGATGTTAGGTAAATGTCGGAACTCATGACAAGAACAACTTCCCTCCGCGCGCTGCTGGTTTCTGCCTTCGCCATCTTCGTCGCCCTTCTTGCCAGCGCCGCCGAACCGTCCAAGCCGGCGCATGTCGTTATCATGATCGGCGAGGACGAATACAAGACGTGGGAGACGCTGCCGGAATTCGTGAAGAGCGATCTGACGCCGCGCGGTTATCGCGTCACGATCATCCAGACCGATGCCGCCGACAAAAACAACTTCCCCGGCCTCGTGCAGGCGTTGCGGGATGCTGATCTTCTCTTCGTCAGCGTCCGCCGCCGCACGCCTTACAAGGAACAGCTCGACGCCATCCGTGCATGGCTGAACGCCGGCAAGCCGCTCGTGGGCATCCGCACCACGTGTCACGCGTTCGCACTGCGTCCCAAAGACAAGCTCACCGACTCGAAGCTCGCCGCTTGGCAGGAGTTTGACCCGGAAGTGCTCGGCGGCCATTACGTGGGTCATCACGGCAACAAGATCAAGAGCGTCATCACTGCCGCGCCCGGAGCCGGATCGCATCCGATTCTCAAAGGCATCGCCGTCGCGAAACTTGTCGGTAACGGCTCGCTCTACAAGGTCAACCCGCTCGATCCGGCCGCGAAGCCGCTCCTGACCGGAACAATTCCCGACAAACCGTCCGAGCCAGTGGCGTGGACGCGGCTCTACGGTGCGAAGCAGGCGCGCATTTTCTTCACGTCGCTCGGTCACGTGGATGATTTCCAGAATCCCGAATTCCGCCGCTTTCTCGTCAACGGCGTCGCGTGGGCACTGGGCAGGTAGCGCGAAAACGTAGAACGGATTCCGTTGAATCGTCGCCGGGCGCGTAGTAGCATCCGCGCCCCAGACACAGCAAACACAACCATGTTCGTTGGAGAACCACTCACATGATCGCCACCTTCATCGCTCCGAGAAAATATGTGCAGGGCCGCGGCGTGCTTCAGGACGCGGGAAACTACATCAGCAAAGTCGGGAAGAAACCGCTCGTCTTGTGGGACGCGCGCGTGAAAGGCGTCGGCGGCGAGCCGCTGCTGGCGAGCTTGAAAGCGGCGAAGTTGGAGGTCGAGGACGTGCAGTTCCGCGGCGAGGCCACCAAGGCCGAGGCGGCACGCGTCGCGCAGATCGCCAAGGAACGCGGCGCGGACGTCATCGTCGCCGTCGGCGGCGGCAAAACGCTCGACACCGCCAAGGCCGCCGCAGCCCAGGCGGGCACGAAGATGGTCACCTGCCCGACGATGGCCTCGACCGATTCGCCC
>JBAYFL010000025.1:0-109120 GCA_041667205.1 Verrucomicrobiia bacterium | reverse complement strand
CGCCGCAGTGTCGAATGACATCGTCGCAGTTCCGAATGACCTTGCGGCAATGTCGAATGACATCACGGCAGTTACGGGCGACACCGCCGCAGTTCCGAACGACATCGTGACGATTCCGAACGATTTCGCGGCAAGGTCGAGTGGTCTCACGTCAATGTCGAGGGCCATCACCGCCGTTCCGCGTGCGACCGCACCGGAGCCGCACGGTTTTCTTCCGCTCACCATCCCCGCGAACACCATCGCCACCGTCCTCGTCCCCGCCAAGAGCGCCGACGCGATCACCGAGAGCCCCGAAAGCTTTCGGGGCTGGCGAAAGCACCCGGCGTGAAGTTCCTGCGAATGGAAGGCGACCGCGCCGTGCTGGAGGTGGAGGCAGGAAGTTACCGGTTTGGACTGTAGCTGGCTACTAGATGCATCGAAACGTCGAGATGGATTCGCTTTGGCATGACTCCATCATTGGAAGCACCGGGAGTTTGGGCTTGTCTCGGGTTTCACGAGAACGATAATGACACGCAAGCCACGGATGAGCACAACGACGGCCACCACCGAGCAAGCGCGAGAGACGGAGCGTGGATTTTGCCCCAGTGGCACCAGACGGCCGGAATCAAAATTCCTATACCTTGGACCCAGATGATCCCTAAAGCACGCATGAGACACACCGCCCTCACCCTCGTTCTCGGCACCTGCGCGCTGGGGGCGGACACGCCGATGGCCTCGCTCGCACCGGACTTGGACGTCGCCCAGCTTTTCATCGACGACATGAGCGTTCCCAACGCCGTCCAGCCTGCCGGCATTGATAGCGGCTGGGCTCGGAAGCCGCAGGTCGGCCTCGGCAACGTCATGCCCGAGGGCTGGGACCACGCCATCATGTGTGGGCAGATCTACGCAGGCCGCCCCGGTAACCCCGCGACCAACGTGCGGGTGCAGATCCGGGATTGCGCGCTATGGATGCTGAGCCGTCGGGATCGGGCTTGGAAGCTGCTCCGGCACAGCGTCGCCGCGGATGGCCATGCCTACCGGGAGGATTTCAGCAACGACGCCAACGTCCTCGCCGACGTGCGCCGGGAGGCGGACGGTTCGGCGTCGGTGAAACTTGTCCCGGGCTACAACTATCATTTCTGGCCGAAGAGTGGTCGCGTCCCCGTCGATCCCACCGACATCGGCGGCATGGCGTCGTGCTTTTTCGCACGGCTGGTGGTGGACGACCCATCGAAGCCCGACGACCGGGACCGTGCTCGGCTGCTCGGCTCCTGCGGAGGGGACTATTGGCGCAGCAAGGATGCGAAGTGGAAGGCGGACTGGAACAGCAACAACGACTGGGCCATCGGCCGCTTCAAAAGGCTGACGAAAGACTGGCAGCCGGTGACCAGTTGCACCTACGGCGCCGAGATCAGCCACCGGCGCTACCTGAAGGAACGGAAGAACCCGCCGCCCCCAAGCTTTGCACGCACGTTGAGCGCAGAGACGCTGCGGAAGAACCCGCCGCCCATCCGCGATCTGGGCAACGCCGGGCGGTAGACCCTGGACTTGGGAACCTCACGTGGTGGGCACGCAGGGCGCGGGCGAAACATCGGTAGGGGCTATCATCGTCATCGCGTCAATCCTGACACTTCACGAATTGCCGTTTTGGCGTTGCGAAGACCGGCCGCAACGATGTCGCTACCGGCTCATCTACAACGACACGTTCCCGTCGTGGGGCTTTTCCATCTCCCGCTTTCCGATTGTGGCTTTGCAGCAGTGAAGCGAAAGCGGTATAAACGCGACATGAGGTATTCATTCTTCCTTGTCATGGCAATGGCGGCAGCGGGCGCAACAGCGGGAGACTTTTCAGCCTATTCGAAGGCGCGGGCAATTACGTCGGGTCCCAAGGACCACCTTTTCGCGAGCTATTACGCCATCAACGCGTGGAGCGCGGACGGGCGCTACGCCACGGTGTTGGAGACTGACGTGAAGGGTCGTTTGCCCACCGAGACGGATGTCGCGACGCTGGGGGTGGTGGACACGCAAGACAACAACCGATTCCTCCCGCTGACCGACACGCGCTGTTGGAATTTCCAGGAAGCGACCATGGCGCACTGGCTGGGCATGGCGCGGCAGACGCACTTCATCTTCAACGATCTGGTGGACGGCAAGTTTGTGTCCGTGATCTTCGACATGACAACGAAGACCCGGCGCGTCGTGCCGTATCCGGTGAGCGCCGTGTCCGCGGACGGCAAGTGGGCGGTGAGCATCAACTACGCGCGGCTGCGCCTGACTCGTCCCGATTACGGCTACGGCGGCAATGGCCAGGACGCCCGCAGCAAGGTGACTTGGCCGACGGACGACGGGCTGTGGCTCGTGAATCTCGCCAGCGGCGAGGCGAAGCTGATCGTAACGATCGCCTCTGTGCGGGACAGGATGCCGCAGGTCAAGGATACCAGCGCGTTGGCTTACTTCTGCCACACCGTGTTCAGCCGCGACGGCTCGAAGATCTTCTGGCTCGCGCGAAGTGTGGAGAATCTCTCTGGTCAAAAGGTGGTGCGCAAGTGGGAAACCACGGCGTTCACCTGCAACCGCGATGGCAGTGACGTGCGGCGTTGTTTCCCCGACGGTTGGGGAGGCTCGCACTTCAACTGGCTGGACGGCGACCGGCTGATGGTGACCGCCAAATATAATGACGCGGTTTACAGTCATGTGCTCTTCACAGTCGGCAAGTCCGACTATGTGCGCGTTGGGCGCGGGTTGCTGGATTTTGACGGGCACGGCGTTTTTTCCGACGATGGCAAATGGATGGCGACCGACACCTATCCGGACAAGTTGGGGGAACGGAAGCTGATGGTTCTGCGCATGTCGGATCAGGCTGTCTTGCCGCTGGGCACCTATTTCGTGCCGGAGATTTACCGCGAAACCTACTCGCGTTGTGATCTGCATCCGCGCTGGCGACCCGACGGCAGGATGCTGGGGTTCAACTCGGTGCACGAGGGCTCGCGACAGGTTTACGTGATTGATATCGCCGACAGGAGCCATTGACTATGAACATCACCTCTCAGATTACCCGCCGTCATTGCCTGAAGATTGCCGGCATTGCAATGGTTGGGGCTTGGACCGTGCCGGCCGAGGCGAAGCATCTCTGGACCAAGGCGAGGAAGAACTTCCGGCTGGGAATTTTTGCCAATGTTTACCGCAAGCTTTCCCTTGAGGAGGCAACCGCCAAGATCAAAGCCGACGGTTTCCGTTCGGTGATTACCGACTTCAACTTCGCCGACGTGCGGTTCAACCCGGCCGCGCCCGACTGGGATGCCGTCAAGAAGGTCCGTGCGTCTCTGGATCGCCAAGAACTCGCGGTGGCCGGGCTGTATGGGTATTACAACATGGTTGCCCCGGACGCAGAGGTGCGCCGCAAGGGACGCGAGCGCATGGAATTTCTGCTGGCCAATTGGAAGCAGTTTGGCTCGCCCCACGTTACCACAGAAACCGGCACGTTTACCACCAAGGCCGATAAGGGCGACTCCCCCAAGAACGCTTCGGAAGAGGGCTACCAAGAGCTCAAGCGGGAGGTGGCTGAGTTGGTGAAGCTGGCCGAGAAGAGCGGGGCGGTGATCAACATCGAGGTATCATGGCGTCAAGTTATCGGCACCATCGCACGGGTCGAGCGACTGTTGCGCGAGGTTTCTTCTCCCAGCTTGAAGGTGACTCTCGACCCGGCGAACTTCTTCCGGCCTCAGGACCTGCCGAACACGAAGCCGATGCTCGAAGAGATGTTCCGCCGACTCGGGCCGCAGATCGTTCTGGCCCACGCGAAAGATGTCCGGATGACCGGCGACAAACTCGAATATCCGCCGGCCGGACAGGGCATGATTGACTACCTGACATACCTGAGCCTGCTGGCCCAGTTGGACCGCCCGATAGATTTGGTGCTCGAGTATCTCAAGTCCGAGGACGTGTCGCGAACCGTCGCTTTCCTGCGCGGCGTGATGGACAAGCTGCCTTGAAGTTTGCCCAACACACTCCGAACACCGCGGGATCGGGTCGTGTAAGCGAGTTGCTGACCAACGCTGGTCCGCTTGACTAATCCAGAGCGAATCGCAAAGATGCGCGTCACTCTTGGTTCGATCGTCGAAAATAAAAAGGAAATTGGAATGAAAAGACTCGTGATGTTGCTGGCGTTGGTTGTGATGGCGGTGGGCGCACAGGCCGATGTGCGGCTGCCTTTGATGTTCAGCGATAACATGGTGGTGCAGCGCGAGACCTCCGCGACGTTCTGGGGCTGGGCGAGTCCCGGCGAGAAGATTTCCGTCGCAGCATCATGGGGCGAGCACGCCGCGACCACAGCGACGGCCGATGGCGAGTGGAAACTGAAGCTGAAAACGCCAAAGGCGGGCGGTCCGTTCACGATCACGATCAAGGGCAACAACACGATTGAACTCAAGAACGTCCTCTCTGGCGAAGTCTGGCTTTGCTCCGGCCAGTCGAACATGGGCATGACCGTCAATAGCGTCACCAACGCGCAGGCTGAAATCGCGGCGGCGGATTATCCGCAGATTCGCCTGTTGAGCGTGAAGCTTGTCACAGCCAACGAACCGCAGAAGGAATGCGCGGGGACACCGTGGGCGCCATGCAGCTCGAAGAATGTCGGTTCGTTCACGGCGGCGGGCTACTTTTTCGGTCGCAAGCTCCATCACGACCTGAAGGTGCCGATCGGGCTGATTAACTCCTCCTGGGGCGGCACGTGCATCGAGGCGTGGACCTCGTGGGACGTGCAGAAAGACGACCCGGCGATGCAGGCGTTGCGCAAGAGTTGGGACGAGCGCGACAAGGTTTGGACGCCCGAGGCGGACAAGGAACAATTTGAAGCCGCGAAGAAGGCCTTGGCCGCTTGGAGTAAGGGCGACAAGAAGACGCCGGCGCCGCGCCCGCGTCTGCAAGGCCAGCCGCGCAAGAGCCAGAATTATCCGGCGAACCTCTTCAACGCGATGATCAATCCGCTCGTGCCCTTCGCGATCCGTGGTGCGATCTGGTATCAGGGCGAAGGCAACGCGGGGCGCGGCAAAGAATATCGCGTGCAGATGGAACGCCTGATCGTGAACTGGCGCACGCTGTGGGGCTGTGAATTCCCGTTCTACTTCGTGCAACTGCCGAATTTCATGGCGCCGTGGCAAAGCCCGGTCGAGGACGGTGGCTGGCCGCAGATCCGCGAGTCGTTCGCGAAGACCGCCAAGGAAGTGCCGAACACCGGCATGGCCATCACGATTGATATCGGCGAGGAAAAAGACATTCATCCGAAGAACAAGCAGGACGTTGGCGATCGCTTGGGCCGCGTCGCGCTTCACAAGACTTACGGCATGAAAGGATTTGCCTGGAGCGGGCCGGTGGCCGATTCGTGCAAGTTCGCCGGCGGCAAAGCGGTGATCCAGTTCAACACGGGCGGCGCGCCGCTTGCGGTCAAAGGCGGCGGCAAGATTGTCGGCTTTGCGCTGACGGGCGAGGACGGCAAGACCGTCGCGGCCGACGCGGCCATCGAAGGCAAGGACACGGTCGTCGTCAGTTCGCCGAAAGTTGCCGAGCCGGTCGTGGTTCACTACGCGTGGGCCAACAACCCGGTCGGCGTCAACCTCGCGAACGCCGAGGGATTGCCCGCTTCGCCGTTCCGCTTTGGCGAAATGCCGAAGTTTGCGGTCTTCTCGAAATTCCTTCCCGACGAAGCCAATGCTTACAAGGTCGTCTATGCCTTCGACCCGCTCGCAGGCAAGCTGACCGATGCCGGCAAGTGTTTTGTCTATGACACCGACAACTCGGCGCAGGTCAAAGGCCCGTTCAAGAAGGTTGCCTACTTCCTCGCGCTGCGGGACCCGGCGGGCGCCGTTTCCTACGCGTTCGTCGCCATGGACCCGTTCACGAGCGATGTGGCCAAGCTCGGCGTGCCGACGGTCGCGAGCGGCGCACGGTTCCAACAGAAGGTCACCGGTGTCATCGTGAAGACGAACGCCAAGGGCGTGACCGCCGGTGAGTTCGCCGAGGGCTGCAACATCGAGTTCTATCCGTGCAACTACGGCCCGCAGAACGCGGCGAAGATTCCCGGCGCGGAAGAGGGCGTGTTCGACTTCGGCGACGGCATGGCGCCGCAGAACACAACCGGCTACGGCGCGATGCAAATTCACAACTGGCAGGGCAAGCACGCGATCATTTGTTTTAACCGCTTCGGTGGCGGCCACTCGTGCGACGTTGGTCTCGGCAACTCTGAAGGCAAGACGCGCGACTGGACCTTCACCTCCAGCGCCAAGAACTACGGCCAGGGCGAATTCCTGGTATTGGTGCTGCCGTAGCCAGAGTGGACAAATTTTCCACGCCGCGGAAAAACTGATGCGTCCATCGGCACCTGATGAGCGCCGACGCGATTACCGAGAACAGCAAGCCGCTGGCCAAAGCCCGGCGTGAAGTTCCTGCGGATGGACGGCAATCACGCGCTGTATGTGAAGTTGGCGGAGGAGGGTGCGCGACGGGCGTTTCGGTCGTGGCTGGACTGCGCGTGGGCGTTGCACCGGCATGCGGGGGAGTGGCAAGCTGTTTTTTGCTGGCGGTGCGGGGGGCGGCTTGCAATGTTCGAGACCAGTAAACGCCATGATTTATTTGGATGCCAGCGCTGCAACCGAGTCGCCCGTCAATTGCGGCATTGCGCGGACGACACGACGGATTTATGAGGCGCTGCGGCGGCTTGCGCCGGTCACGCCAGTGGTTTGGTCGAAGCATCATCAAGCCTACTGCCGGCTGTCGGTTTCGGAGCGGGCTTTTCTAGAGCAGCCGTTTGCGCGCCACGCGGACGCGATGGCGGATCCGTGTGTCGTGGCCAAACGGCAGCGTTCGGTGGTGGGGCGCTGGCTGAGGCGATGGCGAATGCTGGGCTTCGACGAACTGTGCCGGGCGGGCAACACGCTACTGTTGCCGACTCTGGCCGGTGATGGCCGCGTCGCGTGGATGGAGCAGGCGGCGGCCAGACGGCTGCGGATGGTGGCGGTGTTCCACGATGCCATCGGATATTTGCGGCACGAGTTGATGCCGGAGATCCATCGGGACGAACTGGGCCGGCTTCTGGGCGGACTGTCCTTGTGCCAGGGGGTCGTGACGTGTTCCCAAGAATCTTGCGAGGCGCTGCTGCATGCCTGGCGCGAGTTGAGCTGTCGGGCGGTTCCGGTCACGGTCGAGCCGTGGCCGACGGAATTCGGGCCGCGTGGCCAGCCCGACCCGATGCGGTTTGACCGGCCGCGAGCGCTCTATGTGTCCAGTCTGATCCCGCGAAAGAACCACCTGACCCTGTTGGCGGCCTGCGAAACCTTGTGGAAGGAGGGCCGGCGGTTCGAGTTGGAGTTGATCGGTCGTGAATGGCCCGACGGCCGAACTAGCGCGGCGGTGATCGAAGCAATCCACCGACTGGAGCGTGAGGGGCGCGCGGTGCGCTGGCAGGGCCATGTGTCGGAGGATGCGCTGACGGCGGCCTATCGCGAGTGCGCGTTCACGGTTTACCCGTCGTTGGCAGAAGGGTTCGGGTTGCCGATCCATGAGAGCCTTTGGTTCAGTCGTCCGTGCATCTGCGGGACCAACGGCGCTCTGGGCGAGGTGTCCGCGGGGGGCGGCTGTTTGCCTTGCGATCAGACGCGGGTGGATTCGCTGGCGGCGGCGATGCGGCAGTTGCTGACCGACCGGGAACTGTATATGAGGCTTTCGCAGGAGGCGGCTGGTCGGTCGTTCCGTTCTTGGGACGACTACGCCGTGGCGTTGCGCCGCCATCTGGGGGAATAACCCGGCTGTGGGTCCGGGGCGGAGGCGCGAGCGACCGTGTTGGGGTCAGCCGGGCGCGGGTTGTTCGATCAGTTGGACCAAGTGCCCGCAAATAGCGACCGCAGCGGGGGCGTTTTTTCGGAGGTCATCCACGAAGAACCGCAGCGCGCGGTCCAAGAGCTGTTCGTCGGCCAGCGTTTGCAGCTCCTCGTCGGAGAACAGTGGTGGGCCGATTTGCACGCGAACCTTCTCGTTGCCGAGAAAGCACGCCGTCACCGGCAACACCACCGCCTTGCAGTGCCGGGCGATGTGAATGAAGCCCCGGCTGAGGTGGATCCGCTGGCCAAACAGCCGGCAGGCCATGTCTCGCTTGCCGGCAACGCCGTCAAGGTGGAGAAGGACAGACCGGCCTTCTTCGAGGAACTTGGCCATCAGGAGCAGCCCCAGCTTCGGATTATCCATCAAGGGCGTGGTGAAGAACATCTCGTGGCCCGCTGCGCAGGGCGCAAACACTTCCCGGTGGGCCGAGAAGATCTCCAGCCGGGGCACCTGCGCACGGAGGTCGCTGAGGAAATTGTGGGTCTGCGCCCCACCATGCCAGGCGAGAAGCATCACCGGCCGGCCGCCGCCGGCCGGCGCTTGGAGGCGTTTGAGGCCGGCCAGTTCGACGGCGAACATCCTTTCGGTGGCGGGCTGGCGCGCCGCGTATCCTCCAGGGTCTGCGAGGCAGTCCTTGTATTCAGCCTCGGAGGCGCGCCGCACGGGGGTGCGCAGGTTGAGAAGGTGCGTCTCGATGACCTGCTGGCAGTAATCCCTGAAACGTAGCGAGGGCGCCAGATCGAGTCTTGCGACGGCCAGAAAGTCCAGTTCTGCGCAGTTGAGAGTGCCGATCCGCCAGAGGCGCTTCAACGCGTCGGCCAGAGCATCTCGCCCCAGAACCGGGGCTTGCCAGCAAAACCGGAGTGTTCCAGCCACCAGGCTGCAGAGCACGCGCGGTCTGCGAAACAGGGCACGGAACTTGATTCGACGGTCCCAGGTCGCGGCGGCTTGGGGTGTCGGGTTCATCGGTTGCCGCGCGTCACGAGGGACGCAGCGTCTTCGCAATGTTGCCGGGCACTCGGGCGGAGTCGAGACCGTTTGGGGCGGGCCGTTGGGCTGGATGCGGTGGACGGCCGGGCTTCACAGCGTAACCGTTGTTGGTGACTTTCAAGCCGGCCGCGTGGATCATCGCGACCAACTCCTGCAGCGACTTGTTTGGCCGTTTCTGGCTGTAGAGGGAGTATTTCATCCGGAACCGCTCCGGGGTGAAATTGCACGTCACGACGTTGGCCCCGGCGTAAAACCCGGTATCCTGTCCGTGGTCCATCAGCAAGTCCAGTGCGCTGACGGTGGGCACGGGCACGTTGAGGTAAAGCTGGAGAATCGCCATCGTGTTCAGCGTCAGGTGCGGGTCGCCGCATGGTTCGCCGGCCAACGGGGAAATCTCGTGGGGGATGAACGGCGAAGCGCTCGCGTAGCTGACGCCCAGTTTCTTGGCGAGCAAGATGTCCTCCGCGATGGATTCGAGCGTCTGGCCCGGCAGGCCGATGATGTTGCCGCCGCCGACCTTGACGCCGAGCGAGGTCAGGGTCCGGACGCACCGCAGCCGCTCGTTGATGTCCATCGCCCTCAGCTTGAAGTGCAGGCCTTCGTCGGAGGTCTCATGCTTGAGGATGTAGCCATCAATGCCCGCTTTGGCCATCCGCTCGAACTGCTTCGGGGTTCGGTTCCCGATGCAGGCGATCACGGTCATCTGCAACTCGTCTTTGACCTGGGGACAGACTGCCTCGACGATCTCAGTGGTGCCGTTGCATTCACCGGCTTGCAGGAACAGGATGTTGACGCCCGCCGCCTTCATCTCGCGGGCGCACGCCACCACCTCCGCCGGGCGCATCTGGTAGCGCGCCATCTGCCGGTTGTCGCGCCGCATGCCACAATAGAAGCAGTTTTGCTTACAGATATTGGAGATCTCCACGACGCCCCGCAGGAAGGCGCTATCACCGAACCGTTGCGCACGTGTCCGGCGGGCCAGGGCAAACAGGGCTTCCTGATCCTTCCCGCGCGCTTTCAGCATGTCCACGATGTCACCAGCATTCATGCATATTCTGTCTCAATTGTGGCAAACCAACGACTGAGATCCGCGGCCGCAAATCGCCAGCTCGCGTGCGAACCCCTACGAGAGGTTCCTCCTGCGCCTCGCTTTGTGCCACGGCGACTGCCGTGGCACAACGCTGAAATCATCACTTTCTGGTTTCTTAACCGCCCCGGTCTTTGCTACAAGAAAACAGGCGCATGACGAACGCAAACACCGTGAAGAAGAAAGTCGCTGAGGTGATTCAGGAAGTTCTGGGGGCTGAGACGGGACTCGCCGGTCTGGACCCCAAAACGCCCCTTAAAGCCGTGAGCGCCATAGATTCCCTCACCGCCCTCCGCATCATGGTCGCGCTCGAAAACAAGTTCAAACTGAAGTTCGAGGCGTCCAATTTGGAGGAGACCTTCCACAGCGTGGAGACCCTCGCCCGCTACATCGAAGCCCGGATCGGCCAGGGAGCCGCGCGATGACGTTTGTCCACCCGAGGGATTTCATCCGCAACGCCACGCGGCGAAGCCCCGGCAAGACGGCGGTTATCTCTGCCGGGGAGCCGGTCTCGTATGCGGCGTTGAATGACCTGATCGGGGCGCTCGCCCGCCGGCTCAAGGCGGCCGGCGTCGGCGCGGGCGACACGGTGGCGTTGTCCTTTCCCAATAGTCTGGAGTTCGTTGTCGCGTTCTACGCCGCCATGCAGGTCGGCGCCGTCGTGTTCCCGGTCAGCCCCAAATTGACCGGGAAGGAACTGGCCGGCCTGCTCGTGGACGCCCAAGCTGATTGCGTCATCCATCCGAAGGGCGCCCCGCAGCCCTTGGCGGCTTTCCAGTCGGCGGGCGTCAGAATCGCCCTGCAACTCGGTTTCAGCGGGAGCGATCTGCTGCTGGAGCCGGCTGTTCTCCGCGTTCGTCCGCTGGCTGCGGACAAGCCTGCGCGCGTCCGGACGCGCTACCAGACTGTCGTCCGCCAATACTCCTCCGGCTCCACCGGCACGCCCAAGCACATGCTGAAGACGTCGCGGAACCTCTTCCACGACGCGTGGCATTTCGCAGCCTCCCTCGGCCTGACGGAGAAGGAGGTGTTCCTTGGTGCCGCGCCATTCTACCACAACTACGGCCTGCTGAGCCTGCTCACCGCAGGTTACCTCGGCGCGACGCTGGTGGTGGTAAAGCAATTCCTGCCCCACGCGGTTCTGGAGCACATCCGCAAAGACCATGTCACCGCATGGCTCGCCACGCCCGCCATGCTGGAAATCCTGGCCGACTGTTATCTCGACCAGACACCTTCCCTGCCGTCGCTGCGGTGTTGCGTCAGCTCGACGGCACCGCTCACAAAGGCGGTCTTCGAGAGATTCCACCGCCGGTTCGGCCTCCCGGTCTTTCAAGTCTATGGCTCCACCGAGTCCGCGACGAACACGGTTCAGAAGATCACCGACTACACCGACGAGACGCTGGTGGGCACACCGATGCCTGGCATCGAGGTGCAAATCTTCGACGAACATTTCCGGCGCCTGCCCCGCGGCCGGGTCGGCCGGGTTGGCGTTAAGGCACCCTCCGCCTGTGATGGTTACCTCCACAACGCCGCCGCGTCCGCTCAGACATTCCGGGCCGGTTACGTCTTCCCTGGCGACCTCGGCCATCTGGACGCCCAAGGGGCGTTGCACGTCGTGGGCCGGGACAACGTGATCAACGTTGGTGGGATGAAGGTGGACGCGCTGGAAGTGGAGCGGGTCCTCAATTCACACCCCGCCGTGGCGGAATCTCTGGTCTATGGCTCGGCCGACGGCAACGGCCAGAAACTGAGCGCGGCGGTGGTGGCCCGAAGCGGCGGGCTGACTGTCGCCGAACTGCTGGACCACTGCTGGGCAAGGCTCTCCGACTACAAGCTGCCGAAGGTCATCCATATCGTAGACACGCTTCCTCGGGACGAGCACGGGAAGATTGTGCGGAAGGCCATCGAGGAGCATGTGCGACGACCGCGTGGGTCAACTCCTGAGAAGTCGTTGAAAAACTCCTGATGGGTTGAATGGCTTTCGGCGGGTGTTGTCCCAGTGTCTCTAATGAGCCAAGGACTGGTTGCATGAAAGGACGACGCATTGCCCAAGAATCCCTGTTTGCCTGTGTGCGGCTGGACGAGATGGTGTCCCGCGAACACCACCGCCACCGTCCTCGTGCCCGCCAAGAGCGCTGACGCCATCAGCGAGATCCCGGAAAGCATTCGGGGCTGGCGAAAGCGCCCGGCGTGAAGTTCCTGCGGATGGACGGCGACCGCGCGGTGCTTACCGGCACAGGAGGACGGCCAGCGCGATGAACAACAGGCAGCCCGCCGCGAGACAGAGACCTCCCAAGCGGCGCTCGCGTGGCTTGCGCACCCAGAGCCAGATGACGGAGATGACCCAGATGATAGTGGAGATGGCAGTAATGTCCACGACGACCGCCCAGACCTGAGCGGCAAGGTAAGGGTGGGGGTAGCCGCGTTGGAAATGGAGGTTGTTGACGAAGGAGTAGAAGGAGGCCGGTTGTTGCTGCTCCACGAGCAGCCGGGAATTCTGCCGCTGCCAGGTGATGCGATAATTTCCAGCGGCACAAGAGCGCCAGAGGGAAAGTTGGTTGGCGGTCGGCGTGCCCATGATGTTGTGCGGGCCTTCGAGGTTCAGATGTCGCAAGAGGACGACGGCCTGTTCTTCGGGAACTTTGGGAAACGCGGCGTCGGCCGTGTAAGTCGTCTGGCGCACAGTCACCCATTTGGGCGTGAGCTTGAGCGCATCGAACCAGGTGTAGTGATTCAGGCAGAACGCGCTGATTGCGTAAACCATCATCCACGGCACCAGGAACAAGCCCGTGTAAAGATGCGACACCCGCATCACGCGGTCCCAGAGTGTCCACTGTTGGTTCTCCATCGGTCAGTCTCGTCCCAACTCAGACGGAGGCTCGGCCGAATTGACCTCTTCCGCCAGCCGAGTTCGGACGAAGCTGATGTGGCCGCGGAGAACATAGAATTGGTCGGCGAAGGAGGCGGGGACTTTCATGTTGTGGACGATCCGCTCGATCTGGTCGAGGCGCTTGAGCATCTCTTCGCGTTTGCCGGGCGCGGTCTGGGTGGGCAGCTCGTGTTCGAGCGCGAGCAGGGCGCGATACCAGCGGCAGATTTGGGAGCGGATGCGCCATCGGTATATCTTGGGAATGGTTCGGAGTCCCGGCACCAGGACGACGACCATCGGCACGAACACCATGACGATGCGGTTGAAAAGGCTGGCCAGCGAGAATGGCAGGTAGCGGTAGAGAAAGCTCTTGCCGGATTTGTAGAACCGGGCCGCGTCTTCGCTGATGGGAAACTCCTGCTCCAGCGGAGCTGGAAACTCGCCACGACGTTGCAGAATGCTGGGCCTGCCGTGGACTTCGCGCGCGGCCTCCAGGAGCAGGTCGGACATGGCCGGGTGCAGCGTTTTGCGCGCGATCAACTCGACGGTCGGCCCCAGGAGGTTGGCGTCGCGCGGGGGGATGTTGTTGCCGAGATCAATGGAACCCATCGGGAATGTGAGCACGTTCAGGTAGTTCATGCGGCGGGTGTAAGCGACGGCTTGTTTGAAGCTGAAGAGGTGAATGCCGGGTGCGCGCAGCAGTTTGCGCATGATGGCCACGGACGCAGAGTCACCCATCAGGAACACGGCGTCGGCGTTGCCATCGAGCAACGCCTTGGATGCTTCCGCCGGGGGGAGATCGAGCATCACGGTGGCACCGCCGACGCCGTTGGTTTGGAGCAACGTCATGGCGAGGGAACGAGTGCCGCTGCCCGGCTGGCCGACGGCGAGGCGCTTGCCGTTGAATTCGGAGAGCAGCTCCACAAGAGTGGCGCTGCGGTAGAAAATCAGCAGCGGTTGATAGGAGATGCTGCCCAGTGAGACAAGGTTGCTGACCGTGGTTCCGCTGGTCATTCCGCCTTGGACGAAGCCGACATCTGCGTGGAAAGCGGGGTTGTTTAGCCGGATGAGATTCTCCTGCGAACCCTGGGATGGCAGGATCTTCAGTTTGACGCCGTTGCGCGCGAGGATGCTGGCGTATTTGATGGCGTTTGTTTGGAAGATGCTGCCTTCGGGGCCGGTTGTGATGATGATGGTATCGGGTGGTGCGGAGTGAATGAACCAGAACACGCCGCAGACGATGACGACGAAGATCAGGAGAGCGGCGCTGAGTGTCACGCTACGACTGAGGCCGAAATTCTCCATGACGGTGTTCAGAACGCCTTGTCCGATGGCGGGATGGGGTTGGTCCGGCAAGGCGGGAGGTTTCAAACTGTTGCTCATGGATTGCCAACGTAAGCCTCCGTGCCGGACTGGACAAGGCCAAACCTCCACCGCACCCACAAGCCGGCGCGACTGGCATGGTGTTCAGCGGGAGGTGGCTGAACGCGCCTGCCTATTCCCGTTCACGTCACGGTTGCATTGCCGGCTTCGGCGCACCGGCGGTGAGCGCTTGCGGCAACGCCACACCCATGGGCCGTCCCATGATCGGTTCGGCAGCTTTGTAGAGCGTCACGAGCGAGGCTTGCGTGTGCGACCATAACTCTAGCACTACCGGCGGCGCTTCAAGGGAGGGAAAATACTGTTCTTCTTCGACCCAAGCGTTGAGCAGGCGCTCGCTGCAATACCGCAGCCAATCCGGCCGCGGCCAGCGCTCGGAAGTGGTCGCGCCGGCGAACTTCCGCGCCGCGTCGCGCAGATGGAGCGCCGCGCCCATCGCCTTGCTTTGGTCCGCAGTGCGCATCTGGACCCAGCGAAGCTTGTTGTAGAAGGTGGTGCAGTTCAACTCCGCCTCCTGCGCCACACCACGCAACGCCGCGACCGACTGTGGCGACAGCTTTTGCGGCGTTTGCGCAGTGGAGATGGAGGCGATGCCTGCGAGCAGAAGTGTGATGATGAGATGAAGAGTTTTCATGGTCGTCGTGCCACAATCCCAAGAGTTTGCAGGTTCAACGCTGCGCAGCCTACGCCGATGTCTTGGAGCGTCAAACAGAAAATGGAAGCCGGGCAGCGGTTGCTTGGCTCGTGCGTGTTGGCTGTTGACATCATGGCCGTTTTGTCATGACATCCAGCTAAACCAACCCTTCACCAAACATCCCCATGAAATCACAAAGCACAACGTTCATCCTGTCTTGGTTACTCGGCGGCCTCGGCGTGGACCGGTTCTATCTCGGCCAGATCGGCCTGGGCATCCTGAAACTCATCACGCTCGGCGGCTGTGGCATCTGGGCGATCATAGACATGGTCCTGACCGGCATCGGCAGCCAGACCGACGCGGAAGGCGTGCTGTTGCAGCGCGAGGTGCCTTCGGGCACGCCGGTGAAGTCCCAGACGGTGACCTTCATCCTGTCGTGGCTGCTCGGTGTTCTTGGCGTGGACCGGTTCTATCTCGGTTACGTCGGGCTGGGTATCCTGAAGCTGGTCACGCTGGGCGGCTTAGGCATTTGGGCACTGATTGACTTCGCCATGGTCGGCATGGGGATCATGAAGGACGCCCAAGGCAACTCGCTTAAGTTTAGCTGAGGCGGGATGCGGTCGCGCGCGCTGTGGATATTGGCTGCCGTGCTGTTGGTGGCGGTGCTGCTGCGGTTCGGCTTGTCGGACTGGCTGCCGAACACATGCCCATTGCGGCGGCTCACGGGGATTCCTTGTGCAACTTGTGGCATGACGCGGGCGGCTGCTGCGCTATGCCACGGGGAGTTAGCGCAAGCATCGGCTTTCAACATCGCGGCGATTCCGTTGGCGCTGCTGACGGTGGTGCTGATGGGGCTGCTCGTGTGGGAGGCGGTTACGGATCGTGCAATTATCCGCCCGGTGTGGGAGCGATGCTCGGTCGTTGCGACATGGATGCTCGTAGTGCTGATGCTGACGGCGTGGGGCGTCAACCTCTGGCGGCATTTCAGTTGAAAGACAGGGCGGGGCAAAGCTTGTGTCAGTTCATCGCTGCTGCGGACAATCGGCGCTCCGCGACCGTGCGCCACACCCAAAACACCACGCAGCCCGAACCGATCACACCCAAGCCCGCAAGCACCAGCGTCCAGCCGGAACTGGCCCAGAGGAAGACCCAGCCGGCCAGCGCCAGCAACGAGGGGATTGGATAGAGCCACATTCGGAAAGGCAACGGCACATCGGGTCGTTTCGTGCGTAGGATGTGAAGCGCCACGATCTGGCCGACGAACTGGACCAGGATGCGCACGGTCACAGCCGCGTCAATTACCTGTTGCAGCGGCAGAAAACAGAACACCGCCGTCAGCCCGCCGATGGCCCACAGCGACACGCGCGGGTAATGCTCCCGCGGATGAACGCGACCGAACACACTGAAAAAGTCTCCTTCGCGCGCTGCCGCATACGGGATGCGCGAGTAACCGAGAGTGATGGCGAAGTTGCACGCCATGGCCGTCCAGACGATCAGGCCCGTGAACGCCACCGCGACGTGCCGCCCGAACAATCGCTCCATGAACAGCGCCGCGACGTTCTCGGACTTCATTGCCTCCTGCCACGGCACGACGGCGATAATGGAGAGGTTCATCGTCAGGTAGAGCGCCCCGACCAGCAGCACGGAAACCATGATGGCGCGCGGGATGGTTTTGGCCGGCGCGCGCACCTCGTCGCCGAGGTGGCAGATATTGTAGTAGCCGAAGAAATCATATATGGCGATGCGCATGGCCCCGCCAAGGCCGATCAGGAACGCGAGGTTGAACTGGAACGCGCCGGGCGGCGGTTGAAGCAACGATGGATTGAAATTTGCCAGGCCAGCCACAATGACGGCCACCACCGTCACGACCGTGCCCGCCGCCAATGCCACGCCCATCCAGCCGACAACCTGAATCCGGCGGCTCAGCAGCAGCACCGTAAGGATGCACGCCGCGGCTCCGAGCGCGTTCCAGCCCCAAGGCACGCCCCACGCTTCGAACGTTGGTTGAAGATTTGGGAAGGCGTATTTCAGATAGCCCGCCGCGCCGATGTAACTGGACGCCATCTCCAGCGTGCCGCTGATTAGGAATTGCCAGATGAACAGGAACGGCATCAACCGCCCCCAGCGATACGGTCGGAAAATCTCGCGCAGGAAATGATACGTGCCGCCACTGCCGGGCAGGGCCGCGCCGAGTTCGCTCCAGACAAGTCCGTCGCAGAGCACAAGCAAGGCCGCGACCACCCAGCCGATCATGGCCTGCGGTCCCTGCATCGAAGCGATGAAGATCGGGATGGTGATGAACGGCCCGATGCCGACCATGTTGTTGACGTTCAACGCGACGGATTGAAGGAGGCCAAGTCCACGCTCCAGTGGAGCGGCGGCTGTGTTGGTTTGTGTCGGTTGCGGCGTCACAGGGCGACCGGTGAAACGACGGCCACCATCGTCATGCGCCAAACCGCGCGCCAAGTCAACGCTCGGTCTCTCGCATGGAGCGTCTGCACACTTGGGGGAAAGATGCGTTGTGCCCCCACGCGAAACGTGGCAGGACGCGTGGTGGTGCGATTATTGTGTGAAATTGTTCTCGCAAATTTTAGGCAACGGGGTTGAATACTGAACCCATGACAAAGTTTTAAACATTTCAGCAGGACACCGCACGCGCGGCTCCCTCCCCCCCCTCCTTGGCCGTGCGTGTCCCCCTTCCGGCGGGACGAGCTGGTTGGTGCTCTGCGTCGTCCCGAAAGCCCTGCGTCGCAAGACGCGGGGCTTTCTGTTTCCACGGTTAAGAGGAGGAGGGTGTCGTTTCTCCCGCTCGTTGATTCGGAGATGGGGGCGTGTTAGGATGCGTCCCACTGAATGGACGAGAAGAAGCTAGCTGCGGCGGCGATGGACTGGCGTGACCGGCAAACACTGTTGAACTGTTTGCTGGGGGCGTTGGCAGTTGGTTTGGTCTGGTTCTTGTATTTTCGGAATGACAGTTGGTGGGGGGAGTATGTGGGGTATCTGCGCGGGCCGGATTTCATGTATTCGCATGCGCCGCTGATCCCGATCGTGTCGGCGTGGTTGCTGTGGCGGCAGCGGCGGGAGCTGCTCGGCGCGGCGCGGCAGACGGCGGGATGGGCGGCATGGTTGGTGGTGGTGGCGCTGGTGATGTATTGGGTGGGGCACAAGACGTCGTTGTGGCGGTTGACGATGGTGTCGCTGATCCTACTGGTATGGGCGGCGCCGTTGTATCTGTGGGGTTGGCAGGTGGGCGGTCGGCTGATGTTTCCGGTGGGGTTCTTGTTGTTCGCGGTGCCGCTGAATTTTGTGGCGGACCTGACGAATCCGCTGAAACGTTTTGTGTCGGCGACTTCGACGCTGTTGTTGAACATGGGTGGGGTGCACGTGGAGCGGAATGGGGCGCAGATCTTTTCGGTGCCGCACGGGCGATTTCAACTGGAGGTGGCGGACGCTTGCAGCGGGATCAACTCGTTGATCGCACTGGTGACGCTGGCAACGATCTACGGCTATGTGACGCGGCAGCGGCAATGGCAGCGGTGGGTGTTGGTGGCGTCAGCAGTGCCGCTGGCGATGTTTGGCAATCTGGTGCGCGTGACGTCGTCGGCGGTGGTGGGCAACCTGATGGGGCAGGAGGCGGTTGGGGTGTTCGACAAGTTCTCGACGTTCCTGGTGTTCATCCCGGCGATCGCGTTGATGCTGGTGGTGGACAGGTTGCTGGATGTGGACTGGCAGGAGTGGAAGACGCGGTGGCTGGGCGCGCGGGAGGCGCAAGGCTGATGGCGATGACGGCGTGGCGTCCTTATGTGGTGTTGATCGTGTTGCTGGCGGGCGCGCTGGCGTTGACGGCGCTCAGTGGCAAGGTGAGCCAGGTGAGCGAGGCGGGGATTGTGATGAAGTTGCCAGAGCGGATTGGTGAGTGGGTGGGCGCGGAGGTGCCGGTGACGGAGGTGGAACGGCGGGGTTTGCCGGCGGACACGGAGTTTGAGCGAAAGCTGTATCGGGACGCGCGAGGGAACGAAATCTATTGTTCGATCGTGCTGGCGGGCAGGGACGCGCGCAGCATTCACCGGCCGGAAACGTGCTTGCCGGCGCAGGGCTGGGAGGTGTTAGATGGGCGTTACGAAGATGTGCCCGTGAGCGCGGGCGGCGTGGGCGATTTGCGGACGCGAGCACTGAAGATCATGCGTCGGTCGCGAGGCGACGGGATGGACGGCAGTGTGGAAAGACTCAACTACTACTGGTTTATGGGCAAGGATCGTGTGACGGCGTCGCATATCCAGCGGATCGTCTGGAACAGTTTGGATCGCATCGTGCACAGTGTGAATCATCGCTGGGCTTACATTACGTTGACAATCACAGTGCCGCGCGCCAGTGGGGCGGCAGCAGGCGCGGCAAACGAAGAGTCGGCACGGGCGGCCATGCGAGGTTTCATCGGACGGTTGTTTTCTAAGTTGAAGCGGCCCGGCCCGGCACCATCGGTGTGAAGCCATGTTGACCCAGGGTCGCCAGATCAGAAACCAGTTGCATCAGATCTTTGATCTGATGCTGATGATGCTTTGCCTTTATCTGGCGCACACCATTCGCCGCCATCTGGGTGAGGAGTTTGTGTTGCGGCGGACGGTGATGTTTCGCGAGCAGCTTCTGCTGGCGGCGGCTGTCATCGTGATCGGCCACTATTCTTTGAAGGTGCATGGGTTTTACAGCCGCAGCATCGGGTTGTCACCAGCCGGTGTATTTTGGACCGCCGTTCGCGGCATGAGTATGTGTGTGCTGATCGTGCTTGCCGGGCTTTATGTGCTCGACGTGCGCGACGTGAACCGTGGCACGATTTTTATTTTCGGCGGGATGTCGGTGGTTGGTGTCTGGTTGTTCGACATGACCTGGCAGTCGCTGACCGTCATGGCTGTGCACCGCCGAAATCACCGCTCTGCGGTTCTTGTAGGCAGTCCGGCTGAGAACCAGGGGATTATTGACCTTATCCGGGACCATCCGGAGTGGTCGCTCGAAGTGCAGGTGCAGTTGAACCTGAGCGTGCAATCGGCGGAAGACCTGGAGAAGCTGTTGCGGGAGAGGCCCGTGGACGTGGTGATTTTCACTTCCGGCAAGAGTTCGCTGAACGAGGTGGAGTCGGCCATTTTGGCGTGCGAGGTCGAGGGCGTCGAAGCGTGGCTGGTGGCGGATTTTGTGCGCACGTCCATCGCGCGGCCGGCGATGGATGAGTTGATGGGCAAGCCGATGATCGTTTTCCGGTCGGCCCCGGATGTCTCGTGGTCACTGCTGTTCAAGGGTGTATTTGACCGGCTGGGGGCGGCAGTGCTTCTGGTGCTCTTTTCGCCTTTGATGTTGGCCATCGCGGTGTTTATCAAGCTGAGTTCGCCGGGGCCGGCGCTGTTTCGCCAGCAGCGCTGTGGCGTGCGAGGGCGTGTCTTCATTATGAACAAATTCCGCTCAATGGTGAGCGATGCCGAGCAGCGGCAGGCGGAGTTGATGGTCTTCAATGAGATGGACGGGCCGGTGTTCAAGATCGCCAGGGATCCGCGCATCACCGCGATCGGACGGTTTCTGCGCCGCACATCGCTGGACGAACTGCCGCAGTTGTTGAATGTGCTGAAGGGCGAGATGAGCCTTGTCGGGCCGCGGCCGTTGCCGGTCCAGGAAGTCAAACAGTTCAAGAGTCCCTGGCAACGCCGCCGCCTCTCGATGAAGCCAGGCATCACCTGCCTTTGGCAGATCGCGGGCCGAAACACCATTGGTTTCGAGGAGTGGATGCGGTTGGATCTTCAATACATTGACATGTGGTCGCTCTGGTTGGATTTCAAAATCTTGTTGAAGACCATCCCCGTGGTGCTTATGGGGAAGGGGGCGCTGTAGGGTTTGAAGTGTGGTTCATCAAAACGGGTCGGGGCGGTCTCCGCATGCATTTGGGTGTGTTGCTTCGATGCGCGCCGAAGCAGCTATTGACTTCGGCGGGACGGATGATAATCTCGAATTGCTGAAAGTTCTTCAGGGCAGGGTGAGTTTGACGGCTTGCGAGTTCGTCAGGCGATTCCCGACCGGCGGTAAACCCCGCGAGCGTTTCGAGATCGGAGCGCAGGACCCGGTGAGATTCCGGGGGCGACGGTAGAGTCCGGATGAAAGAAGAATCGGCGGTCGGTTGCTTGTCCGTGAGACGAGCGACAACGACGTGCGATGCAGACCCTGAAGACCGTTTCTTCAGGGTTTTTTATGAGCAAGAAGGTGACAAAAACGTCATGCGAACCGTTTGATCCGGTGGAAGCGGTTATCGAGGATATCCGCGCCGGCAAATTGGTGATCGTCACGGACGACGAGAAGCGTGAGAACGAAGGCGACCTCATCATGGCCGCCGAGAAGGTCACGCCCGCGTCGGTCAATTTCATCGTGAAGCACGCGCGCGGGCTGCTCTGCGTGGCGATGGTGGACGATGACCTGACCCGGCTCGGCATCGCGCGAATGGTCGAGCGCAACCGCGACGCCTTCAAGACGGCGTTCATGGTGACTGTGGACGCCAAGCACGGCATTACCACGGGCATCAGCGCGGCTGACCGCGCCAAGACCATCCATGTGCTGGCCGACGCGAAATCGAAGCCAGCCGACCTCGTGCAGCCAGGCCATATCAATCCGCTCGCCGCGCGTGATGGCGGCGTGTTGTGCCGCGCGGGCCACACCGAAGCCTCGGCGGATCTCGCGCGCCTCGCGGGTCTGCATCCAGCCGGCATCCTCTGCGAAATTCTTAACGAAGATGGCACGATGGCGCGGTTGCCGGAACTGGTGAAGTTCAAGCGGCGACACCGGTTGAAGATGTGCAGCATCCGCGATTTGATCCAATACCGCCACCGCCGCGAGAAGTTGGTGGAGCGCGAGCGCGTCGTTTCGTTGCCGACGGAGTTTGGCGATTTCTCGTTGTATCTCTACCGCTCGATGATGGACGGCCAGCATCACGTGGCGTTGGTGAAGGGCGATGTGGCAGGCCAGAGTAACGTGTTGGTGCGTGTCCACAGCGAATGCCTCACCGGCGATGTGTTCGGCTCGCAACGGTGTGACTGCGGCGACCAGTTGCAACGGGCGATGCAAATGATTGCCAAGGAAGGCTGCGGCGTGATCGTCTATCTGCGACAGGAGGGGCGTGGCATCGGCCTCTCGCACAAGATTCACGCCTACGAGTTGCAGGAGAAGGAAGGGTTGGACACCGTCGAGGCGAACGAGCGGCTCGGGTTCAAGGCCGATCTCCGCGAATACGGCGTCGGCGCGCAAATCCTCGTGGACCTCGGTCTTCACACCATTCGTATCCTGACGAACAATCCGAAAAAGGTCGTTGGCTTGGACGGCTTCGGCCTCAAGATCGCCAAACAACTGCCGATTCGTGGCGCTGTGACGCCGCATAACGCGAAGTATCTTGAAACCAAAAGGAAGAAGCTCGGACATTCTTTGTAACATGTTACGCGCAAAACAATCTCAACCCGTGTTCTCAGCCGAAGGGCTGCGATTTGCCATCGTCGCGGGCCGCTACAACCAACGCTATTCCGACGCGCTCGTGACGCGCGCCCGACGCGCGCTCCGGATGGCCGGCGCAAAGCGGGGCGACGTCACCGTGATTCGCGTTCCTGGTGCGTTCGAGGTGCCGGTGGTGGTGAGCCGCCTTGCCTCCAGCGGCAGCTATGACGCCATTATCGCGCTTGGCGTGATCATTCGCGGTGAGACAGAGCACGCCGACTTGATCGGACGCGCCGTGACCGACGCGCTGACGCAGATCGTGCTGCGCGACGGCGTGCCAGTGGTTCACGAGGTGTTGTTGCTGGGGAACGAGCAGCAGGCCCACGCCCGCTGCCTCCAGCCGAAACATAATCGCGGCACCGAAGCCGCGCTGACGGCCATCGAGATGGCGCACTTGATGCGGACACTTTGAGGATTTATGGGAAGCCGACGACAAGCCAGGGAAGCTGCGGTGCAGATTCTGTATTTCCGCGACATCAACCCGCACGAGGAACTTGACGACTCGCTGACTCGTTTTTGGGAGGGGCAGAGCTGCGACGCCGAAACGCAGAAATTTGCCGAAGTCCTTGCTCGCGGGACGCTGGAGAATCGCCCGGCGATTGACGAGCAGATCAAGAAGGTGACGGAGAACTGGGAACTGGACCGGATTGCTGCCGTGGATCGGAATGTCCTGCGACTGGCGATCTACGAGATGATGTTCCGCGACGACGTGCCGCCGGTGGTGTCCATCAACGAGGCCATCGAGATCGCGAAAAAGTTCAGCACCAAGGAGAGCGGCAAGTTTGTCAACGGCATCCTCGACCGCATCCGCAAGGAGTTGCCGCGTCCCGCGCGCACTTCGGGCGGCGGGGCTGGCGAGTCCGCGCCACCGAAACCGTCATGACCCGCGCGGCCGATCTGCATCTGCACACGCGCCACTCCGATGGGACGTTCACGCCGGCGGAAGTGGTGCGGCGCGCCGGCGAGGCGGGCCTTTCCTGCATCGCGCTCACCGACCACGACACCGTGGCGGGTCTGCCGGCGATGACGGAGCTTTGCAAGGCGGTGGGGATCGAGTTCATTCCCGGCATCGAACTGACCGCGCATGTCGGCGAACGCGAGGTTCACGTGCTCGGCTATCTCGTCCGTTACACGGAGCCGGAGTTCGTCGCGCAGATTGAATGTTTCAAGAAGGGCCGCGCGCAGCGGGTCGCGGCAATGGTGGCGAAACTTCAGTCGGCCGGCGTGGACTTGCACGCATCGGATGTGGATGCCGTGGCGGGTGGCGATAGCGCGCTTGGCAGGTTACACGTGGCGCGGGCGCTGAAGAATCGCGGCTTCATCCGGCACATGGACGAGGCGTTCCACCGGTTCATTGGTAAGGGCAAACCCGCGTTCGTGCCGAAAACGCGGCTCGATGTTGCCGCCGCCGCCGCGTTGATAAACAAGTTCGGCGGCGTTGCGATCCTCGCGCATCCCGGCGTCTCCGGGCTTGAGAACCAACTCGACGGCTTGCTCGCGGCGGGCCTCGACGGTATCGAGGTCTGGCACAGCCGCCACACGGCGGCGCAATGCGAGCGTTTCCTCGCATTCGCGCAGGATCGCGGATGTCTGGTCACTGGTGGCAGTGATTGCCACGGGATGGCGAAGGACGAAGTATTGATTGGCAACGTGCGACTCGATTACGTTTACGTCGAGCGACTCAAGGAATTTCATGCTTGGACTCTTTCAAAAAGTTCGTGACGGTCTCGCCAAGACCCACGACAAACTGATCGGTGAGATCAAGCGTATCGTCACTCGCGCGCCGCGGCTTGATGCGGAGTCGCTGGACGAGCTGGAGGCCGCGCTCATCGGTAGCGACATCGGCGTGGAGACGACGATGCGGATCGTCGAGGAGGTTCGCAAGGCCAGCGCCGAGACGCGCGAAGTGGACGTCGTCAGTATCGCGCGGCGGATTATTTCCGAGGTGCTGGCGGGCCAACCGGCGGCGTTGCGGACCGCGCAGCAGGTGCCGACAGTGATTGTGCTGCTCGGAGTGAACGGCACTGGTAAGACCACGTCCACTGCGAAGCTCGCGCACCTGCTCAAGCAGGACGGCCGCTCGGTGTTGCTCGCGGCCTGCGACACGTTCCGCGCGGCGGCGATCGAGCAATTAAGGATTTGGGGCGAACGCACCGGCTGCGACGTCATCACAGGCCAATATAATTCCGATTCCGCTGCCATCGCGTTCGACGCGCTGGATGCGGCGATCAGTCGCAAGTGCGATTACCTGCTGATTGACACAGCGGGGCGGCTCCACACGAAGAAGAACCTGATGGACGAGATGGCGAAGCTGCAGCGGGTGTTGCGGAAACGGCTGCCCGACGCGCCGCACGAGACGCTGTTGGTGCTCGACGCCAGCACCGGCATGAACGGCCTGAACCAGGCGCGCGAGTTTCACCAGGCCATCGGCGTCAGCGGCCTCATCGTCACGAAGCTCGACGGCACCGCCAAAGGTGGTATCGTCGTTGCCATCAACCGCGAGTTGAAGATACCCGTGAAATTCATTGGCGTCGGCGAGCAGGTGGACGACCTGCAACCGTTCGACGCGAGGGCTTTCGCTGATGCTCTCTTCAATTGATTTCGACACCGAGATGATGGAACGCGCGCTGGGTCTGGCCCGGCGTGCGATAGGCCAGACCTCGCCCAACCCGATGGTCGGCGCGGTCGTGGTGAGAAATCGCCGCATCATCGGCGAGGGCTACCACCACCGCGCAGGCGCGCCGCACGCCGAGATTCACGCACTCAATGCCGCGGGCGACCGCGCGAAAGGCTCCGACCTCTACGTCACGTTGGAACCGTGCAGCACGCACGGTCGCACGCCGCCATGCACCGATGCCATTATCAACGCCGGCATCCGGCGTGTGGTCGTTGCCGCTGTGGATCCGAACCCGAAGCACAGCGGACAGGGTCTGGAGTTGCTGAAGAAAGCGGAGCTCAGGGTTGAGGTGGGGCTGTTGAGCGAGGAGGCGAGCAAACTCAACGAACCGTTTAATAAATGGATTCGCACTGGCATGCCGTTCCTCACCGTGAAGGCGGCGATGTCGCTCGACGGGAAGATCGCCACCCGAACCGGCGACTCGAAATGGATCACCGGCGAGAAGTCGCGCTCGTTTGTGCAGGAGCTGCGGCGCGGCGCCGACGCCGTCATGGTCGGTTCGGGAACCATCGTCGCTGACAATCCGCAACTGACTGTTCGCGACGGTGCCATTGACCGCCAGCCGTGGCGTGTGGTCGTGGACAGCCGCGGGCGAGCGGCATTGGATGCGCATGTGTTCAGCGACGAGGACCGATTGCGAACCATTGTCTTCACCAGCGAACGCGCGCCGGAGCCGTGGCGCAAGCAGCTCAGCGAGCAGGGCGTGACGATGCTACTGTGTGCGTTGCGAGGCGACCATCTGGACGTGGGCGACGCGCTCAAGCAACTCAGCCAGCGTGAGATCATCAACGTGCTGGTGGAGGGCGGCGGCGGTCTGATTGGCGCGCTGTTCGACGCGCGGCTGGTGGACAAGGCGGTCTTTTTCTACGCCCCTAAGATCATCGGTGGCACGGACGCTCCGACGGCGGTGGAAGGGAAGGGGATCGAGCAGTTGAAGGACGCGATCTCCCTGCGCAAGGTCGAGTGGCGACATCTCGGCGACGATCTGGTTGTGATCGGTTACTGTTGAGTCGCGCCGAGCCGATACAAATTCTCGACGGCGCAAATCCCTCCCGTTATCCTCCAAAACCATGTTTACAGGACTTGTTGAAGAAGCGGGCGAAGTTGTCAGCGTCAAGCGCGGCAAGAAATCTACCGAGCTGACCGTGCGCGCGGCCACGGTGCAACGCGGCTTGCGCAAGGGCGACAGCCTCGCCGTCAACGGCGCGTGCCTCACTACCGTCCGCAAACGCGGCGCGCTGCTCGGCTACGATGTGTTGGATGAAACCCTCCGCGTCACCAACCTCCAATACGTTCAGCCCGGCGACATCGTGAACCTGGAGCGGCCCATGCGCGCTGACGCGCGGCTCGGCGGCCACTTTGTCCTCGGGCATGTGGACGGCGTCGGCAAGGTCCGTCGCTGGGAGCAAGTGGGCAAGGACTGGGTGTTGGAGGTGACCGTGCCGAAGAAGCTCATGCGTTACCTCATCTACAAAGGCTCCGTCGCAGTGGACGGCATCAGCCTCACTGTCGCCGACCTCGGCCCCGATTGGATTCGCATCTGGATCATCCCCCACACCCGCGACGTCACCAACCTCTGCCAAGCCCGCGTCGGCAGCCACGTCAACCTCGAAGCCGATGTGCTCGGCAAATACGTCGAACAGTTGCTTGCGAAGAGAAAAGAAGCGTGACGAAGTGAGTGCTCGCAACTTGCGGAGCTTGACGGTGCGGTGCCGCATCATTTGGAGGGATGGGCTGCCCGTCGTTGGACAATTACGGTGATGAGCAGGACGGCTACGGCGGCGGTCGCGACCACCATTGCGCCAGAGCACGGCATGGCGAGCCACTTTAGCGACTCCTTGGCTGCCCCCGTGCCACCCAGCGCAGGCGCGCGAAAACCTGCCCACAGCCAGAATACAGAATAACCCAATCCGCCGGCGCCGAGGGCAAGGCTGATTGCGCGCGTCAACCCGGGCGATTGGCCAAGCAGACTTGCGAGCAGAATCAGGCCCAGGGCTGTCGCGCCCAAACCGCTGGCGTGCAGATGCGCGCGTTGCATATACACCCACGACTTGTCGAGCACGGCTTTGATCGTCGCATCGTTACCGTGATAGACGGACTCGCGCACTTCGGCGGTGGATGCTTTCAGCCGTGCCTTGATGATGTCTTCGTTGAGGCCAAAGACGATGCCCAAGCCGAAGCCGAAGAGCAGTGTGAACACCGCGAGAAGCATCCCAGGCAGCGCTGGGTGCAGGTGCCAAAGGACATCCTTGATGAGATTGTTGGGTGATGGATTCATGGTGTGTTCGGGTTGCCGCGAACTGTTGTTGAGGGTGCGAGCAAGCGCGGACTGAGTGTGCCGCCTTGTTTCGGGATCGCTGGTTGTCGTGTGCGCATAGCGACGCCTGACATTTCCAAGTGAGCGGTGGATTTCTCGCACAAACATGGGAGCCATGACAAGTGGAAAGGCAGGGTGGAGTCTTGGGCCATCCGTCCTACGCAGCAGCGGATTTCAGGATGGCCGGCTGTCCTTTCCAGGGCGTGCCGGAGGCAGGTCACGCTACGACTATCGCTTCCAAAACGTGCCGCGGCGGTTGACAAAGGAGGTGGGTGCGGAATAGGGCGTAAACGACGCGTTGACATAATTCGGCGGAGGAAGTTATTGTCGCGGCGTGTCACCGGAAATCGAAAAGCTTTTAGTCATTCAGGACCGCGACAAGCGGCTGATTCAGTTGGAACATCAACTCGCACGCATCCCCGTCGAGCGCGCCGAGATCGAGGAGCGCGCCAAGTCGGCCACAAGCCGGCTGGAGGATTTGAAGACCAAGTCCAAACTCACGGAGTCCGAACGCAAGCAGTTGGAGAACGACGTGGGCAGCAAGCGGACGCAGATTGACAAGTGGCGCTCGCAGCAGGTGCAGACGAAGAAGAACGAGGAATATCAGGCGCTGGCTCACGAGGTGGAGAACGCCGAGAAGGAGATTTTCAAGATCGAGGACAAGGAACTCGATTTGATGGAGCGGAGCGAGAAGATTGCCGCGGAGATCAAGGCCGAGCAACAGGTTCTTGCTGACGTGAACGCGCAGGCGCAGCGGCAGAAGGAGACCATCAGCGCTCGCGAGTCGGCGGTGAAGGTGGAGATCGAGAAACTTAAGGCCGAGCGCGCGGCGCTTAGCGCGGGGGTGGACGAGTCGTCGCTGCGCCGCTACGAGCGTATCATGGCGCATCGGCAGGATGTGGCGATCGTGCCGTTGCATCACGGCAACTGCGGCGGTTGTCATCTGCAAATGCCGCCGCAGGTGGTGCATCAGGCCAAGCGGAGCGAGGAGATGGTCACTTGCGAGCAGTGCGGCCGGATTCTATACTGGTCTGGCGAGTATGAACCGGCGTCGCCGACGGCGCTCCGGTAGATCTTTTTCGGAGGAGTGGATAGTCGCTGGCTGGCGCGAGCTGGCTGGAGGAAAGTCCGGACTCCATAGGGCAGGATGCCCCGTGAAAGCGGGGGCGGTGCGGGTCAAGCCGCGCCGACGGATAGTGCCACAGAGAACAGACCGCCGCGGCGTGTCGCAAGACGCGTCGAGGTAAGGGTGAAAAGGTAGGGTAAGAGCCTACCGGGTTGGCGAGTAATCGCTGGCCGCACGGAAAACCCCGTCTGGTGCAAGATCAAATAGGGGACTGAGTGGCCCGCTCGTGAGTCCCGGGTATTGATCGCATAGACAAATGACTATCTGAATCCAGCAGCCTTCGGGCGGCTGGATATAACAGAATCCGGCTTACGGCTCCTCCGATTCAGCCCGGAAACCGAGGCCTGCGGTGAAGCAGACGCACATGCCTGCCGGGCTTCGGTTTTCGGGTTCATTTTTCGGTTGCGGATTTGCAGTGCTTCGACTTCCCTTAATCCTTTGGAGAACAAACATACGATGCTGCCTTATCCGATCTTCTTGGACATCATGGGCCAACGCTGCGTGGTCGTCGGCGCGGGCACCGTTGGACAACGGAAAGTGCAGTCGTTGCTCTCGGCGGGCGCGGCCGTTACGGTGGTCGCACCGGAGGCGACGGCACGGGTGGAGTTACTTTCGGTTGAAGGCAAGCTCCAATGGCTCGCCGAGGCGTATCAACCCAGTCACCTCGACGGAGCACGGCTGGTGTTCGCAGCGACGGACGATCCGGAGTTGAACTGTCGCGTGGCCGAGGACGCTCGCGCGCGCGGCGCCCTGGTGAACGTGGCGGAGCCGCCGGAGGCGGGTGACTTCGCGGTGCCGGCGACCGTGCGGCGCGGCGAGATTTGCATCGCGGTGTCCACGGGCGGCGCCAGCCCGTCGCTGGCGAAGAAGCTGCGCGAGCAGATCGAGGCGGTCGTGGGCGAGGAATATGCCGCGCTGGTGGAATTGCTTGGCGAGATGCGGATGACGCTGGAACAGCAAGTGAAGGCTCAGAACAAACGGCAGCAGGTTTATCAAGCGATCCTGAACTCGGAGGCGCTCGCGTTGCTGCGCGATGGCAAGACGGACGAGGCGAGAAAGCGGTGCGCGGAGATCGTGAAACAGTTTTCGGCGAAACCAGCGGACGAAACGCCATGAACGAGCACGGTTTGATTCTTGTGGCGCTTGCGATGTATGTGGGCGCGTTCCTTTATGCATTGTTCCTGCTGCAAGGCCGGGCGCTCTGGGGAAGTTGGGGTCATCGCGCCCTCGTTACGATCGGCTGGCTGTTTCATACTTACGGACTCTATCTGCGAGCCGTCTCGCTTCACCGCTGTCCCATCACAAATCCGTTCGAGACGATGATGTTCATCACATGGGCGCTGGTGCTGTGCTATCTGCTGTTTGGCATGACGTGGCGCGTCTCGTTTCTGGGGCCGTTCGCGCTGCCGTTGGTCATCGCGCTCTGCACCTTCGGACTGTTCCCGGGCCTGGACCGCGAGCGTTCGGTGGAATTGCAGCGGAGCGTGTGGCTGAGCCTGCACGCGACGTTGTCGTTGCTGGCCTACGGTGTCTGGGGATTGGCTGGTGTGACAGGGACGATGTATCTGCTGCAGGAGCGGCAACTAAAAACGCATCGCCTTCGACGGTTGTTCCTGCGTCTGCCAGCCATCGAACAACTGGACCGCATTAACTTCAGTTTGTTGCTGGTCGGGCTGGCATTGCTCGGCGTGGGGATGGTGTTTGGGTTTGTGGTGGGGGTTGAGTTTCTAAAGAAGGATGTGCCGAAGACGCTGTGGACGTTTATGGTTTGGACGATCTACGGCGGCATGATGGTGGCGCACATGACCCATCGGTTGCGTGGCAAGAAACTCGCGCTTGGCTCCATCGCGGTGTTCTTGTTCCTGCTGGCGACATTTGGCGTCGTGAACATGTTTTCAACGGTTCACCGGTTCTGACCATGCATATCGTCGTCGTTGGCCTCAGTCATCAAAGCGCGCCCATCGAGGTGCGGGAACGGTTTGCGTTTACGCCGGGGATGATGGAGCGGGCGTTGCCGTTGCTGCGCGCGGAGCCGGGACTGGACGAGGGCGTGATCGTCTCCACATGCAACCGTGTCGAGATATACGGCGTGGCCGCGCAGGCTGCGGACGCGATCCGGGCGATAGACGATTTTCTGCACCGATTTCACGAGCTTGAGAGCCGGGTTGAAACGGAAATCTACCGATTAGAGGAGCCGCGCAGCATCGAACATCTCTTCCGTGTCGTGTCCGGACTGGACTCGATGGTGCTCGGCGAAACGGAAATCCTGGGCCAGGTGAAGAAAGCCTACGACCAGGCGCTGTTGGGAAAGACAACAGGCAAGGCGCTGAACCAGCTTTTTCAAAAGGCGTTTCAAGTGGCGAAGAAGATCCGATCGCAGACGGCGATCACTCGCGGCAGCGTCTCAGTCGCGTCAGTGGGCGTGGAACTGGCGGAGAAGATTTTTGGCGACCTCAGCGCGTCACAGGTGATGATCCTCGGCGCGGGTGACACGAGCGAAAAGGCGGCGCGGGCGCTGCTGAGCCGCGGCGTGCGCAGCGTGCTGGTGTCCAACCGCACCTACGAGCGCGCAGTGGCACTGGCGACGGAATTGGGCGGTCGCGCGGTGCGGTTCGACAGCTTGGGCGAGGAGTTTGGTAGCGTGGACATCGTCATCAGTTCGATTGCGGCGACGCATCAAGTCTTGACGCGCGAGAGCCTCATAGGCCTGATGATGGCGCGGCAGAACCGGCCGCTGTTCCTAATTGACCTCGGCATGCCGCGGAACATCGAGCCGGCCGTGAACGAAATGGACAACGTCTATCTTTACAATGTGGACGACCTGCAAGGGATCGCAGACAACAACATGCGTGCCCGGCGGGAAGACCTGTCTCGCTGCGACGAACTGATCGCCGCCAACGTGGCGAAGTTTCAGGAATGGCTGTGCCGTTTGCCGCCTGGCCCTGTAAAAGACGGACAGCACAGCGGTCCCGCAGGCTCACCCTCAACACCGATTGTCTCGCACTAATGGATCCCGCACTGGAACCCATCATCCTCGGCTCGCGCGGCAGCAGATTGGCGTTGGCGCAAACGCACATGATGCTCGACGTGCTCCGCCGGGTGCATCCGCAGATTCGGTTCGACTTCAAGGTCATCAAAACAGCCGGCGACATGACAACGCGACCGGCGGTGCTGCCCGACAGCGGCGTCAAAGGATTGTTCACGCGCGAGATCGAGGTGGCACTCATCGGTCGGAGCGCGGACATCGCCGTGCACAGCCTGAAGGATTTGCCGACGGCGTTGCCGGCGGGATTGACACTCGCGGCGACGCCGAAACGCGCCGACGCGCGCGACGTGCTCATTTCGCGCGGAGCGAAGCTCGGAGAGTTGCCGCAAGGCGCCATCGTCGCAACAAGCAGTCTGCGACGCAAAGGCCAACTGCTGTTGTTGCGGCCGGATTTGAAGGTGGTCGAGATTCGCGGCAACGTCGAGACGCGGTTGCGCAAGTTGCAGGAGAACGCGGTCTGGCATGGCACTGTGCTTGCGGCGGCCGGTATCGCGCGGCTGAACTTGAACCTGACGGACTGGGGTTTTGTTGCGCATCCGCTCGCGCCGGAGGAGATGCTTCCCGCGCCGTGCCAGGCGATTCTTGGATTGGAGGCGCGCGCGGACGATGAAGGTGTGCTATCGCTGTTACGGCCTATCAATCATTTCGCGACATTTCAGGCCGCGACGGCGGAGCGGGCATTTTCGCACGTGCTGGAGGGCGGCTGCCGCACGCCGATTGCGGCCTACGCGGAACTTGTTGAGGGCAAGCTGCGGCTGCGCGGCGCGGTGTTTTATGAGGATGGGCGTGTCAGATTTCGCGGCGAGCTTGCCGGCGACGCGCGGGGCGCGGAACAAATTGGCAAGACGTTGGCGGAGAAAGCAAAAACGGTTTTGAAATGAAGGGCATTGTTTATTTGGTCGGCGCGGGTCCGGGCGATGCGGGATTGTTGACGCTTCGCGGCGCGGAATGCCTGCGGCAGGCGGAAGTGGTGGTCTATGACTATCTGGCAAACACCGCGCTGCTGCGCTGGTGTCCGCCGGAGACGGAGATCATCTACGCTGGCAAGAGCGGCGCGCGTCATGAGTTGGAGCAGCACGAAATCAACGCGCTGCTGGTGACCAAGGCGAAAGAAGGCAAACGCGTGGTGCGGCTTAAGGGTGGCGACCCTTACATCTTTGGTCGCGGTGGCGAGGAAGCGGAGGCATTGGTTGCGGAGGGTCTGGCGTTTGAGGAGGTGCCGGGTGTCAGTTCAGCGGTCGCCGCGCCGGCCTACGCGGGCATTCCGGTGACGCATCGCGGATTGACCTCGGCGGTAACGATTCTGACGGGCCACGAGGATCCGACGAAGCCGGAGACGGCGATTGATTGGGAACTGCTCGGCAAGCTCGACTCGACGAAGGTGATCCTGATGGGCGTTGGCAACGTCGGCAAGATTGCCGATGCGCTGCGCCGTCACGCACCAGCGGAGACACCGGTGGCGATGATTCGTTGGGGCACGACGGGTCATCAGCAAACGCTGACCGGGACGCTGGCCGACATCGCCGGGCGCGCGGAGCAGGCGCAGTTCAAACCGCCGGCGGTGATTGTGATCGGGAAGGTGGTTGCATTGCGCGACCGGCTGAACTGGTTTGAAACGAAGCCGCTGTTCGGCCGGCGTGTGGTGGTCACGCGCACGCGCGAGCAGGCGAGCGAACTGTCGCGGCGGTTGCAAGACTTGGGCGCGGAGACGCTGGAAATTCCCACGATCAAGATTCTGCCGCCGAAGTCGGGCAAAATCATGCGCGAGGCGTTGGAAGGCATCGGCGAATACGACTGGTTGGTGTTCACCAGTCCGAATGGCGTCGAACATTTCTTCCGTGCGTTCTTCGAGGTGTATCACGACATTCGTGACATCGGCGGCGTGAAGATCGCCGCCATCGGACCGGCGACAGCCGCGCGGTTGCAGTCGTTGCACTTGCAGGTGGACTTGCAGCCGGAGGAATTCGTTGCCGAGGAAGTCGTGAAGGCGTTCGAGAAAGAGTTTAACATCGAGAACCAGCGGTTTCTGCTGCCGCGGGCCGACTTGGCGCGCGACGCACTGCCGGAGGGGTTGGAGGCGCTGGGCGGGATCGTGGACAAGGTGGAGTGTTACCGCACGGTGCCGGAGGTTGAAGATGAAAGTGGAAATCTTGCGCGCTTGCTGGCGGAGGGTGCGGACGCTATCACGTTCACCAGCAGTTCGACTGTGGAGAACTTCTGCAACTTGGTGAACCTCGGCGAACTGCTGGCGAAGTTTCCACAGCTCAAACTCGCCAGTATTGGGCCGATCACGTCGGAGACGATCCGGAAGCGCGGCTTCAACGTGGACGTGGAGGCGGCGCAGCATGACATTCCCGGCTTGACCGACGCAGTGAAGGTGTTCTTGATAGGCAAGAGCGCATGATCATCAAAACTCTTGAGCAGGCGAGGCGGGCGGTCGTCATCGTATTCAGCGTGACGTTGTTGGCGGGCGGCGCCGTGCTGTTTCATATCTTGAAACCGGAGATGTCAAAACTAAAGCACATCTCCCTTGAGGTGATTGCCAGTGTGCTGCTCGTGGTGGGCGGACTGCTGTTGCTGTCGTTGGTGCCCGGGATGCCGGGACCGCAGCGCATGTTAAAGATTGTTTTCGGTTTTTTCATGCTGGTCGCGGGATTGGTTACCGCCATACCAGGAGTGCCGGGGCCGGGCTTGCTCATCATTTTGGGGGCGTTGGCGATCCTTGCCGGTGAATTTGTTTGGGCGCGGAAGCTGTTGCATCGGTTCAAGGCCGGCGCGGAGCAGATGAAGAACGCGGTGTGGAAAAACAAGTCTCCTTCAAACGGGACTCCCGGCGGGCAGTCGGATTGAACGGTCCGCGAAGCGTCAGTGACATCGCGCCACAGAGGTGTTATAAATGCGGCCTGAGTTAGAGGTCGCATCCATGAATAGAAACCGGAACATTCTGGTGATGGCATTGGCTGCGAGCATCGTGTCCTGCGCGATGCTGCTGGCCGGGGAAATCCACGACGCGGTTCGGACGGGCGATGTGTGGAAGGTCAAGCAGTTGCTGGCCGAGAATCCCGATCAAACTGACAACCAAATTAACAGTGTGACGCAAGAGGGCCGGACGGCGTTGCACATAGCGGTCTATCGGGGGCAGTTGAACATGGTGGAACTGCTGCTGGCTCACAAGGCGGACATCCGCGCCAAGGACAACTACGGCCGCACGCCGCTGCACGAAGCGATCGTGTCCGGCAGCAAGGAAGCGGTGGGGGTGTTGCTGGCGCACAAGGCGAATATCAACGCCAAGGATAAGGAAGGCGGGACGCCGCTACATTGGGCCGTGGGGCGCGGAAACATTGCGGTGGTCAGACTGCTGCTGGCCTATAAGCCCGACCTGAATGCGCAGGACAACAAAGGCCGCACGGCGCTGGATATCGCCCACGGTCTGGACGTAGCCGATCTGCTCCGCCTCCAAGGTGCCAAGAGCGGCGAGGAAGTGACCCGCATGGCTGCGGAAGCAGCTCGCGCCAAACACCAGCCGGAAGCCAAACCGGTTCTGCGTTGATCCACAGCCGCCGCGTCGGCATGGTCATTGGATAGCGCAGCATTTTGGTTTACTACTGCAAGCCGGCCTGAATCCGACGGTCACGTTGATGGGCCGTGGAACCGATGGCCGTTCGAAATCGCCCACCCGCCAGTCTGCTGGAAGACCCCCGCCTTGACGTCGGGGCGAGGTTCCGTTTAGCATCCGCGCCGCTCGATTGAATTGGAAACACGCATGTCTGTGCCTGAACTACCAGAGCAGTTGAACGCGGTGACGGTGCTTGTGGACTCTCACATGGCAGCCGGTCGCGCCGACAAGCCGGCCATTCTCTCTGGTGACGAAGTTGTCACCTACGGGGAATTGGCGGAAAACGTCAACCGCGTCGGCAACGCCCTGCGTGCGCTCGGCGTGCGCATTGAACAGCGTGTGGGCATCCTGATGCGCGATTGCCCCGAGTGTGTCTATGCTTTCTTCGGCGCGATGAAGATCGGCGCAGTGCCGATCCCGATCAACACGGTGCTCGGGGCGAAAGACTACGAGTATATCCTCAACGATAGCCGCGCCCACGTGTTGATCGTGGAACCGGACTTGCTGGGGCACGTCATGGAAATCCGCGCTCATCTGGATTTTTTAGAACACATCATAGTGGGCGAGTCGGGCGACGGTGGTCCACTGGTTTTGCGGAAGCTGATGGCGAAGGCTTCGCCAAAGCTCGAAGCGGCCAAGACCACCAAGGACGACGCGGCGTTCTGGCTCTATAGCTCCGGCACAACAGGTTATCCGAAAGGCACGGTTCACCTGCACCACGACATGATCGTGTCCGCTGACGCGTATGCGCGCGACACGATCGGGATGACGGAATCCGACGTGGCGTTCTCCGTCGCAAAGCTCTTTTTCGCTTACGGCTTGGGCAACGGCCTCTATTTTCCGTTGCGCATTGGTGGGACGACGGTGCTGTTGCCCGAACGGCCGCTGGCTGACAAGGCGTTTGAAATGGTGGATCGTTATCAGCCGACCGTGTTCTTCGGCGTGCCGACCAGTTATGCGTCCATGTTGCATCTGGCAGAGAAAACGGGCCGGACTCAACTCGGCCGCGTGCGGATGTGCGTTTCCGCCGGCGAGCCTCTGCCGAAACCTTTGTTTGAGAAATGGAGGAAACGGTTTGGCGTCGAGATCCTCGACGGCATCGGCTCCACCGAGATTCTGCACATCTTTATCTCGAACCGTCCGGGTAAAATCCGACCGGGAAGCACTGGCCAGATTGTGCCGGGCTACGAGGCGATGATTGTGGACGACGATGGCAAGGAACTGCCGCCCGGCCATACCGGCACGCTGCTCATCAAGGGCGAGAGCGTGGCGGCGGGTTACTGGAATAAGCACGAGCAGACCAAGGAGACGTTCCGCGGCGAGTGGATCAACACGCACGACAAGTTCTCTTTGGACGAGGACGGCTACTATTGGTATTCGGGCAGGACTGACGACATGTTCAAGGTCAGCGGCCTTGCGGTCTGGCCCGCGGATGTCGAGCACGTCCTACAGGCGCATCCGGCCGTGCTGGAGAGCGGTGTCATTGGTGTGTTGGACGACGACGGGCTGACGAAGGTGCGGGCCTACGTGGTGCTCAAAGACAGCAATCCACCGACGGAGGAACTGGTGCGCGAGCTGCAGGCTTTCGTCAAATCCAACACCGCGCCGCACAAGTATCCGCGTTCTATCGTCTTCGTTAAAGATCTGCCCAAGACGGCCAGCGGCAAAATCCAGCGCTACAAACTCCGCAAGATGGCCGCGCACGGCGGCAAGCCTCTTACTGAGGTGGTGGCTCACCACGATCTGAGTCCGTAAGACGGGGACTAGCGGTAGCGGCCGGGGCGGCGCGGCGGTTCGAATTCAGCAGCGGCGCGACGATCCGCTTTCCTGACAGCGGCAATCGCGATCACCGGAATGATGACGATGATGGCGAACCAAATGACGCTGGTGACCACGCCAGCGGAGCCGCCCAGAACCTTGTAGTTCTGCGCGAGCTTGTCAGTCCAAGACTCAGTCAGAATCTGGACCCATTCCAAGCCCTTGCCTACGGCGAAACCGGCAGCTCCGACAATGACCGACGCCATGAAACTGGCCAAATTGCTGCGGTGCCGTCCCCAGAGCCAGCCGATGACGAATCCCACGACGCCGTAAATCAAAGTTACAATGTCATAAAGATTGACCATAAGTTCCTCTGGTGTTGCTCTGTTGTTCGCCGTCGCCTTCCTTGATCTTCGCCAACCGCTCCAATGGGCTTGCAGTCTAAAACACGCTTTCCTGAGAGTCGAGCGGGTTTTGACTTCTCGGTCCTGCCCGCATGCATGGTCCCGCTGCTTCTTCTTGTCGTCATCGTGCCCGCCGCATAGGCTCGCGGCTGTCGGAGATGAGACGGCTATGAACTCACGCGAACGATTCCTCACGGCGCTCAAGGGCGGCAAGCCGGACCGCGCGCCACTGGCTCACGTCGCCGCCATGACCACCGTGGAGCTACAGCAGTCCACCGGTTGCTTCATGCCCGCCGTCCACCTCGACGCCGAGCAACAGGCCCGCCTCATGGCCGCCAACCACGACATCCTCGGCTTCGACGCCGTCAGCTTCATCATCAACTTCTTTGGCGAACCGGCGGCGCTGGGCGCGGAGATGGACTGGGGCGCGCCCGACCGATTGCCGACGTTCAAATCAAACCCTTGGCGCACGCCCGACGACGCCGTCATTCCCGGCGACCTCCTCGACCGCCAGCCGGTGAAGACCTGTCTGGAAACCATCCGCATTGCCAAGCAGCGCTACGGCGACCGCATGGCCGTGCTGGGGAAAATCATGGGGCCGTTCTCCATGCTCCAGGCCATGCACGGCGTCGAGAACGTCCTCATGGGACTGCTGGACACTCCCGACCAGATCGCGGCCTTCCTCGACGTCTGCGTCGAGGCCCTCGTGCGCCACGCCAACGCCCAGTTCGAGGCGGGCGCCGACGCCATCTCCATCGGCGAGGGTGGGGCAGGCGCGCGCATGCTCTCCCCGGCGGCGTATGAAACCTGTCTTCTGCCAGTCCACCGGCGCATGATCTCCCGCATCCAAGGCCCCACCATCCTCCACATCTGCGGCGACGTGCGCAGCCGGCTTCACCTGCTGGCTCAGACCGGGATGACTTGCTTCAACTTCGACTGGGCTGTGTCCCCGGCGGAGATGACGGTCGTCGCCGCGGGCCGCTACACCGTCATGGGCAACATCAACACCACCGACCTCCTCTGCGCCGCCCCGGCGGAGCTGGCGCGTCAAGTGGAGGAGAACCTCGCCGCGGGCGTCCAGATCATCAGCCCCGGCTGCGCCACCAGCCCCCGCTGTCCCAACGCCAACCTCCGCGCCCTCGCCGACGCGATCGCACGGCACTGACTCGCGTGTTCAAAGCATGCGTAGCGGCGAGGGAAATAAGTGTTTGCCAGCCCCTTGCCAAGCTGAAAAGCCATCGCCTTCGGCCCAAACCGTCCGCCCCTCGGTTTCTTGCCAAAAACCCGGGAGCGGCGGACGGATACTGAGAGCGTTCGCAGTCGCCGCAGATTTCGCGCGCGCTGGAGCGGAAGATAAGAGTGGACATAGCCCAAGGAGCTAGCTATAGGAACCGCAGGTAACGGTTTTCAACTTGCGCAGGGAGCAAGGGGATGGAACCAACTGCACACAATATGTTGAGAAAGTTTTGGAGTCGGTTGCGCCATCTCGGATGGGAGAATTGGCTCGCTGTAGTTGTGATCATCATCCTTGCAGGAATAGTGCTCGCGGTTATGAGGGCGTATTGATGGCTTGCCCTCGGCCCTGAAGTTGGGCCGTTACCCATTTCCCACGACAGCGCACGGCGACGGAGTTCTTGCTAAGCAGTGAACTCTTTGTGGACGCGCTTGTGCCAGACGGCGATCTCAATGCCTTGGGGACACTTCGGCTCGCACTCGCCGCAGGCTTCGCAGGCGCTGGAGCGGGCGGTTTCCGGGGTCATCTGGTAGAGGTTCTTGCTCAGCAAGGCGCTATTGGGGCCGAAGGCTTTGGCGTCGTTGTAGAGGCGGAAATTCAGCGGGATGTCCACGCCGTGCGGGCAGGGCATGCAGTAGCGGCATTGAGTGCAGGGGATGTGTCGCTGGCCTTGCAGCACTTCCCGGATGCCGCCGATGAGGTCGAGTTCGCTCGGGGTGAGGCTGCCGACGCCCGAACGGCCGGCGCTGGCGACGTTTTGGCGGACCTGCTCCATGTTGCTCATGCCACTGAGGACGAGGGAGACTTCTGGTTTGTTCCAGAGCCATTGCAGGGCAAGGTCGGCCGGGGTGCGTGTGCATCCGGCGCGGTCGAGCAGTTGGCCCGCCGGTTCCGGCAGCCGGACGAGGCCGCCGCCCTGGAGGGGTTCCATGATGACAACGGCGACGCCCTTGGACGCGGCGTAGCGCAGGCCCTCGGAGCCGGCTTGGAAATCCTCGTTCATGTAGTTGTATTGGATTTGGCAGAGCGGCCAGTCGTAGTCGTCGAGTATCTGCCGGAAAGTTTCCGTTGAGTCGTGGAAGGAGAAGCCGAGTTGCGCGAACCGCCCGTCGCCCTTGGCGCGATCCATCCATTCGCAAATGCCCAACGCGCGCAGTCGTGCCCAGACGCCGGCGTGGAGGCAGTGGAGCAGGTAGAAGTCGAAGCGATCTGTGCGCAGCCGGCGAAGCTGTTCGTTGAGGAAGCGGTCGAAGTCGCTGGCGTCGTTCACGGCCCAGGTGGGCATCTTGGCCGCGAGGAGAACCTTGTCCCGGTAGCCCTGGGAAAGGACGCGGCCGACGAACGGTTCGCTCGCGCCGCCGTGGTAGGGATAGCCCGTGTCTACGTAGTTGACGCCGTGGTCAATGGCGTAGGCCAGCATCTCCACTGCCTGCGCCTCGTCAATCTGCGCGTCCACGCCGCCGACGGTCGGCAGCCGCATGGTGCCAAGACCGAGCGCCGATACTTGGGTGTTCAAGCGGCCCAACGTTCGGTATTGCATGGCGGGACTCCTTACCCCACGAACTCCAGTTCCACCGGCTGGGGGACGACGTCGGCCTCGTAGCCGCGGCGCAGGAAAAGGCGGATGGCCTCGCGGCCCTTGTCGCCGTAGTCGAGCGTCCAGTCGTTCACATACATGCCCACGAACTTGTCGGCCAGCGGCGCGTCCATGTCGCGGGCGTAAGCCATCGCGTGGGCGACGGCGGGTGCGCGGTGGTCGAGGCCGTAGCGGATGCTCTCAGTCAGCAGCGGCGAAATGCGGCTCATCAGCGGCGCGCCGAGCGACTTCTTGATGGCGTTGCCACCGAGCGGCAACGGCAGACCGCCGGTGTCCTCTTTCCACCACGCGCCGAGGTCCACACAGAGCTCCAGACCCTCGTTCCGATATGTTAGCTGACCCTCGTGGATGATGAGACCAGCTTCGGCATCGCCGCGCTTGACCGCGGCGAAAATCTGGTCGAATGGGACGACAACATGGTTGAAGTCGCGTCCCAGCCAGAGCCGCATTGCGAGAAACGCACTCGTCATCCGCCCCGGCACGGCGATGCGCATCTTGGCGATTTCGTCCTTCGTTCGCTTGACCTTGCTCACGATCATCGGCCCGTAGCCGTCGCCCATCGAGGCGCCGCTGGGCAGGAGCGCGTATTTGTCCAACACGGAGGCGTAGGCATGAATGGAGATGGCGGTTACGTCCAACTCGCCGCGCGTGGCGCGCTCGTTGAGTGTCTGGATGTCCTGAAGAATGTGCTCGAAGCGCAACTCGCCGGTCTCGATCTTGCCGGCAGCCAGCGCGTAGAACATGAACGCATCGTCCGGGTCCGGGCTGTGGCCCAGCGTGATGGTGCGAGTCGGCGAATCTTTTTGCCTTTGCATACGCCAGTTGTTATCTAGCCATGAGCATGGCGACGCCAAGCAAATTAAAGAACTTTCTTCGGCCTGAATCAGTGTCATGACTGGACCGGCCGATTCCGCACACTCATCGTCTGCTCGTCGTCCGCCCGCGCGCTGGTGGCCCCTGTGGCTGGTTGTCGTGTTGTCCAGCCTCGCTATTTTCTACGTCCGCGTGCTCCACGAGGGGCCGTCCATTCAATACGGCAATATGGCGACCGCGGTGATCGCCATTACAGGCGTTGTGTTGCTGGTGCTGTGGTTGATGTTCTTCTCTCGGCTGCTGTGGAAGACACGGTGGCTGGCGCTTGGTGTCGTCATCACCGTGATCGGGTTGCCGGCTGCTTTGTTTGAGATTCATGGCGTGACCGGTGATTTGGTGCCGATCATCAAGCCGCGCTGGCAACGCGCCGCTCCGGTTGCGGCAGAAAGCGCACCAAGTCTCCAGACTGCCGGCTTGGATAAACAAACACTGGCGACCACGCCGGTCTGGCCACAGTTCCTTGGCCCGTTCCGTAATTCCACGCTCCCCGACAGCCCGAAGCTGGCACGGGACTGGACGAAACAGCCGCCACAGAAGCTCTGGCGTCAACCCATCGGTCCCGCGTGGTCGGGCTTCGCCGTCGCCGGCGAGCGCGCCATCACGCTGGAACAGCGCGGCACTAATGAGTTTGTGGTTTGCTATGAATTGCAGACGGGCAAAGTCGTATGGAGCCACTCCGACGCCGGGCGTTTCGCAAACACTGTCGCTGGCGAAGGGCCGCGAACCACGCCGGCTATTGTCGGCGACAAGGTGGTGACGCTCGGTGGCACCGGCATCCTGAATTGCCTCGACCTTGCGACGGGCAAGGCGATCTGGAGCAAGAACATCCTCACGGAAAACGAGCGCCGCGTGAACATCTGGGGCACGGCTGGCTCGCCGTTGGTGCTGGGCGGTTCGGTCATCGTCAATCCCGGCGGTAACAAAGGGCGTTCGTTGGTGGCGTATCGGCTGGCCAATGGCGAAAGCGTTTGGGGTGGCGGTGACGACAACGCCAGCTACAGTTCGCCATGCGCCGCGATGTTATGCGGCGTGCCACAGGTGTTGATCTTCAACGAACACGCCGTCTTCGCCCACGATCAGGCCACCGGCCGCGTGTTGTGGGAATATCCGTGGAATCCCGCCCACGCGCACGTCACCCAGCCAATCGTGCTGGGCGGCGACCGCGTGCTTATGAGCAGCGGCTACGGCGAAGGCAGCCAGCTTTTGCAGTTGCAGCGGGATAGGGCAGGGCGGTTCACCGTGAAGCATCTCTGGAAGACACGGAAGCTGAAGTCCAAGTTCAACAACATGGTTATCCGCGACGGCCACATGTATGGCCTCGACGACGGCACGCTCGCCTGCGTGGATCTCGCGACCGGCGCGTTGAAATGGCGAGAAGGCCGCTACGGTCACGGACAGTTCATCCTCGTGCGCGACCTGCTGCTCATCACCGCCGAGAATGGCGATGTCGCGCTTGTGGACCCGGTGCCGGACGGACGGCGGGAGTTGGCAAGGTTCCCGGCGGTCAGCGGCAAGACGTGGAATCCGCCCGCGTTGGCCGGAGATTTGTTGCTGGTGCGCAACGACGAAGAAGCCGCGTGTTATCGTCTGCCGGTGATGCGCTAATCAGGGCGCGGGTGCGCCGACTACGGTTTCGTCAGCCACTCGATCAACTCGTCATCCGCGGGTGGAAACTTGTAGCGACATAGTTCCGCCGCGGGAACCCAGCGACAGTCCTGGCAATCGAGCGGCTTCGGCTCGCCGTTGAGCAACACGCACTCGTAAAAGCATAGGCGCACGGCCCGCTCCGGGTAGATGTGTGTCACATCGTGAACGAGCCGGCCGACGCGGACCGTTACGCCAAGTTCCTCCTGAAGCTCACGCGCCAGGCATTGCTCGAATGTCTCGCCCGGTTCGCGTTTGCCGCCGGGGAATTCCCAAAGGTTGGCCAGATGATCGTTCTCGTGCCGTTGCGCGATCAGAATCGTGCCGCCGCGCCGGACGATGGCGGCTGCGACCTCAATCGCCGCGGCGTTGCTCATGACTCGAGCGATTCCAGCTCGGCAAAGCGGCGTTCGAGGCAGGCGGTGTCGAGCGCCGGACAGCCGAGGTCGCCCAGCACCTGCTCGGCCTCCTGCGTGCTCGCCGAACGCCAGAGATCCACGAGAAACCTTCCGGCGCGTTTGTCGGACCACCAGCGATCGGAGAAGTTGCGCTGGAGATAGTCCGCAAGCTGCGCTTCGCCCAGCCACGCGCGCAGGTAGTCGGCGCTGTAGAATCCCTCATCCATGTCGAACAGATAGCCGCTCGGCTGATAGATGAATCCGGTGTATTCCGTCAGCGTCTGGGCGTAGGTCTTCCCGTTACCCAGCGCGGCTTGTCCTTTTTGCTCGTGCTGGCGGAAAAAGTTGAACTCTGCCCGCAGCTTGGCGATGTAGCGCCGATACATGTAGAGGTCGCTCAGCACGCGGTAATAGCGGATCCGTTCGGCGAGCTTGCGGCTCATGTGCATCGTCTCTTCAAGCCAGAGCGCATCGAGCGTGATGTTCTGCAACAGGAACGCGTAGATCTCCGTCAGCGCGTTCGAGCGGGACATGTGACGGTATTCGTAGGGCAGCTTTGAGTCGGAGAAGGCGAAGTGCAGTGCATGGCCCGCCTCGTGCATGAACGTCTCGTAGTCCTGCAAGCCGCCGACCGGCTTCAGCAGCAGATGAATTTCCTGCGGAATCTTTGCCGCGAACAGACAGGCGCGAGGGTTCTTCTTGTCGCGCTCCTCCAAGTCGAGTTTGACGTTCTTCTTTGCCTTGAGGTCAATCCCCATCCGCCGCAGCGAGCCGAACAGCGTCGGCAGCATTTCCTTCTTCGGGAACCGCTCATCGAAATCACCGAGCTTCAACAGGTGGCTCACGTGCCAGCGATGCAGCGCCGGCTTGCCCTCCGGCGTGCGGAACGGTTTGCCGGTCTTCCGCGTCACCCAGCGCGCCATGTGGTCGCGGAACAGGAGCGCCGTCCGGTGGCCCGACTCGGCGAGGATGACGATGAATTTCTCGTAATCGAACTGCTTCTGCGCCTCGCAGTAGGCGATGTAGCTTTTGTAGCCGAGATCACGACGCAGGATTTGGAGGTCGCGTTGCAGGATGGTGAGCTTCTCTGTGTTGAACCTGCGGTGAACGCCGTCCATCGCGGCGCCCAGCGCCTCGCGCTTGTCGAAGTCCTTCTCGTTCTGGAGGCGGGGCGAGAGGTTGTAGTAGGAGACTTGTTCGCCGTTGAGCCGGACCTTGTGATTGGCGAGGCCGGTCTGCAACTGGTCGTCGAGCCGCGCGAGTTTGTGATAGGTATAGAGGCCCGTGCAGGTGAAGTAGAGCCGCTCCAGTCGCTCACGCTCGTCGGGATCGCGGGCGCGGTTGAGCTGCGCCTGCACCAGCTTCGCCACCGAGAGGGAGGCGAGCCACTCGTGCCGCTTCATGATCAGCTCGGTTTCCTGAGTTTCCTTCTGACCGGCGCGCACGAGGCGGGTTTCGGTGGAGAGTTCGTAGTTGAGTTGCTCAACTCCCTTGAGGATTTTGGCGACGGTGAGGGACATAATTCGTGAAGCGTAAAAACGTGATGAGCGATCAGCAGGGCATTAGGTTCAAGCTTTCTTCAGTCTTCGGCCGAGGCGCTTCTCGACGCTGGCCACTTTGCTTTTCAAGCAGCCCCGGCGGCCTTTTCTATAGTCTATTTTGATGACACATTCAACGCGACCGCAGTCCTTGCGCATGGCTTCGTAGCAGGCCTTGACGACGGCCATGCATTCGTCCCACTCGCCTTCGAGCACAGTGCCCATCGCGTGGAGGCGGTAGTCCAGCCCGCTGCGGTCAATGATGTCGAGCGAGCGGGCGACGTAGCGGCTGACGCTCTCGCCTTTGCCAATCGGAAACATGCTGAATTCGAGCAATACCATGACGCACTCCGCTTGTCTATCGAGTCGCCAATGATATAGTAGCGCCGCATTGCGACAAGTTGTTTATGGCTTCCAAAAGAAAAACCGGCGTCCTGCTCGTCACCCACGGCTCCAAGCTGAAGGAAGCCAATTGGTCCATGTTTCCCATCGTGCGCGAGCTGCGCCGCCGCCTCGGCAACGATTGCATCGCGCCATGTTTCATGGAGCTGGGCCGGCCCGACATCCCCACCGCCGTGCAGAAGCTGGTTTGCCGTGGCTGCAACCACCTCTTTGTCCATGTGTTCTTTCTCGTGCCGGGCAAACACCTGCAAAACGACATCCCGCGCATCCTTCGCCACGCGCTGGAGCCGCATCCCGGCGTCACCTTCGAGATCGGCAACGCGATGTTTACTGATCCGGGCCTGACCGATCTGGTCGAACAACGCCTCTCGCATCTGCTGGCCGGGGACGAAACGGTTGGCTAACATCTCCGCATGGACACCACAACCCCGCAACTCGTGTTGGTCCTCGGCGGCTGCCGCAGCGGCAAGAGCCGCTTCGCTCTCGAACTCGCCGCCCGGCTCGGCAAGCGCAAACTGTTCGTCGCCACCGCCGAGCCGTTCGATGGTGAGATGCGTGAGCGCATTGCCAAACATCGCGCCGACCGCGGCCCGGATTGGCAGACCGTCGAAGCGCCGGTCGCATTGACCGAGGCGTTGCGGGATCATGCGGCGGAGGCGAACGTGGTGGTTGTGGACTGCCTGACCGTCTGGTTGGGGAATCTGCTGTGCCCCGAACACCAGCCGCCGCGCTGGCAAGCCGACGCCGTCTCCTCACTGCTTGGCGGACTGGCGAAGCGCCGCGCGCATATCATCGTCGTCTCCAACGAAGTCGGCCTCGGCATCGTTCCCGACAACGCGCTGGCCCGTCGTTTCCGGGATGAGCAGGGCCGTATCAACCAGCAAGTCGCCGCCATCGCTGATACCGTTGTGTTTGTGGCCGCCGGCCTGCCCATGACGCTCAAGGGGAAGCTGCCGTGATGAAGCAAGAGTAGGACGGGCGTTCCGCCTGTTCTACGTTCGCGCTTACCGGGTCAACTGTTGGAAGCGTGGGAAGAGGCGGATCAGCGTGAGGCGTTGATCCTGCTGGGCGGCCTGTTTGAACTGCGGGTTGAGGCGGATGGCTTTCTCCAGCGCGTCAATGGACTGCTCGGCTCGTTGGAGTTGGACCTGCACAACGGCAAGATCATACCAAGCCTGCGCATCGTCGGCGTGGAAGCCCAGATACTTTGCCAGAACGTGCTCGACGCGGTCAAACCGGTTCAACTGGACGTAGGTTTGCGCAATGGTCTTGAAGGGCTGGGGCGGCAGGTCCTTGTTCTCGATGAGCCGGTCAATGATCGCGTCCATGTCGCCGAACTTGCCGCGCTGGGCCAGCACGGCGAGCAACTGCATGATCTTGTTGAGATCGCCCGGACTGGTTTGCAGATCGCGGCGCGTGTCAATTTCCTGCGCGGCGAGTTGTTTGAGCTGGCTGATCTGGGTGAGGACGACACCGACCTGGATGTTGTGCGGGTCGTATTTCTTATAGTTGTCCACCAGTTTGAGCGCGTCATCGTAGCGCTCGGTGCGCGTGAGGAACTCGGCGAAGCGGAAGGTGGCCTCGACGTTGAAGGGGCAAAGCTCAATCGCCTGCCGGAAGGCGAACTCGGCTTCGGGGGCCAGTTCGGGCTGGCGTTGTTCGGGTGGGGCCATCGTGACGCGCCAGGCGTAGAGGCCGGCGTGGGCGGTGCGTAGCTTGGAGAAGGCGCGCTGGGCGTCATCGTCGCGGCGGAAGCGCGGGTCGTTGACCAGATATTTCTGGATGTAGTCGGTCCAGTATTTGTGGTTATGGGCGACCTTGTCGGGTGTGATTTTCGGCAGCACATCACGATTGATCTTCATGATGACGCCGTAAGGCTCCAGGTAGTTATACATCCACTGGATGACGAAGCTCTCCTCGACGTAGAACGCGTGTTTGTCGCGCTCCTTGTCAAAAATCTGTTTTGAGACAAGCCCGTTGAGCGCGGTGACGGCCTGAACGCCCTGGATGTTCACACGACCGCCGACGATCTGCACGCTCTCGCCCGGCAGGGCAGGGCGGTGCTGGAGTTCCTCGACGTAGGCGCGGATGGCGGCGGCGCTGTCCTCGTCGGTGGAGACGTAGATGTCATCCTTCGGATAGATGGTGTCGCGGCCGAGGGCCTTTTCGAGCCAGGTGAAGCCTTCTTTTTTGCGGACCGGGCTGTATTGATAGCGCAGGTAGCGGAGGTAGGTGTTCTCGGCGAGCGCGTTCTGCGTGATGATGTAAACGTCGGGATGCACGCGCGGGCAGAAGATGGTGTAGGTTGGCACGAAACGGCCGGGGTCGGTGCCGCCGTAAAGGATGGCGCCTTTGTCCATCGGCGGGTAGCCGCCGCCCGGCTCGAACATGTGGTAGCCGAAATACCAGCCAAAATTATGGCCGCGCATCTCGCTGTCGCGCCAGTTGCGGAACATGCCGACGACTGGCAGACACGCCACCAGGATCAGAATCCGCATCACCGGCAGCTTGTTGTCGTTGGCCAGGAACACCACGATAGACAGCCCGAACAGAATCGCGATCTGCGCGCCGACCCAGAACCATTCCAGTTCGGTTGCCGTCTGGCTGGTCTGGTGGTAGACAAGCTGATAGCCGAGCTGCAACATGCAGGCCATCAGCGCGGTGCCGTAGAGCAGCCAGCGCAGCTTGGAGAAGTGGACGCTCGAAAACGCCAGGCCCCAAATGAGGCCGTAGCCGATGCAGGCGCAGAAGAGCGCGTGCGTCAGCATGAAGAACACGCGGTCGTTGAACAGCACCGCGCGGTCCAGCGTCGGGTTGGCCAGCACGATGAACGTGACGCTGGTGAAGAAAATGCCGACGGCCATGAAGATGATCCATGTCTTTGCCCGCCAGGCGGTGCCGCGGAACCACGCGAGCGCGGCAAAGCCGATGGCGACGAACATGCCGGTGTATTCCATCAGCAGGCCCTTGAAGAAGACCGACAACTGGTTAAAGAACACCGGCCACGGCCGGTCTATCTTCACCTTCTCGTATTGCCCGCGCGAAAGGTGGTGCCAGAAGCCGTCCTTGTGTTGCGTGAAACCCCAGTTCATCGGCGGGTTCGTCGAGGATGCCAGGGGCGAGTAGCCGTAGAACGCCAAGCCGGCCAGCACGCACCCCGCCACACTCGCGGCGCGTTTCCAGTTCACCCGCGTCGGCCATCCATACAGCCGCGCCAAGACCTCACCTGCCATCCAAATTGCGGCGGGCGTCACCGCAAGACCCGCGCCCTGCCAGAAGTAGCTCGATGCCGTGAAGAACGTCGCATCGTCCAGCACCCACTCCATGAACCAGGATCCCGCCGCCGCCACCCAACACGCGCCCACGGCCAGGTCTATCAAGACCGCCGGACTCACCAACGCGATGAGGATGAAATACGCCGGCGCCATGAACAGCAACGTTTGGTGATTGGTCAACCCCAGTGCCCAGAAGAAAGCGGTCCAATACAGATATTTGTCGCGCTGCGGATCGTGCATCCAGATGAACATCGTCACTGTCGTCAGCGCCATGAAAAGCCCGTTGAGCGTATAAACCTCGCCAACGACCGCTTGCGACCACGGCACCGGGCTGTAGGCAAAGATCAGCGCTCCCACGGTGCCGCAGACAGCGGCGATCCATTTCTCCTGCTCGTCCGTAAGGCTTTCGTGAAACATCTTGGCGGAGCGCAGCAGCATGGAGCCGCTCCGTGAGATCAACAGCGCCAGAAGTCCCGCCGCCAATCCCGCAAACGTCCCGCTCATGAACGTCACCCGCCACGCGATGTTGAAATCGCGGCGGGTGATGTTGACGCCGTCCGCTTTCACGTAGTCCGGCACCGGTTGCGGACTCAGGGGGTTCAGATGATCGAATAGGAATCCCAGCACCGTCCAGATGGGATAGCCCGGCGGATGCGGCACGCCGAGATGGTGTGCGCCGGTGATCAGTTCACCCGAGTCCTCCAGCGTCACGTTTGGCGCCATCGTGCAGATATAGCCCGTCATGGCGATGACGAACGCCGCCGCCGCCGCCAGCCAGTCGCACTTGCGGAACAACTTGAACGACGCCACCGGGATTGGCGCAGGCGCGGGAATCTCCGCGACCGCTGCGGCCGTCGGCTTCACAGCCTTCGCGCCACCGCTTGCTGCACGTTGGTTTGCCATAATCCTGATCCTCGGAAAATCGAGCCGTGACTGTAGGGACTGCCACGCATCGGGTCAATACGGGTTTTTAGTCAACGACCGCGTCCAAAACGTTCAAACAAATCTCCAATTCACTTGCCGGCCGGCGGTTCGGACCACTTGCCGTGCTCTTTGATCAGGTCCACAAGACGATTCACGGCCTCGGCTTCGGGGATGTTGAACTTCACACAGGTCTTGCCGACGTAAAGGTTCACCTTGCCCGGCGCGCCGCCAACGTAACCGAAATCAGCGTCGGCCATCTCGCCGGGGCCGTTCACGATGCAGCCCATGACGGCGATCTTCACGCCCTTGAGGTGGTGCGTGAACTTCTTGATCCGCGCTGTCACGGTTTGGAGGTTGAACAACGTGCGCCCGCAGCTCGGACAGGCCACATACTCTGCCTTGAACGACCGGCTGCCCGTGGCTTGCAGAATGTTGTAGGCCAGCCGCAACGCCGCCTCCGCGTTCGTCTCGGCGCGCACCAAGATGGCGTCGCCGATGCCGTCGGAGATCAACGCGCCAACCATCGTCGCCGCATGGAGCATCGCACCGAGGGAATCTGCCGTGTTCGTCGGAACGCTCAGCACATCCTTCAGCAGGATTGGTGCCTTGCAGCCACGCGCGTCCAGCTTGGCCGCGAGAATGCGGTAGGCCACGATCGGGCTGAACAGCAGGCCGTCCTTCACGGCCACCAGATGGTTGTCGGAAACCTTGCTCAAGTCATCGTTGAGCGGATCCAGTTCCACGACGCCGCATCGCTCGTAAACCAATTCCGGTTGCGTGTCGCCAAGCTGGGCTTGTTTCGGTGCGAGCCAGTCGAATTGCGCGTTGGTCACACAGACGCGGATGAGGTTTTCGCCTCCAACTTTCGTCGAGTTGATGACCAACTCGCACGTCGGACGGCGGATGTAATTGAACGGATCGCGTGTTTCCTTAATGTCTCCGGCGATCTCCTGCGCCGCTTGCGTGCCCAGCCGATCGTCGAACTTCTTTACCAGCGCCCTCGCCACCGGAATCTCGTGGACGCTGTCTTCCGTGAGCGATACACGAACCGTATCGCCGATGCCATCTTCCAGCAACGCGCCGATGCCGACGGCGGACTTGATGCGCCCGTCCTCACCCTCACCGGCCTCCGTCACGCCAAGGTGCAGTGGGTAATCCCAGCCTTGCTCATCCAGCCGCGCTGCGAGCAGCCGATACGCCGCGATTACCACCTTGACGTTCGATGCCTTCATCGAGAAGACCAGATTGTGGTAGTCGTGCTTGCGACAGATGCGCGCGAATTCCAGCGCGCTTTCGACCATGCCGGCCGGCGTGTCACCGAAACGGTTCAGGATGCGGTCGGAAAGTGAGCCGTGATTGGTGCCGATGCGCATCGCGCGGCCGAGTCGCTTGCATTCCAACACCAGCGGCGTGAACGCTGCTTCCATGTGCGCCAATTCCGCCTCGTATTCGGCGTCGGTGTATTCCTTGATCGCAAATTTCTTCTTGTCGGCGTAGTTGCCGGGGTTGACGCGAATCTTCTCGACCCAGTTCACCGCCTCCATCGCCGCCTCCGGCTTGAAATGGATGTCGGCGACGACGGGTGTGGAGTAGCCGCGCGCGCGCAATGCGACGACGAAGTCCTTGAGCTTCTTGGCGTCGTTCACCGTCGGCGCGGTCAGGCGGATGATTTCGCAGCCGGCCTTGAGAATCGGCAGCGCCTCGGCAACGCACGCCTCGGTGTTCATCGTGTCCGAGGTCAACATGCTCTGGACGCGAATGGGGTTGTTACCGCCGACGCCAACACCGCCCACAAGCACCTCGCGCGTCTTGCGCCGACGATAGGCAAACGGACTATGACAGTATTTCATTTCTGCTGCGGCTTCGTAACCTGTTCCACCGCGTTCGTCTCGGTTGTTTTGTCCGGCATGATGCTCGGCTTGATCATCCGCCATACATCGTTCAGGTTGATGTAAAGAAGGAACGTTATCAGCACCGACGCGAACACCGTCCAAGTTCCGCGGACGAACTTGCCGTTCAGCGGTTTCCGGCGCAGCCACTCCACCAGCGCGAAGAGGATGTGGCCGCCGTCAATCACGGGAATCGGCAGCAGGTTCAGGATCGCCAGGTTCACGTTCACCAGCAAGGTCACGTCGAGACCGTTCATGAAACTCTCCTTGATTCCGCGCGTGATGGCTTGAGCGATTCCCGGGATGCCGCTCATCTTCGAGGGCGTGATGCCGGTCTGCTTTGGATGCATCAGCGCTCCCAGCACGCGCATGGTCTTGTAAACGTGCCTCTCAAGCTGTTCGAGCGGCACCCGATAAACGGTCACCTTTGGCGCAAAGGGATCCCAGCCCAGCCTCACGCCAATGCGGCCCCGGCTTTGCGCGCTGTCAAAGAACGGCGTGATCGTTGTTTCCATGAGTTTGCCGCGGCGGGCAAACTTCAACGCCAACGGCTGACCGGCGCTATGAATAAGGAGGTCGCGCAACTGGCTGACGTTCAACACTGGCACATCGTCCACGCTGAGAATCTTGTCGCCTATCTTCAGGCCGACCTTTTCCGCCGGCGCGCCCGGCTCCAGGAACGCGATGTAGGTGGCGTTGCCCAACTCAAACTCCGGAATGCGGAAGCCTTCTTCGGGATTGCGCTTTGGCTCGATGAGCAGTCGCACTTTTTCTCCTTCGCGGTCCACGACGAATGGAATCTTCGTGTGCGTGCTGGTGATGATCATCTCGTAAACGTCTTCCAGGTTGGCAACCTTGTAACCGTCCACACGCTCGATCTTGTCACCCGCGCGCAACCCGGCGGCGTATTCGGAGGAGGAATCCGGCACCTTGGTCACCACCAGCATCTCCGGACGCTCGTCGGAAGGAATGCCGGCCACCCAGATGATCATGGCCAGCACAATGGCAAACGCGAAGTTCATTGCCGGCCCGGCCAAAGCCACGACGATCTTGGTGAGCGGCGTGACCGGCGGCAATGGCTCATCCGAGTCGCTCTTGCCTTCGAGCAGCTCCGCCGGGTTCATCTGCGGCAACATCACGTAACCGCCGAGCGGAATCCAACTGATCCGGTATTCCACACCGTCCACCGTCTTCTTCCAGATGGCCGGGCCGAAGCCGATGGAGAAACATTTCACCACCATGCCGCGGCGGCGCGCCAGCCAGAAATGGCCAAGTTCGTGGATGAAAATCGAGGCTCCCACCAACAGGAGCATTGCGATAAAGGCAAGAACACTTCCTAGCATAGTTTGGCCGCCTCCTCTCGCGCCCAGCGGTCCGCTTCCAAAATCGGCGCGAGCGTCTTAGCATGCACCACGCGGTGCTTGTTCATTACCTTTTCAACTGTAGCCCAGATCTGCGGGAACCGGATGCGGCCCTGCATGAACGCCGGCACCGCCACTTCGTTGGCGGCGTTCAACACCGCCGGCATCGTGCCGCCGGCTCGCGCCGCCTCGCGCGCCAGCCGCAGGGCGGGGAACTTCTTCGCGTCCGGCGTCTCGAAGGTCAGCGGTTGGAGCGCCGGGAAATTCGTCGGGGGCAGCGAGTTCTGCCGGCGCCGCGGATAAGTGAAGGCGTATTGGATTGGATAGCGCATGTCGGGCATGCTGAGTTGTGCGATCACCGAGCCGTCGAGAAACTCCACCATCGAATGAACGATGCTTTGCGGGTGCACCACCACGTCCACGCGATCCATCTCCAATCCGAACAACCAGCGCGCCTCGATCATCTCCAGGCACTTGTTGAACAAGCTCGCGGAATCAATCGTGATCTTGTTGCCCATGTTCCACGTCGGATGCCTCAGCGCATCCGCGGCGGTGACGCGCTCCAGTTCTGCCTTCGTCTTCTTGCGGAACGGTCCGCCCGACGCCGTCAGCAGCAACCGTCGCACGTCCTCCATCTCGCGTCCTTCGAGACACTGGAAAATCGCGCTGTGTTCACTGTCCACCGGCAACACTTTCACGCCGTATTTCTTCGCCTCGCGCATGACGATCTCACCGGCCATCACCAGGATTTCCTTTGAGGCCACGGCGAGGTCTTTGCCGGCGCGGATGGCGGCGAGCGCTGGTTGCAGGCCGGCCGTGCCGACGATCGCCACGAGCACCATGTCCGCCTCCGGCATCGTTGCCAGTTCGATGAGGCCCTGCTCGCCGCTGAGACACTTTACGCTCGACGGCAGCCGGCGTTTCAGATCGGCGGCGGCGGCCTCGTCATACATGGCGACAGCCTTCGGTTTCAACGCGCGCACCTGCGCCTCGACGTCGTCAACACGCGACCGCGCGGCCAGTCCGACCAACCGCACTTCGTCGCGCAGGTCGGCAACCACTTTCAGTGTGCTCTGGCCGATGGAGCCGGAGCTTCCTAGTAAGACTACGTTTTTCATCAGGTATGTAAGACAAGCCGAAAGAAAGCGTATAGAGTCGGCGCTGTAAAGAGCAAGCTGTCAATCAAGTCCAAAATCCCGCCAATGCCCGGTAGCCACTGGCCGGAATCCTTCACCTGCGCCTCGCGTTTGATTACCGACTCCGCCAGATCGCCCACAATGGCCACCGCGCCGAGCAGCGCGCCGGCGATGGCGGCGGTCAGCGGCGTCATCTTCAGTTGCGTCAGCGAATCCTGGAACAGGTAGAACGTGCCCCATCCCGCCAGCGCAGCCACGACGACCGCGCCGATGGTGCCTTCCCATGTCTTCTTTGGGCTGATGCGCGGAATCAGTTTGTGCCGGCCGATCAGCGATCCGACGACGTAAGCGCCGGCGTCGCTGAACTTCGTGACGAGGATCAGGTAAAAGACCGCGTATTTGCCGTGAAAGAGCATCCGCCCACCGTCCATCTCGATGCCGGGATGGATGTAATGAATCTTGGTGATGAAGTTGAACAGCCAGCTCACATAGACCAGCCCGAACAGTGTCGCCGCCATCGTCATGATGGGAGAGGGGTTGTCCTTGTCCATCATCACCCGCACAAACACGCCGAACACCGCCAGACAGAGAATGCTGGACTCAAACACATACGACCGTGGCGAAACCACGCCGTGTTTGAAGAAAAACCAGCTCCCCGTCAGCAGCGCAAATCCCACCAACAACCCCAGCAGTTTGAACACCCGCAGCTTCGCCCGTTCCAGGATGCCGTAGCACTCCCACAGCGCGAGCGAACCGAACAGCGCCAGCAGCAGCCAGCTGCAGAACGGCGGCGCGATGAATACCGCTGCCAGCACCAGCGCCCACATGATGACTGTGCTTACGAGTCGTTGGAAAAACATGTCAGGTTGGCTCAACACCACCGAAACGGCGTTGACGCTTCCGGTAATCCTCCAGCGCTTTCAAAAACTCCGGCTTTCGAAAATCCGGCCAGAGCGTCGGCGTGATCCAAATCTCCGTGTAGGAAGTCTGCCACAACAGGAAGTTGCTCAACCGCATCTCGCCGCTCGTGCGGATCAGCAGGTCCGGGTCGGGAAACGACGACGTGTAGAGCGACGCGGCAATTGTTTCCTCGCTGATCTGTTCCGGCCGCAACCGCCCTTCCTGCACTTCGGTCGCGATCTTCCGCACGCCGTCCACCATCTCCGTGCGTCCGCCGTAGCTCAGCGCCAGGATCAGTGTCAGGCCGGTGTTCTTCGCGGTCACCCGGCGGGTTTCGGCGAGCTGCTTCTGTGAATGTTCCGGCAGGTCGGTCAGGCGGCCGATGGCTTCGAGCTGCACGTTGTTCTTGTGCAGCGTGGGGATCTCGTCCTTGAGAAACTTCGTCAGCAAGCGCATCAGGGCCGATGTTTCTTCGCGCGGCCGGCGCCAGTTCTCGATGGAGAACGCGTAGAGCGTCAGGAACTTCACGCCGACCTCGCCCGCCGTTGTGACGATCTCCCGCGCGCTGTCCGAGCCCGCGCGATGGCCTTCGATGCGGGGCAGGCCGCGCTCGCGCGCCCAGCGGCCGTTGCCGTCCATGATGATAGCCACGTGCTGCGGAATTGTTTTGGCCTCAGTCATGACAACGCTTGCATTTCCTTCGCCGCAACCCTACGTCGTTAGCGTCTGCTCGCGGCGCGGTCCGACCGACGCAATTGCGAGCCTCGCGCCGGTCAGTTCGGCGATCTTCTCGACATAAGTGCGCGCCTTCGCCGGCAGGTCACCGTAGGTCTTCACCTCATGCAACGGCTGCTTCCAGCCGTCCATTTCGATATAGACCGGCTTGCACTTCGCCAGCACGGCGAGATCGTTCGGCATTGTTTCGTAGGTCTTGCCGTTGGCGCGATACGCCACGCAAATCTTGATCCGGTCCAGCGTGTCCAGTCCGTCGAGGTTCGTCACCGCGAGCATGTCAATGCCGTTGACCATCGCCGCGTGCCGGGTCGCCACCGCGTCGAACCAGCCGACCCGCCGCGGGCGGCCCGTCGTCGCGCCGAACTCGCGGCCCAACCCGTGCAGCAGGTCGCCAATCATCGTGTTCTCCGTCGGCAACGGCCCTTCGCCGACGCGCGTTGTGTAAGCCTTCATCACGCCGATAACCGTGTTCATCTTGTTCGGCGGCACGCCGGAACCGGTGCAGGCGCCGCCCGCCGTTGTGTTCGACGACGTCACATACGGATAGGTGCCGTGGTCAAGGTCGAGGAACGTGCCCTGCGCGCCCTCAAACAAAATGCTCTTCCCGGCCTTCATCGCCTCATGCAGATACACCACCGTGTTTGTCACGAACGGCCGCAGCCGTTTCGCCGCCGCCAGATACGCCTTGTTGATCTCCGTGAACGACAGCGGCTTCCCGCCGAGCGCCCGGAGAATCTCGTTGTTCTCTTTGACCTTGCGAGCCAACTTCTCGCTGAACTCCTTCGGCTTGGTCAGGTCAATCATGCGCAACCCCGTGCGGGCCGCCTTGTCGCCGTAGGCCGGGCCGATGCCGCGCTTCGTGGTGCCGATCTTGTTCTTGCCCTTGAGCACCTCGCGCTGCGCGTCCAGCTCGCGGTGATAGGGCAGCACCATGTGCGCCGTCTCCGACAACAGAAACCTGTCGGGGCCGACTTTGATGCCGCGTTTCACCAGCGCGTCCATCTCCGCCACCAGCGCCACCGGGTCCACCACCACGCCGTTGCCGATCACGCAGACCTTGCCGGGATGCAGGATGCCCGAGGGAATCAGATGCAGCACAAACTTCTGGTCGCCGACCTCCACCGTGTGGCCGGCGTTGTTGCCGCCGGCGTAACGGACCACGACGTCGTTGCGGTCCGTCAACACGTCAATGATCTTGCCCTTGCCTTCGTCGCCCCATTGGGCGCCAACCAGAATTGTCGTAGCCATGATGTTTCGTTCTTGTTTCGCGTCCGTTCCCGCGCCGGACACAGCGCCGGACAAAAGAAAAGCCCCGACCTCGCGGCACGGGGCAAACGCCTCACTCAATTGCCCGCAGACACTAACCAGACCCTCGAAACAGTGTCAACGGCAAAGCGGAAAGCGACAGCTAATTTGCCCGCCGTGCGATCCATCGCCAGAGCGCCGGCAACTTGCGGGCCATCTGATCGAGCCATTGCCAGCACAGCAGACAGTTATTGTAGAACTGTTCCGCGTATCCCGCAAACGTCACGCGCGAGGACATCAACACCACCAGCAGTGCCACCATCAGCAGATTCATTCCATAAATGACCACCATCGAGAACAGCCAGCCGTGCCGGCGCACGTCGCTCTGATTCTGCCGCAGCGCAAGCCATGTGAAGCTCAGATGAAAACTCCATGCAAACCCAAGCAGGTAATAGAACACCGCCGCAAATGGCCGCACGTCCGCCAGCAGGTTCAGCCCGTAGTAGATGGCGATGACGAGCATGGCGTAGAACGGAAAGAAATACGGCGATAGCGTAATGAGCCAGTTCTCTTTGCTCACCATCACTTGGCCGCCCCGCGCGCTCGCTTTCAGCCCGCTGACTTTCGCGCCCATGAGCAGCGCCCAGAAGACGTGCGTCAGCTCATGGCTGATCACGTAGGCTCGCACCGACGGGCTGAGCAAACCAAAGATGGCAAGCCAGCAACCGAAGCCCATCCCCAGCCACAACGCTGGCCGCTGCAACCACGGCCCTTGGCCGAAGCCGAGCGTCGCGACGGCGTGATAGAGCGTGAGCGTCAAGGCGACGCACGGCAGCAGCAGGGCGATGGCGAGCAGAAACTTGAAAACTTTCATCTCGATGTTCTTGCTGCGCAGCCTATGCAGCGTCGGCAAAGGCGGCAAGAGGAATTGAAGTCGTGAAGTTTCCCACTGGCGCGCGGCGGGGCGGTTGATTATAAAGCGGGGCACTATGGCCTACCTTGGATGCGATGTTGGAACAACCGGAACGAAGGCCGTCGTGTTCGATAACGACGGGAACGTCCTCTCATCTGCTTACCGCGAATACCGCCTGCTCACGCCGCAACGCGGCTGGGCGGAACTCGACCCGCTGGAAGTCGGCGACGCCGTCGAGGCCGTGCTCGGCGAGGCGGCGAAGAAGTCGCCCCAGCCGGTGGAGTCCATCGCGCTCTCGGCGCTGGGCGAGGCCATCACGCCGCTGGACGCCGCTGGCAAGCCGCTGGACAACACGGTGCTCTCGATGGATTCGCGTGCCACGGCGCAGACGGCGAAACTGCACGAGCAGTTCGGCGCGAAGAAGTTTTTCGAGACCACCGGCCATCCGCTGCACCCGATGCACACGATCAGCAAGCTGCTCTGGTGGCGGGAGAACAAGCCGGAGATGTTCAAGCGGGCCGCGCGGTTCCTGGGCTGGCAGGAGATTCCCGCGATGCGGCTGGGCGTGCCGGCGAAGGTGGATTACTCGCTCGCGTCGCGGCTCGGCATCTTCGACATCCGCAAGAAGCAATGGTCGGAGCCGCTGATGGAGCTGGCCGGCGTCGAGAAGAAGCAGTTGCCGGAAGCCGTGCCGTCGGGCGCGGTCGTCGGCGAGATTCCCGCGAGCGTCTGCCAGAAGCTCGGCCTCGCCAAAGGCTGCGTGCTCGTTGCGGGCGGTCACGATCAGCCGTGCGCGGCGTTGGGCGCGGGCGTCGTGAAGCCCGGTCTGGCGGTGGATGGACTGGGCACGGTCGAGTGCATCACCGTGGCTTTTGATCACGCCATCACGGATGAGAACATGCTCGGCGGCAACCTTTGTTGCATGCCGCACGTGGTGGAGGGCATGTATGCGTCGCTGGCGTTCAGCTTCGTGGCGGGCAGCCTGCTGCGCTGGTATCGCGACAACTTCGCCGAGGCGGAGAAGGCCGAGGCGGCGCGCACCGGCCGCGATGTCTATGCGATCATGGACGACTTGGCGCTGACCTCGAAGCATCCGCCGTTCATCGTGCCGCACTTCTTCGGCACCGGCACGCCGTATCTGGACTCTCACTCGAAGGGCACCATTACCGGCCTGACGCTCGGCACGACGCGCGCGGACATGATTCGCGGCATCCTCGATGGCGTGGCGTTTGAGATGCGTGTGAACCTGGAGATTCTGGCGAAGGCCGGCGTGCCACTCGACGAGCTGCGCTGCACCGGCGGCGGCGCGAAGTCACGCGGCTGGATGCAGCTCAAGGCGAACCTCTGGGGCAAGCGCCTCTGCACGCTCAACACCAGCGAGGGCGGCGCGCTTGCCTGCGCGATGCTCGGCGCGGTGGCCATTGGGAAGTTCAAGACGCTGAAGCAAGCGGTGGAGAAGTTCGTCCGCGTGACCGGCGCCTACGAGCCGGACGTGAAGGAGCACGCGCGTTACACGGAGCGATACCAGGTTTACCGCGAACTGTATCCGCGGATGAAAGACTTGCTGCACCGGATGTAACTACCGGACTCTTCTGAGTTCGAAGCGGTGGCTCTTGGGCTGGTTCTCTGAGTAGGCTTTTGAGAGAAGCTCGTCGGCTGCTTTCTGGAACTTCGCTTCGTCAGGGGCGTATTTCATGTAGTTCTCGATCTGCATGACGCCGTAGCTGAACTTGGTCTTCTTGTTCTTCTCAAGGCTCGCTTCGAGCGCCTTCTTCTCGGCCTCCGGGCTTCTGTCTGTGAGCTTGGAGAGAAGGAAAAGCCTGACGGCGGCGAACGTTCGGAGTTTGGATGAGTAGATGTCGGCGCGCGTCTTCAGTGTCGAGAACACCTGCGTGGCCTGCTTATGCTGCGGCGTCTCGGCCACGAGCGCGAGATTGACGCCTTTGGCGAAATCAGCGGCGGGACGTTTCAAGACACTCTCACCATCTATCAGGAGTTCGTAGTCGCCGGCTTCGAGACCGCCGACTATGAGCAACTCCTGATTGAGGTCCTCGGTGAAGGGAACAAGGTCCAAGGCCGACGCGGCTCCGCTTTCGACAGGGAAGGGGAGGGCCTTCTCAAGGCAGTTGAAGGAGATGGTTCCGTTCTTGAACTGGAGGTTTTCAACAGCGCAGTTCTCCTGCTTGGCGAGTTCTTTCTTGGCGACGTTGATCTCGACGAGTGACACGCAACGGCCCACGCCCTGTGCCTTGAGGAATACGTAGGCCATGACGAGGTGTCCGGGCGCGCCGGGATGCACCCTGTCGGCTCCGACGATGGTGTAGTTCGGGTCTTTCGCCTGACCGACCGCGTTGAGCCTGCTCAACAGCAGATGGAACTCCGCGACGCCGGCGTTGTATTTGGATGCCAGCTTGCGGGCTTCGTAGCCGCAGATTCCAAGGGCGAAGTTCACGCCGAAGAGGTTCTCGGTCTGCTGGGTGCCGGTCTGGTCGTAGATGGAGGGGGTAATGAAGATGAGCTTGGCGCCGTCCTTGGTGAGGAGTTCGGCCAACTCGGCCATCTTGGCGACGTGATTCTCGATGGCGCCCTGGCGCTGGGCTTCGACCTTCGCGCCGGACGCGTCCATGGCGTAGAGGTTGCGGCCAACGTCGTTCATGCCGAGCATAAGGGTCGCGCCGGTCGGTTTGTGCGGCGCGATGTCCCATGTGTAACGTCTGACCGCGCCGGAAGCACTGTCACCTGATATCCCGCAGTTCCAGTAGCCGATGCGCATCTGCGGGAACCGGGTCGCATAGAAGAGGGCAATCTGGCTGTGGTAGCCGAAGCCTCCGCCGTGCGTGATGCTGTCGCCGATGAAGCAGATACGGTCGCCGTCCTTGAACTTTACCGCCTCCTTGGCGACTTCAGCGCGGAGTGACACCCCGCCGGCGAGCAGAAAAAGCGCAACACAACAGACACTAAGCGGCCTGAACATTTTCAAACTCATTCCATGAACTCCTGTCATTTCTTCCCGGCTAAGGTCGCGCGCGGTAAATCTGCGGCTTCAGCACGGCGATGTAGGGAAGGTTGCGGTAGCGCTCGGCGAAGTCGAGGCCGTAGCCGACGACAAATTTGTCGGGAATGGTGAACCCGACGAAATCCGCCTGAAGATCCACTTCGCGTCGCGTGGGCTTATCGAGCAGCACGCAGACGCGCAGGCTGGTGGGCCGTTCGCGGAGGATGCGGTCGCGGATGAGCTTCAACGTCCGGCCCGTGTCGAGGATGTCGTCCACAAGCAACACATGGTGGCCTTTCAGCGGCAGTTGCCACCCGCGGCGAATGCGGACGCGGCCGCTGGATGTGGTGCGGGTGCCGTAGCTGTGCGCGACGATGCTATCGAGCTGTGTTGGCATCGGCAGGCGGCGCAGAAGTTCGCCGAGGAACACCATGCTGCCGTTGAGCACGGTGATGAGCGTGACCTCGTCGTTGCCGTAGCATTTGCCGATCTCGCGTGACAGTTGGCGAACGCGCTGGTGAATGCGCGTCTCGCTGATCAACACGCGCTCGACGTCAGGATGGAGGCGTTGCTTGGCCATGACGGAATGCTAGCCGAGGATGGATGCCGCGTCACGCCCTGAACAACTGGCCCATCCGCTTGCCGAGGATCCTGCTGGCAATGAGGAGGCTCGCGGCCAGCAGCACCATGCCGAGCACGCCGAGGGCGCAGGCAACCGACGGCGCGTTCGGGTCCACGCGGCCGATGAGCTGATAGATGCCTTTCGTGATGGGGAAGTAGGCTTCCTTCATCGCCAGGATGAGGCTGTCGCTGACTTCCAGCATGGCGAACGAGAACGTCAGGATCGTGCCGGCGATGAGGTTTGCCATCACGAGCGGCAGTGTGATCTTCCGCATCGTGCGCAGGGGCGACGCGCCGAGGTTCAGCGAAGCTTCCTCCAGTGTCACGCTGGTCTGTTGCAGACCCGCGACGGCGGCGCGGACGATGTAGGGGAGGCGCCGGACCGAGTAGCTGATGACGAGAAGCACGGTGGGATTGGCCGACGGGTCCACGAAGTCATGGAGCCACTGATACCACGCGGATGGCGGACTCTTCGGGTTCACGGGGATGTTGAACCCGGCGACGTAGCCGAAGGCGAGCACGATGCCCGGCAGCGCCAGCGGCAGCATCGCGATGGCGTCGAGCAGGTTTGCACCTGGCACACGGCGGCGCGTCAGAAGCCAGGCGATTATCACGCCGAGCACGAGGTCGAGGAACGCGCTCAGCGAGGAGAAGAAGAGGCTGTTGCGGATGGAGGAGAGCGTCAGCGGATGGCGGAACACCTCGCCATAGAACTGCGTCGTCATCTGGTCGGGCAGAATGCTCATGAACCAATGCGACGCGAACGACTGGACGACGACGCTGGCGTGCGGCAGCAGCGAGACGAGGATCAGCCCGATGGTTCCGCCGTAGATCATCCAGCGTAGCCGTGGTGGCGCGGGCATTTCGGCACCAGCGGTGTTGCCGCGCGCCATCATCTGGTAGCTTTTCGCGCCGGTAATCCACTTGGAGAGGAGGAACAACACAAACGTGATCAGGAGGACAAGGATGACGAGCGTGTAGGCAAACGGGTTGGTGCCGACCTCGACGACTTTGTCGAATATCTGCACCGAGACGACGCGGTTGTAGCCGATGAGCAGCGGTGTGCCGAGGTCGGTGAACGCGAAGATGAAGACGATGATCGCGCCGGCGAAGTAGCCGGGCATCACCAGCGGCAGCGTGATGGTGCGGAACAACCGCCAGCCTCGCGCGCCAAGGTTTTCGGCGGCCTCGCGCAACGTGGGGTCCACGTTGGCCATCGCCGCAGTGACGTTGAGGAACATGATCGGATAGACACTCAACACGCCGAGGATGACAACGCCCCAGAAGCCGCCGGAGCCGAACCAGTCAATGCCGTTCTCGACCGGCACGAGGCCGAGTTTGTCGAGGAGCAGGTTCAGGGAGCCGAAACGGGCGAAGACCTGTTTGATGCCGATCGCGCCGACGAACGGCGGCATGATCATCGGCAAAAGCAGCAGGCCGCTCAGGAGCGTCTTGCCGGGGAAACTGTAGCGCGAGAACCAGTGTGCCACCGGCAGTGTGATGACGGTTGTCAGCGCGGTGACGACGATGCCCAGCGCGAAACTGTTGCGCAGGCATTCTAGCTGGAACGGGCTGGTGAAGAACAATCGGAAAGACTCCAGCGTGAACCCGCCCGCCGGCCAGAAAGCCGCCTTGAACATGTAGCCGAGAGGATAGAACAGGAACAGACCGAAAAAGATGGCGAGGAAAGCGAAGAACGCGGCGCTTGCAGGCGTGAAACGTAAAGGGTTCACCGGGTTAGCAGGATGATGTCCTCCGGCCGGACGGTCAGGGTCAGCTTCTCGCCGGGCTGGCGGACGGCTTCGGGATTGGTTTCCAGCGCGCGCAACGGCTGGCCGTCGGGCAGCGTGAGCGTGTAGTGCTCGATCTCGCCCAGGTAGGTGGCGCGTTGGACGGTGGCATGAATGAGGTTGACCGTGCCGCCGCCGCGCGTCGGCGTCAGGGCTTCGGGCCGGATGCCGCAAGTGACAGTGGCGCAAGCTTCCAGCTTGCGGTCTGTTGTTGATCGCAAGCTGGAAGCTTGCGCCACCAAAAGGCCGTAAGCCGTCGCGACCACGACTTCGGCTTCCGTGACGCGCTCGACCTTGCCTTCGATGAAGTTCATCTCGCCGATGAAGTCGGCGACGAAACGGCTGTTGGGTGTGCGATAGATTTCGTGCGGCGTGCCGACTTGGACGAGCCGGCCGGCGTTCATTACGCCGATGCGGTCAGCCATCGAGAGTGCCTCCTTCTGGTCGTGTGTGACGTAGAGCATCGTCTGACGCGTCTCGCTGTGGATGCGGGTGATCTCCTCGCGCGTCTCCAGCCGCAGCTTGGCGTCGAGGTTGGAGAGCGGCTCGTCGAGGAGAAGGATGCCGGGGTTGATGACGAGGGCGCGGGCGAGGGCTACGCGTTGTTGCTGGCCGCCGCTAAGCTGCGTGGGGGAGCGGTCAGCCAGTTCGCCCATGCGAACGATGGCGAGTGCGTCGCGGACACGGCGTTCCTTCTCGTCGCGAGCGACATGGCGCACGTCGAGGCCGTAGGCGACGTTCTCGGCCACGGTCATGTGCGGCCAGAGGGCGTAGTTCTGAAAGACCATGCCTGTGTTGCGCTTGTTCGGCGGCACGTCGTTGACAGGCTTGCTGTCGAAGAGGACATCGCCAGCGTCAGGCGCGTAGAAACCAGCGATGAGTCGCAGCACGGTGGTTTTGCCGCAGCCGCTCGGGCCGAGCAGGAAGAACAGTTCGCCGTCGCGAATATCGAACGAGACGTCGTCCGCGGCAACGACAGAGCCGAAGCGCTTGGTGACTCCTTGGATGGAAACCTTCATTTCGTTGTTGTTGCGGCGATACGGCGGAACTTGTCGCGTGCCCAGACCTGCCACTCGATGCTCTTGCGCGCGCGCATCAGCGGGTCTTTCCATTTGCCGGCGGACAGTTTCATGACCTCATCTTCCGTCAGCGGCAGCCGCGCCAGTTCCGCCACGGCGCTGGGTTCGTCCCACTGGCTCCGCGCGATCATCACGCGCCACGCGGCGACCAGTTCGCGGTGCACATCAATGATGCACGCGCCGAACAAGTCGTTGACGATCTGCCATCGGTCACCGCCTTTCTTGGGATCGTAACGGAAGGCGACCGGCAACTCAAACGGGTTTACAGGGACGACTGTGATGCCGCGCAGCTTCTGGTAAAGCGCCGGCACGACGCACATACGCTCGATATTGAAGTCGCGAGCACCGCCGGGCTGGCCCCGCGGGATCATCCAGAGTGATTGGCCTTCGTCGCTGAGCAGGTAGTTGACGAACCGCTCCGCAAGCTGCCGGTGACGCGCACCGCGGAAGATGCCGACGCAATCGGGGTTCATCGCAATGACCTCCGGCGGCTGGATGTAAGCCATGTTCGCCGGGCCTTCGCGGCCGACCTGCATCAGCGCGTAGAAATCAATCGCCATCGCGTAGGCGACATTGCCGAGGCTGGCTTCCTTGACGGTCGTCGGCGCTGTGCCGTGAAAGTTGCGCGTGTTGGCGCACATCCGTGTGATGATCTGCCAGCCACGTTCCCAACCGTAGGCTTGCAGGATCAGCTCGAACGACATGTGGATGCTGCCGGTCTTGCGCAAGTCGCCGCTGCCGACCCAGCCGAGCAGTTCGGGGCGGCAGAGGTCGGACCAACGCTCGACCTTGGGCAGCTTCATGATCTGAATGACACGCTTGTTGGCGCAGATGCCAAAAGTCGAGACCGCAGTGCCGAACCATTCGTGCGTCGGGTCGAACATCGGCACACCGCCTACATCGGTGGGAATCCGCGAGAGCGTTTCCTTGGGCGGATCGTAGCGGACGAGGCGGCGTTTCTTCTGCAACTCGAAGTAAGGATCAATCCCGCCGCCCCATGCGACATCGAGGTCGCCGCCGTTGGGGTTGGCGGCGTAGCGGCTGTCCACGTAGCGCAGCAGGTCACTGGTGCCGCCCACGTCGCGCCAGTCAATCGTCACCGGCGTCCCGAAGTGCTGCCGGTGCCAGTCGCTGAAGGCGCGCTCGTATTCGCGCTTGATGCCTTCCCAGTGTGGTGTGATGACGATGAGGACATTCTCAGCCGCGCAGGCCGCACCGATCGTGCACATGACCGCGGCTAGCCGGGCCGCAAAACGAACAACCCCGACCGACGGGCCGGGGTTGTCGCTAATCGTTCTGGCTCGGCGACGGCTCATGCGTTAGTCGCGGCTATCGCGAATCATCACCAGCCGGGCCAACTCCAGCACGGCCACGAGCAGGCCGGCCACGTAAGTCAGCGCGGCGGCGCTCAGCACGCGCTTGACACCGACCGCTTCATCGCCCACCAGGACGCCAAGCGTGTTGAGGCGTTCCTTGGCGCGGCGGCTAGCATCGTATTCCACCGGCAGCGTGATGAGCTGGAAGACAACGCAAACGGCGAACAGCATGATCGCCAGGTCCAGCAGCAACTTAAACGCGGTCGGGATGAAGAACCCCGCGAGCACCAGCAACGGTGCGGCGCCGGACGCGAAGCTGGTCAACGGCACGATGGCCATGCGGATGTGCAGCGGCGCATACGCCTTCTTGTGCTGGATGGCGTGACCGCATTCGTGCGCCGCCACGCCGAGCGCAGCCAGCGACGTGCCGTGGTAGATGTCGGAGGACAGGTTGACGACACGTGTGCGCGGGTCGTAGTGGTCGCTCAGTTGGCTCTCGACTTCTTCCACGGGCACCTGCGCTAGACCTTCCTGGTTCAGAATGTGCCGCGCGACCTCCGAGCCGCTCAAGCCGCTGGTCGAGCCGACCTGCGAATACTTCGCATAGGTCGAGCGCAGCTTCCACTGGCTCCATGCCGTGATGAGTATGCACGGGATGAAGATCAGCCAGTCTATTGGTCCGTAAAACATCGCTCTCTGTTTCCTTTCGGTGCGTTTGAAAATAACGGCACAGTTTCAGATTTCAAGCGTAACCGGAAACTTAGACAGTAACCGGCAGCCGTTCGTTGTAACAAGAACGACATCTTCGATGCGGATGCCGCCGACGCCGGGGTAGTAGAGGCCCGGTTCGACAGTGACAACATGGCCGGAGCGCAAGCGGCAGGGGACGATGCCCATGCGAGGGGCCTCATGGACCTGGAGACCGAGGCCGTGGCCGGTGCCGTGGAAGAAGCCTTGCTGGCGGCCAGAGGAGAACGTGGAGCGTAAGGCGTGGAGCGTGGAGCGTGGATGCTTTGAGGTAGTTTCGCGCTTCACGCTCAACGCTCCACGCGCGACGATCCCTGTCTTGTAGCCGCGTTCGTCGAAAACCTTCTGCACGGCGCGGTGGACGGTGTGCCCGTCAATGCCGGCGCGGATTGTGCGGATCGCGGCGCGTTGCGCCTCGCGGACGGCTTCGAACTGTCGGCGCAACGCCTCGCTGGCCTTGCCTCGCACTACCGTGCGCGTCATGTCGCCGTAGTAGCCGGTGCGCTCGTCGCGGGGGAAGACGTCGAGAATGATGGCCTGGTTGGCGCGGAGTGGGCCGCTGCCGCGGTCATGTGGTTCGCACCCCTGTTCGCCGCCCGCAACGATGGTGTGCGCGCCGATGCCGCCAAGGCGGATCATGGCGATGTCAATCTCGGCGCGGACGCGTTCGCTGGTGAGGGTGGAGCCGCCGAGTGTAAGACGGCCATCCTTGGCGATGCGGGCGGCGCGAATCGTGGCGATGCCGGCGGCGAGGCCGGCCTCCGTCGTGCGCAGTGCGCGCTCGATGGCCTTCACCTCGTTGGGGCGCTTGAGTTCGCGCTGGGCAAAGACTGGAGTGTCATCGGTCCAGACGCGGATGCCGCGCTGGCGGAGTTGCTCGGCGTGGACGAGCGAGAAGTTCGCCGGCACGCGCGCCGTGCGGATGCGCCGACGGCGGAAGATCGCCGCAATGATGTCGGCAAACTTCGCGCGGCGGCCGAGCCGCTTTTCGAGCGGCTTGGTGATTTCGTTCATGGAGATTACTTCGTCCGTGCGGGCTTCGTGTTTGGCACGGTCAATCTCCAGGTCGCTCATCACGACGGCGCTCGTGCCGCAGTGACGGAAGTAGATGAACGCGTCGGGCACGAACATGCCGGTGGCGTAGAGCATGTTGGCGTCGCGTTCGCTGTCGGCGACGATCAGGAGGGTGTCGCTCATCGGCTGAGGTTGTTGGCCTTGCTCTGGCCCTTCGTGTCGAGGGCGGTGATCATGGCGCCTCTGCGGAACACGCTGACCTGGCGCGTGGACTCGCTGATCACGATGGCGATGGCATTGGTGCTGGCGGTAATGCCCGCGGCGGCTTCGTGTCGCGCGCCGTAGCCGCTCGGCAGTTCCTGGCCGGGAACGCTCGGCAACAGGTAGCTGCCCGCGCTCATGATGACGCCGTCGCCGCGGATGATGAACGCCCCGTCAATCGAGCTGAACTCCTTCACCGTCTCCTCCATGAACGGGTCGAGGATGTTGCGGTCGTCCTCGCGGTAGCCGTAGAACGGATTGATGACCATCGGCCGGCAGGACTTCTGCACGTGATCGGTGTCGCCGACGACGAAAATGGTGCCCACTGGTTTGCCCTCGCGGCCCTCGGCGGCGAGGCTGCCCGCGATGCCGATGACGCGCTCCAGCACCTCCGGCCGCAGGTCTTCGGGCAACGGCACTTCCTCCGGCGAGAACAGCATCTGATATTCGCGCGCGGCGTCCACCAGCACCAGCGTGTCGAGCAGGCCGCTGCCGGGCAGGCCGGCGATGCAGATGATGCGTTCGTCGCGGCGGATCAGGCCGCGGGTCAGCGCGAGCAACATCGCCAGCTTGAGCTGCCCCACGCGGTCGCCGCTGCCGCTGGAAATCTGGATCACATCCTTCACCCGCCGGTCGTTGCGGTATTGCTCCGGCTTGTTCCGCGTCACCACGATCACATCGTAGTCCGCGCAAAGCCGCGATGCCTGGTCCAGGTTCGTCAGCGCGTCCGCGAACAGGAACACGCTGCTGACATAGTGCTGCCGGCCCAGAGCGATGGCGTGCGACATCAGGGAGCGGTTCAACGCGCCATGCGTCGTCGGCACGCGCGCCGTGCTCGGCCCCCACGTCCGCGTGATGATCTTGAACGCCTCCTCCGGCGACTCCGCGTGAACGATCCGTTTCACCGTGTCCACGTCCTTGGCAAAATCCGCCGTCGCGTTGAGCACCCGCAGGAACGCCTTCTCCTTCGAGCTGGCCACGAGCATCACCACCAGATGCACCGGCTGCTGGTGCGACTGGTCGTAAATGATCCCCTGCGAACTGCGCCCCACCGCGCAGATGAACCGCCGCTTCATCGGCAACCGCGCGTGCGGGATGGCCACGCCGTGGCCCATCGCTGTCGTCAACGTATTCTCGCGGGCTAGCAGCGCCCTCAGTAATCGTTCGGGATTCAACTTCGGGTCCGACTTGCAGACCACCTCCACCATCTCCGCCAGCACCGCCTTGGGTTCGCGGCTCTTGAGGTCAATGACCCGGTTGCGTGTGAGTAATTTATCGAGGCGCATTGCGTCTCAGACGATAGCGGTCACCCGCAGACGGCGCAACGGCAAAAGTCCGGGCGGCGGAGCGGAAGAGTCGGCGAAGTGCGAAGGAATGGGGGCTAACGCCAAGGATCATGGACCGGGCTTCGCCCGGTTGCCTGCATCCGCTTGTTCGATGTTTTTGGAGGCTATGTGATCCGATGCCGTTTTGAGGCGATAAATCAATTTCCTTCCACAACCGTGACCGACAATTCCCCATTCATACATATTAGGTGGCATCCCAAGGACAGCACGAATGTCGTTCATTAGCTTTCCAGTGTCCCTGTAAAATTCTTCAAACTCAGACTTAATGAAGGAAGGAATGGACTTCTTTCTAGGGTCAATGCAGTTCACATCCAAATCAAGGTGCGAAACCAATTGATTTCGAGGGTCAGTAAAGTTGTAAGCCCTCGTTTTTATGTCCTTCAGGCGTTGATTCAGCGCGTCTGCTTCGGGATAGCCTTTCGCTTTGAGGATGGAAATAAGGGTGAAAATCGTGAGATTCGACTTCGTGCCGGTTTTTTCTGGATCCAGCAACCTAGATACTGCCACCGAAATGTAGTTTAGATAAATTATATATAAATCACTGAAAAATGCAGAGTCTGAATCTGATAATAATTTTCGGGTGTCGGAATCACCTCGATACAGACGTTCGTAAGTAAAGTATACTGAGCTTAGGTGAGCAATTTCGTTATCCAAAACTGCGATCACTGATTCGGCGTCCTTAGCGGCGCTCATTTATTCATCGAACAGATATTCGGCAACCTATTTGATGTGTGGTAAGGCGACACGGCGGACTTTGGAGCTTGCCTTTTGGCGTGTCCAGAACAATTTACGCGGTTGGCGGGTTTCATGTTGAACCTGCAAACACTAACAGAGGAGCGGCCGTCCAAGCCCCGCCGGGCGGCTCCGGCGCGCGTCGAAGGCCGGCCAAATTCCGAGGATTAGCGTCCGGCAGCCTCGAAGCGCGTTGGGATTGTGCCAGGTGGCATCCAGAGGTCTCGAAGGGGTCTGGAATCCTACCGACTGGCTTCGAGGCGTCTCGATGGGCGTTGGAGTTTTGGCAGGTGGCTTCGAGACGTCTCGGAGAGGACTTGGATTCTACCGGGTCGTTTCGAGACGCATGGATGCGTCTGTAGCTGGCAGGGTTGGAGGTGGATGGGTAAAACTGGTCGCACTCACTCCGGCAGCGGCTTGCCCTTGGTCTCGGGCGCGAACCAGATGAGGACCATGCCGATCACATAGACGAGGATGATGGTGCCGCAGGCGTGCGGATAGCTGCCGCCGAAGAAGTGCATCAACTGCCCCGTGCAAAGCACGCCGACGGCGGCGAAGATGCGGCCGAAGTTGTAGCTCAGGCCCTGGCCCGTGGTGCGGACGCGCGTGGGGAAGAGTTCTGGCAGGTAGAGCGGCAGCCAGCCGTAGAAGGATGCGGTTCCGCAACCGGCCAGACCCGCCATGATAAGGAACAGCAGGTTATACTCCCGCAGCCCGAAGAAGAGGAACCCGCACACGAGCAGCGAGAAAAGGCAGAGTCCGAAGTAGGTGGGCCGGCGTCCGAACTTCCCTCCGATGATCGGCGCACAGAAGCAGCCGATGATGGCGCCGATGGAGACCACGAATTGCACGGTGCCCTTGGCGTAGGGATTTTGCGGGCCGGCCAGTTGGTCCGCCCAGGAAGGCAGGAAGCCCGTGACCGCGCCCCATGTGCCGATGAGCGCAATGGTGGCAAACGCCGTTGCCAGCAACGTCGGCCGGAGCAGCTTCGGGCCGAAAATCTCGCGGAACGGTTTGACGGGGCCTTTCTTGACCGACTCCTTCCATTTGTCGGACTCCGGGATCAGCGCGATGACGAAGAACGCCAGCAGCGCGGGTAACGCTCCCGCCAGCATCGTCCAGCGCCAAGAGTCGGGCGTGACCTTGAACGTCATCGCCAGCGCGGCGATGAGCAGGTAGCCGGTGTTTCCCGCCGCGCCGATGACGCCCGCAAGGACGGGCCGCAGCCGCTCCGGCCAGCACTCCATCACCAGCGCCACGCCGAGCGCCCATTCGCCGCCCATGCCGAGCGAGGAGGCGAACCGGCAGACGCCGAGCTGCCACGGTTGCTGCGCGAAGTAGCAGCAGCCGGTGAAGAACGAGTAGGCGAGGATGCTCAGCGCCATCGAGCGGACGCGGCCGAGCTTGTCGCCCAGCCAGCCGAAGAGCACGCCGCCGCAAGCCGCGCCGAGCAGGAAGAGCGCCGTCAGATAGGAAATCCATTCCGCCACCATCGCCTCGGCCGCGGGGGAGGGCGCGGCACCGCCGCCCACTTTCATCAGGTCAATCAGAGCCGGTCGCGCCGCGATGGGAAACAAGCCCATTTCCAGGCCGTCAAACATCCAGCCCAGCAGGGCGGCAAACAGAACCATCCATTGCGCTTTTCCGAGAGGCTTGTTTTGGGGTGTGCTCATAGTGTTTCGATGATTGGTTTCTGGCGGCGATCTCCATTGGCTGCAAACGCGTGGCAGTGTGGCGAGCCGGAGATGTTTTTTCAATACCTCTGCTGCGCCCGGCGTGGATATTTTTCGGTGCCACTTGGGGCGCAAGTCGAGTAATGTTCCCCGGACCGACGCAGGAACACCCCGGGAAGGAGTCGCGAGCAACATGAAGAGCACACTGATGATGGTGGCGGGCGCGATGTTCGCGTTCGTAGTTCACGCGGAAGATACGTTTCGCTGGACGGAGCAGCCCGGCGGCAAACTGGAGCTGACCGAGGCCGGCAAACCGGTGCTCGTGTTCAACCACGGCCTACAACTCAAGGAGGGCGTGAAGGAGCAGTTCCGGCGCGCCGACTACTTCCACCCGATCTACGACCTCGATGGCGTCATTATTACCGAGGATTTTCCGAAGGACCATTTCCATCATCGCGGCTTGTTCTGGGGCTGGCCCGAAGTGACCGTCGGCGTCAAGACCTACGACCCGTGGGCGTGCGTTGGCATCCAGCAACGATTCAAACGATGGCTCGCGCGCGAGACGAAGGCCGACTGCGCCGTGCTCGGTGTTGAGAATGGCTGGTTCCTCGGCGACGAATCCGTCATTCGCGAGACCGTGGAGGCGCGCGTCCATCGCCGCTCCGACACGGGCCGCGCGTTGGACGTGACCGTGACGTTGGAGGCCGAGAAGGAGCCGGTGAATATGCGCGGCCGTCACGACGGCAACAAAGGTTACGGCGGTTTCACGTTGCGAGTCGCGCCCCGGCGCGATGCGTCGGTCTCGCTACCGACAGGCCGCATCGAGAAGGACGCCGTGCAGGTGAAGGCGCTGTGGGCCGACTACTCCGCCAAGTTTGGCACTGGTGAAGCCGTCAGCGGCGTGGCCATCTTCGATCATCCAAAGAACCCGACCCATCCGACGACGTGGATGACACGTTACTATGGTGTGCTGAACCCGACCTGGCCCGCGCTCCAAACCGCGAAACTCGAACCTGGCAGGCCCGTCACACTACGCTATCGTCTCTGGATTCATCGCGGCGACTGCACGGTAGGCAAGGTGGCTCAAACCCACGCCGAGTGGATGGCGGCACAGCGATAAGATCGCCCCTACGTAGCCCGCTACTCCGTCGCGGGAAATGGGAGAAGAATATGAGTTCATGGTGGTTGATGGTATTGCTGGCCGCAGTCGCTGTGATTGACGCAAACGGCGCTGAAGACCCGCTCGGCCCGTGGTGCAGCGGCGTGAGGATTCAGCCCGTCACGACGCAGCCGGGGCGGCACACGATTCATTCCTACGTCAATGTCTGTCCCGAAAGTCCCGACGGCCGCTGGGTGTTGTTCTATGCCTCGACCACTCCCGACTCCCATCGCGGCGAACTCCGTATCCTCGAACGCTCGACGGGTGTGGAAAAGGTGCTGGCGCGGAACGTCAACACCGAGGACGCGCATCGAGCTGCCTGCCAGCAGTGGGTCTCGCGTGGCCGGCGCGTGGTGTTTCACGACATGCGCAACGGCGAATGGCTCGTGGCCGTGGTGGATGTCGAGTCGGGCAAGGAGCGCGTGCTGGCGCGGGAGCGGCAACTGTGTTGGGGTCAAGCCAACAGCGATCTCGTGCCGATCTACGGCCAGCACTGGAATCCCGGCGCGCACCGCGATCTGGAACTGCTCAACGTCGAGACCGGCGAGGCTCGCACGGCGGTTACGGCCGACGCGGTGCGGGCAGCGTATCCGGAGTTGATTAGCAAGCTCTTTGGCGACAAACCGATGTCGGTGTTCTTTCCCATCATCAGTCCCGACCTCAAGCGCGTGTTCTTCAAGCTGGCCTCGCCGGGCGGCGGTGATTTTCGCAGTTCCAAGGCGAGCGTCCGGCTCGGATTGGTCTGCTACGACCTGGAGAACAAGCGGTTCCTGTTTGCGACGGCGAACTGGGGACATCCGGCGTGGCATCCCGATTCGCGGACGATCGTCCAGAAGGGCAATTACCTCATGGATAGCAACAACGGCAGCGCCCGGCGCATTCCCGACCTGCCCGCGTTCCGTGGCGACCATCCGACCGCCAGCCCCGACGGCAAACTGGTCGTCACGGACACGACAATGGAGAAGTTCGGCGGCACTGACAAAGAGTGGGGCGTAGCGGTGAGTGACATCCGCGGCAAGAACCACGTCATCCTCCACCGCTTCGACAACACGCGCGGCGCGAAGTCGTGGCGCAAGTCGCATCCGCACCCCGTCTTCAGTCCCGATGGCCGGCGCATCTATTTCAACGTCAGCAGCGGTGACTGGACGCAGCTTTACGTGGCGGAAACCGGGCCGCGCCACTGAAAGCAGAGCGGCTTTCCAGAATGGCCCGCCGAGAGCATGTTTATGCGACTACCCCGGTCGAGGGGCGGTGTGAAAGACTCTGCGCCATGCCTGCATCGCGTTGCCACTCCGACTGCAACGTCTGGACCGCATCATCAAGGCGATCCGCAAAATCCACGTTCAGCCTGCTCAACCCCGCACTGTCTTGCCGTGAGGCGTGACGGTGCCCCCATCAAAATCGTGCCAGAGGAGAATGCTATGCAAAGACGTGACTTCTTGAAGACGGGAATCGCAGCGGTTGCGTCCGGGTTCCTACCGGGGCCGGTCTCGGCCGAGCCGAAACGACCGATCACTTGGGCACCGTATCAGTGCCTCGACTTGGAAACCCCGGACATGGTGCGCGACGAGGACATCGCGCGGATCATCAAGTTCGCCAAGGAGTTCATCCCGCAGTCGAACACTGGCAGACCCGCCTACGACCCGAAAGCGCCCAACAAGCGGGGAAACGAACGGCGCATGGAAGGGTATGGAAAGCGAATCCACGGCAGTGAGATGTCCATCTCCGTTCCCAACACTTACGTCAAAGCGGTCCAGATCAAGAAAGGTCTCGCGCGGTTGTTCGTGGCGGACAAGGACCATGCGGTGCGGGAGATGCTGGCCGTCGGGCTGCAGTTCCACACGACGGGCTTTGACCACCCGGCTGACGGCGTTTGTGTGCCGCCCGGTTTCAAATGGGAATGGGTCATGACGGTTCCGCACGAGGTTGCCAACGCGCACCGCCGCGCGTGGACCAACGCGGGTTACGGTTGGTCAGCGACGCCTTCGGTCCAGCTTGCCGCGGAGAAAGTGAAAGGCCGCGGATGGCCGACGGGCTGGCTCCGCGCGAAGCAATCAACCAAGACGGCCGAGCAGTATTCGATCATGCCCGATCTTCGCATCCCCGAATGCCGGAAGTTCTTCCTCGACCGTTACGCGGCAATCAACAAGGAATTGGGGGTGGTGAATATCGGGCTGGGAGGAAAATCCGCCTGGCTGCACGGCAACGCCGCCGTCAGGAACCGGCCCGAGACACCAAACACCGCCGATCCGTGGCTGCCGAGTCCTTATCCGGGCGACTCGTATCGGGACGCGAACGTGGCCTTGGTAAAGGAAGCGGTGGCGCGGTTTGGAGCCGAGCGGGTGACATGGACGAGCACCAGCGGCGCGACGCCTGAGCAGCGGAAGACCCAACGCCTGCCGGACTACGTGTCGCTGCGCGACGGCGGTATCCGGGCCATCTACGATCAATGGTATGGCTCGTGGGTAACCAACTGGAACTTGGCGGCATTGGTGGCCAAGGGAGCGCTCAGCAACGGTGGCTAGCTGGGAGTCCACAATTAATTGGAGTTGCCATGAACAACCGCCACGCCCCAACCCGCCTTCGGCTCTGGCAACTGGCCGCAGCGCTCGTCGCGTTGCTCATAGGCGACGCCGCGCTCTTCGCGCAGAAGCTCGTCATCAACCGCCCGGAGTTTGGGAACTACGTCGCGCTGTGGCGCATCTCGCACGACCCGGTGGTGGACGACCACGCCAATTACCACCAACACCAATGCTGGAGCCACGACGGACGCTATCTCACCTATAGGCATTGCCCGATTGTGTTTGATGCCCGGATTGGCCAGCCGTATGCGGGGCCATCCCGGCCGACCGTGCGCATTTATGACTTGCTCAAGAACGAGGATCGCGAGTTGGGCCTCGGCATTCTGATGATGCCCGGAGCGTCCTGGGCGAACCATCACAACTGGCTCTTCTACGTCCAGATCAAGGAGGCCGACCGCGGCTTTGCCGCCGACGGAGGCTCGCCGGTCATCTGGGTGGACATGGACACCGGCAAGTCCGTGAAGATCGGCGACGGCATGGACCAGATCGGCGGCGTGGACTGCAACGACCAGTGGGTCTATGGCGGCATCAAGGACACCTCGCGCACACCGGCGTTCCGCACGGCGCGCATCCCGATTCGCGCGGGCGGCGGCACGCAGGAACTCAAGGACAGCACCGGCTTCCAGTGGGTGACCAATCCGCGCCATCCGATGTTCTTCACGCGCCACGACAACAAGGCCGAACCGTTCGGTGGCGGCGTGTGGTGGTGGAACCTCGACGGCAGCAACCGCCGCCCCGGCATGTTGGCGCTCGAAGCGGCGCACATGGCGTGGCAGGGCAACGGCGAGCATTTCCTCATCGGCGACGGCATCGCGCGCGGACGGCGCTGGAACGAGCCGGCGCCCAGCAACGTCCACGTGCTCGCGGCGGGCGGCGTCGGCAACCTCAGCCCGTGCGGCCACAGCGGGCGATTCGCGGTCGGCGACTCCGCCATGTTCGATCTGCGCAGCGGCGACACTTGGCAATACAAATACTTTCTCTCGGACAGGCTGATACCGAGCAAGCAATTCTACCCGGGTTTCGACGGCGAGGCCAAAGGCAGCCCCGACGGCACGAAGGTCGCCTTCACGGTGCGCTACGACATGGAGAAAGGCCCCGTTACTGAGCTGACCGAAGACCTGCGCGATAACGGCCAGGTTCTGCATGTCAAATCCACCGAAGGCTTCCCACCCGCCGGTGCAATTGCCGCGCGGCGTGAGGTCATCGGCTACGAGCGCAAGACGCCCACGACCTTCGAGGACCTCACCCGCGGACTGCACGGCACCTTGGTCAACGCCGGTATGTTCCGGGGTTGGCCGGTGACCGATCTGCGCTATCACCTCCTGACCGACGCGGAGTGGAAGAAGGTAAAAGCGGTTGACCTCGGTCTGCGGCAGGATGTCAAGGACACCAACTCGCCGCTGTTTCGCCAGCGCGGCCGGGATGTTTACGTGATGGCCGTCCGCCGTCCCGACCGGCCGTGGCTGCTGCCGTTGCGCGGCGCGGTGCAGCTTATCCCCGGCGAATCGCACTACGAGACGTTCGGCTATCATCTCGCGCACAACGGCCGGCGATTTACCACGCGCCCCGTCCGCGCCAGCGAGACGCTCCGCCTCACGCCGGGCCAATACAGCGCCGTCGCCGTCGAATGGTCCGGCCTCGAAAGTGAGCCGAGCGCCGCGCTGAACCTGACGACGCCCGCCGTCCTGCAAGTGCTCGGCGATGCGCCCAAGAACTTCTCATGGACTCGCGACCGTTGGTTGGTCAACAACACCGAATCACCCGCTGCCGCCGCCGCAATGGTCCCCGAAGCCGTCCGCGAGATCGTCCACCTCTACGATGGAGCCATCGCCCGCGAATGGTATCGCAAAGGTGTCATCGCCCAGCACCACGATCTTAACTACGAAGGCAAAGCCATCCGCCGCCTCACCTACGAAGCCGGCAAGCTCGCGACCCGCGACTACTACAATCGCGACGGTGAGCAAGTCAGCCGCGAGCTATTTGCCGCCGACGGTTTCATCACCGAGCGAATCATGTTCGCGAAGTATGGCAACACCGTCGGCGAGGCCGACCACTGGTGGTTCGACAAAGGCACCCCCATCCGCCGCATCGTCGGTCGCACCGAATACGTCAAAGAAGGCGAGAAGTGGAACCAGAAGTGAACACCAACGGAGGAATGTCGTGAAGTGTTGCTTGGCGCTTGTTCTGCTGGCGATGAGTGTGGAGGCCGCAGAGAATGTTGAGCGGTTGCTTGCAGCGAAGATGGTGGATATCGCCGTCGAGGAGCGCGCCGGCGTGACGCGCCCGGCTTGGCCGGTGACGCAGGGCGTGCCGTTCGCGACAAACTCGGTGGCGGATGTGACGCAGCTTCGGCTGACGGACGACAGGGGACAGCCGGTGCCGTTGGTGGCGCGGCCGATTGCGTGGTGGGACAAGGAGAAGAAGTGGATTCGCTTCGCGTTGCTCGATTTCCAAGCCAGCGTCGGCGCGAGGAGCAAGCGCTTTTATCGGCTCAACTGGCAGGGCATTGTCAAAGCGGTGTGGCCGGCCGTTGCGCAACCGGTGCAGGTCGCGGAAGCGGGCGATGCAATCACGGTTACCACCGGCGCGTTACGGGTCGCTTTCAGCAAAACGCAGCCGTTGTTGTGGCGCGAGGTGTCGCTGGGCGGCTGGCCTTATCTCAGTCCGCGTGAGACCGGCACGTTCTACGTGACCCGCCAGGACGGCCAGCGCTTCGCGATGGCGTGGGCCAAGCGCGACTACAAGATCGAGGTCGAAGAAGCGTCGCCGTTGCGCGTGATCGTGAAACAGAGCGGCGTCTGCGCGTCGGCCGCAGGCGAGGCCTACTGCCGCTACGTCATCCGTCACTACTTCTACGCGGGCAAGCCGTGGGTTCACCTGCGGCCGACGCTCATCTTCACCGGGCGGTGGCCGAAGGAATGGCTCAAGGAATTCGGCGTCGAGTTGAAGCTCAGCGCGCCCACGGGACGTGTGCGGACGGCGGCCGACGGTAAACCAATCAACATTCCCGTCCTCGGCGCCGATGGCGTTCTCGTCCTTCAGTCGGATGATGAGCATTTCACGGCGACAACCGGCAAGAAGCCGGCATCCGCTGGCCGGCGCGGCGACGGGTTTGTCGCCGTCGGCGAGGGCGCGCGAGCCTTGACGGTGGCTGTGCGCGATTTCTGGCAGACGCACCCGAAGGCCTTCACCGTCACGCCCGACACGCTGACGGTGAAGTTGTGGGCCGCCGAGTCCGGCCGCGAGTTGGATTTTGACCGCATGTGGGCGGTCCGACCGATGGTGATGATGGCCGACCTGCCCGGCGTGCTGACTGATGAGCCGAAAGGCCTCTTCAAAACATCGTTCGACGAAAAGGCCCTGAGGGTGGCGCTGGCGAAGCTCGATCCGGGAACGCTGGTCAATATCCGCATGGGGGCGGCGGGGGCAAAACAAATGGCATTTCTGCCCAGGGAGATGTTCCGCCGCATCCACGCGGAGTTCGGTCAGAAGCTCTACTTCTTCGCCTGTGACTGGTTCCCATTCGCCGATCCGGACTTCGGCGCGACCCAGCCCGGAAGGTCGCGCGACCTGAACACGGCCCGCGGACACGCCAAGACGCACGATATCCTGCTGGCGTTCGGCGAGGGCGACGGCGCGGCGCTGGCGGCTGCGTGGGCGACACCGGCGTATGCGTTGGCGCCGGCGTGGTATCTGTGCGGAACGGGCGCAGCGGGACCATTGCGGGGCCGCGAGCCGGGGCGATTCAAGGAATTCGACGAAGCGCTCTTGCGGGCGGCCGATCAGGCCATCAAGAACGCCGAGCGATTCCGCCTCAATGGCATGTGGGACTACGGCGCCTCGATCGGTTGGCACCAATTCCCCGGGGCGGAGTATATCATGGACGTGATGGGCCAGCAGCCGGGCTTTCGACCCCTGACGCGGTTGGGTGTGATTGACAACGGCTCGACGTCGCCGGGCGGCGGCATCCAGCGCGGGGCGTGGCTGGCGGCGTGGTATACGGGCAATCCGTCGCGGTTCGATTTCGCGCTGCGGCAGACGTCGCACCTCTTTGACGTTGATGCCTGCCATTTCGAGTTCAACCTGCCGGGCCGACGCTCGCTGGGCTTTTTGGGCGGCGAGGGCATCACGCATTGGTTGAGTTGGGGGAACATCATCAACACCTGCGGCGGCGTTATTGATCACTACCTGTTCACCGGCGACCCCTACGCCCTGGAGACCCTGCGCCAGATCGCCGACTACACACTCGATCTTTGGGCGAAGGGGTTCAAAGGCAGTGCCGAGCTGCGACTGTATAACTATACCGTCCGCGCTGACTACCTGTGTGGCGAGATGATGATCGAATATCATCGGCTGACGTGGGATCCCAAGGCGTGGGAGATGGCCCAGGACGTTTGGCGAAATCTGCAGAAGCGCCCGGCCCGCCAACTGCCGGTTTTTCAGGAGAACTACGGCCCGCACTTCGGCTGGGCGCTCTATGATTTCCAGCCTGACGAGCTCCTGCGCGCGAAGTTGGTCGAGGCGGCCGATCTGATCGTCGCAGCCGTCGCGGCCGGCAAGCTGGAGAGTCCCAACTACCGCTTCTCGATGCGGGCGTTGGGCCGCGCCTACGGGATCACCGGCGACCGCAAATACCTCGACGCCGCGCGGACGTGGCTGAAGGGGACGGACCAGGAAGCGGCGCTGACCGGCGCGAACAACGGCCTGGGCTGGATGGGCTGGCCCGGCGTTGCCACGTCGGCGATCCCGTGGATTTTCCCGGCACTGCATAAAGCCGCACAACAACAGGAACTATCATCACCGCGAAACGTGAACCCCGCCAAGAAATCAATGGAGGAATTGCCATGATACGATCATCAATGATTGCAGCGGTCGTCCTGCTACTGACAGTCGTCTGCCACGCCCAACAGCCACCGCAACCGCCGAGGACGATGGAGGTGAAGAGTGACTTCGACCCGGCGACGCTCGTGCCGTTCACCAAGGGCGCGCCATTTCTCGGCAAATACGAGACCGGCCTCTATCCCGGCGCAAAGAACGAAATGCCGTTGGCCCATCGCCGCGCGGGCGAGCGCATCGCCGCAACCATCCGGCCGCTGAACGCCGACGGCAAGCCCGATGACCGCAATGGCCGCATCCTCGCGCTGGTGTTTGGTCACTCCAACTGCTCGATGTATTTCCGTGCGTTCGAACAGGAACTTCGCCAGCGCGCGAAGGACTTGCATCCGCGCTTTGAAATGCTGAACGCAGCCGTTGGCGGCCAGCAGTTGCCGGAGATTTCGCAACTACAGGGCAGGGTATGGGACCGGGCAACGGAGTTGGTGGGGCGGCCCGGTTATTCGGTGAAACAGGTGCAAGTGTTGTTCCTTCACACGACCTATCACCGCGCCAGCAACCGCGACCATCGGCCTGCGGTGTTTCCCGAACGGATGCAGGAGATGCGTCGCGACCTCGCCAAGGTGCTGAGCTATTGCCTGAAGTGTTACCCGAACCTGAAGATCGCCTATCTCACCGCCGACGGTTTCCGGCATTTCACCGGCTTCGAGCCGCACGTGTGGCAGGAGGCGTTTGGAATCAAGTGGCTGATTGAGGGCCAGATTCGCGGCGAGGCCGGCACCGCGTTCGAAGGCATCCAGTGCAGACTGCCGTGGCTCTGCTGGGGGCCTTATATCTGGGACAACACATGGGCCCGCCGCATGTTTACCGACGGCGTCCATCCCGGCCGTGAAGCGCAGGCGAGCTTCGTCGGGAAATACTGGAACCACCTCCGCGCCGACAGCGTGGCAAGGCCGTGGATGATGAAAGGAAACAACTAAAGGTGTTCTACATGGCACAGTTGAATGTCCAAGTGGGGCTGGCTTGTTGCTCTGAACGACAACTGGGAGATTGTGCGTCATGAGCCGGGCTTTCATTCGCGAATCCGACGACCAGCCTGAGCGGCCGACGCTAGCGCGGCGGGCGCCGTTGCCGCCGGGCGCGCAGAATTACATCACGCCGGATGGGGCGCGGCGGTTTCGGGAGGAGCTGGAGCGGCTGGTGCAGGTGGAGCGGCCACAGCTCGCGGCAGCGGATGATCCCGACGCGAAACGCCGACTCCAGGAGGTGAACCAGCGGATTGACCAGCTTCAGCAGTGTGTGGAGTCAGCGGTGGTGGTGCCTCCGCCGGCCGACGCGCAGCGCGTCCAGTTCGGTGCGACGGTGACAGTGCGGGAACGTAGCGGTGAGGGGTCGAGCTATCGCATCGTCGGCGTGGATGAGGTGGATATTGATCGCGACTGGGTGAGTTGGTTGTCGCCGATTGCCAAGGGTCTGTTGAACGCTCGGCTGGGCGAGCGCGTGCGGTTCAGGTCTCCGTCTGGCGAACAGGAACTGGAGATCGTTGCAATCAAGTATGAGTAGGCCATGCAACCCGCGGTTCCAGCGCGGGATTCCCAGCACGGAGTGGCGGGTTACGAAGAAGTTTCCATATTCATTACGGCGTGCGTAACCGGGCCGAGCGCTTTTTCCTTCGCAAAGCTACGGCAAGATGGCTTTAATGACCGTCGACAAAAGCAGGCGAGAGCACGATGGCAACAACGACTCGAATCAAGATTACGACAGCCGATCTGGCATGAGATGGCGAAGTTCATGGAACATGGGAGATTCGCCCGGCTTGGGTTGGCTGGGCAAGCCTTCGGCGGCGGTTCGCCTGTTGCTGGTAGCCACGGTCGCGGTGTTCGCGCTGCAAACGCTGCTGTTCGCGCTGAGCCAGATCGTTCAAGGGGATCCTTCGTGGCGCTCGCTCTTCGATCGCATTTTCGGGCTGAGCGGACGCGGACTGCGTTCAGGCATGGTGTGGCAGCTCGGCACCTACATGTTCCTGCACAGTGTCAACATCCTCCACATCATCTTTAATCTTCTCGCGCTCTGGATATTCGGACGCGATGTCGAGGAATACATCGGACCTCGGCGGTTCTTGCAACTTTACTTCGCCGGCGGCCTCTTCGGCGCCGCGTGCTGGCTCGCGTTCAACTGGCACAGCGCGGTGCCGTTGCTCGGCGCGTCGGCGGCGGTGTATGCGGTTTGCATCGCCTTCGCCACGCTGGTGCCGGAACGGCCGATCACGCTGCTGTTGTTCTTCGTGGTGCCGGTCACGATGAAGGCCAAATGGTGGGCATGGATCGCCGTGGCGCTGGTGGCCTACGAGTCGCTGGTGGAGGCCAGCGGCCAGGTTGCGCATCTGGCGCACCTCGGCGGGATTGTCGTCGGCTACGTGTTCATCAAGTGGCTCGGCTGGGGAGGGCCGTCGCGGTTCGTCGAAACGCTTCAGGCTGCGGCACGACCCGTAACGCGGCTTGTGGAAGAGCGGCGGCACGTGAAGAACATGTCGCCGGAGGAGTTCATCAGCAAACAAGTGGATCCGATTCTCGACAAGATTTCGCGTCATGGAATTCACAGTCTGACCCGCGAGGAGCGCGCGATCCTCGAACAAGCGCAGACAAGAATGAAAGCGCGCTCGCAAGACTCCCGCCCGTCGCGCGAGTCCCTTGGTAAATGAAGGCGCCATCATCACTGCCCGCCGCCATTGACGTCGCTTGCCGCGCTTCGGCGGACCCCGATCGCTCCCGGCGGAATTTCCAGCGTTTGCTCGACGGCGAGCCGGAACGGACGCGGTTGCTGCAACTCTTGGAGCAGAACGGCTGGCTGGTGCCTGTGCTGGCGGCGGGGTTTGGCGCGTCACAACCCATCAGCGACACGCTGGTGCGGCATCCTGAGTATCTGGACTGGCTGTTGACCGATGCGCAGTTCGATGAGGGGCGGCCGAAGGTGGCGCTGGCTCACGATGCAAACGCCGCCGTCACCATCGCGTTGCCGGGCATGAAGCTGAACGCGCTGCGGCGGTTCAAACAGCGCGAGATGGCGCTCATCGGGCTGCGCGACCTGACTGGCCGCGCCAACCTTGTGCAGGTGGTGTCGGAGGTTTCTGACCTCGCCGATGTGTGTCTGCGCGAGGTGCTTGCGATTCACTGGCCGGAGTTGACCGCGAGATACGGCGAGCCGTCGAACCGCGATTGCGCCATCATCGGACTGGGCAAGATCGGCGGGCGGGAGTTGAACTACAGCAGCGACATTGACCTCATGTTCCTCTACGGCGCCGACGGCGATACGATGCGCGATGGCCGCCGCACGATGTCGAACCAGCAGTTTTTCACCAAACTGGCCGAGGCCGTCGTTGCGTCCGTCAGCGCGCGCACGACGGAGGGCGACCTGTTCCGCGTGGACCTGCGGCTGCGACCGGAAGGCGACGCGGGCTCGCTGGTCCGCACGGTGGAGAGCTGCGAGGATTACTACGCCAGCCGCGGCGAGACGTGGGAGCGGATGATGCTCATCAAGGCCCGTTGCTGCGCCGGCAGCGCGCATTTGGTGGAGGAGTTTCTTGAAACCATCCACCCGTTCCGCTTCCCGCGCTACGTCAGCGAGGAGGTGCTCGGCGAGATCGCGCTCATCAAACAGCGCATCGAGCGGGAGATCGTCGGCGACGCACGGCTGACGCGGCACGTGAAGCTTGGCGTCGGCGGCATCCGCGAGATTGAGTTCGTGGCGCAGACGCTCCAGCTTCTCCACGCGGGTCGCAGCCCGTTTCTGCAAACCGCCAGCACGCTTGGAGCTTTGCAGAAGTTCAGCGAATACGGCCAACTACCGCACGACGAGGTAAACGACCTGACCGCCGCCTACCATTTTCTCCGCACGGTCGAGCACCGGCTGCAAATGGACGCCGGCCTGCAAACTCACACCATCCCGACTGACCGGGCCGCCGTCTTGCGTCTGGCGCGCTCGCTCGGCTTCGACACGATCGCGGCTTTTGAAAAGCAGTTGTCGTCGCACACCCGCCGCGTGCGCGAGGTTTACGCCCGCCTGCTCGGCGCGCCGCGGAACGAAGCTCGTGCCCGCTGGCGCAAAATGTTCGGCGACCAGACGCGCCAGACGGAGTTTGTCGAAGCGCTGTCGTCCGCCGGTTTTCGGAAGCCCGACGCGGCGGCGAAGGTTCTCTACCAGATGGCACGAGGGCCGGGACACGTCCACATCTCCGCCCGCACCGGCGCGCTCTTTTCTCGCATCCTGCCGGAGATCTTGCGCGTCGTGAACCCTCGCTCCATCGCCGAGCATCACGCTGAAGGCGGCGGCACGACCGTCGCCGGGCTCGCGCAACCCGACGAGGCGCTGAATCAATTGCAGCGGTTCGCCGAGAGTTACGGTTCCCGGGCGATGCTCTTCGAGATGTTGGCTTCCAATCCGAAGGTGCTCGACCTGTTGCTGAGGCTGTTCGATAACAGCCGCTTCCTGGCGGATGTCGTCGTCCGGCGGCCGGAGTTATTCGAGGAGGTGACGCGACCCGACATTCTACGGCACTACAAGTCGCGCGAGGACGTGCTGGAGGAATTGTGCGGGACGCGGGGCCGACGGAAACCGGAAGATTGGATACGCATCTACAAGCGAGCCGAGTTGCTGCGCTGTGGAGTGCGCGACGTGCTTGGCCTCAGCGACCTTGAGAAAGTTCAGGACGAACAGTCCACGCTGGCCGAAGCTTGCGTGGATTTCGCGCTGCCGGCGTGCCTGAAGGAACTGAAAGCGCCGCGCCTGCCGTTTGCCATCATCGGTGTGGGCAAATTCGGCGGCCACGAGCTGAGCTACGGCGCCGATCTCGACGTGCTCTTCGTCACGCAGGGCGGCGTGAAGCAGACCAACGTTGCCGTCGCGCTAGCGAAACGGTTGATCGAGTTCATGGGCCGCCAGACCGACGAAGGCTCCGTGTATGCACTCGACGCGCGGCTGCGACCCGACGGCGACAAAGGCGTGCTCGCGCAGTCGCTCGACGCATATGCCGCCTACTACGAGAAGCGCGCGCTATTGTGGGAACGGCAGGCGTTGACGAAGGCCCGGTTCATTGCGGGTGACGCCGCGCTCGGCAGACAGTTCCAGCGGCTGGTGGACAAGACGATCTACTCACGACCGCTGACCGACGCAGAACTGGCTGAGATCGCGCGGATGCGGGCGCGCGTCGAACACGAACGCGGCGACCAGAGACAGCCGGAGTTGAACCTTAAGACCGGCGCGGGCGGCGTTGTCGAGGTCGAGTTCATCGTGCAGGCGCTCCAGTTGCGCCACGGCGCGGCGCATCCAGCGGTTCGCCGGCCACACACGTTGGAGGCGCTTGGCGAATTGGGGAAGGTCGGCGCACTCACGGAGGAGGAAGCCCGCCACTTGCGCGAAGACTACATGGTGCAGCGCCGCATCGAGCTGGTCCTGCGTCGCGTTCAGAACAACTCCGTGTCGGGCCTGCCTGCGACGGCGGAAGATCAAGCGGCCCTGGCGTGCCGTCTCGGTGCTCCGTCGTTGGAGGAATTCTGGAAGATCTACCGGGCGGCCCGGCAACGAGTGCGCGCGCTTTACCAGAAAGTGTTTCGCGTCAACTGAGCAACGCTCACGACGGCTTGGCCGAGTGCCCTTCCGGCGAGCCGCTCAGGCTGGCGATGGCCGCATAGGCGGCGCGTGTCTCGGCTTCCTTCTTGCTCTGGCCGACGCCGCGCCCAAGTTCCTGCCCGTCCAACTCGACGATGGCCTCGAAGTGTTTCGCGTGGTCAGGTCCGCTCTGGCTGGTGATACGGTAGAGCGGGTTCTTGGCGTGGCGCTCCTGGATCATCTCCTGCAACATGCCCTTGGGGTTGTCAGCGTCAGGGCCGATGTCCAGTTGAGCGAGTTCCGGTTGAAGCTGGGTGAGCACAAACCGTCGGGCTGCCTCGAAACCGGCATCCAGATAGATGGCGCCGACGACCGACTCAAATGCATCGGCGAGATTCGACGTGCGCGAACGGCCGCCGCTGGTTTCCTCACCCTTGCCAAGATGGAGGTAGTCGCCAAGCGACAGGGCGCGGGCCAGATGGCAAAGCATGTGGCGATTGGCAAAGCGGGCGCGCATCTTCGTCAACTCGCCTTCGTCGGCATGGGGAAAACGGTCGAAGACCACCTCCGTCAGCGCCAGTTGAAGGACCGCGTCACCGAAGAACTCCAGCCGTTGGTTGTCGGTGGTGGGTTTGGGCGTGACGGACTTCTTCGGGCTGCTCTCGTGGAGCACCGAACGATGCGTGAGCGCCTCGGTCAACAGTTCAGTCCGTCGGAACTGATGACCGAGGCGCTCTTCAATCTGCTTAAGGTCGGCCACGGGCAAAAAGCTAGCGGATGCGCGCCGTCATGCCAAGCGAAGAATCCGTCGTCACTTCGCGCGCGGATGGAACTGGTAATGCACGCTCTTGAGGCGCTGGCTGTCCACGTGAGTATAGACCTGCGTTGTTGAAATGTCGGCGTGGCCCAACATCTCCTGAATGACGCGGAGATCAGCACCGTTCTCCAACAGGTGCGTGGCGAAGCTGTGCCGCAGCATGTGCGGGCTGACGTGTTTGGCGATGCCAGCTCGTTTGGCGTAACTGCTCACCATTTTCCACAACGTCACGCGGCTCAGTTGCCGGCCGCGGTTGCTCAGGAACAGCGCGCTTGGCGTGTGCGGTCGCACGAGCTTCGGCCTCATCCGGTCGAGATATAGCTTCAGCCGCTCCAGCGCCTGCCGGCCGATTGGCACGATGCGCTCCTTGTTGCCCTTGCCAATCACGCGCAGGAAGCCGGACTCAAAATTGATGTTCTCCAGTTTCAGCGTTGCGAGTTCAGATGCGCGCAGGCCGCTGGCATACATCACCTCAAGAATCGCCTGATCGCGCACGGCGCGCGGATCGTCACCGGTGGGCAGTTGAAGTAGTTTGTCCACGTCGGCCATCGAGAGCGATTTGGGCAGTGACTTGAATTTCCGGGGCCGGTCTATGAGTTCAGCCACATTCGAGGGCACAAAACGGTTGGCGTAGAGGAAGCGAAAAAAGACGCGGATCGCCGCCAGCTCCAACAGGATCGAGTTGAGGGCCATCTCGCGCTTCCGCTGGTAGAGCAAATACTCGGTGATGTGCTGCGATGTGACCTCGCCCCAACGCGACACGTTGCGGCCTTGCAGGTAACCGGTAAACTGCGTCAGCATCCGCCGATAGGTGTCCTGCGTATTCTTGGCCTGCCCGCGCTCGAGAGCAACGTGGGTAATGAATTCGTCTATGAGCGCCTGCATGGGAAGTGGGACGGACGTCCCGCCTGTCCGTTGATTGATGACCTAGACAGGCGATACGCCTGTCCTACTCTTACAATTCTGTTCCCGTGATCCGGCGATAGGCTTCCAGATACTTCTCGCTCGTCTTTGCGACGATTTCTTCCGGCAGCTTTGGCCCCGGTGGCGTCTTGTTCCAGTCGAGCGTTTCGAGATAGTCGCGCACGAACTGCTTGTCGAAGCTCGGTTGGCTGCGGCCGGGCTGGTATTCGCTAGCCGGCCAGAACCGCGAGCTATCCGGTGTCAGCACCTCGTCAATCAGGATCACCTCGCCGTTCGGCAACAGGCCGAACTCGAACTTTGTATCGGCGATGATGATGCCGCGCTCGCGCGCAAATGCCCGCGCCCACTTGTAGATGGCCAGCGAGGTGTCACGCACCCGATCTGCCAGATCCTGGCCCAGGATCTTCGCCGATTGTTGGTAGCTGATGTTGATGTCGTGGCCGCTTTGCGCCTTCGTGGACGGCGTAAAGATCGGTTCAGGCAGTTCGGAAGACTCGAGCAGCGCAGCGGGCAGTTTGACGCCGCAGACGCTCTGGCTCTGTTTGTATTCCTTCCAGCCGGAGCCGGCGAGGTAGCCGCGCACGATGCACTCCACTGCGAGCGGCTCGCATTTTCTGACGATCATGGCGCGTCCTTCGAGTTGCTGACGATACGGTTGCAACGGGGCAGGGAAGTCAGCAAAGTCCATCGTCAAGACATGGTTCGGGATGATGTGCGCCGTCTTCTCAAACCAGAACTTCGAGATGGATGACAGCACGCGGCCCTTGAGCGGAATCCCGGTCGGCATGATCACATCGAACGCCGAGATGCGGTCGGTGGCGAGAAACAGCAAGCGGTCACCGAGATCAAAAATCTCGCGAACCTTGCCGCTGCGCAATTTTTTCAGGCCGGGGATGTTGATAGTCAGGAGAGTTTCGTGTGAGTTTGTCATGACGGCAGGATTCTACCGATGAGACGCCAAACGGGAAGCGTAAAAGGTGAGGATTCTCCACCTCCGCTTGACAGCGCGAGGTTGATGGTTGAGGTTCCGCGGCAGTCATGTGAGAGATGTTTATGGAAGTGAAGAGTCAACAAGTGAAACCCAAACACGAAGCGCGCGGTTGGCAGTTGATCGTGAAATTGTTTTGGAGCGTCGCTAATGTGTTTGGATGGGCGAGCGCTCAGATCAAGTGGGAATAGCGCCGCGCCAAGCTGCGACCACCTTCCCGAATACCTGCCGGCCCAGTCGCAGCGGCCCCATTGCGGCGCATTGGACCATTGTCACGAGCGCTAACTGGCCGAAACAAGCGCGATGCCCACGCTGATCAGACCGATGCCGATGCAGGACTGCAACGTGAGCTTCTCCTTCAGGAATAGCCAGGCACCGATAAGCATCAGCGCCGGACCCATTCCTTCAAAAGGATAAATGTAACTTAAGTCTGTCTTTTGGAGCAGTCCGCCCCAGAGAAAGAACCAGCCACTGAGTATGGAAATGCCAAGTGCGAACAGCGGGATCACGCGCTGCCAAGGCATGGGCGTCAGGTTCGTTTGATTCATTGTGTGTTTCAGCAGCAACTGGCCCGTCACGAGACAGAGCTGCGAGGCAACGCAAAGCATGAGAATTTCCGGCGTCACAGATCTTCCTCCGCTTTCATCGCTGGCCGGGCCACCACGAAAATGCCAGCCAAGACGATCAATACTCCAGCCCAACGGCACGGGCTGATGTTCTCACTGTAAAACCACCATGCACCCAGGGGCACGAGCACTTGGGTGACGCTCATGATGCTGAACGCGATATGCAACGGCACACGTCTTAGCACGTGGAGCCAGATGAGAAAGCTGGCGATATAAGGCGCAATGCCCAACCACGTCCAGACCGAGCCGAGCACCGAAACGCCGATAATCCCCAGCGGCGCCGGGTCATTGGCTGTGGCCACAGCGCCTCGCTTGAAAAGCAACTCCGCCGCTGTCACGCAAAAGGCAGCGAGAATGATCAGAAAATAAGGGTGCAACCACCACCGCTGACCGCCCACCGCTTCAGGCGATTTCTCTCCAGCGTTGGTGTTAGCGCTCGTGGGCATTGAAGCAGTTCATGGCGCGGCAGTGCCGGAACGGGTAAAGGTGTTGATGATCTGGATGCCGGCCTGATTGGCGGCGTCCACGACGGTGATAATGAGGTCGAGCGTGGTCTTTTGGTCGGCCCGCATTTCCACCACGACGTTGGGGTTTTGAATCCTGGCGGCGCGCAACCGTTCCACGAGTTGCTCTGTGGGAACGGGCTGCGTGTTCAGAAACATCTTGCCGTCGGGCGAGACGGTGAGGACGAGGCCCTGTTCGCGTTTAACTTCCTTGCCGGTTTTGGATTTCGGCAGGGTGATCTGCACGGCCGGCTGGCGGATGAACGTCGTTGTGACCATGAAGAAGATCAGCAGCACCACCAGGATGTCTATGAGCGCGACGATGATGATCGTCGGGGTGCGGCGCGGTTTGCTGTAGAACTTCATGGGTCAGCGGGGAGGCTCGCGGCAAGTTACTCGACGCTGGCGGCGCGACGATCGGAGCGGTGATAAATGGCGGTGTCAGTGGAGTCGCGATAAAGCTTGGACAGCAGGTCGCTAAGCATGCTTTCCATCTCCACAGCCATACGCTCGATCTTGCGGTTGAAGTAACTCCAGCCGATCAACGCGATGATGGCCACCAGCAAGCCGAAGAAGGTGGTGTTCAACGCGTGGCTGATGCCAATGCCCATGCCGCTGGTGCCGCCCTCGGCGGCGATTTGGCCAATGTCTTTGAAAAGATACTTCAGCCCGCCGATGGTGCCAAGCAGGCCGAGCAGCGGCGAGATGCCGATGACGATTTCCAGTGCAATAAGGCCGCGTTCGAGTTTCACCGTTTCGCTGCGGGCACGGGTTTGGACGGCCTCGACGTTCTCGGTGCGGGGCCATACGAGGTGGTTGAGGGCGACTCGAACAACGGCGCCGAGCGCGGAAGTGTCGTTGTCGGCGAGGACTGCGAGTCTGGCTGATGATTCGCCAGGACGGAGCCGCTCAATCGCGGCAGCCAAGGCCGGCCCGATGACGGTCTTGTGGCGCAATGCCAGACTCCGTTCAATGATGATGGCTACGGCGACAACGGACGCGAATGTGAGCGGCACCATGACGGGGCCGCCTTCGCGAAAGAAATCAATCAACCAACTCCACATGTTTTACCTTTCGTATAAGTAAACGTTAAAATCTATCGTGATATCCAAATGATCCCCGCCCAACAACTTCAGCTCTTGTGGCCACGGATCGAAGGGGGAGCAATCTATCACTGCCTTCTGACAATAACTACCGAGAATAGGGGAAGCAGTGTTTTGCGCAACCTTCAAATGATCCACATGGCCGGTGGGGTAAAGCGAGAAGCTGAGCTTGACCCGGCCCGGCTGGCCGTCGGCGTAATATTGTTCCAGCAACAGCGTCCAGCGGCGGCCGATCTCGGCGAACATTTTCTTGCTATAAGCGCCCTGCGGCATGCCGACGACGTTTAGCGCCGTCGGGCCTCGCCGCGCCACACCAGCGTCGGTTTCCGTGGCGATCGTCGGAATGTCGCGCTGGATAGGCGACATTTCGCTGGGAGCGGGCCGCAATCCGAATGATGACTCGGCGAACTTCAATTGGGAAGTCGGTTGCGTGGCAGCGCCCGTGTCGGCAGATGGCTTGGTTGCTTCTGACGCGGTTCTTTGTTGTCGCTCCTGTGGGCGTCGTTGCGGTTCGGGCGCGGTGATGCCTTCGACGGGCTTCGGGGGAGCGACGGCTTTGGGTGCCTCAACGCGCGCGGGCGTGCTCGGTGCTTTCGGTTTCGGCTGAGCTGCCGGCGGCGGCGTTGCGGGACGCGGTTGCGTCTTTGCGGGCAGGTGGACGGTGGTGGTTTCTATCTGCGTCAGCTTGCGCCCTTCGATCTTCGGAATCTCCGCGCTGCGGTTCTTCGGAGCAGGATTGGCGGCAATGGAGTTGCGATCCGAGAAGAGCTTGGCGTTCTCCGGCAGGGCCTTGGTGGCCTGCAATGCGTCAACCTCGACAAAGCTCAACTGCGGTGGCATACGCCGCGCGGCCTGACGCTTCAGTTGGTCTTTGGGCAGTTGCTGCACCGCGACGGGCCGTGAGAGAAGCCGGGCGAGCGCGCGCGTCAGCGGCGTGGCGGCGTAAAACCACACCAGGAAAAAGTGGATCACCAGCGACAGCACCACCGCGAAGGTAAGTCTTCGTTGGTAGAGATCCGGATTCATGACTTCGCAGGCAGGCGGCGCCAGAGATAGTGGCGGAAGAGCACTGTGAGCGTGGAGGTCAGCGGCACGGCGAGCAGCACGCCGATGAAGCCGAGCAGATGACCCCAGATGAGGATGGACAACACGACCGTGACAGGATGCAGGCCGGTCTTATTGCCGACGATTCGTGGCGCAAGGATCCAGTTCTCGATCAGGTGGACGACCACGCAGACACCGATGGCTTCGGCGGGCAACTGCCAGCCGCCGTGTTGCGAGTAGGCGATGATCGCGGCGGGAATCGCGCCGGCGACGACGCCAAAAAGGGGCACTAGATCGAACAATCCAACCCAGATGCCGAGCAGCAGCGCGAAGTCAACGCCGACGATGTAGAAGCCGAGAGCCGACAACGCGCCGACGCACGCCGCCACGATGCACTGGCCGCGGAAGAACGCCTGCACGGACTCGTTGATTTCGCCGACAAGGCGGATGATGTCGTCGCGCACGGTGGGATTGGCCACAGGCACGTAGAGTTTCCAGTTCGTGGCGAAGTAGTCCGGATCCCGCAAGAAATAGAAGACGTAAATCGGGATGATAAGAAACCCGACAACCGCGCTCAGCAGGCCGATCGCGTTAGAGAGGATCCCTGGCAACATAGCGGTCAGATGCCGTGCCAGATCAGGCAGCGAACTGGTGATGCTGGCGGTGAGTTGATCTATGAACCCCTGCCACGCGCCGGAGGCTTTCACGGAGCGCGCATTGTCCGCCAGATGGTTCGCGGCCACGGCCGCGCGGTGAAAATGCTGGGGCATTTTACGGCCGAAGTCGGTCAGTTCCTGAAGGATGGCCGGCAAAGCCAGCGCGGTCACAGTGGTGATCGCAATGGTGCCGAGACTGAACACCAGCAGCACTGCCGCCGAGCGCGGCCACTGGCGTTTCGAGTGAAGCCAATCCACCGCCGGCATCAACAGGTAGGCGACCAGCAAGCCGATGGCGGCAGGCAGCAGGACCCACTGCAGCTTCGTAAACAGCGTTGCCGCGACCAGGACGCTGGCGCCGGTCAGTGCTACAATGAACGCAATCGCCAGCGCCACCAAGGAATTGGCGAGAACTCGGCGCTGCCAGGCGGTGAATAGATCGGGATTCATTTGTCCTAAAACTCCACGGTATCGTTGATGACTGGCACGTGAACCTGCGACCGGGGGAACATCTCTCGCAACGCCACTGCCAGTGCTTGCGACTGCTCTGGTTCGCCATGCACCACGCAGATATGCTGCAACGGTCCGGTCGCGTGCCGCGCGAAGTCCAGCAGTTCGCTCCGATCCGCGTGCGCGCTGAACGCCGAAATGACCTCCACCTGCGCCTTCACGTCGTGTTCCTCGCCGAAGATGCGCACCCGCTTCTCGCCGGCGATCAGCCGGGCGCCGAGTGTGTGTTGCGCGCAGAAGCCGACCATGATGATCGTGTTGCGCTCGTCACCGATGTTGTTGCGGAGGTGATGGCAAATTCGCCCCGCCTCGGCCATGCCCGACGCGGAGATGATGATGCATGGCTCCTTCAGATCGTTGAGCGCGATGGATTGGTCCACGTCGCGGATGTATTTGAGTTGCTCCATGCCGAACGGATTGTGTCGCGCCATCAACTGCTCGTAGATGTCCAAGTTGAAACACTCTGGGTGCAGTCGGAAAATTTCGGTGGCGTTCACCGCCAGCGGGCTGTCCACAAAGATCGGCAGCTTGGGGATGCAGTTCTCCTCCGTCAGCCGGTGCAGGGCATAGACGATGTGCTGCGTGCGGCCAACAGCGAACGCTGGGATGATGATCTTGCCCTTGCGCTCGATGGCGCGGCTGACGATGGCACAGAGCCGGTCGTTGATATGATCCATCGGTTCGTGCTCGCGATTGCCGTAGGTGCTCTCGATGAGCAGCACGTCCAAGTCCTCCATCGGCGTCGGATCGCGCAGCAACGGGTCCCGCCCGCGGCCGATGTCCCCGCTGAACCCGATCCGCAGTTTCCGGCTACCCTCATGGACATCCAGAAAAACCTCCGCGGAGCCGAGGATATGACCCGCGTCCCTAAACCGAAGCTGCACGCCGTCGGCAATCCAGATGGGCCGGTCGTAGCCGACGCCGACGAACTGCCGCATGGCCTGCTCCGCTTCTTTCTCAGTGTAGATCGGCTGGACCGGCGGCAGTCCCTTCTTGGCGCGCTTCTTCGACACAAACTGCGCATCGTAACGTTGCACGTGGGCACTGTCCTGAAGCATCACCGCCGCCAGGTCACGCGTTCCGTTCGTGGCGTAGATGTTGCCGCCAAAACCCTGCTTCACGAGCGTTGGAATCGCTCCGGTGTGGTCAATGTGTGCGTGGCTGACGACCGCCGCCTCGATTGCTCCCGGGGCAAACGGGAAGCCGCTGTTGCGCTCGGTGGATTCTGCGCGCGGGCCTTGGAACATACCGCACTCCACCATCAGCCGCGTGTTGTTGACGTCCAGCATGTGCCGCGAGCCGGTCGTCGTCTGCGCTGCGCCGTAAAAAGTCCATTTCATTGCGTTATCTTTGTTACCGAAGGCCCGGAGTATAGGCAACCAGGGCGGCGGACACAAGGAGCGGCAGCAGAAAGAAGCGGGTAGTGGAGCTTCCGCCGCGTCGGTTCACCGCTTTGGGAACGACGCGGGAACCACGACTGCCGGGGCAGTTGGCGCGGAGGGGTCAGTCTGCGTCGTGGAGGCGGCGGATGGCGCGGGACGCGGCATGACGGTCATGACAACCTGTGCGAGTTGGTTGGAGCGCAGGATTTGAATCTGGGCTTGGTCGCCGACGCGGAGGTAGAACAGCGCCTCGGCAACGTCGGGCAGCACTCGGGTCGGTTTTTGGTTGATCGAAAGCAACAGGTCGCCGGGGCGGGCTCCGGCTTGCTCGGCGACGGTGCCGGGCAGGACTTGATCAACCTGAATGGCGGGCTGTGGAGGTGCGTTGGTGGCGGTCATTACCTGCACCTGACGGACATTGAGGCCAAGCGAACCGTAGCGCGCCTCGCCAAACTGCCGCAGGTCCGCGGCGACTCGTAGCGCGGCGCGCGTGGGCAGGGCGAAAGCCATCGAGGGCAGTTGCGTGGACGCACCGAAGAGCACGCCGGCAACCTGGCCGCCGGCATTCAGGAACGGCGCGCCGCTCTCGCCGGGGTTGGTGTTCACACGCGTCATCATCAGCGGCGTGTTACGATACATTGCCATGGACCCTACAAAGCCGACCGACGGCGACGCGGGCAGATCGCCGGCGAAGCCGAGCATGATCACCAGCGAGCCGGGATCGGTGGAAACCTTCTCGTCGAGCGGCAGCGCGGGGAACTGCACCTGCGGGGGCAGGCCGGTCACTTGCAACAGCGCCAAGTTGCTTCGCTCGCGGTCAATGCCCACGAGCTTTGCCTCGAAACGCTGATTCTGCCATTCGATAAAAATCTTGTGTGCGCCCGCGACGACGCTGGCGGCGGTAAGGATTTCACCCTTCGGGTCCACGAAGAAGCCGCTGCCGGCACGCAGCCGTAACGCGCGCGGGTCGGTTTCCATGGCGCCGCCTTCGTCGGGCAGGATTGCCTTGACGCGGACGACGCTGGCGATGCTGCGGTTGCAGACCGCGACGACCGCGCGCTCGAAGGTCTGAACCGACAAATCTTGCGCGCGTGCCGGGGTCAGGGCCAGCAGCACCAGCAAGGCAGAAGCCGCGTTAGTAATTGAACGAGGCAGCATAAACTTTCGGCGTGATATCCACGCGGTCCATGACGAAGTGAACGTGCGCCCGGTTCTCGATGGCCGGCATCATCATAACGCCGGAGTCCGCCGTCTCTTCCTGACGGGCGTTGGCGCGGGCGTCGTCGTAGATGACCTGCACGGGCCGCTCCGGCACGGCGGCGGCGATGATCGTTGGCGCTGGCGCGGCCTGCGCGGCAAGCGTTGCATGGCTGCGCTGCCATTGATTGTAGAACTGGATCGTCAGCGCGAACGTGAGGGCACCGACCACGGCAACCTGAACGAAGGCAAGCGGCCGTTGGGTGAGCGATTGGCGGAGGCGCGCCCAGAATGCGACGGGCGGCATCTGCTCCGCGATCAGGCGGCGGTTCAGGCGCATCAGGAAGTTGTCGAGGTAAGCGGGCGAGGGGTGTTCGTAACGCTTCAGCAACAGCAGCCGGCGCAGCGCCGGAAACGCCTCGTCACCGGGCACGGCGGGCGCGATGCCGAGCCGTTCGCGCAGCCGCAGCCACCACGAGTTGGCACGGCGTGCAGCGTCGGCAACCTGTTCATTCGCGAGCCGCTTGTGAAACTCGTCAAGGAAACCGTCCATCGTCTCCTGCGGCGGACGCTCGGCACGCTTTAACGACAGCAAACGGCGCAGGTCGTCGAATTGAGGGTCGTTGGGTTGTGGCGTCTGTGACATGGCGGTCAGTTCTTCTCCGGCAGATAACGTCTCAACAACTGCTGTAGTTGGAGCCGCGCGTAGTAGAGCCGCGAGCGGACGGTTCCTTCCGAGCTGTTTGTGATCGTGGCGATCTCGGCGTGGGATAGGCCTTGGATGTCGTAGAGCGTGACGACAAGCCGGTGATCCGGTGAAAGCTTTTGCAGCGCGACGTTGAGCTGCCGCATCAGCTCGTTGGCGGCGACTTCGCCTGCCGGGCTTTCGCCACTGGTGCGCTCGATGAAGTCGGGGTCGTCCTGGAGACGCGCGTCCACGTCGTCGAGGCTGAGGTGGTTCTGAGAGCGGCGACGGCGGCTGTGGAGGAAGTTGATCGTTGTGTTGACGGCGATGCGGTAGATCCAGGTGTAGAATGAGGAGTCGCCCTTGAAGCGGTGGAGGTTCTTGAAGGCGCGGATGAACGTCTCCTGCGCCAGGTCGTTGGCGTCCTCGTGGTTGGAGGTCATGTGGTAGACCGTCCCGTAGATCCGCTGCTTGTAGCGTTGGACCAGTTCGTCGAACGCGGCGGGATCGTTGGCGCGGGCGCGCTCGACGAGCGCCGCGTCATCACCGAGCGCGGAAACTGGTTGCGTGGGAAGGTCCATCGCTGTTTCCGCTGAACTTACCAAGGCTGACACCATAATCAACTCACCAAACGAAGACGTGGATTGGGGCGGAGCGTGCGCCCGACCTTGGAGCACGGCCACCCGTTCACTCGGACGATGTCGGCGGTGAAATCAATCCGCCCCTGCAACAGGGACGAACCTACGCCAACGACATCGAATGGGACCTGGTCTTTCACAAATCGCTTCACCTTGTCGGCGGTGAATCCACCGCTAACGACAATTTTGACCCAACCGAAGCCGTTTACGTTCAAAGCATTCCGGACATTTCGCACCAGCTCCGCGCAAACGCCGTAACTGGCTGAGCCGGGGCCTCGCACGCTGCGGTCGCGCAGGTCGCCGGAAGTGTCCAACCGCACGCCCCAAAGCCGGCGGCCGAGGGCGCGGGCGCACGCCAAGGCGGTGCCGACGCAGTCGTTGTCCCAATCCACCAGCACAATGCGGTTGACCTCGCGAGGAATATGGCGATCGAACGCCTCCGCAGCCGCCACGGTATTGCCGTCATAGGCACCGATCAAACCGTGCGGAATCGTGCCAATGCCGTCGCCGCGCCACCAAGCGGCGTTGGCGTTAGTGGAAACGCCGGCCGCGCCGCCGACTTTTGCCGCCCAGCCGTCGCCGGGTTGGTTCAGCCAGTGGTCGAAGCGCGCCGGAAAAAAATACACCGGTTTGCCGTCGGCGGCCGCGACGACACGGCGGACATTCGTGGCCAGCGCCGAACGCCGCGCGAGGATGCCGAGATAAACCGTCTCCAGATGCGCGAACGTTGCGTAGTCCCCCTCGATGGTCATCACGGTGTCGCGCGGGCGCATCAGCGCGCCGTCGCGCAGGGCGCGGATGCGGAGCGCGCGCGGCTTGTCGGCGCAGAGCTTGAGCACGGCAACCGCCTCGTCGGTGCCGCAGACGATGCCGTCGCCGCGCGTGAAGACCTGCATCAGCACCCGCGGATGGCGGGCATCGCGATGGAGGATGCGGCGCGTGCGGGTGAAATAAGCGTCGGTGTAGAAACCACGGCGGATGTCAGCCACCGGCAGGCGGAACACGCGGGGATCAAGCCGGGGTGTCATTGTGGCGGGCCGTCGTCAGCGGCTCGCGGAAACTGGCGCGGGCTTCTGGCCGCCGGCCAGCGCGAGGCTGCGGCTCTGGAGGAAGAAGGCGAGGTTTCGCAGCGCCGTTTTGAACTCCGATGCCGGCAGCACCTTCAGCGAATCGAGCGCGATGTCCAGATAGCGCTCGATCATCTCCAGCGACGCATCCAGCGTGCGATGCTTTACCACCAGCGTCGCCAGCCGGGCCGCGCCCTGCATCGAGTAGCTCGTCAGGTCAATCGAGATCTGGTCGCGCTCTGTCTCGCTTGCGCGGCGGAGCAGCATCAGGATCGGCAGCGTCAGCTTGCCCTTGTTCAGGTCCGTGCCGAGCGATTTGCCGGCCTCGTTCTCCTGTTCGAAGATGTCCACGCAGTCGTCATAAATCTGATACGCGATGCCGAGCGCCATGCCGTAGGCGCGCAACGACTGCCTTACCGGCGCCGCCGCGCCGCTGAGAAACGCCCCCAGTTCGCACGACACCGCGAACAGTTCCGCCGTCTTCATCTCCACAAATTTCAGGTAATCCTCGATGGACAGCTCCAAGTCGAATCGCCGCTGCGTCTGCAAGATCTCTCCCTCACAGACCACGTTCGTGGCGTGCGCGATCCGCCGGCAGACCTCCATGTCAGGGAACTCCGTCGCCAGCTTCAGCGCGTGCGCGAACAGGCAGTCGCCGAGCAGCACGGAGATTTCGTTGCCCCAGCGCGCGCTCACCGTCAGCTTGTGCCGGCGCATCGTCGCCCCGTCCATGATGTCGTCGTGCACGAGCGTCGCCAGATGAATCATCTCCGCAATCACTGCCATCGTGATGTGGTAATCGTTCAGCGTCCCGCAAGCGCCGCCGCTGAGCAGCGCCAGCGCCGGCCGCAGCCGCTTGCCCTGCGTGCCGAGCGCGTAGCGGACGTAATCGCTCACGCCCGGCTCGAACGCGCCGACCTGTTGGGCCAGCCGTTGTTCCACCTTGCCCAACGCCGGCTCAATCGGCCCGATCACCTTGCTGAACTTGAATCCACCGCGCACGCGGTCCGCTGCCGTTGACATAAGGGATGCACTCTAAAAACCCTAGCCTCGTCCCGCAAGAGCAAAAGCAGGCGCTTTTGTTGGTGTTCCGGCTTCAGCCGGTCCGATCACCTGCGCCGCCTGAAGGCGGGACACCAACGGGTGCCTTCGCGTTTTCAATTAGATCGCCCGCCGGTGAAGACAACGCGGTTGGTTCTTTGGTGTCGGATTTCTTTGAAGGAACGAAGTTGCTTACTAACTGTAACAAAGATCCGATAATGATAGCCAACGTGCCAGCCGTCATTAGATGGTTTTTTCTATTCGCCGTTTTTTCGATCTTGGCGAAATCAGTATCGAAACTACCGCCGTCTATAACGAACTCGTTGAGCGGAGAATTCCAATAAACGACGCACACACCGATTATGGTAAGAAGAATCCCGATGGAGTTAAGACCTGTTTTCAAATCAATCACAGTGCTTTCTTGACGGCCTCTCGTCGGGCCGCACGGATGGGTCTAATCTTTGATCGTAACGTCGAAAGTCGTTTTCGAAAGATCCGAGGCATCTTCGGCCTGACAGCAGATGCGGATCATAGTTGCAAGGATGAGTGGATTCGCGGCATCGAAAATCATGCTCTTCTGACGACCTTCGACAGAAACCTCAATTGTCTCCTCGCCAGCCTGCACAGATACAACCTTCTTAACACTGACATCTCTATCTGCGCCCCCGCCGTCAAAAACCAACCTCTTGTTGGTGACGGTTAGGAATCCGTCATCAATCTTGCTCCATTCCTGAGTGCTTACCGAGCGCCCCTGACTACCTCCAACATAGATGCCCTTAGCGACTCTGAATCCTGTGTAACCACTCTGATAATGCCGAACCGCTCGTGTCTCGTAGAGTGCTGAGGGTTCCGAGTAAAAAGCTTGCTCACCGGGCTTCAAGATAATCTTCGTTTGAACAATCGGCAGGGCACGACTCTCCTTCAAGTCAGCCAGGAATAACCGGGCGTCTGTGACCAACATTTTCCGCCTTTCTTCCTCACGCCTTTTTGCGGCGACTTTCCCGTAAATCACCAAGAAGACGACAACCGCCACTATTAACACGGCTGCTCCAATGAGACCAATTTGTTCGGTGGTCATAAGACGCCCAGTTCTTAAGTTGAGCAGCGCGTTTGTTGCATAGAAGCGGACATGCTGCAAGCCACGAAATGTCTCCGGAAAACGCTTGTCAGCCGCCGCGTTGAGGGAGTCCTCATTCTCCTTCTTGTCATCACCGCCGTCGCTCGCTACTCTCGCGGCGCATGAAAACGAAAGCGGCGGTGTTGCACGGACTGAAGGATGTGCGGTTGGAAGAGGTGGAGTTGCCTGCGGTCGCGCCGGGCGAGGTGATGGTGCGGGTGAAGGCCGCGCTGACGTGCGGGACAGACCGCAAGATGTATCTGCGCGGGCATCCGAAGTTCAAGCCGCCATTCATCTTCGGCCATGAGTTCACTGGCGAGGTGGTGGAGACGGGCGCGGGCGTGACGGCGTTCCGGCCGGGGATGCGCGTGGCGGCGGTGAACTCGGCGCCGTGCAATGCGTGCTATTGGTGCAAGGTGGGCAACCAGAGCATGTGCGAGAACATGTTCCTGCGGCTAAGCGGGGCGTTTGCGGAATATGCGATCATTCCCGCGCCGATCGTGGCGCAGAACACGGTGGAGATTCCGGCGCACGTGACGCATCGGCAGGCGGCGCTGCTGGAGCCGTTGGCGTGCGTGGTGCACGGCGTGGAGCGCAGCGGCATCCGGCTCGGCGACACGGTGGTGGTGATCGGCGCGGGGCCAATCGGGTTGTTCTTCAACAGTCTGGTGCATCTGAAGGGCGCGCGCGTGATCGCGGCGGACATGAAGGCGGAACGGCTGGAGGTGGCCAAGGCGCTCGGCGCGCACGAGACGCTGGACCTCTCGAAGGTGGCCGACCCGGTGGCGGCGATCCGCGAGCGGACGGAAGGCGGCCGGGGCGTGGACGTGGCCATCGAGGCGGTGGGCTTGCCGGAGGTGTGGCAGACGGCGATTGCGACGGTGCGCAAGGGCGGCATCGCGAATCTGTTTGGCGGCTGCGCGTCGGGGACGAAGATCACGGTGGACACGGGGTTGATTCATTACAACGAGGTGACGATCAAGGGCGTGTTCCATTTCACGCCGGAATACGTGCGCCGGGCGATGAACCTCATCGCACAGGGTGCGATCAACACGGATATCTTCGTGACGCACGAGTTCCCGCTGAGCCGCATCTCGGAAGCCATCGAGTTGCTGGTGAACCAAGTGGGCATCAAGATTTCCATCAAGCCGGACTGAGGTATGAGAATACGACTGAAGGGCGAGATTTCCGTAGCGCCGGCATCCTTGCCGGCGAGGTTTCGGTGCTTTGCGGAGGGCTGCCGGCAGGGATGCCGGCGCTACGAGGACTGAGGTGACACGTTGAAAGCGCTTGTCAAAATCGGCCGCGGCGAAAACGACATCGAACTGCGCGAGGTGCCGGTGCCGGTATGCGGGCCGGGTCAGGTGAAGATTCGTGTCCGCGCGGTGGGCATCTGCGGGACGGACATTCACGGTCATCCGAGCCTGCGTCCGCCGGTGATCCTCGGCCATGAACTGGCCGGCGACATCGTGGAGGTGGGCGCGGGCGTCAAGACGCGGAAGGTCGGCGAGCGCGTCACGTCCGAGACGACCGCCTCCATTTGCGGCAAGTGCAAGTTCTGCGCGACGGAGGACTACAGCCTTTGCATTGAGCGCAAAGGCATCGCGACGAAGGCCGAGGGCGCGTTCACGGATTATATGGTCATCCGCGAGCAGAGCGTGCATGTGCTGCCCGATCACGTCAGCTACGAAGCGGGCGCGATCTGCGAGTTGCTCGCTTGCGTGACGCATGCGGTGATGGAGCAGGGGATGGTTGCGTGCGGCGAGGTGGTGTTGGTGATGGGGCCGGGGCCGCTGGGCTTGCTGTGTGCGCAGGTGGTGAAGGCTTGCGGCGCGCGGGCGGTGGTGGCGGGTATGGCCAAGGACAAGTCGCGGCTCGAATTGGCTGAGAAGCTCGGCGCGGAACGGACGGTGAACGTGGAGGCGGAGGACTTGAAGGAAGTCGGCCGCTCGATGACCGGTGGTTACGGTTTTGACGTGGCCATCGAATGCGCCGGCGTGCCGCCCGCCGTGACTGCGGCGTTGGCGACACTGCGGGTGCGCGGGCGGTTTATCCAGGCGGGCATTCTGCACAAGGACGTGGCGCTGAATTTCGAGGACGTGTTTTTCGTGCGTGAGATCAGCATGATCGGGTCGCACACGCAGAAGCCCAGCTCGTGGCGCAAGGCGTTGGCGCTCTTGGCGGAGCGGAAGGTGGACCTGGAGGCGCTCGTGACGAAGCAACTCCCACTGAGCCAATGGAGAGAAGGTTTCGACATGGCCCGCCGCGGCGATGCGATCAAGGTGGTATTGAGGCCCTGATTAGTTTTGGAACCTGACTATGACCGAGAAACTTGAAGGAAACGTTCTGCCGCCGATGACGCCGGAAACCGTCGCCAAGACCGGCATGTCGCTGAACCAGATTGGCGAACTGATTCTCAGAATTCTCTTCGCGCGGAATGAACTGACGGCGCAGGAGCTCGTGCAGGAGATTTGCCTGCCCTACGAACCAATCGTCAAGGAAGCAGTCGAGCGGCTGTTGAAGGAGCAGTTTATCGGTCGGCCGGGCATGCGCGGCATTGGGGAGATGAGTTTCATTTACGCGCTGACGCAGAGTGGGATACAACGCGCCCGGGAGTTGACGGAATTTAACAGCTACGCCGGCCCCGCGCCGGTGACGCTGGCAGAGTATCGCGCTGTCGTCGAGAAGCAGTCGCTCATGAAGCGGCCGGTGGACAAGGAGAAGCTTCGACACGTGCTTCAGCACATGGTGGTCAGCGACGAGTTGATGGAGGAACTCGGCCCGGCGGCCAACAACGGGCGCTCGATCTTCCTGTATGGACCCCCGGGCAACGGCAAGACGTTGCTCGCTGAGGCGCTCAGCTCCGCGCAGGATTACGATGTCTTTGTGCCTTACGCCATTCAGGTCGAGGGCCATATTGTGCGGGTTTTTGATCCGCTTGGCCACGAACCGATCACGGACGGCCAGAATGGCAGCCCGCACCTACTGGCACGGCTCGGCGAGCCGGACCAGCGCTGGGTGTGCTGCCATCCGCCGACGATTGTGGTCGGCGGAGAGCTGACGCTGGACATGCTGGAGCTGCTCTACGATGCGAAGTCACGAACCTACGAAGCACCGATACATGTCAAGGCCAACAACGGCATGTTTATCATTGATGACTTCGGTCGCCAACGCGTGCAGCCGCGCGAGCTGCTGAATCGCTGGATGGTGCCGCTGGAGAAACGGGTGGACTACCTGCCATTGATGAGAGGCAAGAAGGTGGAGTTTCCGTTCGACGTGACGATTGTGTTCTCGACGAATCTTGCGCCAGCGGATCTGGTGGACGAGGCGTTCCTGCGGCGCATCCGGCACAAGGTCAAGGTGGACGATCCCACACCGCAGCAGTTTCGTGAAATCTTCGAGCGCGCTTGCGGGAAACGCAAGGTGGAGTTCAGCGAGACAGGCTTCTCCTACTTGATCGCCAATCACTACCAGAAGCCGGGCAAACCTTTCCGCGCCGTGCATCCGCGGGATCTGATTGACCAGATCGTCGAGATCGCGCAGTTCCGGAACATCGCGCCGGCGTTGGAGCCGGAATTGATTGATTGCGCCTGCCGGTCTTACTTCGTGAACCTTCAGTGACCGAGGCGCTGCAGCGCCCACACCAATGCCTCGTCGCGGGTGCGGAGTTTCTCTTCCAGTTGCAGTTCGCGCGCCTCGCGTAGGAGTGCGCCCATCTCCGGGCTGGGCTTCATTCCCATCGCCAGCAGATCGTCACCAGTGAGCAGCGGAGCGGGCTTGGCGACTTGGGGCGGAATCTCGACGAGGGCTTTCTTCAGGAACGTGTGGTTGGTCAGGTCGGCATGACTGGCGAGACAATCAAGCCGGTGCAATTCCAGTTCGTCGGCGAACGTCGGCCGCGCCAACAGGCGCTTCAGCTTTGACTTCCGCATCTCGGTGGCGTGACGGAACATCATGTGGTTCTCCACGCAGGCTACTATTTGCTCGATCGCGTCGTTAGAAAACCGCAATCGGCGCAGAATCGTCTCCGTCATCTGCGCGCCGACGACGTCATGCTCGTTGAACCGGATGCGGTCCGGCGCGCGTTGGAACGTCGGCGGCTTGCCAACATCGTGTAGCAGCGTCGCGAATGCGAGGGCCACCGAAGGTTCGCTCAAACCGTCCATCATCATACAGGTATGGACGAACACATCACCTTCGGGGTGAAACTGCGGTGGTTGTTCGCAGCCTTTCATTGCTGCAACTTCCGGCAGCACGATGGCGAGCAGCCCGCTCGTGTCGAGCAGCCGCAGTCCTCGCCCCGCGCCGGGACGGCTGAAAACCTTGATCAACTCGTCGCGGACGCGCTCGGCGCTGACGATGGCGACCTGTGGTGCCATCTGCTGGATGGCATGAAAGGTTTCCGGTTCGATTTCGTAACCGAGATTGCTGGCGAAACGGACCGCGCGAAGCATCCGGAGCTTGTCCTCGGTGAATCGCGCCGTAGCGTCACCAATACAGCGCACCACGCGCCGCTCGATGTCCGCCCGCCCGCCGACGTAGTCCAACACGCGTTCCTGAACCGGGTCGTAAAACAGCCCGTTCATCGTAAAGTCGCGTCGCTGCGCGTCGGCTTCCGGCGTGGAGAACGTAACCGAAACCGGCCGGCGGCCGTCCTCGTAGGCGTTGTCGCTACGGAACGTGGCCACCTCAAACGTCACATCCTCCAGCAGCACCAGCACAACGCCGAACTGTGCACCCACCTCGAACGTCTTGCGGAAAAGCACCCGGACCTGCTCTGGCTTGGCATTCGTGACCACGTCGTAGTCGTGCGGCGGCACGTCGCGCAACATATCGCGCACGCAACCGCCGGCGAACAGCGCCGTGTAGCCCGCGGCACGCAGCGTTCGCACGATCTCGATCGCGAGTTGTCGTTTGTCGGTCATCGCGCCGACTATAAGCTCGGCGCTGTGCGGCTACAAGAAAGCGCCGGGGGTTATTCTTCCGGTTCAGCCTCGATCTGCGCCATGCTGGGGTGCGTGCGCTCGAAGAAAAGATAGACGATGCCGCCAATGAGGCTGAACAACAGCGACACGGCAAAGCCCAGAAGCGACAACATCAGCGCTTTCTCGCCTGCCACGCCGCCTGCCTTGAACGCAGCCACAAACAACCCCTCGCGCACGCCCAGCCCGTTGATGGTGATCGGCACCGCGGCGATGCAGTTGATCGCGGGCACCATGACGAAATAAAACCCGAGATGGACTTCGATGCCCAGACTTTTGCCGAAACAGATGCCGCTGAAGATGAGTGAGACATGCGTGACCAGGGCCAGCAGAAAAGTTTTGATCAGCGCGGGCTTGTGCGCTGCATAGGCTTGGTAGGCGCCGATCATCTTCTTCACATTCGCGCGGATGCCGGCGAACCGCTCGGACCAGCGGTCGAGTTGCTCCTCGCTGAAGAGCTTCTTCCAACTCTGGCGCTTGCAGCCTTCGTGAAACACTTTTTGGCGCCATGCGTGCAGGAACTTTCCCAGCCCTGGCCAGAAGCCGACGAATAGGAAGAACAGCAGCACGCCTAAGATGCTGACCACGCTCACCGCCATCGGCCGCAACTGCTCGTTGCCGAACAGCATACGCAGATTCGCCAGCATCATCACCGCAGCCACCGCGAACAACCCGATCAGCCCGATCAGCCGGTCAATGATGATCGTCATCACCGCCTCGGCCTTCTTGTGGTGAGTTTCCTGCGCCGCGTAGTAAGCCTTCACCACGTCGCCGCCCGTGGAGCCGAGCATGAACGAGTTGAAGAAGTGTCCGATGAAGAACAACTGCGTCGCGCGCCACAGGCCCAGCTCGATGTGCTGCACGCGTAGGATGATCTGCCATCGGACGATGTTCACCAGGCAGATGAGCGCGAACAACGCCACGCCGCCAAGGAGCCAAAGCGGGTCGGGTGTGGTGAGATCGTTCCAGAGCTTGGCCGCGCCAACGGTCCACGGATGTTCCGGACTTTCCTTTTCAAAGATGCCTTTGAAAATGAAATACAGGATGCCGACGCTGACCACGCATCGGAAGAAGGTGCCGAGGTGTTTTTTCATGTAGGCCGGTGTGCCATGCTGCACGGCTCAGAATAAAAGCCCTGCCCGCAGAGTCAAGGTCAGAGTCCGGCAAGCTTTTTCGGCACCAAGCATTTTCGTTTGCCGCATCGTTGGTTGGGAGTGTCTGGGCTAACCGACTTTCGCCAGCAGTGGGGCGATAGCGAGGGCAGGGAGAAAGTTCGCCAGCGGAAGCCGTTTGATCTCCAAGAGCATCAGGCCGATGCCGACAATCATGAGGCCGCCGACGGCGGTCATTTCGTTGATCATCGCATCGGTCAGAAGGCGTTGCAGTGGCGCGGCGGCCAGCGTGATGCTGCCTTGGTAAACCAGCACCGACATGGCGGAGAAAAGCACCCCCCAGCCAAGTTCCGCTGCGAACACCATCGCCGCGAAACCGTCCATGAATGACTTGATTGCGAGGGTTTTGTAGTCGCCGCTGACGCCGTCCTGAATGGAACCGAGCACCGCCATCGGGCCGACGCAGAACAGGAGGCTGGTGGTCACGAAGCCTTCCGTGAAGCGGTCATTGTCGCCGCGCTTGAACCTTGCCTCCAGCCAGCGACCGAGTGCGTCCATGCGGTCCTGCAAGCGCCACCATTCGCCGAGCAACGCGCCGATGAGCAGGCTTCCGAGCACGATGAAGATGTTGGAGGTCTTGAGCGCCATCTGGAAGCCGAGGAGGAGCGTGATCAGTCCAAGCCCTTGCAGCACGATGCGCTGGAACCGTTCCGGCATCGCGCGGTGCAGGAACAGCCCGACGGAGCCGCCTGCGAGAATAGTGCCGACATTAATCAGCGTCCCAAGCATGGAGCGACTCTAGCGGAAACCCAGAAGGTTCCGCAATAGCTGCCAGCGACGGTTCCAAGGGGCAGTTTCTCGCTTGCAATCTCAGACGGCGACCGGAGAATCAGCGCGTGTGAGAACTCTGCGTGTGCTTGGAATTTATGCGCTGGCGGTGCTGGCAATGGGTTTGCTGTTGTCGTTTCCAGTGCAATGGATTTGCGAGCAGTGTGGCTGGTTCGTGGACAAGCCTTGGGAGAAGTTTTTCAGGCGCTGCGCAATGGTCATGGCGGTAGCGGGTTTGTGGCCGATGTTGCGAACGCTGGGTATGGCGAATTGGGAGCAACTGGGCTTGCGATCTCCGCCGTTGTTGGCGGTGGTTCGGACGGCGGGCGGTTGGGTGTTGGCGTTTGCAGCCATGATGTTGCTTGGATGCGCTGCGCTGTTTGCCGGCGATCGCGTGTGGGACGGCTTTGCGTGGCCGGATTTACTGAAGCCATTGGCGGTTGGCGTGGGCGTAGGTGTGTTTGAAGAGTTGCTTTTTCGGGGAGTTATCTTCGGCGCGCTGAGGCGCGAGTGGGGCGTGGCACGGGCGTTGTGGGCGAGCAGCCTTCTCTATGCGGTGCTGCACTTCTGGAGCGCGCCGCCGACGTCGAAGGAGTTCGCGGCTGTGCTGCTGGCTCTGGTGTCGCTGACGGGCTTGGGCGCATTGCTGACGTGGTGCTATGTGCGGTCGGGTTCGCTCTTCCTCGCAATAGGAGTGCACGCGGGCGCTGTGGCGGCGCTGCGCATGCTGTTGACGATGACGGAGGGGAGCAGGGGAGACTTGGGTTGGTTATTCGGGTCGGGTGCGTTTGTGTTGGTGAATGGAGCCGCCGCATGGCCTGCGTTGGCGTTGTTGTGGCTGGCGTTGGCTGGGTTTGAGCGCATCATGCCGAGGTTTTATGGTCGGGGCGATCAAGGAATGGGCGAACGTCGCGCTGGAGCTGTTTTACCCGGCTGATTGCGGGGTCTGCAAAGGCGCGCGCGAACCGGGCAGTCGCAGCATGCTTTGCGACAAGTGTCGCGAGGAACTGCGGCCGTTGCCGAGGCCGTTCTGTGAGCGATGCAGTCTGCCGTTCGATGGCGCAGCCGGCGGGAACTTCAGATGTTCGCACTGCGCGGACAAGGTTTTCTTCTTTGAGCGCGCTGTCTGCGCCTGCCGGCTGACGGGCGCGGCGCGTGATTGTATTCACCGGTTCAAATATAACGGTGCGCTCTGGTTGGGACCGGAACTGGCGGAATTGCTTATCGCGGCAGCGCGGGAACGGCTTGAGTGGGAGAAGGTGGACTGCGTCGTGCCGGTGCCGCTGTTTCGGGCGCGGGAACGGGAACGGCATTTCAACCAGGCGGCGTGGTTTGCGCGGAGGCTGGTGCGGGCGCTGCCGGCGGCGTTGAGCGTCGGGAACTTGCGGCGGACCCGCGACACGGAGACGCAGGCGTTTCTCAACGCAGCAGAACGCACGGAGAACGTGCGCGGCGCGTTCTCGCTCCGACGGCCGGCGGAGTTCACAAAGCGGCGTGTCGTGGTGGTGGACGACGTATTTACCACTGGAGCGACGACGAACGAATGTGCTAGGGTGCTGCGCGCTGCGGGCGCCGGGTCGGTGATGGTGCTGACGGTGAGCCGCGGTTAAATCGGCACGGAACTTATGGTTGACGCAAAGAAATCAAAACTGCCCAAGGTGTCTGCGAAACGCGTGGAGATACCGGAAGGGCTTTGGACGAAGTGCAAGTCCTGCGGCGAGGCAATCTACACGCGGGAACTGGACCAGAACCTGCGGATTTGCCTCAAGTGCGGCTTCCATTTTCCGTTGGGCGCGTGGCAGCGGATCGCGTCGCTGGTGGAGCAGGGGAGTTTCCAGGAGATGGACAGCGAGATGATCTCGGTGGACGCTCTGAAGTTTACCGGTGTCTCAGCCTACTCCGACAAGCTCAAACAAAACCGCGAGGAAACCGGCCTGAAGGACGCCGTGATCACCGGCCTCGGTCAGATGGGGACGCATCGCGTGGGCTTGGCTGTGATGGATTTCCGCTTCCTCGGCGCAAGCATGGGATCCGTGGTCGGAGAGAAAATCACGCGCGTCATCGAACAAAGCACCAAGGAGCGCATCGCGTGCATCGTGGTCAGCGCCTCCGGCGGCGCGCGGATGTATGAAGGGATGTTGTCGTTGATGCAGATGGCCAAGACATCGGCGGCGTTGTCGCGCCATGCGCAGGCACGGTTGCCTTACGTGAGCGTGTTGACGAATCCAACCTACGCCGGCGTGATGGCGAGCTTCGCCAGCCTTGGCGACGTCATCGTGGCGGAGCCGAGTGCGCTGATCGGATTTGCCGGGCCGCGTGTGATCAAAGACACGACGCAGTCAGAACTACCGCGAGGTTTCCAGACGGCAGAGTTTCTGCTCGACCGCGGGCTGATTGACTTGGTGATCCACCGCAAGCAGCTCAATGCGACGCTGACGAAGGTGATTGATTACCTGTTGCCTGCGGCAAAGCCGGCCGTGGCTGTGTAGTCAGGGCAAACTTCAAACCTCGTTCCGTTTGCGTCACACCTGACGCTCAGAACGTCAGCGCGCCCCTGATGTAGTTCTCACCGCCCTGCGCGGCGGCTTCCATCGCGGCCTGGACTTCTGAGAACTTGTGACGGTGAGTCACCAGCGGCTTGAGGTTCACCAAGCCGCGCCACATTGCACGGACGGTCCGATCGAACTGGCTCGCGCATGCGGCGGTGTCGGCGATCCCAATGACGTAGCGACCACCGCGGCGGCAGAGTTGGCGGCCGAGGTCGAGCAAAGGCTGCGGACAGGTGACGGCAATGACCAAGTCAAAAGGCTCCTTCTT
>JBAYFL010000024.1:0-111535 GCA_041667205.1 Verrucomicrobiia bacterium | reverse complement strand
CATCGCGTGCGGCAGACGCGGCGCCACCCGCGCCGATGTGGAGCAGGCCGCCCGCATGGCCGACGCCCACGCGTTCATCATGCAACTGCCCCAGGGCTACGAAACGCGCATCGGCGAACGCGGCGTCACGCTCTCCGGCGGCCAGCGCCAACGACTCTCCATCGCCCGGGCTTTCGTCCGCAACGCGCCCATCCTGCTGCTTGACGAAGCCACCGCCTCGCTCGATTCGCAGTCGGAAGGGGAGGTTCAGGCCGCCATTGACCGGTTCGCGGAGAACCGGACGGTCGTCTCCATCGCACACCGCCTTTCCACGCTGCGGGCCTGCGACCGCATCATCGTGCTCGTGCAGGGACGCATCGTCGAGGACGGTACCTTCACCGAGCTTCTGCAAAAAGGCGGCGCCTTCGCCGCCATGGCCCAACGCCAAGGCATGCTCTCGACGACCGACCCGGCCTGAACAGCGCACCGCGGTCCGACGCTCAGTTCGCCAGCTTCGCGTAACGCTCCGAGACGAAATCCCAGTTGATCACGCTGTAAAACGCGGCCACGTAATCGGCGCGGCGATTCTGGTATTTGAGGTAGTAGGCGTGCTCCCAGACATCCATCGCCAGCAACGGCACGCGGCCTTTCGAGAGCGGCGTGTCCTGGTTGGGCGACTGCTCGATGACAAGTTGCTTGCCGTCGAGCGAGAGCCACGCCCAACCGCTGCCAAACTGGGTCATGCCGGCCTTGGTGAACTCGGCCTTGAAGTTGTCATAGCTGCCCCACTTCTTCTCAATGGCCTTGGCCAGCTCGCCGGCGGGCTTGCCGCCTTCGTTCTTCTTGAGGCACTGCCAGTAGAGGTTGTGGTTGGCGACGCCGCCACCGTTGTTCTGGACCGCCTTGCGAACGTCCTCGGGCACGGCGGATAAGTCGCGCAGCAGGTCTTCGACGCTCTTGCCTGCGAGGCTGGCTTGGCCGGCAACAGCTTTGTTGAGGTTGCCAACGTAGGTCTGGTGGTGCTTGTCGTGATGGATCTCCATCGTCCGCGCGTCAATGTAGGGTTCGAGCGCATCGAACGCATAAGCCAGCGGCGGCAACGTGAACGGCCCGGCGGGCGTAGCAGCGGCGGCTTGGGCTGGATTGCGCAGCAGCCACGGCAGGGCGGTTGCGACGGTGAGGAGCGCGGTTTTCTTCAGCGCATTTCGGCGTGTCATCATGGTTTTTAATCTCCTTTTTTGGTTTTCGTTGTTTAGACACCGCGAACCTACAACGAAACCGCCAACCTGCAAGTCGAGGGTCCCTGGATGCTTCTTTCCTTCAGCCTCTGATTCAGCCGCATTTCCCTCTTGCGTTTCGCGCGCAGGTCGCGAATCATCGCGGCCCTTTTCGTGGAATACGCGATGAAGCCCAACGCTGACAAATTGAACGACAAGATCAAGCCCGCCAACGGCAAGCCCGCGCCGGCGCCGGAAACGCCTGCCGAGCCGGAGGAGTTGCCGCTGGACCTCCAGCTTCTGGATTTCTGGGATAAGAACAAGAAGCTCGTCATCGCCGCCGCCTGCGCCATCGTCGCGGGCGTGGGCGTTTATCTGGCCGTGGACAGTTGGCTGGAGCAACAGCGCGAGAAGCAGGGCCGCGCGCTGATGAGCGCGAAGGTGGACAAGGATTTTGTTGCGGTGGCCAGCCAATTCCGCGGCGAGAACACCGGCGCGTTTGCGCTGTTGCTGCTGGCGGACCAGCAATACCAGGACGGCAAATACAGCGACGCGGAGAAAACTTATCAGCGGTTTGCTGACGAATACCCGAAGCACCCGATGCTCGACTCGGCGTTCTACGGCAAGGGCGCCGCCCGCGAGAGTCAGGGCGATTACGCTGGCGCCATCAACGCTTACCAGCGCACGACGGAGACGCCCAACGCCACGCACCTGTTCGACGCCCGGATGGCCGTCGGCCGTTGTCTGGAGGCCCAGCAACAGTGGAAGAAGGCCCGCCAAAGCTACGAAGACCTCATCGCCGCCTCGCCCAATTCCCGATGGGCCGAGCGCGCACGCAACCGGATCATCACCTTGGACCGCGAAGCCCGCGCTCGCGGCGAGTCGCTGGCGCCGCCGGCCAAGCCCGGCAGCGCTTCGGCGGTGATTCCTCAGGTCTTGCTGCCGGCGACGCCCGCAACGCCGGTGACTCCGGTCGCGAAGCCACCGACGCCAGCGCCTGCGAAGAAGTGACGCGCCGTTGGTGGCGCGCAACTTTTTCGGGTGGGCGGCGTTGGTTCATGGTATCGCTTTGACCCGAATTTCAGAACCGACTATAGTGGGCCGCTGTCGTGGATAAAGTTGTAACCAAACCTGCAGCCTTGAACTTGCGCGAACTGCTCCAGTCGCTGGCGCCTCTCACGCCGGAGGAGATTGACCGCATTTTCGCGGAACGCCAGCAGCAGCCGGGCAAGTCGCTCGTGGAGATCATCGTCGCCACGCACAAGGTGAAGGAGGAACCGTTGCTGCGTGCGATCGGCGCGCGGCTCGGCCTGCCGTTCGTCCGCTTGGCGGACATGGAGCTAGAGCACACCGTCACATCCAAGCTGCAACCCAAGGTTGTCTTCCAACACGTGGTGGTGCCGATCAAGGCAGAGAACGGCACTCTCTGCATTGCCACCTGCGACCCGTTCAACGAAGCCGCTCGCAGCGCCATCGGCTGGCTCACCGGCCAGCGCGTCGAGTTGGCGCTGGCCACGCGCGAGGAGATCGAGAAGGCGCAGAAACGTTACTACGGCGTCGGCGCCGAGACGCTCGACCAGATGCTCGCCGCCGGCGGCATCATTGACATTCCCGCCAATGAGCGGATCAACATCAGCGACATTGACGAAGCCTCGCAGGAAGCCAGCGTGGTAAAGTTCGTCAACCAGATCATCGCCGAGGCCAAGCGCGACCGCGCCACGGACATTCACGTCGAGCCAATGGAGGAGGACCTGCGTATCCGCTACCGCATTGACGGCGTGCTGGTGCAAGTGCCGGTGCCGGCGGTGCTGAAACGGTTTCAAGCCTCCATCATCAGCCGCGTCAAGGTCATGGCCAACATGGACATCGCCGAAAAGCGGCTCCCCCAAGACGGCGCGATCAATCTCCGCGTCGGCGGCGAAGAGGTGGACATCCGCGTCTCCACCATCCCCAGCATCCACGGCGAGAGCGTCAGCATGCGTTTGCTCAGCCGCAGCACGATGTTGCTCGGCCTCGACAAGCTCGGCATGGCGGCCGTGGACGAAAAGATTTTCCGCCGGCTGATCGAACGTCCGCACGGCATCATCCTGGTCACCGGCCCGACCGGCAGCGGCAAGAGCACGACGCTCTACGCCTGCCTCAGCACGATCAACACGATTGATCAGCGCATCATGACCGTCGAGGACCCGGTGGAAAACCAGCTTCGCGGCATCATCCAGATGCAGGTGCGGCCGGACATCGAGCTGACGTTCGCGCGCGGCCTGCGCCACCTGCTCCGCCAGGACCCGGACGTGATTATGATTGGCGAGGTGCGCGACCTGGAGACGGCCGAGATCGCCGTGCGCGCGTCGCTGACGGGCCATCTCGTTTTCGCCACGCTCCACACCAACGACGCGCCAAGCGGCTTCACGCGGCTTATTGACATGGGCATCGAGCCGTTCCTCATCACATCGTCCATCGAAGCCATTGTCGCCCAGCGGTTGCTGCGCACGCTCTGCCCCGCCTGCAAGACCGAGGACAAGCCGAGCGAGGATCTGATGGAGCGGCTCGGCAGCGAGAACGAAAAATACCAGCACACGAAATTCTATCGCGGCGTCGGCTGCGAGGAATGCCGCCGCACCGGTTACCAAGGCCGGACCGCCATCTACGAAATCATGCTGATGAGCGAGGCGCTGCGACCGTTGGTGGTGGACCGCCGTCCCGCGGCCGATCTGAAAAAAATGGCCGTCGCGCACGGCATGAGAACACTGCGCGACGACGGCATGCGCAAGGCGGCGCTGGGGGTCACGTCGCTGGAGGAAGTTCTCCGCATCACGCAGGAAGACGAGGCTTACTCGGACGAGTAGTTCTTCGCAGCCGAAACTTTTTTCCGATGCCAGATTTCTCCTACAGTGCGCGCAGCAAGAGCGGCGAGGCGGTCAGCGGCCTGCTGACGGCGGCGGACCGCAAGGCAGCGCTCACACAACTGGTCGCGCAAGGTTACTTCCCCATCAGCGTGGACGCGGCGGCGCAGAAACAAAATGCCCCCGCCCGGTCCTCGAAAGCGAAGGAAGCGACGCCGGCGGCCAAGCCGGGCGACGCGGCGGTCAAGAAAGTCCGCGTCAATTCCCGGCAGGTCATGTTGTTCACGCAACAGCTCGCCAACCTCCTCAAGAGCGGCATGAGCCTGAAGCAGGCGCTGGAAAGCCTCACCCGCCAGCAGAAGAACAAGTCGCTCGGCCCGATCCTGGAGCAGGTCGGCGAGGAGATCGTCCAAGGCTCCAACCTCTCCGACGCGCTGGCGCGGCACCCGAAGATTTTCACCCGCTTCTACACCAACATGATCCGCGCTGGCGAGCAGAGCGGCGCGTTGCCGGAGGTGCTGAGGCGGCTGACCGAACACTACGAGCGTCTCGCCGACATCCGCGAGAAGGTCACCTCCGCGTTGCTGTATCCGGCCATCATTCTCGTCGTGGGCATCATGGTGGTATTCATCTTCATGGTGTTCCTGCTGCCGAAGTTCACGCAGATGTTCCAGGACCTTGGCACGACGCTGCCGTTGCCAACGCGCATGTTGATCGCCACCGGCAATCTCGCCAGCAACATCTGGTTCCTAGGCGGGATGGCGGCGGTCATCGCCGTCATCGTGCTCGCTTACAGACGCGCCATGCGGACCGTCGAGGGCCGGCTGATGCTGGACCGGTGGAAGCTGCGCATCCCGCTGGCCGGCAACACGCTGAAAGCCGCGTTCTTTGCGCAGTTCAGCCGCACGCTGGCGACGCTGCTGGGCAACGGCGTGCCGGTGCTCACCGCGCTCAAGATCGCCGAGGACACGATGACTAACCTTGTCATCGCTCGCGAGATTGCCAAGGCCCGCGAGCGCGTCACCGACGGCACCACCATTTCCGCGCCGCTGGCGGCCGGCCAGATTTTCCCGTCGCTGCTGATTGACATGCTGGCGATCGGCGAGCAAACCGGCGACATGCCGACGGCGCTCAACAACGTTGCCAGTTTGTATGAACAGGAGCTGACGCAGGATGTCAAACGCTTCACCACATTGCTGGAGCCGGCTGTCATCGTGCTGATCGCGCTGGTGGTCGGCTTCATCGTGTTCAGCGTGCTTAGCGCCGTCATGAGCATCACGTCCGGATTGAATCGTTAAACAGGAGACAATAGAGATGAAACTGAAATTGCAGAGGCGTTCGGGCTTCACCCTCATCGAAATCATGCTGGTCATCGCCATCATCGCCCTGCTCGTGGGCACGGTGATCGTCAACATCGGTCCGCAGCGGAAAAAGGCCTACATCACCGCCACGCAGAACCAGATCAACTCCTACAAGATGGCACTGCAAACCTACAGCCTCGACAACGGCATCTACCCCACCACCGACCAGGGCTTGCAGGCGTTGATCGCGCCGCCCACCAGCGAACCGGTGCCAACGAAGTGGCACGGCCCCTATCTCGAACCGGCTGTCATTAAACCCGATTCGTGGAACCGGACCTACATCTACGTTTGTCCGGCGCAACAGAATCCCGATCCCGAAGGCTTCGACCTCTCCAGCCCCGGCCCCGACGGCCGCCCAAACACGGATGACGACGTTGTGAGCTGGAAGTGAGAGGCGTAATGCGTAAAACGTAATGCGTAATTCGGACGCAAATGATGAGTGGCTCACCGCTCGCAGTTTTCAATCGCGCGTGCGGCACTGCCGCTTGCAGCCAGCGCAACCGGTTTCCTCACGCCTTACGCGCCCTTCATCCCGCCGCGCGCCTCGCTCGTCACGTTTCACGTTTCATGTTTCATGTTCCGGCTTCACGCTGATCGAAACGATAGCGGTGATCGTAATCATCATGCTGGCGGTCGGTGTAGGCATGCCGACGTTCTTGCGGACCTATCGCAGCGAAGTCCTGCGCAGCGAGACGAGCATGCTGCGGTCCACCATCCAGCACGCGCGCTACCAGGCGATCGTCCGCCAGCACGCGATGTCGTTGAACATGGATCTCGCGCAACAAACTTACTGGATTGAAATGCCGGACATCGTCGAAACCAACATGGTGTTGCAGGTGCTGAGCCTGAGCACCAACGCACTGGCTTTCACCGACGGCACCGTGCCCGAAACCACCCTGATGACCAACGACCTCTCCACCAACGCCGTCATCGTCGCACTGCCCACCTCGACCCGCCACGAGATGGTTTCACCGGCGCGCCTCGTGCAACTGGAGGCCGCCGACGGCGTCGTGACAGCCAGCGGCACCGCGACGGTCACGTTCTATCCCAACGGCGCCTGCCAGGGCGGCGTCATCACGCTCGGCGGCGACGGCAACGACACGACCGCGATCGAACTGGACCCGTTGACGTCGCTCTCAAAGCTGCTGCCTAGTGCACCCATGAGATGACACGCCCATGCGCCGCGCTTCATGTTTCACGTTTCACGTCTTTCGCTCCGGCTTCACGCTGCTGGAAGTGATGCTGGCTGTGGCGATCGTCGGCACGGCGCTATTCACCATCGCGATGGCCATCGGCCGCTGCACCGACTCGGCCAAGAACGCCAGCAACTACACCGTCGCGCACGACTTGGCGGAGATGAAGCTGCTGGAGTTCAGCAACCCGACCAACTTTACGGTGGGCATCACCACCGGCGATTTCGGCGATGGCTTCCCCAACTTCCAATGGCAGCGCGAGATTGTCATGGATGAGAGCCAGCTCGAATCGCTGTTTAAACAGGCGCTCACCATCAAATGGCGGGAGCGGAACCGGGAATATGACGTGACGTTGAACACGTTTCTCTACAATCCCAGCGCCACCTCCAACACCATGGGCAATGCCCTCGGCCCCAGCAACAGCGGCAGGGCCACCGCCGGAGGAAGCTGATGAGCGGACACGGACTGAAGTGTTGGAGTATTGGAGTGTTGGAGTGTTGGGGACTCCGATGGCGGAAATTTGTTTTCCACCGCAAGACTCCATCACTCCATCACTCCATCACTCCATTTCTCCGGGGCGGCGGCTTCACGCTCATCGAGTTGCTGCTGGCGACGGCGATCATGGCGAGCATCCTGGCGGCGGTGTTGCTGACGTGGAACACCGGGCTGGCGGCGCTGAAACGGAGCCGCGACCTGACGGAAAACCTCCAACGCCAGCGATCGCTGATGGATCTCGTGTCGCGTTCGTTCCGCACGGCGATCTTCTCACAAGAGAACGCCACCTGGTATGTGTGGGACACGCAGGACAACGGCGACGGCGACTCGGTCAGCTTCGTCGCCACGGACGTGCCGGCGGTGGGCACGCCGGCGGCGTCAGGCGGCGTCCCGCAACGCATCCAGTTCTCGCTGGAGCCGGACGAGAGCGGCCAACTGGCGATGATGGCGCGCGCGAAGAATTTCCTGGCCGCGGACGTGGATACCGCGGGCCAGACCATCCGGCTGGCCAACTGGGTGAAGAGCTTCAACATGCGCTACTATGACGCGCCCAACGACCAATGGCTGGACACATGGGACGATGCCACCACCATGCCGGGATCCCTTGAGATGACCATCACCATGGCCAGTTCCAATCCGAACCAGGCGGACGTGACGCTGGTGAAGAGCATTGATATCCCATGCACGGCCTCGGCGCAGATCGGCACCGTGCCGATGGGGTCGAGCAGCGGAACGGGATCCGGCCGGTCTTCGTCGGGCGGACAATCCGGCAGGTCGTCCGGCGGATCCAGCGGTGGCACGGGTGGCGGACGCAGCAGCGGCAGTTGAGGTGCGAAAATGAACAGCAGCGGTTTCAAACTTCAGCAGCAGGCAGGACGCCGTCACGGCGCGATTCTGATCGTTGTGCTCTGGGTGGTGCTGCTGCTGTCGCTGATGGTCAGCACGTTTGCGTTCACAATGCACATTGAGACGCGACTGACAAGTTATCACAACCGCGAGTTGAGGGCGAAGGCGATGGCGATGGCGGGCATCGAATTCGAGAAGGCGTTGCTGGCGGCGAAAGTCAACAAGGCCGGGCAGGTCAACAGCTCCGACGGTTCGGTGCGCCAGTTCTCCTCAACGGCCGCCGATTATTACATGGAACCGTGGCGCAACAACCCCGATCTGATAGATCGCGCGATCACCGGCAACGCGGAGGACGGCACTTTCACCGTGCAAGTGGTGGACGAGCAGTCCAGGCTCAACGCCAACGTCATTACACCGGAGCAGTGGAAGACCCTGTTGCGGCTCAGCGGCGCGGACACGGAAACATCCAACATGATTGTTGACTCCATCGGCGACTGGATAGACAAAGACAGTGCGAGCAAACTAAATGGAGCCGAAGACGATTATTATATGGCATTGTCGTCCGACCAGGGCGGGCCATACCATTGCAAGAATGCATCGCTGGATAGAATCGAAGAACTGCTGCTGATTCGGGGCATGACGCCGGATATTTTTTACGGTCATCAAGGACAGTCGGCGACGGAGGCCACCTACACGGGCCTCGCACAGTTCCTGACCACGCTGCCTTTCATTAAGATCAACGTGAACACTGCCTCCAGCCAGGCGCTGCAATGCGTCCCCGGCGTCACCGCCCAACTAGCCGAGCAACTCATCCGCTACCGCCAGGGCGACGACGGCATTGATGGCACAGACGACGACAAGCCTCTCCAGGACGCCGGCGCCATCGCCAACGTCTGGAGCGGCACCATGTCCCGCAACGAAATGCGCGCACTCGCCAATTACCTCGACGTGTCGAGTTCCTTCTTCACCATCTACTCCACCGGCGCCGTCGGCAACGTCCGCCGGATGATCGTCGCCACCCTCTTCCGTAACACCGACGGTAGTTTCTCAACCATCAGTTGGAACGAATTGACGCCGCGCTGACATGCACCGATGAAATCGAAGGCTCCACATCGTCTTGGCATTGCGTTCAGCGCCGCGGGACTCGAAGTCGCCGAAGTCTCGCACGACGTCGGGCGTTTGTGCATCGTGCGCTGCGAGACGTTTGCGGCTCCAGCGACCCCGACCAACGGTGACAAGGCCGCATCGGCTGGCCCGGCCTGGCCGGTCGAGAAACTGAAATCGTTCAGGCCAGCCGCAGTGCGCGGCGTGCCGGTGTCCGTCGGCCTGCGTTCGGTGGATGCGTTTTGCCGGCTCGTGACGCTGCCGACTGCTGCCGAAAGCGAGCTGCGGCCGATGTTGGAGATGCAACTGGAAAACCTGTCACCATTGCCGACCGAGCAGGTGGTGTTCGGCTTCGAGGTCATCCGCAAGACGGAAAAACAGTCGGACCTTCTTGTGGCAATTGCGAGGCGCGAGGCGGTGGTGGAACGGCTAGAACTGCTCCGCCAAGCGGGGTTCGTCGTCGAAACACTCGACCTCGACGCACTGGCGCTGTTGGATTTCCTCTGGCACGAGAAGCCGCTGCACGACAAGGAACTGGCCGGGCTGGCGTTGGTGATTCTGGAAGGCGACACGGCGACGCTGCTGCTGGTGCATGACAAACAGCCGCATTCGATCATGGCGGTGCCGTTGGGCGGCGAGGTGTCGCTGGAGGATGCGGCTGGGCAGATAGCCGGCGCGCTGCACCTGGCGGAGACTGCGGTGCAATCGTCGCAGCCCGAAGCAGCCTGGCCGGTGGTGCGCGTGTTGCAGCGCTCCGCCGAGGGCACCCCGGGATCCAAGCTGGACCTGCAAGCTCTCGCCGCCGCTCTGGCTGATCGTCTCGGGGTGAAATGCGAACCGCTGGAGCTGAGCGAGCGGCAACGCGCGGGCCTCGGCGCGGTGGGCCTTTGTGTGCGCGCCGCATCGGGCCGCGCGCGGATGAACCTCGTGCCCGCCGAGTATGTCTCGGAACGCCGCCGCCTCGTGCGCAAGCGGCAGTTCAAGCTGGCGGCGATCGCGGTGGCGGTGCTCTACGGCCTGATCATTGCGGCCGCCGTCGCCGGCTTCGCGTATCAGTTCAACCAGCTCGGCAGCCTGGAAGCCGAAGCCGACGACCTGAAGGTTCCCTATGATCGCGCCTGCGCGTTGCGGGACGATGTGCGCGTGTTGCAGGAATACGTCAGCAACCGCAGCGCGCCGCTGGAGATTCTGGACGAACTACAGAAGCTGAAGCCGGACGCGGTGTGCCTGACGGAGGTCCATTTCACCGACGGCGAGCAGGCGTCGCTCAGCGGTTACGCGTCGTCGGCCTCCGTCGTCAGCGAATTCGAGGCAAAGCTGCAAAAGTCGTCCTTCTTCCCCGGCGGCACGGCGCTCTCGCCGCTGACCAACCAAAAGATGGCCGGCAACGTGGTGGTGCGGTTTACCATCCAGTGCAAGATCAAGAAGGCGCCGAAGCACGAAACGGCCGGCGGGCGCCGCCGTCAGCGGTAACCAACACGGAACACCATGGCACTCTCTCAACGAGAAAAAATCCTGGCCGGCGCATCCGCCGCGGTGGTGTTTGTGTGCTTGAACTGGTTCGCCATCGGCCCAGCCCTCGACAACTGGCGGGAGACGGAGGAGAAACTTTCCCAGACCCGGCTGAGGATCAAGGGCTACCAGACCGCGTTGGCGATGGAGCCGCAGTGGCAAGCCCAACTCCGCGAGTTGCGGACGCGCTTGCAGCAAAGCGACCCCGGTCATGGCGGCGTGGACGTCATCCCGCGCATCGAGAGCGTCGGCAGCCAGTTGGGATTCAACTTCAACCAGCGCACGCCGTCGGCGCCGGTGGATCGCGACCGTTACACCGAAAAATCGGCGACGTTCACCTACCAGTGCCAGTGGCCGGGCCTGATCCGGTTCCTGTTCACGCTGACGAAGCAACCGGAAATCTACCGTGTCACTTCGCTGCGGTTGCGCGCCGAGTCCAGGGACCCGAACCAGCTTGCCGGCGACATGACCATTGTCACCTATTACCTCACTGGCAACGAAGCCCGCGCGGCGCGCAAGAAACCCGTGGACACGCCCGCGCCGGAGCGACAGGATAAACCGTGAATACCGCTGCGAGATGAACATGCCTCCCATGGCGAAACAACGACGGAAGCGCAAGATCGCGACGCGATGGCTGGCTGCCATGAGTGGCGGACTGCTTGCCGTGCTTGCGATCGCTGTGTCAGCGCAGACCAACGTCCCGGTGGTCGTGGCATCGTCAACCAACGCCGTGCCCGCCACCGTGTCACAAACCAACGTCATCAGCCAGACCGCGACGGCAGCGACGGACTCCACTAACGTTGTCTCGCTCGTCGAGACGCTCCAGAACGATCCGGGATTCCAGTCCTACACCAACCTTCTCGAACACTCGCTCTTTGTCCCGGTTTCCGAAATCGGCGGCAGCAGCGGCGCGGGCGACACCGGCCCAACTTTCGCCGGCGGCTTGCGCCTGACCGGTTTCTTTGTCCGCGGCAAGCTGATCGAGGCCAGTCTTGAAGATCGCAACGAGCCTGACAAGAAACTGTTCGTCAAGGCGGGTGACATAATTGCCGACACGGAAATCAAGGTTGTCGGCTTCGACTTGCGCGGCCGCGCCGTGTTGCTGAAGAAAGGCGACGAGGAAGGCCGGCTCGAATACGAGAGCGAGACCATGCCTTCGCCGACGATGGGAAAACCCGGCGCTCCGGGCATGCCCGGCGTCCCCGGGCCGCCGGGCACGATGATGCAGCGGCCCGGCATGCCACCAATGCCTCCGCAACCCGGCATGCCCGCCGCCGGCGCGCGAAACACCGTTACCAGCTCAAGGACCGCGACTCCGGCTGTAGCCGCCGGTGGTGGCGATGACGCAAACCGGCAGGCGTCGCGAAGACAGTCGCGGCAGCAGATGATCGCGCGACTGCAACAGACGCTGCAAAACACCCCCGATCCGGCCGCGAAGCAGCGGTTACAGAATTACATCCAGATGCTGGAGAAAGCCAACGCCCAGGAGTAAACCCGCGACGGCTTCAAAATCGGAAAATGAAAACGAAACAACATACTTGGAAGACGGTTTATCGTCCGGTAGCTTCCCTGTGCGTTGCCAGGTCAACTTAGGAAGAAGTTTGCTCATGAAAACTTGGTTGTTAGTAGCGCTTGCGTTCCTGTGCTCCGTCAGCGCACGGGCGCAGCAGACTCCGGGTGCGGACGCCGCCAAGGCGACGATCCGTATTCGCGCCAGCGACTTGTTGCGGCAACCTCCCAACGGCAGCAAGACAGTCGTTGTCGCTGCCGCCCCGCAGACGACTGCCGCGCCAGCCCCGTCATCAACGGCCCCCACTCCTGTCCCGGCCGCTCCGCCGCCCACAGCGTCTGCCGCTCCGCTGCCGGGGCCGGCTCCCGTCCAACCGCCGATGCCGCCGTCCGCGCCGCCAACGGCTGCTACCGCGCCCGCAGCCGGCACGAACACCGTGGCTGCCCCCGACCCCAACGCCAAGCAGACGTTCCAACAGAGCACCCTCACCGGCGACGAGCCGATTGAATTCGACTGGATGAACGCCGACCTCTCACAGGTGCTCTCCAAATACAGCGAGCTGACCCATCGCAGCGCGATTATGCAGCAGGGTATGCAGGGCATGATCACCTTCCGCTCCTCCGGTCCGCTCAGCACCGAGGAAGCCATCGGCGCGCTGGAGAGCGTCATGCTCGTCAACGGCTACGCCGTCGTCCCCATGGGCGACAAGTTTTTCAAAGTTGTGGCGTCACCCTACGGCCCGCAAGAAGGGTTGCCGGTCTTCACCGAGGACGCGAAGATGCAGCAGTTCGACCGGCTGGTGGCGCAAGTGGTGCGCGTCAAATTCCTCGACCCCACCGACGTGGCACGCGCGCTCGGCGGCAGCAGCCCTACTGGCGCGCCCATGCCGGGCGCTCCGCAAGCTGCTGGCGGCGGTGCCAGCGGCCGCGTCTTCATGCATCCTTACGGCCAGATCATTCCGTTGCCGCGCTCCAGCGCTCTCTTGTTGATTGACACCGCGCTGAACGTCTCGCGCCTGAAGCAGATCATCGAATACATGGACACCACCAACGAGACGAAGATGGAAACACGCGTTTATGTTTTGGAGAACGCCGACACCACCGCCGTCTATGGCATTCTCCAGCAACTGATTGCTGCCGACCAGGGCACCGGCACGCCGGGCCAGACGGGCCAGATCATGCCAACGTCGGGAGCGGTGGGCATCTCCTTGGGCCGCAGCCGGCCCAGCGTCGCCTCCATCGAAGAGACCGTCATCATGGGCCGTGTTCTCATCAATTACGACCTGCGCACCAACGCCCTAATCCTCATCACACAGGAGACGAACTTTACGTTCTTCGAGAAAATCATCAAGGCGTTGGACGTGAAGACCAACCAGGATTTCAAGACGCGCGTCTTCTTCCTCAACTACGCCGACGCCGCGGACATGGCCAACATGCTCTATCAGTTGGTCCAAGGCGCAGCGCCGACGGCCGTCGGCGGACGGGCTGGTGGAACGGCCGGCTCGCCCTACACCAGCCGCGCCGGCACCGCCACCGGCGGCCGCACCACCGGCTTGGGTGGCAGCACCAGCGGGGCGCGCAGCGGCACCAGCGGGGCGCGCGGCAGCGCCACCGGCAGCCGCACCGGCAGCCGCGCCAGCACCAGCTCCCGATCCAGCGGGGCGCGACGCGCCACGACCTCGCGGGCCACGACCACCGCCAACCGAGCCACGACACCCACCGTGCCGGGAACGACTGGCGCTGCCGGAGCCAACGTGCCGCAGCAGTTGATTGAGATCATCCCCGACGAGCGCAACAATGCGCTGGTCATCTTCGCGCCGGAGCAGGACCTGGAATCCCTTGCCGATGTCATCAAGCAACTCGACGTCTTCCCGCCGCAGGTGGCCATTGACGTGGTCGTGGCCGAGGTGAGCGTGGATGACAATACTTCGTTCGGCGTGGACATCTTCCAGAAGGCGTTGACCACTCCTTCCCGCGCGGGCGCCGGCGTTTCCTCGCCCGACGGCGGCGGAATCCCAGGTGGCAGCGGCACCAACGCCCTCTCGCGGTTGCTCGATCCGCGCTCCCTTACCAGCCCGCAAGCGTTGGCGGGCGCCGGGCTGACGGGCGGGCTGACCTATTTTGCCAGTTTCTTTGGCAACGATCTGCGCGCCGTCATCACCGCGCTGTCACAAGACAGCAAATTCAAGGTGCTCCAGACGCCGCACCTCTACACCTCCAACAACCAGGCGGCGCGCGTGTTCGTCGGCGAATCGCGTCCCATCGTCACCTCCACCCAAACCACGATCAACAGTGACCAAACGCGTTCGAACTACGAGAACGTGGACATCGGCGTCGGCCTGGAAGTCACGCCATTGATCAACCCCGACGGCGTCGTCACGTTTAACATCTACCAGACCGTGGATGACGTGAAAACCACCGTGCTCATTGACAACAACGAGGTGCCCGTCCTGAGCCGCCGCGAAGCCGAGGCGGTGGCGGTGACCTGCAAGGACGGACAGATCATCATCCTGGGCGGCCTGACCACCAACAACCGCAGGCAGACGGTCAACAAGGTGCCGGTGGTTGGTGACATCCCACTGCTGGGCTATCTCTTCAAGAAGACGGTTTGGACTGATGCGAAGACCGAGCTGGTATTTTTCCTGCGGCCCAAAGTGATCCGCACCATCGAGGAAGCGCAACGATACACTTGGGGCCGGCTTGAGAAGAGCAAAGACCTGCGCACCATGCCAATCCGCGACGTGGAAGGCTACAGCCCGATGCAGGACAAACGCCTCAACGAGAAGCTCAAGGCGATTGACCGCTTCGACAAGAGCGACAAATTCTAGTTTGGAACGTCCTCCGGCGCGGCGGACAGACGCACGCTGGGATGGCGAGCGGCGCCGGGCGAGAAATCTTGGGAGTTGCTGGAAACAAAGCCATGCCGATGCCGACAGATATACCAGACAGCCCGAGCGGCGCGCCTGCGCCGTTCGATCTGCTGGAAGGCTTCTCCGCCGAACAGGCGGCGCTGCTTCGCTCCAGGCTCACCTCCCTTTCCATCCAGGCCGGCGGGCTGTTCATCCGCGCGGGCGAACCCGGCGATTGTCTTTACGTCGTCCGCAGCGGCGAGGTCGAAGTCGCCGCGCCGCCGGCGGCCGCCGGCGGCGCGCGAAAAGTGCTCGCCCGGCTCGGCCCAGGCCACGTCGTCGGCGAGATGGCGCTGCTGAACCGCGAGCCGCGCAACGCCGACGTGATCGCCGCCACCGATTGCGAACTGGACCGGCTGTCCGCGGTGGATTTCGAATCGCTCTGCGCCCAAGTGCCCGTGCTGAAACTGGTCCTCACGCGACTGGTGGCGCACCGGCTGAGTTGGTCCGGCAGCGACGTGCTGGCGCGGCGCATCGGCTCCTACACCGTCATCGCCCCGATCGGCGAAGGCGGCATGGCGTGGGTCTATCGCGCCGTCTGCAACACCGCGCCTGCGGACGACCCGGAGCGCCGTGTGGTGGCGCTGAAGATGCTCCCGCACTCGCTCGTCACCCGGTCCGGCTTCCTCGAACAGTTCCGCCAGGAAGCCAGCGTCATGACCGGCTTGCGGCACGAGAACATCGTCTCCCTTTACGAAACCATCGAAACCTACGGCACCATGTTCCTCGTGCTGGAATATGTGCAGGGCCGCAGTCTGCGCGACTGGGTGGAAAGCCGCGGCAAGTTCGCCCCTGACAATGTGTGGGACATCGCCTGCGGCGTCACCCAAGCCCTGTGCGCCGCCCATGCCCGCGGCGTCATCCATCGAGATGTGAAGCCCGACAATATCATGGTGCGCCACGACGGCGTGGTAAAACTTATGGACTTCGGCATCGCTGTGCCTGTCAGCGGCCCCACGGTGGACCTCGGCGGCGTGGCCATCTCGCCGCGCTACGGCGCCCCGGAGATTTTCGCAGGCGAACGCGGCGACCCGGCCGCGGATTTCTACAACCTGGGCATCATGCTCTACGAGATGGTCGCGGGCCGCGCCCCGTTTACCGCCGACACCTACGAGGACTGGGCAGAGATGCACCAAACGACCATGCCACCGCCTCTGCGCCAGTATTGTCCCAACGTGCGGCCGGATCTGGAGGCACTGATCACTGCGGCACTGATCAAGGACCCCGCCGAACGCTGGAAGGCGATCGCGCCGATGCTGGACCGGCTGTCGGTCAAGACGGTGGTGCAGACAACGGCGTCGTTCGTCGGGTCGCGGCTGCGCATCCGCCCGACGGAAGGCGGTGGCCATGCCGTGAGCACCGAACCTCCCCACAGCCAGCCGGCCGCCAAGCCGCCGGCGATGATCGCGCTTTGGATCCGGTTCCCCGGCGAGCCGAAGGAGCGCGCGTTTCTGATGACCCGGCCTCTCGTCATCGGGCGCGATGCGCCGGCCGACATCCTGATCGCTGACGTCATGGTGTCGCGCCGCCACGCTGAGTTCTCCATCACGCCGCAGGGTCTGCATATGCGCGATCTCGGTTCCAGCAACGGCTCGTTTGTCAACGAGCAGCAAATCACGGAAGCCAATTTGATCCAGGGCGACCAACTGCGCGTCGGCTCCACCCTGCTCACCTTCGAACGAGAAAGCCCGACCGGCATCCACTTCAGCATCGCCTCGTGCGCGCAACTTCCGGCCGGCGATACGGGCAATGTCAGCGATCGGCCGCGCCCGGAAGTGGGGGCGTGAACTTCCGCAAATACTTCAGCGCCACCGCGAAATCCTTCGGCAGCGGCGCCGTCAATTCGAGCCGCTGGCCGGTGACCGGATGCGTTACCGCCAGCCGCTCCGCGTGCAACGCCAGCCGGCCCAGCAACGGATGCTCCGCCGTCCCCGCGCGCAGCTTGTAGCCGGGCTTGAGCTGCGACAGATACAACGCGCTCCGCTCGCCGTCGCCGTAAACCTTGTCGCATAGGATTGGATACCCCGCGTGCCGCAGATGCACGCGAATCTGGTGCGTCCGTCCCGTCTCCGGCTCGCAAGCGACCAGCGTGCAACTCAGGAAGGGCATGCTCTCCCGCTGCCCGCGCAGCGCCCGCAGCCGGAATCGCTCCAGCACGCGGAACCGCGTCAGTGTTTGTTTGCCACCATGCCGGCGCTCGATCTGCACCCACGGCCGTGACGGATGCGGGCCGAGCTTCAGTTCCACCTCGAACACGTCCTCCGCCGGCTCGCCTTCCACCAGCGCCACGTAGGACTTGCCGACGGTCCGGTCATTGAACTGCTTGGCCAGCTCGCGCAGCGCCTCGCGCGTTTTCGCCAGCAGCAACACGCCGCTCGTGTCGGCGTCGAGCCGGTGGACGTTGGCGAGCATGGTCAGGCCGCGCTCGCGCACCCACGCCGCGCCCGTGTCGAGCGCGCGCCGGACGCCGGACATGAGGTTCGGCTTCGCCGGGTCGTAAGTGTCGGGCGCAATCATCAGCCCGCTGGGCTTGTCCACCGCCAGCAGCGCGTCGTCTTCGTAGAGCACCGGCAGTTCCACCGAAGCGCCGGGCGCCAGCGGCAATCGAAAGCTGTTCATCGAGTTACTCATCGTATTTCACATGTCTCATCTTGCAGTCACAAAACCGTTGACCTAGATTCTCCGGCCCACGTTATGGAACAAAACAGGAACGAGCAAGACGTATGATCATGCCGCGCGAGCCGGGCTACCTCGAACGCGCCGACGCCGCCTATGACGCCGGCCAGTTCGAGAAGGCCATGGACCTTTACCAGAAGCACATCGAGATGGAGCCGGACGCGCCCGAGGGCCACGAGGGACTCGGCCTGAGCCTGTGGGCGATGGAACGCCACCGCGATGCGCTTCAGGCACTGAACACCGCACAAAAGTTCGATCCTGAAAATGCCGGCATCGCCATCAACCGCGCCGCGTTGCTTACTGACGTGCTGGAGCGCCACCAGGAAACCGTCGCCATCTGCGAGGGCCTCACCCGCCGCAAGCTCAAGCGCAACGACGTGCGCGACGCGCGCTACTTCGCCGCCAAGGCGCACTTCCGCCTCGGCAACGACGCCAAGGCCCTGGCCCTGCTCGACGCGGCGTTACGCGACGTGCCCGGCGACCTCGAACTGCTGAGCTGGAAAGCGCACGTGCTCTTCGAGAGCGGCCAATACGAGAAAGCGAAGCTTGCCCACGAGAAATGCCTGCAACTCGACAACGACGATCCCGGCATCTGGTGGGACTACGGTCTGGTGGTCGAAAAACTTGGCGACGACCCGGCCGCGCGCCGGGCCTTCGAGCGCGCGCACGAACTGGCGCCGGAGGACTTCCTGCTGCCCGTGCCGATCTCGGCGAAAGACGCCGAGCGCATCGCGCTGCGGACGCTGGCGGAACTGCCGGACGATTTTCGTGACGCCATCCGCGACGTGCCGGTGATTGTGGACGATTTTCCGTCGCGCGAATTCGTGCTGGAAAACCCGGCGCTCGGCCCGCAAATCCTCGGCTTGTTCACCGGCAACACGCACAATGAACACAATCCAGTGCCAACCGCCATCATGATCTTCCGCAAGAACCTGGAGAAGGTCGTCGGCGACCGTGAGGAACTCGAAGTCGAAATCCGCAAGACGCTGCTCCACGAAATTGGCCACTACCTCGGCCTGGACGAGGAAGATTTGAGAGAGCGCGGCTTGGAGTGAGAACGGGTGCTTGCCACCTGTCCGCTCCGGCCCAAGCGAATCCCGCTGTTGAAATGAACGAACCAACTGTGAACCACAATATTCGAGTAATCCTCTTCGATCTGGGCGGCGTGCTCGTGGAATTTGACGGCATCGCGCCGTTGATCGCCCTCTCCGGGAACAAGCTGGACAAGGAAGGCGCCCGCCGGTTCTGGCTCACGTCGCCGTCGGTGCGCAAGTTCGAAACCGGGAAATGCGGCGCGGAGGATTTCGCTCGCCACGCCGTCGCCGAACTCAGCCTTACGATGACGCCGGACGTTTTCCTGCGGCAGTTCCTGAGCTGGGACCGCGGCCCGATGGACGGCGCGCTCAGTTTGCTGGACGCGCTCAAGCCGCACTTTCTCCTGGCCTGCCTCAGCAACAACAACGAGCTGCATTGGAACCGGCTCCGCGAGGAAACAAAACTGCCGGAGAAGTTTCACCGGTGTTATCTCTCGCAGGAGATCGGGCTGATGAAGCCTGACCGCGAGTCGTTCGCTCACGTGGTTCGCGACCTCGGAACCGATCCGAGGCACATCCTCTTTTTCGACGATAACCCGGAGTGCGTGGACGCGGCGCGGCAGATCGGCCTCACGGCCCGCTGCACGCGCGGCGTCGGAGAGGTAAAGGCGGCACTGGCGGGATTGGGATTGCACCGCGACAACGCCGGCTGAGGGGCGGCCGCAGTCCAGAGTCTTCGGCTTCAGCGAAGCTCGTCCCATCAAAAACACAAGGGACAGCCCGGAGGCTGTCCCTTGCGAAACGAATCGGATGGGTCAGGTGTTTAGTTTGCCTGCCGGCCAGCGACACCCTTGGTGCCCTTGGCGATGGCCTTCGCCGGCTCCTTCGGGCGCAGCGCGCGGACGGCCGCGCCGGCCTGCCACATCTCGGAGTTGTGAATTTCGCTCAACTCCTTCTGCAACTGCACCTGGTAGTTCGGCGCGCCGCACGCTGTCAGCACGCGGGTGCATTCCTTGCCGGTCTTGACGCGGTTGTAGAGGTCCTTGAACACCGGCAGCACGGCTTTCCGGAACTTCGGCTTCCAATCGAGCGCGCCGCGCTGGGCGGTGGCGGAGCAGTTGGAATACATCCAGTCCATGCCATTCTCATCCACGAGGCGGATGAGGCTCTGCGTCAACTCCTCGACGGTCTCGTTGAACGCCTCGCTCGGCGTGTGGCCATGGGCGCGGAGCACTTCGTATTGCGCCTCCATGATGCCAGCCAGCGCGCCCATGAGCACGCCGCGCTCGCCCGTCAGGTCGCTGAACACTTCGTGCTGGAACGTCGTCGGGAACAGGTAGCCGGAGCCGATGCCAATGCCAACCGCGAGGCAACGGTCCTTCGCGCGGCCCGTGGCGTCCTGACCGACGGCGAAGCTGGAGTTGATGCCCGCGCCGGTGAGGAAGTTGCGGCGGACAGAGGTGCCGCTGCCTTTCGGCGCGACCATGATCACGTCCACGTTCTTCGGCGGAATGACGCCGGTCTGCTTGCAGTAAGCGATGGAAAAGCCGTGCGAGAAATAGATCGCGTCGCCCGGCTTGAGGTTCTTCTTCACGCTCGGCCAGATGGCGCGCTGGGCGGCGTCGGAAACGAGCATCTGGATGATCGTGCCCTTCTGCACCGCTTCCTCGATGTCGAACAGCGTCTTGCCAGGCACCCAGCCGTCCTTGACGGCGCGGTCCCAGTCGCGCTTGAACGACTTCGCCTGGCCGACGATGACCTTGAAGCCGTTGTCGCGGAGGTTCAACCCCTGCGCCGGCCCCTGCACGCCGTAGCCGATGATGGCAATGGTCTCGTTCTTGAGGACCTTGCGCGCCCTGGCCATCGGAAACTCCTGCCGCGTAACGACCGTTTCCTTCGTTCCACCAAAATCAATGATTGCCATGTTATTTATCCTTTGTGTCTGTCTTTGTTGAACATTCTCCGTTTGAACGGAGCAGCGAATCCTAGTGGCGAAGTGCCGGCAGTCAAATAGAAACTTCCGCCTTTTTCGCCCAGAATCCCGTGACGCCTGCCTTTCCTGTTCGTGACAAACGGCCATGAATTGTGGGAAGCTGTGCGCCGCTCGAATCAATAACTTGCTATGAAACTGTTACGCATTTGCCTTTTCCTCATCGCCATGGCCGGCAGCGTCCAAGCCCAGACCGTAGTCCGTGAATGGAAGCCCACCGACATCGCCAAGTGGTCGCCCAGCTACGTGAAGAATCTCCACGTCGAGAACGACGCGCTCGTCTTCGAGACGCAGCCGGGCGACTCGATGTTGATCAGCCCGACATTCGACGGCTTTGCCGCAACGCCGTGGCAACGCATCGAGTTGGAGATGAAGACCGATGTGTCTGGCGGCGGCATGTTCTTCTGGACCAGGACACTGCAGACGAAATACGGCGGGTTCTCGCCCGACAAGCTTACGTCGTTCAACCAGGTCGCCGGCGACTGGCAGACCTATCGCATCGAGCCGTTCTGGCAGGCCGAGAAGAAGATCATCAAGCTGCGGCTCGACTTCCCGCACGAGGGCGGCGGCCGTTACTCCATCCGTGCCATCCGTGTCATTGAGGAGCCGCCCGCTGCCATAGCCACGTTGCCTGCCCGCGACGTGAAGCTCGACGCCAACAGCGAGTGGCGCGCGTGTGTATCGCTCAACACCGAGGATGGCGGAATCGTCGCCGTGCGCATGGCCGCGAGCGCGGGCGAGGCGGGCGTCTTGACGTTCGCCAGCGACACGGTCAACGGCCTGCACCGCGTGAATTTCCCTCTGAACGCCGATGGCCGGATACACACCTACAACGTGGACGTTGGCGCGAACACCCACTGGCGCGGACGGATCGTCGAGTTGCGGCTGCAAACCACAGTCCGCAAGGGCGCGAAGACCGCCGTCGAATCCATCGCGTTCGGTTCGGAGCCACAAGGTCCGCCGGACCTGGAAGTGACGTGGCTGGGCTTGCACGATTCGTTCGCGCGCGCCGGCCGGCCAGTCCGGCTCGAAGCCCGTGTGGTCAACCGCGGCGGCGAGACGGCACGCGATCTGAAGCTGCGGCTCGACCTTTCGGGCGCGAAGCTCATCAAGGAGGAATCGTTGCCGGCAAAGATCGAGTTTGGCGTTCCCGAGACGCTTGCGTGGACGGTCCAGGCCGACCGACCGCGCAAGGCGAAAGCAACGCTCACGCTCGAAGGCGCGTTGCCGAAGTCAGCGACGCTGAATTTCCTGCCGACGCCGAGCCTGCCGAAGGCCGCCTACGTTCCCGAACCGAAGCCCGCCAAGAGCGACTATCAGGTGGGCGCTTACTACTTCCCCGGCTGGAACACCGCGACGCGATGGGCACCGCTGAAGTCGTTCCCGGAGCGGCAGCCGTTGCTCGGCTGGTATCGCGAGGGCGACCCCGAGGTAGCCGACTGGCAGATCAAGTGGGCCGTCGAGCACGGCATCAACTTCTTCCTCTACGACTGGTATTGGGACCGCGGCGTGCGGCATCTGGAGCACGGGATCCACGACGCGCTGTTCAAGGCGCGCTACCAGAACCTCATCAAGTTCTGCCTGCTCTACGCGAATCACAATCCGCCCGGCTCGCACTCGCCGGAGGACTGGGAGAAAATCACGCGCTTCTGGATCGAGAACTACTTCAAGCGGCCGAACTACGTGACTGTCGAGGGCAAGCCGATGGTGGTCATCTTCTCATCGCAGAACCCCGCGCGCGACATGGGCGCGGAGAAAGTGAAACCGACGTTCGATCGGATGCGGCAGATGTGCAAAGACGCCGGCCTCGGCGGCCTCTACCTCGTCGCGTGCATTAACAGCGGCACCAATCTGCTGGCGAAGATGAAAGACTACGGCTACGACGCCGTGAGCGCCTACAACTGGCCACACCTGAACATGACGCCGGAGGAAAACCGCGCGCGGCGCGCGTCTTTCGCCAAGGTCATCGCGGGCTTCCCGCCAGTCTGGTCGGATATTGCCTCCGCCAACATCCTCAAGCTCATCCCGCCCGTCTGCGGCGGCTGGGATTCGCGTCCGTGGCACGGCGACACCGCGCTCGCGCGCACGAACCGCACGCCGGAGGTGTTCAAGAAACACCTGCTCGACTGCAAGAAGTTCCTAGACACCCGCGAGCAGGATCCGAAGCTGAAGATGCTCTTCGTCGAGGCCTGGAACGAGTGGGGCGAAGGCAGCTACATCGAGCCGCACCGCGAATTCGGCTTCGGCTATCTTGAAGCGATCCGGCAGGTCTTCGCGCCGAAATCGCCGAAGCCACAGAACATCGTGCCCGCCGACGTGGGAATGGGACCTTACGACATCCCGGACGAGCCGCTGGCCACCGCATGGAACTTCGCAGCCGCGAAAGACCCGCTCGGCTGGGGCGGCAACGTGGAGAACCTGCGCGCCGAGGGCGGCGCGTTGCGGTTCAAGACGCGCGGGCGCGACCCGATCCTCAGCAGCCCACGACTGCGCGCAGCGGCGCGACAGTTCCCGTTCATTGTGTTCCGCATCAAGGCGAGCCGCGACATCGGTTGCCAGTTGTTCTGGAGCACATCCTCATCGCCCCAAAGCGAAGCCAACAGCGTGCATTTCCAGATCAAGGACGGTGGCGAATTCCAAAAGGTCAAAGTGCGCCTCGCCGACAACCCGCGCTGGCGCGGCGTCATCACCTCGTTCCGCTTCGATCCCGGCAGCCTCGACGGCGTCGAGGTGGCGGTGGAATCCATCCGGCTGGAAGAGAAGTAGGCGGCGCGGCGCGGATGCGCAAAGTTCCCCGAAGCGCCGGCGCGGAACATCCGGTTCAGCGCCGAATCCACTCGAAGAACCCGATCTGCTCCAGGTCGCCGCGGAGTTTCGCGGCTTGCTCAGCCGTCAGGCTCCCGTTCGGCAGCCGCGCCGGGCCGACGTTCACACTAAGCATCGCCATCACGGCCTTGGCGGCGCCCATGAAACCGTGGTTGACGAGGACCTGGATCAACTGCACCGAGCGGAACTGTTCGCGCCGCGCTGTGTCGAGGTCGCCGTGTTCGAACGCCGCGATGAGCCGGTGGTAAATCGGGGCGGCAAAGTTATACGTGCTGCCCACCGCGCCGCGCGCGCCCATCACCAGCGCCGCCAGCAACATCTCGTCATAGCCGAAGGCCACGTTGAGCGTGCCGCCCGCCGCGCGCAGACAGAGCTGGTATTCCATCAGGTTATTGCTGGTAAACTTCAGCCCGGCGAGGTTCGGGATGCGTTGCGCGCCCTTCTCCAGAAACTCCGACGGCGACAGCGCGACACCTGTAAACACCGGGATTTCGTAGTAGTAGAACGGCAGCGCCGGCGCGGCCGACGCGATCTCGGCCATGCAATCCACCAGCGCGTCCACGCTGCGCGGCTTAAAGTAGCTCGGTGCCATGGCGGCGACGGCTGTTGCCTTGAGTTGCTGGGCTTGCGCAGCCAGCGCGCGAGCGTCGGTAAGGCAATTGGAGCCGGCGTGAACAATGACCCGCAGCGCCGTGCCGCGCGCGACCTCGGTCCAGCGTTGCGCGAGCGCGCGGCGTTCGTCGAGCGCGAGCGAGTGAGTCTCGCCCGTGGTGCCGCCAATGAAGGCAGCGGTGACGCCGTTGGCCAGCAGGTGGGCCGCCTGATCTTCAACGATGACAAGATTGAGCGAACCGTCCGCGGCGAACGGCGTGTGGGGCGCGGCGATGAGGCCGTGAAGCGGTGTGGTTGTTTTCATGAAAGCGTGGCGGTATTGTGGCGAAGCGCCCGCGGCTCGTCAACCATCGCGACGCGGCTTGTAATCGTCGCCGGTCCGTGAAAAGCTGCGGTTCGGACCCGATCATCACCGATGGAACAGACAAAAAGATTTCCAGGTTTTGGACAGACATTGCTGCTGATGCTGGCAGCCGTCTTTCTCATTATCGGCCTGACCATCCCGGTGGCGGTGGCTGACTTCCTGTTCAAGATGAAGCTGGTGGAACATCCGGGGGTGATGGGCTGCATCAATCTCGCGGCGTTCGGTGGGGTCCTTATTCTGGGCGCGCTCCTCGCGAAGGCGCCGCTGCGCGAAGTCTTTCCGATGAAACCGGTGCGGCCGGCGCTGGCGTTGCCGCTGGTCCTGTCAGTGCTCGGCGCGGTCATCGTGCTCTCGGAGGCGGACAACTGGATGCGCAGCGTGCTACCGATGCCGCAGTGGCTTGCGAAATTCTTCGCCGATCTCATCATGGCCAAGAACAGTTTTTGGGGATCGCTCTTCGCACTGGTAGTCGTCGCGCCGGTGACGGAGGAATTATTTTTCCGCGGATTGGTCATGCATGGCTTCCTGAGCCGATACTCCGCGCGGAACTCCGTGCTGATCTCGGCGGTCTTGTTCGGGCTGATTCATCTCAATCCCTGGCAGTTGATCTCCGGTGTTTCACTGGGGCTGCTGCTGGGCTGGTGGTTTGTGCGAACACGCTCTCTGCTACCCTGCCTGGCCGGCCACGCGCTGGCCAACAGCACGTTGCTGTTTGCGTCGTTCCTGCCCCTGCGCATCGCCGGCTTCAACGCCGGCTCGCCGCTCGACCGGACGGTGGAGTTTCAGCCGCTTTGGTTCGACCTGCTCGGCTTGGTGCTGCTCGTCACCGGCGTGTGGTTGTTTGCCGCGTGGACTCGCAAACCGCTGGCTGAAGCCGGTGCGCCAGCCTCACCGGTTGGCTGAGGCGGCGGCGCGCTCTCCCATGTCTTTCGGTCGGATGAACAGCACCGCCACGGCCGAGATCGCCGAGACGACCGCGCAGAGCGCGAACGCGACGGAAAACGAAATACCCTCATCGCGCATCCAGCCCAGCACGACGGTTGCGCCCGCGCCGACGCTAATGCTCACCATGTTCATGAAGCCGTAGCCGGTGGCACGATGTTCCGGCCGCGCGATCTGGCAGAGGATCGGCATGTTGTTGCAGTCGAAGAATCCCCAGCCGAGGCCGAAGAGAACCATGAACACAATGGCCGCGCTAATGCTCCACGCGTAGCCGAGGCCGATCAACGCCGGCACGCACAATGCCATGCCAATGGCGCTGGCGTAGATGCGCCCGCGAGGCGTCGCGCGCATCCAGTAGTCGGCCAGCGAGCCGCCCAGCAACACGCCTGCAAACGAAGCGAACTGGATGTAGCCCGTGGCCGAAAGACCGGCGGGGCCTTCCTTGAGCTTGAACGTGTCGGCCAGGAACGTCGGCAGCCAGTTCTTCGTGACCCAACCGCCGATGGCCGGCAGCGTGAAATACATCACCAGAATCCAGAATGCCGGCTGCGTCCACAGCGCCCGCAACGTGTCGCCGATGGTGACAGGTTGCCGATTCTTCCCCGCCTCGCCGCTGGCGGACGGCGCATCCCGCAGCGCGAGCATCAGCACCACCGCATAGGCCACGCCCGCCGCGCCGAACCACGTGAAGCAGTTCCGCCACGTGCTCATCTGGGCGATGTAGCCGCCGATGCCGCCGAGCGCGAGGCCCGCGTAGATGCCGGTCTGGTGGATGCCCACCGCCCGCGCCCGCGTGTTGCCGGGATGGAAATCCGCGATGAGCGCCAGCGCCGCCGGAATATAGAACGCCTCGCTGATGCCCATCAGCGCGCGGTAGAATTTCATCTCGCCGTAGGTGTTCGCGTGGCCGGTCAGCCACGTCACCGCCGACCACACAAACAGGCTGCCGATGACCGTCCAGCGCCGGTTAAACCTGTCCGCGATGTAGCCGCCCACGGGGCTAAGGAACGCATAAACCCACATGAAGATCGCCATCAACACGCCAAAATCCTGATCGCTGCCGATGCTGGGGATGTCGGCGCGGATCGAGGCGCGGATGGTTGAGACCATCTGCCGGTCGAGGTAGTTGAGCATCGCGACGGGCCACAACAGCGCGACGACGGCCCAGGCGTAGCCGGTGGTTCTGGAGGCAATCGAATTCACTCGGCGCTCAGTGTGGACGAGTTGGCCCAAAAGTCCAGACTTCCGGTGAACGCACACCCGGCCGCGCCTCGCCGCCGGGTATGACAGTGCAACCGTTCCACTCGACGGCGGCGGTGGTCACGAGCGAGAACGGCACCTCGCCAACCACGCGCCATGTATCGGCTTTCGAGTCGTAGGCGAGCACGTCGCGCGGAAAACCTTTATGCGCGGTCGGCAACGTGTTCACCTGCGCGCCATCGTCGCCACCGATGACAAGAAGGTTCAGAGCAGGCGAGGGCGCAGCCACGGACACGCGCGGCAAGTCGGCAATGCGCTTCCAGCCGGCACCCGGCGTGTAGCGGTAAGCGTCGCGCAGCCACTCGCGAACCGGTTTGCCGTCCGGCCCCGCGTGCAGCGCCGTGCCGCTGAAGAGGAAGAACGAACCGTCGCACGCGCCTGCCGTCGCCAGCATCCGCTCGCGGCCCGGCCACGGCTCCATTTCACGCCAAACAGCCTTCGCGTTGTCGAGATCAAGCGCCCAGAACGTCTTCAGCGCCGTCGTTGCGTCCGGCGCTGCGATGCCGCCGGCGACGTAGAGGGTGTTGCCCACGAGCGCGCCGCTCATGTTCGCGCAGGGCTGCGGCAGCGGCGGGAGCGGAGTTGTGGCGAGCTTGCCATCGCGCCAGTTCAGCAGAAACACATCAGCGTGATGTCCTTGCGCGCTGCTGCCGCCGATGCAAACGATGCCGTCTTTAGCAGTCACCGCAATGCCGTAGCCGAGCGGGCGCGGCAGCTTCCCGGCGAGCTTCCACGCGCCGTCGGGTTTTTCGAGCACGAACACCGAGTCACACCAGAGCTTGGCGCCGCCTTCCCACGGACGCTTGTCGGGAAAGTTCGCGCCGCCGGCCACAATGAGCGCGCCGCCGCTGACACCGGCAAACGAGCCGGCAAAACCTTCGCGGTCTGGAATCGGCGGGAGTTGGTTCCAACTGAAAGAGGCTGTCATGATTTGAGTGTGCTGGGCGAAGGTGGAGGCTGCGGCAAAGGCAACCAGCGTCAGCGCGAGCCGTCGCGCGTTGCGCGGCAGCGGTGATTGCTTGCTGCCGATCATGGCGCGGCGTTGACCACGTTTTGCGGGCGACCCTGCAACCAGGCGCGGAGGTTGTCCGCGGCGACTTGCATAAGCCGCGCACGGGCGTCGCGCGTCGCCCAGGCGATGTGCGGGGTGATAATGCAGTTTGCCCGCAAGAGAGGATTGTCCGCTGGCGGCGGCTCAATCGAGAGCACGTCGAGGCCGGCGCCCGCGAGGCGGCCATGGTTGAGAGCGGCGGCGAGGGCCGCTTCGTTCACAAGCCCGCCGCGCGCGGTGTTGATGAGGAACGCAGTCGGTTTCATTTGCGCCAGGCGCGCGGCATTGATGAGTTCTTTCGTCTCCGGCGTCAGCGGGCAATGCAGCGAAACGACATCGCTCTCGCGGAACAGCGTGTCGAGGTCCACAAACCGCGCCTCCGCGCCGCTGATGCGCGTGGCGCTGGCGTCAAGCACCAGCACTTTCATTCCAAACGCGCGGCCGATGCGGCCGACCGCCTGGCCGATTCGCCCGTAGCCGACGATGCCCAGCGTCAGCCCGTGCAGTTCCACCAACGGGAAGTCCCAGTAACAAAAATCCGTCGCCGCCGTCCAGCGCCCCTCGCGCACCGTCTGCGCGTGATGACCGGTGCGGTTGGTCAGTTCGAGCAGCAGTGCGAATGCCGCCTGCGCGACGTTGGCGGTGCCGTATTCGGGCACGTTGCAGACAGGAATGCCGCGTTCGCGCGCGGCCTTGATGTCCACCACGTTGTAACCGGTGGCGAGCACGCCGATGTAGCGCAGCCGCGGCAGCGCGGCGATGACGGCGCGGTCGAGGACGGTCTTGTTGGTCAGCACAACCTCGGCGTCGCGCGCCCGCTCGACCGTTTGAGCTTGGGGCGTGCGGTCGTGGGTTTCAAAATCGCCGAGCGCCTTGAACTGCTCCCAGTCCAGATCGCCTGGATTCAAAGTGTAACCGTCGAGGGCAACGATCTTCATGCCGCTCACCATTCGCCTCGCCGCTTGAACTTCGCCACCACGTTCCTGCCGAACTGCTCACCGGCCTTGTCCATCGTGTCCAGGATCTCTCGCAAGCTCTTGCCAGCCGTGCCACGCGCGGCGGGAATGACGGTGTTACACTCGTTGGCGTCCATGAAACGCGCGGCGTCGAGCAGGTTCTTTTCTTCGCCGAACGGGATGGCGAGGAAACCGTGTTTGTCCGCGTGGATGAGTTGGCCCGGCTCGATGCGCCGGCCGAAAACTTCCACGGGACAGTTCCACCGAATCGGATGAACGAACGCGTGGCCGACGGCGAGCCGGCGTGCGAGCGCCTTGAAACCGGCGTTGTTCATCTCGTCGAGGTCGCGGATACCGCCGTCAGTGATCGTGCCGACGCAGCCGAACGCGCGGTGGGTGTTGCTGCTGATCTCGCCCCAGAACGCGCCAATCAGACGCGGCTTGTCGAGGTCTTGCACAACCACGATCTTCGGCCCCGGCACGCTGGCGATGTAGCGGCGATACTGGCTCCAGCCCTGCGGGTTTGCCTGACGATGCTTCACATTGCTCGGCTCGACCACCACCGTCACCGCGTAGCCAATCATCGGCCCCATCTGCGGCATGAAGTCGCGACACTCTTCGAGGTTGAAGCCGTCCGCGCCGGCGTTGTGTCGCGTAATCTGCTCCCAACCGTTGTAGATCGTCGGTGTGTTCCAGCGTTTGAGTTGGAGCAGTTCAGCGTGTGACAAGCACGCCGAGCTTTTCGATTTCGTCTTTGCGGTTTTCATTGCGGGGGTTACTTCGATGTCTTCTGGAGTGCGGCTTCAATCTCGGCGGCGACTTTCTTTGCCAAGAAGGCAGAGCCTTCGTCCGTGTAATGAAGGTCCTTCGGCTTTTGAAGCTTGGCCAGCTTCGGCGTGATGTAGGTGTTGAGATCGTTGATGCGGACTCCGTTGGCCTCCATAATCCTCTTCGCGATGACATTGTATTCGTTTTCGCTTCCAAACTTCCGCGGTGGCACCAATTCACCCTTTGGGATGGGTGTGATTGCGGCCCAAATGAGCTTCGCGCCGGTGGTTTTCATCTTCGCGACCAACTCGCGGAGATTTTTCTCGTAGTCCGCCGGCTCCACCTGCCGTTTGCCGTCGGGCATGAACTTGAGGTCGTGGATGCCCCAGTTGAAATGGATGACGTCCCACTTGCCCGTGCCGAGCCACCGGTCAATGTTGGCGATGCCGTATTTGGTCGGGCCACCATTGTTGAGAATACGATGGACGTTGGCCTTGCCTTCGAGGAGTTTGCGCACCGGCAGCGTATAGCCCATTGAAATGGAATCGCCAATGAGCAACACGCGCGGCAAGCCAGCCACGTCCTGAATCAGCGCGAGCGAGGGATTCGGAGCAGCCTTCTTTGCGGGTGCTGTAGCGGCGGATGCGTCGAGCGCGACGAGCAGCGCAAAGAGGCTGAAAAGTGTTCTCATGGTGTTGTTCCTTTCATTTGATAACGCGCCACATCATTGCGATGGCGCGCTGTCGTGTAAAGTCTCCTTCAGGCGGCTTCGACGCCGACGGAAGCATCGCGGCAAACTCTGCGGCTGTGACCGGCGCGCCATCGGCACGTTCCGCTTCCGCCACGGCACGGGCCAGCGCGTTGGGATCGAGCTTGCCCGCAAGCAGCTTCGCGAGACCATCCACCCAGACCTTCGCGGTCGTGCGCTTCAGCGGTGCAGTCGCGTTCGCATCGTAGTCGGCGAAAAAACCTTTCGTGCCGAAGTATTGCACGGCGGGAATCCACGACTCCTTGCCAGCAACGCTGATGTCGTTGAAGAACGACACCATCTGCCGACGTTCGACGAGCGTGCGCAGGAGCAGATCGCTATCGAGCTCAGCAGGCGTTGTTTTCTGCTTCTTTGCCAACGCCGCGGCAAAACCGGCGGCCTCGCCCGTTTGCATCCAAACCGGCTCCAATCGCACCGCGCCCCACGCGATGTGCGTCGCGGAGAGGCAAACGGGCACGAGCAGGTTGTCCACGCCTTGCGGCAGCAACGAGCGATACGGAATCTGGCCGGGGCGCGATTCTTCGGTGAGGATGAGTTTGCCATCGTAATGGAAGCCGGGCCGCGAGTCGGTCGTGCAGGAGTGTGAGTCCATATACCAGTCGGTGATGGCGATGCTGTCGGGATGGACCGGCGTGCGGCCGAGGCCGGGCGCAAGTGAATTGTCGTGCTCGCTATAGACGTGGCGGCCGACGATGCGACGCGCCTCGCGGACATACATCTCGTAGGGCACATGCTTGTTGTCGGCGAATTCGTCTTTCGGCAGGCCCCACTCGCGGAATTTCTCGCGCTGCTTCAGCGACACCGATTCGTCGTTCTGGAGGAAATACATGAGGCCGAGCGCGAAGTTGAGATGACGCTGAATGATCTTCTCGCGCGCCAGCCAGTCGGCCTCAGGGTAATCGTGGTTCTCGCCCGGCAGGATGGGCGAGTTCATGTGCGACTTTTGGTTGGGGCCGGCATTGGTGGCGATACTCTTGCGGTTGTAGTTCACGTATTCCTCGCGGTTGTAGCCGGGCGGCGGCGCGGTGAGCAGGATGCGGTTGGCCGGGTCCTTGGTGACGCAGAAGCGGTAATTGTAAGCCTGCACCGCGCGGTCGGCCGTGAACGGACTGGTCGGGTCAATGCTGCCTTGCTTCGAGCCGTAGGGACGTATGTTCAACCGGCCCTTCAGCGCGTCGGTCGGCGCGGGGCCGGGGGCGATGTTGCAGAAAAGCTTGCCGGCATGCGGTTCCTTGTATTCGTCTCGCGCCTCGCGGCCGGAACGATACGGCACCTTCGCCAAAGCGAACAAGTCGCCCTCGTAAGTCGTGTCGGCGAATGTCGCGCCGCGCACGCGGATTTCCTTCGTGCCGCCGTATTCGCGCAGCGTCACGCTCCGCAGCAACGCGCCGTCGCGCTCCAGCACCGTCGCGTAGTGGCCGAGCAGCAGCGTGATCTTCTTCTCGCCCGCGACAAGCCGGTTGAACTCGCGCTCCGCGACGTGCGCCTCGGCCCAACTGATCGGGTAATGCTCGTGGGTGCAGCGGACGATCTGGTGCTCGCGCGAGTTTTCGCCGTAGGTAGCGATGTAGTGACGTTCGATGTTCCGCAACAACTCAGTGAACAACGGCGCGCGATGGCCGCCGTAGAGTGCGTCCCACTGCATCAAGCCGTTGCTCATCATGCCACCGATGTGGCGATTGTGCTGCACGAGCAGCACGGTGCATCCCTCGCGCGCGGCGCGCACCGCGCACATCACGCCGCTACCGGTGCCGCCGACCACGACGAGGTCGTAGGATTTGCCGTCCACGTCGGCGGGCTTCGCCCCTTTGGCCAAGTGCACCGGTTCGGCAGGCAAAGGCTTCGGAGGCGTCGGCTTCGCTTCTTTCGAAGCAAGCGGCGAAACGGCAACGGCGGCCGCAAGTTTCGCGCGCGGGTCAGCGGCAGATTTGCCGCGCTCTTTCGGTCTGGCGCTAAAACCTGCATCGCGTTTGCCCGCCCGCTCCGCTTCTGCGATCTCGGAAGGAACCAACTGCACCGCGTCCACCACAACAAAGCCATCAGCGCTCGCTGTAGAAATCGCCACCGAACCTTTCCTGCCCGGCTCGAACTTGAACACGCCGAGCGCGCGCGGCACGCCGTTGACCAGCACGTCCTCGCGCTGGTTGATGGTCACGGTCTTCTCGCCGTCGGCGCTGAGGATGGTCACTGGCACTTTCGTGGCGCGGTTGTTGGTGGCGACATAGATGAGCCTCACTTCGTAATCGCCGGCCTCCTTGATTTCTGGCGTGAAACGCGCCGACTTCTTCCCCTGTTCGCGGTTGTTGTCATGGCGGTAGCCGCTGCCGACAAGCGCGGGCTGCTTGGCGCTCTCGATCCAATCGCCGGTGAACTCTCCCGCGGCATCATCCATTACGATGCCCGCCGGCCGTAGCGCAGACACTCCTGTCCGCGCTGGCTTGGATGGCTGGACAGACAGGAGTGTCTGTCCTACGGCGGCCAGCTTGTCGGTCTCTTCGAGCTTGAAGCGCGCGCTGACGACAGACTGCTTCTCCGGGCCGGGGCGGTATTTGATGTAGGTCGTGGCTACCAGCGTGCCGTCGGGTAACAGTTCCAAACCGGGATAACCGCAATCGCTGCCGGCGTAGCTGTGCAGCAGCTTGATCCGATACTGGCCCTCGCGACCGCTCACAATGTCCTCGTAACGGCCGACCCACGCGACGAAATGGCCGTGTGTGCCGAACGCTTTTGTCTTGTCACGCATGCAAACCACCAGCCGTCCATCCGGCGCGTAGCGCGGCATGTGACGATCGCCGACGAGACCGGCGGGGAGGCGCTTGGCGGCAGACCACGTCGCACTTTCGTCGTCGGTGGTCATATAGAGCGACTCGGACTTGTTGTTCTCGCGCATCAGGCATAGCAGTTGTTTGGCGTCCGGCGAACGCACCAACGCCGGCTCGCACGGCGCCAGTCCGGCGATGTCGCACACGATCCGCCACGAACTCCACGTGAAACCGCCGTCGGTGGAGAGACTCTGCGCGACGACGTTGGAGCGTTTCTCCGTCGTCTCACCGGGCCGTCGAAGGTTGGTCATACCGAGCAGCTTCTTGCCGCTTTCGATAGGAACGATGGTGCAGAACGGCATGATGCACTTCAACCCGGTCGTTTTCATGTCGCTCCACGTCTTGCCATCGTCCTCCGAGACGGACGAGTGCATGTTGCCGTCTGGCCCAGTGCTGGCGAAAACGAACAACCGCGTCTTTCCCTGCGGGTCCGGCAGCCGGTAAATCGCCGGGCAGTTCTTCACCTTCGTCCAACTGTCCGGCACGGGCAGCAATTCGCTCCATGTTCGCCCGCCGTCATCGCTGCGCGTCATCGGCCCGCAAACACCGCCGTGACCGTAGGTCCAGACGGCGATCATCGTCTTGCCGTCGGGCAGCAGCACGGTGGTCGGATGGCCTTGATAAACCGTCTCAGTTCCCTGCGCGACAATGACATGGCGGGCCTTGTCAGCGGAGAGGTCCACGGTGGGAATCGGCGCGGATGAAACGGAAACTGCGATGGCTAACACTGTGAGAATGGAGGCGAGTGTTGTTTTCATGGTGAGATTGAAAGCTATTGTGCCGAACGACTTGCTCGCGACTTCGTCACCGCCCGGTGCGCCGTTTCCTGCAGGAATCGTGCGTAGGCAGGCAGAATTCCCGGCGGGACGAAAGCGTTGCCGACTACGGTCTCGTTGAACAGCACTTCGTAGAACACGCACGCGCCGAGGTATTCGCCGGCCGTGTTGGCGTGGTGGCCATCCATGCCGAGCATCATCTTGCCGTTTTTCTGCTTTTTCCACTGCCTGCCCATGTGCAGCGAATGGGTCTGGTCGGGCAGCGTGGGCGGCTTGGCGTTCTTCAAATCAAACTTTGCGTCGGGCCGGTAGCCCCACTTCGGATCGCTGTCGGCCAGATCAAAGGCATCGCCGACGGGGATGACGCGCGCGCCCAACTCGGCGGTGATGGTCCGGTAGGCGCTGGTAAGCAAGCGATACATCGCCTCGCGTGTAGCCGGCTCGCCGGGCTTCGTGGGCGGTTTTGTGAAACGAGGGTCATCGCAGCGATAGGCCCACGTTTGATGCACCAGAAGCTTCGCTTGGGGCGCGTGTTTTTTGATGTAGTCGTGGAGTTGCGCCGCAAAGGGCCTGTAAGTGGTGGTGTCGTGGCTCTTGATGCTGGCCTGCTGGATAGTCACGAAGTCCCAGCGATCCGCTGCCAATTCCTGCTTCAAGCTGCGGCCGTTGGTGTAGCAACCGTTCGAGGACGCTTTCTCCGCGTGCAATTGCAGCGACGCTCCGCCGACCACGATGGGGCGGTGGATCAGCTTGTGTCCGCCCGCGTTGGCCAAGTCGCCGAGATAACGCGTGGCGTTGCGGGAAAAACTGTTGCCGACAGTCAGCAGTCGGACGGTCTCCGGCTCTGCCGCAACGCCAGCAGCAAGCCAAATCAGACTGGTCAGGGCGACAATCACAACTCGGGCAAAGAAACTTGAGAGGCGTGTTTTCATTTGTTTCTTTGTTCGCTCGATATGCTGAAGATGCGTGCATTGGTCATCTCCACGACCACTCGCACCAGCCGATCCGTAGGCACGCTTGCGCCGGACCGCCAGCGCACGGTCCATCGCGTGGCGTCGCCACGCAACAGCTCGCTGTCTTCCAGATCGAAACCGCCGATTGCGCGACCGTCGGCTTCGAGCAACGCCACGCGCAGTTGGCCGCAGCTCGCGTCGGCGTTGATGACCAACGACGACGCGTCCAGCCGCAACGGTTTCGTTTCCACACGACCGCGTCCGGCGGCGTCGAGCGAAGCGAACCCATGCCGCCGCCACGCCGCGCGGCCGATAGTGAGGCGCTTCGGCGGCATCGGCCCGCCGTGGGTCGTTGTCATCGCTGTGTAATAGACCCACGTCTCGTCGCCGACATGCACGGCAGTGCTGGACACGCCGAGGATGGAGCCGCCGTCGAAAGTGCCGGGCGCGCCTCGCGGAATGACATTCAAGCGTGGCTGCGTGCGCTTCCATGTGCGGCCGTCGGCGCTGGTGGCCAGTTGCACATCAATCGGGCCGTCGTCGGGACTCTGCCCCGGCGTCAGCTCCGACTTTGGGCGGCGCGCGGCCGTGACACGGAAGATGGTGGGCAGGCCGATGAAACCGGCGGCGTGCGGGAACACTGACATGTTATAAACCTCCGTGCGCTCGCCCGGCCGCTTGGCCCATGCGTCGTCTTCCTCGTCGGGCGCGAAAACCAGCTCCGGCTCGGTCCACTCCTGGAAATCGCGGCTGTGCGCGAGCCAGACCACGCGGCGACCGAAGCCGCGGACTTTCGCGGGGCATTTGTGGAACGCCAGATACTCACCCGTCGCCGGGTCCTGCGTCAGCGTGATCGTGTCTCCGTATTTCAGCACCGGATTCTTCGGATAACTCGTCCACCGCAAGCCGTCGGCAGAAAACGCCGTGTGATAACCACCGCTTTTCGAGCCAAGCATCTTGTAGCGTTTGGCCAGATCGGTCTCGCGCGTGTCCAGCAGCACGCTGGGACTGTGGATACTGAAGACGGCATTCTGGCCGGACGAATCGAGCGACGGCTTGGTCCAGCGCACGCCGTCCTGCGAGGTGGCGTAGAGCACGCGGTCGCCGCTGTAGGCTTGCGGACGGCTCATATACCACATGCGCAGTTGGCGGGCGGCTTCGGTGAAGTAAACCGACCCGTAGATATAGACGCGGCTGCCTTCCCACGGCCGATCCGCTTCGATCACCGGCGTGTTAAGCGTGCGCGCGGGATGCACCGTGCGAACAACGCCGTTACTCGACGCAATCCCGCTGTCATCTGCAAACAACAGCGGCAGCTCACGCAGCACGAGTTCACCCGACTCCGCAGCGCGGCTCTGCGCTACGATGTCGAACGAGAGCAAGATGCTGAAAACGAACCGCTTCATGACATCACTCAAACCGGAAGCTGTAGAGCTTCGCGCGCGAACCGCTGAATGTCAGCCGCACTTTGCGGTCCTTGAGAGCAGCCAGATCGCCACCGCCGGCCCAACTCACCTCTGCGTGTGTGGAGTTAGTCCGGATGAGTTTGCAGTCGTCCACGCCGAAGTCGTTGATGGGTTTCCCTTCGGCATCCAGCAGACCGACGCGCAATTGGCCCAGCGCGCCGGTGTCCACGTTGAACAGCAGGCGCGAGCCGTCCACCTTCACCGGCGCGGTCACGCATCGGCCGCCCGCGACGTCGAAGTCCAGCGAAACGAAGCCGTCCACGCGCTGGACGTAGCGGTAGATGACGCCGTCGGTCTTACGTTTGCGCGCCTCCACGTCACCGTGCTTGGAATGAAAACCGGTGCCGTATTGCCAGATTTCGTCGCCGCGCACGACTAGGCCCGGTCCCATGAAGGTCATGTTCGCGCTCTCGGAACCCGCCAGGCCCAGCGGCGCGTAGGGCTTGCGGTCGTAGCGATGCCACGTGATGCCGTCACGACTGCCGGCGAACTGAACCTCCAGAGGGCCGTCGCTCATGCGCTGCTCGCGCTGGAACATTGAGGGGAAGCCGAGATACCAATGCGGGTCGAGCGGGTAGGGCTGGGCGGAGATGGTATAGACGTCGCTGTTCGGCGGGTCGCTTTCGTCCGCCGTGAAGACCGTAGGGAATTCGTTGCCAATCACGGGAACCTTCTCCTTGCCCCAGAGATAAAGGCTCTTGCGCGACGGGCCGACGTCCAACGGCGAGGTCAGATTCGAAATCTCCGTGCGCACGACCTTGCGATAGAGCTTCTTGTCCTCGGCGCGCTTCCAGCCGCGCAGGTAGAGGACGTATTTGCCGAGACGTTCGTCCCAGAACGTCACGTTCTGAGTATCCGCACCGAGGCGTAGCAGCGGCGTCTTGTCGCGTCGCCAGTGAAGGCCGTCGGGCGAGTGAAAGCGCACCATGCCTTCGGTCCAGAGATGCGTCACGTAAGCGTAGCGCTCCGTCGCCGGCGCGTTGGGGTCGCGGAACACGACGCCTTCGAACGTGGTCAGGCCGGTGAGGTTGTTCTCCTTGCTGCCATCGTATTCCACAATGCCGAGGTTGGGCTTGGTCCAGTGGACGCCATCACGCGATTCGGCGTAGGCGACGTTGGGGCGGTTCTCCTTGTCGCGGCAGATATACCACATCCGCAGCTTTCCCTCTTCGTCGAGCACAGTGAGGTAGAAGCTGATCATGAGTTGTTCCCACGGCTTGTCGGGCCGGATGACGATCTCGCGCCGCTGCGGTGGATTGACGTGGAGCGAAACGTTGGTCGTTTGCTGGACGAAAGCCGGGTCCAGGAAGAGATGACGCGACGGCATCGCGTCCGCGGCGCTGGACAAGGTGCCAAAGCACGCCAGCAGGACGGCCAATCTGAGTAAACGCAGTTTCATCCTCACATCGCTTGCAGTTCGTCGCGAGTTTAGAGCAGCCGGTGGTTTGCGCAAGCACGGCGTGGAACCTCAGTTCTCTTTTCCGCTTGAACACGCGCCGCCGCCGGTGACACTCGTCGGACGATGGAAACTTCGCTCACAGTGATTTTCGACATGGACGGTGTGATCGTGGATAGCGAGCCGCTTCACGAGAAGGCTTTTCTGGAAGTGATGCACGACCTCGGCTACGGCCACAATCACGGGATAGACTTCGACAGTTATGTGGGGCGGTCGGATTTCGAGCTGTGGGAGGACTTCATCGCCAAACACCGGCCGCCGCAAGCGCTGGAGGAACTGATGGCGATGAAGCGGCGGCGGGTGATCGAGGTGGTGCGGGAGCTTCAGCCGATCTTCGCCGGGCTGCCGGAACTGCTGGAGAGACTGGCGCCGCACTGCCGGCTTGGGCTCGCTTCCGGATCGGAGCGGCTGTTCATTGAAACGGTGCTGTCGCTGAAGGGGCTGCGCCGGTTTTTTCCCGTGATCGTAAGCTCCGCGGAGGTCGAGCACGGCAAACCTGCACCGGACATCTTCCTTCGCGCGGCGAAGTTGCTCGACGTGGCACCGAAGGACTGCTGGGTCGTCGAGGATTCCAAGCCCGGCGTCACGGCGGCGCTGGCCGCTGGCATGAAGGTTGTCGCCATCACCAACACCCATCCCGCCGACGAACTGCGCGACGCCACGCATGTTGTGGAAACCTACGAGGAAATCGGGCATCTGTTGCTGTCAGCGCCGTGATGGGCAACCACAGCAGTGTTCGTGGCCATCAGGTCTTTCCGGAAAGCAGGTCGTCCACCAACTTCACCAGCGCTGGCAACGCGGCCTGAACCGTCGGCGATAGCTCCTCGCTGCACGCGAAGGTTTCGCCGACAACGCTGACGACAAACGCCTGCGGGCTGCGGCCATAGAGTTTCTTCGCCACGCCGAGCAGCGATTCCGGGCTGAGGTGGTGCGCAAACGTCGTCGGCCCAGCCTGCGGCTCTACGCGCCGCCAATCGAGCCGGCCCGGCGGCCCCTCGCTGGCGGCGTCCACGAAGACTACGGTTTGCACCTCGCTGATCTGCTGCGCCAGTTCCGGCATCAACTGGTGGCAGGTGAGCACCCCAGCGTCGTGGGCGACGGCGACATCAGCGAGCAGCCGCGCCGCGTGCCAACCGAGGCCGTCGTCGCCGCGCAGGGGGTTGCCGTAGCCGATAATCAACGCTTTCGCCATGAAAACGGCGGGAACTTTGAGTATCACGCCGCGCCGAAGCAAGCGCGAAGTGGCCGGAGGGTTCCGGCATCTCCCGATTGTAACAACTGCGTGACAGCGATGTGTTGACGAAGCCCGCTGCCTGCATAGAATCTCCCTTTCCTGAATCCCAAGGGATTTGGGTGTTATACGGTTTTGAGTCATGAAGATTTTATTGGCGATGCCGGCGTCTTATCGCCGGGATGGCAAGCTGTTTCAAAAGAGAAGGCGATGGATCATACCGATCACGCTGCCGTATTTGGCGGGCCTGACCCCCAAGACGGCGGAGATCCATCTGGTGGACGAGTTCCACACGCCCATTGACACGAGCATTGATTACGACCTGGTGGGCTTGACGGTGCTTTGCGCAGCCGAGAAACGCGCCATCGAGGTCGCGCAAGCCTTCCGCAAACGCGGCATCAAGGTTGTCGCGGGCGGCATCCACGCCAGCCTTGCACCGGAGCGCCTTCAGGACCACGTGGACTCCATTGTCGCCGGCGAGGCCGAGATGGTCTGGGCGGACGTGATCGCCGACGCCCAGAACGGCTGGCTCAAGCCGCGCTACAAGGCTCCTGAGCTTTGCGACATGCAGAACCTGCCCCGGCCGCGGTTCGACCTGCTGGACATGTCGAAGTTTCTCTACAACATCTACCCCGTCCAGACCACGCGCGGCTGTCCGCACGGCTGCCAATTCTGCGAAGTGCAGGTCCTCTACGGCCGCAAATACCGCTACCGTCCCATCGGCGAAGTGCTGGATGAAATCAAGGCGCTCCCGAGCCGCAACATCCACATCGTGGACGACAACATCGGCGGCAACGTCAACCGCGCCAAGGAACTCTTCCGCGGCATGATCCCGCTCAAAGTGCGCTGGAGCGGCCTCACCACCTTCAAGTCCATCCGCGACGAGGAATACGTGAAGCTCGCCAAGCGGTCCGGCTGCTTCCACCTCAACCTCGGTATCGAGAGCGTGAACCCCGTTAGCCTCGACGGCATCAAGAAGCACCACAACAGCGTTGCCGAATATCGCGACCTGCTGCGCGGGCTGGACCGCCACCGCGTCCCGTATTCGCTCAACTTCATCCTCGGTTTCGACGAGGACACCGTCGAGACCGTCAAGCGCACCATGGACTTCTGCCGGCTCATCAAGCCGCCCATGGCGTTCTTCAGCCTCCTCACACCCCGGCCCGGCACCCAGCTCATGGCCAAGCTCACCGCCGACGGGCGCCTGATCCACCAGCGCTTCGAGGAATACGAGTGGGACGACCCGGTTTTCCGGCCTAAGAGCATGACCTTGGACGAGTTGAAAGATGGGCCGTGGAAATGCTACGACGACTTCTACTCCTTGCGTGGGATGCTCACGCGGTTTTCCCCATCGCGGTTCTACCTGAATGAGTTCTTCCTGAACCTCTTCTACTGGTATGCCGTGAGGAAGCGCATAGACCCCGTCTCCTGCTTCTGAAGCGAGTGAAGAGTGTAGAATGAAAAGTTAAGAGTTGAGGATTCCACCAATTCTTCACTCTTAATTTTTAACTCTTAACTTTCCTCATCGAAAACCGCTTGCCCCCGCCAGCCGCAGAGAGGACTATGCCCGACGAAGATGAGCAAGCCATTCAAAATCATCCTCTCTGTCTTCGTCTTGCTTCTTATTACAGTCTTCCTATTCGTGGACGTTATCCCGCCGCGTAGCATCACTGCTGAGAACATGTTCGTCACCAAACGCCGAATCATTCAATACGCACGGCAACACGACCATTTGCCAGCAAATCTTTCGGAGTTGCCACCTATGCCAGGTTACGTTACAGACACCACCGATGCTTGGGTGCAACCGATTGACTATAGCTTCGATTCATCTGGCGTCGTCACTTTACGCAGTCTTGGTTCTGACAAGAAGCCCGGCGGTGTTGGTGACAAGCGAGACATGATTGGTGTCTTTTCCAGTCGCAATGCACAAGGACGTTGGGAGGATGAGCTTTCCGATTGGACGCACGATCCGTTCAAGCCGTAAGCCAAACCAAACTGGCGCGCGGTTGGGCGCAGGCGGCCGACGGATGGAACGTATGAGCACCGAGAGCCGGCTTGTCCCTTCGCTTTGATCCTTCCTTCGCGTTTTCCCTGCGCCTCTCTGCGTCTCTGCGTTTCGAAGCCCGCCTTTCAACGCAGAAACGCCTTGGTAGCCCGCTACGAAGTGGCGGGCTACCAAGACGGCACGACGCGGGCGGTCAGGCCCGCTGGACGTGGTCGAGGAGTTCGTTGCCGGGGCCGAGCAGCTCGATGCGCATCGGCATCTGGCCGAGGGCGTGCGTGGAGCAGCTCAGGCAGGGGTCGAAGCAGCGGATGAGGGCCTCGACGCGGTTGAGCGCGCCTTCCTTGAGCTTGCTGCCCTTGACGTAGTGCTTGGCCACCTGCGCAACGCCGCGGTTCATGGCGAGGTTGTTGTGGCCGGTGGCGATGATCATGTTCACCCACGTGATGAGACCGTTGTCGTCAATCTTGTAGTGGTGCATGAGCGTGCCGCGCGGGGCCTCGGAGACGCCGACGCCTTCGTGCTTGTTCGGCCGGGCGAAGGCGCGGACGTGTTTGCTGAGGATGTCCGGCTCGTTCAGAAGCTGCTCGATCTTCTCGATGCCGTAAAGGATTTCCACAAGCCGCGCGTAGTGTTGGTGGAAGGAGCTGAGCAGGACGCCGCGCCGCAACGCGCGGAACTCGGTCCACTCCTGGTCGGCCTTGGGCGTGCCGGGGCGGTCAATGATGTTCAGCCGCGCCAGCGGGCCGACGCGGTAGATGCCGTTCGGGTAGCCGAGCGGCTTGAAGTAGGGCGATTTGAGATAGGAGAACGGCTCGACGGCCTCGGCGATATGGTCGAGGTAACGGGTCGGGTCTACGTTGTCGAGGACGACGTTGCCGCTGGCGTCCACGAAGCGCAGGACGCCGTCGTAGTGCTCCAGCAGGGCGTTGTGCTCGTCCTCCTCGTGGGGCGTGACGAGACCCATGAACATGCTGGGGAAGTTGCCGAACGTGCGGATCTCAGTGCGGAATTGTTCGAACGTGTCTTTATACCAGTCCAGCGTGCGCTGGATGATGACCATCGCGTCGGGAATCATCGCCACGATCTTCTCGCGCTTTTCGGCGGTGAGCGGCTCGGCGACGCCGCCGGCGACGACCCACGCGGGGTGGATGCGTTTGCCGCCGAGCATCTCGATGATCTGCTGACCAAACTTGCGCAAGGCGACGCCGTCGCGCGCCATCTGCGGCTGCTGCTCCAGCACGCCGAAAATGTTGCGCTTGGCCGGATCGCTGTCCATGCCGAGCAGCAGGTCGGGCGAGCTGAGGTGGAAGAAGCTCAGCGCGTGCGACTGGACGATCTGCGCGAGGTTCATGATGCGGCGCAGGTGCGTGGCGGTGCGCGGAATCTGCACGGCCATCAGCGCGTCGCAAGCCTTCGCGCCCGCCATCAGGTGGCTGACGGGGCAGATGCCGCAGGTGCGCGCGGTGAGGGCGGGCATTTCCGTGAACGGCCGCCCCTCGGCAAACTTCTCGAATCCGCGAAACTGCGTGACGTGGAACTGCGCATCCTGGACCTCACCCTTGTCGTCGAGGAAGATGGTGATCTTCGAGTGCCCCTCGATGCGCGTGACCGGATCAATGACAATCTGTTTGCCCATAAAAAGTTTCTCCTAAGCGCCGAACCGCGTCTTGGAGGCGGTGTCGGGCATCCTTCCCGCCAGAAGCTCAGTGACCACGTAGTAAATGCCGTCGGCCGATGGCGGGCAGCCCGGCACAAACACGTCCACCTTGACGCACTCGTGGATCGGCCGCGCGTTCTTCAGCAGCGGCGGAATGACTTGCTTCGGAATCTGTTGGTTGAGCTGCGCGTTCTCGATATAGGCGCGATGGCAGACGGCCTCGACGCCGAACGGGTTGCGCATGCTGGGAACGTTGGAGTTCACCGCGCAGTCGCCGAGCGACACCAGAATCTTGGTGCGCGCGCGGACCTTCAGAATCTTCTTCAGGTCGTCTTCGTTGCTGACAGCGCCTTCGCAGAGGCAGACATCCACGTTCTCTGGATACTCCTTCGCATCCACGAGCGGGCTATAGACCAGCTCGATCTTGTCGGCCAGTTCGATCAGCCGCTCGTCCATGTCCAGGAAGGACATGTGGCAACCGGAACAGCCGTCCAGCCAGATCGTCGCGATTCGTGCTCTGCTCATACTCGCTCCTCTCGCATCAAAGTCAGGTAGGGCAGGAATTCGCGCTTGGTCATCTCACCGGAGGACCGGCCCTTTTCAAACAGCGTGCCCGTCGGGCAAACCTGCACGCACTTGCCGCAACTGGTGCAGCTTTCCGACGTGCCCCACGGCTGGTTCAAGTCAGTGATGACCAGCGACGCCGTGCCGCGGCCCTGCACGTCCCACGTGTGCGCGCCTTCGATCTCGTCGCACACGCGCACGCAACGCTGGCACAGGATGCAGCGGTTGTGGTCCACGGCAAACCGGTCGTGCGACGCGTCCACCGGCAGTTTCGGGTAAAGATACGGATAGCGGATGTGGTCCACGCCGAGCTTCTGCGCCATGCCTTGCAACTCGCAGTGGCCGTTGGAAACGCAGACCGAGCAGACGTGGTTGCGCTCCGCAAAGAGCAGCTCGAGGATCATCTTGCGGTATTTCACCAGTGTTTCGGTGTTGGTGGACACCTCCATGTTGTCCTGGACCTGCGTGATGCAAGCCGGCAGCAACCGCCGCGATCCTTTGACCTCGACGAGACAGAGACGGCACGCGCCCACGGGCGTCAGGCCGTCGAGATTGCAGAGCGTCGGAATGAAAACGCCGTTCTCGCGCGCCACGTCGAGGATCGTCTGATCCTCGCGGGCACTGACATCCTTGCCGTTGATTTGCAGCGTCTTGACGCTGAGAGTCTTTTGAGCTGAAGGGTTCATACGGTCGCCAACTGCTCCTTTCCGATTTTGCAGACACCGGCGGGACAACGGTGGTCGTGGATGTGCGCCATGTATTCGTCCCTGAAGTAACGCAGCGTGCTGACGACGGGATTGGGCGCAGTCATGCCAAGGCCACAAAGGCTGGTGTTCTTAACGACGTCGCACAACTCCTCGAGCATCGCTAGGTTTTCGTCGGTCGCGGTGCCGTCGGTGATCTTGCTGAGCAACTCGTGCATCTGCTTGGTGCCGACGCGGCAGGGGACGCACTTGCCGCAGCTCTCGGTCATGCAGAACTCCATGAAGAACTTCGCCACGTCCACCATGCACGAGGTCTCGTCCATCACGATCATGCCGCCGCTGCCCATGATGGAGCCAACCTTCGCCAGCGAATCGTAATCCACCGGCATGTCAAGAAACTGCTCCGGGATGCAGCCGCCGGACGGCCCGCCGGTTTGCACGGCCTTGAACTTCTTGCCGTCGGGAATACCGCCGCCGATCTCGAAGATGATTTCGCGCAACGAAATGCCCATCGGCACCTCGATAAGGCCGGTGTTTTTCACCGCGCCCGCGAGCGCGAACACCTTCGTGCCCTTGCCCTTCTCGGTGCCGATGCCGGCAAACCACTCGCCGCCGTTGCGGATGATCGGCGGGATGTTCGCAAAGGTTTCGACGTTGTTGATCAGCGTCGGGCAGTCCCACAAGCCGCGCTCGGCCGGGAACGGCGGACGCGGACGCGGCTGGCCGCGCTTGCCTTCAACCGACGCGATGAGCGCCGTCTCTTCGCCGCAGACAAACGCGCCTGCGCCGAGACGGACCTCGATATTGAAACTGAACGTGGTCCCGAAGATGTTGTGGCCGAGCAGGCCGAGCCGCTCCGCCTGTTTGATGGCATCCTTGAGCCGCTTGACCGCCAGCGGATACTCCGCGCGGACGTAGATGTAGCCCTGGCTGGCGCCAACCGCGTAGCCGCCGATGGCCATGCCTTCCAGCACGCGATGCGGGTCGCTCTCCAGCACGCTGCGGTCCATGAACGCGCCGGGATCGCCCTCGTCGCCGTTGCAGATGACAAATTTCCGCTCGCCACGTGCCTTTGCCACAGTGCCCCACTTCAAGCCGGTCGGGAATCCCGCGCCACCGCGGCCGCGCAAGCCGCTCTTGGAAACCTGCTCGACGACCTCTGCCTGGTTCATCGAGGTCAGCGCCTCCAACAATCCCTCGTAACCCTTGGCGACGATGTATTCCTCGATGCGCTCCGAGTCCACGACGCCAGAGTTTTCCAGCACGATCTTCTTCTGGCGCGTGAAGAACGGCTGCGTGGTGTCGCACGCGAGGCGCTTCACCGGCTGCTTGCCGAGGTTCTTGACGATCTCCTCCGCGTCTTGCGGCGCCACCATCTGGTAGAGCGCGTCCGTCTGTGCCACGGCCACCAGCGGACCCGCCATGCAAAGGCCCATGCAGCCGACGCCCTTGACCTTGCACGTCTCCTTCAGCCCGTGTTTCTCGATGGCTTGCTGAAGCGATTCCTTGACCTTGTCCGAGTGCGTCGAGACGCAGCCAGCAGCCATGCACACGCAGAGCGTATGTGGGATCTTCTGCTTCGCCTCCAACTCGGTCTCGGCGATTTTATGTAGTTCTTCTGGCGTCATGAATTCATCCACCTCCGAATCTTCTCCGTAGCAGCCGCCGGCGAAACCTTGGCGGCGACCTCGCCGTCAAACGCCACCGCAGGGGCCAGCCCGCACGATCCGAAGCAGCGGGCCGAGATCACGGTGAGCTTGCGGTCCGGCGTCGTCTCGCCCGGCTTGATCTTGGCGAGATGCTCGATCGCTTCCAGGATTTGCGGCGCGCCCTTGATGTAGCAGGCCGTGCCCATGCAAACGACGCAGGTGTGCTCACCCTGCGGCTTGAGCGTGAAAAAGTTATAGAACGTCGCGACGCCATAGACCTTGCTGAGCGGCACCCGCAGCGACTTCGCCACGAATTTCAAGGCGGTTTCGTCCAGGAAACCGAAGATCTCCTGGACCGTGTGCAACGCCTCGATGAGCGAGTGCTGCGAATGCCCGTAACGGCGCATCGTCGCGTTGACGATCTTCCAGCGCTTGTCATCAGACGGCATCGCCGGTTTGGTCAAATTCATTACCATGTCATTCTCCTGAACCAACTGTTGTAGCGTCCAAAAAGCGCCACAGCTGAAACAAAGAAGCGTAAAGTAGCACCCCAAAACGGACTACGCTACCGTTGGCGATTGTTTTGCGCACGTTGCGCCTCCTGACAAACAACGCAGCCCTTTTGGCCGTTCCGGCTTCTGCACGGCGTTGTCGTAGCGCCGGCAGGGATGCCGGCGTTACGACATGGCTCAGCAAATCCGCGGCAACTGCTCCCCGCTGAGCATGTCCACGATTCGCGTCGCGCCAATCCGGCTCTTCATTGTCACCAAACCGGGCGATTCCGCCGTCACGTGGCCGATAAGCTGCGAGCCGGCGCCGAGCGGATGGGCGCGCATCATGGCCAACGCACGCTCGGCGTCCGCCGGGGCGACGAAGGTGACAAACCGGCCCTCATTGGCGACATAGAACGGATCGAAACCGAGGATTTCGCACGCGCCATGCACGTCTTCTCGGACAGGCACCGCTGTCTCGTCGAAAACGACGCCCACGCCGGCAGACTCGGCGATTTCGTTCAGGCCGCTCGCCAAACCGCCGCGCGTCAGATCGCGCATGCAGTGGACCTCGACGCCCGCCGCCAGCAGGTTCATCGCCAGCCCGGACAACACCGCGCAATCGCTCTCGATGGCCGTCTCAAACTCCAGCCCTTCGCGCACCGCCATAATCGCGATGCCGTGGCGGCCCACGTCGCCGTTGATCAGGATGGCGTCGCCGGGCCGGACGCTCTTCGGCGCAACGACACGGTCGTGCTCCAACACGCCGATACCGGCCGTGTTAATGAAAATGCCGTCGCCCTTGCCCTTGTCCACGACCTTCGTGTCGCCCGTCACGATCTGCACGCCCGCCGCGTCCGCCTCGCGGCGCATGGACTGGACGATGCGCCAGAGCGTTTCCATCGGCAGCCCTTCTTCGAGAATGAAGCCGCAGCTCAGATAACGCGGCCGCGCGCCGCACATCGCCAGGTCGTTCACCGTGCCGCACACCGCCAACTTGCCGATGTCGCCTCCGGGAAAAAACAACGGCCGCACGACGTAGGAATCCGTGGTGAACGCCAGCCGCTTCGCGCTGCCAACGTCGAACACCGCGCCGTCGTGCTGCTGATCGAGCAGCGGGTTGCTGAACGCCGCCGCAAACATCTTCGCGATGAGCTGCTGCATCAGTCTGCCGCCGCCGCCGTGCGCCATCAGCACCGCCGGGTAGTTTGAAATTGGAATCGGGCAACTGAGCGCAAAGTTTTCAGGTGTCGGCGTCGTCATGTTTGCTCAAACTTATAGCCGAACCACGAGCGTGGGGCCAGTAGTGAAGCGTGCCGGCAGGAGGCGTCCGATGTTAAGACTTGGCTTCGACCGCGCCTGCATCTGAACTCAACCCGTCTTGCGCTTGCCGTCTTCTCCTGCCGGATCAGTCGTAGAAGTCGGGCACGAAAGTCTGGTCGGTGATGGGCGGGCGCACATACCCTTTATCCGAGGGGCGTCGCGGTAATTTGATCGGATCGGGCGTTAGATCTTTATACGAAATCCGCTTTAACAGATGCCGGATGCAATTGAGCCGGGCCCTCTTCTTGCTGTCCGCATTGACCACATACCAAGGCGATTGCTTGATGTCCGTATAAGCCATCATTTCATCCTTGGCTTTGGAATACTCCTGCCAGCGTTTGCGGGATTCGAGGTCCATCGGGCTGAGCTTCCAACGCTTGGTGGGATCTTCGATGCGGGCATGAAAGCGTCGTTCCTGTTCTTCATTGCTGACCGAAAACCAGTATTTAATAAGGATGATGCCCGAACGGATAAGCATGCGTTCAAATTCCGGGCAGGAGTGTAAAAAGTCCCGGTATTCTTCATCCGTGCAAAACCCCATCACCCGTTCAACGCCAGCCCGATTATACCAGCTTCGGTCAAACAGCACCATCTCTCCCGCCGCCGGGAGATGTGCCGCGTAGCGTTGGAAATACCACTGGGTCTTCTCCCGCTCTGTCGGGGTGCCCAAGGCCACCACCCGGCAGATGCGCGGATTCATCCGTTGGGAGATTCGCTTGATGACGCCGCCTTTCCCCGCCGCGTCGCGCCCCTCAAACAAGACCACCACTTTCAAACCCCGGTGCTTGATCCATTCCTGTAGCTTAACCAGTTCGATCTGGAGTCTTTTCAGTTCCTTGGTATAAAACTTGTTCTTAAGCTTCTTGTGTTTCTTGCCGGCCTTTCCCGTCGTTTCATTGAGGATTTTCTGGCCAGCGGGGGTCGGGCTCTCCGGCTCCGATTTGATCCGATCGTTCTTCTTTTTTGACATGGTAGTTGGCTCCTTGCCCACGGTTATCGCCTGAATGCCACCACGAGGATATCGGGCCGTAGGCGAAATCTCAAGGAGGTTATGGCCGTCGAGCGATCCTGAAACAGTTGACCAGTTCATCCCAAAAAGGAAGGCGATCATCTACTGAACTCAACCCGTCTTGCGCTCACCGTCTTGTCACGGCGTCGGTTGGGGAGCGGGCATCTTGCCTGCGCGGTTGTGCGAGCGCGAGCGAATGAAGGACGCCGGCAGGGATGCCGGCGCTACTTTTGACGCCGGTAGCGGTAGTAGGCGGCGCAGGCGCCTTCGTTGGAGACCATTGTTGCACCGAGCGGGTGTTCCGGTGTGCAACGGGTGCCAAAGACAGGGCATTCATGCGGTTTCTTGATGCCTTGGAGGACAAGGCCGCTGATGCACTCGGCGGGCTCTTCCACGCGCTGGTCGGCGACGCCGAAACGCAGCTCGGCGTCGAACGCGGCGTAGTCGCCGCGCAGGCCGAGACCGCTTTGCGGGATCTCGCCGATGCCGCGCCATTTGCGAGGCACGACGGTGAAGACTTCGTGGATGATTTTTTGCGCGGGCTGGTTGCCTTCGCGGCGGACGGAACGGGCGTATTGGTTCTCGACCTCGGCGCGACCCTGTTCGAGCTGGCGGACGCACATGGCAATGCCTTGCAGGATGTCGAGCGGCTCGAATCCGGTGACGACGATGGGGCAGCGATACTTGGCGGCGATCGGTTCGTATTCGGTGTATCCCATGACGGTGCAAACGTGGCCGGCGGCGAGAAAGCCCTGCACACGCCTGTCCGGGGAGGAAAGAACCGCCTCCATCGCCGGCGGCACGAGGACATGGGAGACGAGGACAGAGAAGTTGGCGACGCCCTGCTGGCGGGCTTGATAGACAGACATGGCGTTGGCCGGCGCGGTGGTCTCGAAGCCGACGGCAAAGAAGACCACCTGCCGCGCCGGGTTCTCTCGCGCGAGCTTCAGCGCGTCAAGTGGCGAGTAAACGATCCGCACGTCGCCGCCTGCGGCCTTGACCGACAGCAAGTCCTTCTCGGTGCCGGGCACGCGAAGCATGTCGCCGAAGGAGCAGAAGATGACTTCGGGTCGCGAAGCGATGGCGATGGCTTTGTTGATCAGCTCGACCGGTGTGACGCAAACGGGGCAGCCAGGGCCGTGGACGAGCGTGATCTCCTTCGGCAGCAGCTCGTCCACGCCGAACTTGACGATGGCGTGCGTCTGGCCGCCGCAAACTTCCATGATCGTCCACGGGCGGGTCGTCATGCGACGAATCAGTCGCGCGTAACGCTGCGCGCCCTTGGCGTCGCGGTATTCGTCGAGGAACTTCATGATGGTTCGCTACATTAACAGCGCAGCGGAACTCTTGCGAGTTCCGCTGCGTCGCACAACCTGTTTTTTACAGAAAGCTCAGGCTCTCCGCAGCATTGCTGCTCAGGCCAGCTTGTAGGTCGCGATGGCGCGCATATATTGCGACCGCTCGAAGGCGGCGGGATTCGCGCTCTTGATCTGGCTGAGGCTGCCCTGCATCTGCTTCACGGATTCGTATTCGTGCTTCTCCATCCACTCGCGCATGCCCTTCTCGATCACACGAACGCGGTCAATGCCGTAGCGCAGCAGCGCCGAGCAGAGCATGGTGGCGTTGGCGCCGGCCATGAGCATCTTCAGCACGTCGTCGCTGGAATGGATGCCGCTGGTGGCCGCCAAGTCCGCCTTGACGCGACCGTGCAGGATGGCGACCCACGTCAACGGCAGGCGCATCGCAAACGGCGTGCTCAGCAGCACGTCTGGCTTCACTTCCAGTTCCTCGAGGTCAATGTCCGGCTGGTAAAACCGATTGAAGAGCACCATCGCGTTCGCGCCGGCGTCGTCGAACCGCTTCGCCATGTTCGCCATGTTGCTGAAGAACGGGCTGAGTTTCACCGCCACCGGGATGGTGACGGCTGCCTTGACCGCTTTCAGGATGTCCACGTAGGTTTGCTCGACAGCGCTGCCGGCCAACTGCATGTCGGTCGGGATGTAGTAGATGTTCAGCTCCAGCGCGTCGGCGCCAGCCTTCTGAATCTGCTTGGCGTAGTCGGTCCAGCCGCCGACGGAACTGCCATTGAGGCTGGCGATGACCGGGATGTCCACGGCCTTCTTCGCGTTGACAACGTGCTCGAGGTATTCCTCCGGGCCGAGCTTGTATTCGCTGGCCTTGGGGAAGTAGCTCGTTGCCTCGGCGAAGCTCTCCCCGCCGTGAACGAGCGCCTCTTCCAGCTCGGCGCTTTCCTTCACCAACTGTTCCTCGAACAGCGAGTGCAGGACGACCGCGGCGGCGCCGGCGTCTTCCATTTTCTTGATGTTGGCGATGTCCTCGGACAGCGGCGAAGCGGACACGATCAGCGGGTTGCGCAACGTCATTCCCAGGTATTTGGTTGTCAGGTCCATAGTTCTTCCTCTTTCTTCTGAATTTGATGATGAATCTTTGGGTTCCCCGGCTCCCCGCGGGTGGCGGGGAGCCGGGGCGAATTACATCACGCAGCCGGCGCGGGCTTCGGCTGTGCCTCCGCCGCCGGTTTGCGGGCGGCCATGTATGAATACAACTGCCAGCGGGCTTCGGCGTCTTTCTGCGCCTGGTCGAAGAACCGCTTCGCGTCTTCCGGCTTGCTCTTGGTGAGCATCTTGAACCGGTTTTCCGACAGCAGGTAATCCTGCACCTTCGTCTTCGCCGCCGCCGAATCGAGCTGGAGCGGGTTTTCGCCCGCCGCCGCGCGCCGTGGATCGTAGCGGTAGAGCAGCCACTGGCCGGATTCGACCGCCAGCTTCTGCTGCTTGGCGCCGACGCCGTGTTCCACGTCAATGCCGTGCGCAATGCAATGGCTGTAGGCAATGATGATGGACGGTCCCGGATAGGACTCGGCCTCGATGAACGCCTTGAGCGTCTGGTCGTCCTTGGCGCCCATCGCAACGCTGGCGACATAGACGCTGCCGTAAGCCATCGCGATCAGGCCGAGGTCCTTCTTGCCAAGCGGCTTGCCGCCGGCGGCAAACTTCGCCACCGCGCCGCGCGGCGTGGACTTGGACATCTGGCCGCCGGTGTTGGAGTAAACCTCGGTGTCGAGCACCAGCAGGTTCACGTCACGGCCGCTGGCCAGGACGTGGTCGAGGCCGCCGTAACCAATGTCGTAGGCCCAACCGTCGCCGCCGAGGATCCACACGCTGCGGCGCGCCAGACTGTCGGCAACGCCGAGGAGCATTTTGGCTTCGCTTGACTTGTTGCCGGCGAGCTTCTGCTTCAGCGCGACGATGCGCTCGCGTTGCGCGTAGATGCCGGTTTCGTCCGTCTGGTTGGCATTGATGAGACCGCCAACCAAGTCGTCACCGAGAACGCCCACAAGCCTCTTCAACAGTTCGCAAGCAAACTCCCGCTGCTTGTCGAGCGACACGCGGAAGCCGAGACCAAACTCAGCGTTGTCCTCGAACAACGAGTTGTTCCAAGTCGGGCCGCGGCCCTCGGCGTTGATGCAATACGGCGTCGTCGGCAGGTTGGCCCCGTAAATCGAGGAACAACCCGTCGCGTTGCCGATGACAGCGCGGTCGCCGAAAAGCTGCGTCAACAGCTTGATGTAAGGCGTCTCGCCACAGCCGGCGCACGCGCCGGAGAACTCGAACAGCGGACGCATGACCTGCTGCTGGCGCAGTTGCGTGACCTTGACCTTGCGGCGGTCGAGTTCCGGGATGTTCAGGAAGAAGTTCCAGTTCTCGCGTTCCGCCATGCGCAGCGGCGCCTGCGGCTTCATGTTGATCGCCTTGAGTTTCGCCTCGGCCTTGTTCTTGGCCGGGCAGACATCCACGCAGATCTCACAGCCGGTGCAGTCCTCGGCGGCGACCTGGAGCGTCCACTTCATGCCTTTCCATTCCGGCACGCGGGCGTCGGTGGATTTGAACGTCGCTGGCGCGCCTTCGAGCTGCTTCGCGTCGTAAACCTTCATGCGGATGCAGGCGTGCGGACAGATGACCACGCACTTCGCGCACTGGATGCAGGTCTTCTCGTCCCAGACCGGGATTTCAAGCGCGAGGTTACGCTTCTCGTATTGCGCGGTCGCGGTCGGGAACGTGCCGTCCGGCGAGAACGCGCTGACCGGCAGCGTGTCGCCCATGTTGCCGTAGATGACGCCCAGCGATTTGCGGACGCTTTCCGGAGCGTTGGCGGTGAATGGCGACGGCATCTCGATCTTGCTCGTGACCTGCACGGGCACGGTCACCTCGAACAGGTTGGCCAGCGTCTGGTCCACGGCTGCGATGTTCTTCTGCACCACGTCTTCGCCCTTCTTGCCGTAGGTCTTCTTGATGGCATATTTGATCCGCTCGATCGCTTCCTCGCGCGGCAGGACGCCGGAAAGGGCGAAGAAGCAGGTCTGCATGATTGTGTTGATGCGGCCGCCCATGCCGGTGGCGCGCGCGACGCTGATGGCGTCAATCACGTAGAACTTGATCTTCTTCTTGATGATCTGCTCCTGCATGAGACGCGGGAGCTTGTTCCAGATCTCTTCCTTGCTGTTGGCTGTGTTGAGCAGGAATGTGCCACCCGCAACCAGTGGCTGGAGCATGTCGTAGCGCTCCAGGAACACCGGCTGATGGCACGCCACGAAGTTGGCCTTGCTGATCAAGTAGGTTGAGCGGATCGGCGTCGGCCCGAAACGCAGGTGCGAGACGGTGACCGCGCCGGCTTTCTTCGAATCATACACGAAGTAACCCTGCGCGTAGTTGTCGGTGTTTTCGCCAATGATCTTGATGGAGTTTTTGTTCGCGCCCACCGTGCCGTCGGAGCCGAGGCCGTAGAACAACGCGCGCACCACCTTGCCGGATTCTGTCGAGAATTCGGGGTCGAAAGGCAGGCTGGAGTTGGTTACGTCATCGTTGATGCCAACGGTGAAGTGATTCTTCGGCTTCGCAGCGGCGAGATTGTCGAGCACCGCCTTGACCATCGCCGGCGTGAATTCCTTCGAGGAGAGGCCATAACGACCGCAGAGAACCTTCGGCATCGCCTTGAGCTTGCCGTAGCCGCTCGCGAGCGCCTCCGTCAGGCCAGCCACGACGTCGAGGTAGAGTGGATCGCCAAGAGCACCCGGCTCCTTCGTGCGATCGAGCACCGCGATGGATTTCACTGTCGCCGGCAACGCCTCGATCAGCCGTTTCGGATCGAACGGACGGAAGAGGCGAACCTTGAGCACGCCGACTTTTGCGCCCTGGGCGTTGAGGAATTCCACCGCCTCATGGGCGGCTTCGCAGCCGGAGCCCATCAGCACGACAACGCGCTCGGCGTCGGGCGCGCCGACGTATTGGAAGAGGTGATATTGGCGGCCCGTAAGCTTCGCGAAGTTGTCCATCGCCTTCTGCGTAATGTCCGAAGCCTTGGCGTAGAAAGGATTGCACGCTTCACGCGCCTGGAAGAACACGTCCGGGTTCTGCGCTGTGCCGCGCAGGACCGGCTTGTCGGGATTCATCGCGCGCTGGCGATGGGCGACAACAAGGTCCTCGTCAATCATCCCGCGCATGATTTCCTCGGTCACCAACTCGATCTTGGAAGCCTCGTGCGAGGTGCGGAAGCCGTCGAAGAAGTGGAGGAATGGCACGCGCGATTCCAGCGTCGCCGCCTGTGCGATGAGCGCAAAGTCCATCGCCTCCTGCACCGACGCCGAGCTGAGCATCGCAAAACCCGTCGAGCGCGCGATCATCACGTCGCTGTGGTCGCCGAAGATCGAAAGCGCGTGGGTCGCCAGCGTGCGCGCTGTGATGTGGAACACCGTCGGCGTCAGTTCGCCGGCGATCTTGAACATGTTCGGAATCTTGAGCAGCAAGCCCTGCGACGCGGTAAACGTGCAGGTGAGCGCGCCGGTTTGCAGTGCGCCGTGAACGGTGCCCGCCGCGCCGCCTTCACTCTGCATCTCCACCACGCTGGGGATGGTGCCCCACAGATTCTTAATGCCTTCCGAGGCCCACTGGTCGCACCACTCGCCCATGTTGGACGAGGGCGTGATGGGATAAATGCCCATCACCTCGTTGCAGCGGTAGGCCACGTAGGCAACCGCTTCATTACCGTCAATCGTTATGTATTTTTTTGTGCTCATGTGTTTTTCACTTCTTCCAACTCGTCCATCTGCCGCAGGTAATCAAAAACCTGGGTCGCTTCTTCTTCGCTCAGCGTGCTGATTGCGAAACCGACGTGAACAATCACGTAGTCGCCGACGGTTGCCTCGGGGACGTATGCGAGACTGACCTCCTTGACGATCCCGCCAAAGTTGACCTTGCCCATCCGCTGCAATGGGTCGTCGCCACTGACACTCTCGATTTTACCGGGAACTGCCAGGCACATTAGTTACAGGTCTCCTTCGACGCCGCCACCATCTGGCCCAACGCGATCCCGCCGTCGTTCGGCGGCACCCGCTGATGCCAGTAGGCGCGAAAATTTTCTTGTTCGAGCCGTCGCACGGCCCGCTCGGTCAAATAACGGTTCTGAAAACAGCCGCCGGAGAGCACCACTTGCTCCCGGCCGATGCGCCGCGCCACGGCGACGATCATCTCGGCCAGCGCGTTATGAAACTTCGCCGCAACCCAGCCAACCGGCTTGTTTTCAGTCACATCATCCAGCATCGCGCGGATCACCGGCTCCCAGTCAACCACCCACGGTGATTGACCGTCCCGAATCGCGAACGGATACGCTTCATCCGTCCCGGCAGCTTCGGCGGCGAACTCCAGTTCCATCGCCGCCTGGCCTTCATACCGCGTCTCCTGCCGCAGCCCGGCTATCGCCGCTGCTGCGTCGAACAGTCTACCTGCGCTGGACGTCGCAGGTGTATTCAGTTGTTTATGCAACATCTGCCGCACAATTTGCAACTCCGGTCTTGAAAAACCTTTCACCGCCGGCGGCGCGTCCGGACCGAACAGCGCGTCGCCGAAAATCTCGTAGAGCACCCCCACCGCGCTGCGCCGCGGCTCGCGAACCGCGTTGTCGCCGCCCGGCAGCCGGAACTGCCGCAGATGCGCCACCCGCTCGAAATCGTGGAGCGTGGCGCGGAAAAACTCGCCGCCCCAAATCGTCCCGTCGGTTCCGTAGCCCGTGCCGTCCCAAGCCACGCCGAGCACCGGCCCCTCCAGTTCGTTTTCTGCCATGCACGAGACGACATGCGCAAAATGATGCTGCACCTCCCGCACCGGCACGCCCAGTTGCCGCGCGAACTTCGTGGAAAGATAATCGGGATGCGCGTCGCAGGCGACCAACTCCGGCCGCACGTCGTAAAGCCGCTCGAAGTCGCCGATCACACGCCGGAACGCGTCGAACGCCGCCTCGCTCTCCAAGTCGCCGATGTGCTGGCTGATGAAGACGTCGTCGCCCACCCCCAGCGCCACCGAGGATTTCAGATGCGCTCCCACCGCCAATTGCGGTGGCAGCGACTGCCGCGACAGATGGATCGGCAGCGGCGCAAACCCGCGCGCCCGCCGCAACACCATCTCGCGGTCCATCACCACGCGAACGATCGAGTCGTCCACGTGTCGCGCAATCGGCCGGTCGTGAACCAAGAAGAGGTCGGCGATGCCGTTGAGCCGCCGCAACGCGTCGCGCTCGTCGGTGCAGATCGGTTCTTCCGCCAGATTGCCACTCGTCGCCACCACCGGGAAACCGAGTTCCGCCAGCAGCAGATGATGCAACGGCGTGTAAGGCAGCATCACGCCGAGGGACGGATTGCGCGGCGCCACCGCCTCCGCGATACCGCCCGCGTCCTTGCGTCGTCGTAACAGAACAATCGGCGATTCCGGCGACGTCAGCAGCCGATCTTCGATCTCCGCCACTTCACACAGCGCCTGCGCCGCCGTCAGCGACGGCACCATCAGCGCAAACGGCTTCTCCTCGCGGTGCTTCAATTCTCGCAGCCGGCGCACCGCCTGCTCGTTTCGCGCGTCCACCAGCAAATGAAATCCGCCTAGCCCCTTTGCCGCCACGATCTCGCCGCGCCGGATCACCTGCGCCGCCTGTTGCAGCGCCGCGTCTCGCTGCGCCAACACTTGGCCGTCGCGGTCCCAGAGTCCCAACTGCGGCCCACACGCCGGGCAGGCGTTTGGCTGCGCATGGAACCGGCGGTCGCGTGGGTCCTCGTATTCGGCGCGGCACGCTTCGCACATCGCGAAACGTTTCATCGTCGTGTTCGGCCGGTCGTAAGGCAGCGACTCGATGATACTGAACCGCGGCCCGCAATTCGTGCAATTGGTGAACGGATAGCGATGACGGCGGTTTGCCGGATCGAAAATCTCCCGCAAGCACTCCGGGCAGGTCGCGATATCCGACAAAATCAACGCCGTCTTCGCGCCCGCCGCGTCGCTTTCGCGAATCTCAAACTTCGCAAAGCCCAGCGGATCGAGCCACGACGACTCCAAGCTCTGGATAAACGCCCGCGGTGGTTTCTCGCGCGGGATGCGCAACAGAAAGTGCTGAAGCTGGTCGCGCCGCCCCTCGACCTCGATGAAGACGCCCTGCGCCGAGTTGTTCACCCAGCCTGTCAACCCCAGTTCCTCCGCCAGCCGGAACACAAACGGCCGGAACCCAACGCCCTGCACCGCGCCGCGTATCGTCACGCGAAGCCGCTGCGCCTGTGTCGCGCTTGTCCCCGCTGGCGGTTGAACAATCGTGTGCATCTTTCCGGTTCCGGCCGCAGGCGACTGAGCCACTACGCCCAACCGCTGCCGCTTGAAAGGGACACACCTTAGAGACAACCGTCAAGTCCGGCTACACTTCCCTTGGTTTGCACTTAGCCGATTTTGGCAGCAGATCGGCGAGGTTTAGTCTCTGAGTCATCTCCGACTCACAGGAATTGCCCGCCCTTTTCCGCTGCTGATTGCGGTTTACCGCTGTTGCCAGTTGTTGATGTCGTTGTTGTCTTCGCCGCCGAAGCAATGCTTCGCCCCACCGCCGGTGGAAACCTGAGTGTCGAACGGGTTGAAGAAGTAATCAGGCATCTCGGCGTGAGCCTGCCCGCCGCCCTGGACAATGGTTGTCCCATGATCAAGGCTTAACTCCTGATGGCGATCAAACGGCTTGTCGAGGTCCTTCCAAGTCGTGGCGTCTGCGCCATAGGAACAGAGATCGTAGGACAGCGGACAGTGACGTGGCGTATTGCGCCTGTCGGTGAAACTGTAGCCATTTCCACTCTTGTAATTTAGGGGGTTGCTCCATGCATCTACAACTCGCCTGTAGTTGCCGGCAGATTTATCGTATTGCGCGTTAATTCTGGTGTTGCCGATCGTTGTTTGGTCACCCTTGAGATCAACGTAGGATTGCCTGGGATACTGTTGGTGCGGCCCCCAATACACCAACCAAAACCACAAAGCTTCGCAAGGCCAGACATACTGGTTTTCTTTGAGTGTGCCGCTGTCTGTCGTGCAGATGAAATCTGACGGATATCCGCCCTTGTCCGCTTTGAAGGCATCTATCGCCGTGCAGATTTGGTGAATGGTGGCTTTGGTGCGCATCCTCAGCGCTCTTTCATGAAGATAAGCGGCACCGGCAATCGTAATCCCGGCCACGATTCCTATGACAACCATCACAGCCATTAACTCGACCAAGGTGAAACCACGTGAGCGCTGACGAACCCGCGCAGTTAACGAGTTCAACTCTTGGCTCTGGATGCTTGTCTTCACGGTGCTTTCGGCTTGGCCCGGCTCTCGATGAACTTATCCCAAAATTCCTTCTGGATGCGGATGTTGAGCAACACCATCGGGCGGACGCCGTAGAACTCCGTTTGCCAGTCCGCACCGAACTTGGCAGCGACCGCCGGTTCCTGATCCATCGAGGTGATGATGATGGCGGGGCGGAGGCCGGCGGGAACGTCACCAGCCTGAGTCCAGTAGCCGACGTTGCGGAACTTCCGGAAATACCACGGCAACGGCCAGGTGTCGTAAGGGTTGGCGCAGACTTCGATCACTATGTCGCGATGCGCGGGATGGACGGCGGCGATCTGCTCGACGCGCTTGACGAGATTCAGCAGGTCCGGGCTGGTGTGCGCATAGACGCAGGGATTGCGCGGGTCGGCGCAGAACCGGCCGTTGGCGCGCCACGCCTGGCCGCCAAGCTGCCACACCGCTGTAGCGAGCAACGCGCCGACCAGCCACTTCGCCCACTGTTGCCGGGCGGCTTCGATCAGCGCCACTGCGCCGACGCCGGCGAGCAGGATCATTCCGTGCAGGAACGAGATCGCAAGCCACGGTGATTTGTGGCGGATGACTGAATAGATGATAGTCAGCACCACCGTGTAAACTGCCAGGAACCAAAGCAGTGCTGACTCAGGATCGGCGTTCTTCCTCCGCCGCCACGCGGCAACCATCGCCACCGCTGCGAGCGTGACGATCAACGCCTCGCTCCAGACCGGGCCACGGCCCTCGCGGAACCAAACCAGCATTTGCAGGTAGAAATGCCACGGATGGATGTGCCGGCTCTTCTCGCCGCCCGCCCACCCGAGATAGTTCCCGTAACAAAGCACCGAGTCGAGCACGCCGCGCCAATGCGTAAAGAGCGCCGAGTAAAACGTCACCGCCACCGCCGCGGCGACGACAAGCGCGGCGAGCAAGTGCCGACGGTTCATCGCGAGCAATCCGGCGCGCGACGCAGGCGACACCGCCAGCGCGACCGCCGCCGCGCCGAAGGAAAGCACCCACGTCTCCTTTGTCGCGTATGTCAGCCCCGCGAACGCGCCCACCAGCAGTGCCCAGCCTAGGGACGGACTCCGCGCATACCGCCAGCCGGCGGCGATGGTGCCGAAGGTGAAGAAGACCAGCAACATCTCCTGGATGTAGTAGCGGCTGTAGAACGTCATTGCCGGCGAGATCGCCGTCAGCAACGCGGCAACAATCATCGGCCATCGCCCCAGCCCGTCGCGCACGATCCAGAGCAGCAGCACCAGCCCCGCGCCGAATAGCGCCGGCACGAGTCGTAAGGTGATCTCGTTGGTATTCGCGAAGTTTTTCCCCGCTGTCAGCCACGCGAACGGTAGCGAGAGGTAATAGAGCGTCGGACCGTGGTTGTCCTTGAGGTCGTATTCATACCGGCCCGTCTCCATCAGGATGCCGGTGCGGACGGCTTGGTTCGCTTCGTCGCCGTGCATGACGCGTTCGTCGAGCCGCCACAGGCGGAAACCCAGCGCTCCGGCCGTGATGACCAGCAACAGCGCGCAGGCAAGGAGGTTTTTTCGCACGCCGTTTTCTACCACAAACCTCCACTCACCAGAAGCCCGGCGTGGGCACAAAAACAAGAAGACCGGCGAAACATTGTCTCGCCGGTCTTCCTATAACTTCATTCCGCCGTCATGCTGGGCGGCGGGGATTTTTCGGAGGTTTACTTCCCGAAAACCTCCACCTCCGTGTAGTGGTTCATCTGGTTGGAGGTGTTGCCGTTGCTGTAGAGGCGGACGTAACGACCCTTCACACCTTTGACCGCGATTGGACGGCCGTCGTAGGTCTCGATAAATTCGAGTTCCTTGCCAATGCCGAGGCCGGCGGAGTTGTCGTGGTCATTATTGAAGACGGTCTTCACGTTGGTGATAAAGTCCGCGTCGTCGGCCACCTGGATGACGACGTCGCGATAAACGCGCGGCTCGCTGTGGAAGTGCCACAACACGACCGCCCAGATTTCGCAGGTCTTGCCGAGATCAATCTGCACCCATTGGGATCCAGGTCCAAGCTCCACGTAACTGCCCTCAGCGCCTTCCTTGTCGCCGTCGGTGACGAGGTCGAGGCTGCCAATGACCGGCTCCTTGTCGCTGGAGGTCACCTTCTTCTTCAGCGAGAGATTGGCGCAGCCCGGCGGGACGTAGGTCGGGGGACGGGGCTTGTCGCCGCGCGGCGGCTCGAGGTTGGGGGTCTTCAGGTTTTTCGGTGTGCCGACGAACATCGGCTTGGGCATCTTGTAGTCCAGCTTCACCATGCCGGCCGGGGCTTCCTGGCCGAAGCTCACCTGGCTCAGCACGAAACAGCCGAGCGCTACCATCAATCCATACGACGCGTATTTCTTCATAAGTTGGTTTTCCTTTACTGCTTTCCGCTCTTTTCAACGAACATCAGTCTGGGCATTTAATACGAATTCTCACTCCGAACGCAACAAATTCCTTTCGCTTGGCGGCACCGCGCGCGCCGCAAACGCCGGCGTCGCGATCACCTTGTCGCCCAGCATTCGCAACAGGCCACGGCGCTTTTCGACAACAAGCGCGGCCACTTCGACGCGCGACCGGCAGTAGCTATTCACCTCAGCCGTTGTCATCACCATGAACGCCGTGGAAAGCGCGTCGGAAAGGGCCGCAGACGGCGCGATGGCCCATGCGGCGAGGTGGTTCGCCGCCGGCCGGCCGGTGCGCGGGTCGAGAACGTGCTGGCCTTTGACCTCGGTGCCAGAGCCGCTGAGGGCCGCGCCACTGAGCAGCACGGTGTCAAAGCCGGCTTCACGGCTCCAGTCGCCCGCGACGCCGAGCGGCCAGCCGCGTTTGCCGGCGGGACAATCCGCCGCTTCACCACCGTTGCCCAACGCCAGCACGGAACTGGTGCCGCTGTGAAGCAGCACGTCGGGAATCTCCCAGTCGGCGAGAATCTCCGCGGCTTTGTCGAGTGCGTAGCCTTTGCCGACGGCACCGAGGTCCACCTCGACACACGCCGACGGATCAGGCCCAGCAGCGGGGCGGATGGTGACGGTGAACTCCTGCGGATTCAGAACCAGGCGCTCCATGCCAACAGTGGCGCGCGCGGCGGCAAGCTCGGCGTCGGTGATGCGCTGCCAATTACCCTTGGCGTCGCGCATCAGGTTCATCAGGGGGCCGACGGTAACGTCGAACGCGCCGCCGGTGTCGGCGTGGACCTGTGCAGCCAGTTGCAGACACTCGAAGGCTTCGAGGCAAACGCGGAGGGTTTCGCCGGGCTTGAGCCGGTTGAGTTGCGCGATGTCGCTGCACGGCTGGAAGCGGCTGAGCAACCCTTCCAGTCGGTCAATCTCGCGGAACACCGCCGCCGCCGCCTGCCGCGCGTAGGTTTCCTCCTGTCCTGCGACGACCACCTCAAACACGGTCGTCATAGCTTCGTGAGCGGAGCGGTGCAACGGAGGAACAGCCGGCGTCATGAAGATTTCGCGCGCAACAACGAACCGCAGCAGCCGAGGCCGCCCACGACCGCCAGCAGCGAGCTGTAGCGGTGCAGTTCGACCAAGACCTCCTGGCCGTGCGTGCCGAACCACGGCTGCATCATCACCACCGCCGTCAACACCACACCCATTCCGCCGATCAGCAGCGTCCAGAACAGGCACTTGCAGCAGCAGCTTTCCGCCTCGGCCCGCAGCACCGCCAGCAGCGCCAGGCTCCCGGCGAACGCGCCGCCGGTGCCGGTGTGGCAAACCAACAGGTAGCCAGTCAGTTCGTGGCCAAGGAGCACCGCGTAGAAACCGGTGAGCGCCAGCACGGCGAGGCTCAGCCCCATCACCAGCGTGAGGAGTTTGTCGAGCACGGGGAACCGCACAGACGTCTTGCCTGCGCTGCTGCACGAACCGCTGCCGCATTTCGCAGACATCGCGCCGACGACCAGGGAAAGCACGGTAAGAATCTTGAACATGGTGTTGCTACTCCTTCCTTCCGAGATAACGGGCAAACCGCTGCAAGCCGCCCAACACACCCACGCCCAGCACGGCGGCCATCAGACCGCCGCAGCCCCACAGCATCATCTTAAACAATGGCCGCATCGTAAACGTCAGTCCGAACAACTTGTGGTAACTGCCATCGAGCTTCGACGTCTCCACCATCGTCTTCACCGCCACGGTCTTCGTCTTGAGCGGACCGCCGGCGACGACGCGGCCGAAGAGCATCGCTGCTTCCGCGGAGTGGCATTCGGTGCATGCTTTCGCGCCGAGCGAGGCCACCGCGGAACGGACATTGTGCGCCAACGGCCAGAAAACCGGCTCGGCGGCGGGATTGCTCGAAGTCGCCAGCTTGCCGTCCTTGCCAAGCGCAAACACATAGCCGCGACCGACATAAACAAACTCTGCGGACTTGTCGGCCGCTGCCATCGCCTGCAACATCTGCGCCAGTTGCTCCTCGGTGAACGTCTGCGCGGTGCCGGCGGTTTCCACGACCGCGCGCACAGCGAAGTCCGAAACGACCGGCTTAAACTTGCCGTTCGCCATCCGGCCCCAGACCGCGTTGGCGTGATCTTCCGTCGAGTCGGCAACCGAGAGGCTGCCGTCCTCGTTGCGCGTGTAGATTTTCTTGCCGCGCGCCAGCGACGGCGCGCCCATCGCCGCGTCATCCGGCGCGATCGCTTGCAGCACTTCCAGCAGCCGCGACTCGACCGCGGGTTCCAGTTGCGCCGCGGCCGGATCGAAATTCGGCGCGAGCGGCGAGAGCTTGCCGTCCTTCAACAGCGCGAACCCGGACGGCAAGCCGGCGGGCAGCGCGAATGTCTTGTCGAGATCCACGTCGCCGTCAGTGTTGGCGCGGAGCAATTTGCCCGAGGCGACGAAAACCGTTTCGCCGCTCTCGTCGCCGAGCTGGGCGAACGCCTTCAGCACGCTGCCGACCTGCTGGCCGGCATCGAGGATGCCCCTGGCGGTCTTTTCCAGTTCGTCGGGCCGGATCGGCGTGACCTTGCCGGCCGAGCGGCGCGCCCAGAACGCGGGCCACATCACGCGATGCGGCGCGATCTTGCCGTCGCTGCCTTTGACGAAAACCGGCTCCTGGATAAACGGCGCGTCGGTGAACCAGAGCGCGCGACCGTGAATACCGAGCCGGTTCGCGCGCGACGCGCGCACGTCGGTCGGCATCGCGCCGGGCATCTGGCCGGAGTGACACGCGGTGCAGGAGAGTTTCTCAAAATGCACCGGAGGCAGACCGCCGTGCTTCGGATGCGGCGCACCCAGGCGTCCGCCGCCTTTGGCGGGTTCTTCCATGTGACAGCCGCGGCAACTGAAATCGCCCACTGACGCGTCCTTGCGATCGGCCACCTCAGTCTCGTAGCCACGCACGATCATGTGGTTGATGCTGTTGCGGTGGCAGTCCACGCACTGGAATCCAGCGCGCGAGTGCACGTCCTGATCCACATCCCCTTTCTCCGCGTGCGACGGCGAAACGGAGTGACAGTTCAGGCAGTTCCTGTCGGGCGGCCTCTGAATCTGAAAAACCGACCGATTCTTGCTGTCGAACTGCGCCATCAGATACTTCACGTAGGGCGGCACCGCATAATCCTTGTCGTCCGGGTTCGGTCCGTCGTTGATCGTCCACGTCGGCTTCAGGCGCGAGGCCATGCCGCCAACTTCACCGAAACCCGACGCAGCAGTCGCGGCCCACGCGAAGTTTTCGCGGCCGATCTGCCGCACCCATTCGCTGTGGTCCTGCGCATGGGAACCGCTGTGGCAGGCCAGACAGTTGATTTCCAACTTGCCCGACACGGTCCAACGCGCGTGCGGGTCGGCGAAAACGTCCGCCGGCTCGCCGGTGTCGCCTCCGGGCATGTGACGACCGAACATTTTGGTGAAGTCCCAAGAGGTCAGGCCGACCGCCGAGGGGTTCCACGTGCCACTCCAACCGCGATACGACAGCGGCAGTTGTGTGCCGGTGAGTCCGTCAACCCAAACCCACGGTTCGCCGGAACGGCCGGCGGGAACTTTTCCGGAGGAAGAGTTGAAGTGCCAGCCGCCGGAGATCTTCTCGTAGCTGTGGCACATCCCGCAGGTCTTGCTCGTCGAGAGCGGCTTGGCGCTGGGCATCGAAGGCACGATGTCCTGACCCTCGCAGTCGTTGAGCGGAATGCGGTGGACCGGCACGGTGCGTCCGCCGTCCCACGGCTCGTCCGCGAAACCGCGCGGGCCGGCAAGCAGGCCGGCCGCGCCTATCGTCAACAGAACAATGGAAGCGCGCATGGTTATACCTTGAACTCTTCGGGCTTGAACTCGATCTTCCGGCCGGCGACGACGGCGTCGTTGGCCTTGAGAACCGCGACGGCCGTTTCGTAGGCCACCTCGGGCGGGCAGTTGAGCTTCGCGCGACCGCGGACCGCGTCGAAGAAGTTCTCAAGGTGCGGCTGGTGCGCCGGCTTGAGCAGTTCGATCGGCAACGGCCACTTGCCGGACTCGGCTGTGACGCGCACGTCCACCGCGACGTTGCGGGTGGTGGTCGGCTTGATCGCCTCCTTGACCGGTTTGAGCCAGCCTTTCTTGGCGTATTCGTCCCACGACGGCGCGTGCGCCTCGCGTTCGACGGTGTCGCCGCGCGCCGAAACCTCGGAGATCGTCAGCGCGCCGTTGACGCCCATGAACTGCTCGTAGAAACCGCCACGCTTGGTAGTGGTAAGCACTTGATAATAGGCGCGGTTGATGCCCTCCGGCGTCTTGTATTCGTAAATGGTCATGACGTTGTCAAACCACTCGCGGCCCTTGTAATAATCGTCGCCGCCCATCGCAACGATGGCCGACGGATTGCAACCCCACAGCCAACTGAAGAGGTCAATCTGGTGCGAGCCGAGGTCCACGATCGGGCCGCCGCCGTATTTCTTATACCAGCGCCAGTTCCGGAACTGCTCCATCGAAACGTAGCCGTATTTGTCGAGCTTGGTCTGGTCCATCGCGTATTTCTTCGGCCAGCCGAGCGCGTCAGCGACGGAACGGTTCCACTGCCCATAAGCGTGCGTGACGCGGCCGAGGAGGTTGGCCTCGCGGATGAGCCGGTCAATCGCGTGGATGTAACGCGGATTGCTGCGGCGCTGATGGCCGATCTGGAGCAGCTTGCCGGTCTTGCGCTGCGTCATCACCATGCTCCGGGCCTTCTCCAGTGAGTTGGACATTTCCTTCTCGCAGTAAACGTGCTTGCCGGTTTCCAGCCAAGCGTTGGCGATCTCGGCGTGCATCCAGTCGGGCGTCGCGACGATGACCGCGTCGAGACCTTTCTCCTTCGCGATCATGTCGCGATAGTCTTCATAGACGTTGACGTCGTGGCCGCTCTTCTTGAGATAGCCCTTGGCATATTGCTGGCTGTATTCCCAGATGTCGCAGACCGCGCGAAACTTGATGCCGGGGATCGGCAGCGCCGACGTGATCAACACGCGCCCCTGCTCGCCGCAACCGATAATGCCGACGTTCAGGTCGTCCGATTTGCTCTTGGCCGGCGCGGGGGCCTGAGCGAACGCGCCCTGTGACAACGCCACCGCGCTCGCGGCCGATACCGATTGGATAAAGTCTCGACGATTCATTCCTGCTCCTGTGATTATGTTTTCGTTGCTCATACAAAAGCTCCTGCTGCTCGCGTTTTACCTGCGCTTGGCTGGCTCATACCGATCCAGCAACTTCTTCGCCTTGGCGCGCGTCACCGCGTCCTGTGTCAACTCCAGGCATTTTTTCAATGCTGCGACAGCATCGTTATGCTGTTTTTTCTCGATGGACTCAACAACTTTCAAATAGGCATTTCCCGCCTCGGCTTTGATCGCGTCGTCTGCCAGCAACGGCTCGATGGCTTTCAGCGCGCCGGTGTTCTGGATGTTCGCCAGCGCGCTGAGCAAGAGTTTCTTCTCGTCCGGCTCCTTCGCCGCCGGCAGCGCGTCCTTCAGATGCTTCAGCGTCTCGCCTTCCGCGCGCCTGCCGCCGAGGCCCGCGATACGCGTGTAGCCACGCAACGCCAGCACGCGATGAGTCTTGTTCGGCGACGACTTGATGACGCCGAGCAGGTCCGGCAACACGCCCGCATCGTCCGCCGACGCCAACGCGCGCACCGCCGCGTCACGCACCTTCTCGTCGCTGTCTTTCAACGCCGCGCGCAGCGCCGTGAACGCCCCCGGCCCGCCGACCTGGCCGAGCACTTTCAGCAGCGCCGAGTGCGCGTCGCCCTTGGACCTGCCAACAGCGGCCAACAAGATCGCCCCGACGTTCTTCTGGTCATACATTCGCCGGGACGCTGTCACGAGCGCGTCCTGGGCGTCGGTGTTGTCGGGATTCTTCTCCACCAGCGCCACCAGCTTCAACAAACCCGCCTCATCCGCCACCAACCCCAGCGCCTTGAACGCCTCGCGGCTTACCGCACCGTCCTTATCCGCCGTCGCCTGTTCCAACGCCGCCTGCGCCGCGATTGCACGACGCGCGCCAAGCGTCTGGATCAGCAACACCTTCGTCTTGTCCTCAGCACCTGCGATTTGTTTCAGCAGCGCTTGGTCAATGCCTTTGCCGGCGATGTTCTTCAAACTCTCCGTCGCCGCCGTCGCGGTATCGCCTCCGCTCGCAGCAGCTTTCAGCAGCGCGTCGAGGCTCGACTCGTCGCCGAGCTTGGCGAGCGCGGTGATAGCAGCAACGCGCACCGGCTCGTTCTCGCTGGCGGCCAGCGCCGCAACCGCCGGCAACGCTGCGCGGTCGCCGCGATCCATCAACGTCAGCGACAGCGCGATTTGCAGTTCCGGCGACAGTCCGCCGAGCTTGCCGGCAAACGCCTTCGTCGCCTCCGTGCCAGGCAAGTCGAGCAGACAGCGGATGGCGGCTTTCTGGACGGCGGGCATCCGGTCGCTGAGCGCCTCAAGCACCACCGGCATCGCCTTCGCCTTCTCGGCGCGCACGAGGCTGCGGAGACCGGCGATACGCGCTGCCGGCATGTTCACCATCGTGAACAGCCAGCGGTAATAGTTCGCCGCTTCAAACGCGTTCCTGGCGAGCATCGAGTCGGCGCACATCGCCACCGCGTCGGCCCGTCGCGCCACGAGCGCATCGGCAGGCTTGGCTTCCGCCAGTATCGCCGCGCACTTCGCGCCACCGATGTTGCCGAGCGCCATGATCGCCGCGCCCGCAAGCTGCGGATCGGCGTCCACGATGAGCTTGGCCAGTTGCGGCACCGCTTTCGCTTCGCGGCGCTCGCCGAGGCTGCCGACGATGCCCACCTTCAACTTGCCGCTCGTCTTGTCCAGCGCGGCGAGCAGTGCAGCGCCAGCCGCAGGGCAGGCGGAGTTCTGCAAGCCGTAGCGCGCGACGTGCGAGAGCTTCTCATCCGTCAACAACGCCGCCAGCACCGGCACGCATTTCTCGGAGCCGATCTGCCGCATGGTTTTGCAGATGAACTCCTTCGCCCACTGCGCGGCGTCTGGCTTCTGTAGCACCACGAGCAGCTTCGCCTCGATGGCTTTGAGCTGATCGGGACTCGCCTTGATGATTTCGTTCTGGATCGCGTAGATCGCGCCGTAGCTCGTGTCGAAGTTCACCTTGCCGAGTTCGGCATAGGGATCGGCGGCAATGGCAACGGCCAGCAACGCTGGCAGGATCATGATTGCGATTTTGTTTTTGAGCGTCATGGAAGTCTCCAAGAAAAAGGTTTTCGGCTTCGACTAGAGCGCCCACGGCTCGCGGTAGGCGCGGCCGAGCATCGCCGACGCGCCGGGATCGTTGAGAATTTCCTCCGTCGCCGGATTGAACCGGATTTTCCGGCCCGTCATCATTGCGATCTGGCCGAGGTGGCCGATGCTCGCGGAGCGATGCGCCACTTCCGCCGGCGTGATCGTCACCCGGCGCGTGCGAACGCAGTCGAGGAAGTTCTGGTGGTGATCGCGGCTCTTGTAGAGATGGATTTCGTTCGGGCCGATCTTGTCGCGAAGGAGCGACTTCGGCTCAGCGTCAATGCCGCTACGATCCACCCAGATCCAGCCGCGGTCGCCGATCCAGCGCGCTCCCATGCCTTTCGGCTGCTGCTTGGCGTTGGCGACGACCATCTTCGCGCCGTTGGCAAACGTCGCGGTGAACTTGTAGGCCACCGGCGCGTCATAAATCCCGTCCGTCGGCAGCTCGCAGCCGTTGCTTTCGATCTCAACCGGGCCGGTTTCCTGCGTGCCGAGGCCCCACTGCGCGATGTCGGCGTGGTGGCCGATCCAGTCCATCATTTGGCCGCCGCCCCAGTCGAGCACCCAGCGCCAATCCCAATGCGACACGCCCTGAAACGGCCGCCACGGCGTCGGGCCGAGCCAAAACTCCCAGTCCAAGTCCGCCGGCACCTGCTCCACCGGTTTGATCGCGCCGGGCCGGCCGTCGGGCAGGCCGACCTCTACCGTGTGAATCTTGCCGACGCGGCCGTTGCGGACCAGTTCGGCGGCAAGGTGGAAATTCTCCTGCGACCGCTGCCAGCTTCCCGTCTGCCAAACGCGGCCGAACTTCTTGCAGGTGTCGGCCAGAGCGCGGCCCTCGCGGAGATCGTGTGTGATCGGCTTCTCACCATACATATCAATGCCCGCACGCAGCACCGCGCAGGCCACGAGCGCGTGCCAATGGTCCGGCGTGGCCATGCTGATGGCGTCGAGGTTGCCGCGTGCGATCACCTCGCGATAGTCATGGTAGGTTTTGCAATCGTTGTTGCCGTATTTCTTGTCCACGGCTTCCTTGGCGTTCTTGAGGTGGCCGGCGTCCAAATCGCACACCGCGACGAACTGCACCTCCTGCTTGCCGAGGAACGACCTCATGTTGCCGCCGCCCATGCCGCCGAGGCCGACGCCGGCCATGACGATGCGGTTGCTGGGCGCGCCCGCGCCAAAAACAGTGGAAGGAACGATGTTCGGGAATGCGAGGGCTGAACCGGCGATTGCCGCACCCTTCAAGAAACTGCGTCGCGAGACTTTACTACTACCATTCATAATTGTCTCCATCACTCCAACCGTCTCGCGGGCGACTCCGCGGCGTCACATAGCACCAGCTCGCCGCCGCGCGAGACAAGTCGCCGAGTTTCCTAACGGAATCGCCCCCATCTCACAATCGAAAAGATATGCGACAAAAGTAGCAGTGCTACACCGCCCACCCCGCGCGGACGGCCCGGTGCATCATGCGAGCGGCGGTCTCGTCGCCGACGATGGTTTCCTTCACCGGGTCCCACGTGATCTTGCGGCCGGTGCGGACGCAGATGTCGCTGAGGTGGCTGATGATGTCGGAGCGCACGGCGCTCTCGATGTTGCCCACGGGGTCTTTGCGCGTGCGGACACAATCCAGCCAGCTCAAGTGATGCGGCTCCACATATTCGCCGCCGGAGCGGTTGCTGCGGTCGAGGTGGATTTCGTTCGGAGCGATGATGGCGTTCCGCAGCGACGGCGGGTCCATCTGCACTTCGCTGTAGTTGACGCAAATCCATCCTTCGGTGCCGACGAACGTCGCGGCGTTGCTGTCGCGGATGCCGGGGATGTCCTGCTGCTGGGCGGTCTGGTTGTCCATGAACCGCATCACCAGCCCGTTCTTGTAGCGGCACTCGACATCCCACTGGATGAGACAGTTGAAGAGGCCGTCGTCGGGCAGGCGGCCGGTGCCTTCGTAGGTCACGGGCACGCCCATGCCGGCGTTGTCGGCCCACCATTGCACTTGGTCGAGCGGATGCGCCGCCCAACCGGCGATGAAGCCGATGGCGTAGTCGTAGATGTGGAAAATGCCGTTGCCGTTCCCGCCGGAGATGGCGCGCCCGGCGCTGAACGGCGCCCACGGCGCGGGGCCGAGCCAGAGGTCGTAGTCGAGGTCCGCCGGCACCGGCAGGACGGGGTTGTCAACAGGACCTTTCACCGAGGCCGGGCTGACGACGTAAATCTTCTGCACCTTCCCGATGCGGCCGTTGAGAACCAGCTCGATGGCGTGGCGCGCGGCGGTGGTGGAGCGGCGTTCGGCGCCGTATTGGAACACGCGGCCGTGACGCCGCACGGCCTCGCGCGCGGCGAGGTCCTCGTGAATGCTGACGCCGAGCGGCTTTTCCGTGTGCATGTCCTTGCCGGCGCGCGCGGCGGCGATGGTGATCGGCACGTGCCAATGGTCCGGCGTGGCGATATAGACGGCGTCCACGTCCGCGCGGGCCAGCACGTCGCGGAAGTCGGCGTAGGCGTCGCAGCCCTTGTAGGCCCCGCTGCGTTGGCGCGCGGCATAGTGCCGCTCGAACGTCTGCTTCGCCCGCAACCGCTTCGATTCCCACGGATCGCACACCGCCACGACCTGGCCTTTGTCCGTGAGGGTGTAACAGCGGCTCTCAGCCATCGCGCGTCCGCCGCAGGAGATGACGGCGACGTTGACGCGCTCGCTCGGCGGCGTGCCGCCGATGCCCAACGCCCGCGCCGGAACGATCTGCGGCGCGACGATGCCCGCCGCCGTCCACCGCGCCGCGCTGCCCAGAAACCCGCGACGTGTCCAAGCTTTGGTTTTCATGGTCTTTTCTCTTCAAGTCTACCGAGTTCGTTACGTGCAATCATCTGAAGATGATTCAAGTCACTACTTTGGCTTTCAGCACCGCCAGAACTCCGAGCAGTAATGAAATGTCGCAAGAACGGGATTGCTTTATCCTTCGCCGCCATCGCATACCCGCTCAAAGCCAACTCCCGCATCGAAATGTCAGCTTCTGATTCCACGATTCGACGAAGTTCCTCTGTTACACTTTCCTCGCCCAACATGCCCAAGGCGATTGTCAACCAGATTGCGACGTGTTTGTCTTTTGTTTTCGCCAATTCACCTTTCAGAAGTTCACGAACGCGACCTTGGTCCAGTTCGCGAAGACACAAGATATACTTGTTACACCACCAAGCTTTTGAGGAGACAAGAGCGGGGTAGCTCCAGACTCGCGGTGGGTGATCGAGTTGCCAGATGAACCGGGTAATAATTGGTGCGGCTCGCTGCGTGACGTCATTGTGCTTGCACCGAGACAAAATTTCCGCAATCCCAAGTGCTCGCGGTTCCTCGATGGCTCTCAATTCTGAGACGAGCTGCGAAAACTCATCCCGCGACAGCGGCCGATGTATCGTTCGCAAACTCAAACCACCTATCGCAATCTCTGAGACCAGCTTATTGAGGGGGTGAATGGCAAACTCAAGCAAGGTGTCGGTGGCAAGAGGTGTGTTGATATCCCGCAAAGAGTGCATCAGCGCCGATTGCACATAGAGCTTAGCTCCTACAAGCGCCGACTTGATTGTGGGAATTGCTTTGTCGCCGAGTTTGGACAGTTCATCAATGAGGCGGTCAACCTGATTTTGTTGAAATCGCGGGTCAACCGCTTTGTTTTCCATCATTCCAACCAACTGAACGATGATTTGCTCCGGTGTTCTTGGACGTGCAGGACTCGCTTCTTGTGCATCAATGGAGCCGATTGAGATGAGGACACACAACACCACAGCCATCCATGCGGCGGTGCTTAGAGGCCCGCGGCGTGTCAATCTCTCGGCTTTCATGAATCTTCCTGGCGTTGCGGCTCACACCGTCCACGCACCGCGACCGGCGCGGTGGCGGAGGCGGTTGGCGGCGGCGGCGTTGGGGCCGGTGAAGCATTCGGCGGCGGGGTCCCACGCGAGCCTGGCCTTGAGGGTCATGGCGATGTTGCCGAGATGGCAGATGCTGGTGGAGCGGTGGCCAACCTCGACGGGCGCGACCGGTTCGCGGCGGCTCTTGACGCAATCGAGGAAGTTCCGCATGTGGTCGCTGGATTCGTAGAGGTGGATTTCGCTCGGGCCGATTGTCTCATTGAGCAACTTGGGATCGGACGCCGTAAGACGGTCTTGGAAGGCGATCCAGCCTTTGTCGCCTTCAAGCTTCACGCACCACCCGCGCATGCTGCTGTGAAGCTCGCCTTCGACACCGTCGGCGTAGCGGAAGCGGAAGTGCGCCGGGTTGGCCATGTTGAAGAACGCCTCGGGATGGAATGCGCCGCCGAGATCCTCGACCTCCACCGGGCCGGTGTCGTCATGGCCGCTGGCCCACTGGACCAGGTCGAGCATGTGCGCGCCGGTGTTGGTGACCTCGCCGCCGGAGTAGTCGTTGATGTAGCGGAAGCTGTAGAGGCAGCGGAGCTTGTGGTAGGGCGCCCACTGCGCGGGGCCGAGCCACATGTCGTAATCGAGCCACGCCGGCACCGGCTGCTCCTCCCAAGGTTCCTTCGGCCCCTCGCGACCGGGGGTCGTGCCGATCTCGACGGTGGCCTTGCGGAGTTTGCCGATGCGGCCGTTGCGGATCAGTTCGCACATGAACCTTGCCACCGGCGACGAACGCCGATGCGTGCCGGTCTGCAAGATGCGGCCGTTGCGGCGCACGGCTTCCACCATTGCACGCCCATCGGCGAGCGTCAGCGACAGCGGCTTTTCGCAGTAGATGTCCTTGCCCGCGCGCGCGGCGGCGATGGTAATCGGCGCGTGCCAGTGGTCGGGGGTGACGTTGGTCACGGCGTCAATGTCGGTGCGCGCGAGCAGTTCACGGAAGTCCACGTAGGCGGCGCAGCCCTTGAAGCTCTCGCGGCCCGTCTGCTGGGCGTAGTGGTGCTCGACGACTTTCTTGGCGGAGTCGCGGCCGAACCACGGTCCCTGCCAGCCGTCCTTGAACCAGTGGCCGTATTCGTTGGAGGCGCTGACCGGGTCACACGCGGCGACGATCTGAACGTCGTCGTTGACCATGGCGGCGCGGAGGTCGCGCATGCCCATGCCGCCGACGCCGATGCAGCCCATGGTGATGCGATTGGACGGCGCGTTCTTCCCGAACAGGCGCGCGGGGACGATCATGGCTGCGGCGACGGTGGTGGAGGTGCGGAGGAATTGGCGGCGGCTGATGGTTTTCATAGCAAGGTCGGTGTCTGGCATAGGCAAGGGCAGCGGGAGGCTGCGGTCAAGGAGAAAGAACGGGGAAGTGACTGAAGGGACAACAAGGGACGGAAAGGAATGTTTTCTAGGATCCTTGTCTGGCGCGGACGGCGAGGCGGGCGCGGGTCATGCGCTCGCGCAGGCCGCCTTCTTTGAGGAAATCCTGCTCCAGCCGGCGGAGTTGCTGGTCGAGAAGGTAGCAGGTGACCTTTATCAAACCCGCGATGACGTTGGCGCAGATGGCGGGGTCGGAGTGTTCGATGCCTTTGCGGAAGGTTTCGTAGTTCGCGCCGGGCGTGCGGTTCAGTTGACGCAGGCGGAGGGCGTAGGGATGGTCGGACGCCCATTCCTCGATGCGGTGGTTGCGCATGAAGTCGCGGTAGTCTTCCAACAGTTCTTCCTGGCTGGCGCGGGCGACGTTGGTGAGTTTGATCTCGGTTTCCTTGGAGGTGCCGCTGGCCGCGCTGCCTTCGAGGATGTTCTGTTTGCCGGAGCGGGCGGCTTGGATCATCTGGTCGTGGGTGCGGTCGTGTTTGTCGAAGAAGCGGTCGCAGAAATAGACTGTGGCGTCATAAACGACGAGGGCTTTTTGGTAGGAGAGGAGTTGTTGGTAGCCACCGTGGGGCGGGATGAAGGTGGCGCCATCGCTGGCGGGAAAGGACGACAAGGGACTGGGGCGTCCTTTCGTCTCTTGTGTCCCTTTAGTCCTTTTGTCAGTGGCCATGGCCCTCTCCTACACCGTCCACGGCGCGCGCAGGGCGCGGCGCATCATGCGGGCGGCGGAGTCGTCGCCGACGATGGTCTCCTTCTTCGGGTCCCACTTGATCTTGCGGCCGGTGCGGATGCAAATGTCGCCGAGGTGGCTTATGAAATCGGACTGCACCGCCGAGTCAATGTTGCTGGCGGGCGTGCGGCGGGTCATGACGCAGTTGAGGAAGTCGCCGTAGTGGTTGTTCTCCTGCAAGAGATGGATCTCGTCGGGCTTGATCTTCACGTCCAGCAACGACGCCGGCTCAGCAGCGAGCGTCTGGCGTCCACGGCCAACGGCAATCCAGCCTTTCGTGCCGACGAACGTCGTCAGGTCGGAGCCGGGCTTGAGCGTGAACTCCGCGCCGCTGGCGTAGCGCCCGCGCACGTCCCAGTCCACGACGGTGTCGAAGAGTCCCTCGGTCGGGATGACGCCAGTGCCCTCGTATTCCACCGGGATGTGCGGGTAGCCCCAATGCGCGATGTCCAGCGGATGCGCGCCCCAACCGGCGATGAAGCCGATGGCGTAGTCGTAGATATGATAGACGCCCTTGGTGCCGCCGGCGCCCAGACAACGGTCGTGGCAGAACGGCGTCACCGGCGCGGGACCGAGCCAGAGGTCATAGTCAACGCCCTCGGCCACCGGTTCCGGCTTGGCGACGCCGCCGCGCGCGCCGTTGGGCGCGATGACATGGACGGCCTTGATGTCGCCGATGTAGCCGTTGCGGACCAGTTCGCACGCAAAGCCGCAATGCTGGCTGAACGACCGCTGCTGCGTGCCGTATTGGAATACCGCGCCGTGCAGGTGAACCGTCTCGCGCATCGCCTTGTTGTGCTCCATGCTGATGCCGAGCGGTTTCTCCACATAGACATCCTTGCCCGCGCGCACCGCGGCAATGGCGGCCGGCACGTGCCAGTGGTCGGGCGTGGCAACGACGACGGCGTCAATGTCAGCGCACACGATCAGTTCGCGAAAATCGTTGTAGGTGCGGCAGCCTTTGTAGGAACTGCGGTCGCGGTCGGCGGCGTAACGTTGCTCGACGCGCTTGGCGGCGGCTTCGCGACGGTCCTTGATCGGGTCGCACGTGGCGACGCTTTGGCCCTGCGCGCAACCGAGGAAGCCGTTGAGCAAGCCGGTGCCCTGGCCGCCGACGCCGATGTGGCCGACGTTGACGCGCTTGCTCGGCGCACCGGCGCCCAGCAGGCGCGCGGGGATGAAGTTCGGGAACGCCAGCGCCGCGCCGGCGGCGGAGGTGCGTTGGAGAAACTGACGACGGGTGATTTGATTCATAACGTGCTCCTTCCATCAAAGCTGCTGCATCTTGCTGAACTGCGCCCATTCCTTCTCGACCACTGCCTTCTCAAACGCGCCCGCGTGGACCAACATCCGGTAGCGCAACGCGAGCGTGCCGCCCGCCGGCAGCGTGAGCGGTTCGTTGAAAATCAGCGCGGGGCTGAAGTAAGGCATGCCCGCGGCGACATACCAAGGCGATGGATGGCGCGGATTCGACGGGTGATCGAGCACCGCCACGCCGCCCGGCTTGCCGCTGAAGTCCATCCATCGCGCCGGCTTGCCGTGCGTCGTCTCCTGACCGGTCGCGCCCTCGCTGTTGGTAAACGTCCAGCCGCGCGTCGCCGCCGCCATGCGCAGCGAGAGGCCCGCGTAACCGCCGTGGCCCTTGCCGTCCGGCTGGCCGGGAATCGGCGTGCGGTCCAGCTTCACTTCCTTGTCCGCGGCGGTGAACGTGGACGACCAGTCAATGCGATAACTCTTCGCCGCGTCCGGCGCGCTGACGGCGATCACGCGCTTCTCGCGCAGCACGGGCGCGGTGTCCGGCGGATGGCAACTCAGTTCCATCTCGATCCGCGCGGAGCCATCCTTGTTGGCAGCGATCTTCGTCGCCACAATGTCCGTGCGGCCCGCGCTGAGGCCGGTCTTCTTATCCTCCTCCCAATAGTTCAGCCCGTTGATCAGCTTCCACGAAAACCAGAGCGCGCGGTGCCAAACGTGGTCCGCCGGCCGGAGCCAAGTCAATTCCGTGCCGTCGGGCAACGCGACCGGATGAAAATACGGTTTGCCTTCCTTGGGGTCGAAGTTGAGCCGCCACACGGTCTCGCCGTCGCGGAGCAACGACAGCGAGATGTCCGTGCGCTCCATGCGAAGGCCGGACTCTTTCTTCGCCGGCTTCTTCTTTGGCTCGGCGGCGGACACACCGTAGATGCCCAGTTCGCGAATCGCCGGGCTGTGGCTGTAGTAGCCGGTGATTCTCAACTCGACCGTCGAGCACTCCGTCGGCGGCAACGAAAGCGTGAGCATGTTCTCCTTATACTCCGCGCCCTCGACTTTCTTGACGACCTTGCCGTCGCAGATCACCTCGAAGTCCTTCGGCGCGTAGTTGTGATGGCCGTAGCCGAGAATCCGGAGACAGGCCACCGTCGCGCGCTCCTTGAGTTGGACGCGAATGTGATAGAGCTTCTGCTGGTCCGTCTCATCCCAGTAGGTGGACGGATTCCCGTCAATCGCCGCGAACGGCGGCTGCCCCTGGCCGTCCGGCGAGAGGCCGTCGAGATTCGTCGCCTTGCCGCCGCGCGCGAGATTGTCCGGCGCGTCAAAGAGCTTCACCACATCGTCCGTGAACGCCGGCCCGCCGCCGCGCGCGGCCCTCGCCTTGCCGCCGGACTTGATCTGCTGAACCGCTGCTTTCGCTTCGGCGGCCAGTTCCGGGTCCTTCAGGCACGCCTCGGCCGCCTTCAGCGCCGCCGCGCCATGGAAATTACCCAGCGCGCCGAGCAACGCCCGCCGTTCGCCCACGCCACCGCCCGCCGCCATCGCGCGCGAGATCAACTTGACCACGTCCGCGGGCGGCCGGTCCTTCGCCAGCGGTGCGAGCTTCGCGACGCCGCGTAGCGCGAACGCCTTGCATTTCGCGTCGTCGGTCGTCGTCGCGAGCGCGACCAGTTCGTCGAGCGGCGCGGCATCCGACCAGTCCGCCAGCGCGCGCACTGCCGCGAGTCGTTGCGCCGCGTCGCCGGACTTCATCGCGCCGCGCACCGCCTGCAACGCCTGCGGCCCACCGACGCCGCCGAGCACGCCGAGCAACGCCGCCTTCTTCGCCGCCGACGCCGGGCCAAACGCCACGAGCACCGGCTCCAGTGTCGCCTCGCGCCGGCAAATCGCCACGAGCGATGCCTCCGCCGCCTGGCTGTGCTCCACGATTGCCAAGAGCGGTGCGCACGTCGTCTTGTCGCCCAGCTTGCCGAGCGCGGCGATTGCCTCTTTGCGGACGCCATCGTCCTTGCCACCGCTGACCTCGATCAGTGCTGGCACCGCGGATTTGGCGCTGCGCGCCACCAGCGCGCGGATGATCTCGCGCTGCACCACCGGCGCCGCCTGTTTCAACTCCGCGGCCAGCGCCGCCTCCACGCCGCCGCCGCGCAGCCGCGCGAGCGACGTGACGATGATCTTTTTCTCCTCGTCGGTCGCGCCGTCGGCCTGCTTCGCAAGGAAGGCGACGATGGAATCGTTGCCCACCACGCCGAACGCCGCGAACGCCGCCTCGCGGACAGACGGCTCATTGCTCTCGACAGCGTCGGCGATCACCGGCAGCGCCGCCAAATCACCGCGCTCGCTCAGCAGCACGATCACCTGCACCTGCAAGTCCGGCGGGAGCTTCTTCATGCGCTCGACGGCGCCCATCACCAACGCCGGGCTGCGCGTGGCGCGCAACGCGCGGATCGCCGCCGTCTGCTTCGTGCGGTCGCCGCTCGCCAGCGCGGCCAGAACCAACTCCTCGCCCTTCTCGCCCAACGCGCCCGTCCACGCTGGGAACGCCGCGATGCGAATGAACGCGGGCTGGTTTGCACGGCAGAGTTTTTCCAGAATAGGCGCGGCCTCTTTTGCCTGCAATCGTTCCGCGCACCGTAGCAGCGCGACACTCAGGCGCGGCCTCAGCGACCCCGGAACTTTTTCCAGCATCGCCATCAACGCGCCGGCTGCTTCCAGACCACGGATTCTGCCGAGCGCGTCAACCGCCGCACCCGCCGTCGCAACGTCGCCATCAGCGAGCAGCTTCGCGATGTCGGCGACGGCCTTCGCGTCGCGGCGGAAAGCGAGGGAGTTGATCACGCCAACGCGCGCTTCGCCGGTCGTGGTCGCCAGCGCCGTGCGCATTGCCGCCAGCGGCTCGTCGCCGGGAATCCGCTCCAGCGCGAGCCGCGCCGGGTAGCCGAGGTCTTTGTCGCTGATGAACTTCGCCAGCGCGGGCACCTCGCTGGCAGAGCCAACGATGGAAAGTTGCCAGCACGCAGCCTGCTTCGCTTCGACCGTCGCGCCGGAGGCGAGCATCGTGACGAGTTTCGCGGCAAGCTCCTTCTTCGCCGCCGGGTTGGTGGAAACGGTGGCGATCAGTTGCTCAAGATTGAGGACTGGCTGCCGGCTGTCGCCGAACCGATACGCCGCCAGTTCTTTCAACACGGCGTCCGGGTCGGCAGGCTTCGGCGCGGCGAGCGTGACGTTGCCCGTAGCGGCCCACTCCGCACCGCGCAACAGCAGCGTCTGGAAACCGGGCGTGTCCATGAACGCGGCGTTGTGGCCCAGCAATAACGCGAAGCCGCGGCCCTTGCCGAACGCGGTGGCGACGGCGAGCGGTTGGTCGTCGCCGATCGCCAGCACTTTCGCGGCGGGGTGAATGCCGGGCTTCATCCAGAGTTCGTCGGTGGTCCTGAACGGCTCTAGACCGCGCGTGACCGGGTGCGCGGGGTCGGTGAACTTCACGGTGAACTCGCGCGGTTTGCCGTGATTGGTCTCGCCGAGTTTCCACGACGCGCCGCCCGCCTGCTGATATTCGGGCCAGTCGTAGAACGTCGAGCAGCCGGCGTGAACGACGACGAGGCCCTTGCCGCCGCGGATGAAGTCGAGATACGCGGTGCGCATCGCGACGGGCCAGTTGGTGACGGCCACCTTGCCCCACGCGTTCCAGTTGCTCAGCAGCGCGTCGTAGCGCGCGAACGTCGCGGCGTCGCACTGCTCCGGATGCTCCGTCACGTCCACGGTGAAGCGCCCGCTCTTGACGAGGATCTCCTTCAGCTTCGGCGTCGTTTCCTTCCAATTGTGGTTGTTCTGGCCGGTGAGGATCAGCACGCGGACCGGATCGGCCGCGCCCGCCCGGCAGGCGAGCGCGACGAGGCAAGCGACGGCGATGACGGGAAGGAGCTTCGTGCAGGAGGCAAATGTCGTTCTCATGGCTCTGAACCTCGCGATGTTTGCGGACGGCTTCTTTGTTACAAGCGTGCGGAGGATACACGCTCTCCTGCAATCCGTCTTGCGGATTTTGCCGGCGAAGGATTTTGCAAATCGCAACGGTTACTCCATCCCACTGGTGGCGCAGGAACCGAGACGGGAGCTTGACGCTCGACACAAAGTGCGGGAGAATGGCCTTATTGTGGATGGTGGACGGTTTCAACCGCAAGCCGTGAGCAACCGCTTGCAAAGCCGTTGTGCGCGTGACTTACGAACAAACCGACGAAGAATGCAGATCATAAGAGCCATGTTGGTATTGATAACGACTCTTCTGGTTGCTGGGGGGCAGGTTGTGTTTGCACAAGGGCTGTCAAAGCCGGCAGATGCAGCCAGAAACGAGTGGCCGCCTTATATTACTCTGAGCCAGTCGGTCGAACTGCCGGCCATGACCGAAAACGGGCAAATGCGCACGGCCAAGGTGCCGGAAGGCGCAACGGTCCAACTCGTCAAGGTGGACGGCGATCGCGTGGAAGTCCTCTATCAAGGTCTCACGTTGCGGCTGCCCGCAGCGATAACGGACCTTTCAAGCCGCACCCAAACTCCGAAGCCGGTGACAGCGCCCGCACCACCGTCCGCCCAGCCGATCGCGACGACCGCAGGACGGACGCCGCCACCGAGCCAGCCTTCGCCAGACGCAAAGACCTTCATTAGAACCTCCATGAACGCGGAGGTTTTCAAAGCAGCGGGCCTGGACAAACTTTCGCCCGCCGAATTGCAAACCTTGGACAAATGGTTTCTGGACATCGTGCTCACCTCGAAGCGGGCCAGCACCTCTCAGCAGCAGAGCGATCCGCTGCTTGCCATATCCGGCAAGAAAGCGGTCAGCGTCGAGCGCGCTTTGCTGGTCAAGAACTTCAACGGCGAGAAAGTCCTGCTCCAGCGGACGAATGGCGAGAAATGGATGCTGAAGGCAAAGACTTGGTGCCGCTGGTCGTGGAGATACGAGGGCCGCTATGTCTGCCTGGTCTTTGGCGCGACGACATCGCAACTGATCAACGACTACGGCGAGACCTACGATTTCTGGACGGACAAACAGATTGAGTAGCTGCGGGGCACACGCCGAGTTCCATCTGCCTGATCACTCCCAAACAGCCGCCGGCGGTTTGGAAAGCCGGCGACAATCCTCTCCGGCAAAACCCGCGTCCTTCGCGCCGGGATGAATCACGTAGCTAATCCGGATGCCGCTCATCTGCCGCGCGCTGGTGTGAAACCCGATGCTGCCCCAACTGCTGCCCGCGTCCCAATAGGCCAGGCTCTCGACAGGTGTCAGCGCCACGCATGAGTGCGCCCAATCCGGCGTAAAGACTGCATACCACTTCGGCTTCGCGTTGCGGCCGTAAACATTCTCGGCGTCGCCGTGGCCGTCCACGACCGCCGTGTTGCCCCTGTTATCGGCGTAGGTGCCGCGTTCCAAATAGTGGGCGCGCGAGTAGAGGCAACCAGCGGGTTTATTGACGGTGATCTCCACGTCGAAACGCTCCGGGTAAAACGCGTATTGCTTCTCGTAAACCACGCCGGCCTTCAGCGCCTTGCGGACGCGGATGACCGTGCGAACCGGACCGGTGTGTTTGACTTCAAACTTCTCCACCGTCCCGTCCTCGCTACCCCAGCCGGTCTCGCCCGACGACAAGATCAAGCTCTTCAGGAAGTTGTTGCCCGTCACGCCATCCTTGCGCGCCGCGAGGAACGTCAGCGTGCCGTGCTCAAACCGTGCCTCGTAGCCGGATGGGACAATCGTCTGCTCCGCCGCGCGCCAGAACGACCCGCCGGGCGGCAGCGAGGCAGGCGACGCGGACTTGTCCCGCCAAAGCACCACGAACTTGCGCGTCACGTCGGCCGCCAGATCGCCCGGCACGATGAAGCATAACTTGTCACGGTCCAATTGCGCCGGCACGGCTTTCGCCGGCTTTCCGTCGGTGCCCGCTTCCGCCACGCGCACCGAGTTTGCATCTCCCTCCGCTGGCAGCGCGAACGGCACAACCACCGCCGCATTCTCGCGCGCCACGCCAGCGGCGGAGACGCGCAGCAGCTTGCGATGTGGCCAGCGCGACCAATCAGCGGCAACCTGCACCGCCTGTTCGGCGCGATTGTTCTGCTTCGACAACTCCTTCACCTTGGCGGATGGCTCCACCACCACCGATAAGATGCGAGTGCCATCGGCCGCCGCTGTGTCCACTTCCGCGACGACCTCCGTGCCGGCGCGAGGCTTGAGACTGACCACGGCGCGGCTCGTGGCGCGACCGTCCACGCAGAAATCCACCGGCACGCCGCTGACGGCAATCCCGCCGTAGTTGGAAATTGTGGCCGAGACGCGCAGCTTGCCGCCTTGCTTCGGCACGGCCGGTTCGATCTGCATATCACTGACCCGGAGGTCGGGCTGCTGCATTCCCTTTCCTCGCAACAACAGGAAAGAGCCCGGCGCGGCCACTGGCCCAAATTCAATCTCACCCGCCGCGCCCGCGCGGAACTCCATCACGTCGAGCGGTTTTCCTTGGGCGTCGCAGCGGTAGAGCACGCCCGTCGTCGCTTTGCTGGCTCTGTCCGCATCCGCCGGCCGCAAGCTCACGCGTGGCGTTGCCGCGCCGACCGTCACACGCAACCGGCCCTCCGACTCGGCGATCAGCGTCACCGGCACGCCGCCGCGGTCGCTGAACGCGTAGTCCGGCGATCGAATCGTCGTGACGAGCTTACCGTCCACCAACGCCAGTGATTGCTGCACCTTCGGCCCGGTCACGACCCAGCCGTTCTGCGGCAGTTCGCAAGCCTTGCCGCCGAACGCCGCGCGATACGGCTTCTCGCCGAAGTTGACGACACACTCCGTTCCATCGCTGAACCGTGTGCGTTGCACCGCGCGGTCGGCGGTGACAAACTCGTGCGAGAGCAACTCCGCCGTGGCCAGCGTCTCGTGGAGCTTGCAGGTGTTGCGATAGGTGCGCAGGAAGACCGCGCGGTCCTTGCGCCACGAGCCTTCCTTGTTCGCCCACAGCAGCGGGATGGTGCCGTAGAGGATGTTGAAGGCGTCCTTCTTCGGCGTGATCTCCGGCGCGGCGTCGAGCAGCCAGTCGCTCGCATCGCCCCAATACCACGTCGAGACGATGCAGTCGTGGAAGACCAGTTCCCACAACGGCGCGCGCGACTCGTGGCCGATGCCCCACTGTGCGTAAGTCTCCCACTTGGTCTTCAGCTTGCCCCACGCGCCCTCGAATTCCTGGTCCTTCGTCTTCGGATGAATCAAATGTCCCGCCGGCCACGACGCGTAGCCGCCGCTCTGTATGCCTTCGATGTAGTCCACCACCGGCACGCACCACCAGATGCCGTGCTCGCCGCCCATCACCAGCTTCCGATCGCGAAACACGCGGTGCAGCGCCGGCCCGCACTCGCGCTTCTGCGTGCGGGTCATCGGATGCTTCGGGTCGTAGCACTCATACATCCCCTCCGCCGTCGTCACGTCAATGAACCGCCCGATGAACGGCCACTCGGCGAGCACCTTTTCGGCGGTCGCCTTCGCTGCGTCCACCCAGAGCATCGGGCAGCGTTTCATGTATTGCGTTTTCTTGTCCCATGTCAGCCACGCCGTCATGCGCTGCTGGTCGTTCTTCAAAACGGCGTCATCGGGCAGCATGGCGTGGCTGGAATCAACCTTCCCGTCCTTCGCCTGTAGAATGTCGGTGTAGTTGTCGTATTCGCTGGTGAGGTAGCCGAGGTCGTTGATGGCGCGCATGTCGGCGGGTTTCGCGGGCTTGCCGTGGATAAGCATCTTCTCGACGCCCGCGGCCTTCGCCTCGCGCGCGAACGCCAGCGTCGCGTCGCCCCACACGTCCGGCGCGCCGAACAGCCGCTTGAGGTTCGGGTTCTTCTTCAGTTTCTCCGTGAACGGCACGATAAGGCCGCGCTCCTTCGCATAAGCCCGATAGCGTTTGCAGAGCGCGACGTAGCCGCCCTTCGCCGCGAAGTGGAAAAGCAGGCTCCGCGTGTAGCCGAACACCTCTTTCTGCGGGCGCCACGTCACCTGCGGAGCGACCAGCGCGCGGCCGCCCTTGCCAGCAATTTTCTGCATCTTCACGTCGCAATCGTCGCTGGTTTCCAAGAGCAGTAAATAACCGCGCCCGGAATCAAGATCGCACAGGCCAACCCACGGCATGTCGAGCCGGTCGCCGCCGAAGCTGCCGCGAGGGAACGGCTGGAGGTCGAGCGGATAGAGATGGCCGTTGCTGTAGTCGGCCACCACCAACACGCCGCGCGGAGCGTCGAGCACAAATGGCTCGATGAAGCGCGGGTAACCACACGGCTTTGTTGAATCCTCGGCGCTCGCCTCGACGCGCAACTCGGGGGCGTTCGCACCAGGCAGCGTGAAACGCAATCGCAGGTTGACGCGCAAGTTCTTGCCGGCGTCAAAAGTCCGCGTGGCTTCCAAGGAAGTCTTGGTCTGCTTGAGCACACGATACATCGGCTCCCGCCGCGCGGTTGACGGCTCCGGCGTCGGCTGTTCCCACGCTTGGCCACCAGCTTTTTCGACGACGCGGATTCGGCCGGTGTCGGGCGCGATCTCGACCCGGAGCGCGCGGTTTTCCAACACGACGGAATCGGCGGCGGTCGCGAGCGTGACGCAGGAAGCGATGCAGAGGAAGATAAGGCTGTTTCTCATGGCGATGGTTGCTCCAACGATGAACATGGAAGCGCATAGTCGCGAATGTCGCCCGAAATTCCAAGACGAAGTTTCGACGAGCACCATTTGCGCAATGTGCTAGACTACCCACCGTATGACCAAGATGACTGTCCCTATTGCGATCAGCGATCCGATCAACCATCGGATTCTGGAGGTTTCGGAAGACAAAGTCCGCGGTTTCCAGCGCGACCCGCTCGGCGAAATCAGCCGCCTCTCCGGCGTGGATGTGTCCGTCGTGATCGAGCGCATCCGCGCCATGCTCGCCGCAGGCATCATCCGGCGCGTGCGGCAGACGTTGCTGGCCAACAATCTCGCTCCCGGCGCGCTAATTGCCTGGCGAGTGCCGCAGGAGAAGCTCGACGCTGCATTCGACTTCCTGTTGCAGAAAGACCCGTTCTCCGGCCACATCGTCATCCGCTCCACCGACGTGGCGGTGCCCGGCTCCGACTACAGGCTCTGGACGACGCTGAAGGTGCCGCAGGGCTACTCGGTCCAGAAACACTGCGAGTTCCTGATGCGGCAGCTTGGCGCGACGGCGTTCCGGCTCATGCCGGCGAAGCGGATGTTCGCACTCGGCGTCGGCCACATGCGGCGACGCGGCATCAAACCCGGCAGCAAAAGCGACGCCCCAGCCGAACCCATCGAGTTCGATGTCGTGCGGCTATCGGACCTGGAGTGGCGCGTGCTCATCGCCCTCAAACGCGAGCTTACACCGGCGGAAATCTGCCGCAACCTCTGGGAAGCGCGCGCGCGCGAAGCCGCCGTGCCGCTGGAAACGTTTTACGAAATCGCGGAAGATTTCAGCCGCCGCAAACTCATCGGCCGCTTCTCGACGTTCCTCGAACACGTCAAACCGCTCGCGAGTGGCGAGAAGGTGACCGGTTTCAACGGGTTGTTCCATTGGGCTGTGCCGGCCGGCCGCGAACTGGAAGCGGGCAGCGAAGTGGGTCGCTTTCACGCGCTCACCCACGCTTACTGGCGCGACGCCGGCCCCGAGTTTGGCAATGTCAACATCATGGCCGTTGCCCACGCTCCCGATAAGGAAACCGTCCTCGCCCACAAAGCCGCCATTGATGAGCATCTGAAACAACGCAGCATTCCAGTCACGCTCAGCGCCGTCTATTGGGGCGGCCGCAGCGAGATCAAGCCGTCGGAGATTTCGCCCTTCGCCTACCGCGACTGGTGCAAGAGCATGGGGTTGGACCCCGACGCGATGCGCGAATGATCATAGTTGTCCTCACGCTCCGCGTGAGGTCCTCTTGAAATCGCATCACGCGGAGCGTGATGACTACAATGCGCACTTCTTATTGCCCACCGGTCACGAATTCACGGCGCGGCGATGCAGAAGAGATGATCCACGCCGCGGAGCAGGAGGCGGCTGGACACTGGCACCGGTGAACCGATCATCTGCTCGCCCATGTTGTTCTCCGAGAGCACCTCGAATTTCCCCTCGACGCGCGCGACGAACACCACGCCGTCTTCGCGCGCAGCGTAAAGCTTCCCGTCGGCCAGTGTCGGCGAAGCGTAGTATTTGTCCTTGGTCTTCGGCAGCGCGTCGCTCCAAAAGCTCTTGCCGGTGGCGGGATTCACACAGTCCACCTCGCCCTTGTCGCGCAACACATAGACGCGTCCCTTGTATTCGGCCGGCGTCGGCACGAACGCGCCGCTATCGTCGCGCCGCCAAAGGCGGTGCGTCGCCGTCACGTCGCCGCTGCCGCCGAGCTTCACGCCGTGCAGACGGTCGCCGCGTCCGTAGGGCACCACCGCCATGTCACCGACCACAACCGGCGAGGCCACGGGCACCCAGTTCTTTCTTGCGTCGGGATTGAAGTTGCCACACGTCCAGAGCGTCCGGCCGTCGGCGGCGGCGTGCGCGGTCAACCGCTCGCCGCCGAGCACCAGCAGTGCCTCGCGACCTTGATGGCGGATGACGAGCGGCGTTGCGTAGCTGTGATCTCCCTCCACTGGCGTCTCGTAGTTGCGCGCCACCTTCCAGTGCAGTTTGCCGGTGAGTTTGTCGAACGCCGCAAGGTAGGACTCGCCGTGGTGCATCACAGCCATCACCACGTCCTTCTCCGTCAGCGCCGGCGAGGAACCGTAGTCCCAATACAGCGTCAACTGTCCATACTGTTCGAGCAGATTGGTCTTCCAGCGCAGCTTGCCGTCCATGTCCACCGTGGCGAGGTTGCCGCTCTTGAAATAGACGAAGAGGTTCTGTCCGTCGGTGGCCGGCGATGGATTGCAGCCGGAGCCGTTGCGGTGCCTGCCTTTGAGTTCTGGGCCGAACTTCGTTTGCCAGAGAAGCTTCCCCGACCAGTCGAACGCCAGCAGCGCGTCCTGCCCTTCCACCGGCGCGGTGACGTAGATGCGCTGGTTCCAGACAATCGGCGTCGAACAACCCTTGCCAGGCAACGCCACTTTCCAGAGCAGATTCGAGTTCGCGTCCCACTTCACCGGATACTTGCCGGTGTCGGTGCTGCCGTTATCGCGCGGCCCGCGCCAACGCGGCCAGTTGGAATCGCTTTCCGCCGCCAGAAGCCCGCTGGCGAGGAGTATCGTCGCTGCCAGAAGAAAATGTTTCATCGCGCGCATCCTGCCTGCGATTTCACCCCGCCGCAACGATGATGTCGCGAAGAGTAGCGCCGACATCCCTGCCGGCGATGTCCCGATGCTTTGCGAGAAGAACGCCGGCAGGGATGCCGGCGCTACAGGCCCAGCGGCCCAGCGTTGGATTGCAGCCGTCCCAAAGCCTACGCCTTGAGAACATCAAGCGGTTCAAACGGCGCGTTAAGCACGCTGCGGCTGTCGAGGCCGAGCCAGCGGTCAAGCGCTGTGGCGTAAACCCGCCGGAAATCCGTGTGGAACTTCAGGGCGTCCTTGTCGAGATCGGTGAGGCTGGGATGTGCACCGCACAGGCCGCCTTTCAGTCGGCCGCCAGTCAGAAACACCGGCTGCGCCGCGCCGTGATCGGTGCCGCGGCGACCGTTCTCGCGCACGCTGCGGCCGAACTCGGAGAACGTCATCAGCAGGACACGCTCGTGCAGCTTGTCGCGCTGGAGATCGCGAATGAATGCCGCCACGGATTCCGACAACTGATGCACCAACGAGCAATGATTGCCGAGCTGGCCGGCGTGGTTGTCAAAGCCGCCGATGTTGCCGCCGCCGAGTTCGGTAAAGAAGATGCGGATGCCGAGGTCGGCCCGGATGAGATGGGCGATGGCGCGCAGTTCCTCGGCAAGCTGGAATTGCGGATAGTCGCCGCGAGCGGAGGCGCTCATTGCCGATTCGATGCGCCGGTTGTTGGACCGGACCTGTGCCGTGGCGCGGCGGAGAGAGTCGAGCCACGACTGAGACGGCTCGGCGGGGACGCCTCGCCCTACCGACGGAAAGTTCTGTGATATAAGTTCGCGCGGCGAACGGACAGAGGGAACGATAACTTGCGCGGCGTTTGACGCGAACGGTTGCGGGATTGCGCCGACGAACACCGCCGGAACGTTCGCTTCGCCGGGCTTCCACAAGAAATCCGCCGCGCGGCCTAGCCAACCGGTTTGCAACTTGGGCGAGCGCGGGTCGGCCGTGTGCCAGTTGTGCATCCCGCCGGGGTGATTGCGGTCCGCGTTTGCGTAGCCGACGCCTTGCGCGACGGTGAGAAGCCCGTCCCGATAGAGCCGGTAAAAACCTTCCATGCGCGGATGGAAAGCCAGATGCGAATCCAACTTGTGCGCGCCTCGCGCCATCTGCCTCAACGTCGGCCGCCCACGATGATACGCGTCATCGCCGAAGGGAATCACCGTGTTCAAGCCGTCGTTGCCGCCGGAAAGCTGGATCACCACCAGCACCGTGTCGCGCTCGCGCTGCTGCGCCGCCGCCGCAGTGCGCACCAGCAAGCCCGGCGCGTGTGTGGCGAATGAAACGAAAGCGCCGGCCTTCAGCGTTGTCTTGATGAAGCTGCGTCGGGTTTGAGTCATGGCGTTCACGCGAGTTGAAACTCCGGCAATGTGAGGACTGCATAGGCGGCGCGGCGTGCATCTGCGTTTGTGCTGCTTTCGCCGCTTGGCTCGGCGTCGCCCTGTAGAAACAGGTCGAGGAAGAACTGCGCGCTGGAGCCGTGCTTGCCCGCCACCGCTGCAGGATTGAGTTTGCCGCCGAAAGGTCCGTCGCTCTTCAACAGGGCCGCTGCCAGATTGTGCCGACCGGCCAGCGTCGCGTGATTGATCCAGTTTTGGCCGCCGATCCAGCCTTTGGCCGTCGGCGGATGGAGCAGGTTCTGGCCGAGACGCGCCAGGGCTTCGGCCAAAGGCGGCGTGGAGACCGCTTCCTCCAGACCCTTTACGATGCCCAAGGAGAACTCGACGGGACTCTTCATCCGTTGGCGATACGCCGCCGCTGAAAAGAAAAGGTTTGAGCGAAGCATCGTCTCGACGAGCTGGAGCACGTCGAGGTTCTTGCCGAACGATTCCGCCAGCGGCGCGATCAGCCGCGCGTCAGGCTCCGCCGTCTCGGAAATCAGCCAGCGGTAGAGTTTGCGCACGATCGTCTGCGCGGTAGCCGGTTGTTCGATCAGGATGCGCACAAGATCGTCGCTCGTGAAGCGACCTTCCTGGCCGAGGATGCGCTTCGTTTCCGCATCGCGCTCGCGCTCGATGAAGCGAAGCTCGTTCTGGAGCACGAACCATCCACTGAACGCCCGCGCCGTCTCGCGCACGTCGCGCTCCGCGAATCGGCCGGGACCGAGCGTGAATGCCTCCATGAGCCACCGCGCCAAATCTTCGTCGGGCATCGCCTTGCGGTTGGCCTTGGCGTCGAGCGAGAGAAACACCGCCGCGTCATGCACGATGCCAGCCAACATCTCGCGGAAGCTGCCGAGCGCGTGCTTCCGCAAAAGCTGGAGATGCCGCTGCGTCGCACGGGCGCTGTTGACCTTGGCGGCGTTCACGGCGAAATGGCCGTGCCAGAAGAGCGTCATCTTCTCCAGCAACGGATGCGGCGTGCGAATCATCCGCTGCAACCACCACGCCCGCAGGTCGTTCGACGAGTTCTCGTCGTTCGCCGGCGTCTCTAGCTCGTCATACTGCCGGTTGAACGCCGCGACATCGGCGCTCGGTCGAAGTAATCCATCAATCGTCCGCTGCGGGCCGTCAGCAACCGCGCGCTGAAGTTGGTTCCACGTCGCTCCGAACGCAGCGCGACGGTAGAGATGACCGGCGAGCGCGAGGTTCCACGGACGGCGCGCGTCCGGCTGGTATCGCGCCCAAGCCGATGCCGGATCGAACTGCTCTTTCGTCAAGGTTGCCATGTGTTCACTCAATTGATCGGCGACGACGATCGCGTCCGGTTCGTTTGCCAGACGGCAATCATTCCCGCAACAAACCCTGCCAGCGTCCGGACAATGATCGGCTCGACCATGCCGGTGGAAACGCCGGTGATCCTGCCACCCAGCAGAGTCAGGCCCAACGTCAGCACACTCAGCAAAACTGCCACCGCGACCAACTCCTTGGGCCGGCGATAACCGCAAATCCATGCGACCAGCAACGGCGGAATCGTGAGAACGACCGGAGCAAGGATGGCGTTGTGCTGCGGCACTTTCAGATGGCCGACGATCATCAACGCAGCTTCAACCACCAACGACACGACCGTGTAGATGATCGCCATCGCCCAAGGTTTTCTTTTCATCACCAGCATCCAGTTTGCGGCGGGCTTTACCGCGCTTCGGCCATCTTCTGCCCCGGCCATTTGAACTTCAATTCGAGTTTTGCTTGATTCAGGCCCGACTCGGCGCTGAAGCTCAACCGCAGTTGCTCGACAAATTCCGTGAAGGCGATCAGCGCATCAATGCCCGTCGAGTCGGCTTCACCGGCGCCGCCGCTCTTGAGCATATTCTGCCGCACCATGCTTTCGCGATTGGCCAGCAACGCGGCGGCCAGCCGGTCGCCGTTGGCCTCCAGCAGTGAGTGCGTCTGCGCGAGCGGCGCGGGCGGCTGCTTCGACTCGCGGCCGAGCGCGTCCATGAGGTCGCAGGTCAGTTGCTCGGTAGAACTGAGGATCAAATGGTTGCCCGGCATCGCAAGCGACGGGCTGAAATTGAACCGCACGTCGAGCTTCGAGCGGTCCTTGACGCCCGTGCTGGAGAATTTTGCCACGCTATACTTCGTCGTCCAATGCACCGGGCGATCTATGACAAATCCCGGCTCGGCTTTCTGGCCGCGCGTGAAACTCGCCAGCCCGATGGATTTTTGCCAAGCCTCCTCCATGACCTCGCGGAACTGCGCCGGGTTGCGCATTTGCAGCACGAGGGCGAAGGCGGGAATCTGCGGCGACGGCGTGCCGACGGCGGGATCGTATTGCTGGTTGGCGACGACGAGGCGGATTTCGGGACGCGCCTGCGCGAAGACGTCGTCGGTCATGTCGCGGCCGCTGAAGAAGATGCCCATCATGTTTTCAAAGAAGATCAGCCCCGATGTCCGTTCCGGAAACAACTGGTCCTTCGCCGCGTAGAACCGGCGCAGGTCGCGATACAAACTAAGCCCGGCGATCTGGCGCGGCACCGCCAGGTTTGGCAGCGCCCCTTCCTCGCGTTTGGCCGGCAGCGCAAACGCCGCGGCTCCCTTCGGATCGGGCTTCGCGCCATCCGTGACGACTTGGAGCGCGAGGCTGTCTTCCTTCTCCTGCGCGCGCAAGCCGATGGCCAGCCAGTTCGACGCGCCCGCCGACTCGGCGATTCCCGCAAAGAGCAGCGCCACAAGCGGATTGCTCTCCTTCGGTTGCAGCGCCTTCGCGATGCCGGGCGCTTGTTTGAGGGCGGCCATGTTGACGAAGATCATCCCGGCCGCGTCCGGACCGACCGCGCGCCTTGCGGCCTGGTAAGCCGGTGTCGCCGCCAGACTGGCACCGCCCGACTTCGAGCGAAACGCCAGCGCCGTCTGCAACTCGCTGAAGCCACTGGAGAGCACCAGCCGTTTGCCGATGATCGTGTGCGCTTCCTTGGGGCCTAGCGACCACGCCATCACGCCGTCCACCTGTTGCGACGACGCCTGGCCCGACTCCGAACCGCTGTTCTTCTTGGCCGATGCCGCCTTCCAGAGGAACTCGTGCAGTTGCATCAGCATCCGCTCGTCCTCGGCGTCGGCGACCAGCACCATCTGCTGCTGCGGGCGAAGTGCGAATGCCAGACCGCCGCCGGTCATCTTCGTCAGCGCAGTCGGCCAATCCGCCCCCAACTGCGTTTCCAGATACTTCACCACGCCCATGAACTTCTCGTAACCCGGCCGCGCCTTTCGCTTCCCCACACCCGGCAGCGCCGCAAAGGCTGCGGCCGATTTGCCGTCACCGAACGGCGACAGCAACGCCTTCGGCTGGAACAACTCCACCGCCACCATCGCATCGGCGGGAATCCATTGTGTCGGCGCGTTTGCCTCCTCGGCCGCCATCGCGCCTTGCCCCGCCAGCGCCATGAAACACAGGCCCAATAAAAATGAAAATGTCTTGGTCACGTCGTCTGTCCTTTCTCTGCGCACTAATACCGTGGTTCGGCGTCGGAGGTTACACCCAGACTCGGAATTCGTTGGCAACCGGCAAGCCAAACTCCACCGGTGCCGGCAGGCGCGGCCCAGTTGTTAAAAGTCGGGGGAAGGGACAAACTTCAGCCGGTTTGCGTCGCAGAGTGTTTTGGGTAAATGCCCTTCAGAGTTGCGAGGTTCACTCTTAACTTTTCACTCTTCACTCGTCCTCGCGTCGCCCCGAGCCGGCGGGTTTTGGGAACGCTCTGGCAGAGCACATTCTTTCAGGGGCGAAAAACCGTGCGGACGGCGGGTAGAAGAAAGCGGGCGGCTGAAAATCTTCCCCGACATTAGTGATGCTCGTCATTGTTTGCCGGAATCACCTTCTTGCCACAGCGGAGCGTAGCTTCTGAAAAACTCCCCGAAGTATTCTCTCACTTCTTCCTTCGTCAACTCACGGTTGGCCATCTTTCGAGCGCGCCTGACCAACTCTCTTGGAGACAAAACGGCCAACTGCCTGGCGAACTGAAACCAACCACTCTGCATAGGCCAAAACATCACCCTGCCATCCCTGCTGGCGGTTGTCAGCGTCCGACCATCCGAACTAAAGGCCACGGCGTAAACAGAGCTTGTGTGCCCAGCCAGCGGTGAGTCCAACCACTGCTGTGTCTTTAGATCCCACAGTCTCACAGTGCCGTCTGAACAGCCCAATACTAGCGTGCAGCCATCTGGACTGAAGGCCAGACTGTCCACGCTGCCCTGAAGTCTTATCGGCAGCGGGTCGGGGCGAAAATGGGGTCCAATCAGTTGTGTCGCAAAGTTCCACAACATCACTTTGCCATCCCTACTGGCAGTCGCCAACGTCCGCCCATCCGAACTGAAAGCAACGCTGGTCAAGAAGCCTTGAAACTGCGCTGAATGAAACCTCATCTGCCGCCGTCTCGTCACATCGCAAACCATTATCGCGCTTTGGCTACCAGACGCTACCGTGTTTCCATCTGGACTGAATGCCACACTCACTACAGCGTTTGTATGCCCAAGCAACGGCGAGCGTATCGGTTGCCGCGTCGTTAGATTCCATAATATCACTTTCTTGTCCCAGCCGCCCGATACGAGTGTCTTGCCATCCGGACTGAACGCTACACTACTCACCACGCCTTCATGCCCGACTAACGGTGAACCCTGCGGCTGCCGTGTGGTGATGTCCCATAATGTCACCCCGCCATGTCCACCACCTGCCACAGTCTTGCCATCCGGACAGAATGCCAAACTGTTCGTATTAATTGTGTTTCCTTCGAATGATGAGCCTAACGGCTGTCGCGTTGTGAGGTCCCATAACATTACCGTCTTGTCTGAACCACCCGATACCAGCGTCTTGCCATCTGGACTGAACGCCACGCTGTCCACAGAACTCTTGTGTCCTACTAAGGGCCAGCCTTGCGGCTGCCGTGTCGCCGCGTCCCACACCATCACTGTCTTATTCCAACTGCCCGATGCCAGCGTCTTGCCATCCGGACTGAATGCCACACTCTTCACATCGAATGCGGGCCCCTGTGGCGTTGAGCCTATCGGCCGCCGTGTCGCCAAGTCCCAAAACATCACCTTGTTGACACCTCCGGATGCTAGCGTCTTGCCGTCTGGACTAAACGCCAAACTCTTCACACAATGCTCGTGCCCTGTCAGTGGTGGACCAAGCTGCTGTCGTGTTGCCACATCCCACAATATCAATGTGGTGAATATTCCGCCGGATGCCAGTGTCTTGCCGTCTGGACTAAACGCCAAACTGAAAACGAAGTTTGTGTGCCCTGTCAGCGGAGAGCCTGACCGCTGTCGTGTCGCCACGTCCCAAAATATGACCGTGCGGTCCATACTACATGATGCCAGTGTCTTGCTGTCCGGACTAAAAACCACACTGTAAACAATGTTCGTGTGCCCTGTCAGCGGTGAGCCTAGCTGTTGTCGTGTCGCCACGTCCCATAGTATCACCGTGCTATCCATACTGCCCGACGCCAACATCTTGCCGTTCGGACTGAAGGCCACGCTGTATACACAGTTCTTATGCCCCCTCAATGGTGAGCCTAGTCGCTGCCGCGTTGCCACGTCCCACAATATCACTGTGTAATCGTGACTACCCGATGCCAGTATTTTGCCATCTGGACTAAACGCCACACTAGACACGCCACTCCGATGCCCATGAAGAAACTCAGCCGAGCATTTTGAGAACCTGATACACTCACGCAGAACGTCGACGGTTGCTCGGGAGTCATTAAGGCGAACAGCATGTGCCCCTAACAGTAATGCGACATCCCACAATGATTTGGTCAACTGCGTCTGGGCGGATGATGTCAGCGTCTCCACAAGCCAAGGCCGTGCGGCAACTTCCATCCGATCAAGTGCCGACGCTCTTTCTTGAGCGGCACGTTCCACCACTATTCTCTTGTTCGCCTCTATCTGCCATGCGGCATCGGCTGCTTGCCACGCGGCTTCTGCTCGTCGCCATTGCCATGTAACGAAACAGAAACCCAAGATGCTGATCAGAGCAAGGCTCGCGCTCAACGCCGTCACGAGCGGCCAGCGTTTAGCCCACTTGCTTTTGCAGGTGCAGCGCGAACACAGCCCGCTTTCAGCATCTGCCGGCAGTTCTGCTCCGCATTCCGAGCAAGCCTTCGCCGCATTCATGCCCGGTTGTGTAGCACGAAAGCACCCACGCGCCAACCCGCAAAGCTGGCAAAGGGCAGTTGGGTGCGGTAAGTATGGTTGGATTTAGCGCATGGAATTTGAATTAGTCAGCAAGTTCAAGCCGCGCGGCGATCAGCCGCAGGCCATCGAGACGCTCATGAAGTCGCTGGAGGCGGGCAACCGGTTCCAGACGCTGCTGGGCGTGACCGGCTCGGGCAAGACCTACACGGTGGCCAACGTCATCGAGCGGTTGCGGCGGCCGACGCTGGTGATCTCGCACAACAAGACGCTGGCGGCGCAGCTCTACAGCGAGTTCAAGCAGTTCTTCCCGCGCAACGCGGTGGAGTATTTCGTCAGCTACTTCGACTATTACCAGCCGGAAGCCTACATCCCGCAGACGGACACGTTCATCGAGAAGGACAGCGCCATCAATGAGTCCATCGAGCGGCTGCGGCTGTCGGCGACGAGCGCGTTGCTGACGCGGCGGGACGTGGTGGTGGTGGCCAGCGTGTCGTGCATCTACGGCCTCGGTTCGCCGGAGGACTGGATGAACATGGTGGTGCCGGTGAAGGTGGGTGACACGCTCCCGCGGGACACGTTCCTGCGGCGGCTGGTGGACATCCAGTATGACCGCAACGACATCGCGCTGGAGCGCGGCAATTTCCGCGTCCGCGGCGACGTGATCGAACTCATCCCCAGCTACGCCGAGGACGCGTTGCGGATCGAGTTCTTCGGCGACCAGATCGAGAAGATCACGCGGTTCGACCCGCTCACGGGCCGGCGGCTGGAGGACCTGCCGGGCACGAGCGTGTTCCCGTCGAAACACTGGGTCACGTCCCCCGACAAGCTGGAGAAGGCCATCGAGACGATCCAGTTGGAGGAGACGGAGCGGATCGAGTGGTTCGAGAAGCGCGGCAAGCTGCTGGAGGCGCAGCGGCTCAAGATGCGCACCACCTACGACATCGAGATGATGCGGGAGATGGGCTTCTGCTCCGGCATCGAGAACTACTCGCGTCACCTCAGCGGCCGCGCGCCGGGCCAGCGGCCGTTCTGCTTGCTGGACTTTTTCCCGAAGGATTTCCTGCTGGTGATTGACGAGAGCCACGTGACGGTGTCGCAGATCGGCGCGATGTATGAAGGCGACCGCTCCCGCAAGACGACGCTGGTGGAGCACGGCTTCCGCCTGCCGAGCGCGCTCGACAACCGGCCGCTGAATTTCCCGGAGTTCGAGTCCATGGTCGCCCAGGCGATCTTCGTCAGCGCGACGCCGGCGGATTTCGAGCGGGAGAAGAGCGCCGTCATCGCCGAGCAGATCATCCGCCCGACCGGCTTGCTCGACCCGAAGATCACGATCAAACCGCTGGATGGGATGATTGACGACGTCATCGAGCAAATCCGCGCCCGCACGGAGAAGAAAGAGCGTGTGCTGGTGACGACGCTGACCAAGCGCACCGCCGAGGACCTGAGCGATTACCTCAAGGACCTCGGCATCAAGGTCACCTATCTCCACTCCGACATTGACACCATCGAGCGCGTCGAAGTCCTGCGCGGCCTGCGCAACGGCAAGTTCGACGTGCTCGTCGGCATCAACCTCCTGCGCGAGGGCCTCGACCTGCCCGAGGTGTCGCTGGTCTGCATCCTCGACGCCGACAAGGAAGGCTTTCTGCGCAGCGCCACGGCGCTCATCCAGGTTTCCGGCCGCGCCGCGCGCCACATCAACGCCGAGGTCATCCTCTACGCCGACGTGATGACCAACTCCATCAAGAAGCTGATCGAGATCAGCGATTACCGCCGCACCAAGCAGATGGAATACAACCGCGTCCACAAGATCACGCCGAAGTCGGTCGTGCGCGGCGTGCAGGAAAGCCTACAGAGCATCGTCGAGGGCCGCGAAGTCGAGGCGAGTGTCGTCAGGGAAGCCGGAGCCGACTACGACGTCGTCGAACTGATTCGCGAACTGGAGGCGGAGATGCTGGAAGCGGCGAAGAAGCTGGAGTTCGAGCGTGCCGCGCTGTTGCGCGACCAGATCAAGGAATTGCAGCGCGGCACCGGCGAAGGCGAAGCGCCGGCGTTGAAGAAGCGCGAGGTGGTTTACGCCGCGCCGAACGGCGGCAAGCCGTCAAAGCGGCGAAAGTAGCGCCGGCATCCCTGCCTGCGCGCCTGCGTTGGCAAAAAACAACCGATGCAGTCAACGCCGGGCTGACTGCATCGGTTGCGCGACGGCGGCGGAGCGGCGAACGGGTCGCAGCCCGCCGTGTCGGTTTGCTACTTCAGGTTGTCCGCGACGAACGACCAGTTGACGAGTTTCCAGAACTTCTCGACGTAACCGGCGCGGGCGTTGCGGTAGTCAATGTAGTAGGCGTGCTCCCACACATCGCACGTCAGCAGCGGTTTCTTGGCGGTGGTGATCGGCGTGCCGGCGTTGCTGGTGCTCTCGATGGTGATGGAGCCATCGGGATTCTTCACGAGCCAGGCCCAGCCGGAGCCGAAGGTTCCCACGGCTGTGGCAGCGAACTTCTCCTGAAACTGCGCGAAAGAGCCGAACGCCTTCTTGATCGCGTCGGCCAGCGCGCCGGTCGGCTCGCCGCCAGCCTTGGGGGCGAGGCAGTTCCAGTAAAACGTGTGGTTCCAAACCTGGGCGGCGTTGTTGAAGAGGCCGCCGGGGGCGGCTTTCTTGACGATCTGATCCAGCGTCAGGTTTTCAAACTCGGTTCCGGGGATGAGTTTGTTCAGATTGGCGACGTAGGTCGCGTGATGTTTGCCGTAGTGATACTCAATCGTCTCGGCCGAGATGATCGGTGCCAAAGCGTCCTTGGCGAACGGCAACGCGGGCAGTTTGTGTTCCATGTTTCTAATGTCTCCTCTTTATTGTTCAATTTAGTAACAGCCGCGGAATCTAGGCTGCCTCTCACGACTGCGCAAGGGGGGAAACGAGATTCTGCGGCAGAGAGACCAAGAATCAAAACTTGCGCGGGTTGCGGGGCGTTTGTTAGCGTTGCGGCCGTGATCAAACGTTTGTTTGCAGTCTGTCTGTTGATGGCGGGCTTCGCTGTCGCGTCGCTCGCGCAAAAAGGTATCGAGCCTGTCCACTACGTCAATCTCATCTATTGTCTTCCGCGCACGCCGGAAGGTTACGAGAAAACCAAGCCGGCCGGCGTCAAAATGGTCACCGAGGGCGCAAACATCACGGAAGCGTCGCGGCAATATGCGAACAAGGCGAGGCCGAAGAAGGTCATCCGGGTCAAAATCACCGACGGCGCCTACAACGGCAAACTCTACGCCGAGTTCCGGACCGCAAGAGAGTCCAGCGAAGAGGGAGCGACCGGCTACTACAAGAGCTACAAGATAGACGGCTATCCGGTGCATGAGCATTACGCGAAACAGGACCGCCAGGGAACCATGCGCGGCGTAATCGAAGGACGGTTCATCATCGAGATCACCGGTTTCGACGTCGGCCCCGGCGAACTGGTCGAGTGGTGGCGCGGGATAGACATCAAGCGCCTGATCTTGATGCACTGAGGCCGGCCGGTGGCGGTGGCGGTGGCGGTGGCGATTTTTTGGAAACGGAAGCGCGAGGACGAAAGGACGAAGCTATGAAATCTCAACCGACGCTGACACGACGCGAGTTTCTGCGAACGACGGGACTGGCGGCGGCCGGTTTGACTGCGTCGTCGTTGGCCACTCGGACGGCGCGCGCAACCTCTCCGCGCGACAGGGTTTTCGTCGTCATCCAACTCAGCGGCGGCAACGACGGCCTGAACACCGTTGTGCCGTTCCGCGACGCCGCCTACTACAGCGCCCGCCCGGTCATCGCCATCCAACCGCGCCATGTGCTGACGCTCGGCGCCGGCAGCCATCAGGATCATCTCGGCTTCCATCCGAGCCTGCGGCCGCTGATGGGCCTGTGGGAATCCGGCCACATGGCCGTCATCAACGGCGTGGGTTATCCGAACGCGGATCGCAGTCATTTTCGCGCGCTGGAAGTGTGGCACACGGCTGCGGAGGCCGGAGAGGAAGCCTGCGGCTGGATCGGCCGTTGCTTCGACAGCAACCTGCCGGCGCTCGGCGTCAGCGTCGGCATGGAAGCGCCGCAAGCGTTGAAAGGGCGCGGCATCGCCGGCATCCATCTCCAGGAAAACCCCGCCGCGTTTCAGTCGGAAGGCAACGCCGACGAAGCGGCGCGAGCCGCGTTGGACAAAACCCGCGACCTGCTGCGGCACGCCGGCCCGAACAGCGCGAAGTATCCGAACACGCGCTTCGCCGCCGGACTGAAGCGGATTGCGGCGTTGATTGACAGCGAACTCGGCGCGCGCGTGTATCACCACGACATCACCGGTTTCGACACGCACGCCAACGAGCCAGCCACGCACGGCCGCCTTTGGGCCGAGGTGAGCGAGGGGCTGCGGGCGTTCTTCGCGGACTTGGAAGACCGTGGTCTTGCCGACCGCGTGGTGGCAATGAGTTTCAGCGAGTTCGGTCGTCGCGTCGCCGAGAACAGCTCCTGTGGCACCGACCACGGCGCCGCGTCACCGATGTTCATCTGGGGCAAGCCGATCCACGGCGGCATCTACGGCGAGCCGCCGAACCTCGACGACCTCGACTTCGGCGACCTCAAATGCACGACGGATTTCCGAAGCGTCTATGCCACCGTGCTTGACGGCTGGTTGGGCGCAAACCATCTGGCGGTTCTTGGGCGCGAGTTTCCGAAACTGTCGTTTGTCGCCTGAGCGCGCTTACTTGGCGGGCTTGTCGAGAAAGTAGTAGCGGGCGTATTCGGCCGTGATCTTTGCCGTGACGGCGATGTAGCCGTTTTCCTCGTCCCACCTGTCCCGCACCGGCACGGGTTGGACGATGTCGAACTCGCTCAGCTTCGTGCCGTCAGCCTCGCTGAACGTGAGCAGAATCCGCGCTTCGCCGATCGGCGGCACCGGTATTGCCGGCGTCTGCGGCATCATGACCCGCGTGCCGCCCGGCCCCGGCACCGCCCGCCAGATTTGTGGGATCGGCAGCTTCGGCTCGATGAAGTGGATGAATTTGATGTCCACATGCAAACCGTTCTTGCCGAGCTTGAAGTTCGGCTCCTGGCGCGACGCCAGTTCCCGCTCCGTGCGCCAACGCAACCGCCGCTCGACATCCAGTGGCACCACCGTCGGATCGTAAGCCACAACGACTTCCACTTTGTTGAATTTCGGCGCGGACTGGGGCGCCGGAAAAATCGGTTTGTCACCAGCCATGACCACAGCCGCCAGGCCCGCCAGACTGCTCAGAATCAGAATTACAACTCTCATAATGACTGAACCTAATGCACGCCTTCAACGGCGGCAAACCCGTCATTTCTTCGGCAGCAACCGCAGCCGGTCGGCGCTGTAGTTGGCGCGGTCCCATGTCGGGAAATACGCCCCTGCCAAGGGCGTGGGCGCGACCGCCGGCGCCTTCTCGCCCGCCGCCAACACCCGATAGAGCCGGTAAAGCGGCCCGGTGTAAACCAGTTGGAAACCGCGCAGCTTCTCCGGCGTAAAATGCAGACGGTAAGCGGCACAGTCCTCCGACACCATCGGATGATTGCTGTCGTAGCGCGCGCGACCGGAATCCACCGCCGTCAACGTTTCCACGTCTTGCACCAGATAACGCGCGCCGCGGCGCCGGCAATACGCCGCGAGTTTATCCTCCGGACCGAACAGCGCGCTGTAAAACTCCAGCAGAGCCGCGCGATTGCCGCCATCGAGCGCGTCGGTCCGCCACAGCACGGGCCGGCCCGTGTCCGCCAGCAGCGCGCCGCTGAGTTGCGGCGGCGCGGCCACCGGCGCGTCAAGCTCGGTGCGATAACGGATCTGTTTGACCAACGCCAGGAGTTGACTCCGGTTTGGGGGATCGTTCCTGCCACTGTAAACTCTCAGCGTGGCGAGATTGGCCGCCAGCGCCGCCAGCAGCAACACCGCCGCGAAAAATCGCGGCCGGTTTCCCAGACGCCACACCGGCGGATAGCGGCCCACGTTCAAGGCAAAATCCACCAGCGATCCCGCCATCACCGCCGCCGCCCACGCGAAACAAACGTCCAGCCTCGCCGCCAACAGCCACAACAAGCCGAACGCTCCCGTCAGTGCCGCCAGTAACGCGCGTTCGAAAGGCAGCGTCACCCGCGCACCACTGGCAACGGCGATCGCCCCGACGCTGTGCCGCGTTTGAATGAACGGCAACGCAATCGCCAGCGGCGTCAGCAAGATCAACCCGGTCGCCGACAACCACCAAACCGCCGCCACCGGACTCCGCGCCACCAGCGACCACATCAACCTTACGTCCTCATTCAACGCATACGACAGCAGCGGCATCTGGCCGAAATACATCAGCTTGTTGGCCGCCACACGCATCAGCAGCATGAATTCGGAGAATTGCGCCCCGCGCCACCTCTCCAACGCCAGCGCGGACACGACCAGCGCCCCAAACGTGATCGCATACAACCCGATCGAGATCAACCGCCGCCGCCAGCGAAACTCAAACGGCATCAGCACGGCCGTTCCATCCGTCACCCTCCAACGGTCCGGCAACGGCAGCCGCATCACCCGCAAGAAACATCCCAGCAATACCCACACACCGCCAAAACACACCGGCAACGACCAAGCCGTGTTGCGCGCTTGCAGCGGCGGCACCGTCAAGCTCGCGCCCACCATCGCCAGCACCAGCAACGCCACGGGCGCATAAAGCGACCGGCCCAAGATCGTGCGCGCCGTCGCTCCCGGCCTGATCTCCGTCACCAGATCGAACGACAAGTGGTGAAAATCAATCGCCGCCCCCAGCGCCATCATCATCAGCAAAAACCACGTCGCGCCCGGCCAGATCGTCAGCGTCCACCAACAGCATCCAGCCGCCAGCAACGCCCGCCACAGTTGCCGGCTGCCCACCGCCGTCACTGCGAGATGCACGGTTAGAAACAACCACGGCAAGCCCGCGTCAGCCACCGACAAGCGCGGCCCGGCCGTGGCCTGCAAACCGCCAAACGCGCTTGCCCACAAACAGGCGCTTGCGATGCCCGCCAACCGGTGGTTCCACACATGTCGCGACAGTGAGTAGATCGGCCATATCGCCAGCGTCGTCAGTGCGCTCCACCACCACAACAGAAACACGTGAAATGGCACTGGTCCGATTCTCAGCGTCACCTCCCTGTAAGCGACCGCCGCGAGCTTCTCCATCACCCAACTGTCCGCCGCGCGCGTGTTCTCGCCCTCCGGCCAACCCAGCGTCTTGTCCTGCGCCGGCAGCGCCATGCCGGCCGCCAGCATCTTCGCGTAACGGTAACGCACCGCGTCCTGCCCCCAAAACATGGCCGTGTCATCGGAACGGCTGAACTCCGGGTTTTGCAGCACGCGCGCCGCCTTGAACCACGTCGCGCCGCCCCAGAGCGCCAGCAACGCCAGCGCAACCAGCAAACGGCGAAGGTTTTCAGAAAATGGCGTCACAAAGATTTACTTGTGCTGCTGGTTTTTCAAAGGAGCTTTGTGTTCCTTTGTCAGTTGGCACCTGACCAATAGCCATAGCCGAAGTCGCTTTCCAATTCAATTCCCGTCGCGCAGGTCAACGCTTTCATAGAAGCGGATCGGCGTTGCATCCTGCGCTTGACCGCTGGCAGCCGACCGGTAGGCTGCCTGACGATATGAAAACGCTTCTCATCCTTGCACTCATCGCCAGCTTCTGCCTCCCGCCCGCCGCCGCCCAACAACAACCCTCCACTGGCACGCTCGGCGTCATCGAGCGGCTCGATCCCGCGCTGGACAAACTCATCCCGCCCGGTGCGGTCATCGAGAGAATCGCCGAGGGCTTCGATTGGTCCGAAGGCCCCGTGTGGATGCCCGCCGACGGCTGCGTGCTCTTCTCCGACGTGCCATGCAACACCGTTTATAAATGGAAAGCCGGCGCGGGCGTCAGCGTGTTCCTGAAACCGAGCGGCTACACCGGCCCTCCGAAGCCCGGCCAGCGGGAACCCGGCTCCAATGGCCTCGCCCTCGACGCCGAAGGACGGCTGGTCCTTTGCGAGCACGGCGACCGGCGCGTCGCGCGGCTGGAGAAGGACGGTCGCAAGACCACGCTCGCGGACCGGTTCGAGGGCAAGCGGCTCAACAGCCCCAACGACCTCGTCTTCAAATCCAACGGCGACCTTTACTTCACCGACCCGCCCTATGGTCTGCCGAAACTCAACAACGATCCCGCGAAAGAACTGCCGTTCAACGGCGTCTATCGGCTCGCCAAAAACGGCGCGCTGACGTTGCTGACCAGGGACCTAACCTTCCCGAACGGCCTCGCGTTCTCGCCCGACGAGAAGACGCTCTACATCGCCAACTCCGACCCGCAGCGCGCGATCTGGATGGCCTACGATATGAAGCCCGACGGCACGCTCGCCAACGGCCGCGTGTTCTTTGACGCCACGCCGTTGCGCAAGGGCCGCAAGGGACTGCCCGACGGCTTGAAAGTGGATTGCCGTGGCAATGTCTTCGCTACCGGCCCCGGCGGCGTGCTGATCTTCTCCCCCGACGGCAAACATCTGGGCACGCTGAACACTGGCGAGGCCACGGGCAACTGCGCCTGGGGCGACGACAGATCCACGCTCTACATCACCGCCGACATGTTCCTCTGCCGCGTCAAGACGACGACCAACCGGTAGGGCGCGACCGCCGGGCGCGCCGGGCGTTCTCTTGCCGACTATTTGTTGCCCGCCCGGAAATTCCCAACCGCTTCGCTGGTGCGCAGAGCGCGGTTGTAGATGCGCAGCGAGCCGACGGCGGGCGCGATCTTCACCGTCGCGGCACCGGTTGGTGTGCGGAGGTTCGGGCTGAAGCGACCCCAGCCGAATTGGCGCTCGTCGCCACCGTCGCAGAGGATGCCGTCCACGACGAAGGTGATGATCTTCGGGCCGCCGTCCACGGTAATGACGACGTGGTGGAGCGTGTTGGGTTTCAGCAGGCCCTTGTCGCTATTCCAGGAGGATTCGCTGCGGCCATCGTTAAGGATGATACGGACTGCGCCGGTGGTCGTGGCCGAGACTTGAATGCCTTTGCCCGTCGAGTCGCGACTGTCAAGGAGGTTCAGGCTTGTCTTGAGCGAATCGGCCTTCAGCCAGAAGTCGAGACTGAAACCGGCGCGCGCGTCCTTGCAGCCGTGGTCAGCCCGCTTGGTATCGCGGAAGTTCAACGGCAGCAGTTTCGGCATCGGCGCAGTCTTGGGCATCGGTTTGCCCGCGGGCAGGTTGAGCGAGAGGCTGTTGGTGGCGACGCGGCGGTTGTCCCACTGGTTGAACAGTCCGTCGAGCAGCGATTTCGGGATTTCGTGGACGCGGCCGACGTTCTTCTGCGTCTCGGTGACGAAGAACTTGCCGCCGTCCTCGACGAGGTCGGGATAGCTCATGCGGATATACGGGTCGTCGTCGTAAATCAGAATCTCCGGCTGCGACCACGCGATGCACTTGCCCTGCGGCGTGTCCACCTCGCGACCAGCTATGAGCCACGCGGGGTTGCGGTCGTCGTAGGGACTGCCCGTGCGCCCGCTGAAATCCGCCGCCATTTTGCCGACGAACGGCCCGCCGTGGTTGTGAAACCAGTAGAGGAACTTCCCGTTGGAGCAGTTCCACGCGAAGTTCGCCGCGCGCGGATGTTTCACGCGCCGACCGCCGGGCGCGTAGGTCATGTAGGCAGACGGCGTCCATTTATGTCCGCCGTCGCGGCTGTAGGCGATGGTGGGCCAGCCGTCCACGGTGCGATAGACGCAATAGAGCGAGCCGTCGCTGAGTTTGACGATGCTCTGTTCCTCCGCCACGCGGCCGCCGCCAGCCGGCGTGCGCAAGCCGATGTCGCCGTCGGGCAGCGTCTCGAACGCGATCTTCTCCGGGTCGCGCTCGGTGAGGATGTTCTTGCTCTTGAAGAATGCGCCTTCCGACTGCGCGAAGAAGCCGTTGCCCATCGCGCCAACCTTGTGCATCACCATGACCGCCGCGTCGCCGAGGATGAGCGGGCGGCCGACGTTCCAGAAGAAGCGGAGCTTGCCGCCATAGACGTTGTTGCGGTCGCACTCGAACTCGCGCAGCGGCACGTCGTAGCGCTTCGCCGACCAGGTGCGGCCGTGGTCGTCGCTGAACTTGAAGACGTAGTGGCCGAGCGAATCCACACGCTTATAGACGCCCTTGTCCTCGCGCTTCACTTCGAGGACGCGGTCGGTGTTGTGGTTGTAGAACGCGTAGATGCGGCCGGAGGGCACCTTCAGCAGCACCGCGTAGCTCGCCTCCGGCCCGTCAGTCGGCTCGATGGACACGATCTTCTCCCACGTCAAGCCCTGGTCGGTGCTGCGCATGGAGACAACGTGCTGGCCGCCCGCGCCCTCGACGCCGACACCGGTGGTCATGACGCACAGCCATGCGCCGTCGTCGGTCTTCACGATGTAAGGCTGGTCGGCGTAGCCTTCGCTGGGAATGTTCCGGCCGTTGCTGATGTGGCGCGCATCAACAATAGCACTGGTGGTTGCGCTCTTCTTGGGTTGTTCCGCGCCAATGGCGGCGATTGTCGCGCCGCAAAGCGCACTGATGAGTATGGATGCGATGTGTGTATTCATGGTTCCTTGTTGGTTAATAGGATTGGAAGGCATGCTGTTGAGCTACAAAATCTATGGTGTCACTCAGTCTGTCGCCGAATCGAACACCGGCCGCTGTGGATCAATCAAGCCCCAACAAACAACGCCAAGCAAGAACAACCCGCCCATCAAGTAGAGCGGCAGATTCCAGCTTTGAAACCACTCGACCGAGTAGGCCACGATCAGCGGGCACAACAGGCTGCCGATCTGGCCGGAGGTGTTCATGGCGGCACTAACGACGCCGGCGTGGTTGCGGCCCATCTCGATGGCCGTGCTCCATGACGCGCCGAGCGTGAACATGCTCGCCGCCGTGGCCAGCGCGATCATGATCGCGGAAAGCATCGGACTGGCCGCAGCCGCCGCGACGATGAGCGCCGCGCCTGCGATCAGATAGGCCACAGCGCCCACGCCGCAGCGGCCCATGCGCAGGCCGAACCGTGCCGCCACCCAATCCGTCGTCACGCCGCCGAAAAGGTCGCTCGCGACGCTGAGCAGCAGCGGCAGTCCCGCCAGAAAACCCAGCATCGTCGCATCGAACGAGCCTTTCTCCTGTAGATACGTCGGCAGCCACGTGATGCAGAAGTAGAACGAAAAGCTGTTCGGGAAATACATCACGCAAAGCGCCAGCATGTTCGGGCTGCCGAGCAGCCGCCGCCAATACGCCCAGCCCGCCGCGTGCGAGCCGTCCGCCCGCCGGTCGGACACGATCAGTTCCAGTTCCGCCGCGTTGACTCCCGGATGCTCGGAGGGATCGTCGCGGAACCAGCGATACCAGACCAGCGCCCAGAGAAAACCGATCATTCCGAAACAGACGAAGATCATGCGCCAGTGCAAATACGGCAGCAGCGCAACCACCAGCAACGGCGTCACGCCACCGGCGAGGTGCGCGCCGATGAAAAAGATGCCCTGGATCGTTCCGCGTTCGCGACGCGGAATCCATCGCGAGAACGTCCGTGCCACGCCCGGCCACGCGCCCGCCTCGCCCACGCCAAACAGGAACCGCAGCGCGAGCAGCGAGGCGTAGTTGAACGACGACGCCGTCGCGATGGTGAAGCTCGACCACCAGAGCACGATGCGCGTAAGCACCCGCCGCGTCCCTTGACGGTCGGCCCACCACGCCGTGGGAATCTCGAAAATCGCGTAGGCCATCGCGAACGCCGAAAATACCCAACCCATCTGAACCTTCGACAGGCCGAGGTCGCGCATGATGTCCGGCGCGAGCTTCGAGATGCACACGCGGTCCAGGTAAGTCACCATCGCCAGCAGCACCGCCATCGCCACGACCTTGTAGCGCACATGCGTTGGGCGGATTGAGGTCACGACGAATACCTCCGCGCCTCGTCCAGAACGGCAAGATAGTTGTCGGCCGGGATGTAGCTGGTGACCCAGTTGCCGAGGCCGAGACAGTAGCCGCCGCAGGGCTGACAGATGGCGAGCGTCTCGCGCACGCGACGACGGATGGCGGCTTCATTGGAGCGCGCGATGAAATCCACGTCCAGCCCGCCCAACAACGCCACGCGCTGACCCCAGCGCCGCTTCGCCTCCGTCACCGGCACCACCGTGTCCTCGAACGAATGCTTCGCGTCAATCTTCACGTCGTCAATCAACGCGTCCATGATCGTGTCGGCCTTGCCGCAGCAGTGGAAGAAGAACAGTTTGCCCCGCTCGTGCGCGTGCGCCGACAGCCGCTGGTGCCACGGCAGGAACTTCTCCACAATCATCTGCGGCGCGAACATCGTCGCCGTCTTGTAGGCGTAGTCGTCGGCCGCATACACCGCGAACACGCGGCGGAAATCGCACAGGCCGCGCGTGAGCGCCATGTGAAACTCACCAACGCGCCGGATGACCTCGTCCACGAACGCCGGGTCTTCGTGGAGCTTGAAGCAGAACGTCTCAAAGCCGAGCAGTTCGCGCACGACCTCCCAGACCTTCACGACGTGGATGATGCCCATGTCCGGCGGCAGGTGGCGCTCATGCCATTCCAGTTCAGCCCAGTTGATCGCTTCGGGTTTCGGCCAATCGTATTTCTCGATGTCCTCCCAAGTCTGGATTGGGCCGGCGTGCTCCTCGCCCCACGTGATGCCTCGCGAACCAGCGACGGCAAACTCTGCCCCCGGCAGCCAGACGCGGAGCAGTTCGCTGCCGATGAACCGCTGCACGGCCACGTCGCGTTGCCATCCAAACTCCGGCGTGCCGCGCGGCGCGGTGATGGATTGTGATAGGTCGTAGCGGCGGTCGAGTTCGTCTTTGACTTCGTCAGCGACGCCATGCTCGAAAATATGGACCCGCGCCGGCTCTTCCCGTCGCAGCAGATTCAGCCGCAGCGCGTCGAGGTCGAGTGTGACGGGCGGAAGGTTCATTATTTCCACAATGGCATGTGATCAGGAACTTGTGGCTGCCTATTTCCCTTTGGTTGCAAGTTCCACCGAGAATTCGTCCGCACTGGCCCACCCCATGCCGACTCTCAACCGGAGCGGGCCGGTTACGGACGCACCGGAGGCGATACGGACCGGCACGAAACGCATCCAACGACCTCCCGGAGCGAGAATATCATCTGGTTTGGCTGGAACGACGCCCTGGTCTTCGGCGAGCACCGAACCACCCTCTTGCAGGATTCTCACCGACCAGCGCAGTTCCGCCCCAGGCAAGGCTTGCCGCCGGTAGGTGTTGTTGTCGAGTGCCAGTGTGACCGGCACGATCAACGGGACGGCGTCTGACCGGGCCGGGGCCGACAAAACCAGTTCGGGAGCCACGGCGGCGCTGTAGAGAAATCCGTCGCGGGCGACCTGCCAAGGACGAGGTTCCGTGCGGGACGACGATTTGGATTGCATCATCGTCATGGCAACGACAACGCCGATGGCGATCAGCAGGAACCGGCTTGCCCATTTGATCACGGCGACTCCTCCTTCTTCGTCAGCCCGAAGATGCGCGAGATGCTGGCCGCATCAGGCGACGACAGGTTGATCAGGCCGTCGGCAAATTCCTGCGTGTCGCCAGCCAAGAAGGAGGCCAGCCTGTCGGCAGACTTGCCGTGCATGGAATCGGCCAAGGCGTCTTTAAGCAGCGTGAAGAAACGATCCATCGGGCCAGCCGGGTCAAACCGTCGGTGCATCAGGTCTCCGTAATCCTTCAGCCGCTGCAAGGCGGCCAGATAACAGGTGCAGTCTGCAACAAGCTCCTGAACGTCTTCGAGCGGTTCCTTGAACCAGGTGCGCCAGCCCTTTGTGGCTTCGGCTTTGTCGAGAACCCTCTCCAGTTCCTCCACCGCGCGCGCCTGTGCAGCCGCGATGACGTGGTTACGGCACGCTTCCTTGAGTTGCGTCTCCAATTCGTGAATGGCCCGCCGGCACGCTTTGATCTCCTCGCGTTTCCCGGCATTGATCTGTCCCAGCCGTTTGTTTTCATCCATCAACGCAGCCGCTTCGGCAACGGCGGCGTTCAGTTCGGCGCGGACGGTCGAAATCCGGCGTGATTCGGTTTGCAGGTTTCTGCGCACTGACCGGAGTTGCTCCTCCGTCACGCTCGACACCTCGACTACCCGCAGTATGGGCGACGGCGGCGCCACCTTCAGCCCCGACCCGGAGTTGACGGTTTTCTTGTATCGTTCCTGCCGCTGTTGGTCGGAACGCGTGGCTCCCGGAAACCAACGATCCACGACCGGTTCCAGCCCCTTGCCAGAGAGGAGATAGCCTGCATCCGGAGTTCCCGGACGGACAAAAACCGGGGGCCGCAATGAGCGCGCCGGTCCGGGCAGTTGCCCGCTATCGAACAGTTTTTGCAGCCGGCCCATCAAAGCCTCACGCCGCTCGGTGGCGCGTTGGCCACGCGCCGCCGCCCGCGCTCTTGCTTGCGGAAGAATTTGCTCGCGCAGCTCGCGCTGCCGGGCAAACTCCCGAAGCTCCGCCACCAACATGTCTTGCAGCTCCTTCCGCTCGCCGCTCCAACGAGACATGCTGCCGATGGCTGACTGCTGATTATTCAACTGTTTCTGCATCTCATCCGCCTGACTGGCGATGCGGCAGATCTCCCGGAGGGTCGCATTGGCCTGCTTCAGCCGGGTCTCTTCAGTCATCCTCTGCTTCTCCCGCTCCAACCGGTTCAGTTGCTCCTGCAGCTCTCGAATCTTCGCCTCCGTCTCCTGGGCGCTTGGCGTGACGGGCAGTCCCACCGGCTGTGGAATGGATGGTGGGGCGCTTCTCACCCAGCAGTCGCAGTTCTCATCTGAGGGCATCCAGCGTTTGCACTTGTCACAATACTTCTTGAACTCTGTGATCTCTCCCGCCCAACTCGTCGCCGCCAGGAACACTGTCATGAACAGCCACGCAGTCCTCACGCTTCGCGTGAGGATCCGGTTGTGGCCAGACGGCGTTGTGTTCATGTCGGATTGCCTCTCACGATTACCGTAGCCGCCCGCCTTGCCGTGGTTGGCGCGTGAAGATGCGAAGTGTGGTGTCAGCAAGTTTGTTGCTCGCTGCGAGCCGGCGCAAAACGGCGTCGAGTCCGAAGCGCACATGCTCGCGCATCCTGCGGTCGGCGGCATCAGGATTGCCGTCTGTCAGCGCCAACGCAAGATCGCGGTGCCAACGCTTCGGCGACTCGTGGAAATCGGCGGCGCTGTTGTAAAGCCAGTTCAAGACGAGGATGTGGCTCTTCTCAATCGCGCGCAGCAACTCCGGGCAGCCGGCGCATTCGGCGATACGATGATGCAACGCCAGATGCGCGCGGGAGGCGGCCTGCGTGTCGTGCTTCGGGTTCGCGTAGAGCGCGTCCAGTTCCGTGGCCATCGCCTGCACTTCCTCGCGTTCGCTGGCGGCTGCCTTTTCGGCAAACAACCGCGCCGCCTGCGTCTCCAACGCCTCGCGCACAACATAATGACCGCGGATGTCCTGGCTGGTCGGCATCCGCACCATCGTGCCGGAACGCGGCCGGCTCTCGACGAGGCCGTCGTTTTCGAGTTGTTTCAACGCGTGGGCAACCGGCAGCAAACTCATGTCGAGCTGGCCTGCAAGCTGGCGACCGGAAATCGGCGCGCCCAGCGGCAGGTCGCCGCTCAGTATGGCGGAGCGGATGCGCTCGTAAGCCTGCGAGGTAAGACTGCCGACCGCCGAGCGGAGACGCCCGCCTTTGGCGGACTTGGACGACTTGGAAATCATCGTTGACATGCTAGAAGCCGCCGGGCATAAGTCAACGCAAAACTGACATATCAGTTATAGACAGTCACGCTAAACATGAACTCCGTCGAACGTGTCCATACCGCCCTTCGCCTCGGCCAGCCCGACCGCGTGCCGGTGCTGGAATTTGTCGTTGATGAAAAAGTCGCCCGCGCCGCTGTGCCGGGCTGCCGCGATGTCGCCGATTGCATGGACCGGCTCGACATGGACGGCGTCGGCTGCGGCGCGTCGTTCCAGAAGGTGCGCGACAACCCCGACGGTTCCTACACCGACGAATGGGGCGTGAGCTACCTGCCCGGCCCCGAGGCGGTGGCGCATCCGTTGCGCGGGCCGATCGAGACGCTGGAGGACGCCCGCACCTACACCCCGCCCGATCCCGACGCGCCGCACCGGCTCGGCAAGCTGCCCGACCTCGTCGCGCGTTACAAAGGCAAGCGCGCCATCTGCTTCCACCATCGCGCCGCGTTCATGTGGTCGGCCTACCTCATGAGCCTCGACAATATGCTGATGAACCTCATCGCCGAGCCGGAACTGGTCGAGGTGACGATGGAGAAGGTGCTGCGCTGCAACATGCGCATCGTCCAGCGCGCCATCCAGGCCGGCGCGGAGGTCATCATCCTCGGCGACGATTACGCGGGCAACCACGGCCCGATGATGAGTCCCGAACTGTTCCACCAATTCATCCTGCCGCCGCTGAAGAAGATGATCGCCATGATCCACGACGAAGGCGCGTTCTGCATCAAGCACTCCGACGGCGACCTCTACCCGATCCTCGACATGATCGTCTCCGCCGGCCCCGACGGCATCAACCCCATCGAACCGGTTGCAGGCATGGAGCTGAAAAAGGTCAAGCAACTCGTCGGCGACAAGGTCTGCCTGACCGGCAACATTGATTGCGCCCACCTGCTGCCGCACGGGACGCCCGAGCAAGTGTGCGAGGCCGTGCGCCAAGCCATCGCCGACGCTGCGCCCGGCGGCGGCTACATCCTCTGTTCGTCCAACAGCATCCACTCCTCCTGCAACCCGCAGAACTTCGTCGCGATGGTGCGCGCTTGCCACGAGTTCGGGAACTATTGAAAACACCAAGCCTCCAACCATGAACATCCCCATGAAACATCTCCTCTGCCTCGTTCTCGGTGCCGCGGCATGCGGTTTGACTGCTCAACTCCAAGCCGCCACTCCGGCCAAACCAAACCCGAACTTCATCGCGTCACCCGCCGAGTTGAAGGCGCGCATCCCGAAACAACTCCGCATCACAAAACCCGACTTTGTGGTCTTTGTGCCAGAGGTCACCGACACCGGCGTGAACGACACCGGCAACGAGCACTTCCTCGTGTTCGACGGGCCGGATGGCTCGCTGATGGCGGTGTGGACGCAGAGTTCCGCGGAATCGCAGCCGGACCAGCACCAAGCCTTCTCCCGCAGCACTGACGGCGGCAAGACTTGGTCGAAGCCGCGCATCATTGCGGGGCCGAAGAAACCGGGCGACGGCCACATGGCGAGCTGGGGCTACCCGCTCGTGAGCAAGAAGGGCCGCATCTACATCCTCTACAGCCAGCACATCGGCCGCGTGGACAACTTCCCGCATCACACCGGCTGGCTGCACGGTATCTACAGCGACGACAACGGCGCGACGTGGTCGAAGCCACAAAACGTCCCCGTCGCCCGCAGCATTAACGACAACCCGGACCCGACGATGCCGCCGAACATGCTCTGCTGGCAGAAACCTCTGCGCCTCGGCAAGGACGGGAAGTATTTCGCCGGCTTCACGCGCTGGACCAGCTTCGCGGTGCGCAAGAACCCGACCAAGTCGTGGATCTCCGCCGACTCGCGCGTCGAGTTCATGCGCTTTGAGAACGTGGACGACAACCCGGAGCCGCAGGACCTGAAGATCAGTTGGTTCATGTCGAACGAGAAGGCGCTCACCGTGCCGTTCCCCGGCCATCCCGAAGTCAGCGCCTGCCAGGAACCGACGGTCGTG
>JBAYFL010000023.1:0-117640 GCA_041667205.1 Verrucomicrobiia bacterium | reverse complement strand
TGAACAATTCCGCAGCACCGAGATCGTCCTGCGGGACGCGCACAGCGTGAAGTTCGGCGAGAAAGAACCCAAAACCTATGCCGCCGGCACCGAGCAGTTCTTTACCGTCGAAGTCTCGCCCGCCGACAACGCGCCCGCCGCGCAGGTGAAGCGCCATGAACTACCCAGCGGCCTGCGCGCGCTGGAAGTCGTGGCGGACGGCGAATGGTTGATGGTCATTCACAATCCACACAAAGCCGTGGCAACGGCAATTATCGCTGCATCCGGCGTCGCGAAGGTTCTCTGCTTTCAAGCGCGCGGCGAGGTGTCCAAGCCGACGGCTGCGAAAATGCGCGACGGCAAGATCATGTGCAGCGTGCCTGCGAAGTCGCACATTGTCCTGAGTGCTGACGCGAAGGGGAAACGATAAGCGGCTTTGGCTCGTGGAGGGTGCGTTGCCTTATCGCTTGAGGGCGCCGAAGCACGCCACTTGGCCGCCTTCGAGCGTGACGATGACGCGACCGTCGCGGTTTATGGCGAGACCCCACGGCACCGGTGGCGCTTGCAGAGGTTGTGTCCAGAGAACTTTGCCGTCCTGCAAATCATGGGCGACCAATTCCGACGGCTTCGCGATCACGACGGCGTTCGGGGCGACGGCGAGAGCAATGATGTCTTTGCACTTGTTCGCCCAAAGCGGGGTGAGTTGGGGAAGTCGCGGGTTGCCCCAGGATGAAAGCACTTTTTCGGTGACGGCGGGCAGATCGTTGCGCGCGAAGCCCATCAGCGCGGAGCTGTTCACCCAAGCGATGGCGCGGTCGCCCGCCGCCGCCAGCAGGGTTTTGTTCACGACGGTGTTGTCATAGACCGCGTATTTCGGATGGGCGTAGAGCGGCTTGCCGCCGACCCGGATTTGGTTGCCGAGCCGGTAGAGTTCGCTGCCGCGCGGGCTGATGGAGCCGGGCACGTTGTTCTTTGACACCTGATGCATCACCGCCGGGTCGTTGAGGCAGCGGCCGTTGGCGATGTCGTAGATAGCGGGTGAGACGGCGTTGCCGCCGGCGAGGTAGAGTTTGCCGTCGGCGACCATCATGTGACCCTGCGCGCTGACGCCGGTGCGCGCTTCGGCGTCGAGATGGCCGGAGGTGTTGTTTTGCCACTTGATGCGGCCGGTAGCGGCGTCGAGCGCATAAACGTGCGTGCCGTCGTAGTTGACGATGCCCGCCGCGACATAGGCGACGCCGTCGGCAACGAGCACGCTGCTGGCGACGGGCCATGTGGATTGCAGCGAGCCATAGACTGGAATGCGTCGCTCCACCGGCGCCGCTCGGAACCGCCAAAGCGGCCGGCCCATCTTCGCCTCGAAGCAATAGACGTAGCCGTCGCCGGAACCGACAAGCGCGCGGCCCTGCCAGATCGTGGGCGGATAACGCACGTCGCCACACGTGTAGCCTTTCCAGCGCAGCTTTCCCGTCGTGGCGCTCAGCGCGCGGACAATGCCGTCGGAGCCGCCGTAGAACACCAGGTCGCCCGCCGCGGTTGGCGCGGTCGGCGTGAACGGCGCGGTCGGATCGTCCTGCCACTTGCAGTGCGGCACTGCGGGGACCGTTGCGCTGGTCGTCACCGTGGCGGAGTTGTTCGCGCGAAACGCGGGCCAGTCGGCGGGCGATTCGTCGAAGGCTTCGATCTTGTCGTCGTTGGCGCTGAACCGTTCCAGTCGTTCTGACTCGACGGCCTTGCGGTTGAAGTCGAAGTTGCCCGCCGGGCCGAGGCAGGTGATGCCATACAACGTCAGATTACAGTCGCACGTGGAAGGCCACCAGTAGAGCAGGCCGTTGCCAATGGTCACGCCGTCGTGGCACTGCGCGCGCATCGGTGAGACAAGCTCCGGGCGGTTGCTGGCACGATCAAGCCGCGTGGAGCCTTCGCCGGCGCGGCAGAATATGGCGTCCGCCGAGCCGGTGACACGCGAGCACGCCCGCCGGCCCAGCGGAATCTCGGCGAGGATTTTGCCGGTCAGCGGATCGAACTTCCGTGTGGGGTCCTGGTCTATCTGCCCGCTCAAGCCGTAAACTCCGTCATCGCAGATCACGAGCTGGTAGTTGTTGTAAGGATGCTCCCACAACATGCTGCCGTCCTCGGCCGAGACGGCGAGGAGCCGGCTGACTTGCGGGCCGGCGAAGTAGAGCGCCTTATCGCTGCACTTCAGGTAGTTCGTCGTGCGCCAGTTCGTGCGCCAGTCCTGACGCGGCAGGTATTCGCCCAGCGCGTTGAACAGCGCGGTCGCGTTGTCCTTCGTCTTTCGCCACTGCTCCTTGCCGGTTTTTGCGTCGAGGCACGCCAAATACGAGCCGTGGCGGAAGGCGAATATGCGCCCGTTCTTCATGCACAACGCGCGGCTGTCCATCGGTTCAGTCTCGCGATGTCGCCACAGCACCTTCTTCGTCTTTGGGTCAATCGCCAACAGCGTTTGCCCAAAGCCCCATGTGTGCTCCGGTTTGTTGTAGCCCGGCGACAGCGGGTTCCACGGCCAGCCGTGCGTCTCGCGTTTGGCCCGAATGACGGGGTCGCGCTCCTCCTGCTCGCCGATGAGCGCGTAAAGCACGCCGCCTTCCAGCGCCATCCATTTCCAGAACGTGCCGCCGGCTGTCTTGGCGGGAGGCGTAATCTCGCCGAGCAACTTGCCCGTGGCCGCGTCGAGGATCTTGCACGACTTGTCGTCGCCGAAATAAACCACCGTTGGCGTGGCAATGAGCGTGCTGCGATGCACCATCAGCGCCGGCGGAATCTCACGCCGCCACAGTAGCGTGCCGTTGTAGCCGTTGAACGCCGCGAGCGTGTCGAGCCACGGCTCCTCGCGCTCCTTGAAGGCGATGTGGCCGAACGCCTTGAACACACGCCCCCCCGACGCCACCGCCACCTGCGGCAACGGCGCGTAGCGCGGCTCGGCCAGGAACTGCGTGAGGTAGGGCGCGCGGGCGACCGCGTCGCGCGAAAGCGGGTTGTTGTCCGGGCCGTGGTAGTAGTGGCTCCAATCATCCACGCCGGACGGAACCGGCTTCACCAGTTTCTTGCTGCCGAGCCGCGCCACCGCCTGTGGACGCAGGACGCGGAGCGCCTCGGTTTCTGGCATCGCAACGGCATCTCCGACAGCCACCAGCGCGTCGGCGATGTTGTCGGCAAGATGGAGTTTGGCAATCGGGCCGCTCTCGACGAGCACGCGTGTCCCGCAAAGCCCCGCCGCGTCCGCCCGCCACCGCGCGCGTTCCGCCGTGCCGGCGTCCGGCAACTGGACATAGACGAGCAGTTCGGTTTGCTTCGCCAGCTTGATGGCCAGCTCGCACTTCGGGTCGCCGAGCACCACACAGATGCCGCGGGTGACGCCGATGTCGGGAAGTTGTTCCGGCGGCGCGGCGGCGGTAGATAAGTGGAGGCAAAACGCAAAGGCGGCTGGCAGGAGCGACCATGCTAAAGGCTTCATAGCTCTTTCTCCGTGACGACGGTTTATACCAGCGCGCCGCACCAGTAGCGAGAATTTACACGACCGACCCGATCAACGACCGGCGTCAGACGCAGGCAGCGTGCTCATCGTTTCCAACATCTCCACGCGCACCTTGTCAGCCGGCGTGCGATCCTTCGGCTCGGCCCACATCAGCTTGTCGGCGTCGGGCGCGTTGAGGACGCGGTCGGCGGCGGTGGCGAGCAGTTTCTTTGCGCGCTCCACGACCGCTCCTTTCCGACCGGCTTTTTCCGCCGCGGCGATGCGGTCGCGCAGCATGACGAAATACTCGTAGTCCTCGGCGCTCTCGCGGATGGCTTCCATCTGTTTGCTGCCGGTGACGGCGGCGGGTTCGAGGAAGAGCGGCGTGTAGCAGGTCGAGTGCTTCATAGCGTATTCGTTCCACGATGAGCCGCCGCCGGAATCGCTGAACGCCCAGAAGACACTTCCCTTGGCACCGTATTGCCACGCCGTCCACGCTTGCAACCGGAAATACGAATACGGATCAGCCAGCCGCGCGCCGATGTTGCAGGAGTAGAACATTAGCTCCGTCCCGGCAGCGCGCTGCTTGGCGAAGTAGTCGCGGTAGCTCGGTGCTGAACTGAGGAACCGCGGCCGGTTCGGACAGAGCACGTGGCAGAGCTTGATCATCTCTTGATTGGCTTTCAACGGATCGGTGTGGCAAACGTCCTCGAACAGCGTCACGCCCGTATTCGCCGCGCGGATGACTCTTGCCCACGCCAGGATGATACTGTCGGGATGGTCTTCGGCGGGTTCGTCCACGAGGAGAACGACCAGTTGTTCTGGCTTCAGACCACGCTTTTTCGCGTGGCCCGCCCAGAAAGCGATCCACTCGCGGACTTTCCCGTCAAACTCCGGCGTGCCCATCTTCGCTTTGCCGATCTGCTCACTCACGGCGGCGAAGACACAATACTGCCGTGCGCCAGGCCAGAGCTGGATCCATTCATCAAACTTGGTAGTGTCGAGACTGTAGGGAAGCACGGCCGCCGTCGCCCACGGCGAGTCTACGAAGTGCTCGCGCAGAAGGCGGATGAACGCATCGCGGTTCTCCGGCGTCACGTCGCGGCCAGTCGGCTCGTTGGTGTAATCCCACGGCGCGTCGCTGTAATCCCAGCCGCCCAAGTGCAACGACGGTAGGTCGGGAAACCGCAGCGGATAGACGCGCAGCGTCAGCGGCACGCGCAGCTTCGTCTTTCCGCTGGCAAGCGAAATCGTGCCGCGATGCGTGCCGGGTTTGATGTCGGTGGGATGAAACGTGAGCCACACCTGCCGCGTCATGCCCGACGGCACGCTGATGACGAACGCGTCACCGTCGCGCCGCGCTTCCGGCAACGCCGCCGCCACGGCGATGCCTTTGCGCGTGTCGGTCCATGCAACCTCATGCACGGCGACATACGACGGGTTCGTTCCGCCGGGCAGGCCGGCGATTTGCAGGCGCAATTCGCCGGCGCTCTCGCCGGCGTTGCTGATGTTGAGCGCGCCGGAGCGATACTCATTCTGCATCATCGCAACGCTGACGCTGTTTCCTGCTGCGCGCGGCGGCGGATCGGTGATGCCGAGCGGGTTCCAAGGATTGGCTTGCGACACGGTGAGCGGCGCGGCTTTCTGCGCGCGCCACACCATCGCCTGCGCACGAAACACGCGCTCGTGAAGCGGATCCAGCGGCAACGTGACGCGGCCCTTTGGGTCGTGTCGCCGGGACATGTTCGGTATTTCGCGCTCAATGGCATCGAGTTCAGCCACAACCTTACCCCGCGCCTCGCCCGTCAGCTTCGTGGCATTCTCGCGCACGGCGAGCAGGTCTTTGCGGACACGTTGTTCGAAGGCTGCGTGGAGATGGTAAGCCTTCGCATCCGTCACGCCCTCGCCGCTGAACGGCAGCTTCAGCCAATCCGCCTCGCCTTTATAGACCTCGATCTCGTCCACAAACGTGTAAGGCCCGCCCGGCGCTACCAGCAGCGACACGTAACGCCCGTGCGTGCGTAACTGATCGGTCCAGTAGCGGTGGATGGCGTAGTTGGCCGGAGCAATGCCGTGCTTCATGCTCAGGCTGATCAGTTCGCCAACGGGGTAGTGGCTTTTGCCGTCGTCACTGACGAGGATGACGATGCTCGCCGGCCAAGTGACCGTCGCGGCGCCCGCCGCGGAGTTGAACGAAACGCCGCGAATCGGCTGCACGGTGCCGAGGTCAATGGTGATGGTGGCGCCGCCCACGCCGTTCCATCCTACTGTGCTTTTCTGCGTCCAGAAATGGCCCTTCGTGTAAACGCCGTCGGTCAGTTGCGTCTTGTCGCCGGGGTCGGTGCAGTAGGAATAGTTCGGCCGCGGATCGAACGTGCAGGGCTTGCCAAGCGCGATGTTGTCGCCGGGTCGCGGCGGGTCAGCGGCGATGGCTTGTGCGAGCGTGAGGAGGAAGGCGAGTTGGTGTTTCATGGTTCAAGAGACCGGTTTGCCGGCTGGCGGAGAAGTTGCCAGATGCGCGTGAAAGTTTCCATTGGAAAACCCATCGCGCACTTGAGTTGATAGTCGCGCTCCAACGGGTTCGGCTCGCACTCCAGGCGGCAAAACGTCGGCCAGTCCACCAGTCCGCGCATCCACGCCCAGTGGCCCATTACCGGCACAGGGAAGTCGCTGCCGTGCAGGAGCCGATGAACGAGCGGTTCGTGCAGGCAGGCGCGCAGATGTTTGCTTCGGAACGGGATGTTCAGCGCGCTGAGGTCGCCGTAGAGGCGCGGGTGGAGGCGGGTCATCGCGGCAAACACGTCGAAGTAATCGCAGTCGAAGACGCCGCCTTTGCCGGCGACATGCGCGGCGATGACGGTGACGCCGCATTGCAACGGCCGTTCCAGCACGCGCGGATCCGCCCATTCCTTCCGTATGATCGGGACGGTGTGCTCGCCACCGGTGTGTGCGAGTAGTGGCAACCCCGATTCCGCCAGCCGCTCCCAGAACCGCGTGTGACGCCGGTCGCTAAAATCAATGTTCTGCGAGTTCGGCAGCAGTTTCATCATCACCGCGCCTGCGGCGAGGCAGCGGTCGAGTTCCTCCATTGCGTCGGGGCGCGCCGGATGAATAGAGACCGCCGGCAGAAACTCCGGATGCCGGCGCGCAAGGGCCAGCACGTAATCGTTCGGCACGAAGAGCGAGCCGATGCTCTCCATCCGGCGGCCGCGTTCGTCATACACGTCGTCGTGCGCGAGGATCACAGCCGCGCCCAGCGAAGACATGCACAGGAAATTCCGGAGCGCCTCGACGTAGAGTCGGTCGAGATCGCCGCTGAGCGCGTCCTGCGGCAGGCCGTTGTGGCGAAGCATGAGCGCCGCCAGCAGCCGGTGCAGACCGCGAGGCCGCACCCAACAGCCGCTGCCGCGGGAGCCGTTGCCGACGATGTGAACGTGCATGTCCACTGGTTTCATTCGTTCCGCCATGTCTTCCATGCGAATTCAGGCGCGGCGGACGGCGAAAAGTCACGAAAAGTTTTCCAACGCCGCTCGGCCGCTGCAAATTTTTGTTTGCCTTCCGCAGGCACAATCCGCACTTTGTCCGGCCATGCGATTGCTCGCGGCTACACGCAACCGGCACAAGCTCGGCGAACTCCGCGCCATTCTCGGCGCGAGCTTCGAGGTGATCGGCCTCGACGCCGTGCCGGTCGCAGCCGATGTCATTGAGGACGAGCTGACCTTTGCCGGCAACGCCGCCAAGAAAGCGGTCTGGGCCATGCAACTTGTGCCGCGTGACATGCTTGCGCTCGCCGACGACTCCGGCCTTGAAGTGGACGCCCTCGACAACGCGCCGGGTGTAATGTCAGCGCGTTACGCGCAGGAGGCCGGCGGAGCGCGGCCTACCGATCAACTGAACAATACGAAGCTCCTGCGCGCGTTGGCCGGCGTGCTGGCGGAGAAACGCACCGCGCGTTTTCAGTGTGTCATTGCAATCGCGGGCGTATCACCCATGCTGGTGGTGGCGGCGAAACAAGCCGGAGTGCCTTCCGAGCCGCGCGGTGATTGGACGGTGGCGTTATGCGCCGGGACGTGCGAAGGCCGCATCCTGTTTGAACCGCGCGGCGCGGGCGGATTCGGTTACGACCCGCTTTTCGTGCCGGCGGGCCATGAATTGACGTTCGCCGAGCTTGGCGAAGACGTGAAGAACGGCATCAGCCATCGCGCACGCGCCATGAACAAGGCAAAGGTGTTGCTTGATGCGATGACGCGCGCCGGTTGAGACGGTGCAGCAGACGGCGGCGAAGGTTTTGCGGAGAAGTCGGAAAAACCTGACAGAAGTTTCGCTTGCAATTCTGTTTGAAGAGGCCACGTTTTGTTGTCGTCAAAGCAAGTGATGTGCGACGGCGTTATTTGAAAGCCAAGTTTTGTGGGAGGTGATTCCTCAGGCGATCAACCGACTCGGCGGTCTGGTCGTTCCCCCTGGCATCAGGGGGCCTCCCACTATTTTCTTAATCGCGACATGCAAATAAGCTGGCGCGTGAACGGTGGCGGGTTCAAGCAGCCCGCCATCGTTCGCGCGCCAGCTTTCTTTTTGTGCTGAGCGTTCTTGTTTCGCGGTTCGCTGCCGCAGCCGCCCAGTATTCTCCCCCAGTATTCTCCCTTGCGGCAGCGGGGTGGGGCTCTTATCCTCGCAACATGGTCATCGGTGTCCCTCGCGAAATCAAGAACCACGAGTATCGGGTTGGCCTGTTGCCGGTGCATGCGCACATTTTGCGCGAAGCAGGGCATCGGGTGTTGGTGGAGCACGACGCGGGTGCCGGCAGTGGCGCGTGCGACGAGGATTACCGCCAAGCCGGCGCAACGGTGGTTCGCTCGGCGCGGGAAGTTTATGCGCGAGCCAGAATGCTCGTGAAAGTGAAGGAGCCGCAGCCGTCAGAGTTCCGGCGGTTGCGGCCGAAGCAAGTCGTTTTTACGTATTTTCATTTTGCGGCCAGTCGCGCGTTGGTGGAAGCGGCGATCAAGTCGCGGATCGTGGCGATTGCCTACGAGACAGTGCAGACGGCGGATGGTTCGTTGCCGTTGCTGGTGCCGATGAGCGAGATCGCGGGCCGGATGGCGGTGCATGAGGGGGCGAAGTATTTGGAGGAGCCGTTTAAGGGGCGAGGGTTGTTGCTGGCGGGTGTGCCCGGCGTGGCACCGGCCAAGGTAGTCGTCATCGGCGGCGGCATCGTCGGCGCCAACGCAGCGAAGATGGCGGCGGGTCTGGGCGCTGATGTCATCATTCTGGACGTGTCGCTGCCGCGGTTGCGCTATCTCGACGACGTGATGCCGAAGAACGTCACAACACTGATGAGCAACACCTACAACATCCGCGATGCGACGCTGCAGGCCGACCTGCTCATTGGCGCGGTGCTGGTGACGGGGGCAAAAGCGCCGGTGTTGGTAAGCGAGTCGCTGGTGAAGCAGATGAAGCGCGGCGCGGTGATCGTGGACGTGGCGATTGACCAAGGCGGCAGCATCGCCACGTCGCGGCCGACGACGCACGGCGCGCCGACGTTCATCAAGCACGGCGTCGTTCATTACTGTGTGACGAACATGCCGGGCGCGGTGGCGCGCACTTCGACTTCTGCATTGACCAACGCGACGTTTCCTTACGTGCTGGAGATTGCCAACAAGGGTTGGCGCCGCGCGGCGGCGGAGAATGCCGCGATTCGATCGGGCCTCAACATTGTCGAAGGCGGCGTCGCTTTCGGCAAGATCGCCGAGCAATTCCGGTTGCCACTGCGCGAGCCGTAAGTTGTGACAGCCTGCATTTGCGCATCATGAATCCGTTTCGTTCAACGACACCTTGGGATTACGAAAGCACGATGGTGCAGACGCTGATTTTCATGGCCATCGTCGTGCTGGGCGGCGCGTGGCTCGCGTGGGTCTGGAGGGCCCGCGGGCAGGGGAAGAACCATTACGTCTATGCGTCGGTGGCGATTGCGTTGGCTGCGTTCTTGCCGATGGAACAGCTTCTCGGCCCCTCGCTGTCGGCCAGCCAGGTCTACCGGTTGACGCGGGTGACTCACTACGCGCGTTATGCTTGCAGCGGCGTGGCAGTCCTGCTGGCGTTGATTGGGTTCATTCGGATCTATTTTCCCCGTCACCACCGGCCTGTTGGCGGTCAAGTGGCCGGCGCGATTGGGTTGGTGCTCGGCGCGCTGGTAGGCATCTTCACTTACACGCAGCAAATCTGGAAGATTGAGAATCCGCCGGATGTTCGCGAGATTCCCAACCATCCGGGAGCCCGCGGCGGGCGGTATTTCATCAGCCAGCCGTGGAAGTTCGGTTTCATCGTGCCTGCGCGTGACTGGTCGGAAGAACTACCCGCAGTTCGTCCGAAAGACACTGTTGGCGTGTTGCACCAGCACACTCTTCGTGCTCAGACCCGTGTTTATGCCGAGCACGGAACGCCGTCGCTGCTGGCGTTGCGGGACCGCTGCCTAGCCTACCTGCGCTCCTTGAACCCTGACGTTGTGGTCGAGAAAGAAGAGAAGATGACCATCAACAATCTTGAAGCGATGCGGCTGGAAGCCCGTGCCACGCAGGATGGGACCGAACGGCGGTTCTTTTGCACTGTTTACATCGGCAAGGAAAGCGAATGCGCCTACCGCGTCATTTCATGGGCGCCTGCCGCTGTTTACACGCAAGTGCAGTCTGATATCGAATTCATCCACAAGACCTTCCAGTTGTTGGTCCGCCATCAGAAGTAAACGCCAGCCTGTCTGCGCGAGGTTGTCCTTGGCGAATTCACTGCTGGATTCGATCCGCTGAACAGAGCCAGGCACTGCCGCAAACCCGTCACTGTAGTCCACCGGCCTTCGTCTTCCGCAATTCATCACAGTTTTTGCCCGTTTGGCCTTGGCGAGAAAGGCTTTCGTCCCCGCACTCTGGCCGGGTGATGGTGACAGATTTAGTCTTTGTGCCCATCGGACCGAACGGTTTAGGATGTCAAACGTGCTCAAGCACCGAAGCAAAATCTTGATCGTTTGTGGCGCGTGTCTGGCGTTCTGGACGCTGCTGACGCTGGCGATGGCCGGTTATTTTTTCCTCGCCGTCGGATTTGGTTGGGAACAGGCGTTGCGGATTTCCGTGCGCGACTGGGCGCCGTGGGCGTTGCTGTCGCCGTTGGTTGTCTGGCTTGCGCGGATGCTGCCGTTCGAGCGGAAGATGCTGTCCTTGAGCGTGCCCGGTCACCTGGCCGGTTGCGCGCTGGTGGTGGTGGCTTGCGGCTGGGTCGCGGATTGGATGCTACCGCCGACGCCTTGGCGAAGTGACTGGCAACAGCGACGTCAGCAATTCTCCACCGGCACGAACGCGTCCTCGGTTTCCGTTGAAGACCGCTTGGATCCAAAGGCCGAGCGGTCGCGCAGTTGGTCGCTAGATCGCCGCGGTCGCAGGCCGTCGTCCAGTTCGTGGTTCTGGCTGCGGGCGCGGTCTCACGTTCCGGTTTACTGGGTGATCGTCTGTGCTGTTCACGCGCTGACCTACTACCGCCGCTCGCAGGAACGCGAACGGAAAGCGCTGGAGCTGTCCGCGAGTCTGGCGCAGGCGAGGTTGCGGGTGCTGAAAATGCAACTGCACCCGCATTTCCTGTTCAACGCGTTGAATGCCATTGCGACCTTGATCCACAAAGACCCGCACGCTGCCGACGACATGATTGCCAACCTTAGCAACCTGTTGCGGCTGGCGCTCGATCATTCCGAGTTGCACGAGGTGCCGCTGCGGAAGGAATTGGAGTTTCTTGATTGCTACCTGGAGGTCGAACAGATGCGGCTCGGCGATCGGCTGCGCGTGGAGAAGCAAATCGAGCCGGCCACGCTCGGCGCGATGGTGCCGGTCATGATCTTGCAGCCGTTGGCGGAGAACGCCATCCGCCACGGCATTGAGCCGATGCGCAACCCCGGCGTCGTCACGATTCGCGCCGAGCGCGAAGGTATGTATTTGAATCTGATCGTCAGCAATACTGGCACGGGTGTGTTCACCTCCACTCCCGCCGCCAGCCGGCCGGGCATCGGTGTGGCCAACACTCGCGCGCGGCTCCAGGAGCTTTACGGGGCAGACGTCCAATTGGTCATGCAGCCTGCGGCGGACGGCGGATTCTCCGTCAGCCTGCAAATCCCGCTTCGCTTCGAGACCACGGATCCCGAATCCGAACGGAAAGCCTCCGCGTGAAAATCAAGACGCTTATCGTGGATGACGAGCCGCTCGCGCGCGAGCGCATCCGGACACTGCTCGCAAAGGAGCCGGACATCGAGGTGACCGGCGAGTGCGCCGACGGCGACGAGGCACTCGCGACCATGAAGAAACGCCCGGTGGATTTGCTTTTTCTCGACGTGCAGATGCCGGAGATGGATGGCTTCGAGATGTTGAGCCGGATCGGCAAGGATGTGTTGCCAGCGGTCATCTTTGTGACGGCTTACGACCAGCACGCCGTGAAAGCGTTTGAGGTTCACGCGCTGGATTACTTGCTGAAGCCGTTCAAACAATCGCGTTTCAAGGAGGCGGTGCAGCGAGTGCGCGACCAGATCGGGCACCGGCAGACTGACGATGTCTCGAAGCGGTTGCTCCAGCTGCTGAACGACCGCAAACCCGCGCCGGCTTATCTCCACCGGTTGACCGTAAAAGAGAACGAGCGCGTGGTGCTGGTGAAGGTCAGCCAGATCGAGTGGATCGAGTCGGCGGGCAACTACGTCGTGTTGCATGTCGGCAAGCAGAACCACATCCTGCGCGAGACACTCGCCGCGCTCGAAGCGCATCTCGACCCGAAACTATTCCTGCGCATCAGCCGCTCCACGCTGGTCAACCTCGACCAGGTCCGGGAGCTGCAACCGCTCTTCAAGGGCGAGTATGTCGTGGTTCTACAGGACGGGAAGCAACTGCCGATGACCCGTGGCATTCGCGAGTTGGAGGAAAAGCTGCGGTTTTCCTGAGAGAATGTTCATCGCCGCTCTTCATGAGTCTGTCCCCAAAAGAACGCGGTTCGTCCCAAATCTGTCGCGAATCCGCGATGAAGGCGGGATTCTGCGCGCGACGGAAGCGATTCATTGCAACATCCAACTGAGGAACAAGTCGGATATGAAACTTATGCAAACTCTTGTTGTCGGATTGGCGTTCGTCTTCTTTGCCACCTCCGGTTTCAGCCAGACGAATACCGCCACGCCCGCGCCGCCCAAGCCGCAACCGAAGCGGGTTGCCAACACCGCCAGCACGGCGAACAAGGCGCCGCAGAAATGGATCGGCGTGCGCGTCACGCCGCTGAGGGATACCACGCGGTCGCATTTGAAGAAGTATCTGCAAGGCATGCCCGAAGACGCCGGGTTGGTGGTGACGGAGGTTTCCAACGAAAGCCCCGCTGCGGTGGCCGGCATCGAACGCAACGATGTCCTGCTCCGCGCTGACGGCCAGCCGTTGACGAAGGTGGAAACGCTCCAGGAGCTTCTGGACAAACGGAATTTCGCCACGACGGCGAGGCTGGAGATCATTCACGAAGGCATGCCCAAGACCGTCTATGCGTTGGTCTTGGAAAAGCCCGATGGCGAGCCAAGTCTGGCAGGCGGTTTCCGTGGCGGCCCCGGCGGTCGTGGTGGTCCCGGCGGACGCGGACGCGGTCCCTTCGGCGGTGGAACCTCGACGCTCACCTATACCGACGCCGACGGCAAGGAGCAGAAAGTCACTGGTGACCAGGTGGGCGAGTTCTTTCGCAAGATGCGCGAGGACGAGAAGCTTCGCGAGGCCGTCAGCAAGCAGGGCTTTACCATGCACATCAAACCCGGCCCGCCGCCCTCGCAAGACGGCGGCACTCCTCCGCCGCCTCCCAATCCGTAATTCTATCGTGGCGGTTGCACGCAGCCGGAGCTTTCGTCATGGATCCCTCGCGTTTTTTTGTGAGCGGGAGAACTTGGTAACAAGAAATTGTTTGCAATTGGGCCGATCGTCACTAAAAGTCCTTGGCCCCGGTTGGGGGTGTAGCTCAGTTGGTAGAGCGCCTCGTTCGCAACGAGGAGGTCAGGGGTTCGAATCCCCTCACCTCCACCAACCGTGGTCTGCTTCGGCCGGTGCCGGCCGTCACTTTCCCGCAATGATCAGGTCGAGACGGTCGTTGAATTCCTTGAGCGTCAAGCCACCATCTTCAATCGTGAGCCAGCCGTTGTAGCCAACATCTTCGAGCGCCTGGCGCACCGCAGGCCAGTTGACGCTGCCGTCGCGCGGATGGACGAACTTGCCGCCGTGACCATCGGGGTTGAGTTGGAAGTCCTTGATGTGGCACTTGGCGATGAGCGGACCGAGCGCGCGAATCCAGTCCTCTGGCTTCTGATACTTCACGTGGTTACCGATGTCGAAGTAAGCCTTCACCCATTCGTTGTGGAACGACGCGACGAAGTTCTGGAATAGCGCCGGCTTCACCCAGAGGTTGTTCCAGACGTTTTCGAGCGCAATGACGACCTTCAACTCCTTGGCCAGCGGGATGAGTTTCTTCACCGCGGCGCGCGATGTGTCCGTGGCGCGGTTTTGCGCGGCGATGTAGTCCTTGTATTTCTCGTTGTCGCCGGCAGCGACCTTCTTGACGTGCCCTGTTTTCTTGTCGAACTCGATGTCGAACTCCCACGCCTCCGGCATGGCCATGCCTTTGCCGCCAATCTTGCATGGCACCAACAGCACGGCGTCCGCGCCGAACGCGTGCGCTGCTCGCAGCGCATCTTCCGTGACCTTCAGCGAGCTTTCCACTTTCGCCGGGTCCTCGCTGTTGAACTCGGCCCAACCGCGCAATACCGCGTGGATGCGCATGCCGAGCTTGTCGGCGATCTTGCGGCACTCGGCTGCCTCCTCCACGGTGACGATGCCGCCCTCGACGCCCTCGAAGCCGGCGTCTTTCAGCTCCTGCAGTTCCTTCTCGGTCGGCTTCTTGCGAATCATCGCCTTGTGGAGTTTGGTCTTGAACGCAGCGCGTGCGTCAAGGCTTCCGGCAGCCCACAGGCCGAGGCCGGCGGCAGCGGAGGTTTTCACGAAGTCGCGTCGGGTCAGGTTGGTGTTCATGCAGAGTCTCCAGCGTTTGTTGATGTTTGAAAAATGAAGTCTTTCACCAGTGCCGCGCAGCTTGTCATGTCCCCGCTGGCTAGTCAAACTCCCTTGCGTGCTGATGGCGGCGACATCCGGGTTGATTCGGCCCGCGCGCCACGCTAGGGTTTCGGCCGTATGAGCAAAATCATCCGCGGCAAAGTGTATGTGGTGCGCGATAACATTGACACCGACCAGATTATTCCGGCGCAGTATTTGAGCCTCTTGCCAAACGTGCCAGAGGAATACGAGAAGCTTGGCAGCCACGCGATGGCGGGCTTGCCCGACAGCAGCTACCCGGAGCGATTCGTCAAGTCAGGTGCTATGGATGCCGAGTATCCCATCATCATCGGCGGGCGGAATTTCGGTTGCGGCAGCAGCCGCGAGCACGCCCCCGTGGCGCTCGGCGCGGCCAACTGCGAGGCAGTGGTGGCGGAAGGTTTCGCGCGTATCTTCTTCCGTAACTGCGTCGCCACCGGCGAAATCTACCCAGTCGAGTCCACGCAGCGGCTCTGCGACATCTTTAAGACCGGCGACGAAGCGGAACTGGACCTCGACAAAAATGAGATGGTTGCGGTGAAGACCGGCCAGCGTTACGCGCTGAAGCCGCTCGGCGACGCGCGCGCGGTGATTGATGCCGGCGGCTTGTTCGCTTACGCGAAGAAGACTGGCATGATTGCGGCTGGTTAGCACTCCAACCACCCTTCGGGCGGTGCAATGACAGAAGGAACTGTTCCAGTTCCTCAGGAGGCGGCGTTTCTTGTGGGAGCCGGCGGAAGTGCAGCGCAGCGGCCATGGCACGGAACGAGAAGCGTGCGAATTCGTTTTTGCTTCCTGCGACGCGTTGCGGCATAGTTAGGCCAGAAGGAGACGCCACCATGATCAAAAGCATTCTCTTCTGCACCGACGGTTCCGAATACTCCAGCGTTGCGGGTGACTACGCCATCTGGCTCGCCCAGAAGCTCAAGGCTCGCATTGTGGCCCTGCACGTGACCGATGTGCGACTGCTTGAAGCGCCGCTGCTGGCCGATCTCTCAGGCGCAATCGGCGCGCAACCGTATCAGGCGCTGCTGCCGCAACTGCAGGAAATGCAGAAGCAGCGCGCCGGCGTCATCCTCAACGCGGTTGCCGACCGTTGCCGCAAGGCGGGCGTCCAGTGTTCGACGCTGCATCGCACAGGCAGCGTGGTGGAAAACATCGCTGAAGAGGAAACGCGCACAGAACTGGTGGTGCTCGGCCAGCGCGGCGAGCACGCGCAAGCCATCGGCCAGTTCCTCGGCTCCAGCGTTGAGCGCGTCGTGCGCCGTTCCATCAAGCCCTGTCTGGTCACACCGGCCAAATTCCGCGAACTGCGCCAGGTGCTGGTGGCCTACGATGGCAGCGCGCAATCCAGCAAGTCGCTGCAAGTCGCCGTGGAGTTGTGCCAGACGCTCGGTCTCAAGCTCAGCATCGTCACGGTCGTGTCCGCGCCGCCGGAGATGGGCGTCAGCAACGTGTTGGAAGACGCCGTGCGCATCGCGAGGGATCATGGCATCGAGCCATCAGCCGAAACGCTCGTGGGCCACGCCGAGCAGAGGATCTTGGAGTATGTCGAGCGGCAGCAGGTTGACCTCATCGTGATGGGCGCCTACGGCCACACGCGTATCCGCGAGATGATCCTCGGCTCCACCACCACCCACGTCATTCGCAAGAGCGACGTGCCGGTGTTGCTGACGCGCTGAGCGTCCGCCGGGGCGGCTGGCAACGTGCCGGCCACCGCCATTATTTCTTCTCCTGTTGCTTGAGTTGTTCCAACGCCACCTTGATCTCGGCGGCGGCCTGCTTCGCATTCACCGTCAAATTTCGCCAAGCGATCCTGCCTGATTTGTTGATAATGAAAGTATAGCGTGCGCAGACCTTTTCCCTCGCAGCGCCATACAGCTCGCTGACTTTGTGGTCAGTGTCGGCGACCAGCCCAAACGGCAGCTTGTGATGCTCGGCAAACTTCGCGTGCGACTCGACCGAATCATAGCTGACGCCGAATACTATCGCATCCAGCCCCTTGAGCGCCTCGATGCCGTCGCGCAAGTCGCACGCCTCGATCGTGCAGCCCGGCGTGAAATCCTTTGGGTAAAAATAGAGGACGATGTTCTTCTTGCCGACCAGGTTGGCAAGGTTGACCGACTGGGGATGCGCTGCGGCCCGAAATAGCGGTGCCTTGTCGCCGACGTTGGGCGGCGCTTCCGCAAACGCGGCCAGCAGCGGCGCCAGACACAGGTAACTCACCACAAGAAGTCTCGTTTTCATAAGTTCGCAAACCTAACCCATGTTTGCCGTCACGCAACCGCGCCCATCGAGCCACCCATCGAGCGATACCTCCTTTCAAAATCGCCGCCGCCGTGGCATAAGAACCGGCCATGAAAGCCTCCTCGCTCGCCGCTTCTCTTGTGTCGCTTCTCGTCGTCGGCTCCGTCGCGGCAGACGACAAGCTCCTGCCCGGCACGCAGCCGCTCACCGGCACCAACGACCTCTCGATGGGCATGATCGCCGGCATTGACCGCTACCTCGACCGAGAACTGGCCGCCAGCGTTGAGCGCCGCGCCGCGAAGTGGAAACGCGACTTCTCCTCCCCCGAAGCCTACGTGAAGTCCATCGAGCCAAACCGCGAGCGGTTCAAGAAGATTATCGGCGCGGTGGATGAGCGGGTGGAACCGGAGTTATTCCCCCTTGCCACGCCTACTCGACCGGCGCTCTTGTTGCAAGGGGTGGGCTACAAGGTGTTCGTGGTGCGCTGGCCCGTGCTGCGCGGCGTGGACGCGGAGGGGTTGCTGTTGCAGCCGGACGCCGAGCCGGTCGCCAACATCATCGCCCTGCCGGATTGTGATTCGACGCCGGAGATGCTCGCCGGTCTCGCGGCGGGCGTGCCGGCGGAGGCGCAGTTCGCGCGACGGCTCGCCGAGAACGGCTGCCGCGTGCTCGTGCCGCAGTTGATGGATCGGTGCGACACTCTTTCGGGAAACCCGAAGATCCGCATGACCAATCAGCCGCATCGCGAGTTCATCTACCGGACCGCGTTCGAGATGGGCCGACACATCATCGGCTACGAGGTGCAGAAGGTGCTGGCGGCGGTGGATTTGTTCATGCAAGCGGCGACCACCGGCCGCAACGCCCCTGTCGGTGTGATGGGTTGCGGTGAAGGCGGGCTGCTCGCGTTTTACGCCGCGGCGGCGGACACGCGCATCGCGGCGGCTGCGGTCAGCGGTTACTTCCAGCCGCGCGAGCAAGTCTGGCGCGAGCCGATCTACCGCAACGTCTTCGCATTGCTCGACGAGTTCGGCGACGCCGAGGTTGCCAGTCTCATCGCGCCGCGCGCACTGGTCGTTGGAGCGAGCGGCTGGCCCGAAATCGCCGGTCCGCCGAAACCGTCGCAGGGTCGCGCTGGCGCCGCACCGGGCGTGTTGACCGCTCCGCCTTTGGCAACAGTCAAAGCTGAATTCAAACGGGCGCAAGCCTTGGTCGAAAAGCTTCGGCCCGCTGCCCCACTTCGTTTGGCGAAAGACCACAACGAAACCGTGAATGAGTTCCTGCGGTTGCTGGCCAAGAAAGACGTCTCTGCATCTGCAACTTCCGCTCCGCACGCAATACGCGATACGCAATACGAACCGCGCTTCAAGCGCCAGTTCGACCAACTCGTCGAGCACACGCAGTGGGCGTTGCGCGAGGGCGAGGCACGGCGGGCGGAGTTGTGGAGAAAGCCGAACCTTGACTTGAGCAACTGGGGCTTCCCGCTGGCGAAGGATTCGGTGGCGGCGGTGAAGAAATATAAGGAGGACACGCGCTGGTATCGCGAATATCTGTGGGACGAGGTCATTGGGCGGTTTCCGCCGGCGTCGCTACCGATGAATCCGCGCTCGCGGCTGGTCTATGACGAACCGACGTATCGCGGCTACGAGGTGATGCTCGACGTGTGGCCGGACGTTTATGCTTACGGAATTCTACTCGTGCCGAAGGACCTCAAGCCGGGCGAGCGCCGGCCGGTGGTTGTCTGCCAGCACGGACTGGAGGGCCGGCCGCAGGATTGCGCGGACCCGAAGGTCGAGAGTCGCTATTACCACAGCTTCGCCAACAAGCTTACCGAGCGCGGGTTCATCACCTTCTCGCCGCAGAACCCCTACATCGGCAAAGACGGGTTCCGCGTGTTGCAGCGGAAACTCAACCCGCTCGGCAAGACGCTCTTTGCCGTCATCGGACGCCAGCACGAGCGGACGCTGGACTGGCTCGCGTCGCTGCCTTTCGTGGATGGCGAGCGCATAGCGTTCTACGGCCTGAGCTACGGCGGCAAGTCGGCGATGCGGCTGCCGGCGATGCTGGAGCGCTATTGCCTCTCAATTTGCTCCGGCGACTACAACGAGTGGATCGCCAAGAACGCTTCCACGACCTACAAGGGCAGCTACATGTTCACGGGCGAGTATGAGATCTTCGAGTGGAACCTCGGCAACACGTTCAACTACGCTGAGATGTCATGGCTGATCTGCCCGCGGCCGTTCATGGTCGAGCGCGGCCACTTCGACGGCGTGGGCGTGGACGAGATGGTGGCCTACGAATACGCCAAGACCAAGCGCCGCTACGACCTGCTCGGCATCGGCGACCGCTGCGAGTTCGAATATTTCAACGGCCCGCACGAAATCCACGCCGTCGGCACGTTCGATTTCCTCCACAAGCACCTGAACTGGCCAAAACGATGAGCCGCGCGACGAAAGGTGGCGCAAGCTTCCAGCTTGCGGCGATGATTGATGGGATTCGCAAGCTGGAAGCTTGCGCCACTGTCTTGGCAGCCGCCTGCCTTCTTGCGTCAGCAGCGGAGCCGCCACCCGCCGCCAAACTGGTGACACTCACCGGCCGCACGATGGGCACGGCTTACTCGGTGAAGTTTCTCCAGCCGCCCGCGCCCGTCTCCGTCGAGCAGGCGCGGCGGGAAGTCGACGCGGTGCTGGAGCGGTTGGAGCGGGCGATGTCCACCTACCGCGAGGACTCGGAGATCTGCCGGTTTGGCGCGCATCGCGGCGACGATTGGTTCGCGGTGTCGGCGGACACAGCACGCGTGGTCGCGGAAGCACTGCGCGTGAGTGAACTGACCAGCGGCGCGTTCGACGTGACGGTGGATCCGCTGGTGCGCTTGTGGGGATTCGGTCCGCGCCGTGAAACCGGCGAGGTGCCGCCGGAGAAGGCGATTTCCGAAGCTCGGCGCAAGGTGGGCTGGCGGAAACTGCAAGCGCGGCTCGATCCACCTGCATTGCGGAAAACATCGCCGGAGATTTCCGTGGACCTCTCCGCCATCGCTAAGGGCTACGCCGCGGACGCTGTCGTGAGTTTGATCGAAAGGCTCGGCGTGACAAACTCTCTCGTTGCCATCGGCGGTGAACTAAAGGCGCGCGGCCACGGTCAGCGCGACCAGCCGTGGCGCATTGGCATTGATAAGCCGCTCGACGACGGCCGCGCCATCCAGCGCGTCATCGAGGTGAAGGACAAAGCAGTCTCCACGTCGGGCGATTACCGGAATTTCTTTACCGACGCGGGCCGCCGCTACTCTCACGTAGTTGACCCGCGCACCGGCCGGCCTGTGACGCACAACCTCGCCTCCGTCACCATCGTTTGCGACACCAGCGCGCGCGCCGATGCGCTGGCGACCGGTCTGATGGTGCTCGGTCCCGACACGGGCTATGCACTCGCGGTAAAGCACGGACGGGCCTGCCTCTTCATCCTCCGCGCCGAGTCTGGCTTTGTCGAGAAACCGACGCCGGCGTTTGAGAGGCTGCGATGATGGAAAGCGGCAGCTTTCCCATCACGCGCGATACGCTACCACGTTGACGGGCTGACCTTCCACCAAGATGGCGGCGTAGCAGACGACCGTCTTGCCACTGAAATTCTGATTGATCTGGTCGTCTTGTTGCTGGAGCGGCAGGTTACCGTTAACCGGGTCGAGTTTGATCGGTTTCGCATTGCCCACGCTGTCCAGCACGCGGAACGTGGCCAGATTGACGAGTTGGCCGGCAACAAGGCATTGGGCCAACGAAATCAATTCAAACCCCGATGCCTCCTTTTGCTGGACAGCCGTTTGAAGGTCGGCCAGCGGTTTATCCGACGCGAGTATATCCAGACTGAATGACATGGTGGTTCTCCTTGTTAGCGAACATTGTTGAATGCAGTTTCCAGCGTCTTCACGGCCTCCTCGTCGGCGCGAGAGAGAACGATGCGAAGGGATTGCTTGGCCGTCTTCCCAGACTCGACCGCGTGACCCGTGGCATCGAGCACTTGCTTGGCCTGGGCCTCTGTGAATGAGGGCGGATCCAGACGTTTTATGAGCGCGACGCGGCGCGCCTGAAGTTCCGGCGCGACGGCGGTGAGTGTGGCCTTGGCGAAGTCAGCCGTAAGCGGATCGAGGCGCATTATCATGGCTTGGCGCACGGCTGGCTGGAGCGCAAGTTTCTCGGCGGCTTTGCCGGTGGCGAAGAACTGGAGATGCTTGTAGCGCAGTCCGGGCGCGAGGCCGGCGCCGCCGGAATGGTCCACGGTCGCCAGGAATGACGGCATGTGAGCGGCGTGGGTGACGCCGTTGGGGCCGTTGGTCTCGCCGCCGAACACCGGCGCGAGCGCAAGTTCCTTGCGGTTCACGCCAAAGCGGATCGTGTCGGGATACTGTCCCGTGGTGCCGCTCCAGGCAATCTTCAGCCCCGCGGTCGTGTCGGTGGCGAACGCGAACGGATGCATCGTGCCCGGCCGTTGCAGCGTGATCGTCTTGCATAAGATCGAGTTGGTTGGTGCGCTCCTGAGCGAGATGACCGAGCTGTAATCGCCGACCGGATTGCCAATGTCTGGCGAGGCGAACAGTGTGGCCATGATCACCGCCGCGTCGCCGCCGGAGAAGGTGGAGGAATAGGCCGCGAACATGGGGAACGTTGCTTCCGCGTCCGCGGCGAGAGCGAAGCTGGCCATCACCGGCGTCGTCTGCCCGTTCTCGAATGTCGGCGCAATGGCCATCTCGCGACGGGCCAGCGAAACCTCGGCGGTGGGCGGTTTGGTGTCAATGTCCAGGCCGAAGTTCGATTTAGTGCCGAACACCGTGTGGTTGTAACCGATGGCGCAACCCGACAGGGCCAGCGCGAGCATCGGCAGCGCAGTCATGACGTAAGTGGGTCTGTTCATGGTTTCTCCTGGGTCTTGGGGATTGGTTGAGGAGCAGCTTGCGGCGCGGGTTGTTGGGGAAACTCCGAACCAACGCGGACGTTCACGAAATCAGCGTTGGGCCATTCGAGTCGGATCGTGGCGTTGGAATCCACGATCTCCATGCGTTGCTGGCGGTCCCAGCCCAAGGCCAGCGAGGGCTGGCGGTCTCTCACGCCCACGCCCACGCCCACAAGGTCCGTGCCGCGGATGACGGATTTAAGACCCTCGTTCGGCGGGGCGGCCTTCATCTTCATGTGACCGACACCCCACACGTGCTCGGTGCCGGTTTGTGTGTCGTAGTAATGGACGCCGCAGGCTTGCAAAAGCAGGCAGGCCACCGGCCCGAAACTCCTGGCGGCGTTGCGACCGAATCCTCGCGCTGTGTGCCAGCTCAAGTTCGCTCCCTCATTCCGAACTTCCGTCAGGCTATGTAAACAGTCGCCGCCCCCGCAGCAAGAAGAAAATCTGACGATGCGATCGGGAGCGAAAGAGCAACTGCGATCGTTTCCGACGCTTGACGCGGCAACCGTCGTTCTCAATACTGGCGGCATGAAGCCATCTGATTCGATCAGTCGTCGCCAGTTTGTCACTACCTCGGCGTCGGTCCTCGGCACCTTCGCCATTGTCTCCCAGCACAAAGCCCGCGCCGCCGGTGCCAACGAAAAGGTTGTCATCGGCTTGATGGGCTGCGGCGGTCGCGGCACCTACGTTGCCACCATGTTCGCCAACCGGCCGGACACAGAGATCGCCTATATCTGCGACGTGGACACGCGCCGCTTCTCCCGGGTGCGCGACGCGATCGAGGAGGCGCAGGGCAAGCCGCCGAAGCCAGTGCAGGATTTTCGCAAGATGCTTGAAGACAAACGCGTGGACGCCATCATCAACGCCACGCCTGACCATTGGCACGCGCTCGGTTCCATCATGGCCTGCCAGGCCGGCAAGGATGTGTTCGTCGAGAAACCGATGACGCACAGCGCTTGGGAAGGCCGCAAGATGATCGAGGCGGCCGCCAAGTATAAGCGCGTCATCCAGGTCGGCATGCAGAGCCGCAGTTGCCAGTATCTCCGCGACGCCACCGAATACATCCGCTCCGGCAAACTTGGCGATGTTTACCTTGTCCGCGTCTTCAACATGATGCAGCACCCGATGCGCAAGAAGCCGGCGGCCGAAAGCTCGCCGGTGCCGCCCGGATTTGACTACGAGACCTGGTGCGGACCCGCGCCGGTGGTGCCCTACGACCCGAGCCGCCGCTGGCTCGACCGCTGGGAATTCAGTTGCGGCGCCATCGCCGGCGACGCGGTGCATCAGATTGACCTTGCGCGCGCGCTGATCGGCGATAAGCCGTTCCCCGACACCGTCAGCCACGCGGGCGGCGTTTGCGCGCTCACCGATGGCCGCGAGATTCCCGACACGCAGATGGTCACGTTCGAGTTTGGCAAGCTGACGATGCTGTTTGAGTCGGCGCTCTGGACGCCTTACATGACCAAGACGCCGATGGACCGCCGCGACAAGGGCCAGTTGCCGCCGAACTGGGCGCTCAACGCCACGCGCATCGAGGTGCTCGGCACCAAGGGTTTCATGTATTACGGCCGCCACGGCGATGGCTGGCAGGTGTTCAACGAAAAGTCCGAGTCGGTCGTGGCCGCGCCGGGCCGCCAGGCAGACAAGGAGCATCACGACAACTTCATCGCGTGCATCAAGAACCGCCAGAAACCGGCGGCCAACGTCGAGCAGGGGCATTATTCAGCGATGCTCTGTCATCTCGGCAACATCTCTTACCGCGTCGGCAATAAGAAGCTCGCCTTCGACGCAAAGACCGAGACGTTCAAGGACGCGCCGGAGGCCAACAAGTTCCTGAAGCGCACCTATCGCGCGCCGTGGGTCATTCCCGACAACGTGTGATGCAAGATCAGCCGGAAGAAAACGCAGAGGCGTGGTCGCACAACGCTGCGCCTCTGCGTTGAAACCCATCTCCACCATGAAACGTATCCTCTTCGCCTCCATCCTAGCCACGCTGGCTTGCCAGACGGCCTCCGCCCAGTGGCTCCCCATCAGCAACGCCTCCGCGAAGCTCGAAAACTCCGAGATGGGCGGGCCGTTCTTCAAGATCGAGTATGAACTCGGCGTGAAGGACCTCTCGCCCGCCGCGCCGGCGTATGTGTTTGCCCGTTACCGTGAGAGCGCGACCGCGGCTTGGAGGCTGATCCCGCAACAGACGTTGCGCGGCGACCACGACATCGTGGAGTCTGCCGGCAAGAAGAAGATGTTGTGGTGGGGCATCGGTTCGCTCGGTTTGACCAACGCGCCGCAACTCGAAGTCCGCGTGCGCGGCATCCGCATGATCCGCGTGCCGGGCGGCGCGTTCAAGATGAAGATCGTCCCCGGCGGCGGCTACGACGAGTCGAAGGGCCAGATCGAATCCGCCACGCTGCCGACGTTCTGGATGGCAAAATACGAAACTACCGTTGCCATGTATTGCGACTACCTCAATGAGACCGGCAAGGACGGCAGCGGCTGGCACAAGCACATGGCCAACCCCGAGCGTTGCGGCATCACGCGCAACCCCGGCGATGCCTACGCCGTCGCGCCAGGCCGCGAGAAGTTCCCCATCAACTACGTCTCGTGGTATGACGCGACGGCGTTTCTGGACTGGTGCGGTCTGCGGGTGCCGACGGAGGCGGAGTGGGAGAAGACCTTGCGCGGCGGCCTCTATCTGGATGGTGACGAAGCGAAGAAGGCGCCGAACCCGAAACCGGAACGGAAATATCCGTGGGGCGACGAAACGCCCGACGCCGGCGGCGTGTGGCGTTGCAACGCCGACGGCGACGCGGACGGCTTCGCGCAACTCGCACCGGTGGGAAGCTTCGATAAGTTCAACTGCCCCTACGGCGCGTGCGACATCGTCGGCAACGTCGCCGAGTTGACGCTCGACTGGTATGCGACTTCGTTCCACGCCGGTCTCGACGGCTACCGCATGGCCCGCGGCGGTTCGTTCATGGACCCGCCCGCCGGCTGCGACGCCGTCACCGGCGCGACGCAGTTGCCGGTCAAGCGCAGCAGCATCACCGGCTTCCGCGGCCTGCGCGACGCCCGAACCAAGTAGCGCGAACGTTCCTGTAACTGCACAAAGCCCATGTTCTGGGGAGGGAGTGTAGGCACGTGTGTTTATGACGAACCTGTAACGAAAATTGAACTTTCGGCACGCTCGCGCTGTCTCTATAGTCACCCTATGGCTACAGAGAAAAGCATCAGCGAACTCACGGAGCTCATTCGCCAGGAAAGCGCCTTCGTCTCGGCGATCCAGAGCGAATTGAGCAAGGTCATCGTCGGTCAGCGTTACATGATCGAACGGCTGCTCATCGGCCTGCTCGCCAACGGCCATGTGCTGTTGGAAGGCGTGCCTGGCCTTGCCAAGACGCTCGCGGTCAAATCGCTCGCGTCGGTCATCAACACCAAGTTCCAGCGCATCCAGTTCACGCCGGACCTGCTGCCCGCCGACCTCATCGGCACGCTCATCTACAACCCGCGCGACGGCACGTTCTCGGTCAAGCGCGGCCCGGTGTTTGCCAACATCATTCTCGCCGACGAAATCAACCGCGCCCCCGCCAAGGTCCAGAGCGCGTTGCTGGAGGCGATGCAGGAAAGGCAGGTGACCATCGGCGACCAGACCTTCAAGCTGGAGGAGCCGTTCCTGGTGCTCGCGACGCAAAACCCGATCGAGCAGGAGGGCACCTATCCGTTGCCCGAGGCGCAGGTGGACCGGTTCATGCTCAAGATCGAGATCACTTATCCCAGCAAGCAGGAGGAACGGCAGATTCTTGACGCCCGCGCGTTCACCTCGACGCCGGCGGAACTCAAGCCCATCATCGGCCCCGACGACATCCTCCGCGCCCGCAAGGTGGTGGACCAGATTTACATGGACGAGAAGGTCAAGAATTACGTCGTGGATATCGTCCACGCCACGCGCGACCCGAAGGCCTATAAGATAGACGTTGCCGGCCTGATCGAATACGGCGCCTCGCCGCGCGCGACAATTTTCCTGACGCTCGCCGCCAAGGCGAGCGCGTTCCTGCACGGCCGCGGCTACGTTACGCCGCAGGACATCAAGAGCATCGGCATGGACGTGCTGCGCCACCGTGTCATCCCGACCTATGAGGCCGAGGCCGAGGACGTGACAAGCGAGGACATCGTGAAACGCATCTTCGACGAAGTGCCGGTTCCGTAAATAAATTTTGGATTTTGGATTGCCGATTTTGGACTGCCGCAGAAGGCAGACCTCGATCCAAAATCCAAAATCTAAAATCCAAAATCGAATGCTTCCCCGCGACATCATCAAGAAGATCCGGCAGATCGAGATCAGCACCCGGCGTGCGGTCAACGACGTGCTGGGCGGGCAGTATCACAGTGTCTTCAAGGGCCGCGGCATGGAGTTCAGCGAGGTCCGCGAATACCAGCCCGGCGACGACATCCGCACGATTGATTGGAACGTCACGGCGCGCATGGGCCATCCGTTCATCAAGAAGTTCACCGAAGAGCGCGAACTGACCGTCATGCTGCTAGTGGATGTGAGCGGCTCGGAGATTTTTGGCAGCGTGCGCCAGCTCAAGAACGAACTCGCCGCCGAGGTCGCCGCCGTGCTGGCGTTCTCGGCCATCCGCAACAACGACAAGGTCGGCCTGATCATGTTCAGCGACGACATCGAGCTGTTCGTGCCGCCCAAGAAAGGCAAGACGCACGTCCTGCGCGTTATCCGCGAGATTCTCTACTTCACGCCCAAAGGCCGCCGCACGGACATTCCTGCCGCGCTGCGGTTTCTCGAACAGATCACGGCGCACCATAGTGTCACGTTCCTGCTGTCGGACTTCATCGCCGACGACTACCAGAAGATGCTGCGCGTGGCGAACCAGCGGCACGACATGGTGGCCGTCGCCATTACCGACCCGCGTGAGATCGAAATGCCGCCCATTGGCATTGTGGAATTGGAAGACGCCGAGACCGGCAGCCGCATCTTGCTGGACACATCGCACGAGCCGACGCGGCGAAACTTCTGGGAGACGGCCGTCCGCCGCCAGCGCGAGCGCGCGCAGATGTTGCGGAATTGTGGCGTAGACCTGGTCGAACTGCGCACCGACGAGCCGTATTTGAAACCGTTGATCAAGTTCTTCAGGATGAGGGAAGCGAGACACTGATTCGCAATTCGAGGAATTGCACAAATCACCAACCACGAATCTGTGAATACGAACGACATCCACGACATCAAGCCCGATGTCCTCATCCTGCCGCCTTGGTGGGTGTGGGCAGCGCTTGCGCTGGCGGTGGCGGCGGTGGTGCTCGTGGTGTGGCTGGTCTTGCGAAAACGCCGGCAGGAGGCGAAGGAAACATTTGTGCCGCGGCAGAACGCAGTCGAGGAGGCGCGCGAGCGGCTGGAGGCGGCGCGGAAGTTGATGCTGGCGGGCGAGATCGAGGCGTTTTACATCGCGGTGTCCGACGCGGTGCGGCAATACATCGAGCGGCAGTTTCGTCTCCGTGCGGCGGAGCAGACCACCGAGGAATTCCTGCAGGACATGGCGCGCTCGCAACGAATGCGACCGACGCACAAGGAGCTGCTCGAAGAGTTCCTGACGCAGTGTGACCTCGTGAAATTCGCCCGCTTCCGGCCGGGGCCAAAGGACATGGAGACCGTGCTGGCGGCGGCGATGCGGTTCGTGGATGAAACTGTGCCGCAGGAAATAATCCCTGGTTCCGAATCCAAGGCGCAAAGCCCGGAACCTGTTGGCCGAGCGCCTGCGACTACACCGCAATCTTGAATGGATGAACTTCACTTTCGCCAATCCGTGGTTGCTGCTGCTGCTGGCGCTGGTGCCGCCGCTGATCTGGTGGCGGCAACGGCATCGGTGGACGGCGTCGCTGCGGTTCTCGGCGGTCGCGCCGCTGTTGCAGTTCTCACCGTCGCCGTGGCTGCAATTACGGCGAGGGCTGATCGTGCTGCGCGGCGTGGCGCTGGCGTGCTTGGTGATCGCGTTCGCGCGGCCGCAGAAACCGCTCGCCGAGGAGAAAGCGGTGACGGAGGGCATTGACATTGTGCTCTGCCTCGACGTGTCGGGCAGCATGCTGGCGGAGGATTTTGAAAAAGACGGCCGCCGTCGCAACCGCGTGGACACGGTCAAGGAAGTGGTGCGCGACTTCATTGTCAAACGCGCGAACGACCGCCTCGCCATGATCGCGTTCGCCGGACGGCCTTACACCGTGTGTCCACTGACGCTTGACCACGAATGGTTGATCGAAGGTCTCGACCGCGTCCGTGTCGGTTTGATCGAGGACGGCACGGCCATCGGCTCGGCGCTCGGTTCCAGCGTGAACCGCCTGCGTGACATCAAGGCCAAGAGCCGCGTCGTGGTGCTGCTCACGGACGGTTGCAATAACGCTGGCCGGCTTTCGCCTGACGTGGCTGCCGACGCCGCGCGCGCGCTCGGCATCAAGGTCTATACCATCGGCGTGGGCACCGGCGGCATCGCGCCGATGCCTGTGGTGGACCAGGCGGGCCGCACGCTCGGCTATCGGATGATGCAAGCCGATCTCGACGAGCCTCTGCTCAAACGCATGGCGGAGAAAACCCACGGCCAGTTTTTCCGCGCCGCCGACACGCGGCAGCTTCAGCAGATTTACGAGACGATTGACAAGCTGGAGAAGCGCAAAATCGAGGCGCCGTCCTACCGGCAGATGAACGAACTGTTCCCGTGGTTTGCGTGGCCGGGCCTGGCGCTGTTGCTGGTCGAGGTCGGGCTGGGACAAACGAGACTGAGGAAGCTGCCATGAAATTCGGCAACCCTATCGTCTTGAACTGGCTCTGGCTCGCGCCGCTGGTCGTGGCGTTTTTCTGGTTTGCGTGGCGTCAACGCCGCCGGGCACTGGAGTTATTTGCCGCGCCGCACTTGCTGCCGGTGATGGCGCCGACACTAAATGAACGACTCGGCCTGGTGCGCGCGGCGCTCGTCACGACGGCGATCATCTCGCTCGTGTTGGCGCTGGCGCTGCCGCGTTGGGGCTACCAATGGCAGGAGGTCAAACGACGCGGTATTGATATCTTTGTGGCGCTGGATGTTTCCCGAAGCATGCTGGCGCAGGACGTGCGGCCCAGCCGGTTGGAGCAGGCGAAGTTTGCCGTGCGTGACCTGCTCAAGATGGCCGTCGGTGACCGCGTCGGCCTGATTGCGTTCGCGGGCACGCCATTCATCTCCTGTCCGCTGACGCTTGATCACGCCGCCGTGCAACTGATGCTGGACGACATGACGCCAGATATTATTCCGCTCGGCGGCACCGACATCGCCAGCACGATCAAGGAGGCGATGCGCGGATTTGGCCGCAGTGCCGACCGCAACCGCGCGTTGATCCTCATCACCGACGGCGAGGCCACCGAAGGCGACGCGGTTTCCGCCGCCAAGACCGCCGCAAACATTGGCATCAAGATTTTTACCATCGGTATCGGCACGACCTCAGGCGAGTTGATACCAGTGCCCGCCGAAGGCGGCTCGCGCGAGTTCTTGAAGGACCGCGACGGTCGCGTGGTGCAGACCAAGCTTGACGAAGCCACGCTGCAACAGGTCGCGCTGGCCACCAAGGGCTACTACGTCCACGCTACCGCCGGCAACTTCGGCCTCGACACAATCTACCGCAACGGCATCGAACCGATGGCGCCGAAGGATTTCGAAACCCAACTGATGAAGCGTTTCGAGGAGCGGTTCCAGTGGCCTCTAGGCTTGGCGCTGGCGCTGCTGATGGTGGAAGCGTTACTGCGGGAGCGGCGCAAGGAGACACGCGGCTTCGTGTCGCAGGTGTCGGAAACTTCGCGTGCCGCAGCGATCCTTATTGGCTTTCTGCTATTGAACTCTTCACTTTCTGCCGCCGACATCACCGAGCCGCCGCCGAAGCTTTACAACGAAGGCAACGCCATCTATCGCCAGAAGCAGTTCGATACGGCAGCGAAGGCCTACCAGCAATCGCTGGTCACGAAGGACACCGCGTTGCAGCAGCGCGCGTTCTACAACCTCGGCAACGCTTGTTACCGGCAGGCCGACCCGCTGGAAACGCCCGATCCCAAGCAAGCGGAAGAGCTTTTCAAGCAAGCGGTCACCTGCTACGACAGCGCGCTCGCACTCGACCCGAAGGATGGGGATGCGGCGTTCAACAAGAAGCTTGTGGAACTGCGCCTGAAGAAACTCCAGGAGCAGCAGAAACAGCAACAACAACAGCAGCAACAGAACCAGCAGCAAAAGCAGGACAAGCAGCAGCAGCAACAACAACAGCAGCAAGCTGCCCAGCAACAGAAACAGGATCAACAACAAAAACCCGACGACCAAAAGCAACAGCAGCAGGCGCAGCAACAACAACAGCAGCAGCCCAAGCCAGGCGAGAAGCCGGAGCCTGAAAAGAAGCCCGGCGACGACGGACAGCCCGAAAACAAGGAGCGCGAGATGAGCGAGCAGGAGGCCAAGCTGTTGCTTGACGCGCTCCGCGACGAAGAAAAACAATGGAAAGAGCGGAAGCCGCTGCGTAAGTTGGGCGAACGCGATCCGGACAAGACATGGTGAGAAGGAAGACAGAAGACAGGAGTCAGAAGTCAGGATTCAGAAGTCAGAAAGCATTTGCTTTCTGGTTTCTGGCTGCCGTCTTCTGTCTTCTCTTCCCCTGCCTCGCCCACGCCGCCAACTTCACCGCCACGGTGGACCGGACGGAAGTTTCCGTCGGCGAGCAAATCCAACTTACCCTGCGTTGCGAGGACATGCCGAGCACCGGGCAGCCGCAGTTGCCTCCGCTGGATGGTTTTAGCGTCGCCTACGGTGGCGCGCAAACGCAAGTGAGCATCGACAACGGTGTGCGTCACGACGCGGTCGCGCACGTTTTCTTGCTGACGCCCGCGCGCGAAGGCACGCTGGTGATTCCCGCCTTTAACTTGCAGTTGGGCAATCAGGTGTTCAGCAGCCAGCCGATCGTCATCAAGGTAGCCAAGGGCCAGATCCAGGGTGTCAACACAGAAGACGTTTTCCAGCTCAAACTCTCCACCGCCCGCACCAATCTCTTCCTGAACGAAATGGTGCCACTGGACTTGAAGCTCTCCATCCGCAACGGCATCCGCTACCGTAGCCAGATGCCGTCCATCGCCGCGGCCGGCTTCAGCGAGATCAAGCTGCCGCGCCCGGTCGAGTCGCAGGAGGTGATTGATGGCAAGTCGTTCGTCGTTTACACCTTCCGCACGCTGGCCAGCCCGATGCAAGTTGGTCAGCTTGCGCTTGGTCCCGCCCAAGCCGCGCTGGATGTGTTTGTGGACTCCGGCCGTCGCCCGCGGCTGCCCGGCATCAACGACCCGTTCTTCGAGAATTTCTTCGGCGGCGGTGGTGAGACGAAAAGAATCACCGTAACATCGCCGGCCGTGCCGGTGCGTGTATCGCCTTTGCCTGACGCCGGCAGACCGGCTGACTTCACCGGCGCAGTCGGCCGCTACGCACTCGACGTGACCGCCAAGCCTACCACACTGCGCACGGGCGAGCCGGTGACACTCACCATCCGTGTTGTCGGCCAGGGCAATCTCGCCACGCTCGCGCCGCCGAAGTTTACGCCACCGGAAGGCTTCAAGAGCTACGAACCGGTGGTGAAGGGCAAGCAGACCGATGAGATGGGCTATACCGGCGAGAAAATCTTCGAGCAGGTCATCGTGCCGTTGTCGGTGCGCGCGTCGGTGATCCCGCCGGTGACGTTCAGCTTCTTCGAGCCGGAGCAGGGGCGTTACCAGACACTCAGCCGCGGGCCGATCCAGCTCAACGTGCAGGAGTCGCCCGCCGGCGCGACACCTGTTGTTGTCGGCGTTGCACCCGCCGGTGCGGCGCCGCGTCCGCCGGAGAAACTCGGCGTCGGCGTCGTCTATCTCAAGCCCGACCTCGGCGCGCCCGCCCCAACTTCGCACGTGCTCTACCGACAAACGTGGTTTCTCGCCGGCCAGGGCGCGCCCGTGCTGGCGCTGGTGATCTCACTGTTTGCGCAACGCCGCCGTGAGCGGCTCCGCAGGGACATCCGCTACGCCCGAAAGCGCCGCGCCTACGGCAACGCCCAGCGCCGGCTCGCCGAAGCCGAGCGGCTGTTGCACGCGGGCCAGAGCCAGGGCGCGGCGTTCTACGCGACACTGTTCAAGACACTGCAAGATTACCTCGGCGACCGGCTGAACCTGCCATCGTCTGGCATCACCAGCAACATCATCGAGGAGCAGCTTCGCCCGCGCGCCTTGCCGCCGGAGATTTGTCAGGCATTGAAGGAAGTGTTCACCGCCTGCGACGCCGCACGGTTTGCCCCAAACATGCAGGGCAAGGTGGATCGAGAGCGACTGGTGAAAATCATGCGTGAGGTCATCGTGGCGATGGAGAAGTTGTCATTGTGAGAACGATTGCATCCATCTTGGCGTTGGTGCTGGCTGCGTCGGCATGGGCTGCCGACGCGCCGGCGGCGTTCCGCGAGGCCGCAGCACTCTACGACCAGGGCCAGTTCGATCAAGCCATCGCACGTTACGAATCGCTCATCGCCGCCGGCGTGCGCAGCGCCAACCTCTTTTTCAACCTCGGCAACGCTCATTTCAAGGCCGGCCATCTCGGCCGCGCCATCCTCAACTTCGAGCGCGCCCACCAACTCGAACCGCGCGACCGCGACGTGGATGGCAACCTTGGTTTCGTCGAGAAACAAACGAAAGCCTACGACGCCGCTGCCGCCGGCGGTTGGTCCGCGTGGCTTGCAGGCGCACGCGACAGCCTTACAACGGACGAGTGGACATGGCTGGTCGTCGCGTGCTACTGGCTGGCAATGCTTGGCCTGATCGTGTTCATCTGGCTGCCACCAGCCATCGAGTGGCGACGCTGGTTCCGCTCCGCCGCCATCACGTTCGGTGTCATCGTGTTGCTCGCCAGCGTCGGCCTTGGCGCGAGGATTGTAATCGAAGAAGGTCCACCGGCCGGCATCGCTATCGCGAAGGAGGTCGTCGTCCGCTTTGCGCCGGTGGACGACGGCATGCGGCACTTCACCGCCTACGAAGGCCAGAAACTCTGGATCGTCGGCGAGCGCCCGTCGCGGATGCAAGGCGTGCCCGGCTGGCTCGAAGTCGAGCGCGCCGACGGCAAAAGAGGCTGGGTGCTTGCGGATGCGGTGGAGAGAATTTAGCAACCAGCGGTCACCGGCAACTCGCCGCCAGCCACACGATCAACTCCGTTGTCTCATTGAGCGCGCCGACCGTGTCACCGGTCAGGCCGCCGATGCGGCGGTTGCAGTAGCTCACGAAGAGCACCAGCCATATTCCAGCCAGCACGAACGCCAGCGCGGCGGGAACAAACTGCCGGATCATCGTGCAGCCAAACACCGCCATCGCCAGCGCCATCCACGCGTGATCGCGGCTGAGCTGGCCGATGTAGGTCTTGCCTGTGCCTTCCTCGCGCGCATAGTGGCCCATCGCGCAGGCGAGCAAGACGACGCTGCGTCCGACGACGGGCGCGGCGGCAACGACCCACAAGCCGCGGTGCGCCGGGACGTTCATCAACGCGACAGCTTTCAGACCGAGCACGGAAACCAGTCCGACAACGCCCATCGTGCCGATGTGCGGATCTTTCATGATGCGCAGCGTATCCTCGCGGTTGCGTCCGGCGTAGAACCCGTCGCACATATCCGCCAGCCCGTCGAGGTGCAGCGCGCCGGTGAGCACTGCCAGTTCCATCACGAGCAACGCCGCCACCACCGGCCAAGTAAAGACGCAACCCAACGCCCAACCCGTCATCGCCACAGCGACGCCCAAGCCGAGGCCGACCACCGGAAAGAAGTAGGTTGAGTCATGCAGTTCGTCGTCCGTCACCGGGTCAGCCACGCGCACCCGGACGACGGTGAGGAACTGCACCGCCAGCATCAGTCGTCGCCAGATTGTTTGAAAGTTCATCAGTGTTTCTCCGCCACGCCCGCTTCGGTGAAAGTCGCCATCTCGTTATAAAACTTGGCCGACGCCTCAATCAGATGCATCACCAGTGCCGCGCCAGTGCCTTCGCCGAGCCGCAGATCGAGGTCCAGCACCGGCTCCAAGCCGAGCGTCTCCAACGTGACGCGATGGCCCGCCTCGACCGAACGATGCGCCGCGAAGCAGAACTGCGTCACGCCCGGCGCAAGTCCCGCCGCGATCAACGCCGCCGCCCCGCTGATGAAACCGTCGAGCACCACCGGTCGCCGTGCCACCGCCGCGCCGAGGACGACGCCTGCCAGCCCCGCGATTTCGAGGCCACCGACTTTGGCGAGTAAGTCCAGCGCGTCGAGCGTTGAGCGTGAAGCGTTGGGTGTGAAACCGTGCAACTCCAACGCGTTGCTGATCACCTCAATCTTTTTGGCCAATCCCGCGTCGTTCACGCCCGTGCCGCGACCGGTGACTTCCGCAACCGGTCGGCCCGTTATCGCAGCGACAATGGCGCTGCTGGCGGCAGTATTGCCAATGCCCATGTCGCCAGTGGCGATCAGTTCGGCTCCGCGAGCAATCTCCGCTTCCGCAACCTCAATGCCTGCGGTCAGCGCGGCAACTGCTTGGTCGCGCGTCATGGCCGCTTCGCGCGCAAAGTTACGCGTGCCTGGCGCCACCTTGCGGCGCAGAAACTCGACGTTGCCTGAAGTGTCAGCGGGCGTGGTGTTGGGCGGGAACTCCGCGTTGACGCCGATATCCACGACCACGAGTCGCGCGCCGGCGTGGCGGGCCAGCACGTTGATGGCCGCGCCGCCGCGCAGGAAGTTCAACACCATCTGCGCCGTGACTGCCTGCGGATACGCGCTAACGCCTTCCGCCGTGACACCGTGGTCGCCGGCCATGACGATGATGCTCTTGCGGCGCATACTGGGCTGCTCATTGCCCGTGATGGCCACAAGCTGGCGCGCGATCTTCTCCAGCCGGCCGAGACTGCCGGGCGGTTTGGTCAGGGAATCGAGCCGCGCCTGCGCGCGTTCAGCGGCGGCTGCCGGAAGCTGGCCGATGCGATTGATGGTCTGCTGAAGTTTGTTCATTGGCGACGCGGCTCATAACGGCGTATCATGACCGCGGTCAAGGAGATTTAACCGATGTGGACAGAGATCAGAAGCCAGAAGCAAGAAGTCAGAAGGAACTGGAAGCCGGTTCTTCTTCTGAACTCTGTCCTCTGGCTTCTGACCTCTACTGTCCTCCTAGCCGAAGCTCCCGACAAGGTGCGCGATCTGACGAAAGCACGGCAGGCGGAGCGGGACCGCGCGGCGGCAAGCGTGCCGGTGGTGCGGCCGGCGGAGGTGTATCGGCGCTACTTCGCCGCGATGAAAGCGGGCCGGTTCCCAGAGGCGGCCGTCACGCTCACAGACGAATCGCTGCGACAGATGAAGGTGGCGCTGGTCCGGGCGCTGCGGGAAGCTCCGTTCGATGAACTGGCGAAGTTCATCCGCGAAGCCGGCTTCAAATCGGCGGCGGAGATTCAACTCAGTGGTCCCGGCAAAGTCTTTACCGGCTGGATGCGCAGCGGCTGGCGCGTGCAACGCTTCCAGCGACGGTTTCGGCAGAATGAAATCACGTCAGTGAAGGAAATGATCCACGACGACTTGTGTGACCTCGCAATCGAGTTCAAGCCGGTCGCGGAAGGCGCCGGCGCTTCCGCCGTTTGTCCCAAGGAAACCGTGGTGTGCGAGCAACGCGACCGCGTCTGGCGGTTGACGCTGGAGATTCCGCTGGAAAACAACCCGTAGCGCTGGCTTCCAATTCGCCTCCGTCATGTGCGCTGTCGGCAGGTTGGTGCTAGACGACCTTCACCACAACGGCGGTGGCGTTGTCATGGCCTCCACGCTCGTCAGCGAGCTGTAACAACTCCTCCACCGCCTGTTCCGGCGCGGGACTGTGACGCAGGATATGGGAGATCTCTGCTGACGTTACTTCCCTCGTCACGCCGTCGCTGCACAGCAGCAGAGCATCGTGATGCTTTAGTTCAACTTCACAGACCTGCGGGTTGTGCAACGGCTCCGGGCCGAGGCTTTGCGTCAGCATGTGAGAGAGCGATGATTTCATCACCGGATGCTCTGCGCTGACGCCGCGATTGAGCAGCTCGCCGGCCACGGTGTGCGATACAGTGAGTTTCTTAAGCTTGCCAGCGTGCTGGAGAAAACCCTCGCTGTCGCCGACGTGGCCGAGGATGACCCGATGATGGGTGACCCAACACGCGGTCAGCGTTGTGGCCATGCCGTGGTAGCGCATGTCGGAGAGTCCGCGCGCCAGCACCGCGTCGCTGACCTTGCGCAACGCCATGAGCATGGTCGCCACTGAGCGATCACCAGCCGAGGAGCTGTAAAACTTGAGGAACTTCGCCAGCTCCCGCAACGCTGTTGCGCTTGCCACCTCGCCGGCAGGCTGGCCACCCACGCCGTCTGCCACGGCGTAAAGCCGCAGGTGGTCGTCGCGCAGGAAAGCATCCTCGTTGACTGGACGGACGCGACCGATGCTGGTCGAGCCGTAGCTGATCAAGCGGAGTTCCTTGGCCTTGGTCATAACTGTTTATCCCACACAGTGCAGACTTCCACGCAGGCTATGGATTCCCGGCGGAGAAATCAACCACGACGGCCAAATTTCTTTTCGAGTTCGGCGTAGGACAACTGGATCATCGTCGGCCGGCCGTGCGGGCACGTGTAGGGGAGGTCGCAAGCGTGCAGTTCGCGCAGCAACGAGTCCAGCTCCGGGATGCTCAGCGGATCGTGTGCCTTCACCGCGTGACGGCAGACGGTCGTCGCAACGGCGTCCTCGCCGAGCCGCAGCTTCGACAGCGACGCGCCGCCGGCACGCACCTTGTCGAGAACGTCTTGGAACACCTGGCGTAAATCCACGCGCGCCGGCAGCCACGGCGGCAGCGCGTCCACCAGAAACGCCTTCGGCCCGAACTCGGACAGGCCGATGCCCAATCGTTGAAACACCGCCATGTTCTCCTGCACAAACGCCGCGTCTCGCGCCTCCAGCTCCAATGTTGCCGGAATCAGCAGCCGCTGCGACGGTGCGGCGCCCTGTTCCAGTTGCTTGAGCATCCGCTCGAACAACACGCGCTCGTGGGCCGCGTGCTGGTCCAGCAGCACCAGCCCCTCGGCGGATTCGATCAACACGTAGAGTTGTCCGACGACACCGATCACGCGCCAGGAATCGTGGGACGTGGAGCGTGGAGCGGCGGGAATGTCCGGCACCGGAACTGGCGTGGCCGTCGTCACCACGCTCGACGCTCGACGCTCCACGCTCCACGTCCCCGCCTGCGTCAGCGGCAGTCGCTGCTCAACAGGCGCGGGCACCGCATCCACCGTTTCAGCCTGCAACGTCAACCGCACCGGCTGCACCGGCGCGGCGGCCACTTGCGGTTCCAACGCGCGCCGCACCGTCGCGGTCACGGCGGCGCGCACAGCATATTCGTCGCGGAAGCGGACCTCGCGCTTGGTCGGATGGATGTTCACGTCCACCGCGCCCGGCTCGACCTCGACGAAGAGGAACGCGATCGGAAAGCGGCCCCGCATGAGCGCGGTGTGATACGCCTCCAGCAGCGCGAAGTTGATGCCACGGCTCTCCACCGGCCGGCCGTTGACAAAAACATGCTGCTGGTCGCGCGTGGCGCGGCTCACGCCGGGCCGGCCGACGAAACCGGTGACACGCGCACTTCCTGAAATTTCAGATTTCAAATTGGGGATTTGAGATTCCCCAACCGGCACGAGATCTTGGAAAAATTCCGCGCCGTAAATCTCGCGGATGCGCTCGGCCAACGTCCGGGCCGGCGCGAGATCGAGAACCACGCGGTCCTCGTCCTGCAACCGCCACGCAACCGCCGGGTGTGCCAGCGCATGGAGTGTGACGATGTGGTGGATGTGCGCGCTCTCGGTCTGTGGCGTGCGCAGGAATTTTCGCCGCGCCGGCAGGTTAAAGAAGAGCGACCGCACCTCGACCGTCGTGCCGGGCGCCGTGCCGACCTCCTGGACGTTCAGCAGTTTTCCGCCGGCGATCACAACCCGCGTGCCGCTCGGCGCGTCGTGTTCGCGCGTCGTGAGCGTGAAACGCGACACAGCAGCGATGGACGGGATCGCCTCGCCACGGAAACCGAGCGTGTGGATGCTCTCGATATCCTCGGCGACGGCTATTTTGCTCGTGCCGTGGCGTTCCAAGCAGAGCAGCGCGTCGTCACGGCTCATGCCCCAACCGTCGTCGGCCACGGAAATCGCGGTGCGCCCGCCGGCGCGGAAACCGACCCGGACCTGCCGCGCGCCGGCGTCGAGGGAGTTCTCCAGCAACTCCTTGACGACCGACGCGGGCCGCTCAATGACTTCACCGGCTGCTATCTGGTTGATAACCTGCTCGGGCAGCAGGCGGATTCGATTCATGTGCGGGTAAGATAACTTGACCGTGTCCGATGCCCAATGATAATTTGCGACCCTCAGCGGCTGCCCGGCAGGGGCGTCGTTGCGGATGGTGGGCGTAGCTCAGCCTGGTAGAGCTCCAGATTGTGGATCTGGCCGTCGCGGGTTCAAATCCCGTCGCCCACCCCATCTTCAATGATTTCGAATCTCGAACTTCAAATTTGAAATCGCAGTCACGCGCCCGTAGCTCAATTGGATAGAGCATCTGACTTCGGATCAGAGGGTTGGGGGTTCAAGTCCCTCCGGGCGCGCCAGTTTTCCCGCAAAAAATCGCACGGTTTCCAATTCCGCGTTTCCCACGATGCCCGCGAGTAGTCCCGTTTGTATGCCCAGAATTCTGATCGGCGACCCGATGGAGCTTGACCCGACTGGCAGCGCGTTTCATTCTCTGCGACCAACGGGTCATGATTCCAATCTGTCCCAAGTGCGACGCGCAGTTGCTTAACCTCCGCTTCAAGGAGGTGGAGGTGGATTTTTGCGAGCGTTGCCGCGGGCTGTGGCTGGACGCGGGCGAACTGGAGGCACTGATGCGGCAAACCGGCGGTTCCGGTGACGATCCACTGCTGGCGTTTCAAAACCAGCCGGGCACATCGCTGCGCGACCGCAAGCACCTCTGCCCGCGCTGTGACCAGACGTTGCGAGAGGTCGCAGTGCCGCGGCCGCGCGCGGAGGCGCTGCATCTGGACCGCTGTCCGCGAGGGCACGGGCTGTGGTTCGATGCGAACGAGTTGCAGCAGTTGCTGGCGTTGTTTCCGCCCGCAAGCGGCGCGACGCACACGATCGCTTTTCTGAACGAGTTTTTGGGATCCGTCAACGCAACCTGAACATGGAGGAATGACTGATATGATAGCCAGCATTGGTTTATTGATACTGTTCGGCCTGATCGTGATCGCGGTGGTCTTGGTCGTATGGGCCATCGCCACCTACAACGGCCTCGTCCAGCTTCGCAATCAGCTCGACAACGCCTGGGCGCAGATTGACGTGCAGTTGAAACGCCGCTACGACCTCATCCCGAACCTCGTCGAGACGGTCAAGGGTTACGCCAAGCACGAGCGCGAGACGTTCGAGCGCGTCACGCAGGCGCGCAACATGGCCGTGAACGCCAAGGGCGTTGGCGAGCGCGCGGAGGCGGAGAACATGCTGACGGGCGCGCTGAAGTCGCTCTTCGCCGTCGCTGAGGCCTACCCGGAACTGAAGGCAAACCAGAACTTCCTCGGCTTGCAGGAGGAACTGACGTCCACCGAAAACAAAGTCTCCTTCTCGCGGCAGTTCTACAACGACAACGCGATGGTCTATAACACGCGCATCCAGACGTTCCCGACGCTGTTCATCGCCGGCATGTTCCAATTCACCAAACGCGACTTCTTCGAGGTCAAGGCCGGCCCCGAACGCGAGGCGCCGAAGGTGTCGTTCTGAGGAAATGGGGCATTGGAGTGGTGGAGTGATGGAGTAATGAATCGGAAATAGGTCTTCTCTCCACCACCGCCCAACACTCCAATACTCCGCCACTCCACCACTCCATTCCCTTCCTCCGCCATGTGGGAACAAATCCGCGCTAACCGCCGACGCTCGGCGATGCTCATCTCGTTGATGGGCATCGTGCTCATCCTGCTCGGCTATTGCGGCGGTGAGGCGATCTTCAGCGGAGGCGGAGGCTTCATTGGCTTGATCGTGGCGGTCGTTGTCCTGCTGGTGCAGCTCGGCATTTACTTCGCTGGTGCGCGGTCGCTCGTGCTGGGCGGCGCCGGCGGCACCGAACTGAGCCGCGAAGACTGTCCGCGCCTGTTCAACATCGTCGAGGAAATGCAGCTCGCGTCGGGCCTGCCGGTCACGCCGAAAGTGCTGCTGATCCAGGATCCGTCGCCCAACGCGTTCGCGTTCGGTCATAAGCCGGAGGACTACACGATTGGCGTCACCAGCGGCCTTCTTCAGCGGTTGAACCGCGACGAACTCCAGGGCGTCATTGCCCACGAGACGGGCCACCTGAAAAACCAGGACGTTCAGTTCATGATGCTCGCCGCCGTCATGCTTGGCTCCATCGCCGTGCTCGCGGAAATCGTCTGGCACACAATGCGGCTCGGCGGACGCGCGCGGTCGCGGTCCGACTCGCGCGGTGGCGGCCAGGCGCAGATCATTCTCCTTGTCATCGCGCTGCTGCTGGCGATTCTCGGCCCGCTGATGGCACAGATTCTTTACTTCTCCTGCTCGCGGAAGCGCGAGTTTCTCGCCGACGCCAGCGCGGCGCAGTTCACCCGTTATCCGGAGGGACTGGCGTCGGCGCTTGAGAAAATCGCGCAGGCCGCCGAGCCGCCCGCGTTCACCAACAAAGCCAACACGCCGATGTTCATCGTCAATCCGCTCGCGGCGACGGCGGAATCGAGCAATGTCTTCTCCACTCATCCGCCCACCGGTGAGCGCATCCGCATCCTGCGAGCGATGGCGGGCGCGGCGCTGGCCGACTACGAGGTTGCCTACCGCAGCGCGCACGGCGGCGGGTTGATCGGCTCGCAGTCGCTGCGAGCCGCGCCGGCGCAAGCCAGACGCGACGCGTCCGACGAAGGACCGGTCCTCGATCGCGGCGAAGCGCGCGCCACCGTCCGGCGCAACGCCGGCTACGTGCCCGTCCGCTGCACCTGCGGCCTGGAGATAGGCGTGCCGCCGGGCTACGAGCAGAAGGAGGTCCGCTGCGTCCGCTGCGGCAGCGTCTGGCCCGTCCCCGCCGCGCAACCGGCCGTGCCGCCGGTGTTGAATGCCACGCAGCCACTGCGCTACACACGGCAACGCGCTGGATGGGAATCGTTTCGCTGCGGCTGCGGCCATTCGGTGCTGCTTAGCCCAACGTTCGCCGCTCCCTCCGTCCGCTGCGCCGGCTGCGGCCGGCAAATCGAAGTGACCCCGCCCAGCGCGGCTCAGAATTGATCGCGCCACCCGCCCGCTTTCGGCGCTCGATGATTTTTGTAAGGAACCGCCGCCCAGATGTTATATACGGGGTGATATGAAGAATCAGGCTGGCGATATGGAAGTGCAGCAAGAAGCGGAGCTTGTCCGGGCCGTGCAGGCCGGCGATGTGAACGCGTTCGCTTCGCTCCTGGACGGGCACCTCGATTACCTGCGCGCGTTCATCGCGTTGAAACTGCCGGTGGCGCACCTCGTCAACGAGATCGCCCACGAGACATTTGTTTTTGCCTACCGCAACATCCACCGCTTCACCGCCGGCACGTCGCTTCGCGCGTGGCTGCGTGCCATCGCCGCCAATCTCGTCCGCGCTGAATTCCAGCGCTACGCCCGCGAGCAGGCGAACCAGTTCACCTATGCAAAGCACCGGCTGCTGGAGCAGGAACTTGGCCGTTCGGACGCGGAGGACGCTGCGGAGATGGAGTTCCTGCGCGATTGTGTCGAGGAGTTGCCGCCGCCGATGAAGGAACTGCTCACGTTGAAGTATCGTGAGGAGTTGCCGACGGAGAAAATCGCCGGGAGGCTCCAGCGCACGCAGACTTGGGTCTGGCAGGTGTTGTTCCGGTTGCGGCAGCAGTTGCGGCAATGCGTCGAGGGCAAGCTGAGCGGGGTTAAGCCATGATCACGCACGAGCAACTCATCGCTTACGTGTCGGGCGAACTTGCGCCGGGGGAGCGCATCCGGCTGGAAGATCAACTCGCCGCCGACGAAGCGGCGTTGCGCTCGGTGCTGGAGCAGGAACGGCTGGACGCGGCGCTGCGTGCGATGCTTGGTGGCGCGGCGGAGCGCGAGCAGGTCCGGCAGGCGGTTCTCGAAGTGGTGACGGGATCAAGCTATGAGGATGTGAAGAGTAACGTGATGCGGGTCGTTGCTGCTCCACGCTTCCCGTTTCTCGACTGGCTGGCAGGCTGGCGCGGCGTGTTTGCCGGTGGGCTGGCCGCGGCCGCGTGCGCGGCGCTGGCGTTCCTGCTGTGGCCGCACGCGGAGCCGGCTCCGATCGGGTTCGCGCAACTGAGCGACGTGCGTAACGCCGTCGTGATTGTGCGCAATGGCAGCGATCTCGTGGCGAAGGACGGCACGGCATTGCAGCCGGGTGATACGATTCGCGTTGACGACGGTGGAACAACGGTGGTTTTTTCCGATAAAACGCGGCTTACGTTGGCAGCGCGGACAGAGATGAAGCTCGGTGTCGGTGACGCGCGCGAGTTGCAACTCCTCGCGGGCCGGCTCGCGGCGCGTGTGGCGAAGCAGCCGGCGGACCGGCCGTTGACGATTCGGACACCGATGGCGACGGCGCGCGTGGTTGGCACGGAGTTCACGCTCGATGCCGCGCCGCGAGCGACGCGGATCGAGGTGAGCGAAGGGTTGGTGAAGATGGCGCACGCGGGCGTGGACAGCGCGGTGGAGGTGGCGGGCGGCGAGTTCGCGCTGGCGGTGCCGCAGAGTGAGTTGGTAGCGGGGCTGCTGCCGGCGAAGCAGACGACAACGGGCGACATGGGCAGCCGCGATCCGGTGACATGGCCGTTTGCGAGCGACAGCCCGTGGAACCGGCCCATCGGTTCCGGCGCGACCTATGCCGATGTGCAGTCACCTGCGCTCAATCTGGCCGGTAACGGCGGATCGGTGCGGCCAGCGTCGCACTTCAGGCCGTTCTTCGTGGCAAAGCTGGGCGATCGGCCGCAGAAAATCGTCTCACGATTCCAAGATGAAGTTTTCGCGACGACACCGGTATCGGCGGAGGCGTTGCGCGACGGCGGCGATTGGGTCAACTGCACATTGATTGATCCGACGCGAGCCATCGCCTACGAGTTGACGGGCGCGCGACGGCGGGGCGACAGAATCGAAGCGATGATTTGCGCGCCGATTCAACTCCGCGGGCCGGGCGCTGGTGGCAACCTTTTCAGCGGTTTGCCGGCCATTGCGGGCATCATCCGCGCCGGTGAGTTGGAGCGCGGCATCGGGCACGCGCTTAGCGTCTCGGTGTTGCACACGGCGCTGAATCGCCGCGGACCGGGCGGCGGGCCGTTCGTGTGGCCGGCGCGGCACATGCCGATCGAGGAGAAGAAGCTTGCGCAGATGGGCAGCGCCGGCAACGTCCACTACGGCACATTGCTGGCGTTGCCGCGTGACCTCGATCTCGCGACGCTTGGCGTTGGCAACAGCGGGCCAGCATTCGAGATCGCACGCGTGCTGCAAAGCCACGGTGCTTACGTGACGCACAGCATGCCGGTCGACCAGGCAACGGGCGATTGGAAGCAGCCACACGTGCAGTTCATTGCCGAGCTGCCGATGGAAACCCATTGGCAGAAGCTTGACGCTGACATCTCGCGCGTCGTGTGTCACTTGAAGATCATCACCAACAACGCGCGATGAATACGCTCCGCGGCTGCATCGGGTTTCTTTTGTTGTGTGGCATCATCCTCCACCCCGCCTTTGCCACCGACACCAACGCTCCCGCCGATTTCACCATTGGCACCTATGTCGTTGCGCCTTCGCCGGAACGGTTCGGGGTGAACCTCCGCGAGCCGTTCGACTACAACAACTACACGTTCGATCCGGGCTTCGAACCGGTCACCATCCGCCGCCAGGCCATCGCCACCGGCGGCGGCACCAACTACATCGAGAACGTCAGCGGCGCGACCATGTCGAACTGGCGGCAGATCGCGGACGGCTTTTTCGACGGCGCGACGGTGCGCGTGTATCGGCCTTCGTCCAACGGCGGGGCGTTGCAGCTCGTGCGGAGCAACACGGTCGTCAACTACGTCACCGACGGTTTCCGCCGGCTGCACGTGTTGCCGGTTGTGACGAACACCTTCACCGACACGACCGCGACGCCGGGCGTCAACTACGAGTATCAGGTCCGCGCGGTGAACAGCTCGGCCGCCGTCTCGACCAACTACAGCGGCGGGGCGTCCACGGCGGCCATCGCGACGGTCGCGGCGCTGGCCGGCTCGACGAGCGCGTCGAACCCGACCTGGACGAACAGTTTCTACAACCGCGGCGGCACTGCGCCGGCGATTCCCTCCAACGTCACGGCCACGCCGCTCTCCGGCGCGGTGCGGCTGGACTGGACGGCGAATGCGGAAACCGACCTCGCGGGCTACTACATCTACCGCCGCGCGCAGGGCACGGCGCAGAACCGGATCATTCTCGACAACGACGGCCCCGCGTCACAGGCGGGCGACGTCTATTTCGTCGAGGCAACTTACGTGAACCCGCCGACACATCGCATGCACGACCGGCTCGACCAGAACACGCTCAACGACCAATGGACGTTCCTCGCCGGATCGAGCTGGCCTTACGGTCGGCCCGGCAGCATTACGCGCGACAACTCCACAGTCTGTCCGGAGAACGGCGGCGGCAGCAGCCTGCGCCTCGACAATCCCGGTTCGCACGAGGTCCGCATCCAGCAGGCGGCGTTCTCAAATCCGCAGTTTCACGGCGGCTATTATCCCGCGCTCACGCCGGGCGTGACGTATCGCGCCGAGATGTGGATGAAACAATCCGGCGTGCCCGGCGGCACGGTGCGGTTCTCGTTGACGGCACCCTACAACAGCATCTCCAACACGTTCACGGTCGGCAGCGATTGGCAGAAGTTTTCCTACCTTTTCACCGCGCCAGCGATGGGCGCCGACGGCACCATCTCCTCCATCATGCTCGCGTTCAATGGTCCCGGCACCGTCTGGGTGGACAACCTCCTGCTCTACGAAGACGCCGACGGCAATCCCGCGACCTATCCGCCGTTCGCGTTGCGGCCCGCCGCGGCGCAGGCGCTGGCGGATTATCATCCCGGCCCGATCCGCATGAACACCGGCGTGAGCACGAGCCGCTGGGGCGTGAGCATGGATGATTTCCTTACCGAGGAGCCGCAGATCGCGCCGCAATGGGGTGGTGACGGCGGCCGTGTCCGGCCGGACGATCCTTACAAGCTGCCGATGGTGCTGCGCATGACGCGCGACGTCGGCGGCGAGCCGTGGATCATCGTCGGCACGTTCATGGACGAGCAGGAATGGCTGCACCTGATGGAATATCTCGCCGCGCCCTACGTTCCGGGGACCGACACGCCCGCGACGAAACCTTACGCCTATCTGCGCTACTCGCAGGGCCAGCAGACGCCGTGGACCGATGTCTTCCCGCGCCTGTTCATCGAGTTCGGCAACGAGCAGTGGAACCCGATGTTTGAAAACACCTTCGCCAGCGGCAACACATGTGGCCAGTTCAGCGAATACTTCTTCAACGTCGCCAAAACCAGCCCGTGGTATGCGACCGTCGCCAGCAAACTCAACCTCATCGTTAACGGCTGGCATATTTCCACGAACCAGACCAACGGCTACGGTCACGCCGCGTCGCTTGCGTCGCCCGGATCGCAGCTCAACGACATCGCCAACTACATCGGCGGTTGGGAGGCGGGTATCGCTGTCGGTGGCAACAGCGTCAATGACGCGGGCTACCAGGGCTACATGATGTATCTGCCGACCTACATCCGCGCCTTCGTGGACCAACACGCCGTCTCGCGCGCCGCCAACGCCGCCGCCGGCCATCCCTACAAGATCGCCGTCTATGAAGGCGGTCCCGGCTACGCCAACCCCTCGCCCGGCCAGCCCTACGAGCCGGTCTCCGAGGTCTATGGCAAGTCGCTCGCCGCGGGCGTCTCCACACTCGACACCTATCTCTACAACTCGCTCAAGCAGATTGACCCACAGTGCTACTTTACCTTCGGCGGCGCCTACAACTGGGCGTCGCATTCGCTCGTTGCCAACGGCTACTACCCGCACACGAGTTGGCTCGCGCTCCAGATGCGCAACCGTTACGCGAGCGGTGCGATGGTGGCCACCGCGATCAACAGCGCGCCCACGCTGGATGTGGACGCGTGGACCAACCGCACCGGCGCTGTCGTCGTCTCCGCGATGCCGAACGTCCCGCTCGTGCAGCCTTACGCGTTTCGCAGCGACTCGAACTATTCCGTCTTCGTCCTCTCGCGTCGCATCAACGGCGATACGCCCGTCACGCTGCGGCTGCCGTTCAACGCCGTCACCAACGCCACGCTCTACACGCTCACCGGCGACCCGCGCATCGGCAACAGTTCCAACTACAACATCAACATCACCACGCAGGCCGTGACCAGCTTCTCGCAGAACTACTCATTCACGATACCGCCCGGCTCGGCTTACCTCTTCACCTTCGCTGGCGCGACCACCGTCAGCGCGCCCACGCAGCCCACCGTGAGCATCAGCCGCGCGCCCGGCCAAACCGGCTCGACGACCACGCCCGCCGCGCAATTCATCGTCAACTTCAGTGAGCCGGTCGCTGGTTTCACCGCGGGCGACGTCGTCATCGGCGGCACCGCCGGCGCAACCACCGCCACCGTTACCGACACTGGCACGACGGCCGGCATGACGTTCACCGTCACCGTCACTGGTATGACCAGCAGCGGCAGCGTCACCATCCAGCTTGCCGCGGGCGCGGTGAATAGCGTTGCGACCGGTCTCGCCAGCCTCGCCTCCAGCGCCACCGACAGCGGCGTCACCTATTCGATTCCGCCGCCGATGAACCAGGTGTTCGTTTACGACGACTTCAACATCGCCACCAACGCCACGCCCGTGCCGCCGTTCCTCAACGGCGTCGTCACCGGCACCAACTGGACCGGCGCGTGGGTCGTGCAGGGGTTCAACGGCGGCACCAACTACACCGACGGTTTCAAAGTCATCGCGACCAACGCCCTCGCTTACAGCACGCTGCGCACGGCCGGCAACTACGCCGGAGGCGGCGGCACCAACTACGCCACCGCAGGACGTTTTCTCGACTTGGGCGCGTTCTCGTCGTGGGCGTTCAGCAAGAACGGCACCAACGTCATCGGCCTCACCGGCACCGAACTGTGGATGAGCGCGTTGATGCGCAAGAACAGCCTCGACGACAACATGGCCGCCGTCATCCTCCACAACGGCACCGCCGCCTACAACGCCATCGGCAACAGCCGGCTCGGTGTTGGCTATTACGGCACGATGTCCAACAACGCCGGCGAGCGTTACTGGTCGCTCGCGGTGCGTAACGCCGCCGATAGCAGCATCGAGGTCATCCGTTCCGACGTGCCCATCGTCGCCGGCCAGACCGTGCTGCTCGTGTTGCGGATGCGCTTTGGCACTACCGACACCTTCGACCTTTTTGTCAACCCGTCCAGCCTCGGTGGCGACGCCCCCGCCTCGCCCAATGCGACGAAGACCACCACCGGTGCTGCCGACATCTTCTTCCGCGCGCTCGCATTCTCCGGCAACAACGCCCTCAACAGCATGGCGCTCGATGAGATCCGTTTCGGCGACACCTACGCTGCCGTCACGCCGCCCAACGCCGCCGGCACGGTGCAATTCAGCGCATCTGGCTTCACCATCAACGAAGATGGCGGCAGCGCCACCATCTACGTCACCCGCACCGGCGGCGTCACCGGCGCAGCCACCGTGGACTACGCCACGAGCAACGGCACCGCGACCGCCGGCACCGACTACACCGCCACCACCGGCACGCTTACATGGGCCGATGGCGACGGCAGCACCAAGAGCTTCGCCGTGCCGATCCTAAACGGCGGTGCTTACGAGGCCGACGAAACGATCAACCTCGCGCTCAGCAACGCCACCAGCGCATCGGTTGGCAATCCCAGCACTGCGACGCTCACCATCTCCAGCGTCATCACTGCCACGCCGACGAGCGTGGCCTTGCTGGCGGCCAGCGACACGGGTGCGAGCAACAGCGACCGTCTCACCAACCTCGACAACAGCGCGCCGGGCAAGGCGCTCACGTTCCGTGTCTCCGGCACCGTCAACAGCGCGACCGTTACGCTCTACGACGGCGCGACTGCCATCGGCTCCGCCAGCACCGCAGGCACGCAAACCGATGTCACCACCGACGGCGTGACGACCCTCGTCAACGGCCTTCACTCCATCACCGCTATGCAAACCGCGTCCGGCAAACTGGCCTCCGCCGCGTCGCCCGCCGTTTCCGTCACGATAGACACGGTGTCGCTGGTATTGCTGTCTGCTGTCTCACGCAAGACCCACGGCGCGACAAATACGTTCGAACTGAACCTATCGCTCAATCCTGCTAGCCCCACAGTGGAGCCGCGCTCCGGCGGGCCGACGCAGCTTTTCTTCACCTTCAACAAAGCCATCACTGCCGCCGACGGGGTGTTCAGCGCCAACGAGTTCACTCTCACCAACGCCACCTACAGCGGTTTCTCCATCACCACAAGCAACCTGACGCTGAACCTGAGCAGCATTCCTGACCAATCGAAAGTCACGGTGGCGCTCAATGGTATCAGCGATCTGGCCGGTAACGGGCTGACCGGTGCCAGCGCCGTCCGCATCCGCTCCCTTTATGGCGACATCAACCAGAGCGGCACGGTCAACGCCGTGGATTTGCAACTGCTCAAGAACAATCTGTTGCAGTCACTCTCGGCGGCGAACTTCCTCTGCGACATCAACCTCAGCAGCACGATCAACGCGGTAGACCTGCAACAGGTAAAGAACAACCTGCTGCACACGGTGTCGGCGACGGGGCTGGTTATTTCCGGTCTGTCCATGACGCCGGCCCCGCCAGCGGCGGCGTTGGGCGAGGCGTTGGGTGCGCCGTCGCTGACGTGGAGCACAGACGGTGACAACGTGTGGACACCGGCGATTGCGCCGGACGGCAGTTCGGCGGCGTGGAGTGGCAGCATCGGCAATCTAAATGTGTCGTGGGTGGAGACGATCGTGAGCGGGCCAGGCACGATCAGCTTCGACTGGAAAGTGTCCTCGGAGTTGAACAGCGATTATCTGATGTTCTCCGTGGACGGCGCGGACCAGTCGGGAATCTCTGGTGAAGTGAATTGGCAACAACTCTCGTTCACCATTCCATCCGGCGCGCATCGGCTGACGTGGACGTATGCGAAGAACCGTGCTGTTGCTGCCGGCCTCGACACGGGCTGGTTGCGGCGGATTCTCTACCAGTCCAGCCCTTAGAATATAAGAATCGCCTGATGTATTAACCTGAAAACAGCCACCAAAACCCGGTTCCATTAAGAACCATGATCCGGTTTCGACGGCACGCTAGACCCATGAGAATAAAACCAGCAAAATGGATGGCATCTGTAGCGATATTGACCGTCGCGACGATCGCGCAAGCTGCGCCGTGGCTCGGACTGGTTAAAACCGGCACGACAACGGAAAACTCGGACACCATCACTCTTGGCACATCGAGCTACAATTTGGATGTCCGATTCGACTCGGGAGGTAACCCAGTAGGCACGCTTCAATACTACTTCTACACCAGTCCGACCGACGCGGTGATTTTCGGTGCAACGCCGTTGACTGCGTTAAACAGTCCTTTCACGACTGGTGACGCTGCATTTAAGCCTAGTGCCGGAGCCACGCTCAACAGCACGGGTGGCTGGACCATCTGGTCGCCTTCGGGCGATGATCCGGCGTTCGTCAGCAACATCGCCACTTACCAGATAAATACCAGTCCCTTGGCAGCGGGCACTTATGTGTTCTCCTTTGGTCACACACCCGGCACCGACGACGAATATTTGGGGTGGTCTGGATCGGGCGGTGGCAATCTGTATGTGAACGACTTTGCCGCTCCCGGATCGTTCACGCTCAACGTGACAGCAGTGCCGGAGCCGGGCACGTGGACGTTGATGGCTTGCGGCGGCTTGGTGGCGACGAGGCGGACCCGCTGCCGGCGCAACGCGCTTTGAACGGAAACAGCCTCTCACTCGCGCCGCGGCAGATAGGTGTCGCAACTCTCTCGCACCACCAATCGCGGCGTCAGCATCAGACTCCGGGCGGGGTCGCCAGTTCGGCTACTGCAAGTTTTGCGCGCCCGCGTCAAACGGCCATTTACAAGCTGACACTGTGCGGCTACAAGCAAAGGCTCACAAAGGAGTGTGAGCTATGAAACTGGCATTGATCGGTGTGATGACGGCGAGGAATTCTCACTCATGAAATACCGCATCTTCTTCTGGTCCATCACGTCGGCCCTCGCCGGGTTTCTCTTCGGCTTCGACACGGTTGTCATCTCCGGCGCGGAGCAGATCATTCAGTCGCTCTGGGGCTTGAGCGCGGGCATGCACGGGTTGGCGATGGGTTCCGCGCTTTACGGCACGGTGCTCGGCTCGCTGCTCGGCGGCTGGCCGACGGACCGGTTTGGCCGCAAGCCCACGCTCTTGTTCATTGGTGTTCTCTACGTCCTGTCGGCGGTCGGTTGCGCTTTTGCCAATGGGGTGGGCATGTTCATCGCCGCCCGCTTCATCGGTGGGCTGGGCATTGGCATCTCGACGGTGGCGGCGCCGCTTTACATCTCCGAAATCGCCCCGCCTGCCTATCGCGGGCGGCTGGCCGGCATGTTCCAGTTCAACATCGTCTTCGGCATCGTCGTCTCATTCGCGTCGAATGCGATCATTGCCCGGATCGGCGGAGAAGACGCCTGGCGCTGGATGCTCGGCATCGCGGCCGTGCCTTCCGTCATCTACGCCGTGATGTGCTTGGGCCTGCCCGAAAGCCCGCGCTGGCTGATCGGCCGCAAGGGCGACCGCGCGGCAGGCATCAAGGTGTTGAAGCTGATCGAGCCGGATTTCCCGCAGGAGCGGCTCGAAGCCCACGCGGATGAGATCATAGCGGCGGCTCGCTCCGAGAAAACCGCGGCGTCCGGGTTCTGGTCGTGGCGCTTGCGCGTCCCAATCTTTCTCGCGATCTTGGTCGCCTTCTTCAACCAGCTTTCCGGCATCAACGCGGTGCTCTACTTCGCGCCGCGCATTTTTGAGATGACCGGCCTGGGCAAGGAAGCCGCCCTGCTGCAATCGGTCGGCATCGGCGTCACCAACCTGATCTTCACCTTCGTGGGCCTCTGGCTCATTGACCGGCTGGGCCGGCGCACGCTGCTTTACATCGGCTCGTTCGGCTACATCATTTCGCTGGGGCTTACGGCTTGGGCGTTCTTCACACAGCATTATGCCATTGTGCCGGCTTGCATTTTCGCGTTCATCGCGGCGCATGCCATCGGTCAGGGAACGGTGATCTGGGTGCTCATTTCCGAGATTTTCCCGAATCGGCATCGCGCCGAGGGCCAGGCGTTGGGCAGCTTCACCCACTGGATCTTTGCGGCGTTGCTGACCACGTTCTTTCCGAAGATGGTCACCGCGTTTGCGCCGGGCTACGTCTTTCTGTTCTTCTGCGGCATGATGGTGCTGCAGCTCGTGTGGGTGAAGCTCATGGTGCCGGAAACCAAGGGCATTTCACTTGAGGACATGCAACATAAGCTGGGCATTGAATGAACTCCAAAGTCCTTGCCGTTGGCGAAATCCTCTGGGATCTGCTGCCGTCCGGCAAACAGCTCGGCGGCGCGCCCGCCAACTTTGCCTACCACGCCCACGCCCTCGGCGCGGAGGTTCGCGTTGTCTCGCGCGTCGGCAACGACCCGCTGGGCCGCGAGATTCTCGCCCGCCTCCGGGCACTTGGCCTGCCGACCGACGGCGTCGGCGTGGACGCGGATGCGCCGACCGGCACGGTGTCGGTGGAACTCGCCGCCGACGGCCAGCCGCGGTTCACCATCCACGAGAACGTCGCGTGGGACCGGCTCGTTGCCGACGAAGCGTCGCTGGCGTTTGCAGCGCAAGCCGACGCAGTTTGCTTCGGCAGCCTCGGCCAACGCAGTGAAGCGTCGCGAAGCAGCATCCGCAAACTCGTCGTTGCCACGCCACCAACGGCCCTGCGCGTGTTCGACATCAACCTGCGCCAGCATTTCCACTCACGCGATATCGTGGAAGATTCGTTGCGGCTGGCGAACGTGCTCAAGCTCAACGATACCGAACTGCCCGTGTTGGCGGCGATGTTCGGTTTGAGCGGTGGTATCCGTGAGCAACTGGCGGCATTGGCAGAGCGGTTTGGTTTGCACACAGTGGCGTTGACTCGCGGCGCGCACGGCAGCGTGCTCCACGTAGCCGCGTCACTCCGTGACGCGGGTCAAGATGATGGCCGGTCACGGAGTGACCGGGCTACTTTCGCTTGGTCGGAACATCCTGGTCTGACCGTGAAGGTGGTGGACAGCGTGGGTGCCGGCGACGCTTTCGCCGCAGCGGTTGCGCTCGGCTTGCTCGCCGGTCACCGGCTCGACGACATCAACCGCCGCGCCAACGAGGTGGCCGCTTACGTTTGCTCTCAATCGGGCGCGACGCCGGTGTTGCCTGCGTCTTTCAAAGAGGGGCAGTAATTCCCAATTTGGCGTGTGAAACCGCACTGAGCTTCGCGTGGAATTGTGCGTCCCGGTTAGCCGGTTCTGTGGCGCGGCGATACGAGGGAGATGCGTCAATTCCCCGCTTGAAACCAGCCGTCGAAGCCTCGACACTGCGCACGTTATGAGCGCCGTCAGTTACGAGCAGCTCCGGGGAAAATTGGCCCCGTGCGTTTTGCACGAGCCGGCCGACGGCTACGCGCCGGTGCCGGTCACCGAACGACTCGCGCAGGCCATCTGGTTCGACCAGCGGCTCAAGCGCGACGGCCTGCAAACCACCGACGGCCGCCGCGTCCGCGTAGTGTCGCCGGGCTGGTGGAACCTCGAAGCCGGACCGGATTTCCGCCGCGCTGTCGTCGCGTTCGACGACGCCAAGCCGCAGCTTGGCGATGTCGAGGTGCATCTGCACAGCGCGGACTGGCATCAGCACGGCCACACGCGCGACCGCCATTACGACAACGTCATCCTCCACGCCGCGCTCTGGCGGCGTGGCGAACAGCCGGCGACGACCGCTACCGGCCGCGCGCTGCCGCAACTCGTCATGGCCGACCATCTCGACGCGCCGTTGGATCAACTCTACGATTCGATTGACCCGGAGAATTATCCATACGATCTCGACAGCCACGTTGGCGCGTGTGAGGCGCCGTTGAAGTCGGCACCGCCGGAAACGATTGCCGCGCTGCTCGAAGACGCCGGCCTCGCACGGCTGCGGACGAAGGCGCGGCGGCTGACGCGGTGGATTCAACGCACCGGCATTGAACAAGCGCTTTACGCGGCGGTAATGGAGGCGCTCGGTTTCAAACACAACAAGGAACCGATGCGCCGGCTCGCCGAGCGGCTGCCGGTGGCGCGGTTGCGCGAGTTGCCGGCGACGCAAGTGCAGGCACTGCTTCTCGGCGTCGCCGGTTTCCTGCCGGACCGCACGGTGGCCGGCCGCGACGAAGCGACGCGCCGCTACGTGAAGCGGCTCTGGGACGTGTGGTGGAAGGCTCGCGATGAGTTTGCCGGCCGATCACTGGTGCGTGACGAGTGGCGGCTGGCGGGACTGCGGCCGGCAAATTTCCCGTGGAGGCGGCTGGCGGCGGTGGCGCAACTGCTGGCGGCGCATTGGGAACTCTGGCCGAAAATCGCCGACACTCTCGCCTCGCAACCGGAATCGAAGCGCGCGGCGCGGCTGGCGGCGCTGCTCACCAATTTGGAGGACCCCTATTGGTCGCGACGGTTCAGCTTCGCATCGAAGCCGCAACCGGAACCGGAATTGCTCATTGGAGCGGCCCGCGCCCGCGACATCGTCGTGAACGTGGTGCTGCCGGTTGCCATCGCGCAAGGAAAGCTGCTGGAACAACCCGCGCTCGTCGAAGCGGCGGAGGCACTCTTTGTCGATCATCCATCATTGGAGTCCAACGCGCTGGTGCGATTCACTGAGCACCGCCTGTTCGGCCAGCGTGTGCCGCCGCGCCTCCTCCGCACCGCCGCGCGACAGCAGGGTTTGCTCCAAGTTTTCCACGATTTCTGTCTGAACGACCGAACTGCCTGCCGGCGCTGTCGGTTCCCGGACTTGGCGCTGCAATTCGCGGCGAAGCAAACGGCGTGCTGATGCCGCTGCGCGCCGTCAAGTCTTCGGCGCAGCCGCCCTATTATGCGATTGTCGTCACCGCCGCCAGTTGCTAAACACGCGGCGCAATGAAACGCCCCCGCAAAGACACCGGTGTCGAACGCACGCTGCGCGCGTGGCGGCCGACAATGCCGAGCGAGTTGGCCTCGCTGGTCACCGACTCGGCCCAGCCTGCGCGCCAGCTCGTGACGGCTGCGCTCAGCCAGTTGAAGATCGGCGAGCAACTCAACGAGGTAGAAGTATTAGCGGCGTGGTCGGAGATCGTCGGCCCGGTGCTGGCAAAACACTCCATCCCCGGCGCGCTGCGCAACGGCTTGCTCACCGTCGGCATAACAAACCCCGCCATCCAGCAGGAACTGCGCGGGCTTTTGAAGCGCGACATCCTCGCGCGGTTGCAGAAGCGGTTCGGCGTCCGCCGCGTGCGTGACATCAACTTTCGCGTGATCGGTTGAGTCCGCCGGGTTTGCGGCCGCGGCCGCTTTTGCATTGCCTTGGCTCAGCGCGCGCCCTACTTTGCCTGCCTTGTAAGACTCGGGATGAAAACGACGAAGGTGAATCCAACTCCACTTCAATCGCGTGGCGCGGGCGTGCTGCTGCATCCGACTTCGCTGCCCGGCCCCTATGGCATCGGCGACCTCGGCCCGGCCGCGCGCGCGTGGGTGGACGCGCTCGTGCAAGCCAAGCAACAGTGGTGGCAAATGCTACCGCTGTCGCCAACCGGTTACGCCGACTCGCCTTACCAGTGCCTCTCCACGTTCGCCGGCAATCCAAATCTTATCAGCCCGGACGAACTGGTGAAGGATGGCCTGTTGCGCCGCCGCGATGTTGCGGGCCGGTCGTTCGATGCGCGGCGCGTGGATTTCGGCGCGGTGATTCCGTTCAAGACCGGACTGCTGGCGAAAGCGTGGGAACATTTCAAGCGCGGCGCTACGCGACGGTTGAAGCGGGAGTTTGAGAGGTTCTGTGGGGAGGAGAGAAGTTGGCTGAAGGATTTCGCGATCTTCATGGCGCTGAAGGACACACATGGTGGCGCGCGCTGGTTTGAGTGGAAGCCGGAGTTGATGGAACGCAAGCCGGCGGCGCTGGCGCGGGCCAGGGAATCGCTGAGAGACGCCATCCGCCAGCATGAGTTCCGCCAGTTTCTGTTCTTCCGGCAGTGGCGCGCGCTGAAGGCTTACGCCAACGCTCGCGGCGTGAAACTCATCGGCGACATCCCGATCTTTGTCTCCGGCGATTCCGCTGACGTGTGGAGCCGGCCGGCGGAGTTTCTGCTCGACGAGCGGCGGCGGCCGAAGGTGGTCGCGGGCGTGCCGCCGGACTACTTCAGTAAGACCGGCCAGCTCTGGGGCAATCCGCACTACGATTGGAAGGCGATGAAGCGGACCGGCTACCGGTGGTGGATCGCGCGGGTGCGCGCGACGCTCCGGATGGTGGACGTGGTGCGCGTGGATCATTTCCGCGGCTTCGAGGCGGCGTGGCAGGTGCCCGGCGGCGACGCCACGGCGCAACGTGGTCGTTGGGTGAAGGGACCGGGCGCGGAGTTGTTTGACAAGCTGCGCGCGGCGCTCGGTCCGCTGCCGATCATCGCCGAAGACCTCGGCTTCATCACGCCGGCGGTGGATGCGCTGCGCATGCGCTACAATTTCCCCGGCATGAGGATTCTCCAATTCGCGTTCGGCGGCGCGGTTGAGCACCGCTTCCTGCCGCACAACTACGAGCGCAACACGATCATCTATACCGGCACGCACGACAACGACACCACGCGCGGTTGGTTCGCCACAGCGTCACGAAAAGAGCGCACGCTGGTGCGCCGCTACGTGGGGCACCGCTGCGATGACCGCAATGTGAGCTGGGATCTGATGCGTCTGGCGTGGTCGTCCGTCGCTGATCTCTCCATCGCGCCGTTGCAGGACGTGCTCAACCTCGGCACGGAAGCGCGGATGAATTTCCCCGGCCAATCCTCCGGCTGGTGGCGCTGGCGTTTTACGGCGAGCCAGTTGACTGGCGCGACGCTGAACCGGCTCGGTGAAATGACGGGGGTTTACGGTCGCGCGACGAAACCCAGCCGAGAACGAAACCGAAGGCAATCGTAATTCCGGGGGCCTTTCCGGCGGAATTTCAGCCGGTGTCTCGATCACCCTCTCGACGTTGTGGCGGGCGCAGAAACCACGTCAACGCCAGACCGATACATGAGAGCCATGCGTAGATCTGCAAGTTCTTCCTGAAGCCCGCCACAAATCCCTCACGCGCAGCAGGCATCACCTTCGGGGCGGCGCCCGCCGGTAACTCGGTGGAAAGGAGTTCCGGCGAGTGGGCGCCCACGGCCACGCGCTCGACACACTGGCGTTGTGAGGCGGTCAGTTCCACCGGCTGGCTCGCGAGGAACCTGCCGACGGAGGCATGCGCTTCGGCACGCAGCACCAGACCGGTGGCGGCGGTTCCCAAGGAAGCCCCTACCAGCGCGTTCATGTAGAGAACGCCTGCGGCGAGTCCCGCCCTCGTCTTGGGGGCCGAAGACAACGCAGCCGAAACCGTGCCGGTAAGCGCCGCCGAGAACCCAACGCCTAACACGCCAAGGGAGACGGCCATCTCAACGAGGCTGGCTTGGGTCAGGCTTCTGGACAACAACAGGCATCCCGCGGCAGTGAGCGCCATTCCAACGAGCAAGGGAATCCGCGCGCCAATTTTGTCCATGCACTGTCCGACAACTGGCGCGAGGACCGCCATCGTGGCAGTCAACCAGAGCAGCAGCAGCCCGGCCTTGATGGCGGTGAAGCACAGGACATTCTGAAAATATAGACCGAGCAGGAAGAAGAGTCCGAAGGAGACAATCTGAAAAATCACACGGATGAGATTGGCAGCCACGAAAGCGCTGTCGGCGAACAGGTCCAACTCGATCAGAGGGTTCCGGGTTCGTCTCTCGACGGCGACGAACACGAACAGCAGCGCGGCGCCGCCGAACAGGAGGGCGAGAAACGCCGGCGAGTCCCATCCCCACTTCTGCACTTCGTTGAGCGCGCACAGCATGGCAAACAAGCCCGCCGCAAGCAGCGTTTGCCCAATGTAATCGAGCTTCGGCCGCGCCTCCGGTTTCATTTCAGGAACCCATAGCCGCGCCAGGATTACCGCTGTAATGCCCAATGGCACGTTGATGAAGAAGATCCAGCGCCACCCGAGGTAATGCAGGATCGCACCGCCAAGTGTCGGACCGACCACCTGAGACAGCCCGGCGATGGCGCTGGTGATTCCCATCGCCAGGCTCCGGTGTTTCTCGGGAAAGGCGGTGTGAACAATGACCATCGCGACCGGGAAGCTGGCCATCCCGATGCCTTGCACGATGCGACCGATGACAATCCCCGGCTCGCCGTTCGCCAACCCGGCGGCGATCGAGCCTGCCAGGAACAGCGAGAGACAGACGGTAAATGCAGTGTGCCGCCCCCAAGTATCCGCCAGCCGGCTGCCGATCACCATGAACATGGCGGCCGCCATGCTGTAGCCATTCACGACCCATTGGATGGCCGACAACGAAACGTGCAGGTCGTTCGCGATGTGCGCGAGAGCCAGATTCACCGCCGAGATGTCCAGGTTCACCATGGCGACAGTGATGCCCATCGGGATCATGATCAGCCAGTGCCTCTGGTTCATGCGTTCCCTTTCCTCAACCCAATTCGATCATCACTTCGTTCACGTCGTCTTCCGGCGCGAAGGTCGCTGTGTTGATGCACTGGCCGTCCACGCGAACGTAGCTTGCCGTCTTGGCAAAGACGACGCGCGCGCCTTGCTTGAGCGTCGGCGGAAGCTGTGGCGTGTGCCGGATCAGCGCATACAGAAGCAGCGCCTTGTCCCGATGATTGCCCGTGCCGAACAACAAGACCTCGCCGGGAAGCACCAGCCTGTCCGTGCTGTGGAGGATGGACTCGTTGCCCGGAACCTGCCGGGTCAACTGGATGGCGTCCGCAACCGTCTGCGCCTTCGACGCCAATTCCCGCGCCCGGCGCCCGCGAAGGGCTGCGTGAAGATAGACTTCCGGCCGTCGCACGTGGATGCTCCGGAAAGCATACAGCGCCAGTTCATACTCCGAGCCGGGATGCCGCTCCGCCGCCTCGCGGATCATTCGCTCGGCGTCCTGAGCGTTTTGCGCACCCGCCAGGTCCACAAGCGGGTCGAAGAGCAGCAGGTTCTCTTTGAACACAATCCCCCGGTCTCGTGCATCGCGGACCTGGCTCAACTCGGTCCCAAAGAAACTCTTCAGACAATCCTCAATCCGGTCTAGGCTTTTTCTCGGAATCGTGGATTCGTTCGTCGTGAAGAAATGACAGCCCGACGGCGCGATGATCCGGTCAAACGGCTCGACCCGCTCGTCGAACGCTCCCTGAGCATCCCGGTGCGTCTGGACTTGCTCGGCCCACGTTCGATGGGTATGAAACTCCTTCTTCCCGTTGAACCAGAAATACCCATCCCGGTGCTTGACGAACATCGTGTAGTGAAACGGAGACCCCAGCAAAGCCACATCATCCGGCCCGACGGCGTGTTCGCTGTAGGCCAGTGCGGCGATCATGGCCGCCTCATCCGCGCACGACGAGACTCCCATCGGTCTGTGCTTTTGCGTGTGAACAGCCCGGCTGTGGGCTTCCACGATCTCAAGGATCGTGTAGTGATAATCTGGGAACGTTCCCGATTCGATCAACTGGAACACATCTTCCTTGCCCGTCAGGGTTCCCAACCGCCGCTCCTTCCTCAACCCGCTGACAATGGCGTTCATCGCGTAGTCCACCCTCGCGGCTCCCAGTCGCGCGCGTTCTTCGTTCAGGTCCAGCGTTCCCCAGAGTCGGGACGTTTCCTCCCGCGAGACATGACAGAACTTCCGGTTCACGTAATCATGAATCTCGCCCATCACGGCTTCGCCATGACTGCGGGAAGCCGTGGCCGTGTCGTTCGCAAGCCGCTCGTAAATTCTGCCCCGAAGCTCCCAGAGCGCAGGCGATATGAAGTTGGCGAACGTCAACGCGATCAGTAACTCCGGATTACACGCCACGTCGAACAACGTCGGACGCGCGGCTTGAACGAATCGCTCCAGCGAGGGGTCTTCTTGCATCGAGTATGCCGTTGCAGTGATCGGCGACAGCCTACGGCGGCGGCAAATGGGAGGCAAGTTGGTATTGGCCATCGGCAGACTGCAATTCCGTGAATGGCAACGGGAACGACGTTTGGTTCTTTCAACGCAGTCTATTATGAATTCAATTCCTCCAAAGCTTTGTGTTCTGTCAGGTCCTCAGGCTGGTTGACTGTTTGCTTTGCGTCGCTGGATGAAACGAAGAGGATTGAAAGCTGTGTGGGCCAGTTCAAGTTGGGATTAGAGAAGGTTAGCGGCCTGAGATTCCCAAAGGACTACATGAAAAGATTTCCGATGCATTCCATTGACAAGTGATCTTCATGCGTTCCTGCCATTAAACAAGCCGTTCAAAACCTGTTGAAAAGCTTGGAAAGCAAATAACTACGCCATTGGGCGGAATTGCGACCGCTTGACCGGCTGGCGGGCGTGGTCGAGAGTGAGGGCGTTGAAGGTTTCGCTGACGATACTGCTCGGCTGCGTGGCCGCGTTGCTGGCCTGCGACGCTGAACGCTCCGAGAAGACGGCGAGTCCGGCATCCATGACATCCGACCCACGCAAACCGAACCGGCTCGCAAAGGAGAAGAGTCCCTATCTGCTCCAGCACGCTTACAACCCGGTGGACTGGCACCCTTGGGGAGCGGAGGCGTTTGAGAAGGCGCGGCACGAGAACAAACCGATCTTCCTCAGCATCGGCTATTCGACGTGCCACTGGTGCCACGTGATGGAGCACGAGAGTTTCGAGAGCGCGGAAATCGCCGAGGTGCTCAATCGCTGGTTTGTGCCCATCAAGGTGGACCGCGAGGAGCGGCCGGACGTGGACCAGATTTACATGACGGCGGTGCAGGCGATGGGCGGCCAGGGCGGCTGGCCGCTGAGCGCGTGGCTCACGCCCGACCTGAAGCCGTTCTACGGCGGCACGTATTTTCCGCCGAGAAGCGCGTTCGGCCGGCCGGGCTTCAAGGAAATCCTGACGCGCATTCACGAGGCCTGGGAGCAACAGCGCGAGCAGGTGTTCCAGCAAGGCCAGCAGTTGCACGACGCCATCGCTTCGATGCAAACGGCGGGCGGCGGGCCGGGCGAACTCGGTGACGGGCCGCTGCGCGCCGCTTACGAACAGTTCCGCAGCCAGTATGACGAGGAACACGGCGGTTTCGGCGGCGCCCCGAAGTTTCCGCGGCCGTCGCAGTTCAATTTCCTGTTGCGCTACTGGAAGCGGACCGGCGACGCGAAGGCGCTGGAGATGACGGCGCACACGCTGCGGCAAATGGCGCTCGGCGGAATGTATGACCAACTCGGCGGTGGCTTCGCGCGCTACAGCGTGGACGAGCGATGGCACGTGCCGCACTTCGAGAAAATGCTCTATGACAATGCCCAGCTTGTCGTCAGTTATTGCGAGGCGTGGCAGATCACGCGCGAACCGTTCTTCGCCAACGTGGCCCGCGACGTGTTGCGCTACGTCAGCCGCGACATGACGCATCCCGACGGGGCGTTCTGCTCCGCCGAGGACGCCGACAGCGAAGGGGTAGAGGGCAAGTTCTATGCATGGACGACGCAGGAACTGCGCGACGCGCTCGGCGCGGAGGACGCGAAGTTCGTCGGCGAATACTTCGGCTGCGAGGAAGCCGGCAACTGGAACGATCCGACCGGCCACGGTCCGAAGAACGCCAACGTCTTGTTCGTGGCGCGAACGTCCGAGCAGATGGCAAAGCTCTTTGGCGGCACGCTGGAACAGGCCCGCGTGCGAATTGAAGCGGCGAAGAAAAAACTGCTCGAGACAAGGACGAAGCGCGTCCGGCCGCATCTCGACGACAAGATTCTCACTTCGTGGAACGGCGAGATGATCGGCGCGTTTGCCCGCGCCGCGCAGGCGCTCGACGAGCCGCAGTATCTCACGGCAGCCACGCGCGCGGCGGAGTTCATCCTCGCAAAGCTTTACGATCCGCAAGCGAAGACGCTGCTGCGCCGCTGGCGCGATGGCGAGGTGAAGGTGGAAGGTTTCCTCGACGACTACGCCTTCTTTGTCGCTGGGCTACTGGAACTCTACGAAGCATCGTTCGACCCGCAGTGGCTCGACCGCGCCGTGGAATTGACTGACACGATGATCGCGCGGTTTCACGACGAGGCGGGCGGCGGCTTCTGGTTCGCGCCGCCGGGCCAGACCGACATCATCGCGCGAATGAAGGACGACTACGACGGCGCACAGCCAAGCGGCAACTCCATCGCCATTGCCAATCTCCAGAAGCTCTCTCAACTCACGGACAATCCGCGCTACGCCGCCATCGCCGACGAGTCGCTCCGGCGGTTGCTGCCACGATTCCGCCAGGCGCCGGCAGCGGTGCCGCAATGGCTCTGTGCGCTCGACGCTGCGCTGGCGAAGCACTGGCAGATCGTCATCGCCGGCGCACCCGACGCCGCCGACACGAAGGCGATGCTGCGAGCGGTGCGCGAGCGTTACCTGCCGAACACGATTCTGCTGCTGGCTGACGGCGACCCGCGCCAAGCGGCGATGGCAAAGCGGTTGAAGTTTCTCGCCAACATCAAGCCGCTCGACGGCAAAGCCACCGCCTACGTCTGTGAGAATTACGCCTGCCGCGCGCCGACGAACGACCTCGCGACGCTCCAGAAGATGCTCGACGAGCCGCCCGCAAAATAACGCCGGATTGTGTGTGCGCGTGTTTCAGTTTACACTGCGCGCATTGAAGTCAGCCGGAGGACGATGAGATTGGCACCGCTATGAAACCCGACTACGACCTTTTCATTGACGGGCGCTGGGTGAAGCCCGGCGCGAGATTCGAGGTGCGCGTGCCCTACGACGGCGCAGTCTTCGGCACCGCGCCGAAAGCGAGCCGCGCGGAGATTGAACAGGCCATCGCCGCTGCGAAAAAGGCCGCGCCTGCCGCCGCGCGACTACCGAGTCACAAGCGCTACGAAGTCCTGATGAAAGCCGCGACACTGATGCAGCAGCGGACGGAGGATTTCGCGCGCGCCATCGCCAGCGAGAGCGGCAAGCCGATTCGCGAGGCGCGTGGTGAGGTTGGGCGCAGCGTGCAGACGCTGATCTTCTCGGCGGAGGAGGCAAAGCGCAACGTCGGCGAGATGGTGCCGGTGGACGCGCATCCCGGCGGCACGGACCGGCTCGGTTTCACGTTGCGGATGCCGCGTGGCGTCATCGCGGCCATCACGCCGTTCAACTTCCCGCTCAACCTCGTCTGCCACAAAGTCGGCCCGGCGCTTGCCGGCGGCAACACGGTGGTTCACAAACCCGCCAGCACGACGCCGATCTGCGGCTACATGCTTGCCGAACTGTTCGCCGAGGCCGGCCTGCCTGCCGGTTTTCTGAACACGGTTTCTGGTGGCGGCGGCGAGGTGGGCGATTTCCTGGTGGCGCATCTGGATGTAGCAATGGTGACATTCACCGGCAGCGCGGAGGTCGGCAAACACATCCGCGCCGTCGCCGGCATGAAGCCGGTCACGCTCGAACTCGGCGCGAACTGCGCCGCCATCGTGGACAGCGACGCTGACATGGAACTGGCGCTCGGCCGCTGCGCCATTGGCAGCTTTGCGCACTCCGGGCAGGTGTGCATTCATCTCCAACGCATCTACGTCGCCGGGAAGATTGCCGGTGATTTCACCGACGCGCTGCGGTCGCGCGTGGCGGCGTTGCGCATTGGTCATCCGCTGGAGGAGGCGAGCGATGTCACGTCGTTGATTGACGAGCCGAACGCCGCGCGCGTCACCGATTGGATCGCCGAGGCCGAGCGAGGCGGCGCGCGCAAGCTCATCGGTGGCGCGCGCACCGGCCGCGCGACGGTAACGCCCGCGATTCTCTCCGGCACGCAGCCCGGCATGAAGGCGGTGGCCGACGAAATCTTCGGCCCGGTCGTGTGCGTGGAGGCGTTCGATTCCATCGAGCACGCTGTCGAGATGGTGAACCGCAGCCGCTACGGATTGCAGGCGGGCGTTTTCACGCGCGACATCAGTCGCGCGCTCTGGGCGGCGCAGCAGATCGAATGCGGCGGTGTGATGATCAACGACGTGCCGACGTTCCGCGTGGATCAGATGCCCTATGGCGGCGTCAAGGACAGCGGCGTCGGCCGCGAGGGGCCGCGCTACGCGCTGCAGGAGATGACGGAGACCAAGACTGTCGTCATCAACCTCACCGGGGCGCCGAAGTAAACATACTCCCGCAACTCCAAGCGGTAGTGGCCCTTGCATTTGGTTTGGATGACTTATAAAAAACATGTTTGACATATCAAACATATTTCGCATAATCCAAACCCATGACGGAAACGTGGAAAGAATTCGAAGCCAACGAAGTCACGCATAGCGTGGCTCACCATCTGGTCGCGATCTACGAAGTCGGCCGCGAGTATGGCGGCTGGGCGCGCGTCTCTGACATTGCCCGCTGGCTCGGTATCACCCGTGGCAGCGTCTCGATCAACCTGCGCAACATCAAGGCGCGCGGCTTGGTTGCCGAGGACGACCGACGTCAGGTCAAGCTCTCGGAGCAGGGGCTGAAGATCGCCCAAGCGATCATGGCCAAGAAGGCGGCGGTGAAAACGTTTCTGCGCGACGTGATCAACGTGCCTGAGGAGCAAGCGGAGATAGATAGCTGCAAAGTCGAACATTTGATCAGCCACTCCACGGGCGAGAATCTTCTCCGCTTCATCAAGTTTCTGACTTCGGACGACCCGGCGGCCCGTCAGGCGCTCAGCCAGTTTCGGAAGTCCGAGGAAAATTGAGCGAGTGATTTCACCATGAAACTAATCAAGCATGCGGAAATTGTGGATGAGTTGAACCGGTTGATGGCCGAGGAGATGGAGGCGTTCCTGCGCTACTTCCAGCTTCGTTACCGGCTGCGCGGGACGGAGCGGCTGGCGGCGGGCACGTTTTTCGAGACGGCCATGCAGGAGACGCTCGAACACGCCGAGGCCATCGCGCGGCACATCCGCATCCTCGGCGAGACGCCGCATGTCAACGTCAACGTCGAAGCCGGCGGCGGACCACTCGCGCTGAAAGATGCGCTGAACGAGGCGCTGGTTTTCGAGCAGCAGGCCCTCGAAGCCTACCGCGACATGCTGCCCCGCGTGGTGGGCGACCCGGGGCTGGAAGATTTCATCCGCAAACAAATCGCAACCGAGACCGAGCACGTCCAGGAGATCACGATGCTGCTGGAATGAAACCCCGTTGACCGGGACGAAGGATTTTGAGGACTGCGGACAGGATTGGCACCCAAAGCCGCAGCCCTCATTGAGCAACAAACCCTCTCAGGCGAGTTGTCACTTGGGAGGATAGAGCAAGTCGGGCGGGGTCTGCAATCCGCAAAAACGGCGCGCTACCCCTTTGCCCGGCGGCGGGACTGTGCCGGTCCCACAATGGCGAGGAAACAGAAGATGAAGAAGCAGGTTGGAAGCAGGGCCGCGTTGCACGCGCTGGCGCTGATGTTGGCTGGAATGATGGCAGGCGGAACCGTGTCGGCCACGGAACGCATCTTTGGCTACACCTACGAGCCGGAGACGCTGCCCAAAGGCGCGTGGGAGTTCGAACAATGGGTCACATGGCGCGGCGGCCGCAACAGCGCCGTCGGGCAGGACGATTACTCGCGCTGGCAGTTCCGCGAGGAGATCGAATACGGCGTCACCGACAACTATCAACTCGCGCTCTACTTCAACAGCCAGCACGAGTCGTTTCGCGACCCCGGCACCGGCGACCGCACATCGGGTGCCCTCTGGACCGGCGTGTCCATTGAGAACAAATACATGCTTCTCAACCCCGCCGACCACGCTGTCGGCATCGCGCTCTACTTGGAGCCAACCATCTCGGACCGGGAGTTTGAACTGGAACAGAAGATAATCATCGGTCAGCGACACGGCGATTGGAAGTGGGCGGTGAACTTCGTCCACGAGACGGAGTGGTCGTTGTTGCAGAACGAGACCAAGGGTGTGTTTGAGTTCGTCGCGGGCCTTTCGCGCGCCGTCGGCAAACGGTGGCATATTGGCTTCGAGGCGCGCGACCACAACGAGATTTCCGAATACAAAAAATGGGACAACACGGCTGTCTTCCTCGGCCCGGTTGTCAGTTACCACACCGAGCGTTGGTGGACCATGCTCAGCGTGCTGCCGCAGATTTACGGCAAGAACTTCCAGACAGACAGGGACAGGGAGCCGGACTTCGATCTCGCCAGGCATGAGAAAATCAATATTCGTCTCCTCTTCGGTATCTCATTCTAATGCGCCGCGCGCTCCACATCATCATCATCGCCGCCGCGCTCGCGTCATGCGGCGCGGGCGCGGCGGAACCGTCCGCAGCAGAACTGGCCGCCGGCGCGAAACTCAACCGGGCCAAGTGCGCCAAATGCCACAAGCTCTACGATCCTGCCGCTTACGATGAATCGGCGTGGAACGGCTGGATGACGAAGATGAGACAAAAAGCCCGGCTCACGGACAGCGATTACGCCGCCCTGAGGGCCTACCTCGATTCGCAGCGTCCTGCGGCAGCAAAAGGAGCCACGAAATGAAACGATCACCCAGCAAGACCCGCCGCGCGCCGACCGGATGACGGCGCATTCGGCGCTGGCCTGCGACGCGGTATTCGCGGCAGTTTTTTCTGGACGATCCGGACAACAACCGTCACCTTGATCTCAAAGGACACGAGCGGATCAACGTGCGTCTGATTGTTGGAGTCGGGTTCTGATGAAACTAGCGTATGTCATTGTTGCCATCGCACTGGCCACCACGGCTGGATTGACGCCGAAAGAAACAGCGGCGGGCAGGAAACTTTATGTTGAGAAATGCTGCCGGTGTCACAAGTCCTACAAGATCGAAAAATATCCCGAACCCGCGTGGAACATGTGGCGGAACCAGATGATTGTGAAGACGAGGCTGACACCGGCCCAAGCCGACCTGCTCACCCGCTACCTCCAGTCGCTGCGCGCCAGCCACGCTGAAAACGGCGGCGGCAGCGCGGTGCAGCCCTGACCCTCCAACGTCGCTGCATTTCCTCGTTGCCGACGCGCCACGGTTCTGCCAAACCAGCCGCGTGTATTTCGCCCAACTTTCAGCCGCCACGCGCAACAAACGGTTGAGGCTTATGCCATGACCGAACTGGACGTCGAAACTCTGCGCCGGTGCCGTCGCGTCGATCCCGCGGCGTTGGGGATGCTTTACGACTGCTATCGCCGGCCAGTCTATTACCTTGCGCGGCGCATGGTCGGCGAAGCGGAGGCGGAGGATGTCTGCCAGGAGACGTTCATCGCCGTCTTCCGCGCGGTGGCGAAGTTCGAGGGGAAATCAAAGCTGTCCACATGGGTGCTTGCCGTCGCCACACGCGTCTGTCTGATGCATCTCCGCAAGCGGCGGCGTCTGGACACAGCCGCCGAACCCGCCGACGCGTCCGAGGCGGAGCCGATGACACTGCTGTCGCCGAGCCACGAGCTGCTCAACAAGGAGTTCCTCAAGCGGCTTGCCGACGCGATGGATCGGCTGCCGGAGAACCAGCGGATGGCCGTGTCGCTGCGCAGCTTTGAGGAGATGTCCTACGAGGAAATCGCGCGGGCAATGAACTGCCGACTTGAACAGGTGCGCGCCACACTGTTCCGCGCGCGCTGCCGGTTGTTGAAGTTTATGGAGGGCTACTGACATGAGCACGCGAGCATCCGAACACCACGCCCCGCAGGAATGGTCGGCCTATCTCGATGGCGAACTGCCCGCCGCGCGCCGAAACGCGATGCGCGAGCATCTGCGCGAATGCCCATCCTGCGCCGCCATCCTGCGGAGCTTCGAGGCGGTGCAACACGGCGCGGAGCAACTCGCGCAACAGCCGACGCCCGCGCAGCCGCAACTGCGCACGCGGCTTGTGGCGGTGGGTGCGGCGATGATCGCGCAGAGCCGGTCGCGACAGCGATGGCTGCTGTGGCTGGGCGCGTTCCTTGCTATCGCCATTCTCGCCGGCTTGGCGGCGGCGTGGTGGCGCGCAGCGACGCAGCCGCGGACGACGATGTCCGCATTCGCCGCATCGAAAGTGCGGGTGACGCTGGATCGTGTCCTGATTACGCGCTACTTCGTGGAGCCGCCCTCGCTCGAATATGAGGTGACCATTCATAACGGTGACGCCCGGCCTCTGGAGATCATTCGCGTCATCGTCAGTGATCCGTTGGGCGAAAAAGAGCGTTCCGTGGCGGCGGCGCTGCGCGTTGAGCCGGGCCAGACACTCCAGCGTGTTTTCAGCCGGCCCGTCGGCGAGAACGCCCAACTGCGACCCGGTCGCTACCGCATCTTGCTGGAAACTTCCGACGGTCGACTTGTGGATGAGAAGGTTGTGCCGTAGGGCTGGGAAAAACCCGTTGCAACAGCGCGAGGTGTCCTTTAAGTTCGCCAGACTAATTTCAGCAGGACAGAGCTTATGGGCATGACATTGACAGAAAAGATCCTCGCCCGCGCCAGTGGCAAGGCGAGGGTTTACGCCGGCGAAAACGTCTGGGTGCGAGTGGACATCCTGATGACGCACGATGTGTGCGGACCGGGCACCATCGGCGTGTTCAAACGCGAGTTTGGCAAGAACGCGAAGGTGTGGGACCCGAAGAAGATCGTCATCACGCCGGACCATTACATCTTCACCACCGACGCGCTCTGCAACCGTAACGTGGACACCCTCCGCGAGTTCGCGCGCGAACAGGGTTTGCCGTATTTCTACGACATCATTGACGATCCGCGCGGCCACTGGAAGTTCGACGCGTCGCGCGGGCCGCTCGCGAAGCAGCACGGCAGCCACTACGTTGGCGTCTGCCATACCGCGCTGCCGCTCAAGGGCCACACGCGACCCGGCGAGGTGCTTCTCGGCACCGACAGCCACACCTGCGCCGCCGGCGCGTTCGGCGAGTTCGCCACCGGCATCGGCAATACCGACGCCGGCTTCGTCATGGGCACCGGAAAGATTTTGCTGAAGGTGCCGGAGACGATGCGGTTCTGGTTCGAAGGCGCGCTCCAACCCGGCGTGATGGGCAAGGACGTCATCCTCCACGTCATCGGCGAGATAGGCTTCGACGGCGCCACCTACCGCGCGATGGAGTTCCGCGGCCCCGGCGCGTCGGCGATGAACATGGACGACCGTATGACCATCGCCAACATGGCCATTGAGGCCGGCGGCAAGAACGGCATTTTTGAGACGGACCAGAAGACGTTCGATTACGTCAACGAGCGCATCGCCGTCAACGGCACGAAGAAGGATTACGAAGCGGTGACGCCCGATGCGGATGCCAGCTACGTTTACGACAAAAAGTTCGACCTCTCTAAACTCGAACCGACCGTCGCCTGCCATCCCGACCCCGGCCAGCGCAAGCTCGCCCGCGAACTCGGCCATGTCGCGCTTGACCGCGCTTACATCGGCTCATGCACCGGCGGCAAGACCAGCGACTTCATCGCGTTTGCCCGCGTGGTGAAGGGCCGGCAGGTGAAGATAGACACCTTTGGCGTGCCGGCGACAACGCAGGTCGTGCAGGATTTGCGCGCGGTGAAACTCGGCGACAAATCGGTGTGGCAGATTCTCGTGGACGCTGGCGTGCGCATGACGGAGAACGCTGGTTGCGCCGCCTGCCTCGGCGGGCCGGAGGACACCTTCGGCCGCGTCAACTCGCCGATGAAGTGCATCAGCGCGACGAACCGCAACTTCCCCGGCCGCATGGGCAACCGCGAGAGCCAGGTGCTCCTTGCCAGTCCCGCGACCGTCGCCGCCAGCGCGTTGACGGGGAAGGTTACGGACCCGCGAGAGTTCTGGAGTTGAGCCGCTTGCCAACGCCCAACCGCGACTGGAATCAAACTTACCGCGACCCGCAGGCGCCGCCGTGGGACACGGGCCGGCCTTCCACGCAACTGCGGTTGTGCCTTGAAAGTGAAGCGGTGAAGCCATGTCGCGCGCTCGACCTTGGTTGCGGCACGGGCACAAACGTAATTTTCCTCGCGCAGCAGGGCTTCAACGCAACTGGCGTGGATTTGTCCGGAGTCGCGATCCAGCGGGCGAGAGAGAAAGCGCGGGCGGCGAACGCGAACACAAGCTTCGTCTGCGCCAGCGTGCTTGCGCTGCCCGATCTTGGCGGGCCGTTTGAGTTCGTGTTTGACAGCGGTTGCTTCCACACGCTGGCGAAAGACCAGCGCAGCGTGTTCGTCGGGCAAGTGCTGGGCGTGACGCGGCCCGGCAGCGTTTTTCTCCTGCTCTGCGGCAACGCGAAAGAGCCGCTCGACCCCGGCCCGCCAACGGTCAGCGAAGAGGAAATCCGCGCGGCGTTCAGCCCCGACTTCGACATCGAATGGATTCGCGAGTTCCGTTTCGACACAGTGAACCTGCCCAGAGCGCCGCTGGCGTATGCGACGCTGATGCGGCGGCGTCTTCCGTAGAAGGATTGAAAACTCCTTTTCAGAAGTGTAATACTGATCCCATCAGAGGAATGATTATGCAAATGAACACGAGAAAAGGTTTTTGCCACCGCATTATCGCGCTGGCGGTGGTGGCGGGGTTGTGCAGCATTCTCGGCACGGCGGCGTGGGCACAGCAGCGGGCCACTTCGTTTGGCACCGAGGTGAAGGGCGACTGGTCGTTGGAAACAGGAAGCGGTGTTTTATTTTCCAACATGCGGTCAAAAGGTTTGGATGGCTACACACTGGTGCCGGCCTCTATTACGGCGTCACTGAAGCTGGACGATCCCAGCGACGACGAAGGTTGGTGGCGCGGTTATTCGGAGTTTGCGTTCCGCCCCTACGGCATGGCGGTCACGCACGGGCCGGAATCCCGCATCATCGGCTTCGACTTCGGGCCGCGTTACAATTTCGTCCAACCGGGTTGGCGCTTGGTGCCATTTGTTGGCGCGATGGTTGGCTTTGGTTTCGCCAATACACAGGATTATCCAACCGCAACAACTCCACGCGGCCTCGGACAGGATTTTTGCTTCGAGTTCACCGTCAACCTCGGCGTTCGCTACGACATCAACGACACGTGGTATGTCCGGTTGATGGCTGAATACGTCCACTTCTCGAACGCCGGACTCTCCGAGCCGGCTCGCCAGAACCGCGCGATAGACGCCATCGGCCCGCAACTCAGCGTGGGTTGCCGGTTCTAAGCGGCGCTTGGCGGGAGATGGTCGGGGCGCCGGGATTTAAACCCGGGACCTCCTGCGCCCAAGGCAGGCGCGCTATCAAGCTGCGCTACGCCCCGACCGGACGGACGCGTTTGCCAATAGCCTAGTTTGCCGGCCGAAGCAATCGCAAATCTCTGCCAAACTCTACGTCTCTGTGTTTCGAATCAGCCCTTGCTCAGGACTGCAACTCAATCTTCCGCACAACGCGCTTGCCCGCTCGCAGAATCTGGCCAGCGCGCGGCTCAATCACGGCTTTCGGATCGGTGATCTTCTGACCGTCGAGTTGGACGCCGCCTTCTTGGATAACCCGGCGGATGTCGCTGCGGCTCTTGAACACGCCACTCTTCTCAACCAGTTCGATGAGGCCGATCTTGCCGGCGGGAACGGCGAGCGGCTCGGCGACTTCGTCGAGTTTCTTCTTCGAGAATTGCTTGTCGAAATGCTCCAGCGCGGCGCGGGCTGCGTCGGCGTCGTGAAGTCGCTCTACGAGCGCGGCAGCGAGCGCCTTCTTGGCTTCCATCGGATGACCGGTCTTTAACGCCGCGACTTCAGCGGGTGTTCTGCCGAGTAGCATCTCATACCAGACCCACATCAGCTCGTCGCTGATGCTCATGGCCTTGCCGAAGACCTCGTTCGGCGGCTCGCTGACGCCGATGTAGTTGCCGAGGCTCTTGCTCATCTTGTGCACGCCGTCGAGGCCCGGCAGGATCGGCATGATCATGACGATCTGCGATTGCTGGCCCGCGTCGGTCTGGAGTTGGCGGCCGACGAGGTTGTTGAACGTCTGGTCGGTGCCGCCAAGTTCGACGTCGGCCTGGATGCAGACGCTGTCGTAGCCCTGCATGAGCGGGTAGAGAAACTCGTGGATGCTGATTGGCTCGCCGGCCTTGTAGCGTTTCTCGAACGTGTCGCGCTCCATCATCCGGGCAACGCTCATCTTGCTGCACAGCTTGATAACGTCCGCCAGTCGCATCGGCGCGAGCCACTCGCTGTTGTAGCGGATTTCGAGTTTGCCCGGCGCGGTGTCGAGAACCTTGCCAGCTTGCTGGAAATACGTCTCGGCGTTTCGTTTGATTTCCTCGGCGGAAAGCATCGGGCGCGTCTTGGTTTTGCCGGACGGGTCGCCGATCAGGGCGGTGTAATCACCGATGATGAGCACGGCCTTATGGCCGAGGTCCTGAAACTCACGCATCTTTCGCAGCACGACGGTGTGGCCGAGATGGATATCCGGCGCGGTCGGGTCCATGCCGAGCTTCACGCGCAGCGGCCGGTTGGCGGCGCGAGAGGCGTCGAGCTTCTTGCGCAGTTCGTCCACTGTCTCAATCTGCACGGCGCGGGCGCAGAGGACCTTCAGTTGTTCGTCAACGGAGCGGAACATGACGGGAGGATGGGCCAAAAGTTCCTGCGCGGGCAAGGCGAAACACGACCGCCCGTGCGATTTGCGCGACGCGCGCAGAGAAGGCTCCGGCCGGCGCGGCGAACGGCGCTACCGCCCCATCATGTCGGTGGATAATCCGAGCGCGCTCGTCTTTGCCGCCACCGGCAACTGGATGAGCACGCGGTTGGCCAGGTCTTGGAGCAGCGATCTGTCGTCAGCCGACTCGCGCTCGCCCTTGAGCCAGATCAGCTTCTTCGGCTCGCGAGCCTTGTCGAATAATTTCTGCGCCGCGTTGGCAGGCATCCAACTGTCGGTCTTGCCGTTGAGGATCGTCAGCGGCCGGGGCGAGAGATGGCCAACGTAGCGGCCCGGCTCCAGCGGCTTGAAGAGCCACTCGCCGATGTGCCCGGCTGTCACGGCCGGCACGGGCAGTTTCAACCGGCTGGCGTTGGCCTCGATCAGTCCACCGATGCCCGCGCCGGCCTGGAGCAACGCCACATACGTAAACTGATTCTGGTTGTCCGCCGCCGCCGCCGCCGCGCAGATGAATGCGCCGGGACCGATACCAGCCAGCGCCACGCGCTCCGGGTTCACCATCTGCTGCGCCGCCACGAAATCGCCCGCGAGCAGGACGCTGGCCACCATGTGCATCGCCGCCTCGCGCACCTCCCACACCGACTTGAATGTTGCCACCTCGTTGGAGAAATCCAGTTTCAGCACCTCCGGATAGTCGAGCGCGATCACCATCATGTTCTTCTGCGGCGGCAGCCTGTCCACGGCCTTGCGCCCCGTCTCCGTGCCGGCCAGCAGGACCACCGCCGGCCAAGTGTGGCGCTTGCCAGCGGCGGCAGGAATGCTCACGCGACACATCACATGCCGGCCCTTGTCGTTGCTCAGTTCCACGTCATACACTGTCATCTCGTCCACCGTGGTGATGTCGGTGACGGGCGCGCCAACCAGCTTGCCCTTGTCGGCTCGAAACAACGGCGTCCAATCGCCCGCATCGTAAAAAGCCAATCCGCCCCCCGCCAACAACGCAATCACACCGATGATGATGAACATCCACTTCAAAAACTTCATTCCACGTTTTCCTTCCCAAGATACTTTCGCCCGCGCGTATCTACACGGATGACGTCGTCCGGGCCGATGAACAACGGCACCATGACCTCCAGGCCGCCTTCGAGCAGCCCTTCTGCGGCGCTATAACAGAGTCGTTTGCATGGCTATCTCCGCCCAAAAGTGACCACGGCTCCCAGTATGCCATAACCGTTGTTTCTGGCAAGTAGTGGATAGAACTACCTTCGCTGGCGGCACATAGCCCGCCAGCGCCTTGGAGTGTCACGTCGAGGAGTTGACGAAACGGGAAATCTGCCCTATTAAAGACCTTTTTTACGCGCCGCGGAATCAGGCGGCGGAGGCAGTAATCATGCAATTGACGGTTCGAGATGTTTGCCGATTTTTAAAAGCGCCAAGAAACAAGGCGCACTCGTGGGTCCGCGAAGGCGGCCTGCCACACCACTGCGTAGGTGGACAGGTCTGTTCTAGCCAATCGGAGCCACTCGCCGCGCCCCAGCCCGTCAGAAGGTTGAAGATCGGACGATGAACCCTGGCGTGCTGTTGGCGGTGGCTGGTGTGGCCATTCTAACCAGCATCCTCGGCGCGTTTCGCGCGCCGCGTGGGTGGCTGGCGGCTATGCTCGCAGGGGCATTGGCGGCAGCCGCCGCGGCCACATGGGTTTTGACCACAGGCTCCGCGTGGGAATGGCGGAGTGCGTTCCTCCTTGGCGGCGAGGCGGTGCATCTGCGGCTGGACGGCGTGAGCGCGTTGTTTCTGGCCTTGCTGGCCGTGGTGGGCGGAGCCGCTGGCGCCTACTCATATGAGTATTGGGCGGATGCCGCGCACTCGCGCTCGGCACCGCGAGGCCGCGCCTGGTGGAGCGCGCTGCTGCTGTTCATGGGTGTGGTGCTGCTGTGCTCGAACAGCCTGCACTTTCTCATCGCATGGGAATTGTTCACCGTGTGCGCCTTCTTCCTCATCACCCTCGACGCGCGGCGACGCGAGGTGCGGGCGGCGGGCTGGCTTTACCTTGCTGCCTCGCATACGGGCACGCTGGCGTTGTTTGCGTTCTTCTCGTTGCTGGCGACGGAGACGGGAAGCTGGGACTTGGGGCCGGTGCGCGACCAGACGCAGTTGGCACCTCTGTTCTGGCTGGCGTTGTTCGGGTTTGGCGTGAAGGCGGGCATGTTTCCGCTGCACATCTGGCTGCCATCGGCGCACGCCAATGCGCCCAGCCACGTCTCGGCCATTCTTTCGGGCGTGGCCATCAAGATGGGCATCTATGGCATTGTGCGGTTCAGCGGGTGGCTGCCGGTGCCGGATGGAGCGGGCTGGCTGGTGGCCGGCGTGGGTGTGGTGAGCGCGGTGCTGGGCGTGGCGTTCGCGCTGGGGCAGCACGATCTCAAGCGGTTACTGGCCTATCACAGCGTCGAGAACATCGGCATCATTCTCATGGGCGTCGGCTTCGCGCTCGTCGCGGCGGCGCATGGGCATCCGGCTTGGGGCGCGCTGGCGCTCGCGGGCGGCCTCTTGCACGTGTGGAATCATGGTTTGTTCAAGGCGCTGCTGTTCCTCGGCGCTGGTTCGGTGCTGCACGCCACTGGCACCCGCGAGATGAGCCGTCTTGGCGGACTGTGGCGGGCCATGCCGTGGACGGCGTCGCTGTTCGCGCTGGGCGCAGCAGCGATTTCCGGACTGCCGCCGTTGAACGGGTTCGTAAGCGAATGGCTGGTTTATCTGGGACTTTTCGATGCCGTCAACCAACCCGGCGCGGCCGTGGTCGGAGCGATTCCGGCCATCGTTTTGCTGGCGATGACCGGCGCGCTGGCGCTGGCCTGTTTCGTCAAAGTGTGCGGCGTGGTGTTCCTCGGCGCGCCGCGCTCGCACGAGGCCGAACATGCGCATGAGTGTGGTCGTTGGATGCGCGGTTCGATGCTAGTGTTGGCGGCGGGTTGCGTGGCCATCGGTCTGGCACCGTTTGTCTTTTGGCCGGCCGTGCATACTGCGGTGGTCGCGTGGCAGGGAACCTGGGCGGACGTGCCGGCGCCGGAATCCTTGGTGACGCTGGGTCTCGTTCACCTGGCATTGGCTGTGTCGGGTGTGGTTGGCGCCATCTGGTTGTGGCGGCGGGCGCACCGGCACGGCTGGGTGCGCGGCCTGACTTGGGACTGTGGTTACGCAGCGCCGACGGCGCGCATGCAATACACGGCGGGATCATTTGCGGGCATCATCACCGAATGGTTCGCGTGGATTCTGTTGCCGGAACGGCACGAGCATCGGCCGGTCGAGGAGTTTCCCCGACACGCCAAGTTTGAAGAGCACACGCCGGAAACCGTGCTGGAGCGGGTGATCGAACCGGTCGCATGGGTAGTGATGTGGGTTTCCGGCGTGGCCCGGCGGCTACAGCACGGGCGAACCCACGCCTACATACTTTATTTGATTCTCGGCCTGATCGCGGTGGCAGTCATGACGGTGTTGTGGAGCCGGTGAATGGAAACCACCCGAGGTCGCGCAACAACAGATTACTAACAAGACATGTATCTAAACTTGGTTGAGCTTGCTGAGTCGTTCGGCGTTTCGGAGAAAGTCGTTGATGACTGGATTCACGATGAAGGACTGCCGTATGTGCAGGACCGTGGCCGGGTGCTGTTTGATCGGGCGCGCGTAGCCCACTGGGCGGCCGGACACGGACTGACGGCGCGGGCCGGGTTCCTGGCGCCTGAGAACGGTGCCTTTACCACCGGCTTGGAACTAGCGCCGATGTTGCGCGCTGGAGGAATCTGGCGTGATGTCCCGCCGTCGGGTGCGATCGAAGTGCTGGAACGGGTGATCGCTTCGTTGTCGAGCATTCCCCAGCCGGTGCGCGCGTTGCTGGCGCAGCGACTGCGCGCCAAGGGCGGCGTCAATTGGGCGCCGATAGGCGGCGGCTTCGCGTTGCCGCATTTTAGCGCGCGGGTGACGCTGGGCCGGAACGCCGGCGTAATCACGCTGCTCCTGTTGCGCGACGCCCTGCCGCTGGCTGAACCCGCGTCCGACGGCGTGCCGGTGACGCGGCTGTTCTTCTTCATTCCGCCTTCGCCGCGCGCGCACCTCGACACGCTGGCCCGGCTCAGTCGGGCGATTGCCCACGGACCGCTGCGGGATGTGGTCGAGCGGGGCGCGCCGGACGATGAACTTTTCCATGCGCTTGCGACGGCTGACGCCTCGGGCGGCACCGAGTTGAAACACGAGAACCCAGCATGACGATGGATTGGTTCATAGCCGGAGCAGTCGTGATGCTGGTGGCCGCCGCATTGAGCGGCGCGCGCTACCCGCGCGTGTGGCTGGCGCTGACGCTGGCCGGCACGGCGACTCTTCTCGCGGCCGCCTTCTGGACGCTTGGCGGAGGCGCGGAGTGGGATTGGCGGAGCAGCTTTGCGGTTGGCGGCGAACGGATGCATCTGCATCTCGACGCGCTGAGCGCGTGGTTCCTCGCGCTGGTGGCGGTGGTTGGCGGCGGCGGAGCGGTGTATGCCCGCGGGTATTGGCCGGATGACGAACATCCGACATCAGCCGGGCGCGGCCGGGCGTGGTGGAGCACTTTGGTTCTTTGCATGGGTCTGGTGCTGCTCTGCGCCAACGGACTCCATTTCCTCATGGCGTGGGAAGCCTTCGCATTGTCAGCCTATTTCTTGATCACGCTGGAACGGGAACGACGCGAGACGCGCGCGGCGGGCTGGCTTTACCTCGCGGCGTCGCACGCCGGGACGCTCGGGCTGTTCGCATTCTTCTCGCTGCTGGCGACGAAAACCGGAAGTTGGGACCTCGGTCCCATGCACGACCACCCCGAGTTGGCACCACTGTTTTGGGTGGCGCTGTTCGGTTTCGGCGTGAAGGCCGGCATGTTCCCGCTGCACATTTGGTTGCCGTCAGCACACGCAAACGCGCCCAGCCATGTCTCGGCCATCATGTCGGGAGTGGCCATCAAGATGGGACTTTACGGCTTGGTGCGTTTCAGCGGCTGGCTGCCGCTGCCGTCGGGCGCGGGTTGGGTGGTGCTTGCGCTGGGAGCAACGAGCGCGGTGTTGGGCGCGGCGTTTGCACTCGCGCAAAACGATCTCAAGCGGCTGCTGGCCTATTGCTCGGTGGAAAACATGGGCGTCATCCTGATCGGCTTGGGCGCGACGCTGCTGGGCGCTGCGAACGGCGACGCCGCATGGGGCCGTCTCGCGATGGCGGGGGCGCTCCTGCACGTGTGGAATCACGGCGCATTCAAAGCCCTGCTCTTCTTCGGCGCCGGTTCGGTGCTGCACGCGACGGGCACGCGGGAAATGAGCCGGCTCGGCGGCTTGTGGCGCGCGATGCCGTGGACGGCCGGCTTGTTCGCCTTCGGGTCTGCGGCCATCTCGGCTTTGCCGCCGCTCAACGGATTTGTCAGCGAATGGCTCGTGTATCTGGGGCTGTTCGACGCGGCGGCAAGTCACACGCGAGTCGCCGTCGCCATCGTGCCAGCAACGATTGCGCTCGGCGTGACGGGCGCGCTCGCGTTGGCTGCGTTTGTGAAGGCGTCGGCTGTGGTGTTTCTCGGCGCGCCGCGCACCCAGACCGCGGCGCATGCCCATGAATGTGGCTGGTGGATGCGCGCGCCCATGCTGGCTTTGGCGGGCATCTGCGCGTGCCTCGCGATGGCGCCCGCGGCCGTCTGGCCTTTCGTTTCGCGGCTGCTGGCAGCGTGGAGATCTGCGGGGAATGGCGGCGAACCGCCGGTGCCGCTTGTCACGCTGGGCAGCATGCATCTGGCGCTTGCTGCATCGCTCGCGGTGGCGGCCATCGCGCTCTGGTTCCGCGCGCGGACAAATGGCGTGCGCCGGGCGCTCACTTGGGATTGCGGTTACGCGTTTCCGACGGCCCGGATGCAATACACCGGCGGGTCGTTCGCAGCCTTGGCTGTTGGCTGGTTCGGCTGGGTGTTGCGACCCGAGCGCAGGCTGCACTGGCCGCGCGGGCCGTTTCCGCACCACGCAGATTTCGTTGAGCGGATTCCGGAGACCGTCTTGGAAAAGGTTATTGGCCCGGTGGGCGACGTCGTGATGGCCGCTTCGGCGTGGGCGCGACAGCGCCAGCAAGGGCGCCTGCCGGATTACATCTTGTATCTGGTGGCCGCACTCGCAGCCATGGGAGCATTGGTTCTTTTTGGGAGTATATAAGTGATCTCGATTCTTGAATTCATGGCCCGGTTGGCAGTGTGGCTGTTCCTGGCGCCACTGCTGCCGGGCATCATCAACAAGGTAAAAGCTTGGGTGGCTGGGCGACGCGGGCCGCCGGTGCTGCAACTTTACTACGATCTGGCGCGGCTGTGGCGCAAGGGCGTGGTCGTGAGCACGCTCGCGTCTCCGGGATTCATCGCCGGGCCGGCGATCGCCTGGGTGGCGGTGCTGGCCGCGGCGCTGCTCCTGCCGTTGGGACCGCTGGGAACGTCGCTGAGTTTTCGCGGCGACGTGATCCTGTTGATTTACCTGCTCGCACTGGCCCGTTTCTGCACGGCGTGGGCGGCGCTGGAAACCGGCTCGGCCTTTGAAGGCATGGGCGCGGCGCGGGAAGTGAGCTACGCCGTGCTCGCGGAGGCGGCTGTGATTACGGCCGTGCTCACCCTGAGCATGCAAAGCGGGAGCGTGTCGTTGAGCGCGATGCTCACGCCGTCGGTTGGGCCGGGCGCGGTGCTGCTGGCGGTTGGCTTGTTTGCGGTGCTGCTGGCGGAGAACTGCCGCGTGCCGTTCGACGACCCCAACACACACCTTGAACTGACCATGATTCATGAAGTGATGGTGCTGGACCATAGCGGCCCACCGTTCGCGGCGGTGTTGCACGGCGCGGCGATGAAGCTTCTCCTCTTCTCCGTCCTGCTGGTGCAGGCGGTGCTGCCCATCGGCGAACTGTCGGTCGCTGCCGCGTCGGGAGCGATGATCGGCGGCGTGCTGCTGGTGACCGTAGCGGTCGGATTCACGGAGTCGCTGACGGCCCGTGTTGCATTCCGCCGCGTGCCATTGCTGCTGACGACGGCGTTCTTGCTCTGCGTCTTCGCTCTGCTGATCGCATGGAAAGGAGGTGCAGCGTGAACGACTGGCTGAACCTCCTCATTGGTCTGGCGATGGGCTTGAACCTCGTTGCGTTGGGCACCAGCCGGCTGCCGTCGCTGATCCGCGTCGCTGCGCTGCAAGGTGTGGTGCTGGGCATCATGCCGCTCGTGATTGAGCACGAACTGCGCTTGTTGGTGGTGGCGGTGGCGATTGCCACGGTGGCGATAAAGGGGCTGGTGATTCCCGCGCTGCTGCGCCGGGCCATGCGCACCGCCAACATTGACCGCGATCTCTATCCCTTGATCGGGTTCCTGCCGTCATTGCTGCTTGGCGCGGCGGGAATGATTGGCGCTGTGGTGCTGGCGAGCCGGCTGCCTTTGCTGCCGGAGCATCACGAATCCCTGCTGGTGGCGGGATCGCTGGCGTCCGTGCTTGCGGGCTTGTTGCTGCTGATCGGGCGCTCCAAGGCCATTTCACAAGTTTGCGGCTACCTGATCCTGGAAAACGGCATTTACCTTTTCGGTCTGCTGCTCATCCACTCCGTCCCGCTGCTGGTTGAGGGCGGAATCCTGCTCGACCTGACGGTGGCGGTGTTTGTCACCGGCATCATCGTGGACCGTATCCAACGCGCGTTCGACTCGCTCGACACGCGAAAGCTGACTGTGCTTCGAGAATGAAAGAACTCCTTCTGATTATTGTGCCCCTGATGGCGGCGGCGTTGGCGGCCCTTTGGCCGAACAACCGCACGCGCCCGTGGTTTTTGCCGGTGGCGGCGCTGATGCACACGCTACTGTCCTTCGGGTTGTTGGTGTATCCGCCCGAAGCTCCGTTTCACGCGTGGTTTGGCTACGACCCGCTGGCTCGGGCGATGTTGCCGGCGGTTTCGCTGCTGTTCCTAGGCTGCGCGGCCTATGGCGTGCCCTATCTGCAACTGCGGTCGGAACGATCGAACCGCGTCTTCGTGCCGGCTTTCCTCGCGGCGCTGGGTCTGATGAGCGCGGCGCACATGGCGCGTCATCTGGGCCTGCTGTGGATCGCAACGGAGGCGGTGACATTATCCTCCGTGCCGCTCCTGCACTTCAACAACACCCCGCGCGCCTTCGAAGCGACTTGGAAATACCTGCTCGTGGGCGGCACGGGCATCGCGCTCTCGCTGCTCGGATCATTCTGTTTGGGCTACGCCTCGCTGCACGGCGGTGGGACTGGCGACTTGACGTTCGCGGGGTTGGTGGCACAGGGCGCCTCTCTGTCCCGGCCGTGGGTGTTGATCGCCTGGGTGCTGCTCCTGGTCGGCTACGGCACCAAGATGGGCCTGGCGCCGATGCACACTTGGAAGCCGGATGCCTATGGCGAAGCGTCGGGCATTGTCGGCGCGATGCTCGCCGGCGGCGTGACTACCGTGGCCTTCACCGCCGTCCTGCGCGTGCGCGCGGTCGTCGAGGCCGCAGGCGCGGGCGCGGTGGCCAACCGGACGCTACTGGTCATCGGTTTGTTTTCCATGCTGGTGGCTGCGCTGTTCCTGCTGTCCGCGCGCGATTTCAAACGGATGCTGGCCTATTCGAGCGTCGAGCACATGGGCATTCTCAGCTTTGGCGCGGCGTTGGGCGGTGCCGGCCTGTGGGCGGCGTTCTTCCATGTGTGGAATAACAGCATGACCAAGGGCGCGCTCTTCCTCAGCGCGGGCAACATCCGCCGCGCGGCCGGCGGGCGGACCGTTGACGAAGTCAGCGGCATGTCGGTCATCACCCCGCGCTCGGCGGCGCTGTTCGTCATGGGGTTGTTCGCCGTGACGGCTTGTCCACCGTTCGGGCCGTTCTTCAGCGAACTGCTCATCGTGAAGAGCGCTTTTGGCACCGGGCACGGATGGGCGGCGGCCTTTTTCCTTGGATGCCTGCTTCTGGCGTTCTTTGGTCTGACCCGCGTTGTGTTTGCCATCGTGTATGGCCGGCCGCGTCAGGCTGCGCGAGAGATGAACCCGAAGTTCCGGGAAACTCTCGCCGTGATTGTGCCGCCGGTGCTGTTATTGCTGCTGTCGCTGTGGCTGGGCTTGGCCACCCCGGACGTGCTGCGCCAGTCCTGGACGGCGGCCGTCCAACAACTTTCTCCCACGCCATGAAACGAGACACTCCTTTCACTCTACTGACCAACGGCACCGCGCTCTCGTGGGCCGACGTGCCCGAGTGGCCGTTGGCTGAGTTCCTTCGCAATGTCGGCGCCGAGTTGGGTCGCGGCGAACGTCTGAGCAGTTTCTTCGGCGTGCCGGAAGGCGACGCGCTGCGGCTCGTCGCCGTGCTGGCCTTCGACGCCGGCAACACACTGGCCGTCGGGCGCAGCCAGCCGTTCACCGGCTCCTTTCCGGCGCTGACCGCCACGCACGCGCAGGCGCACTTGTTCGAGCGCGAGATTTGGGAACAACACGGCGTTGTTCCCGAAAACCATCCGTGGCTGAAGCCGGTGCGAAAAGACCACGGGGCTGGCCCCGCGGTGGGCGACTTTTTCCGCGTGGATGGCCGCGAGATTCATGAAGTTGCCGTCGGGCCGGTGCATGCGGGTATCATCGAGCCGGGGCATTTCCGCTTTCAGTGCGCGGGTGAGGAAGTGTTGCACTTGGAAATCGCACTTGGTTATCAACACCGCGGCGTTGAGGAAGCGATCACTGGCGGGCCGCATCGCGCCACGGTCTATCAGATGGAAACCGTGGCAGGCGACACGACCATTGGCCACGCGACCGCTTATGCCAACGCGCTCGAAGCCCTGGCCGGGACCGAAGCTCCGTTGCGGGCGCAATGGCTGCGCGCCATCGCTCTCGAACTTGAGCGGCTGGCCAACCACACCGGCGATCTCGGCGCGCTGGCCGGCGACGTCGCGTTCCTACCGACGGCCTCGGCCTGCGGCAAAATCCGCGGCGATTTTCTGAACCTGACCGCGCTGCTTTGCGGCAACCGCTTCGGGCGCGGCCTCGTCCGACCCGGCGGCTGCCCGTTGGATGGTGACGCGGAACGCCTGAGCCAGTTGCGCAAGCGTCTCGAAACCGCGCTGGCTGAAGTCCAGCAGGCTGCGGCGTGGCTGTGGGACGCGGCTTCGGTGCGAACGCGCTTTGAGCACACCGGCCACCTGCACGCGAAACAGGCGGCGGGGATTGGATTGGTCGGTCCGGCGGCGCGCGCGTGCGGACTGGTGCGCGACGTGCGTTTCGATCACCCCACCGGATGGCATCGCTTCGCCCAAGTGCCGGTGTCCGTCTGGCCGGATGGCGACGTGTTTGCTCGCGCTCGTGTGCGCTGGTTGGAAATCCAACGCTCCGGCGACTTTCTGCGAGAGCAATTGGATGCCGTCCCCGAAGGCGAAACGATGTCGTCGCTGCCCGCGCTTGCGCCGAACTCGCTCGCGGTGGCGCTCGTCGAAGGCTGGCGGGGCGAGGTTTGCCACGTCGCGCTCACAGGCCCGGACGGCAAACTGCGGCGCTACAAGATCACCGACCCGTCCTTCCACAACTGGACCGGGCTGGCGCTGGCCTTGCGAGGCCAGGCCATCTCGGATTTCCCGTTGTGTAACAAGAGTTTTAATCTAAGCTATTGCGGCTTTGACTTGTGAAGCCGCGCTGAACCCATGTCTGTCCACGACACACTCCTGAATCGTTTGAAACGCGGTTGCGAAACGATGGCCTATCCGAAAGGGCCGGCACCCGCATTGCCCGACCGCCACGGCGGCGCGCTGAAGGTGGAGGCCGCGAAATGCGACGCCGGTTGCTCCGCCTGCGTGACCGTGTGTCCGACGGAAGCCATCGCCCGCCCGTCGGGCAAGTCCGTTGCGCTCGATCTCGGCCGCTGCATCTTCTGCGCCGAGTGCGTCAAGGTTTGTCCCAGCAAGGCCATCACCCAGACCAGCGACCACCGCATGGCGGTGCGCCGGCGCGAAGACCTCGTGCTCGGCGACACGGGCAAGGAGCAGGTGCGTCTGGCGCAGGCACTCGACAAAAAACTACGGCGGCTCTTTGGTCGCTCGCTGAAACTGCGGCAGGTCAGCGCCGCCGGCTGCAACGCTTGCGAGGCTGACACGAACGTGCTCGGCACCATCGGCTGGGACCTCGGCCGGTTTGGCATTCAGTTCGTCGCTTCGCCGCGCCACGCCGATGGCTTGCTGATCACTGGCCCGGTTTCGAAGAACATGGAACTGGCGCTGAAGAAAACTTACATCGCCTTGCCGGAGCCTAGGATCGTGATTGCGCTGGGAGCTTGCGCCATCGCCGGCGGACCGTTCATCGGCCATCAACAACATCACAACGGCGCTTCCGGCCTTGTGCCGGTGGACCTTTTCATTCCCGGCTGTCCGCCACATCCGCTGACCATTCTGGACGGGCTGCTGCGATTACTGGACCGGTTGGGCGAAGCGAGTGAACGAAGGTAAGAAATTATGATGGAATCTTCCGCCATACTGCTGACTTTCGCCCTGTGGGCGTATGTGGCAGGGATGGCGGGGGCGCTGGTGCTGCAACGCGCCGAGCGGTTGGCGAACGTCATTGGATTCGGTCTGGCTGCGCTCGGTGGTGTCTGCGGTGTTATCTTCAGCGTGTCTTCCCTGGCGGCTGGCCGGGCAATGACGATCGCGCCGGTAACGCTGTGGTCGGGGCCGATTCCCGCCGTGAGGCTCGTCGTTGAGGCGGACGCGCTGTCGTGTTTCTTCGTGCTGATTGTGTCGCTGGTCGGGCTGGCCATCTCGGTTTTCTCCCTTGGTTACGCCCGAACCTACTACGGGCGGAAGAATGTCGGCGTGCTGGCGGGCGTCTTCAACGCTCTTCTGCTGGTCACGACGCTGGTCTTCATCGCGGGCAACCTCTGGATGTTCCTCATTGCTTGGGAACTCATGGCCTTGCTGGCCTATGCGATGGTGAGCTTCGAGCACGAGGACCGCGAGACGCGCCAGGCGGGTGTGCTCTACTTCATCATGTCGCACTTGGACGCCGCGTGTATCCTGCTCGGTTTCCTGATGCTGACCCAGGCGGCTGGGGATTTCAGCTTCGCCAGCCTGCGGGGCATCGGGGCGAAGCTTTCGCCGCAGCAGCGGGATGCAGCGTTCATGCTCTTTGTGATTGGCTTTGGCATCAAGGCGGGCGCCGTGCCGCTGCACATCTGGCTGCCGGTGGCGCATCCGGTGGCGCCGAGCAATATCTCGGCGCTGATGTCCGGCGTGCTCATCAAGACCGGCATCTACGGCCTGGCGCGGGTGTGTTTCGAGTTTCTGGGGCCGCCGCCGATGTGGTGGGGCGCGACGTTGCTGACGGCGGGCACCGTGTCGGCGGTGTTGGGAGTGTTGTATGCGTTGATGGAGCACGACCTCAAACGGCTGCTGGCCTATCACAGCATCGAGAACATCGGCATTATTCTCATGGGCTTGGGCGCAGCGCTGATGTTTCTGCACACCGGGCATGCGGTTCTCGCGTCATTGGCGCTCATCGCCGGTTTGTATCACACCATCAACCACGCAGTGTTCAAGGCGCTGCTCTTCCTCGGTGCGGGCGCAGTATTGCACGCCACGCATACGCGCAACATGGAAGAGATGGGCGGCCTCGCCAAGCGCATGCGCTGGACGTCGCTTTTCTTTCTCGTTGGCGCGGTGGCCATTTCCGCGCTGCCGCCGCTCAACGGCTTCGTCAGCGAATGGCTCACCTACCAGTCGCTGCTCCAGGGGTTCGGCACCACCACCAGCCTCGTCCGGCTCATGTTCCCGTTGGGCGGCGCGATGCTGGCGCTGACGGGCGCGCTGGCGGCGGCGTGTTTCGTGAAGGCGTTTGGCATCACATTCCTGGCGCAGCCACGCAGCGAACACGCCCGCAACGCGCATGAAGCCTCGCTCCCGATGCTGGTTGGTCAAGGCATCTTGACGGCGGCCTGCATCATCCTGGGTTTATTCCCGACCGCGTTTCTGAAACTCCTCGACCCTCTCACGCAGCAACTGACCGGTCACCAACTCAGCCAGCAACTCACCGTGGCCAACGGCCTGGTGCTTTCGGGCGCGACGGCGCAGGGAGGGACCGTTTCGACGCTCGGCATCACGCTGATGTTCGTGTGTCTGCTGCCTGTGCCTCTGGCGCTCTGGGCGGTGTTCGCGCGCCGGACTCGAACCCGTATTGCGCCGACTTGGGACTGCGGCCAGCGCGGTCTGACACCGCAGATGGAATATACCGCCACCGGTTTCTCGAAACCGCTCCGCATGATTTTCAAGGCGCTGTTCCGCCCGCGGCGCGAAGTGCAACGGGAATACGATTTCTCGCCTTACTTCGCCACGACGCTCCGCTTTGAGAGCCACATGGAGGAAGTCTTTCAGAGCCGCATCTATCGGCCGGTAAACCTTTGGCTGCTTCGGCTGTCGCGCCGGTTGCGCGCGCTTCAGGCTGGCAGCCTCCAGGCTTACCTCATCTACGTCTTCATCACGCTGGTGGCGCTGCTCCTGTTTGCGTCATGAACCTCGACCCGCTCAACTTCCTGGGGCAAACGCTGGCGTTGCTGCTGCTCGCGCCGCTGTTGAGCGGCTGCATCAAGAACTGGAAGGCCAAGCTGCAGAACCGCCGCGGCCCGCGCCCGTGGCAGGTCTATTTCGACATCGCCAAGTTCCTGCGGAAGGACATGGTCATCTCCGAGCATGCGTCGTGGGTTTTCTCGTTTGCGCCTTACGTGGTCTTCCTGACGGCGTTGCTGGCGGGACTCATGGTGCCGATGATCAGCGCGCCCGCGCCGTTGCGCCTTTTCGGCGGCGTGCTGGCGGTGGTCGGGTTGCTGGCGCTGGGGCGTTTCTTTCTTGCGCTCGGCGGACTGGACCCGGCCAGCACTTTCGGTGGCATGGGCAGCAGCCGCGAGATGACCATTTCCGCCATCGCCGAGCCTGCCATGATGCTGGCGATATTCACCGTGGCCATCACGGCTGGCTCCACCGACCTGAGCCAGATTGCCCAAAGCACGCAAAGCGCGACGTGGAAACTCCTGAACCCGGCGCACGTCTTGGCGTTCGCGGCGCTGTTCGTCGTGTTGCTGGCGGAGACGGGACGCATCCCCGTGGACAATCCGGCGACGCATCTGGAACTGACGATGATTCACGAGGCGATGCTGCTGGAATACTCGGGCCGTTACCTCGCGTTCATGGAGTGGGGCGCGTCCATCAAGCAACTGGTGCTGATGACGTTGCTGGTGAACGTGTTCTTCCCGCTGGGCTTGGCGGGCCCGCAGGCCTCGGTGGCCGCGCTGGGAATCAGTCTGGCGGCTTACTTAGCCAAACTGCTGGCCCTTTCGGCCGTGGTCGTGGTCGTGGAAACCACGAATGCCAAGATGCGGCTGTTCCGCGTGCCGGATTTGCTCAGCACGGCCTTCGTGCTGGCGGCGCTGGCGTTGCTCTCCACCTTCCTGTTTCAGTGAACATGCACCCTCCCACCACTCTTGAAATCAGTTCGCAGGTCATCCCGCTGATGGCCACGCTGATGCTGGTCGTGCAACTGCTCCTGATCGCCCAGCGCATGCTGCTCACCAGCATCCGGCTTTTCGCCATTCAATCGCTGCTGCTCGCCGGCATCGCCGCGGTCGTGGCGTATTATTACAACGCCGGCCACGTCTATGTCGTCGCGGTGCTGACGATCGTCGGCAAAGTGATCTTCCTGCCCTGGCTGCTGAACCGCCTGGTGCATCGCATCCAAATCCACCAGGATACCGAGCCGTTGCTCAACGCCCCCACTTCGATGCTGATTTGCGCGGCGCTGACGCTGCTGGGCTACAGCGTCACGCGGCCCTTCACTTCGCTGGAGAAGCTCGGCAACAATACGCTCGCCATCGCTCTGGCGCTTTTGTTGACCGGCTTCTTCCTCATGATCAACCGCCGCAAAGCCCTCACGCAGGTCTTGGCGCTGCTGACGGTGGAGAACGGTGTGATGCTCGCGGCGGTGGCGCTCACCACCTACGGCATGCCGCTGGTGGTCGAACTGGGCATCTTCTTCGATGTGATGGTGGCGGTGATGGTGCTGGGCATCTTGGTCTATCGCATTCGCGAGAACTTCGACTCGATGGACACCGGCAAGCTGGATCAGTTGAAAGGCTGACATGCTATTGCTCACACCCATCTTGCTCGTCCCGCTCAGCGCGGCACTCTTGTGTCTGCTCGTGCCATCGCGGCGCGTCATGGCTGCGCTGGGTGTGCTGGCCTTCGCGACGACGCTGGGACTGGGCATCGCGCTGCTGCACGAGGTTCTGGCACGCGGCGTGGTGAGAGAGTGGAGCGAGTTTCTTTCCGCGGACGCCTTGAGCGCGTGGATGGTGTTGCTCATCTCGGTTGTTTCCCTCGCGACTTCGCTTTACGCCGGACGTTACTTCGAGCGCGACATGGCGGCGGGTGTAATCACGATGGGACGGGTGCGCGAGTTCTTTGTGCTCACACCGCTGTTCGGGACGGGCATGTTCCTGGTGGTGCTCGCCAACAATCTGGGCGTGATGTGGGCGGCGGTCGAGGGCACCGCGCTCTCCTCAGTGTTGCTGGTGGCGCTCTACAACCGCCGGAACTCCCTCGAAGCGGCCTGGAAATACGTCATCCTCGGCAGCTTGGGATTGGCGCTGGCGCTGCTCGGCACCGTGTTTGTTTATGCCGCCGCCTGCAAGAGCCACCCGGATTCACTGCCCAGTTTCAACTGGTCGTATCTGATGAGCGTGGCGCGCCAACTCGACCCGCTCCAACTCAAGCTGGCGTTCGTGTTCGTCTTTGTCGGCTACGGCACAAAGGCCGGTTTCGCGCCCATGCACACGTGGCTGCCCGACGCGCACAGCGAAGCGCCGTCGCCCACCAGTGCCATGCTGTCGGGCGTGTCGCTCAAGATTGCGCTCTACGCGCTGCTGCGGTTTCACATTCTCACCACCGCGTGCCTTGACGGCGGCCCGGACGCCGGCTTCAGCGGGCACCTGCTGCTGGGCTTTGGCCTGTTCTCCATGCTGCTGGCGCCATCGTTCATTCTGGTGCAGAGGAATCTCAAACGGATGCTCGCCTATTCGAGCCTCGAACACATGGGCCTGATCTGCACCGGCATTGCCCTCAACTCACCGCTGACTATTTTCGGGGCGCTGCTGCACATGGGCTATCACGCGTTGACCAAGCCGGTGTTGTTCTTCGCGGCGGGCAACATCCATCAAACCTTCCACTCGCTCGAGTTCCGCGTCATCGGGCCTGGCGTGGGGAAAGTCCTGCCCGTCACGGTTGTGTTAATGGGCCTGGCCGCGCTGTCCGCTGTGGGTCTGCCGCCGTTCGGGCTGTTCTTCAGTGAACTGACCATCATCAGCGGCGGCTTGGCGGCTCATCAAATCACCGTCAGCGTCATTATCTTGGTGGCGCTGCTGGCTTCATTCTGCGGCATCCTCCAACAACTCACGCGCATCCTGCTGGGCGCACGCAAACCGGGCAATCACCCGACGGATGCGCGGCGAATGGATGGTGTGCCGGCGATGGCGCTGTTGCTCGGCAGTCTGCTGCTCTTTAGCGTGTGGCTGCCCGCGCCGTTGCTGGAATTGATGCATCAGGCGGCGGCCATCATCGGAGGCAAACCATGAACCCGTCGGACGTTTCCCCCGAGCTTCAACCCATCCTCGAAGAAGTCACCAAGCGCTTCAACGGGCGGATTGAATCCTCGTTCGCGCTGCGCCTCAACGAGGTCTATTTCCACGCCCGGATGGACTTCGTCTCCGGCTTCTGCGCCCACCTATTTCGCAAATGGGGCGGCCGCCTCGTCAGCGTGTTTGCCGACGACGCGCGTGCCGGCGCGGGCGTGTTCCACCTCTACTACGTGATGGCGCTTGACGCGGCGCACGGCTTCTTCATCCTGCGCGTGCCGGTCCCGCCCGAGACACCGGAATTCCTTTCGCTCACCGATGCCATGCCCTCGGTGAACTGGCAGGAGCGCGAAATCCAGGATCTGTTCGGCCTGAAACTGCTCAACCATCCCAACGCGCGTCGTTGTGCCTTGCACGACGACTGGCCGGAAGTTTATCCGCTGCGCAAGGACTTCGACCTGCGCACGGTCCTGCCGCCGTTCCAAGGCGTGCGGCACAAGTTCCGCGAGGTCGAAGGTGAAGGCGTCTTTCAGGTGCCGGTCGGGCCGGTCCATGCCGGCATCATTGAACCGGGCCATTTCCTTTTCAGCGTCGCGGGTGAGCCGGTGCTCTACTTGCAGCTCCGCATGTTCTACGTCCACAAAGGCACGGAGAAGCTGTTCGAGAGCCTCCCCATCTCGCATGGCGTCCGACTGGCGGAAAGCATTTCCGGCGATTCGAGCTTTGCCCACGCGACGGCCTTCTGCCATGCGATCGAGCGCGCCGCCGAAGTCGAGCCGCCACTGCGGGCGCGCGCGCTTCGCACCATCTGTCTCGAACTGGAACGGCTCTACAACCACATCGCCGATGTCGGCGCGATCTGCACCGATGTGGCATTTGTCACCGCGCACATGCACGCCATGCGGCTCAAGGAACGCATCCTGCGCGTCAACGAACAACTCACTGGCAACCGCCTGCTGCGCGGCATGGCTTGTCTGGGCGGTGTGCGGTTTGATTTCGATGCCGATCAACTCCATGCCATCGGCCAGCTCGCGGATGAACTGGAGCGCGAGTTCAAGGATCTGATCCAACTGACCAGCGACAACTCCGGCCTGCTCGACCGCCTAGAAGGCACGGGCGTGCTCACACCCAAAGTTGCCCGCGACCTCGGCGTGGTAGGCATTGCCGGTCGCGCCTCCGGTTTTGATCACGACCTGCGCCGCGATTTCCCGCACGCTTTCTACGACCAGGTGCAGTTCACCGTTCCCGTCTTCACCGAAGGCGACGTGCAGTGCCGGTTCGATGTGCGCCGCGACGAGGTGTTCCAGTCGCTTGCCATTCTCCGTCAGGTGATAGGGAAGCTGCCCGCTGGCCCGATTGCCGTCCCGGTGGGCGAGGTGCCGCCCGACCGTGCCGCGTTGGGTTACGTCGAAGGCTGGCGCGGCGAAATCTTCCACTGGATACACACCGCGCCGGGCAATCGCCTGTCGCGCTGCAAAATCAAGGATCCGTCGCTGCAAAACTGGCCGGCGCTGAGCGAAGCCATCCTGGGCAACATCATCCCGGATTTCCCGGTCGTGAACAAGAGCTTCAACCTGTCCTATTCCGGAACGGACCGCTGACCATGTTTGAAATCATTAGCAAGAGCTTGAAGACCGGCGTTGTCACGACCGGCTACCCGGACACGCCGGCGGAAGTGTCGAGTCACGCGCGCGGGAAGCCGCAAATTGACTGGACCGGCTGGAAGGATGCTCGTCTCGCGGCTGCTGTTTGTCCCACCGGCGCGATCGAAACGCGCGACGAAACCGGCACCCGCACAGTCACGCTCGATCTCGGCAAGTGCATCTTCTGCGGATTGTGCGCCGACGCAGACCCAGCCATTCGCATGACCAACCAGCGCGCGCTCGCCGCCCCTTCCCGCGAAAGCCTGCGACAGACCGCCCGGTATCGGTTGAACGCCGACGCCACCCAGCAACCGTTATCAGCGCCGCCCGCCGCATCGGACGCGAAACCTGAGTCCCTCGAAACCGTAGGCCAGCAGCTTCGCGAGCGCATCCGAGCGGTGCTCGGACGTTCGCTCCACATCCGTGAAGTGGACGCCGGCTCCTGTAACGGCTGCGAAGTTGAAATCCACGGCCTCAACAGCCCGGTCTATGACATCGAGCGGTTTGGCATCCACTTCGTCGCCTCACCGCGCCACGCCGACATGCTGCTCGTGACCGGCCCGGTGACGCGCAACATGGAGTTGGCGCTCAAGAAAACCTACGACGCCACGCCCGACCCGCGGCTCGTCGTCGCCGTGGGCGCGTGTGGTTGCAGCGCCGGCATCTTCGGCCGGAACTACGCCACGTGCGGTGCCGTGGACGCCGTTATCCCTGTGGACCTCTACATCCCCGGTTGCCCGCCGCATCCCCTGACAATCCTCGAAGGCCTGCTGCGCCTGCTCGGCCGGCTCGAAGAACGGCGCTAAGCCCGCCCAAAACCGGTGCTGGCTCGCGCGCGACGATTCATGTTAAGAAACGCGGAGCATGGAGCAAGCGCGACTACAATCCACGCATGACGGATCGGACCAACTGCGCCGATTCGGCCCGGCGTTTTTGGTTGCACTGGCGTTCCTGCTGCTGCTGCCGGGGAACAACACGCTGCCGCTGATTGACCGCGACGAGCCGCGGTTCGCGCGGGCCACGCAGGAAATGATCGAGCGCGGCGAGTGGGCCGTGCCATATTTCAACTCCGACCCTGCGATGGACAACGAGGCGCGATGGCGGGCCGTCCTCGCGGGCGCAAGCTCAGAGGCCGTCGGCTACCGTTTCGATAAACCGATCCTCATCTACTGGCTGATGCGACCCTGCTACGCGCTGTTCGGCGCGAACGAGTTTGCCGCGCGGCTGCCGTCGGTGATTTGCTCGGCGTTGCTGGTGTGGTTGATGTTTCATGTCGGCGCGCGATGGTTCTCGGCGACGGCGGGCTTCGCAGCGGGATTTGGGTTGCTGACGTGCCTGCAAATGCTCATTCATGGCCGGCTCGCGGTGGCGGACATGCCGATGGTGCTCTGCGTGCTCGCGGCGCACTACGCGCTGTTTGAACTGCTGCACGAGGAATCGCCGCGCGGCCGGCGGCGATGGTTCTGGTTGCTCTACGGCGCGCTCGGCGTCGGGTTTCTGGCGAAAGGCCCCGTGGCAGTTGTGACGCCGGTGGTGACGTTGCTCGTGCATCGGTTCGTCTTCTGGCGTCAACCACTGCCGTGGCGTCGGCTCCAGTTGGGGTGGGGGATACCGATCGTGCTGGCGATCATCGCGGCGTGGGGCATTCCCGCGCTGGTGCGAACACACGGCCTCTTCTGGCGCATCGGCATCGGCGAACACATCGTCGCGCGCGGCCACGAATCGTTCCAGGGCCACGGCTCCTGGGCGCCACATTACTATCTCGTCGCCGCGCTGATCAGCCTTTTCCCGTGGATTGCCTTCGCAGGCGACGGTGTGCGGGCGGTGCGGCGCGATTGGAACGAGCGGAATGCGTTCCTTCTCTCGTGGGCCGCGGGCACTTACGTGCTCTTCACCTGCTACCTGACGAAGCTCCCGCACTACGTGCTGCCGGCGTTTCCGGCGCTGCTGCTGATGCTCGGCCAGGCGTTCGAGCCGGGCGCGATGCCGACGCGCTGGACGAAGCGATGGTTCTGGTTCGTCAACTCCCTGCTGCTGCTCGCCGGCGCTGCGGCACTGGGAGTGGCGTTGGGCGAAAAGTTTGAGCCGGCCTTCACCGGGCTGCGATGGATACTTTTCGGCGCGGCGGGTGTCGTGTTTGCGTTGGTGCAACTCAGTCTGTTTTGGCGCGCGGGCAACCATTTGCTTGCGACGTTGCCGCTGATCGTCCTCATCATTGCCACGACGATCATCAGTGCGGGCCTGCGGCAAATCACGCCCGCCACCCAACTGCATTCCTTCTTCCGACAACTGCCGCGCGACGCGAAGTGCTGCTGCCTCGACTTCGGCGAGCCGAGCCTCATCTTCTACGCCGGCCGCCCGTGGGAAATGGCCGCCGACGCCAACGCCATCGCCGCGTTCCTCGCCAAGCCCGGCCCGCGCGTCGTTATCTGCCAGGAAAGCGAACTGCGGCTGGGCGACTACATCAAACGGCTGCGCGGCAAGCCGGTGAAACCGTGGGGCGGGAGCGACATCCTCAAGCAACTGGCCGTGCTGGACGCCAGCGGTTGCCAGCGACATGACGTGCAGGGTTTCAATTCCGCCCGCGGGAGCTGGGTCTGGCTGCGGGTGTATTACCGGTTTTAGCGCGCCGCCACCGTAGAACGGATGTCCACATCCGTTTCGCAATGAGTTGAGAAGAAACGGGCTTGGAAGCCCGTTCTACGCAGCGAGGCACTCGTCCTCAGCGTGAACCATCCGCACCCGCCTCATCCTCACGCCGGCAGCGGCGCGCGGCGAAGCCCAGCACCACGCCGTTCAGCGTTCCCACCCACGCGCCCACCCACACATCCGACGGAAAATGACTCTTTTGGCAGACCCGCGACCAGCCGACCCCGGCCGCACCCGCCAGCAACGGCACGCCCACCGGCGGCATCGCCACCGCCAGCACGCCTGCCGTTGCAAACGCCGTCGTCGTGTGCGCCGAGGGAAAACTGAGATAATCGCGATGGAAGTGCGGCCCGTATAAACCGTCCGGCAGACCCACGCCCGGCCGCGGCCGGCCCGTGGCGAAGCGCACGATGTCCACCTCGAGGCCCGCCACGCTCGCGCCCAGCAGGCACGCCAGTGCCGCCATGCGCCACCACGGACGCCGCCACGCCACGCCCGCCAGCCACAACGCCGCCGTGATGATCAGCGTCCCTGTCCAATAATCGCCCCACCGGCTGAACAGCGTCGCGATCCTGTGCCAAGGCTCGTCGCAACCGGAGACCAGATTGCTCCACGCGCGGTCATACGGCAGGATCAGCGCGCAGCCCACCGCTGTCACCATCAGCAGCAACGACAGCGCGACCCATCGCTCTCGCGCGATGCGGCCAGCCTGAACCATGAGGCGTTGGACAGTCTTGAACATTGGTTGACGGCCACCATAGCCGCCCATGTCGGTCGAGACAATCGGGAACTGTTGCAGGTTCGTTACGGGCGTGTTGCCCCAATCGGGGTGATGTGAAACTCGCGAGCCGGCGTGGTGTTTGATGTTGCTATCATGATTGGCGCGTAGCCGCCACAAAAGGAGTTGGTTAGCTACCACATCAACGTCAGCGAGCGCGGCCGAGACAACCAGCCGTTGCGCAAGATCCATGAAGTCGTGGACTTCCAATTTGTGCGTGCCGAGGTTGCTCATCTCTACGGCTACGACGGCAACGAGTCGGTGCCGCCGGAAAACATCCTGAAGATGATGTTCCTGCTGTTCTTCGACGACCTGCCAAGTGAGCGTGAACTGATGCGCATCATTCCGGAGCGGCTCGATTACCTCTGGTTTCTGGGTTGCGAGCTGGACGATCCCATTCCCGACCCCAGCGTGCTTTCCAAGGCCCGCCGGCGTTGGGGGCCGGAGGCGTTTGAGCGGTTCTTTCGCCAAAACAAAAACCTGTTTGGGCAACACGCCCGTTACGAGGCTGCCGCGGGTCCGTGCGGGTTTTTGCGCGCGAGGCGGGCTTGCTTTCGGCGGGCGGTTCCGGTATGAGCGCCGCCGTTTTGTCATGATACTCAAGACCAACGCCGCCTCGACCGAACCGACGCCCGCTGTCACGCGCGCGGCGGCGATCTTGCGCGCCGGCGGATTGGTGGCGTTCCCGACCGAGACGGTTTACGGACTCGGCGCGGTGGCCACCGACGCACGGGCCGTGGCGCGCATCTTCGAGGCGAAGGATCGTCCGCATTTCGACCCGCTCATCATCCATCTTGGCTCGGCCGATTGGCTGGATCGCTACGTCGCCTTCGTGCCACCGGAAGCGGGGCGGCTTGTGGAACGGTTCTGGCCCGGCCCGCTGACGCTGGTGTTGCCGAAACGCGAGTGCATCCCCGACATTGTCACGTCGGGCCTGCCGACCGTGGCCGTGCGAATGCCAGCGCATCCTGTGGCGCGCGCGCTGATCGCGGAGACCGGCCTGCCGTTGGCTGCGCCGAGCGCCAACCGTTTTAGCCAGCTCAGTCCGACGACAGCGCAAGCAGTGGCGGAGGAACTTGGCGAGCGCGTAGAGCTGATTCTCGACGGCGGCCCGACGCAGCTCGGCATCGAATCCACGATCATTGCGCTCGGCGAAACCGGCCCGCGATTACTGCGGCCGGGACCGGTGACGCTGGAAGAACTCTGCGAATGCCTTGGCCGCGAGGTGATGGTTGCCAGCGGGGCGGCTGCAACGCCGGAATCGCCGGGCATGTTGCTCCGCCACTACGCGCCGCGCACGTCGCTGCGAATCCTCGATTCACCAGCTACTGCGTTGTCACCGCGTGATTGTCGCGTCGGATTGCTGGCATTTCGTTCTGCGCCGCTGAAACACGATTTTGCCATTGTTGAGACGCTGAGCGCGACCGGCGACCTGCGCGAAGCGGCGGCAAATTTGTTTGCCGCGTTGCGCCGGCTCGATGCGGCTGGCGTTGATGCGATTGTTGCCGAACCGGTCCCCGAAACCGGCCTCGGCCGCGCCATCATGGACCGTTTGCGCAAAGCCGCCGTCCCGCGCGCGTGAAGCATGGCCGCCAATTAGGATAGACGGCGGGCAGTTGTGCCGTTACAAGAATCCCAACAATGGAAACTCCACTTTGGATTTGGATCGCGTTCAACGCAGGCGTGCTGGCGCTGCTGGCGCTGGACCTTGGCGTGTTTCACCGCAAGGCGCACGCCGTCTCGCTGCGTGAGGCGGCGGCGTGGACGGTGGTGTGGGTGACGCTGTCGGTGCTTTTCGGCGGCTGGGTCTGGTGGCGCGGTGGCTCCGAACTCGGTCTGCAGTTCTTCACTGGCTACGTGATCGAGTATTCGCTGAGCGTGGACAATATCTTCGTGTTCGTGCTGCTGTTCACCTACTTCGCAGTGCCGGCGGAATACCAGCATCGCGTTCTGTTCTGGGGCATCCTGACGGCGCTGGCGATGCGCGGCGTGTTCATCGGCCTTGGTGTGGCCATCATCGAACGGTTCGGCTGGGTTCTCTATCTGTTCGGGGCGTTCCTGGTGGTCACTGGTTTGAAGATGTTCCGCCATGAGAACATTGAAGTGCATCCCGACCAGAACCCGCTGGTGAAACTCTGCCGCCGCTGGGTGCCGTTTACGTCGGGCTGGGTCGGCACGCAGTTCTTTGCGCGGCAGAACGGCCGGCTGATGGCCACGCCGTTGTTCCTGGTGTTCATGGTGGTAAACGTTACCGACGTGGTGTTTGCGGTGGACTCGATCCCGGCGGTGTTCGCCATCACGCTGAACCCGTTCATCATCTTCACGTCAAACATCTGCGCCGTGATGGGCCTGCGCTCGCTCTACTTCCTGCTGGCCGGTGCGATGAACTTGTTCGTCTATTTACAGCAGGCGCTGGCGGTGATCCTGACTTACGTAGGCGTGAAAATGCTGATTGTGCATTGGTTCAAGATTCCCACGCCAGTATCGCTCGGCTTCATAGCCATCACTCTGACGGTGGCCGTCGTGGCGTCGCTGGCTGTTCGCCAGCGCGCGCAATCTTCCAAGTAGTCTCCGCACTCGCGGCCGAAGCTACTTTACCGCTTCCGCGATCTTCGCCGGCAGATCCTTGATCGCGATGCGCTCCTGCTTGAGCGTGTCGCGGTCGCGAAGAGTGACGGTGTCCTTCATCTCAGGGCCTTTTTCACCGAGGGTGTCGAAGTCAATCGTGACGCAGAACGGCGTGCCGGCCTCGTCCTGGCGGCGGTAACGGCGGCCAATGTTGCCGGCTTCATCGTAGAACGAGACAAACTGGCTGCGCAGCAGGTGGAAGACTTCCTTGGCCTTCTCGACGAGCGCGGGCTTGTTCTTGAGCAGCGGAAAGACGGCGACCTTCACCGGGGCGATCCGCGGGGCGAACCGCATGACCACGCGGCTCTCGAAGCCGGCGGGCGGCTGCTTGCCGTGCTCGGCGGGGATCGGCGCGGAGCCGGCGCTCTCGCTGGTCGGCGCCCATTCCTCGTAGTAGGCGTTGCAGAGCAGCGCCAGCGCGATGCGATCCACACCGGCGGACGGCTCCACGACGTGCGGGAGATATTTCTCCTTCTTTTCGTCGTCGAAGTATTCCATGGACTTGCCGCTATGCTTTTGGTGCTGGCTGAGGTCGAAGTTGCCGCGCGCGGCGATGCCCTCCAGTTCCTGCGAACCGAACGGGAAGTCGAAATAGACGTCCACGCACGCGCTGGCGTAATGGGCGAGTTCTTCCTTCTTGTAAACGTAGGGCTTCAGCTTGCTCGCGGGCAGGCCGATGGACTCATACCACTTCATGCGCTCCTTGACCCAATACTCGTGCCACTGCGCGTCGGTGCCGGGCTTGATGAAGAACTCCAGTTCCATCTGCTCGAACTCGCGCGAGCGGAAGGTAAAGTTGCGCGGGTTGATCTCGTTGCGGAACGCCTTGCCGATCTGCGCGATGCCGAACGGCACCTTCTGGCGGGCGCAGGCCAGCACGTTTTGGAACTGCGCGAAGATGGCCTGCGCGGTTTCGGGCCGCAGGTAGGCAACGTTGGAGACATCCTCGACCGGGCCGATAAAAGTCTTGAACATCAGGTTGAAGGAACGCGGCTCGGTGAGCTGGTCGCTGCCGCAGGCGGTGCATTTGGCACCGGCGGGCAGTTTGAACTGTTTGCCGGTGGGCATTTCGACCGATTCCAGTTTCAAACCCAGTTCCTCGCAGAGTTGGTCAGCTCGGAAACGTTTCTTGCAGGTTTTGCAGTCCACCATCGGGTCGGTGAACGAATCCACGTGGCCGCTCGCCTTCCAGATGGACGGGTGCATGATGATGGTGGCTTCGAGACCGACGACGTCATCCCGCTTCTGGACGACGTCGCGCCACCAAGCGTCTTTGATGTTGCGCTTCAATTCGCAGCCGAGGGGGCCGTAGTCCCAAAAGCCGTTGAGACCACCATAGATTTCGGAGGACTGGAAAATGAAACCGCGCCGCTTGCAAAGCGCGACGATTTTTTCCATCAAGGCGTTCGTCGTCTTTTCCGCAGCTTTTTCAGGTGATTTGTTGTCAGCCATAAGGCCGCGGACTATGGCGGAAAAACCGCCGGGAGTCTAGAGCGGAGAGTGGCGCGCGGCACGGCTCAGTGTTGAGTTGGATTGGGAAAACGGACTTGGAAGTCCGTTCTACAGCTTCGCACGCGCCACAAAGTAGAACGGACTTCCAAGTCCGTTACTTCGACCTGTCCAATAACTAAAATGCGCCCGCGCCTCGCAGCGCCGACTACTCACCGAGCAACCGCTTCAGCGTCGGCTCCATCGCTCCGGCCCAGATCGCGTAGCCTTTCTCCGTCGGATGGAGGAAGTCCTTCATCACGTCGCGGGAAATCGTGCCGTCGGGACTCAGAAAGTTCGGGCCGATGTCCAGGAAGGTGATGCCGTTCTCGAAACCGAGCAGGGCGATGAGCTTGTTCACTTCGCCGATCTTGGCGCGCATGGCGTCGGGTTTCTCGCCGCGCGGCATGATGGCGAGCAGAAGAACGCTCGTTCGCGGCGAGCGGGCGTGGATTTCGTCGCAGATGGCGCGAATGCCGGCGGCGATTTCGGCGGGCGTGTTCACGCTGAGGTTGTTCGTGCCGATGTGAATAACGGCCACCCTTGGCAAGTAGCCGTCAAGCTCGCCGTGCCGCAAGCGCCAGAGGACGTTCTCCGTGCGGTCCCAACCGTAGCCGAGGTTCACGGGGTTTCGCGCTCCGTAGTATTTCTTCCAGATGCTCTCGCCGGTCCGGCGGAAGTCAGCCGGCTCGCCGCCGAAGAAATGGGTGATGGAATCGCCGATGAAAATGATCTGAGGCTTGCGCTCGCGGACAAGCGCGCACACGGCAGCGTGGCGTTTGGCCCAATCATAACCTGGCCAGTCGCGGTCCTGCGTGACCGCTAGGACAGAGCTTGATGGACGCGGCCCGGGTCGGACAGCGTCGAAAGCCGCCTCGACGAGTTCGCTCTGCTGCTGGCGATCCTCGCTGAACGCGCGGGCCTTGACCGTGCCGCCGTGCGGCAGTTCGATCAGCGCGAGATACGGCCCAGCTTTCTTGGTCGGATCGCTGCCGTCGAGCGAGTAGCGGATATGCGCGCCCGGCGTGGCGCAGGTCAGCGTGACGACGCCATTCGCGTTACGCTGGATGACGGGCTTGGCAATGGATGCGGCTGTCTGCGCTGGAGACAGCGGCGAGCTGAGAAGCAAGAGAGAGGCGAGGGCAAGAAGCATCGGTTTCATGACGAGCCTATTGAAACCACAAATGCGGCCACTTTTCACCGCAAAAAAATGGGTTTGTCTTGGAGGGTGGTCGGACGTATTTGGTCTTCATAAGTGGGGCGAGCTTCCAAGCTCGCCCGCCGTTGCCTGCGTGAGAACCGTGCGCGAGCTTGGAAGCTCACGCCACCTAAACGGCCGCCCCGCAAAAACCAACCCGTTACGCAAAAAAGAAAGGCCGGGACGAATCCCGGCCTTTCCATTTGCGAAGTGGGTTTTACTTCATCAGCTCGGCGAGCTTCGGCCCGATGGCGTCGGCCCAGATTTGGTAGCCCTTTGCCGTCAGGTGTAGGAAGTCGGGCATGACATCCTTGTCAATCGGTCCTTCGCCGGGGACGAACTTCTTGCCGATGTCGAGATAGAACACGTGCTTGCCATCGTCGAGCTTACAGATGATGGCGTTCACTTCCTTGAGCTTTTCGTTTTGCGGGCCAAGCTTCCCCTCAGGCTTGACGCCGCGCGGGAAAATCGCAAGCAGCAGAACCTTCGCCTGCGGCTGCTTGGCACGGACGGTTTCAACAATCTTCGTGACGCCCTTGGCAATGGCCTCGACGGGGTCGCCACCGGAATTGTTGGTGCCGATCATGATGACAAACGCCTTCGGCTTGATGCCGTCGAGTTCGCCGTTGGTGATGCGCCAGAGCACGTGTTGCGTGCGGTCGCCGCCGATACCGAAGTTGGCGGGATGATATTTGCCGAACGCCTTGGGCCAGACTTCCTTTCCGCTGCCGTTCCAGCCCGCGGTGATCGAGTCGCCGAGGAACACCAGCTTGGCTTTGCCCTCCTTGGCGATTTGGAGAAAGCCCTCGTGTTTCTGCATGAATGCTGCTTGTGGCTGGCCGGTCTTGGCGTCCATCTTTGGCGCGGCAACGTCCGGTGGTTGGGTGGCCGGCTTGTCAGCAGCGTGGATGGTGGCGACGCCGCACAGCGCGGCGAGGGTGAGTGCGAGATGGAATGGCTTCATGGCTCCTGTTTGTGTGTTGTTTGGTTTCGAGACGACGCGGCCGTTTATAAAGTGCTTCCGTGGCAAACTCAACAAAACGCTGCAACTTCTTCCGTTATTGCCAGCGCGGAATTGGAACTCGCCGGGCCGGACGAAGTGAAAAGCGTCGTCTCCTTGCGTTGGTCCATGTCCGGCTTCCCGTCACCGCCGGACTGGCTGCGGCGCTGCCGTTTCTTCCGTCACGTCGTAGGGTAACTGCCAGACGTGCTCGCCGGTTGAATCGCAGAAATAGAGGCGCGACTCCGAGAGCTTGTCGGGATTGCCGTCGGCCCAGAACGCGTAGAACGGGTCATGCGCGTTGCGCGGGCGGCGGGCGTAGTTGTGGTTCAGCGGGCTGTCGCGCGTGATCTGCTTCTTCATCGTCCACGTCTTGCCGGAGTCGCCACTTATCCAGAGGCACATCTCGCCGCCGCCGCCGTAAGGCTGCGGGCCGGACAACGTCGGCGCGATGACGCGCCATTCGCCGCCGGCGGCCCAGAGGCTGCCCATGTCGTAGTTGTGGTCGGTCTTCGTGATGGTGGTGGTCTGCCACGCGCGGCCATCCCAGCGCGTCAGGCAAAACTCGCGCGGATCGTTCTCCGGCCCCGGCGCGTAGCCGCGGCTCGTGACGTGGAGCAACAGCGGCCGGCCCTCGCGGTCGAAGTTGAGGTCGCATGTGTATTGCAGCTTGCCCTGCGCGGCGTAGTCCACGACCAACGCCGGGTTCTGCACCTCGCTCAGCGGCGTTTCCAGCGGCTTGCCGTCGGCAGTCGTCCAGGTTTTTCCGAAGTCCTCGGTCTGGACGTAGTAGAGGTTGGTGCGCTTGTCCACGCTGCCACCGGGATGATAATTACAAAAGCTGGCGACCTTGCGGCCGTGCGCGCCGCTGACCTGATAATGCCCGCCCATCCCGGCGAGCTTGCGGTCGTCGCTCCACGTCACGCCGTCGCGGCTCGTGGCCCAATAAAGCTCGCGGCCCTTGGTGTATTTGGTGAAGAGGTGCAACCAGCCTTCGCCCGCCAGCAACCACGGCTGCGGATACGTGATCTCCCGCTCGCCGACGCGCTCGAATGCCGCGACGCTGAACGGCTCCTTGCTGCGGTAGATGAACCCCGGCCGATGGCGCGCGCGTCCACTGACGAAAATCCAGACGTGGCCCTTGTCGTCGAGTTGAATGCTGCCGTTGTCGTGCGGGTCGTTCACGGTGAGTTTGTCGTGAACGATGGTCGGGCGCGGCACGCGGCCGGTCTTGTGGTCGAAGCACGACGCCATGACCAACAGATGCCGCTGGCCCTTGACCGTGCCGCCGTAGGTGAAGAAAGTCTTATCGGCCTGCAGCGAATAAACCGCCATCGGGTTGTGGTTGGCCGTGTAGGTGCCCAGCCCGCCGGAATACTTGTCGCCGTGTTTCGTGAACTGGCCGAGCGTGAACCAGATGCCGCGGTAACCGTCTACCTGACCCGTGATCGGAGCCGGCGGCGGCTTGGAGATCTTCTTCTTGGCCGCCGATGCAGCGAAAGAGACGTAACCCGGCATAAGAAGGGAGAGGCCGGCGACAATGAGGAGCGAGCGACGAAACACGTTCATGTCTGGTTTCCGGAAAGGGCGCGACGTTTCATGCGATGGCGCGAAGAGCGAAGCCGCCACAACTTGACTGTGATTCCTTGTCGGATTTCGCCAAGGAACCAGAAGCGGTCGCATTAAGTGTGCGGATTTCTCGTTGGTTCAAGCAAGCCTGCGAAGTATCCCGCGGACTTCGTTGGCGCGGAACGCGCGCATTGTTTGTGTCTTCACAAAACCGCGCATGCCCAGGCTGACTGCGTAGGCGGCCATTGTTTCATCGTTGGGCGCCTCGGCAACGCAGACGGTGTCATAACCGCCGAGAGTCCAGTAGATGTCCGTCAGTTTCACGCCCATTTTCTTGCCGAGGGCGATCGCGGCCTGGGCGCGCTTGGGTGAATCCTTGATGTTGCTGACGCCCTGTCGCGTCATCTGGTTCAGCATGATGTAGGTAGCCATGTTGGTTTCCTTTCTTTGTGGTTGGATGTCGCGCGAGTGTCCGCCTGACAGAGTCACTTTTCAAGCTTCGCGTGTCATTGTCCGCGCTCCGCCTTGGGAGTCACCATCCGTCCACGGCTTGAGAACGCCGTCTTGCTGCACAGGCTCGCTTGATTGTTGGCTTTGGTTCCTGTAAACGCTCCGCCATGATTCAGTTTCGTCCCGTTCGTCATTTTGTTGTGCTCTTGCTGTCCACCATCACGGTTTTCGCCGCGGACGCACCGCTGCCGACGCCGGAGGAGATCATCGCCAACTGTGTCCAAGCCGGCGAGCGGACTTGGCGCAACATCGCGAAAACATCGCCGACGCTCAGCTCACGCGAACTGTTCGCCTACGCGCTGGCGCTGTGCGAGGCGAAGACGAAGCTCGATCGGCTGGAAAAACTCTTCGACACGGCAGCGCTCATGCACGACCGCGACCCGCAGAGCCGCGGCTACGGCAACTTCCGCTGGAGCTGGTCGCACGAGGGCGTGTGGGACTTCAATGCGGTGGACTTTTGCATGCAGAACGGCGCGCTGCTCTGGATGCGCCACCGCGACACGATGCCGGGCGCCGCGCGAGACAAGCTCCGCCCGATTCTGGAATTGGCCGGCGAGGGACTGCTGCGGCATCGCGTGACGGAGAGCTACACCAACATCGCGCTGATGAACGCCGGCAACCTCATCCTGCTCGGCGAGGCGATGGGCAAGCCCGCGCTGACCGACGAAGGCTACGCGCGGCTCGACCGCATCTGCCTCTACATGGCACAAGGCGGCACGCACGAGTATTGCAGTCCGACCTACTACGGCACCGACCTCGACGACCTCGTGTTGATCGAGGCGTTCTGCCAGCGCGAGCGCGGCCGCGAACAGGCGCGGGCGTTGCTGGAACTGCTCTGGACCGACATCGCGCTAAACTGGTTTCCGCCCGCGCAGAAACTCGCCGGCGCGCGCAGCCGCGACTACGACTACCTGCGCGGCCTCGGTTTTCTCGACCAGCAGTTGATGGCCAACGGCTGGCTGCCGGTGACGGAAAAGCGACGCCCCGGCTCGATCACGACCGCGTTCATCCGATGGCGTCCACCTGCGCGGCTGAAGGCGCTGAGCGAGACGAAATTCCCGCGGCTCGTGACGCAGGTGTGGGGCCTGGAGAAAAGCCAGTCACGCACGCACTGCCTTTGCCGCGATGTGACGCTCAGTTCGGCGGGCGCAGGCTACGGCGGGCGCATGGACATGCCGCTCTGCGCCGACCTGCCCGGCGACCGCGAGGGTGTGCGCTGCTATTTCATCCCCGACGGCCGGCACGATCCCTACGGTAAAATCAAAATCCAGGAGAGCCAGGCGCACGCGAAAACGCTGCACCTCCAACCGTTCTGGACGGCGGCGCAGCGGCGCGTGGACGCCCTCGGCCTCGCCGTCTATCGTGACAAGGATGTGCCGCCGGAAACGCAGACGCTGGAGTCGCACTTCGTTATGCCGCTGGCCGTGGACGGTTTCTGGATCGGCGGGCGGCGAGTGGAGTTTCAGCCGGGCAAGGCGGCGGAGTTCCCGCTCAAAGCCGGCGAAGCTGTTGTGCTGCGCAAAGGCACTGCCGCCGTCGGCGTGCGCGTGCCGTGGGCGCGCGACCTTGCCGGCCACGCCGCGACGGCGGCGTTGGTATATGACGCGAACGCTTTCGGTGCGGTGCGGCTCACGGTGACGCATCACGTCGCGCAAGGCGGCGCGACGAAGGCGAACGCCGCGGCGGCGTTCTGGGTGCGCATCGGAAGCGACCTCAAGAGTGACGGCGAGTTTGCGAACTGGCGACGGCAGTTTACGGCGGCGAAAGCCGATGTCGAGGCCTTGCCTGACCACGTGCGCGTCAGCGTCGCCGGCGTGGACGGTCCGTTGACCGTCAGCGCGAAAGCGCCTTACGCCACGCCGTTGCCGACGGAGCCGCCGCAGACGCGCACGGTGCTGGCCTGCGACGGGGACGACATCGGCAAGCGGCTGCTGCAAAACATCGAGCCGATGAAGTCGTTCATGGCGAAGCGCGCGGCGACCGGGCCGATTGTCGTCGCGGCGGGCAAGGACGTTTGCTGGGAGGCGGAGGCCGGCGAGGTGATGCCGCCGATGACGCTCGGCGAAGACACAAAGGCATCTCGCAGCCTTTTCGCTTGGATGCCGGCCCGGCCCGGCGAGCGTGCGGGCAGTTCCCTCGGCTGCGCGACGTGGGAACTGAAAGTCGAGAAAGCCGGCGAGTATTATCTGTGGGGCCGCATCCTCACGCCGACGCCGGAAAATGATTCCTTCCACCTCCGCGTCTTCACCGACGCCGCCGACCTGATCGAACGAACCACCTGGGCCACCGGCGTCCACAAGCAGTGGACATGGACGCGCGTGACGCTGGAACACACGAAGCCGCCGATGCCGATCTCGCTGCCGGCGGGAACGGTGAACCTACAGTTTCGCGTGCGCGAGGCCGGCGCGAAAATAGACCGTCTCTTTCTGACGCCGCAGGCTGCGGCGGAACCGCGGTGACGACCGTGTCGTCGAGGGTAATGGTTCAGTATTGCCGGGCTGCCGTTTAAGTGGGGTGAGCTTCCAAGCTCGCCTGCCGTTGTGTGGCAGGCCCGCGCAGAGTCCTCGCATCAACCACGCTGGGCGAGCTTGGAAGCTCACCCCACTTATGTTGCCCCGGCCTCTGTGTTGCCACACAAGGCTGAACGACTGCCGCCGAAGCTGCCTTGACATCGCCCCGGTCGTTGGCGACTGTGACGGCCAATTCACTTTGCGAAGGATCAACGATTATGAACTCTGACATCATCAAAAAGGGTTTTGAACGCGCGCCGCATCGCTCGCTGCTGCGCGCCACCGGCTCCATCGAATCCGAGGACGACTTCAACAAACCGTTCGTCGCCATCTGCAACAGTTACACCGACTGCATTCCCGGCCACGCCCATCTCAACGAGGTTGGCGCGCTGGTGAAGCGCCTCGTGCGCGAGGCCGGCGGCGTGCCGTTCATCTTCAACACCATCGGCGTGGACGACGGTATCGCGATGGGCCACAGCGGCATGCTTTACTCACTGCCGTCGCGCGAGCTGATCGCTGACTGTGTCGAGACGATGCTGCGGGCGCACTGCTTTGACGGCATGGTCTGCATCCCGAACTGCGACAAGATCGTCCCCGGCATGTTGATGGCCGCCATGCGCGTTAACATCCCGACCGTCTTCGTCAGTGGCGGGCCGATGGCCGCGGGCATCGCCGAGCAGAAGGCGACGCACGAAGACCTCGCCGGTTACCTGCAACCGGCCAGCAGCGCGACCGATCTCATCACGGTGTTCAAGGGCGTGGCGGAGCTTCAGTCCGGCAAGATCACGGCGGAGCAGTTGACGAAGCTCGAACAAACCGCCTGCCCGACGTGCGGCTCCTGCTCCGGCATGTTCACCGCCAACTCGATGAACTGCCTCTGCGAAGCGCTCGGCATGGCACTGCCCGGCAACGGCACCGTCCTCGCCGTCTCGAAGGAACGCGAGGCCCTCTACGAACGCGCCGCCCGCGCCATCCTCAAGCTCATCGAGCACGACCTCAAGCCGCGCGACATCGCCACGCTCGAGGCGTTCGACAACTCCATCATGCTCGACGTCGCCATGGGCGGCTCGACCAACACCGTCCTCCACACCCTCGCCATCGCGCGCGAGGCCGGCATCGCCTACGACATCAAGCGCATTGACGACATCTCCCGCCGCATCCCGTGCGTCTGCAAAGTCTCGCCGTCGTCGGCCTACCACGTGCAGGACGTGCATCGCGCCGGCGGCATCCATACCATTCTCGGCGAACTCAAGCGCCAAGGCGTGTTGAATTTGAAGTGCAAGACCGTCACCGGCAAAACCATCGGCGAGAACATTGACGAGTGGGACGTGCGCTCCGAGAAATGCAGCGCGTCGGCGAAGGCCTCGCGCATTTCCGGCGCGTCCGCCATCGTCGTGGACCCGAACGACAAGCTCGGCCCCGCCGCCCGCACCGCCAGCGGTAACCTCGTGCCGAAGCCGATGATGTTCTTTCCCGGCGACCCGCTGGCCATCACCCTCTGGCGCGCCGCCGCGGCATGGAACGCTGGCGATATCGAAGCCCAGTTGGCCATGTATGCGCCCAAGGCGGTCGTGAAAACGCCCGGCGGCGGCGTCCTGAAAGGCCACGAGCAACTTCGCCCGGCCATTGAACAACAACTCCAGGAATCGAAGGGCCTCATCCGCGCCGAACTCGGCGAGTTCCGCAAACTGCCGGTGCTGCTGTTCTGGCGTTACGAGAAGGGCGGCGCGCGCGCGCCGTTCGCTATGGTGCGGGCCAAGAGCGTGAAGAACTGGGCCATCACTCGCGCCGAGTTCGACAACGATCCGAAGCGCCTCGCCAAGATCACGCCCAGCGGCCTCATGCCTTACGATCCGGTGTTCATGTTCAACGCCGCCGACTGCATCCGCACCAAGGCCACGGCCTACTCACCCGACGGCGGCCTCGCCGTCCTCTACGGCCAGCTCGCGCCCGCCGGCAGCGTCGTCAAGACCGCCGGCATCAGCGACGGCTTCAAGGCTTACTGTGGCCCCGGCTTCGTGTTCGAGGGACCGTCCGTCATCTTCGAGAGCCAGGACGACGCCTGCGCCGGCATCCTCGCCGGCAAGGTCAAGGCCGGCGACGTGGTCATCATCCGCAACGAAGGCCCGCGCGGCGGTCCCGGCATGCAGGAGATGCTCTCGCCCACCAGCTACATCGTCGGCATGGGCCTCGGCGACAAAGTCGCGCTCGTCACCGACGGCCGTTTCAGCGGCGGCACCGCCGGCGCGTGCATCGGCCACGTCAGCCCCGAAGCCGAAGAAGGCGGCCCCATCGGCCTGCTCAAGGAAGGCGACCGCATCCGCATAGACTTCCCGAACCGCCGCATGGACATCCTCGTCCCCGAAACCGAACTGGCCGAGCGTAAGAAGACGTGGAAGCCCGTGAAGCGCGATCTTGGCGGCTGGCTCGCCCGCTACCAGAAGCTCGTCACCAACGCCAGCCAGGGCGGGATTTTGGGATGAGCTTTTGAAAGTTGGTGTCCCGGCTTCAGCCGGTTTCGCTTGGTGGCAACGATGAGAACAGCACCGCTTGGAGGCGGGACACCAACGGCGGATCAATAGAGGATGATGCCATGAGCCATACGATGTATGTCTGGCGCAAACTCACTGATTCTCAACGACAGGAACTGCTCCGCTGGCGACGACAGTCGCGCAACCCGTGGCATAGCCCGCCCCATCGCGAAGGTGATAGCGGTCGTTATCTGATCACCGCTGCGTGTTTCGAACATCAACCCGTCATCGGCTCCAGTGTGGAGCGCATGGCGACCTTCGCCACGACACTGCTGAAGGTGTTTGAGACGAGTCACGCGCCCGTGCATGCGTGGGTCGTGTTGCCCAATCATTACCACGTGCTGGCCGATACTCGGGACGTGCTGGGTCTGTTGAAGGAAATCGGACTGTTACACGGACGCAGTTCTCACCAATGGAACGGCGAGGAAGACCGGCATGGACGACAAGTGTGGTGCAGAGCCGCCGAGACGAGCATGAAATCGGAGCGGCATTTCTGGGCGGCACTGAACTACGTGCATCACAATCCTGTGCGTCACGGCTACGCGCGACTGTGGCTGGAATGGCCGTTTTCGAGCGCTGCGGACTACTTGGACGCGGTAGGCCGTGAACATGCGCAGCAGGTGTGGAAGGAATGTCCGGTGCTGGACTTCGGGAAAGACTGGGACGCGCCAGAGATGTGACAGGGGTTGGTGTCCCGGCTTTAGCCGGCTTCGTTTCACAACGATGGCGAAATCGGCACCGCCTAAAGGAGGGACACCAACGGGTGGCGCCGCTTTCCCTGCTGCCACACACCATCACTCACTATCTCAACAGTTTAGCCCGGCTCAGTTGCGCCTAATTAGCTTTGGAACTTGACGCTGATGCGGCTTGGACTAGCCTCGGCGACATGAACACAAGCCAAGCACGCCGCTCACTGAACGCATCAGGTCAAGTCGTCCCGCAAAGCCCATTCCAGATTTCACGCAGAGGTTTCATCGGGACCGCGGCGGGAGCCGTGGGCGCAGCTTCCTTGGGTTGGACCCGCGCAGCAGCGCAGGCTCCGGCGGCTCAGGGCGAGAAGAAGGAGAAAGGCATCCGCGTTGGGATGCTGACGATGCCGTTGCAAAAAGAGCCGTTCGATCAAGTGCTCGACATAGCCAAGCGATGCCATATCGCTGCGCTGGAAGTCGTGGCGCATCCTGGCAGTAAGCACGTTGACCCGATGACGTTCGGCCCGGCGGATGCCGAGAACATCAAGAAGATGCTGGCGGAGCGCGGGCTGGAGATCAGCAGCTTGTCGAACTACACAAACCCGATGGCCCCGGGGAAAGCCGAGGAGTTCCAGAACGTCTTGAAGAAGACGATTGATGCCGCGGTGTTGCTGGGCGTGCCGGTGGTTTGCACGAACACGGGTGTCCCGGAGGAGAAGGCGAAGGCGAACAAGATCGGGCTGATCAAGAAGGTGACGACGAAGATATTCCGGCCGATCCTGGACCACGCGAAGGACAAGGGGATCAAGGTCGCGGTCGAGAACTGGTTTGCCACATGTCTCCAGGGTCTGGACACGTTCGATTGCCTGTTTGAAGCCATTCCCGACGAACATTTCGGACTGAACTACGATCCGTCGCATCTGGTCCATCAGCAGTGCGACCACCTGGTGCCGGTGGCGAAGTTCAGCAAGCGCATCTTCCACACCCACGCGAAAGATTGCCTCGTGGATGTCCAGAAGCGGAGCTACGTGGGTGTGTTGGGCAAAGGCTGGTGGCGGTATGTCATTCCCGGCTACGGCGACATCAAGTGGGGCGAATACATCAGCCTGCTGCGCGATGTCGGTTACAAGGGCGTGCTCAGCATCGAGCACGAAGACCGGACCTTTGGCCCAGAGGAAGGTTTCCAGCACGGCGCGCGTTATCTGAATCAGTTCTGCTAGCCTGCTGCCAGAACCTTGTTACCAACGCGAGCCGGGGCGGCGATGATTTGGACACGGACAGTCTGGCCGGCTGTAAAACCTTTCAGCGTCACGAAAAGATCGTGAGCGGTCTGGCGTGGGATCGGCTCGGCGTCTACCCCGACTCTTACTTGGAAACGATCTGAAGCTCGAAGGTCTGGGCCGGCGGGACGTCTTTCTCCCAGACTCTGTGGTAGGCGATCTTCAGCGTGGTCCGCCCTTTGCCGATGATGTTGAACGTGTAGTGCTGAACGCCGCCGGAACCAACCCTCTGCGGTTGGTTGGGAGTGTATTCAGAACTTGCGGGCTGAACGATGGCTTTGTCGCAGGAGACGATATTCCACGAGTAGCCGGTCGTGTAGTTGCCTTTCAGGTGGATGTCGAACGTAGCGCCAGGCGATGTTGTGACGGTCTTGCCCGAATCGGCTTCCGTAAAGCTCCCGCCGCTCTTGCCGTCCGCCGTGGAGCACGCGGAAGAAAAAGCCGCCAGCGCCGCCGCGAGTGCCATGACCAGTATTCTTCGGTTCATACGTGATGTCCTTTCGGTTGTCTTCTCCAAGCTGCCCGCTGCGCCCGAATCTCAACAAAACACCGCGAAACATCAATTCTTATCACTGGGGCAATCAACAGGCCTCAGGCTTTCACATCCACTGGTCTCGGAGCGAGGTCGCGTCAACAAGAGCATCCGCCAAACATTTGAGAATGCTTGAGCGACGTGCAATTCCGTTTGACTTGGCGTGCAACGCCCGCTTTTATCTGTGCCGAGGTCATGCTCTCCAAGATTCATTCCGTCGCCGTTTACGGCATTGACGCGATTCCTGTCGAGATCGAGGTGAACTGCCCCGGTTATGGCGAGATCAAGACGGTCATCGTCGGCCTGCCCGACGCCGCCGTGCGCGAGAGCCGCGACCGCGTCTATACCGCCATCCAGAACAGCGGCTTCCGTTACCACAAAGGCGCCGTCACCATCAACCTCGCCCCCGCCGACGTGCAGAAGGAGGGGCCGAGCTTCGAGCTGCCCATCGCCGTCGGCATCCTCGCGGGCGACGGCCAGTTGAAACTCGACGACATTCGCGTCGCCGACGCGCTCAACCACTACGCGCTCATCGGCGAACTGGCCCTCGATGGCGGTGTGCGTGCTGTCAAGGGTGTCCTCAGCGTCGCGCTCCAGGCGCGCGCGATGAAACTGCACGGCCTCATCGTGCCCGCCGCCAACGCCGCCGAAGCCGGCGTCGTGCGCGGCATCGAGGTCATTCCCGTGCGCAGCTTGCGTGAGACCGTCGAGTTTCTTGCCGGCGATGCCGTCATTGCGCCGCACAAGGTGGACCTGGAGGCGTTGTTCCGCGACCACGCGCTTTACGACGTGGACTTCGCCGACGTAAAGGGGCAGGAGAGCGTCAAGCGCGCGCTCGAAGTCGCCGTCGCTGGCGGCCACAACATCCTGATGCTTGGCCCACCCGGCACCGGCAAGAGCATGCTCGCCAAGCGCATTGCCACCATCCTGCCGCCGCTCTCGCTCGACGAGGCGCTGGAAACGACGCGCATTCACAGCATCATGGGCCTCATCGCGCCCGGCCAGTCGCTTGTCGCCACGCGGCCGTTCCGCTCGCCGCACCACACCGTCAGCGACGCCGGCCTCATCGGCGGCGGTGCCAACCCTACGCCCGGCGAAGTGAGCCTTGCCCATCACGGCGTGCTGTTCCTCGATGAACTGCCGGAGTTCCACCGCAACGCCCTCGAAGTGTTGCGCCAGCCGCTCGAAGAAGGCCGGGTTACAATCTCGCGTGCCGTCGGTTCAATGACATTTCCCAGCGAGTTCATGCTCGTGGCGGCGATGAACCCGTGTCCGTGCGGCTACTACGGCGACTCGCGCCGTGAATGCCGCTGCGGGCCGCTCGCCATCCAGCGTTACCGTTCGCGCGTCTCCGGCCCGCTGCTGGACCGCATTGACCTGCACGTTGAGGTGCCGAACGTCCCTTACAAGGCGATGGCCTCCGACATCACCGGCGAGCCGAGCGAGAAGATTCGCGCGCGTGTCTTGGCGGGGCGGGAGATTCAGACGAAACGCTTCGCCGGACGACGGAAGGTTTACTGCAACGCCCGCATGGGGCCGCGCGAGCTGAAACAGTTCTGCAAACTCGACGAGAGCTGCCACCAGCTTCTACAGATGGCGATGACCCAGCTCAACTTCAGCGCCCGCGCCTACGACCGCATCCTGAAAGTAGCCCGCACCATTGCTGACCTCGACCGCAGCGACGCCATCCAGCCACACCACGTCAGCGAAGCCATCCAGTATCGTTCGCTCGATCGACAACTTCTTGGTTAGATTGATCTTGTTGCCTTGCTTTGGTCGGACGGTAGCGCGTCAGGCCGGGAGAAAACGGTTGCGGCAGACGAATGCCACAGTCACACAGCAGCCACATCAAAACATCTTGAACTCTTTCGTTCCTGCCTCGAATGGCGTGGCTTTGAATGAATCAAAGTTGCGGGGAGAGGGACACAGGAATGACAGGAGCACGGTTGAGAGCTGGTTCTTGAGTTTTCGAGGTTTCCTCTCTCGCACGGCGTCGCATGAGGTCTAGATAACAGTCGGCACCTGCTGCGTGGATTGGAGAACCATGAGCGTCGTGAGCTTGTAGCGGGTGATGACTTCCTTGGTGACGCGGATGACCTGATCGGCGTTCTTTTCGGTTGTCGGTTCAACGCAGGATTCATAGACTGGCCGTGTTGATCAAAGCCGCAAGTGTGATTTGCCTTTCTCGCAAGACATGCAGGGTTTTGCACGCTGGACAGTCAATGTGGAATCGCATGCTCCAATGAGCGCCGAGTCATTAAGAACCTTCGAGAGACGTTTCCAAAACCGTCTGGCCGATCTGGGCCATGCAACGGACGAGGCTGTGCGGTTTATCGAAGAGAACGGCGTCAGTGGGAAGGAAGGGTATGTTGCCAACCTTGCCATTGAAGAGATGGCCACCAATATCCTTAAATACGGCTACGACGATACAAGCGTTCACGAGATACTCTTGCGCGTGGAAGTTCTACCTGAAAAGCTCCTCCTGATTATTGAGGATGACGGCCATGAGTTTAATCCGCTCAACGTCCCGGAGCCGGATATCAATCTCCTGGCTGAAGAGCGCACACCGGGTGGCCTCGGGATCCATCTGGTCCGCAAGCTCGCCGAGGAGATGCACTACGAACGCCGCGACGGCCACAACAGGCTTACGGTTGCGATTCGACGCTGACGCATGTTGAGTTCAGAGAACCAGCCGCTTCTCGCGCAAGCACACCGGGCGTCTTGATGGCAGCGTTTGGCTATCCATCGAGACTCGTGATAGGCCGAGATTTTCCTTGCACGCATCCGGGTTCTATGGAGAGTAACCTATATTCGCCGCAGAGGATCGAGCACCGTGCGGGTTCTCTTCGTTGCGAACCGATCGAGGTGAACCATGGAAACACAGAACCTTCCCAATGCCACAGTCGTCAAACTGCTTGAACGTATTGATTCTCTCACGTCTCGTGATGTCGAGGATACCCTTCAGAAAGTCGTAGCCAGCGGAGCGCGCAATATCATTTGCGATTGCGCGGCGACCAAGTATATCTCCAGTGCTGGACTGCGCGTGTTGTTGCTTATTGCCAAAGCGCTCAAGAAAACCGGAGGCCAGTTACTGATTGTGTGTGCCCGGACCGGATATGTTTATGAAGTCTTGGAGACTTCTGGATTTACCAACATCATCCCTGTGTTCGAATCCGTCGAAGAAGCCGCACGGAATACAGCCTAACCCCTGACCTTGCCTGCCCCATGAAAACCCAAGTCGCTGACGTCGTCATGAAGTTTCTGGAGGCCGAAGGTGTGGAATACATTTTCGGGATTCCAGGCACCACTATTGTGCCGCTGCTGGCCGCTACAAACCGCAACAAGGCGGTCAAGCCCATCTTGGCCAAGCACGAGGAGGGCGCGGCTTTCATGGCGGACGGCTACGCGCGCGTCAAAGGCGGGTTTGGTGCCTGCTTTGCCACCTCTGGTCCCGGTGCCACCAACCTCATGACCGGTGTGGCCAACGCCTACATGGATAACGTGCCGATCCTTGTCATTACAGGTCAGGTCGAAACCTCCGTGTATGGCAAAGGTGCCTTTCAGGATTCGTCCAAGGAAGGCGTCGATTCGGTGAAAATGTTCGAGCCGATCACCAAACACTCGAGCATGATCATTTCCAAACACAAGGCGATCGAGGATTTGCAGGCCGCGCTGCGCACGGCCATGACCGGCAAGAAGGGGCCGGTTCATCTTAGCCTGCCCAAGGACATTCAAACCGCCGAGGTCGAATTTGATGCCGTGGCCACGTCCACCTTCCGCGTGCCGGTGGAGTATTTCGACCGGCGGTTAGTGATTGATGCTGCCGAACAGCTAGTTCAGGCCCGGCACCCCGCCATGCTGGTTGGTTCCGGGGCCGTTTCCTCCGGGGGCTGCGATGACATCAAGGAACTCGCGGAGATGCTGAACCTGCCCGTGGCCACCACGCCCAAGGCCAAAGGCGCATTTCCTGAGGACCATCCGCTTGCGCTGGGAGTGCTGGGTCTTTGCGGCTCGCCGCTGGCGGAAAGTTACCTCAAATCCGGCGATACGGACGTGCTCCTCGTCGTGGGAGCGAGTTTGAATCAGATGACCACCATGTCGTGGGATCCGCGTCTTGCGCCATCGAAGTGCCTCATCCACATCAACATTGATCCGGCTGAGATGGGCAAGAACTACCCCACGCAAATTCCGTTGGTGGGCGACGCCCGCACCATCGTCAACGAAATCGCCTTCCGTGTGCTGCGCCATCTCACCACGAAACAAATGCAATGGGAAGACCGAGTCAAAGCAGTGGCGGAGCTTCGCACCAAGGTCGGCACGTGCCTCGATCCAGCGAAACTTGATTCCGACAGCGTGCCGCTCAAACCTCAGCGTCTCATGCGGGAACTGCAAGAGACGCTGCCGGAGGATGCGATCCTCTTTGTGGACGTGGGCAACTCGATCAACTGGGTGACCCACTACATGAAATTCCGCCGGCCGGGCTCGGTCATCACGCCGTTCGGCATGCTCTCCATGGGTTACGGTATTTCAGCGGCTGTGGGCGGCAAGCTGGCGGCCGGCCCGCGCCCTGTGGTTTGTCTCGCCGGCGACGGCTGTTTCCTCATGAACGGGATGGAAATTGCCACAGCGGTCCACAACGACAGCCCGGTGGTTTATATCATCTTGAACAACCAGAAGCTCGGTCTGGTTCATGATCTTCAGACCTTCAGCCTCGGCCAGAACACCGTTGCCACCCGGTTTCGCAAGATCAATGCCGCGAAAGTGGCGGAAGGCTTGGGCGCCGTCGGGCACATTGTGGAGAAGCCCGGTGAACTGAAGCGGCTCCTGCCAGAAGCGATTGCTTCAGGCAAGACAACCGTCATTGACTGCATCATTGATCCGAACGAAGTGCCGCCGCTTTCGCCTTACGTCGAGGGCGCGAAGCGGTTCCTCCAGCATCTGGATTGAGCGATTCGGCAGCAAGGTCGGCGAGACAACGAAAGGAGTCTGTCCATGACAACGCAGGTTTTTCCTTTTTTCATCCCCCCGGTCAATCTGATGGGCATCGGCTGCCACAAGGAGATCGGCAAGCGCGCCAAGATTCTCGGCATGACCAAACCTCTGCTAGTTACCGACAATGGCGTCGTGCAGACCGGCATGTGCGAACAGATTTGCGCTTTGCTTCGTGCGGAAGGTCTCAAGCCGACCGTGTTCGACGAAACCGTTCCCAATCCAACTGACACCAACGTGGCGGCTGGTGTGAAGGTCTATAAGAAAAACGGTTGCGACTCCCTCATCACTCTTGGCGGCGGCAGCCCGCACGACTGTGGGAAGGGCATCGGGCTGGTGGTCAGTAACGGCGGGATCATTCACGATTATGAGGGTTTGGACAAATCTCCAAAACCCTTGCCGCCCTATATTGCCGTGAACACGACGTCGGGCACTGCGAGCGAAATGACGCGTTTCTGCATCATCACCGACACTCGCCGGAAGGTGAAGATGGCCATCGTGGATTGGCGCGTGACGCCCACACTGTCTGTGGATGATCCGCTGCTGATGGTCGGCATGCCGCCGAAATTAACCGCGGCCACGGGCATGGACGCGCTCACGCACGCCGTGGAGGCTTACGTTTCCACCATCGCTTCGCCGATCACCGACGCATGCGCGCTCAAAGCCGTTGAATTGATCGCCACCAGCTTGCGAGCGGCTGTTGCTAATGGCAAAGACCTCGCCGCACGTGATGCCATGACCTATGCCGAGTTTCTGGCCGGCATGGCGTTCAACAACGCGAGTTTGGGTTACGTTCACGCCATGGCACACCAACTTGGCGGGTTCTATGATTTGCCGCACGGTGTTTGCAATGCCATCCTTCTGCCGCACGTGGAGCGGTTTAACCTGATCGCGAAACTGGATCGCTTCGTTGCCATCGCCAAGGCAATGGGTGAACCCGTGGATGGCCTGTCCCAACGCGCGGCAGCCGAACGCGCGCTGGAAGCCATCAAGCAACTCTCAGCGGACGTTGGCATCCCCGCCGGGCTGCAGGAACTGGGCGTCAAGGAAAAGGATTTCCAGTTGATGGCCGAAAACGCCATGAAGGATGCCTGTAGCTTCACCAATCCGCGCTTGGCCACCCTTTGCGACATCGTTCAAATCTACAAGAACGCACTCTAATCCTCGCTCCGACGAGATGCGGTTTGGCAGCATGGATTACAGACACAGACCCACTGGCCAATGTTTTCTGTCTCATGGATCATCAGCGAGCGGACTACAGCGCCTTGCCAATACGCTCTAACGGCTGACGGCTTCCTGTTCGGCAGTCCCAGAAAACATACTGCCACCGGCGTGGTTGCTGCTGACAGGCAAGTTGCTGAGCATGAACAAACCGTTGGCGTCAGGCGCCAAGGTCAGCAATGGCACTACAAATCATAGAGGAAAGCCGCAACGTGATGGAACGTTTCAATTACGCCATGTCTTGGAGTAGTCACACTCCAATTCCATGAGCGATTTGGTCTGATCTATGGGTCTTCCATAGCACCACGCTGGTGATGCCGGTTTTTCCTTTCAAAGGCTTTGACCGGCGTATTAGAGTCGTTTTGCAATCTTACCATGAACCCGAAGGAGAAAGTCATGAAGCTCTCGCTCAGAAACAAAGTGGTTGGTCTGGCTGTGCTGGCGGCTTTGGTGCCTTTGGCGGCGACTATCACATTGACGGTCATTGAGAAACAGCCGCTACAGGAGCGGGTTCTGAGTCACATGAACACGTTCGCTCAAAGCGAGGTTGAAATGACCGCCAAGCAGGTCTTCCTGATGTGCAAGACAGTTCGGGACGGAACCGCCCGGCACCTTCTGGAAACCCTGAATGTGGCGAAAGAAGAAATTAGCCGCTCAGGCGGCATCAGCCTTGGCAAGGAGACTGTCACTTGGAAAGCGCGCAATCAGTTCACACAGAAGGTGACGGATGCCTCGCTTCCAAGGATGATGGTGGGAGACGTGTGGTTGGGGCAGAATGCCGATCCGGGGGCCGCATCGCCCGTGGTGGATGCTGTCACCAAATACACCAAGAAGTATTGCACCATCTTCCAGCGCATGAACGCCGACGGGGACATGATCCGTGTCTGCACCACTGTGCAGAACGACGAGGGCAAACGGGCAATCGGGACCTACATTCCCTGCAAAATGCCGGACGGCACGGACAATCCGGTTTTGGCGAAGGTGTTGAAGGGAGACAGGTATTCCGCCATGGCGCAGGTCGTCGGCAAGTTCCAGGAAACCGTTTACGAGCCGATTTGGAAGGATGCTGACAAGAAGGAAATCATCGGCATGGTTTACGCAGGCTCGGACATGGGCGACGTGCTCAAGGAACTTCGCGATGCTATTCAGTTCATCGTTGTGGGAAAGACTGGCTACGTGTGCGTCGTTGGTGCCAAGGGGGAGCAGAGGGGGTGCTACGTGCTTTCCAAGGGCGGCGAACGAAACGGGGAGAATATCCTGGATACGCGGGACGCCAAAGGTCGGGCCGTCATCAAGGATGTCGTGGACAAAGCCTTGGCAACCCCGCCAGGAACGGTCTTCTTTGACCAGTATGCCTGGCAAAACAAGGGAGAGGCGGCGCCAAGAATAAAACGTGTGGCCGCGGTCTATTACGAGCCTTGGGATTGGATCATTGATGCAGGGGTTTATGATGACGAGTATCATGAAATTTGTCAGAGTATTGAGAGTGCGATTGACAAGCTAATCACCAACACCGCCATCACCGGCGGTCTCTTCATGGTCGCCGTGGCCATCCTTGCCCTCCTTCTGGGAGGCGCAGTCGCCAAGCCCATCCGGAAGATAGCCCATGTAGCGCAGATCATTGCGCGAGGGGATTTGGCGGAGGCAAAACGGGAGGTCGCAATTTTGAAGGTGGCGCCGCCGGGAGTGGCGGAATCGCAGGGTGGCCGCAATGGAGGCGATGAAACGGCACAGATGTCATCAGCCATCGTTACGATGATATCGCATCTGGCCTCATTGGTGGGGCAGGTTCAGAAATCGTGTGTGCAGTTGGTGTCCGCCTCGACAGAAATTGCTGCGACATCGAAGGAACAAGAGGCAACCGTTGGGGAATTCGAGGCGTTGACGGCCCGGATTGTGACGGCGGTGAAGGAGATTTCCGCGACGGCGCAGGAACTGGCCAAGACGATGGAGGGAGTCAAAGGAGTGGCGGAAGGGACAGGGCAGCTAGCCGACAGCGGGCGGGCGGGTTTGGGAAGCATGGAGGGGACGATGAAGCAGTTGGCCGAGGCGACGACATCCATCTCGTCGAAGCTCTCGGTGATCAGCGAGAAGGCCGGAAACATCAACAGC
>JBAYFL010000022.1:0-118348 GCA_041667205.1 Verrucomicrobiia bacterium | reverse complement strand
TGATACGCCTGCGCCGCGTTGGGCCACAGGTTAACGGGGAACTCCGCCTTCACCCGCAGGATGTCGCTCCACTTCATCGCCCAATAGTCGGCATACTCATCCCGCTGGAGCACGCGCTCGATCAAGGCGCGGCGCTTGTTCCGGTCCTGATCCAGGATGAACTCCCTGGCTTCCTTAGCGGTCGGCACCGTGCCGAGCATGTCCAGGAACACCCGGCGGATGAACACCGCGTCTGAACACATGGCGGGACGCGCACCTATCTGCGACAGCTTGGGGAAAATGAACTTGTCAATCTGGGTTTCCGGCACCCCGCCGCCGAGGCCAATATAAGGATCCTGCGCCTGTCCCGGCAGCACGCTGCCGCCCAAGACCGCTACGAGGACAATTGCCGAGATCAATGATGCGTTCATCCTGTTTCTTGCGTGGATATTCATATCAAAACAACCGCAGGTTGAATACTAGCACAAACATGCTCTCGCATGACTTCATACATCAAGCCGCACGAAAGCAAAAGCCTTTCATGACATGATCCATCATCCCCCGAAGAAGGAAACAGCACGCGTCTGGAACAGCAGACAACATGGCTGGCGCCCCCACCCTCACCGACACGCCGCGGCTTCTGCTGGAAACGCCAGACTGCAACCGTCTCGCGGACGACTGCCACAACCTACGCCATCCACGCGCGAGCGCGGCCCTTTTGTGTGACGGCTGCGAGCGCCTTCACGGCGATGTCGGAGTTCTCGACGATCTGGAAATCGAACATGCCGACGCAGAGGAAGTCCGCGCCGTTCTCAAAACACCACTGGAAGGCGTTGCGCGGGTGGATCGCGCCAGCGGCCAGCGTCTTGAACGCGATCCACGGCTTCTTCAACGTCGCCATGTAGGCGATCGTTTCCTGTGCGTTGCTGCACCACATGTTGTCGTGAGGCAATCCGTGCTCCCGCTTGGAGCCGCTGATCTCGTCAAAAGTGCGGCGGTTGTCTTTCGGCGTCGCCGACCAGTAGTCGTCCTTGTGGAGCGTCTTCACCCAAAAATCCGGCTCGAACCCGGCCTTGACGCACTGACGCACCGTCTCCAACTCATGCGCACCGAGGCCGCATGGCACAAGCTGGTCCTTCATGAAACTCATCACCTGCTCCAACGCCTTCATCTGGCCGTCCTTGACCATCTTGTCGCACTTGCCGCCCTGCACATAGACCGCGTCGGCGCCGTTATCTATGGAGCTTTTGATGGAATCTTTGAGGTCGCCCGCGGCGCAATCGGAGATCCACTGCATCTTGCCGCCTTCCTTGCGGTAAGTATTGATGACGCGGTTGGAAACGGGATTGGTCAACGCGGTGTTGATGCCGCGTTTCTCGGCCAGACGGAAAGTTTCCAGAATCTTCTCGTCGGTGTGATACGACTTGATGAGCGGCGAGACGTAGATCAAGTCGCGGCTGTGTGCCCAACCGCCGATGAGGTTGCCGCCGCAAATCACGCGGCTGATTTCGAGGTTCTTGATCTTTCCTTTCGGAATCTCCAGTGGCGCGACGGTCGAGGCGGCCGGGGCCGACGGCTTGCCCGCCGTGCTCTCCGCGCTCAGGACTTTTTCCTCCATGCTGCGAAACGCCAGCGCCGCGCCGCCCACTGCCAACGAGTTCTTCAAAAATCCGCGCCGTCCGATGTTCTTAGCCATAAACTTGTCTCCGCTCAATACGTTCTTACTGCCGTCCCAGTTTGTTCTCTCGGACACGAGGCAAAAAGTAGCGCGAGTTCACTGCTGAAACAAGTTTCTTTGTCAGCCAGTTGTCATAACCTTTCAGCTTGTGTTGCGTCCGCTCTCGGACTAAACGACAGCACAATGACAACGAACCATGCCTTGTCAGCCGCCTTCCTGTTTGCCTGTCTTGCGGCGGCTCTCATGTTCACTGACGACCTGACGGCAGCAGATCGGCCACTCGTCACCAACCCCCGCGCCACATCCGGGGACACCGTTGCCGAACCCAAATGGGAGCAGCGACTCACCGTCACCGTCGGCCCGGAAAAGGCGGATTTGATCGGCGCGTCGGATCGTGCGCTGCAAGCGGCGGTAGATTACGTCGCGCGGCTCGGCGGCGGCACTGTCCGGGTGTTGCCGGGCACTTACCGGATGCGGAACGCCGTTTATCTCCAGTCCAAAGTGCGGCTCATCGGCTCCGGCGCGGAGAGCGTTCTGCTCAAGGAGCCGTCGGTCACGACGAAGCTAGCCGCCGACACGGATTGGTATGATCAGGAAATCACACTCGCGGACGCCACCGGTTTCGAAGTGGGCGACGGCATCGCGCTCTTCGCAAAGGACAAGCCCAAAGCCGGCAGGACGGTTGTCAAACGGACGCTGGTCGCGCGAAGCGGCAACCGCTTCAAACTCGACCGCGCGCCGCGGGAAAACTTCTGGCAAATCGGCGAGGCGAAGGTTTCCACGCTGTTTCCGCTGCTCAGTGGCGAAAACGTCTCCGACATCGTCATCGAGAATCTCACGCTCGACGGCAATCGGGTGAAGAACGAAAACCTCGACGGCAACTACGCCGGTTGCGTCTTCCTTCAGGACTGCAACCGTATCACCATCCGCGGTGTCACAGCACGCAACTACAATGGCGACGGCATTAGTTGGCAGATTTGCCACGACGTCGCGGTGGAAAACTGCGCCAGCCTCAACAACACCGGCCTCGGCCTGCACCCCGGCTCCGGCTCACAGCGGCCCGTCATCCGCAACAACCGGATCGAAGGAAATGACATCGGCATCTTCTTCTGCTGGGGTGTGAAATACGGCCTCGCGGAAAAAAACCACCTCACCGACAACCGCGTCGGCATCTCCATCGGCCATCGCGACACCGACAACCTCGTCTGTCACAACGAAATCCTCCGCAGCAAAAGCGTCGGCGTGCTGTTCCGGCCCGAACGCGGCAAGGACTTCGCCGGTCATCGCAACCGGATCGAGCACAACCGTATCGTGGACAGCGGCGACGAAAAAGGCATCGCGATTGACGTGCAAGGCGCCACCGAGTCCATCGTGATCACCGGAAACGAGATCATCGAAACGCGCGAGCCGGCCCAGCGCAGCGCCGTGCGTCTCGGCAAGGAGACGCGCGACATCAAGTTGCAGAACAACACCATCCAAGGTTTTGCCGAGCCGGCCGCCAAATAGCATCCGGGATCGGACAGGCGGGCCGCCCCACAAGTTTCAATGCTGTTCCGTGCTATCGTCGCAACGAGTTTCTCCGTCGCTGCCAGATGGCCAATGCGGCCGGACCCAGACCGACCAGCGCGCTCGTCGAAGGCTCAGGCACAAAGACGATCTGACCGCCACTGTCCAAGAACACGTTGGCCAATCCCAAGCTGTCTTTATTGTCCTGGTTGATCGTGTAGCCCTGCCCACCCGTCAGCACCTTCGTGCCCGCGCCGTCCTCGTAGATGAACTCCAGCCCAACATAGATCGTCAACTGGCTCAGCTTCAGCGTCGCGCCGTTGAACAAATGCAGCACGTCCACATACAGCGCCTCGTTGGCACCCAACCCGCCACCATTATTGATGTTGTTTACGAACTCGATGTGGTTGGTGATGTTCAGCGTTCCCAACGCCATATTGTTCACAAAGCCAGAGAAGACCGCGCCCTTGTTCGTGCTCGCCACTTCAAACGTGTTAGTCACCGTCGCCGACATTCCGCCAAAGACCATCGTCCCGTAGCGCATGTTAAACCCGTTGGTGTCCATGCTGCCGTTGACGAAGTCGCCGCGCATCACCAGCGTGTCGTTGGTGTGCGTCATGCTGATGGTGCCACTGCTACCCAGCAACAACGTGCCTGTGATGATTGCCGTGGACGGATTCAGCGCCGTGTCGAAACCCAGCGTGCCGTTGTTGGTCAGCCCCGCGTTGAAGATTAGCGTGCCCTGGTTGCGCATCCCCAACAACCCGCCCGCCGCGTTGGTCACCGCCGCGTTGAATATCACTGTCCCGCCATTGGCCGCGCCGATCAGACCGTTGAGGCCGTTGTTCACGGTCTGCCCAAACGCCAGCCCGCTGTTGTTGATCGCCACCATGTTGCCCGCGTTGCTCACCGCGCTGTTGAACGTCAACGTCCCGCCCGTGCCGTCGTTGCTCACCACGCCCGCCGCCGCGTTGTTCAGCACCGCGTTGAACGCGCCGTTGCCCAGAATCTGCCCCGCGTTGTCCACCCGCGGCGCCGTGAAGGTCGCCGTCGCGTTGTTGAGCTGGATGATGCCTGTGTTCGTGAACGCCTGCGCCACGTTCAACTCCGCGCCCGCGCCGAGCGCTGCGAGCAGACCCTCGTTGACCGCCCCGCCAGCGTTGCTCGTCAGTCCCGCTGTCAATCGCAGCGTGCCGCCCGTGGCTGTGATCGAGCCGCCCAGGTTGTTGGCCACCGCCGGCGCCACATGACCTTCACCGGTAATCGTGCCAGCGTTGGTCAGCACGCTGCCCGCGGCGAAGTTGGTGAGCACGCCACCGTTGAAGAGGGAGAGGATGCCCCACGTTGGGCCGTTCAAGAATGCGTTGGAGAATTGCAACGCCGTGCCGTTGCCAATCACAATCGTGCCCTGGTTGGTGAAGGTATTCACCACGTCCATGCGGAGCACAGTGCCGGCCGGGTTGCCGGCGTTGGTCCACTGCATCGTGCCGCTGTTGCTGAGGTTGTAGGCAAACCCGCTGCGGTTGTTCCAGTCGAGCGCCGAGCCGCTCAAGGCCACGATCAGGTTGCTGGCGGCGAACAGTTCGTTGCCGATGCCTGCGGTGTTGTTGCGGTTGTCCACCAGTTGCACGAACGCGTTGCTGCCACTGAGCGGGTCACCGATCTGGAACGTGCCAAAAAGGAAGTTAGTCGCGCTCATCGGCGCCGCGTAGGCGCTGGCCACCTCCACTTGCTGCGTCCTCGCTGTCCCGCCCTGAAAGCGGAACGTGCCAGCAAAGTTGTTCAGGGCGAAGTTCGTCGAGCCGTTGTCGAGGTCGCCCGTCAGCGCTAGCAACGAACCGGTGGAGTTGGTCAAGACCGCGTTGCCTGCCAGCGTGACGTTGTTGAAGAAACCGGTGCCGGCGTTGAGCGACATGACGTTGGTGACCGCGCCGCCGATGATGAGCGCGCCGCCGCCGGTGTAGTAACCGTTGAGGGCGAGTAGGCCGTTGCTGACGACGGTCGTGCCAGTGTAGGTGTTGCTGCCGGTCAGTGTCAGCGCGCCCGCGCCGAGTTTAGTCAGGCCACCACCAACGTTCGTAGCGAGCATCGGCACGGTGGCGACGGCCGCAAAGCCGCTGAAAGTGTTCGTGAGCACACCGCCGACCAGGAGCGCGTAGGGCGCGGAGGTGTAGCCCTCGCCGGGATTGGTCACAACGATGTTGGTAACGGAGCCGGTCACGGGGTCAATTTGCGCGTAGGCCGTGGCGTTGCTGCCGCCGCCGCCGATGAGCTGCACTCTCGGCGGCATGATGTAGCCCTGGCCGCCGTAGGCAACGCTGATGTTGGTGACGCCGCCACCCGCCGGAGCCAACAGCGATTGGCCGATGACGATGACGTTCGTGCCCGAATCAATCACCGCTCCGCCGCCATAAACATAAGCGGCGCTGAGGCCCGCCATGAAGCGGTTCGTGCTGGCGGTGGCCCGCAGCGTGCCGCCGTTGAAGTTGAAGAGGCTGTAACCGACGGCGTTGGTGTTGACGACGGGCGTCGAAAGCGTTCCGCCGACCAGGTTCACGATGCCCGTGCTTCCCGCGCTCCACGCAAACGCCACGCGGCCGGCGGCATTGACGGACGCGTTGCCCATGATGCTGATGATGCCGACGCTGCCAGCAGAGTTGCCCGCGATGATCGCGTTGCCGGTGGTGGACTCGGTGACCGTGCCGCCGCTGATGTTGAACACGCCAATGCCGGTGCGGCCAATCTGGATCCAGCCGCCGTTGGTGATCGCGCCGCCGGTCATGTCAAACTGGCCAAAGCCGCCGTTGCCGCCAACGGCGAAGTCCGCACCGCCAGGGAGAAGAATGCCGCCGCTGAGGCTGTAGTAACCGAAGGCGCTGGCGCTGTTGCACAGATACCACGCGCCGCCGCTGACGCCCTGCGCGACGCCGCCGCTCTGATAAACCGCGCCCATGCCGTTGTTGCCGACGTAGAGATACTTGGTCAAGTTGGTCGCATTGTCCTGAAGCGTCAGGATGCCGATGGCACCCGCATTGTCGCCAATGATGGTGCTGTTGGTGTTGTTGAGCAGCGCGCTGCCGCGAATCGTCAGTGCGGCCACGTCGCCCGTGTTCTGGCCGACTCTCAGTGCGTTCGTGACATACGCGAAACCACCGTTATCCAGGATCGTCTGGCCCATTTGCAGGTTCAGCGCATACGCCGCCGTGACGTTGCTCAGAATGAGCGTCCCGCTGCCGAGCCTCTGCAGGACGCCCGTGCCAATGGTGTTGGTTATGTTGCCGGCCATCAGCACGGTCGAGAGCACGACGGCGGTGCGCGTGCCGCCGTTGAGGTCCAAGGCGTTCTGAACTTTGATTAGGTTATCAGTGGTGTTGGTGCCGAGTATCAGGGTGGTCGGCGCAAAGTTGCTGTTGCCCCAGGTGAGCAGTGAGCCGTTGCCGCCGTTGAGGTCGAGGATGAGCGGGCCGCCGAACGTGCTGAAGCCGGCGAAGCTGTTGGTGGCCAGCCAGAGCCCGCCCGCGGCGCGCGACAGCGTGCTCGTCAACCAACCGCCGCCCATGACCTCAAACACGCCGTTGCTGAGCATGAGGTTGGCGGTGCTCGCGAGGCCGATGTTGGTCTGAGCGCGCAGTGTGCCGCCCACGACAGCAATGCGGCCGTCCATGAGGTTGTAGTTGGTGAACTGGACGACTCCGCCACCGGTGAAGCCCTCCGGACCGATGACGACGTTGGTGCCCGCGCCGATGACGGAGGCGAAGTCGAGCACGCCGTTGCCGCCGCCGAGCAGGAAGACGTTGGTGCCGCTGTTCGGGCCGACCGCGTTGCCGAAGATGCGGATGCCGAGGCCGCTATTGGTCCAGGGGCTGAGAGCGCCGGAGTAGGTCCACGTGCCATCGGCCGCGCCGAGGAACGCGTTGGTCAGCGGCTTGTTGAAAAAGGTGTTGGTCCAGTTGTTGGTGGCGTTCGGCGCGAGGAAGTTGAGCGCGTTGGCGCTGTTGGCAGCGAGCGCGATGGCGCCCTGCACGTTGGTGCCGCCGCCGAAATTGGTCCAGCTACGGACCGCGACCCAGTTGATGAAGGACTGGTCGAGCGCGTTGGTGGTGCCGATGGCGCCAGCCGGGCTGCTGAGGTCAATCCGACCAGAGCCGATGACCAGATTGTTGGTCGTGCCAAGGGCGTTGGTCGTGCCGACCACCAGCGCGCCCTGGGCGATGACCGTGCGCAACGCGTAGGTGTTGGCGTTGGTGGTGAACAGCAGCGTGCCGAGGCCGCTCTTGGTGAGCGTAACGCCGCCGCCGCTGCTGACGATATTGGAGATGGTCAGCTTGGAAGCCGAATCAACCAGGAACGTCACGTTGGTGTTGATGACCACGGGCCGGTTGTTGAACACGACGTTGTTGGTGACGCGGAGCGTGACCGGCGACTGGTTGGCGTTTGCGCCCAACGTCAGTGTCAGGCCGGTGCTGCCGAGGTTTGCATCGTTGTTGATGTAAAGGCCGCCGCTCTGGAGATTGAATGTGCCGTAGAAAAGGTTGGTGCCGGTCAGAACCAGCGTGCCCTGGCCATACTTGACGAGGTTGGCGACGGTGGTGCTGCTGTTGGTGACACCACCCGCCAGCACAACGAAGTTGTTCGGCCCGTTGGCGTAAATGTTCCGCTGGACACCAGCGAGGTCCAGTCCGTTGGACAACACCAGCGTCGCGTTGGCGGTGGTGTCGCCGAGAAGCAGATAGCCCGGATTGAAATAGGTCGAGCCCCATACAAGCGTGCCACCGTTGTTGCCGAGGTTGACGACGATGTTCGTGCCGTAAGCGCTGAAGCCCGCGGCGGCGAGGTTGCCGGGGTTGAGGTTGTTGGTGTAGTAGGGCAACTGCACCTGGCCGCTGCCCGCTCCGAGGGCGTTGGTAAAGTAGCAGCTCGTCTCGAAACTGCCGTTGCTGATGGTGAGGTTGCCGACATAGGGCAGGCCGAGGCCGAACACCGCGCGCAACGGGCCGCTCAAACCATAGCCGCCGATGATCGTGCCACCGGTGTAGCTGTTGGTGCCCGCCAGCACCTGGACGCCAGCACCGAGCTTGAGCAAGGAGAGACGCGTGGTCAGGCCGTCCACAATGCTGCCGGAGAAGGTCTGCGCACTGGAGTTGCTGATGACAAGCATGTTGTAGCCGCCGACGGCGCTGCTGTCACTAACCGTGCCCGCACCGGCGAGGCCGCCGACCCGCGTGGTGTAGCCATTGAGATCGAGCAGCGAAACGTTGTTGACCGTCATGACGCCGCCGCCGTTGCCAAAAGCGAAGTTCGTTCCCGCCTGTAACGTGCCGGCATTGACCGTGATCGCGCCGGTATAGCCGGTGTTTGCCGCCGCCAATTGCACAAGATTGGAATTATATTTGACAATCCCGCCCGCGCCGAAGAACGGCACGCTGTTGGTGAACGCATAGGCCACGGAATTGGTGAGCATGAAGATCACCGTGCCGTTGTTGGTGACGGGGCCAAGACCCAGCGAACCGGTGGCCGTGTTGGTGCCAAGCTGGAGCGAGCCGCCGTTGGTCACATACGTCCAGCCCGTGTAGATGTTGTTGTTGGTCAGCACCACCGTGCCGTTCGGGCCAATCAGCAGGTTGTTGGGCGTGCCGTCGGATGCATTGGTAAGCAGACTGCCGATGATCAGCGCCGCCGAACCGCCCTGGCCATTGAAGCGGTAGGTGTTCAGCGCCGGCGTGAGCAAACCGTTGTAGGTCACGTTGCCTCTCCAAGGCATGATGGAGATGTAAGAGGCGGCCAGATTCGGCTCCACCGCGAAGCTCAACGCGTTCGTGACCGTCGTGGCCACACCTTTACCGGTGAACATGAGGTTGACCACACCGGTCGGGCTGGAGGCTCGCGCGTTGATGAAATCCAGAAACCCTTGGTCCATCGCGTAAGCGGCGCCGACGGAACTGGCGGTGAGCAGGCCGGTGCCGAGCGTGTTCGTGACCGTCGGCGTGGTGCTGACGTTGGTGGGGCTGCCCAGGAACAGGTAACCGTTATTCACCCACGTGCCGCCGCTGTAGGTATTGTTGGTCGTGAGGAACACCGCACCAACGTTGCCACCGCCGGCGATCCTCAGACCGCCGCTGCCGCTGACGACGTTATCAAGGAAGATGTCCTGGCCGGCAAAGCCGTAGGGCACGATGGTGCTGTTGCTGGCGGTGCCGAAGAAACTGAGCGGCTGGTTAAGCGTCATCGGGCCGGTGAGGTGAAATATCGCGCCGCCACCACCTGCGCCATTCGCGATGGCGCCGCCGTTAAGCGCGATGGCGTTGGTGAAGTAATAGGTGCTGCTGCTTCCCGGCGCGAACTGCACGATGCCGCCCTGCTGGACAGTGAGAGTGCCACTGCCCAGCCCGCTCACGTAGCCGCCCGCATTGGTCGCCATGTTGCCGTTGTAGCCAACCATCAGCAGGCCTTGGTTCACAATCGTGCCGCCGCTGTAGGTATTCGTGCCGTAAATCAGCGACAAGGGGTTGGGACCGTTCTTGACGAACGTCACCGGCCCGCCGCTGTTGTCCACAATGTTGGCCAGGATCTGGTTCGTCGGCCCCGCGCCGCTGTTGAACTGGTAGTAATGCAACTCGCCGCCCACACCGGGCGTGCCCGCGGTGAGATTGCCGCCGCTGATGAGTGCCGTGCCGCCGCTGACGGCGATGATACCGCCGCCCTCGACCGTCAACGTGTAGCCGCCGAGATTGTGGGTGGTGGTGGCGCCGGTGACGCCGATCTTCATCGAGTAGTTGGTGCGATTGCCCGTGAGTGTGGTGTTGGCGGTCAGTTGCACGTTAACGCAGGAGTTCCAGGTGGATTCCGCCATGTTAAGCGCGTAGCCCGTGTAATTGGAGACCGAGTTCAGGTTGGCGTCGTAGGCCGCCCAGTCGGCGTTGGTGCCCAAGCCGTTGACGATGGCCCAAGGACCGATGAGGCCGTTGGTCATCAAGCCGCTCACAATCGGCGTCGGGTTGAAGACGATGCGGTTGAGCACGCTCGTGCCAAGGCCCGCGCCGGTGAAGTTGATCGTCGCTCCGGCACTGCGGACGAGATTGCTGAACGACAACGTCGAGGAGGTGCCTGCGGTGCGGTTTGTGGCCCCGGCGATGATCGTGCTGCTGCCCGCGGCCAGGACAAGGTTGCTCACCGACTCGGCGAACACGGCCGAAGAGCCGTCGTTGGTGAAGACGAGCGTGCCGCCCTGCATCACAATCGTCGCGCCGTCGCTGAGCCGGTTGCCGTTGTTGAGACCGGCCGTGTTGAAAATCTGCAACGCCGCAAACGAATTGATAACGATGCCGGTGCTGCCGGAAAGCGCGCCGGCGAGGTTGCTCAGCGACAACATCGCGCCCTGGAGAATCGTCGGGCCGGTGTAGCTGTTGGCGTTGGTGAAAATCATCGTGCCGGTGCCGCCGAGGGTGAGCGCCATCTGCCGGCCGTTGACGCCGTTGGTGATCTGGCCTCCGAAGACGCCGCTGGCGACGATGTTGCTGAGGTTCAGCGTCGTGACGCCGGCGACGGCGCTGTCATCGGTGATGCGACCACCCGGGCCAAACAAGCCCGTGATATAAGCGTTGTTGCCGTTGAGGTTCAGCACGCCGCCGTTCATGTCCAACCGGCCGGGCAAGCCTATTGCGAAGGCGCTGTCCACGCGGACGGTGCCAGCGTTGATGGAGAAGCCGCCGCTGAAATTGTTCGAACCGGCCAGCACGAGCGTGCCGACGCCATTCTTCACGATGGGGCTGACGCCACTGAGGGTGTTGGTGAGCGTGAAGAGGTTGTTGCCGTCGGCAATGTCGAAGCCGCCGTTGAACCAGTTCCAGTTGATTGGGCGGCCCAAGTCGAGGTTCGTCAGCGTCGTGCCGGTGATCTGGAGGATGCCGCCCGCAAACGTCAGCGGCGCGCCGGCCGCGCCGAGGTTCCCGTCGCCACTGATGCCGAGCGTGCCACCGGCCAGGAACGTGCCGCCGGTGTGGGTGTTCGCGCCGGAGAGCGTCAACAGCCCGGGGCCGCTCTTGGCGAGCCTGCCGTCGCCAGTGATCGTGCCAGCGAACTCGGCGTTGTTGGTCTGCACGACCATCAGCGTGCCGTCGGCGATGGTCACGGTGCTGGCCGTGTCACCCGCCAGCGAGCCGATCACTCCCGCGGAGGTCAGCAACGTGTTGGGCAGGCGGTTGGAGTAGGTGCCCATCGGGAAGGCGATGTTGATGTAGATGTTCTCGCTGCCGCCGCCGCCGTTGTCGTAGGCGATGAGGATGTGATGCGGCCCGGCGACGAGGTTCGTCGTGCCGCTGCCGTTCTGGCTGGCGATGAGCACGCCGTCGAGGTAGAGCCGCGAGCCGTCGTCGCTGGGCATGTTGAAGGTATAGACGCCGTTGGTCGGCGCGCTGAGCACGCCCTGCCAGCGGACAAGCGAGCGCGTGTTGCCGCTGTTGAACGGCGGCGGGAAATACTGGACGGTCGCGGCGGCACTGCCGGCGTTGCCGCCGAACTCGAAGTTGGTGTTGCCAAGCGCAACGCCAGAGTAGATGAGCGCGGGCGTGTTGGTGGCGAGGAAGCTGTTGAATACGGCGTAGGTGTTGACGTAGTTACTGCTGACCACGTTCGCGCTGTTGAAATAGTAGTCACCCGTCAAGCCCGCCAACGCGCCTGCGCTGGAAACCACCACCGATGCGCCGTTGGTCACCGTCAGCGCGCTGGTCAGCAACGCGTTGGTCAGCACCAGCGTGCCGTTGGAAACGATGGTGCCGCCTGCGTAGGTGTTGTAGCCGCCCAGCGTCAGCGTGCCGGAGCCGTCTTTGATCAAGCCGCTGGCGTTGGTCGAGTAGATCGGGCCACTCAACTTCAGGTTTCCCGGCGTGGTGTCGAAGATGCTCTTGACGGCAAGGTTGATGTAGTTGGTCACGGTGCTGCTGCCACCCGCCGCCAACTGGCCGCCCGCCATGACAACGACGCCGGTGCTGAGTGCGCCGTCCACGCCAAGCACCACCGTGCCGCCAGCGATGTAGGTGCCTTGCACAAGGTTGGAAACCAGCATGCCGCCGTAGGTGTTGACGTTGGAGAGCACCAGCGTGCCTGCGCCGGCCTTGATCAACCCGCCCGTGCCACTGATGACGCTGCTGACCATCAACATCATGTTCGGGTCCACGTTGAGCACTCCACCGGTGCCGCCAAGCAAGAGCGAGCGAGTGTCGAAGGTCATCGTGTTGGTCACCTGCAACGCGCCGCCGGAAAGCGCCAGCAGCGAGCCAGCCGCGCCAAGGGCCGTGTCGTAGCCGACCGTAAGCGTGCCGTTGCTGATCATCGTCCCGCCGCTGTAGGTGTTGTTCTCGCCGAGGACCAGCGTGCCGAGGCCGGACTTGATCAAGCCGCCGACGCCGTAGATCAGGCTCGTGGCCGTCAACGTCGAGCCGGGGTCCACGGAGATCGCCGCGCTGGCGGCGCGCGTCCAGATCTGGCGCGCGGCAAAGTCCACGTTATTGGCGACCTGCAGCGTGGCGGCATTGATGGAGATGTTGCTGCCGGCCGCGCCGAGGTTGGCGTCGGTTTGGATGTAGAGCGTGCCGCTGTCGAGGAACGTGCCGCCGCTGTAGTTGTTCGTGCTGGCAAGGTTGAGCAGCAGCGTGCCACTGCCGGCCTTGACCAGCGAGACCACGCCAGCAGGGCCGTTGTCGGTGATGGTGACGGAGTTGGTGACCACCGATTGCGAGACAAAGTAGAACAGTTCCGCGGCGCTCAAGCCGTCGCCGGCGGTGATGATTCCGTTGGTGAGCACCGTGCCGTAGCCAGCGCCGACAAACTGGCCGTTGACAAGGTTGGTGCCGCCGAAGAGCAGACCGCCGCTGTTGAGCGTGAGTATGCTGCCGCCGAGGTCCACGACCGCGTTGGCGGAAATCAGGTGGAGGTTCAGCGAGTTGATTGTCGTGTTGGTGGTCGCCGAGAAACCGGTGTTGAACCGGACGTTGTCAGCGCCCGCCCATGAGTCCCACGCACCAGTCTGGTAGGCGGTGTAGTTGGACAGTGAACCAAAACTGGTGTTGTAAGTGGCGAAGTTGGTCTGGTTGACCGTGGCCCACGGCAACATGCCATTGACCAGAGCAGGTGTGGGACTGACGTAGATTCTGTTGTTCATGCCAGTGCCGATGCCGGTGCCGATGATGTCCAGCACCGCGCCGGGCTGGCGAACGATTCCGCCAAACAGGTAGAGCGCGTTGGTGCCGGTGTTGCTCGACTGGCGGGATATGAGGGTATTGGCGCCGCCATCGAGGCTAAGCGTGCTGAAGCTCTCGCTGAACGAACCATTGCCGCCGTCGTTCATGAACTGAAGCGTGGCGTCGTTCAAAAAGATGTCAGCGGAGAAGTTGAGGCGGTCAGTGTTGTTGAGGCTGGCGGTGTTGGTGAGGATCAGCGCAGCGCCATTCGCGAGGACGATGTTGGTGGCGACCGAAAGCCTGCCGCCGCTGCCGGCGAGGATGAGCGCGCCGCCGCCGAAGGCCAGGGGTCCCGCGTTGACCAGCACGCTTCCGCTGAAGGTGTTGTTGTTGGTCAGCGTCAGCCGAACCGGGCCGCTCAGCGTGAGCGCCAAGTCCCGCACGCTGCCATCGTTGATGCGGCCGCCAAACGTCGTGGCAACCGGGACCGAATTGCTAATGGTCAGGGTCGTGACGCCGGCGACGGCGTTGCTGTCGGTGATGAGGGCGAACGGGCCGCCGGAGAGCGACCCGATGGTAACGTTGTAGCCGTTGAGGTCAAGCGTGGCGTTGGTCGCCGGCATAGAGAGCGCGTTGGTGGGGTTGCCCAGCGCGAAGGAGTTGCCGAGTTGCAGCAGGCCGGCGTTGATGAGCGTGCCGCCGAGATAGCTGTTGCTGGCGTTGAGTTGCAGGACGCCCGCGTTGAGAGTCATGCCGTTGGTGTTCCGGAGGCTGCCGTTCAATGCCAGCGTGCCGGAGCCAAACTTGCTGACGTTGGCGCCGGCGATGGCGTTGGTCACGGTGAAGACGTTCGCGGCATTGGAGATGTCGAAGCCGCCGTTGAACAACGACCAGTTCACCGGATGCGTATCGAGGTTGGTCAGCGTCGTGCCAGTCACCTGCAAGATGCCGCCCGCAAAGACCAGCGGTGCGGCGCTGCCGCCGATGTTGGCGTCCTCGCCAATAGCCAGCCGGCCCATCTGGAGGAACGTCCCGCCGGTGTAGGTGTTCGTGCCGGTGAGCAGCAGCGTGTTGTTGCCGTTCTTGATGACCGCGCCTGCACCGGTGATCGCGCCCGCGAACATCGCGTCGTTGGTCTGGACGATGCTGACGTGGTTGCTCAGGGCCAGCGTCGTGCCGGCGTCGCCCGCCAGCGAGCCGATGGTGAAGGCCGGCGCCATCATCGAGTTCGGCAGGCGCACCTGGCTGCCGCCGGGCAGGACAATGCTCTCGCGCAACGCGTAGCCGCTGCCGCCCTGCTGATAGAAAATGACGATGCTGTGGCCACCCGCGGTGAGTTGAATGTAGCCCGGCTGGTCGAGCGAACCAGAAGCCGAGAGAACCTGGTTACCGTCAATGTAGATGACCGTGTTGTCATCGCTGTTGTTGACGAAGATGTAAAGGCCGTTGGTGGGGGCGTTGAAAACGCCCTGCCAGCGAGCTTGGAAGCTGACCGCGAGGCTGCCGCCGGCGTTGTAGGGCGGCGGGAAACCCACACCGCTGCCACCTGTGTTGAAATCGAAAGTGTTTGTGGCCGGGCTGCCGTTGAAAGCCAGCACCGGCGTCTGAGTGGCCAGCGTGGTGAACGTGTTACTCAACGGCATCTGGGTCGTTGAACCGCCCTGGTAGTAGTCTCCCATGAGTCCCTCGTTGCTACCGCCAACGATAACAACGGTAGAACCGTTGCTGAGGGTGAGGCCGCCGCGGACGAAGCTGTTGCTGAAGATGGTGGTGCCGGCATTGGCGATGAGGCCGCCGCTGTTGCCGAAAACGTTGTTAGCCAACACCAGCGTGCCACTGCCGTTCTGAACCAGCACGCCACTGCCTGACATGGAGTTGGTCAGTAGATACGTGTCGCTACGGTTGGCCACCAGCGTGCCGTTGTTGACGATGTTGCCCGCGCCGAGCGAACCGGAGGAGCCGCCGTCGCCGACTTGCAGCGTGTTGCTCGGCGTGATGAACGTGCCGCCAAGGTAGAAGTGGTTGTTGGTGGTGACGACCGTGCCCGGGATGCCGCCGAGTGCGCCGATGAAAAGATTGGTGTCGCCGCCGACGAAGTTGCGCGTGCCGCCGATCTGCTGGCTGTTGAAAAGCAGCGTGCCGCCGCCGCCGCCGAGGTTGACGGCGTTGGTCGGTCCAGCCAGCACGCCGGTGTAGTCCACGACCACGCCGTTGGTGGCGCCGAGGAAGCCTTTGGCATAGCTGGCCATGTTGTAGTTGGTGGAGGTGCTGGCCGGCAGTGCGAAAATGAAGATGTTGGTGGTCGGCTGGATGACCGTGTTGCCAACGAAGGTGCTCGCGGGCACGAACGTCGGGGCGATGGTGGGCGTGCCGTTGGTGATGACGATGGCGGCGACCGCGCCGCCGAGGTTGCTGAGAGTGTTAAACGCAAACACGCCGGAACCGCCAACGATGGTGGGGCCGGAGTAGCTGTTGGTCGCCGTCAGCGTCAGTGTGCCGGATCCGAGTTTGGTGAAGGAGCCGCCACCCGTGATAGCGTTGGTGAGGGCAAACGCAAAGCTGCCGAGCACGTCGAAGCCGCCGGTGAAGCTGCTCCAATTCACGACGTGGTTGTCGAGCAACGTGACCGGGTAGTTGGAGCCGATCTGTAGCAAGCCGCCGTTGAACGTCAGCGCGCTGCCCGGCCCGCCGATGTTCCAACTGTTGGTAATGTTCAATTCGCCAGCGTTGAGGAAGGTGCCGCCGGCGTAGGTGTTGCTGCCGGCCAACGTCAAGATACCGCTGCCGAGCTTGGTCAGACCGCCGCTCGTGCTGTTGGCGATGAGGCTGACCGTGCCCAGTGTCGCCTGCGAAATATATCCGCCGCTGATGAGCGAGACGCTCAGCACGTCGGCGGCGAGGTAACCGACACCGGGGTTGGTGATGAAGATGTTGGTAACCGTGCCAGCCACGGGATCAACCAGCGCGACAGCCGTTGCGCCCGTGCCGGAGCCGCCGCTGATCTGCACAAGGGGGACACCCTTGTAGCCGGAGCCGCCGTCGGTGACCGCGATGCTGCTGAGGCCGTAACCCGTTGGTGCCTTCAACGTCGCCGCAATACTGACAAGGCCGGTGCCGGAGTCAATCGTCGCGCCGCCGGCGTAGATGTAGCCGGTCAGGTTGGCTGGCATGAAATTGGTGGCCAGCGTCGAGCCGGGACCGACCGTCAGCAGTCCGCCGTTGAAATTGACAACCCCGCCCGCCGATGGAGCATTGACCTGATTGGCGATGAGCGTGCCGCCGAGAAGATTCAGTGCGCCGCCAGCAATGACGTTGCAGTTGGTCAGCACGGCCATGCCGCCGGAGATCGTCCATTGCGCGGCGTTGGTGACAGTGAGCGCCCGCATCTCGCCGCCGCTCTGCCAGATCGCGCCGCCGGTGTTGACGACAAGACGGTTGAGGTTGGTGCCGACGGCGAACTGCATCATGCCGCCGGCATTCAAGAGGCTGTTGGTAATGCTGGCCATGCCGCCACCGATGCGGAACGTGCCGCCGACGTTGGTGAATCCGGCGGCGTTGAGCGTCGCGCCGGGCCGCTGGTCGAACAACGAGCCGCCTTCGAGATAGACAGAGGTGAAGTTGGCGACGCCGAGGTTGGTGAGGAACGAGTTGGAGAGCGAGAAACGTGCGGCATTGATGGTGGCCAGTTCGCCCAGCGTCACGCCGGCCCGGCCGGAGTCGAAGGTCACGGCGCGAATCTTGCCAACCGTCGTGGTGCTCGGCGAGCCACCACGGGTGTCGAGGTAGGTGAAGCCGTTGCTGGCGATCAGCCAGATCGTGTTGGTGACGATCAGGTTTCCCTGGACCAACAGCGCGTTGGTGGCGTTGGCGGAGGCGTTCTGGAAGAGGAGAATGCTGTCCATCAGATTCGTGGGGCTGCGAATGGCGTCAAACGTCACCGTGCGACTCGTGCCCTCAGCGACCGAATCCAGCACCGCCATCTCGTTCTGCCTCGGCAGGCCGTTGGTGGCCCAGTTGGCGGGGTTGGACCAGAGATGTCCGTCGCCGAGGCCGGTCCAGATCGCGGTGGGCGCGGTCCAGTAGAACGGTTGGTAAATGGAGTTGGAGTCGAAGATGCGCATGATGCCGTCAGGTCCGCGGTAGAGCAGCGCGACGTCGAAGTAACCGTTGCGTGTGCCGGTCTCGCGGTTGGCGGCAAGCAGTTCCACATCATGCTGACCCGCACTGAGAAAGATGTTGCTGCCCCACATGGTCGTCTGTCCCCACGAGGTGTTGTCAAAGCCCAGCACTGCCTCTCCGTCCACTTTTACCAGCACTGAATCCTGGCTCATGTGGAAGAAGAACGAATACTCGCCGGTGACGTTGGCAGTGAACTTGCCCGTCATCCGATAGGCCAGGTTCGTGATATTCGCGGTCGCCAGAAAACTGTAGGCGGGAAGTGACACATTGGTGATCCCGGAAAGGCCGGTAGGCGCAGCGATGGCGGAATTGGCCTGCAACCTGGTGATGTCGGCCGTGCCGGAGAAATCGCTGTTGGCGATCGAGTTGCTGCCCTTGCCGAGGAAATACCGGCCCAGAAGGCCGCCCGTGCGGTCATCCAGGCTCGTCACGCCAGCGCCGGCCAGATAGTTCGGCTGGCGGGTGATGCTGAACGCAGCTCCGGCCACTTCAGCGCCGTCGGTGAAGACCGCCACTGGCACGACCGTGTTGGCGCCGTAGGCAAGATTGGTGGCGCTGATACTGGCGCTGCCACTACTGCCAGCCACCTGGCCGACGGTGCGCCCCATCTGGCGCAACTCGACGTGATCCACCGTGCCGTCACCGGCAACCGAGTTGACAGACACCAACGCCGCTTGGCTGGCTTGGATGAACATGTTCGTCGGCGTGTCCGTCGAGCGGCCGTGATTGTTCACGAAAATGTTCTGCAGAATGTAGCCCTCGGATTCGGCCTGCGAATTGTTGACGCCCACCACGCGGAGCTGGTGGCGGCCGTCGCTGAGAGTCGTCGTATCGAGGTTGAAGGTGCCGTTGCTGTCGGTGATCGTCGAACGCAGCTTCCCGTCCACATACAGCCCGAGTTGCTTGATGCCGGTGGTGGTGGCACTCGGCGTCACGACCGCCTGCGCGCCGAGGGCGACAGAGCCGTTGACGGTGCCGCCATCCGACGGCCCGGAGGTGAAGGTCACCGTCGGGATGTCGGCAAACGGCTGGGCCAGCATGTCACCGGTGAACAGCAGCAGGTCAGGCGACTGCGATGCCTTGTAATACGCTTCACCCAACGTCGAGCCATCCGCCGAGAAAACGTGGATCATTGCATTCGGAAAACGCGCCGAGTCTGCATACGGTTCCGTTACCGTGCCGCTCGTGCCGGCAGCGCCCGAGGCGATGAACATGGTGGACTTGGTCTGCGACATCGTGTCGAACTGTGAACCGTTGCTGGTGAGGTTGTCGCCCCACGAGCCGGGCAGATACGTCGAGCCGTTCGGCAACACCATGCCCGCGTAACCCACCGTCGTGCCCAACACGTTCGTCCGGTTGACCGGCGTGTTACCTGCCTCAATGATTCCCGTGATGCCACGGGCAGCCAATTGGTTGGTCACACCGGGAAACTGAGACATGCGCGTGGTGGTGCGAATATCGCTATTAGTCTCCAGATAGACGGTGCCGACGGGCTTCATGCCGTCGCCGCTGATGGTGTATTGGAGGTTACTAATGATCTGCGCCGCCGAGTTGCCGCCAAAGCCCGACCATCCGAGCTGGCCGCCCATGAAGAACTGAGCGTTGGCGCTGATGCCGGACCAGTTGGTATAGATGCGCGTGGAACTGATCGCGTCGTTGGCGCCGAGCGTGTAGCCGCTGACATCGTAAAGTGGCAGCGCGTCGTGGACGAGATTGGTTGAGGTGAACCCGGCGGCGAATTGATACAGATTGGCCAAGCCATAGCCTGCGGATTGCCGCTGGTCCGAGCCATAATACGAAGGTGTCGGCCCGTAAGCATACGGCTGGCCAAGTTCGGCGATGTAGTCAATCTGGTTGCTCAGGCCGCGCGCCTGGATTGTGCTGAGGATCGGATCCACGTAGGTGGACTTCCACTGCGCCTCCGTCGGCACCGCCGTGAACATGTTGGCGAAGCCCTTCAGCGGCGTGATGAAGATGATGTTGGCATCGGGGATGCCGCGGAGTCGCTGGTATTCCTGCGCGATGCGCACTGCGTTCTCGTCCTCCGGATTGACGATCAACAGCATGTTCTCGCCGCCGCCGCCCGCCCATGCCACCGGCGCCCAGCCCAACAGCGCCAGCAACGCCCACAGCACCGCTGCACGGCCTCGCATCAGATTGGTTCCAACTCTCATCAGTCTTCCTAGAAATCCTGTTCACAACTCTCTCTCGGAGCGCGTCTCTGCCAGTCTTGGCTAGCCGGACGCACACATTCGCGCTTTGCACGATTTCAACTTGACTGAAGCGCATCAAGCGCAATTCTATGCACCAGTTGCACGCCCATGAAAAAGACAACTTCTTGCACTCTGCGCAACGTGGCGGCGCATCTCGGCATCTCCCACGCCACCGTCTCGCGCGCGTTGCGGAACGACCCCCGCATCACCGAAGCCGTGCGGCGCCGCGTAGCCAAAGCCGCACAGAAACTCGGCTATCGGCGCGACCCGAAGCTGGCTGAGTTGATGACCCATCTGCGCGGCTCGAAACGGCGTGCCTTTCACGGCACGCTGGCATGGATCACCGACCTGGACATGGCCAGCGAATATCACCGGTGGCTTGAGAACCTCAATTTCGGCCCCGCCTCCGAGCGCGCCGGCGAACTGGGCTACAAATTGGAACCGTTCACCCGTGTCACCCCCGCCGACGCGCCCCGCCTCGCGCACACGTTGGAGGCGCGCGGCATCCGCGGCATCGCGCTGATGTTTTTCTTCCGGCCCGTGAATTTGGAGGAATGGCGCTGGGACTGGAGCCGCTGCGCGCTGGTTCACGCCGGCACGGTGCCCGCTGAACCAAAGTTCGACATTGTGGACGCCGACTACACGGCGAACTGCCTGCTGCTCTTCAAGACGCTGGCTCAGCACGGCTATCGCCGCATTGGCATCGCCACAGAACTGAGCATTGAACAATGTTTGAACCACGCGCTTTGCGCGGCCGGTGATCTTTTCGCGCGGTTGCATCCCGAAAACGCAATGCTCGACCCGTGCCTGTTGCCCGAAGTCAGCGCCACCACGGCCCCCATTCTGCAGAAGTGGATCAAGCGCCACCGCGTGGACTGCATCGTCTCCTCCGCACACGGCATGCGCAAACTACTGGAGACCAGCGGTTATCACCTGTCCGAGGACATCGGACTGGCCTTCCCCGCCGTCAACCCCAAGGACGACTGGTCGGGTGTTGACCAGCGCGATCACCTGATTGCCCGGAGTGTCGTGGAAACATTGGTAGCCTCCGTTGAGCAAGGTCGTTTCGGCATCCCCGAATGCCCCCACCGCATCCTCCTGCCCGGCATCTGGCATCAAGGCACGACTTGTCGGTGAACCCGGCATTTCACTGCACTGGGCTTTTTTGATGATGCGTCAGGCCAGCGGAGGGCGAGTTGGACTGGAAACCATGCGCCGAGATGAACACCGAACGCATGAACGAGTTCCCAGCCCAAGTCAACCAGACCCCTTCGGACGCCTTCGTCGTGGCGATTCTCGACGGAGCCAGTTCGCATGAATCTCGATATCTGCGTGTGCCGGAAAACCTCCGTCTGCACCGGCTACCCGGCTACTCGCCCAAATTGAATCAGTAGGAGCATGTCTGGGATGAACTGCGCGAGAAGGAGTTTTCCAACCGAGTCTTCGATTCGCTGACGGGCGTTGTCAGCCAGTTGAAATCCGACTTGCCCCGACTGGCGGCCAACTGGGATGGCCTCCGCAACCTGACAGAGTGGCTTTGGATTGGTAGTCTCATCTTGAACGCAAAACTGCGGTGTCATTCCTTGCGCTTCAATGCCAGCGCGCCGGCAGGGAGCTTGAGCGTCGGGTCGCCCTGAAGGTAACCCAGTGAGGTCAGAAACAAGTCGGTCTGGCGGGCGGTGATTTCCGTCCACGGTGAGCGATTGAAGAAGCCATGAGGTTGGTCGGCAGCGGTGTAAAGCTCGGCGCGGTTGCCGAGTTCCTTCGCCTTCGCGAGAAACTCCTGGCCTTGGGTCACCATTTTGTCCTTGGTGCCGAAGAAGAGGATCGCGGGCGGCGCACCCTTTTTCAGGAACGGCGTCGGCCAGAAATCCTTCAGCGGGTTTCCGCCGGCGTCCTTGACGGGGAAATCGGGGAAGTGGAGGGCGGGATTGAACAATACAAGGGCGTTGGGCTTGCAGGAAATCTTCGTGTCGTCCTCTTTCGCTACGTGGGCCGACACGAGGGCCGTCGCCGCCGCCAGATGACCGCCGGCGGAGCCGCCGGAGCCGATGATCTTCTCCGGGTCCACGCCCAGTTCGCCCGCGTGCGCCCGCAGCCAGCGCACGGCGCTCTTGGCGTCCTCGATGCACTTCTCGGGCGTGGTCTTGTGTTTGGAGGCGATGCGGTAGTCGGCGCGCGCGCTGACGAGGCCGCGCGCGGCGAGATACGCGGCCTGCGGCTCGAACTGCGCGGGTGTGCCGTGACGCCAGGCACCGCCGAAAAAGAAGATGATGGCCGGACGTTTGTCGCTCTTCTTCCAGTCGGGCGGGTAATGCACGTAGAGCTTCAGTTCGCCCTGCGGCGTCTGCTTGAAAACGTGCTCGCTGGTTTTTTACTCGACGGTGGTGAGCTTGACGGGTTCGCGCCCTTTCGCTGCCTGCGCCAGTGCGGGAGTCGCGGCGGCGGCGAGGAACATGAGAATCGCAGCAGTCGTGACAGTTTTCATAAGCGGTGATGCCATGGACAACGCGGCCAGCATTCCGCTTTCACCCGCGTCCGTCAAGCCGTGCCCAAGAAGCGGCGTGCGGCGCGCAGCGCCGCCAACGACTACTTGGTGATAGTTTCAACGTTTGCCACCTTGGATCTTCAGCAGCACGACAGCGTCATTGGCGTCGGGCGCAACCGACGGCACTGAAACCACGACGCCGCTTTCCGTTTGCGACACCTGCAACGACCGCTTGTTCGGATCGGCCAGCAGATACGCGCCGGTCACTTTGCCTTTGACCGCTGGCAACACGAGCTTCTGGGTGGTGGGCCAGTCAAACACGTGCAGATAGAGCCGGCCGGACTTCTGCGTTACGCGACCCCAGGGGAGTTGCTTCTCAAATGGGCTGGCTGTCGTGCCGTAGATTGCCTCGCCGTTGACCTTCATCCACCGGCCCACCGCTTCAAGCCGCTCGATGCTCGGCGGTGGAATCAATCCGCCGGAGGTCGGGCCGACGTTGAGCAGGAAGTTGCCGCCCTTGGACGCGGCGTCCGCGAGGTTGCGGATCAACTGCTGCTTGGACTTCCAGTTATTGTCGTTGCGTTTGAAGCCCCACGTGTCGTTCATCGTCATGCAGCTCTCCCAATCCACGCCGGGGAATCCGCTCGGCGGAATCTGCTGCTCCGGCGTGCCGAAGTCGCCGCTGTCTTCGCCGCTCTTGCTCATGCCTTCCATGCCCTTGCGGCCCTTGCCGACACGGTTGTTGATAATGAGCGACGGCTTGAGCTTGCGCAGGTAGGCGTAAAGGTCCTTCCCGTCCGCCTCGGTCCACCAGTCACACCATTCGCCGTCGAACCAGAGCACGCCCGTGTCGTAGTTCGAGATCAACTCGCGGAGTTGCTGCTTCATGAAAGCAACGTATTCAACCTTGCGCTCCGGGTGCATCTGGCTCGGATTGTAGGCGAGGCCGCCGGTCTTGGACTTGCCGGGGAACTGCGACGGATGATGCCAGTCCATGATGGAGTAATACGTGCAGAACTTCACGCCCTGCCGTCTGCACTCGCGGCTCAACGCCCGCAGCACATCCTTCTCGTAGGGCGTGGCCTTCACGATGTTGTAGTCGGTCGCCTTGGTATCGAAGAGGCAAAAGCCATCGTGATGCTTCGATGTGATGACGAGATACTTCATCCCCGCGTCTTTGGCGATGCGCACCCATTCGGCGGCGTCAAATCTCGCCGGGTTGAAATCCTTCGCCAGCTTCTCGTAGTCGGCGACGGGAATCGCAGCGTTGTTCATGATCCACTCGCCAATGCTCTTAACCTCCTTGCCCTGCCATTCGCCCGCCGGCGCGGCATAGAGACCCCAGTGGATGAACATGCCAAAGCGCGCCTCGCGCCACCACCGCATCCGCGCCTCCTCCTTCTTCGCCGCCGTCGAGTCGGCCGCGAACACCGCGCCGCCGAGGCCGAGCGATCCCAAAACCAGAACCATTACCATCGTCCTTGCCAGTTTCATGCAGTTCGTTCCTTTCGCTTTGACGCCAGTGTATCCGATGTCAGTCGCCGCCGTCCACGACGAGCTGCGTCCTCGCCTTCATCCTCACCGCAGATCTTCGATCGTAATGTCCTTATACCACGCCTCGCTGGGCGGGCCGCCGTGGATCTGCAGGCCGATGATGCCGTGCTGCGGGATCGTTTCGTCCCGCTCGATGTAGTCCACCGTCTGGAGGCCGTTGACCGAAAGCTGGATGCGCCGGCCTTCGCAGCGAATGACGTATTGATTCCAGTCGTCGCGCTTGAGCACCTTGTTCAACTCCTCCATGTCGGACTTCGCCAGCATCTTCCGCCGGCGCGACTCGTCGTAGAGACAACCCCACCACGCCGGCTCGGCCATGTCGGCCTGATAGCCGCTGACCTCGTGGTGGTTTGGGATGCGCGCGGAGCGGAACTGGATGCCGGCGTTGGCGCCGCGGCCGAGCAGCTTGAACTTCACGCGCAGCACAAAGTTCGTATAGCCGCGCGTTGTGCAGAGGAACTCGTTGCGCGGCACTTTCTCCTTTAACGAGCCGCCGACGATGGCGCCGTTCTCGACGCGGAAGCTCTTGTTCGTGTCGCCTTCCCAACCGGCGAAGGTCCTGCCGTCGAAGATCAAAACGGCTTTGCTGCCGGCGGCGAGCGATGGGGCAATGGAGAGCACAAAGGTCAAAACCGTGAGTAAATGTTTCATAGCGCGGAGCATTTGGTGGTTGTCAAATATCGCGAGCCGGTCTAAGTCTCAAGCCCAATCCGCCGTCTGAGAACGCACATGAAACACGCAACCAACACACCTCCCGATCCGACGTTCAAACTTTCGCGCCGGAATTTCCTCCAACGCTGCGCGGCGGGAGCGCTGCTCAGCGCGCCGATGATCGTGCCGCGCCACGTCATCGCCGGCAGCGGTCAGACGCCGCCCAGCGGGAAGATCAACATTGCTGGCATCGGTGTCGGCGGCATGGGGCACGGCGACATCATGAGCGTTTCCGGCGAGAACCTCATCGCCTTCTGCGACGTGGACGAGACGCGCGCCGCCAAGACCTTCCAGAAGTTTCCGGACGTGAAACGGTTCAAGGATTTCCGGAAGATGTTTGACGCGATGGAGAAGCAGATTGACGCGGTGACCGTTTCGACGCCGGACCACATGCACGCCGTAGCTGTGATGGCGGCCATCAAGCGCGGCAAACACGTCTATTGCCAAAAGCCGCTGGCGCATTCGATCCACGAAGTTCGCCAGTTGATGGCGGCAGCGCGCAAGCACAACGTCGTCACGCAGCTCGGCAATCAGGGCCACGCCACGGAATCCATCCGCGTTTTCTGCGAATGGATCTGGGCCGGCGCCATCGGCAAGGTTCACACCATCCACGCCGGCTGTAATCGCGTGAACTCCGGCATCAACGCGCTGCCAAGCTTGAAGGAGAAGCATGAGGTGCCGCGCGATCTCGACTGGGACCTCTGGCTGGGACCGGCAAAAGCGCGGCCTTACAATCCGGCCTATGCGCCGAGCAAATGGCGTGGTTGGGTGCCGTTCGGCAACGGCACGCTCGGCGACTGGGTCTGCCATGTCGTGGACCCGGTGTTCTGGGCGCTGGACCTCGGCGCGCCCGCGACGATCCAGTCCACGGCGAAGGACTACGATCTTAAAACGCAGGGCAATATTTACCCAACGGGCGAGCGGGTGACGTTCGAGTTCCCGGCGAAAGGCGACCGCGGGCCGGTCACGCTGCATTGGTATAGCGGCACCGAGCGCATCCCGCGACCGCCCGAACTGGAGCCGGAGCGCAGTGACATCGAGATCGGCGCCGCCGTGATCGGCGACAAAGGAACGATCACCTACGGTTCGCACGGCGCGAGTGGCGCGCGGCTCATTCCCGAAACAAAGATGAAGGCTTACAAGCGGCCGGAAAAGACGCTCCCGCGCGTAAAGGAGCATCATCAGGACTGGCTCGACGCGATCCGCGCCGGCCGCAAAGCCGGCTCGGATTTCTCCTACGGTGGCCCGTTGACGGAGCTGGCGTTGCTGGGAATCATCTCGATGAAAATGGGCGGCGTGAAACTGGAGTGGGACGCGGCGAAAATGAAATTCACGAACTGCCCGCAGGCCAACCGACACCTCAACCCGCCGTATCGCAGCGGTTGGAGGTTGTAGCGAGGGCGGCGGTGCGTCACGCCGTCATGCAAGGGCCGAGAGCGAGGCGCTTGACGTTCAGCAGGTGAGTGAACGTGACGTTGTCGGTCGTCGAGTTTCCACCGAAGGTCCCGCAGCCCAGCGTGAGCGACGGCGTCAACCCCGTGCCGAGACCGATGCATCCCTGCGCGCCGGGCGCATTCACCAGGATGCGGCTGGCCGGGATTTCCTGGCCGAACCGCCGCGCCAAAGCCTCGCTGCGTGTGTGAATGATCGCCGTGTGTCCAATACCCTGGTGTTCCAGGATGCGCCGGCAGAGCGCGATGGCCTGCTCCTCGCCCTTGACAGTGAACAACGACAAGATGGGCGCCAGTTTTTCGGACCCGTAAGGCCCATTGATGTCCGCCATCCCCGCAGGCACCACGATGAGACGCGGCGGTGTGGCTCGGCGCAAACCCGTCTTCTCGGCGATGAAGGCGGCCGACTTGCCGATGAAAGCGTGATTTACCGACGGATGTGCCACGTCAAACGCCTGCGGTGTAAAGCGGTGAAGCTCGTCGGGCGTCAGCAGTGTTGCGCCTTGTGCTTCCAACTGCTTGATGAACACGGCGCGCACGCTTTCGTCCACGACGAGGTTGTTCTCGGAGCCGCAGATGACGCCGTTGTCAAAGGTCTTGCTCCGCATGACGGCGCTCGCGGCGGCGGCCACATCGGCGTCCGCGCAGACCCACACCGGCGCATTGCCCGCACCGACGCCGATGGCGGGCTTGCCGGACTTGTAGGCGGCCTCGACGATACTCGGTCCGCCGGTGGCCAGGATCAGGCCGACCTGCGGGTGCTTCATGAACGCCGCCGTCTTGCGCCGGTCGGTGCGGTTCTTCACCCACTGCACCAGATCCGCCGGCGCGCTGTGGCGTGCCAGCGCTGACTGGATCAAATCGCCGGTCATGTTGCCGACGTGGATCGCGTCGCGGTGGCAACTATAAATCAGCGCGTTGCGGCTCTTGAGCGCGATGAGCGCCTTGAACACGATAGTGGAAACCGGATTCGTGACCGGGATAACGCCAAAGATCACGCCCACCGGGCTGGCAATCTCGACGACGTGCGTCGCGCCGATTTCCTTCAGAACACCCGCGGCGTGCTGGCCCAGCAAACTGCGCAGCACCTCGCCACAGGAAAACTGGATCTTCACCACCTTGTCCGGCGCGACGCCGATGCCCGTGTCAGCCACGTTGACCTCGGCCAGCTCTGCCGCGCGAGCAGCGACGGCGTCGGCAATGTCCTTCAGCAACGCATCCACCCGATCCTCCGGCCACGACACGAACTGTTCCTGCGCCGCGACCGCCTGCGCGACCATCCGGTTCGCCTCCGGGTCCGGCTCGTCCGCGAGCAGATAGTCCGTCATCAGGGCGTTCTCGCGGCGAATCTTGTGCGTCAGGCCGCGGCTGAACGCCAACAAGATTGCGTTGCTCACGACGGGGTTTTCCCTACCGAGCCGCTCGAAATCCTCGCGCGAACACCAGCGCGCTTGCACGTCCGTATGGGCGATTGCGGTGGCCGAGCGCGGCAACCCGTCCAGCAGACTAAACTCGCCCAACAGTTCCCCCGGCCCTAGATAACAAAGCTCGTGTTCGAGCGCGCCCGACTGCGCGCGCGCCTCCACCCGAACCTCACCCGCGTCAATCACATACGCGCCGTCGCCCGGATCGCCCTCGCGCATGATGCAGGAGCCTTTGGGAAACGAGACCGGCTGTAGCAAGCCCCGCACTTGTTTGAGGATCTCGGGATCCATCGCGGCAAACACATTCGCTTCCATAGAACCAACTCCTTCTCTCACTGTTGAAACGCCACGCGCATCAGCCCGAACTGCGGCGGAGCCTGCACACTACGTCCAACGCTGTCAAGCGGCCAAACAACGGCCCAGACACCACCAAAATCTGGGGCGAGATGTCTGAAAACGACATACCGATGAGCTGCAAACCAGAAGCCGGAGTCTGTCGCCGTTGTGCAACTTGGGCTTCTTTGTAGCGGCGCATCCTGCGAACACAAGCTCCACGTTTCTCGTTCTTAGGCTACAACCTGCCGATACTGACGGGGGCAGTGGCATTCGAAGGCGCGAAAGACACGGTTGAAATGCGTCAGGCTGTTGAAACCGCAAGCAAAGCAAATATCAGTGATGGACTTTCGCGTTTCCGCGAGTTGCTTCTTCGCCTCGGCGACGCGGCGGGCTTGGACGAAACGGGTGAAGCTTGTCCCGGTTGTTTGTCGAAACACATGCGAGAAGTGAGCCGGAGAAAGGCCGGCGTGCCCGGCGGCTTCGCCCAGCGCGAGCGATGGGTCGCGGAACTCGCGTTCCACAAACTCCCGCGCGCGCCGCACCTCGACCCTCTCCAGTTGCGCCTGCAAGTCACGGATGCGCTGGGCGCTCTCGCAAAGCTGCTGCGCAAACAATTCCAACAACCGCATGACACAGGTGATCTGTTCTGGCGGCAAATGCGGAGCGCCTTCGTAGGCGGCGCGCAGGTCGCGGCCGGAGACCTTCAGCCAAGCGAGCCGCTTCCGCAGTCGCCTGAACCCGGCGGGCGATTTCGGCTCGCGCAAGAGCTGTCCGCTGGAGATGGTTGCCACATGGCGCCCGAAAACGAAGACGGGAACTGCGATGTCCCAGAAGCCCGCGTGGCAGACGTATCGCTGCGCCTCGCCGGATGCCACCACGCGCGAGTGATGGCGGCGGTCGCAAGCAGTGCAGCGGCGGAGTCCAATGCGGTCCGTGCGAATCAAACTGCACACGGGGTTGCCTTCGCCTTCCTCGAACTTGCGCCGGATGATCCCGCTCGCCGGTTCGTTCAACGCCATGACCACGCCGGTCAGCTTCTTCAAGATGGCAGTGAACTCCGCGAACTCCGGCGAGTCCGCCAAGTGGTCGAAGTCAACGTTTGCAGCCAAGGGCGTTTTCATGCGATATGGCAATGGCTGGAAGTTTAGAGATTTCCGAAAGATATGTAAAACAAACCGAAAGGGATGTTGAGACATTTGTTGCGCCGCGGAGCATGCTGTGGCTGATGAGAATGGAAACCACGACCATGAACAACCGGCATCTGTGCTTCAAAGGAATTCTAATCTTGGTGGCAACTGCGACCGGCGTTTTGAGCGCGGTGGAGCCTAAAGCCCCCAACGCGGCGAACTACGCCCGGCCGTTCGAGCCGCCGACGCGACCGGCGTTCATTGCGCTGCCGCCGGGCGCTGTGGAGCCGGCGGGTTGGTTGCGCGATTGGTGTCTCGCGGCGCGGGACGGATTCACCGGCCACATGGACGAGGTTCATCAGGAGTTTCAACGGGCCTGGGCGGCGGACCACACGATGACCGGCGAGCGGCTCAACTGGCCCAAGGGTGGCTGGCCATATGAAGGCGGCGGCTACTGGTTCGACGGGCTGGTGCGCTTGGGCTACGCGCTGCACGATGACGCGCTCATTCAGCAGGCGAAGAAACGCCTCGACGTTGTCGCGACACACATGACCCCCAACAGCATCGTGTTCCTGTGGTGGCTCAACAAAAACAATCCCGACGATGTGAAAGGAAGTCTTGTCAGCGGCGGGTGGCCAATCTGGGCGAGCGGGTTGTTGGGACGCGCGCTGGCGGGCTACTACGCTGCGTCGGGAGACAAGCGCGTGTTGCAGACGCTGGAGATGGGCTACGGCGGCGACCGCGACTGGCTGCGGCTCGGATGGGGTAGCTCAAATCCCTGGCCGGCGTTCGACACCTACACGTGGACGGGAAACAAGCAGATTGCCGCGGCGCTCACGACGTTGTTCGCGAAGGACGGCGGCGGCCAAAAACCGGGTGGAGATTCCTGGAACCGTTATCGCCAGATGCCCGACACAAAACCCGGCGCTGAGAAGAATGATCACGTCGTCCATTTTCTCGAAAGCACCACGCCATGGGCGCTGGGCTATCTGTGGACGGGCCAGCGCGAGTTTCTCGACGCGACGCTCGCGTGGCACGACCTCCTCGAACGCGTCGCGATGCAGCCCTCCGGCGTGCCCGTCGCCGATGAGTTCTACGGGCCGACCGGCGCGTATCGCGGAACCGAGACCTGCGACGTGGCCGGCTACGTGTGGAGCCAGATCGAGTTGCTGACCGTGAGCGGCCAAGGGCGCATCGCTGACCGCGCGGAGCGGGCGTTTTTCAATGCCGGCCCTGCCACGGTCGCGCGCGATTTCAAGACCCACGTCTATTTCCAGAGTCCCAACCGCATTGTGGACAAGTGTCCGCCCTATCCGCACGGGCCGAAAGCCGAGGGGAACTCTTACGCGAAGACGCATTACCCGCTCTGCTGCACGGCGGCGCTCAACCGCACCGTGCCGTGGTATGTCACGCACATGTGGATGGCCACCTACGACAACGGACTGGCCGCCACGCACTACGGCCCCTGCAAAGTCACCGCGCTGACCGCCGACCGCGTGCCCGTCGAGATCGTTTGCCGGACCGACTACCCGTTCAACGAAGCCATCACCATGACCGTGAAGCCGGCGCGAGCCGCAAGGTTCCCGCTCTCGTTGCGCATTCCCGGCTGGTGCAAGACACCGGAACTGCGAGTGAACGGCTCTGCCCTCAACGCAACGCCGGACGCCAATGGATTCGTTCGCGTCGCACGGCTCTGGAAAACCGGTGACACGATCCGCCTGCGCTTCCCCATGTCGGCGAGTGTGCAGACGGGTCGCGACAACAACGCGCAAGGCGCGCCCTACGCCTCGGTCTCCTACGGGCCGCTGCTTTTCGCTCTGCCGATTCCAGACACCAAGGACGCCAACACGCCCGACCCGACGGCCAAGTGGAACTACGCGCTGGATGTGCAAAAGGCCGGCATCAGCGTGGAGCGTCAAACGATGCCCGCCAAATGGAACTGGTCGCTGAAAGCTCCGCTAAAGCTGCGCGTCAACGCCGTGCGTTGCGACTGGACGCCGACGCCGCAAAATCCGCTGCCCTCCAAACCAGTCGCGAGATTGAAGTCGCCTGAGAGGATCACGCTGGTTCCCTATGGCTGCGCCAAATTCCGCGTTTCGATGTTCCCCGTAGCTGCCAAAACTGAAGCCTCGCAAACGAGATAATCCGTATTGTTCAAATGCCTTGTCAGGCCAGCATGGAACCAGCAACAACTGCCACCGATACCGAAGGCTCCGCGCCATGAAATATAAGATCACCTTCCTTCTGTGGGCCGCCGTGACAATCGGAATGCGAACAGCCTCCGCCGAAGAAGCCAAGATCGGACGGGCGGTTGCGGAGATTGACTGCACGCGCGAGTATCCGACCAATCTCTATCTTGAATGCGGTGCTGTGCGGGTAACCAATTCGGTGGCAGGCGCGTATCGAGAGGCGGGGCCTGGCCCGGATTCGCGCTTCGGTTACCGTTTCGCGATCCGGCGTGTCGGGAAACCGCATTTGGCAATCATCCGCTATCCCGACGACAAGACCCGCTGCATGTCCGTGTCGGACGGCACCTGTTACGACCTGAGCATCGGTGTCTTTACCGGAGTGGCGAAGCCGCACGACAAGTATACCGGGCTTGCTCAACCGCTTACCGGGAAGATGCAGGAAATCCGGCAAATCTTCTGGCCGCGTTGGAAAGACTGCACCATCGTTTTCGGAAACACGACCCAAGGCGAACCTGCGGCTGCCGCCCATGTGACCATTTGCGAGGTGGACGAATTGCCGGTGCTCAAGGTGCCGGACGCTCCAGACAATGGGTCGAGGCGGACGATGGGAATCAGTTACGAAGACCCGTGCAGTCACTCGTCAGACCTTGGCGCGTTGACGTTTGATACGTGGTTGGACCGCATGGTCACTTTCGCGAAGCACTCGGGCATGAACCGCCTCACCTATCCCATCATCTGGTATCATAGCCCCCTCTATCCGTCCGAAACCGAACCCGCGAGCTATTTCGATTGGTCTGTGGCGGGAACAAATCGCAACCTCTATATCCGCTGGACATCGCATCCGGAGGATTGGGTGGAGAGGCTGCTCAATCGCTTCGACAAGGAGAACCTCGAGTTCGTCTCCCAAGTCACCTATATCCGGTTGGGGAGTCTCATGGAGAAGATGAACATTGATCTGGAGGCTATCAAAGCCGGTGCAGACACCATCAACAACATGCGGGCCGACGACAAGGTGCAGAGCGGCGCGGGCGACTGGACCGGCGAGTATAACGTCCGCAATTTCGAGCGACAGAAGGAGTGTCGGGAACAGGGGAAATCATGGGGTCAGTGTCCGTTGCAATACGGGGAACAAAAGGACGGCGGCGGTGCGGTCGGCCCCCTTTTCAATCCGGTGCATCCGGTCGTTCAGAGCGCGCTCATCGGCTCAGTCCGCGAGATCGCCACCCGCTACGGAAAACACCCATCCTACAAGGGTATCCACATCTTTTGTTACAGCTCCTCCACTCTGGGGTTCGGCTCCATCCGATACGGCTACGACGACACCACCATTCGCCTGTTCGAACAGGAAAGCGGCATCAAGGTGCCGGTGGACGGTAAACTCCCCGACCGGTTCTCCAAGCGATACGCCTTCCTGACCTCGAAGGAGATGCGTGAGAAGTGGGTCGCTTGGCGGTGCGTGAAAATCACGGACCTCATCCGCCGGATGCGCGATGAGCTGGTGAAAGTGCGCCCCGACTTGCGGCTCGCCATCTCACCGAGCGGCGGACGCGATGCCGGCATTGACGCTGCGGCGATCAACAAAGAGCCGGGAATCACGCTCACTGCGGGCCTGAACGCGCTGGGTCCGTGTGCGGATTCGATAACGGCCAGTTCAGCCACCTGCGAAACCGTCAACATTTTCAACACCTGGATCGAGCGCTGGGGCAAGCATAAGTGGTGGTCCTGCGATCCCAATGACGTCCAAGCGCGTGAACTGGCGGTCATTCTAGGAAAACCTGCGGAGGGCATCTGTCGGATGGGATCGGAGTATCCCAAGGACGGCTTCTGGTGGCCGGAAGCACAACTCCGTATAACGCCCGCATTTTCCGGCGGTGTCCATTTCATGCGACACTATGCAAATGCGCTGGCCCGGTTTGATCCCATTGTGATTTCGCGCGGCGGTCTGACGCTCGACAGAGGTCATGCGGATCTGATACAGCCTTTCGCGCTGGCGTATCGTGCGCTGCCCGCCAAGAAGTTTGAGACGGTTGGGGAAAACGCCGATCCCGTGACCGTGCGAACGCTGGTTCACGGCGGAAAACGCTACGTTTATCTGGTAAATCGCGAGTATTATCCCGTGAAAGTCGTCGTTCGGCTCACACACGCCACGGGAAAAACCGTCAACCTGTCCACAAACGCAAAGACCCAAACCGCTGAAACGTGGCCGCTGACGTTGGGGCCTTACGAGTTGCAGTCGTTTGCGCTGTCGCCGAATGTCGGAATCGCCGGTTTCACCGCCTCACCTCCGGCGGACATCGTCGCGCAACTGACCCGTGACACTGAGACTGTTCTGGAGAAAATAAGTGTGAAACAGTCCGCCGATGAAAAGCTGCCCGCAGACACGAACGCGCTGGCCGCCGCAATCCAGAATGCCCTGAAACAGGGCCATCTGGCAGTCCTGCGCCAACTCCTTGAGAGCGTCACGGTTGTTCAGAGTTTTCACTAAGTGTTCAAGGGATTGGTGAGCCGCCATCAAAATGATCGTGAGCCGATCCCGGTCAGTCAGACGTCAACAACGAATCAAAGGAAATGAAAATGCGGCACATAATGGTGGCTGTGATATTGGCGTTGGCATCCGCCACGAATGCGGCTGATCTGAAGACCAGCGAGGTAGTAAACTACGCGCGTCCGTTCGAGCCGCCGACGCGGCCGGCGTTCATCGCGCTGCCGCCGGGTGCGGTGGAGCCGGCGGGCTGGCTGCGCGACTGGGCTTTGAGCGTCAAAGACGGTTATACGGAGCACATGGATGATGTGGATGACGAGTTCAAACGGGCATGGACGCCCGACTTCAAACCGACCGGGGAAAAGCTGGCTTGGCACCGCGGCTCTTGGTCGTTCGAGGGCGGAGGGTATTGGTTTGACGGACTGGTTCAACTGGGATTTGCGCTAAAGGACGACGCGCTGCTGCAACAGGCGAAACGGCGATTATACGCTGTTGCGGACAATATGAACACTACCAATGGCATCCTGTTCCTGCCCTGGCTTGACCGAAACGACCCGGAGAACTGGAAGGCTTTATATGCGGCGAACGAAGGATTCCCTCTTGGCACTTCAGGACTCTTGGGCGGAGCCTTATTCCAGTATTTTGCCGCAACGGGTGACCAACACGTTCTGTCAGCGCTCGAGAAGGCTTACGCCACCGACCCGGCGGCATTGCTCCGCGCGAAGCATCGGACGACCAATCTGTTTCCCGCATACAACACGTATGTTTGGTCGGGCAACCCGGGGATTGCCGCGGCGTTGGACACGATGTTCAAGGACGGTTGCACAGGCACGCTTCCGCAGCGGAGCCGGGAGTTCTCGACCCTGCCGGGTGCTGGGCCGAATCGGACGGTCGCCAATGCGCACGGTGTGATGTTCCTGCGGCATCTGACGCCTTGGATGGTCGGGTATCTTTGGACGGGAAACTCCAACTACTTGAGTGCCGTGCTGGCTTGGGACGAATGGATCAACCGCGTGGCCATGCAGCCCTACGGGGTGCCGGTGGCCGACGAATGGTATCATCCAACGGGCGCATTCCGGGGCACCGAAACCTGTGACGTCGCAATGTATATCGAATCGCAACGGGATCTGTTGCTGGTGACCGGCGACGGGAAGATGGCGGACCGGATAGAGCGGGCGTTCTTCAACGCGGCTCCGGCAGTCCTGTCGCGAGACTGCAAAACACACGTCTATTTCCAGAGTCCAAACCGGTTTGCCGCCGGAGCACCGACTTTTCCGGACGGCCCTCGCGGGTCAGGATGCGATTACAAGCGAAAGCACAACCCGCTGTGTTGCACCGCCGCGCTAAACAGGATTCTGCCGGATTATCTGTCGAACATGTGGATGGCGACGCGCGACAACGGTCTGGCGGTCGTCTGCTACGGCCCGTGCCAGGTGACGGCTCGGGTCGCCAATCACGTTTCGGTATGCGTTTCATGCACGACGGACTATCCGTTCGAGGAAACCATACGAATGACGGTCCGACCTGCTCAGACCGCGACGTTCCCGATCCATTTCCACGTTCCCGGCTGGTGTGCCAAGCCGGAAATCGCAATCAACGGCGCGGAGTGCAAAGCAGTGACGGGTCATGGTTTTCTGCGCGTCGACCGGGAATGGAGAAAGGGTGATCAGGTCCGGCTTCTTTTCCCGATGACCGCCAAGGTGGAAAAAAGACGCGACACCAGTCTCGAACTCGCCAAGAGTCCCACGCATCGCCCGGTGCAGGTGGGCATTCCCGAACCGGACGGCCCCGGCAAGCCTTACGCGACTGTCTCGTATGGTCCGCTCCTGTGCGCTTTGCCGATTCCCGACACGAAGGACGCCAACACGCCGGATCCCAATGCGCGGTGGAGGTTTGCCCTGGACGTCGAGGATCTCGAACCCGCGATAGAACGGACGCCAATGCCTGCCCGCTGGGACTGGCCGCTGGCCGCGCCGGTTTCCCTTTCCGTGCGCGCCGTGCCCATCGACTGGGCGCCCACGGCCGGGAATCCCCTTTTGCCGGAGGCGGCGGTTGCTGAACGCGGCCCCGCCGAACGGATCAGGCTCGTTCCCTACGGCTGCACCAAATTCCGCGTTTCGATGTTCCCGGTCGCCGCCAAAGCCGGGAACTCGCAGCCGTGACAGAAGACAAATAAAGAAGGCCCCCGATGAATAATTTGCTCATGCTGTTGGTTGCTGCACTGGCGGCGACGGTCCTCCAAGCGGACGCCCAGGGACAAGCTTACCGGCTGAATAACTGCTGGCCTGTTTTTGATTACGACGGGAAACCTGCGCAGGCCGACGGCTTGTTTTCAAAAACGATTGTGGTCGACTCGCAAAGCGAGACTGTGCACTACGCCGCCGAGTTGAGAACGATGACCGCCGCGGATGGAAAGATGCAAATCAGGTTGGACTGCAAGGATTATGAGAAGTTCCCCGCGGAGGAATATGCCGTCTTGCTGACGAACCTGTCGAAGACGGAACCGACGGGAATCACCAGCAACTTTCGGTCGTTGAAGCTCTCCGTGGACAAGCCGGGATCCGCGAAGGTCGTCTCCCTAAATGTCCTGCGTGGTTCGACCTGCAAGGCGACGGACTTCATCCCGGAATCGTTCACGATTGAAGCCGGAAAAGAGCAGGTCCTGACGACGACCTGCGGGCGATCGTCGAACGATTATGTTCCGTTCCTCGAGTTGAATCTCGACGACAAGAACGGCTATCTGTTTGCGGTCGGCTGGACGGGATCTTGGAAGGCGCGGTTTGCGAATACAGGCAAGGCGGTTGATGTCGAGATCGGCATGGAGCGGACACACTTCCGGCTCATGCCGGGGGAAACGGTCCGCCAGCCATCCATCACCGTTTTTGTCCGCAAGAACCAAACGCGGCGGGAATTCAAGACGCTGCTCCATCGGTTCATGCTTGAGAACAAGGTTCCGCGCGATTCCAAGGGGCGAGTGATTCCGCCGATTCTAGCGGTCGCATCGGGAGGTGGGAACAAGACGCCGCAGATGATGGCCGACGTGCTGCGATACTGCGTCGAGAACAAGATGCCGTTCGACACGTATTGGGTGGATGCCGGCTGGTATGGAGCGCCGCACGAGGACGAGTTGTATTCCAACTGTGGGCCACACTGGGCGAAGTTCGTGGGCGACTGGCGGGTCAATACGACGACGCATCCGACCGGTGACCTGCTGCCGATTGCCACCGCGGTCCACAAGGCGGGCCTGAAATTCCTGCTCTGGTTTGAGCCGGAGCGCATGACCGATTCCGCGCCGATCCTGCAGACGCATCCGGAATACCGGCACGGGCAGCTCGTTGATTTCGGCAATTCCGAGGCGCTCAAGTGGATTCAAGGCACGGTTTACGGAATGATCGAGAAGCATGGAATTGATGTTTACCGCCAGGATTTCAACATGGATCCCGGCCCGGTCTGGCGGAAGATGGATGCGGCGGATCGCGTCGGGATCGCCGAGGCGAAACACATCGCCGGGATGTATCGGTTCCTCGACGACATGCGGGCGCGATTTCCGGACATCCTGCAGGAGAACTGCGCGTCCGGCGGGCGGCGCATGGACATGGAAATGATCGCACGCGCCCACACCTACTGCCGCAGCGACTACTACATCGGCCGCAAGCCGAAGGACGCCGCGTTCATCCTGGGGCAGAACGCGACGCTCAATCTCATGCCCTATTTGCCGTTCCAAGGCTGCGAGTTCAACTGCGTGCCGGTCGGCGACGATTACGCGGCGTTCAGCATCATCTCGTCGGGAACCGTCATCACGCCGTCCGATTTCGACGGCGGCATCCTCCGGCGCAAGATGACCGACGACGAAACGGCGTGGTTCAAGAAGGTCTTCGATGTCGCGGCCCGCATGAGGCCGTTCTACATGGGCGACTTCCACCAACTGACCGACGAGACCGGCGTCGGCGACGACGTCTGGTGCGCGTGGCAATGCGACCGGCCGGACCTGAAAGCGGGCTTCGCGATTTTCTTCCGGCGCGGCGCTGCGGCGGAGGAATCCCGGACGTTCAAGCTTGGCGGGATCGAGCCTAACGCGAAGTATGAGGTGGAAAGTTACGATGGCTCGAAGAGAACTGTAAAAGGCTCCGAACTGGCAAACTGGACAGTTAAACTCGAGCCGCGGTCGTTCCTGTTGGTGTTTTACCGGAAACAGTGAACACATGAAACCCACCCTCATACCCCTCGCCGCCCTGCTGCTGGCGCCGCTGGCTGCGCTGCATGTGGCAGATATGTCGAAACAATGTAAACTCGGGATACCGTCATGAATCCATCAGATAACTCCATCACCCGCCGCGAGGCGTTGAAAATCGGACTCGCTACGGTCCTCAACTCGGCGGTTGCGGCTCCCGGCGCGGCAGCGGCGGGCGCAGCCAGACAAGAACCCTTGGTCATTTCCTTCTGGATCTGGGCGTTGTGGGACACGGGAACCAATGGTTTCTTCAACGACCTCGAGCTGCGCATGACGGAGTTGGTCGAGCGCGGCTTCAACTGCATTCGGATCGAGGGTGGTGCGGGGATTACGCATGACGCCGGCGGCCGGCCGCGCGGGGAGCTGGAGTTCCTTGCCGCCCTCCCGGGCCACGGCCATTTCACCCGCCAGATGGAGCACATGACCGGCGGTCGCGTGGATCTGATGCGGCGACTGGTCACACTCTGCGCGGTCGCGCAACGTCACAAGGTCAAGGTGATCCTCTCGAGCTGGTATTTCCTGCACACGTTCTGGTTCACCGACGAGCGCGTGACGGCAGAGCTGCTGGGACTGCCACCGGAGGAGCGCTTCATCCGTTTCGCCCGAGGATTGGACCGGATTCTCGAAGAACTGAAACAGAAGGGCCTGGCCGACACCATTGCCGCCGCCGAGATATTCAACGAGGTGAATGGCTCGGAGTTCGTCTCCGGGGCGCAGCAAAAATCCACTGATGTGTTGCGCAAGTTCAGGAGCCTGCATGAAGAGGCTTTGGATTTCCTGAAGGCACGGCACCCGGATATCCGGTTCTCGCTGGACACCAGCTCGCCATGCGTCAATACCGATTTCGTCCCGCGCAACGCGCAGGTCTGGACGTTCCACAGCTACTACCTGTGGAGTGTCTATAATGTCTTCGAGCAGAACCTGCTCAGGGCCGACGCGGATCTTGCCGACCCCGCGCTCTACGCTCCGATCCGCCGTTTCCTGCGCCGGGATCTCGTGCCGTTCCAGACGATCCTCGACAGCCGCAAGGGGCGCCCCCCGATCAATCCCGGTTGGTATCGCCGCATCTGGCTGTATCGCAACCTGGAGCCGAACGCCATGCCGGAACTGGAGCGGCTGTTGGAAGAGAACCTGGAGAAGCACATCGCCGAATTCAAACAGAAGGCCACCGACGCGGTGGAGCAAGCCGTGAAACTGCGCGACAAGCATTTCCCCGGAATCCCGCTGGTGCTGGGCGAGGGCGCCAGCTACTGCGCGGATCATCGTCTCCGCTGGGAGGAGCGTTCCGACGCCTACTGGGAAGTCGTCGAACACGCCGCCCGCACCTGCCGCGAGCGCGGGTTGTGGGGTGCCGTGGCGCGCACCAATTCCGGTCCGGAAGACCCGGTCTGGCACGAATACCCCGAGCGACTGCGACGAGTTAACGCCGTATTCCTAGGCAAGAAACCGTAATCACCGGAGGAACGCGGACCGCTCGACAATGATGGCAACCTTTCACTCAACAAGCAAAATGGGCGCAACTCCCGTGGCTGGATCAAGCGACCGCTTCATCCTGAACACGCTGTTGTCCGCGAGAACCTCGGCACGAATCCCGTTGCCGAACGTCTGCTGCGCAACCTCTTGAACTACGCCGTGAGCCAATCCAAGTGAAGAAACAATCATGAATCGCCGGAAGTTTGACGCCGCCGATGTCGGCCTGAACAGCAGCCAAGGCGCGCTGTGGGAAGAGTGGAAAGCAAGACGGGAATATACGGCGTTGACTCGTGACCAAAGCTTCTCTAAATTCCGAGGTCAATTTTCCTATGGCCATGATGACAATACAGGCACCACCAGTGGCAGAAGATGGCTTGCAGCCCGCGCGACATCTTCCGCCTGCACATCCATGGGAGGAGTTTGCCGCTTTGGTGCGAGAGTTCCAACCCGATGTCGTTGTGCTCGTGGCGCGCAAGATGCCTCGGCTCGTGGAACTTTTCCACCTCGATTTTGGGCGTTCAGCCTTGGTGATCAGCGATCTTGCAGTGCCATTTGCCCATGCCTACTTCCGAAATGCGAAAGTGGCGGTGATAGACGATACCGTCAACGTCGGCAGCACGTTGGAGCATGTTGCGGGGTGCGTTCGTGCTTGTGGAGCACGCGAGGTCGAATTGTTTTCGCTCGGCCGCAGGACTGGAACACCGGAATCGCTAAAGGTGCGTTGCGTCTACCCCGATCCCTTAACCGATGAACAATATGATCGGCTGGTTGGCAGCGTGCCCGAGGCGATTTCTGTGTTGGCCAAGCCCTACGATCTTGTATTCCCCTCGATTCCCTGCCGTTTGAACGTGCCTTATCGCTCGGCGGGGCAGGTTGTGGCTTGGTTGCGCGAGACGCAAGGCCACGCCAGGGTTCATTACCTAACACCGCAATTTGGGCACGCCGGATTAGCGCGCGTGACTGTGGACTTGAGAGGTGACGGTTGTGGAAATTATAAGTTGCGGCTTTACTTCGACGAGCGATCTGGCATCTGCAACGTGGTGCCGTTTGCTATTCCGCCGCATCTGTCTGACGGTGCTTTCACGATAACATCGCCTTCGGCACGTCGGCTTTTTCGACGCTTGGAAGGTGCGCTTCGCGACGCCCCGCAAGGTGCAAGCCTTTGGGAAGGTGAAGCGCTTTGCCAAGCGCGCCTGTTCGCCGCCTCTCTCGAGCAGGGACTGCGCTTGCTGGATGACCTTGATGATGTGCTGACCCTACGCGGCTGCGGCGAGTTCGACCAGACAGATGCTGCCATGCTGTTTGGTCCAGCGGCGGCGGCAGACGATTTTATCGTTTGCAAGGAGCAAGAACCTGCCCCGATCAAGGTCGAGTGCCCTGTATCGGGTGAATCGCCTTTCTTGCAACGGTTCTGTCGCCCCGACATCCTTGCTCGCATTCATGCTCAGGCTGACGGCGACGATCATCTATCACTTTTCAAGGCGCTCTTCGATGTGCTAGCCGAGCTGGTGGGCGCATCGAACCCCAAGGCTTACTCGTTCGGCTGGCCTTATTCGCCTGAAGAGATTCAGAAGAAGCCCTACTTGCGTCTGCGCATTGGGCCAGCATTTGACGATCTTGTCGCCATCATGGCCAATCTGGTGTCAGCAAAAGGGAACAATGCTCGCGTGCTGCCGCTGCGCAATCTGGTGAGCGCCTTGCTGGACTATGGAATCGATTGCGGCGCGGTCGTGCCAGCACTTACCAACTACAACGGAAGCTTCCACCGAGTTTACCGCAAAGGCGAGGCTGGTCTGCACGAAAAGGCGGAAAACCGCATGTTGTTTGCTTGGAGTAGCTCAGGGCGGTGGCTCTCGTTGACGAACTTCACCAAGATTAATGCAATCTTGGCGTTCTGCGAAGACTACGAGCCCGTGCTTTCGCCTAGAGCACTCCAGCGCGGCAATGTTGCATCTTTGCAGGCAACGGTCCTCGACTTGGACGAGCCTGAGGTTTCGCACTATTTGCGCGATACTGGAAAATTGTCTCGACGGGAGGCAACAACGCCAGGCTCACGGTAGCCAAGGGAGGGTCAGTGGCGGAGCATTACCTTTACTTTCCAAAAACCGAAGTAGTTCCAAAAACTGGAACCCAAGGGGATCTCGTCTATGCTGATGCCTTCGCGCAAGTTGCTGAGGTGCTTCACGACTCGGGCGAGTTAGAGAATCTCACGCTGCTCCTTTCCACCTGCCGCAATGCTTATCTCACAGTTAATGCGCTCTTCGTGGACCTAACGATGGTGCTCGGCCGCGGGAGCAACCGCTCCTTGATCGAACGGGCGCTTTACCACCTTCAACAACGCGAAGTGGGGAAGGCATCGGATTCTCTTGATGGTGTTTCGATGGGGCTGAACATCTTCGATCAGAAGCTGCGGGTGTGGAACAATCGTGAGGTATTGCAGGCAAAGCTGCAATCTACCCTAGGAGCCAAGCCTTTGGCCGTTCGCAGTCGTTTCGAGCGTTTGATGCACTCGGTTTGGACGCGCGACCCGAGCACCGATCAGAAATGGCTGCCGAAGTATTATGAGTTTTCTACGGTGGAACCCGACGCGATGAAGCGTCTTTTGGAGGTTCTGCACTCTTCGCGCGAAGTGCTCGGTGCCGTGGTTGCCGTTGCCCGCGTTATGGTAGCGCTTCCTGGCGTTTCGGCAGAGGCCCTTGCCACAGCCACGAATCAAGAACAACTCAATTTGTTAGATACTGCTGCCGGTCGACGACCTCCTGCAGGGCCATCCCCCAAAGAACGGTGGGATGCCATCGGGGCCGCTTTGCGCTTACATGCGGCTTTGCTGGAAATGAAGATCGAATCAGGAGACGATGGCGAAATTGTGGTGTGGCAAGATGATAAGGGCGCGGCGGCCAATCTGGCGCTACAACCCGCTCCAAACGCAACTGGTTTGCCACTGCTTGGCGCGTTCCTCGATCACCTCGGCCGCCAAGTATCCCTCGCATATAATCGCCTTCTGGTCTTTCGCCCGAACATTGCCCTTCCGCCACTACCGAAAGTCTTCAAAGTAGATTTGACCGAACCGGTTAAGCAGGCCGAGGCGACACCCCTACCCGCCGTGCGTGTGCGCCCATGTGGGGAGCGTCTGCCGCAAAGGGTCAAGATTGCCTTACCGCAAGTGGGCATCCCGAAAAGCTTTTACAATTTCTCCGACTTTAAATTTGTCGAAGGCTGCGCACATGCTCAAGAGGTCGAACACGTGGCTGAGGCCATGATCACAAAGGCCGCTGAGAGCGGTGCCAATGCGATCATCTTTCCAGAATACTTTCTTCCACGCGCTGCCGCTCAGTCACTTGCCCAAAGAGCCTCGGATGCTGGTTTGGTGATAGTTGGTGGGCTTGAGGGTGCTCTAGGCGGAGGCGCACGGCTGATTAACGAGGTTATCATTCAACTTCCAGGCGAGCGGCGCTGGGAGCATCAGCGAAAGCAGGATGCCTCAGTTTATGAGCCAACATTGACGCCGACGGATCAACTGGTGCTGATGCAGAACACGTCTATTGGCACCTTTGGCGTGGTTGTCTGCAGTGATTATCTACACTGGAATGTTCCCGCTGCATTGGCTGACAAGACGCGAGAACTGCATTTCCTTTTTGTGTGCTGCTGCAATCCCAATCCCGATCTTTTCACGCAACTCGCAGTAGCCGATTCTGCCCGGCTTTACTGCCACGTTGTGATTGCAAACAACTGCGTTGACGGAGCGGACCCTGCAAAAGCTTCCAGTCGGGGCACCCTTGTCTGCTCGCCGAAAACTCGAGACCCGGTGCTGAAACCGCTACAGTCGATTCCCCTTAATCTACGGCTTGACGGAGTCGACGCGGCGCTGACAGTCTACGACGTCTCAGTCGAGGACATCCTGACGTCGCGCACGCGAAACGCTCATGGCTATCTGCCCATTCCCACGTTGCGGAAGCCGCTATGATTTCGTAGTAACAGCGGCGGCTTCGACACTTGATAACCCAGCGGTTGATCGGAGCAAGAGAAGAGTGTCCAGCGCCAGCGTTGGCGCGCTGAATGCATCAGCAGCTTCGCCATTAATCGGTCTGGACACGCCGCCGTGAATTGGTGCGCGATCAGAAGTGGCGGACAACATTGCGTCGGCGCGAAACAACACATGGCCAGACAGGAGTCTCTGGCCTACGATCACAACTTCCAGACACGCGACCATGAAACAAATCTTCTCGCTCAACCATGCCGCCAGCCAATCCAAGTGAGGAACCAGCAATGAAAACAGCATATCCACTTCTGCTCTCCCTCCTCGTAGCTGCAACCGGCGGCATCTGCGGCGCGGCCGGCGAATCGGCCGGTGGCGGATTCGACGCGTGGGCGCGCGCGGCGTTCTTCGGCGAGCCGATGGCAAAGGCGCCCGCGGCGTTGGGGCTGGAGGTGCGGCGGCAGGACCACGGCGAGTTCCAGAAGAACCAGTCGGTGATGAAGACGCCGCTGCGGCTTGGCGGGAAGAGCTACAAGCACGGCCTTGGCACGCATTCGGTCAGCGAGATCGTCGTGCGACTGGAGAAGGCGGCGAAGCTGTTCGAGGCGGAGGCGGGGATTGACAACAACTACGATACCGGTGGCAAACGCGGCAGCGCGGTGTTCGCGATTGAGGTCGGTGGCAAGGAGGCGTTTCGCTCCGGCGTGCGGCGAGGCGGCGACGGGCCGCTACCGGTGCGCGTGGAGCTTGGCGGCGCGAAGGAGTTCACGCTGCGCGTGTTCGATGCGGGCGACGGGCCGAGCCACGACCAGTCGGATTGGGCAGAAGCGGCCGTGACGTTCGAGGATGGCACGCACAAACGGCTGGATGAGTTGCCGGCGGTGATTCCGACTCTCGCGCTCGCGACGACGCTGCCGTTTTCGTTTATCGTTGGCGGCAAGCCGAGCGCGGAATTGTTGCACTCGTGGAAGCGGACGCGCGATGGACAACGGCTGACGTTTCGCGACGACGCAACGGGGTTGGAAGTATGCTGCGAACTGACGCTTTGGCCGGAGTTCTCGGCCGTGGAGTGGGTGCTGCGTTTTCGGAACACGGGCGCGGCGGACTCTGCTATCATTGAGGCGATCAAGCCGCTCGACCTGCGCATCGCCATGCCGATGAAGCGCGAGGTAACGCTCCATCGTTCTCACGGCAGCACGTGCAAGGCGACCGACTTCCTGCCGGTGGACGAGGAGTTGACGGACAAGACGGACTTGCAGCTCGCACCAAACGGCGGGCGGTCGTCGGACGGTTGCCTGCCGTTCTTCAACCTCGATTGGGGCGATGGCGGCTTGGTCGGCGCAATCGGCTGGTCGGGGCAGTGGGCGATGAACGCCAAGCGGGCGAAGACCGAACTGACACTCCAGGCCGGCCAGCAGACGACGCGGTTGAAGCTGCGCCCCGGCGAGAGCATCCGCACGCCGCGCATCCTGCTGGTGCGTTGGGACGGCGGGGATCGCTTGCGCGGCCACAACCTGTTTCGCCGGCTGATGCTGGCGCACTACGTGCCGCGCGTCGGCGGCGAGGTGGCGTTGCCGCCGCTGACCCAGAACACGTGGTTCACGTTCAACCAAGGCAACGACGTGACCGAGCAGAACCAGTTCGAGGCGATGGAAAGCATGGCGCGCATCGGCGTGGAATCGTATTGGCTCGACGCGGGCTGGTTCGAGGGCGGCTGGCCGACGGGCGTGGGCAGTTGGGTGCCGAAGGCGGCGGCGTTTCCGCGCGGGCTGAAGGCGGTCGGCGACGCGGCGCGCAAGAAAGGCATGGGCTTTGTGCTGTGGTTCGAGCCGGAGCGCGTCAATCCCGCCAGCCGCATCGCGAAGGAACATCCGGAGTGGGTCCTGCGCGCGGGCGCGGGCGACGGCTTGTTCAACCTCGGCGATCCCGCGGCACGGCAGTGGCTGACTGATTTTATTTCGCGCTGCATCAGCGATTGGAGCATCACCGTGTTCCGGCAGGACTTTAACATCGCGCCGCTGCGGTTCTGGCAAGCGGCCGACGCGCCCGACCGGCAGGGCATCGCGGAGAACCGCTACGTCGAGGGCCTCTACACGATGTGGGACGAACTGCGACGGCGGCATCCGAAGCTGACGATTGACAATTGCTCCAGCGGCGGCCGACGGATTGATCTGGAGACGTGCAGCCGCAGCTATCCGCTCTGGCGCAGCGACACGCAATGCTGCGGTCGGGCCATGCCCATGCAGGACCAGGTTCAGACCGCTGGCCTGAGCCTCTACGTGCCGTTGCACGCGGCGGGCGTGTGGAGTTTCGACCCGTATCCGTTCCGCAGCGTCGTCACGACAGGCACGAGCATCTGCCAGGACTTGCGGAAGATGGACGAGGCGACGGTGCAGCAAGCCAAACGTGCTGTCGCCGAGATGAAGAGGCTGCGACCGCTCTGGCAGGGCGATTACTATCCGCTCTTCAACATCAGCCTCGACGAAACGCAATGGTGCGGCTGGCAGTTTCACCGCGCCGACCTCGGCAAAGGTTTCGCGATGGTGTTCCGCCGCCAGCGCAGCCCGTATTCGCTCGCGCAGGTGGCGTTGCACGGCCTTGACTTGCAGGCGGCATACACCGTGAACTTCGTGGACGCCGACCGCACCGAGGTTCTCACCGGCGCGCAGTTGGAGGCATGGCAGGCGGCAATTGACACGCCCGCCAAGAGCCTGCTGATCATTTACGAGCGGAAACGTGATTGACGCGCCTACGCGCTGGCGGTTTCAATTGCGGTGTGCGGTGCCAAACCATAAATACCTTTCGCTTTCTGCAAAAGTTGCCAATGGCGCTGGCAACGACAAGTTTCACGGCCTCCGCCGATCCGCCCGCAAACGACTTTTTTAATCGCACGAAAACGCCAATTGCTCCGCAACCGGGAAACCATGTCCGCCTAGTCTTGTTCGACACCCCGTCGCGACGCATTCCATAAAATCCTGACAACCATTAACGGAAACACACAATGAAAACAACCCGACGCCAATTCATCCGAACGACTGCTTCCACCATCGCGCTCTTCAACATCATCCCTCGTCACGTCCTCGGCGGGCCGAAGTTTGTTCCGCCCAGCGAGAAGATCAACATCGCGCTCGTCGGCGCTGGCGGACAGGGGCGCTCCAACCTCCGCGCGCTGTTCCACGAAGCCGACGCGCAGTTCGTCGCCGTGGCCGATCCGGCGGAGCAGTGGGACCTGGACCCGTTCTACTATCGCGGTCTCGGCGGCCGCAAGCCGGTGCGCGCTGAAATTGAGAAGCATTACGGCGAGAAGACACCAAACTTCCGCTGCGCCGAATACGAGGACTTCCGCGTGATGCTGGAGAAGGAGAAGGGGATTGACGCCGTGCTCTGCGCCACGACTGACCACCTGCACGCTTACGTTTCGGTTCTGGCGATGCGCGCGGGCAAGCATGTCTATTGCGAGAAGCCGCTCACGCACAACATCTGGGAGGCACGGCAGGTGGCGCGCGTCGCGAAGGAGACTGGCCTCGCCACGCAGATGGGCAACCCCGGCCATTCACGCGTCGGCATCCGGTTGACGTGCGAGTGGATTTGGGACGGCGCCATCGGCACGGTGCGCGAAGTCCACGCGTGGGTCGGCGCGAACCGTTGGAACAAACAACTCACCGGCTGCCCGACGGGAACGCTGCCGGTGCCTGCGGGCTTGAACTGGGACCTCTGGCTCGGCCCACGCGAGCCGCGTCCGTGGCATCCAGCCTATGCGCCGGTGACGTGGCGCGACTTCTGGCAGTTTGGCAACGGCGCGCTCGGCGACTTCGGCTGTCACGACCTCGACTCTGCTTGCTGGGCGCTCGACCTGCGCGAGCCGATCAGCGTCGAGGCGTGTCCTGCCGGCAACATGAACGAGGAAATCGCGCCGCACGGTCAGGTTTGCTACTACCACTTTGGCGCGCGCGGTGACAAACCGCCTGTGAAGGTCACGTGGTATGACGGCGGGCTGAAACCGGCCTGCCCGGAGGAAACGGAAGGCCAGCCGCTACCGAGCCGCGGCGTGCTCTTCGTTGGTGACAAGGGTCTCATGCTCTGCGAAGGCGCGGGCGGCCAGCCGCGGTTGCTGCCGCTCCAAAAGACGCGCGCCTACAAGAAACCCGCCGAGAGCCTGCCGCGCTCGAAGGGCCACCATCGCGACTGGCTCGACGCCATCAAGGGCGGACCGGCGGCCAGCTCCAATTTCGAATACGGTGCGCGTCTCACCGAGCTGTCGCTGCTCGGCACGGCGTCGTTGCGCGCCGGCTGCAAGCTCTACTGGGACGCGGCGCAGATGAAGGCCCGAGGCGTGCCCGCTGCCGACGCCATCTTCAGAGGCACGTATCGGAAAGGTTGGGAGATTGTATGAATTTGAAACATCTCGTCCCGTTCTGCCTCGCGTTGGCCTGTCTGCCGGCCGCGCGCGCTGCCGACACACCGCCGCCCGCCAATCCTGCCGCCGTCGAAGAAGTCCACGCCGGCAAACGGAAGACCGCCCATGCGACGTGGTGGGGCTTCGATCCCGCTGACTCCACCGCCGCGCTGCAGGCCGCCATCAACTCCGGTGCGCGCAAGCTCATCGTCGCAAACACCGGCGCGACGTGGGTCGTGGACAAATTGCAGTTGGCGAGCAACCAGGAGATCGTGTTTGAGAAAGGTGTCGTCGTCCAAGCGAAGCGCGGTGCGTTCAAGGGAACGGGCGATGCGCTCTTCTCGGCGTCGTCGAAGACCAACATTACGCTGACCGGCTACGGCGCGACGCTGAAGATGTGGAAGCAGGACTACGACGACAAGACGCAATACAAACACGCCGAGTGGCGGCACGTGCTCAACTTTCACAGTTGCGCGCACGTCCGCGTCACCGGCCTGACGCTGGCCGACAGCGGCGGCGACGGCATCTACCTCGGCGTCGCGCGCCGGGGCGTGCCGTGCTCCGACGTGGTCATCCGCGACGTGGCGTGCGTCAACAACTACCGGCAGGGCATCAGTGTCATCAGCGCGCGCAACCTGCTCATCGAGCGCTGCGTGTTCAAGGATACGTGGGGCACGGCGCCGGAGGCGGGCATTGATTTCGAGCCAAACCACGAGTCGGAAGAACTGGCCAACTGCGTCATGCGCAACTGCGTCTCCGAGAACAACCGCGGCGACGCCTACGTGCTCTACCTACGGCCGTTGAAGGCGGCCTCCAAGCCGATCTCCATCCGCATCGAGAACTGCCGCTCCATCGGCTGCCGGCGCTCGGCGGGTTTCATCACCGGCAATGACAGCGACGCCGCCGGCGTCAAGGGCACGATGGACTTCATCAACTGCAAGTTCGAGTCAGCCCAGCAGGCTGGTATCATCGTCGGCGACAAACCGGCCAGCGGCGCGCGCGTGAGCTTCGTGAACTGTGCCATCATCAACGCCGCCACCAACCAGCCAGCAGCAGCACCGATTTCATTGTCGAGCAGTTCGAGTGCAACGGAAGACCTCGGCAATATTCGGTTCAGCAATTGCACCATCACCGACCCACACGACCGGTTACCAATGTCTTATCACGACATGTCTGGTGGTGCAGGACTGCGCGACCTCACTGGCACACTCATCGTCAAGCGCGGCAACAAGACCGTCAAGCACACGCTCACGCCGAAACTGATCGCGGAGTGGATGCCGCACCGCAGCTTCAAACAAATCACGAAGTTCGCCACCAAGGGCGTCCGCTTCGAGCCAGCGCTGCCGAGCGCGACGCCCGATACCAAACGACGCTCCACCGCCCGCCAGCGCGAGTTGTCGGAATGGTTGCTCTGGGCCGAAGCTGACCAGCAGGCTGCGTTCACCGTCCTTATCCGCCCCGTCGGCAAAGGCACGCCCCGACCCGCGCCCGTGACCCTCATTGCGCCGTCCGGCAAGCTCACGAAGCTGAAGGATGCGCAGGGCGACGGCGAAACCGCCTACACTTTCCAAGCCACCGAAACCGGCGCGCACAAGATCATCTGCGAGCCGCACAACTGGACCGCAACCATGAACTCCGCCACCCACCGCGTCTGCATCTACTCAACAAGCGGCTCCATCCATTTCCTCGGCACCACCGGCGAGTATTTCTTTTGGGTGCCAGCGGGCACAAAGGAGTTTGCGGTGAAGGTGTCGGGCGACAATGCCGGCGAGCGCATCAAGGCCGCACTGCGCGACCCCGCCGGTAATGCCGTCGAGGAAAAGGACAGCATCGCCGAAGCTCACCAGTTCGTTGCCAAGCCCAAGAGTGATTCCGGCGGCGAAATCTGGAGCCTGCGTCTCGACAAGCCCAGCATCGGCGTCGTCGAAGACTTCCACGTCCAACTCCAAGGCGTTCCGCCGGTGTTCTCGCACACCAAGGAGTCGCTCCTCAAGCCAGCGAAGTGAACCGCTTGCGTTCCATAATCCAACAATGAACCACCCAATCAAACTTCTTCTCGTTTGTGTCTTGGCGGGTGTGTTCTGCTCAGTTGCTTGTTCAATGGCGGTCGCGCAGCAAGTGGATAGTCTGACAGGTGAGGTCAGAACGGTTCATATCACAGGCAAACGACATACCTTCGAGGAGTCTCTTCCCATCATCAGTGCGATGTTAAAGAGTCAGGACAAGAAACAACGTGAAGAGGCCATGGGTGCAGCCCAATATTGGGGCCACGATTTGAAGAACTCAGCCATAGTTACTCAACTCATTGACCACTTTCCGAAAGAGAAAGATTACGAACTCAGAATAGAGCTGTTGCGGACTCTTTGCACCATATCGGATCGGCGGGCGGTGGGAGTGTTCAGGCAAGCAGCGGCGTCTTCCGATATGATGTTGCGAGTAGGAGGCGCAGTTGGTCTGGCGGACCACGAACCAACCGAGGCTGTTCCTATGTTGTTGGATCGCATGCTAGAAACCTGGAATCCAATGTTGGTTAATGCAGCTTATATGACGATTCAAGAGCTTGCACACTTCAGCGCGCCAAAACCTCCGTTTAGTGCGTGGATGTTCCCAATCACCAAAAAGAAATATCGGGAGGAATTTCTACAGTGGTGGCACGCGAACAAAGACCGGCTTATTACCGAATGGAAGGCCAAGCATCCCAGCGAACAAGAAGTAAAATCGCCAGAAGCTGCAACCGCCGTTCACACAACTGCCCCAGCGCCGGGAGCGGCCCCCGAGTTGCCAAAGCCGCCGACACAGAAATGACCTGACACCTTGCCGCCAACTGGCGGTTGTCGGCTTGTTCTAGCGAACTGCGTGTATTTGGAAAGAAACCATGAAAGACCTAATCAAATGTCTGATGATTGGCGCAGCGATAGCAGTTGTCTGTGAAGCCGCGGACTCCACCGCTGGCGGTTCGTTTGAGGCGTGGCAGCGGCATCGCGACGCGATGGCGGCGGATAGTTCGCTCGCGCGGTTCTACACGTTCGAGAACGTGAACGGAGGCACCGTGTCGGCGACGGGCGCGACAGTGCCCCTGAGCTTCAAGCTCCAGCAGAAAGCTGGCGTGCCGGCGGAGCAACTGCGCGTCGTCGAGGGCCGCTGGTCGCAGAAGAAGGCTGTGCGGCTCGACCAAGGCTGCCTTGCGGCGGAGCCGTTCGCAGTGGCGAAGAAGTCGTTCACGGCGGCAGCTTGGGTGAAACTCAACGGCCCCGGCGTGCACCGCGGCAACAACGCGTCCACTAACGGCACGCTGCTCTCCACCGGCACCGGCTATTGGGACGGCTGGCGTTTGACAGTGAATTATCCACTCCGCACGCTCGGCTTTGAAATCGGCCGTCCGAAACCGTTGCATTCGATCGGCATCCAAGCCAGCGGAGCAATGAGCGATGGCGTGTGGCATCATTTGGCGGCCAGTTGGGACGGGCGCGAGATGCGCATCTACGTGGACGGCATGCTTGCCGCCTCCGGCCCGTATGACGGCGATTACACGCCGCCGCCGCAGGGTGGCCAGTTCCGCGTCGGCTATGCCAACCACGGCATCGGCTCGGTCGTGCTGGACGTGGACGAGGTGGCCATTCACAGCCGCGCGCTGTCCGCCGCGGAAATCCTGCACGCCGTCGAGTTCTGCGGCCCGAAAGCGCCGGGCGCGCGGCGCAACCTTGCGCGAGCCTGCCGCGAGCGGAGAGACTTCGCTGGCGCTCGCGAGCACTACCGCGCGCTGCTGGAATCGCCCGCCCTCGGCCTGCACGACCGGCTCAACGTGCTCTTTGATCTGGGCCAACTTTGCTGGCAGGCACGCGACCTCGCGGGCGCGCGGGCCGCCTATGCGCAAATCGCGGTGGCAAAGGACGCGCCAGCGCATTACCGGAGCGTGGCGCTGGTGCGAATCGCGGCGAGCTACGCGCAGCAGAAAGACTGCGCCGCAGCCAAAGCGGAGCTTGCCAAGGTCGCCGCGATGACCGACGCGCCAGCGCATCACAAACGGGAAGCGGTGGAGCGGGCGAAGGAACTCGAACGAATCGAGCAAGGCCAGCCTGCCCGCGACTTGGCAAGCTCACGAATGCAGCCGCCGGAGTGGCCGACGTCCGCCGTCACTCTTTTCGTCTCGCCGAAGGGCGACGACAAGAATCCGGGAACCAAAAACCAGCCTTTCGCGACTCTGGAGCGCGCCCGGGACGAAATCCGAAAGCTGAAGAAGGGTGGTGTCACTGTTTTCATTCGTGGCGGCAAGTATCCGGTGAAGCAGACGTTCAAGCTCACCGCCGAGGATTCCGGAACCGAGCAAGCGCCCATCGTCTATGCCGCGCTCGACAAGGAGACGCCGCGTTTTACGGGCGGCGCGCGCGTCACTGGTTTCACGCGCGTCACGGATCCAGCGGTGCTGGCGCGGTTGCCGGAGGCAGCGCGCGGCAAGGTCTGGCAGGCGGACTTGAAGGCGCAGGGTATCGGCGACCTCGGCCAGTTCGAGTTGAAGGGAACCTACGGCGCGAGGCGCAGGCAGCCGGTGTTGGAACTGTTCTTCGACGGCAAGGCGATGGAGATCGCACGCTGGCCGAACGACAGCTTCGTGATGACCGGCGAAGTATCTGGCCCGCAGCAGACCGACAAGCGCGGCCGGACGCACTCGATCGGCGGCCAGTTCATCTATGACGGCGACCGGCCCGCGCGCTGGAAGGGCGAGAGCGACGCGTGGCTCTACGGCTACTGGTTCCACGATTGGGCCGACTCCTATGAGAAGATCGCCTCCATTGACACAACGCAGCGGCTTATCGCGCTCGCGCCGCCGTTGCACAGTTACGGTTTCGCCAAGAACCGGCGCTACTGCGCGCTGAACCTGCTGTCGGAGATTGACCGGCCCGGCGAATGGTATCTCGACCGCAGCCGCGGCGTGCTCTACTTCTGGCCGCCGGCCAACCCAAACCGCGCGGCAGTGGAGATCTCGATGTTCGTCGCGCCGTTCGTGGAACTGGATGGCGTCGCGCACGTCGCGTTTCGCGGCCTGACGTGGGAGACGGGCCGCGACGACGGCATGCGCATCAAGGGCGGCGAGCGTTGCCTGCTGGCGGGCTGCACGGTGCGGAATCTTGCCGGCGATGGCGTCACAGTCGAGGGCGGCAAGGAGCACGGCCTGCTAGGTTGCGACATCTATAATATGGGTCGTGGCGGCATGATCCTGCGCGGCGGCGACCGCCGGACGCTGGCGCCCAGCGGCCATTTCGTCGAGAACTGCGACATCCACCATCTCTCGCGGATTGACCACACCTACACGCCCGCCGTGCTAGCCAACGGCGTCGGCATCCGCATCGCGCACAACCTCATGCACCACATTGGCAGCAGCGCCATGCGCGTCGAGGGCAACGACCATCTCGTCGAGTTCAACGAGGTCCACCACGTCGTGCTGGAGTCCGACGATCAGGGTGGCGTGGACGTGTTCGGCAACCCGACCTATCGCGGCGTCGTCTATCGCCACAACTTCTTCCACCACATCGGCAGCGGGCGCTCGTGCGGTTCGGCAGGTATCCGGCTCGACGACGCCATCAGCGGCACGCTCATCTACGGCAACATCTTCTGGCGCTGCGCCGACGGCAACTTCGGCGGCGTGCAGATCCACGGCGGCAAGGACAACATCGTGGACAACAATCTCTTCGTGGACTGCAAACAAGCCATCAGCTTCTCGCCGTGGGGCCAAAAGCGTTGGGAGCAGTTCCTGGGCGAACCGATGGCCGCCGGCGCGCTGAAGCAGGTGGACATCACCCAGCCGCCCTACTCCACCCGTTATCCCGAACTGACCGCCCTCCGCGAGAACGCCGACGCCAACCACATCTGGCGCAACCTCGCCGTCCGTTGCGGCAAGTTCGCCGTCCGCGACCGCGGCGTGAACGACTTCACGGACAACCAAGTGGCAAGCAGCAATCCCGGCTTTGCGAACGCCGCGAAAGGCGACTTCCACTTGAAGCAATCCGCCGCCGCCGCCATCGGCTTCGCGCCGATTCCGTTCGACGAGATTGGCCTCTACCGCGACGACCTGCGCAAACGCCTACCGTAAACGCCGTCCGCTGGAGGCGCGATCAGTGGTGTTCTTCTGGAACTGGCTTGGAGTCAAACCCGTCTTGCTCTTGAAGAAAATAGAGAAGTAGCTGGCTGATTCAAAACCGAGCCGCTCGGCAATCTCACTGATGGTCTCGTCGCCCTGGCTGAGAAGCTTCTTGGCGCAATCCAGTTTGAGACGCAGGAAATAGCCCTTGGGTGACAACCCGGTCTCCTTCTTGAACGCTTTGCGAAACCAGGAGTAACTCACGTGCAGTTCATTGGCCACGCTTTCGATGACAAAGTCCGCGGCGGACAGATGGGACTTCATCATGCAGCATGCCTGCTCGACCTTGAGCGCGCGGTAACGCTCCGGGTCCCGCGCGGTCCGGTCGCGCAGGCGGCGGGCGATCTCCCGCGCGGCTTCGTTCAGTTTCTTCGCAAAACCGGGCATGGTCCGCGCCGTGACCTTTTCCGAAGGCCCCGTGGTCCAGATGGTGGCGACGGGGTAGCCGTTCTCATTGAGGATGGGAACCCCCACGCAATGACATCCCATGAACTCTTCCGCGAAATCGGTCGTGAAACCCTGTTCGCGGCTTTGCTTCAAGTGCTTCTTGAACGTCGCCCGATCTGTGATGGTGTTGTCGTTGAAGCGGGTGAACGGATACGTGGCGAGCAGCGCGTCGAGTTCCGCATCGGGCAGCCAAGCGATCAGGGCTTTGCCGGGAGCGGAAGCGTGCAACGGAAACTCGTAGCCGGGATGGAAGGTGAAGCCCAGTCCCCTGTGTAGCGGCGTCAGGCTGAGCACCCGTCCGGCTTGCTTCCCTGCCGCAAGCACGCCCACGCCCACGGTGCAGTCAATGGCCGCCTCGACCTGCTCCATCGGGCGATGCGAAAGCTGAATCAGTATCTCGTCGTCTGTCATCGCGCTCCGTGCGTAGCCCCATGTTAAAACCAAACCGGGAAGAGGGAAGGAAAAAACACCATCCCGCGCTCCGGCCAGAATCTGATAATGCTTTGGCCAGAAACTCTATGGCGTGGAAGGAGGAGCGTTTGGTAGATTATCGGCCGGTCCGACAGGCATAACTGCGCCACAAAATGAAACCAATTATCCGTATCGCGGCCTTTCTGTTGGCGGCTCTGCCTGCCCTTGCAGTGGAGGAGTTCAACATCGAAGCCCGCGATGTCGACGACGGCACCGTGCGCGTGAGCCTGCCGGGCCAGCCGTATGCCGACGGTCACTCCTGCATCTGGCACGGCGGCGTGTCGCCGGATCGCGCGGAGTATGTGATCGAGTTTCCCGTCACGGCGAACTACACGCTCTCCGCGTTGTATGCGGCGCACGACTCGCGGCCGGTGGAAATCAGCGTGGACGGGAAGGTGGCGCACAAAGGGTTCGCCGGCGTGACGGGCAGTTGGCAAACGAAGTCGGCCAAGTGGGAGAAGCAATGCACGCTGCGCATCGAGCGCGGCACGCACAGCATCGTGCTCCAGCGCGATGGGGCGTTTCCACACATTTGCGCCCTGCGGCTGCAAGTGCCCGATGGCGCGAAGCTGAGGCGGCTCAGCCCGGAGCAACGCGCCGCGCGGGCGCAGCAAGCGCGCGTGCAGGCGCAACTCGCCGTGTTGAACGGCATCAACCTGGAAGCCGTGCGTCTGGCGATTGATGACATGGAAAACAGTTTTCCCGGCCGTTACGACGCCGCGCCGCACCGCAAGGCGCTGGCGGAGTTTGGGCGGCAGCGCGCGGAGTTGTTGAAAGCCGGCAAAGAGATTGATCCTGCCGCGGTCAAGAAAGTCATGGCCGGCGTCCGCGCTGCGCTGTTGGCCAATCCGCTGCTCGACGGCGATAAACTGCTCGTGGTGCGGCGCGCCCCGGCCAGCAGCACCGCTTTCATACCGGCGAATTATTTGTGTCATGCGTCCATCGCCCCGGAACAGCGCACGAACTGGGACAACGAAATCGCCGTGCTCTCCAATCTGCGCGGACAGCCGAAACTGGAGCGGCTCCACAAGCCAACTGGCAACCGCATCCTGCGCGACGTCCGGCTCGATTTCGGCGGCGACCAACTGCTCTTCTCCAGCGTGGACGAGCACAAACGCTGGGCGGTTTTCCAAGTTCGCAGCGATGGCAACGGCGTGCAGCAGTTGACGCCGACGAACTATCCCGACCTCGATTTCTTTGACGCCTGTTATCTGCCCGACGGACGCATCATCGTGGCCTCGACGGCCAACTACCACGGCGTGCCTTGCCTGGGCGGCAATCACCAGGTTGCGACGCTCTACCTGCTCAATCCCGCAACGGGCACACTGCGGCAATTGACGTTCGACCAGGACCACGGCAACGACCCGGTCGTGCTCAACGACGGCCGAGTATCGTATCAACGCTGGGAATACAGCGACATTCCGCACTACTTCTCGCGCCGGCGGATGAGCATGAACCCCGACGGCACCGGCCAGCTCGCGCTCTACGGCAGCAACTCGTGGTTCCCGACCGCGTTCCGTTTCGCGAAGCCCGTGCCCGATCATCCGAGCCGGCTGGTCGGCATCATCAGCGGCCATCACGATCACGGCGATTGCGGCCGGATGGCGTTGATTGATCCGGCGCTGGCCGGTGCGTATCCGTTCCGTTACCGGCCCGCGTCGAAAGAGTGGGGCGAGGAAGGCAAGCCCATCGCCGTGACGCCGGAGATTCTGCCGGCGGAACAGACTGGCTTCCTGCAACTCATCCCCGGCCGAGGCAAACCGGTCGCGGGCACGGTCTGCGACGCCATCATCAATCACCACTACCTCAAGGAGCTGCCCTCGCTGACCACGCATCCCCATCCGCTCAGCAGCAAGTATTTCCTCGTCTCAATGAAGCCAACGCCGCAAAGCCTCTGGGGCATCTACCTCGTGGACGTATTCGACAACGCAACGCTCATCGCGGAGTTTCCGGGCGCGGCGCTGTTCGAACCGCAGCCGCTCGCCGCGTGCAAGCGCCCGCCGGTAATTCCCGATCGCATCGCGCCGGAGAGCCGGACGGCGGAAGTTCACATCGCCGACATTTACAGCGGTCCCGGCCTGCAAGGCGTGCCGCGCGGCACGGTGAAGAGCCTGCGCGTGTTCGCCTATCACTTCGGCTACCTCAACAAAGCCGGTTTCGACCTCATCGGCATCAACTCCGGCTGGGATGTGAAGCGCGTGCTCGGCACGGCGTGCGTCGAGGCCGACGGCTCCGCGTGTTTCCAGATTCCAGCGAACACGCCGATTTCGCTCCAACCGCTCGACAGCGAAGGCCGCGCGGTGCAACTGATGCGCAGTTGGCTGATCGGGATGCCGGGCGAGCGCGTCTCGTGCGTCGGCTGTCACGAGCGACGGATGGAGACGCTGCCGTTGCAGCGAGCCGCCGCCGATAAGCGCAAGAGCGAGCCGCTCCAGCCGTGGTATGGCCCGCCGCGGCCATTCGCGTTCGCGCACAAGGTCTTCCCGGTGCTGGAGAAATACTGCATCGGCTGCCACGACAAGCCCGCGACGGTCGGCCCGCGCAGCAAGCCGTGTTTCAAGACGCCTGACCTCGCCTACGATACGCTGCATCCCTACGTTCACCGCGCCGGCGTCGAGAGCGATATGGATTTGCTGACGCCGATGGAATACCACGCCTCAACCAGCCTGCTGCTCCAGATGTTGGAGAAGGGCCATCATGGCGTGAAGCTGGCCGACATGAGCCGCGAGGCGCGGGAAAAGCTTTATTGTTGGATTGATTTGAACGTGCCGCGCGTCGGCACATGGGACCCGCCGAAACTGGCGAAGCTTGGCACCCCCAACGTGTCTGCCCGTGCCGCAAAAAAGGCAGGCGTCCCCGTCCCGCCGAAGTCGCAGTGCGAGTGCGATCAGGGCCGGCGACGACTCGAACTTTCCAAGCTCTTCGCCAGCAACGACACCGACACGGAAGCGGAGTTCAAGATGGCAGCGGAGGCTTTCCAGAAGCGAGCGCCGGTGAAGTTCGCGGCGCCGCCGACGGAGGAGCCAGCCAAGCTGGACGGTTTGAAAGCAGCAGCTCCTTCGACAACGCCAACCGCCGCTCCACGCGTCATCGAACTCGGCAATGGCATCAAGATGACCTTCGTGCAGATTCCGGCAGGCGAGTTCGTCATGGGCAACCTCAATGGCGCGCCGGACGAACAGCCGCGCAGCGTCGTGCGCGTGAAGGAGCCGTTCTGGATGGCCGTCACCGAAGTCACCAACAGCCAATTCGCGCGGTTCGACCCGGCGCACGACACGCGCTACGTGGACATGCACTACATGGACCACACCGTTCCTGGCCACATCGCCAACCATCCCAACCAGCCCGTCGCACGCGTCTCGTGGCAGCAGGCGATGCGCTTCTGCCAGTGGCTCAGCCGCAAAACCGGCCAGCGCGTGACGTTGCCAACCGAAGCTCAGTGGGAATACGCCGCCCGTGCCGGCACCGCGACGCAATTCTTCTACGGCACGATGGACAGCGACTTCAGCCGCTTCGCCAACCTCGCCGACCAATCGCTGCGGTGGTTCAGGATGAAATTCGACGGCGCGAGCGCGTTGCCGAAACGCTACGAGTATCCGCCGCAGATGAACTTCCCGCTCCACGACGAGCGGTTCCGCGACAAGTGGCACGTGGTGGACTACGTCGGCCAGACCGACCCGAACGCGTGGGGCTTGCGCGACATGATCGGCAACGTCAGCGAGTGGACCCGCTCCAACTATTGCCCGTATCCCTACGCCGACGCCGACGGCCGCAACGACGAAAGCGTCGCCGACCGCAAAGTCGCCCGTGGCGGCTCCTGGGCCGACCGCCCCGCTGACGCCGGTTCCTCCGTGCGCCGAGCTTACGAGTCATGGCAGAAAGTCCACGACGTCGGCTTCCGGGTTATCTGTGAAGGCGAACCGGCCGTGAACGTAAGCTCCATTCGGTGAACCAGTGGCGCGGCCAAAACTTGATAATCGTTTGGCCAGAAACTCTATGGCTTTGAAGGGCGGACTCTCGTAAACTGTCCGCAGTAACCAAGAGACCATCTGTATGCCTTCCACAGGAGAGCTGTCATGAAAAAGGTCAAGCTGATCATGCGCTGGATGGCGGTCGGGATTGGCGCCGCCGCAATGGCAGCCGCGCCCGCCAACATAGTCGTTCGCGCCGACCAGCCCAACGTCGTCACATTTCCAGCGCAGGAGGCGAAGTTCGTCCGGTTTGTCATCCACGCCAGCAGCGGTGGCCAGCCGTGCGTGGACGAACTGGAAGTTTTCGGCGCAGACAAGAAACAAAACCTCGCGCTGGCCAAGGACGGCGCGAAGGCCACTGCGTCGTCGTGCCTGAGTGGCCACGCGATACACCAGATCACACATCTCAACGACGGCCTCTACGGCAACTCGCACAGTTGGATCGCGGCGACGGGCAGCGAGGAGTGGGCGCAGATCGAACTGCCAGCCACGGCGCAGGTTTCCAAAATCGTGTTCTCGCGCGACCGCGAGGGACACTATCGTGACCGCGTGCCGGTGGAGTTTGAGGTGCGGCTGTCGCTCGATGGCAACCAGTGGAAGACCGTCAGTAAAGTGAAGGCGACCAACCTGGCCGCCGGGCGCCCAGCCGCGCCCTACGTGCCGCCCGCGCCGTTGCCGGAACCGGTGACGTATGACGGGCTGGTGCGCTACGCCTTCCTGTGCGAGCGCGCAACGTGGCAACGGATCAGCACGACGGACCATCTCTCGCCGCTGTTCAGGGATCGGCCGGCGTTGCCGGGCGGAGCACCGTATTGGGAACGCATCGCGCGGCTGAAGCCGTCGGAACGTGTGCTGACGCAGATGGAGGAGATGATCGCACGGTTGGCGGCGAAAGGCGTGGGTGTCGCGGGCGAAAGGAAGGAACTGGCGGCACTGCGGCAGCGACTGACGGCGGGCGACGATGAGGCGCTTTATCTCGACGCGCGGCTGGCAAAACGGCAGTTGATGTTCCGCGATCCAGACCTCGCGGCGTTGCAGAAGGTGCTCTTCGTCAAACGCCATCCTTATCTCTCCTCGCACAACTACAGCGACGTGCTCGACTCGCAGTTCAAATCCGGCGGCGGCGTCTGCGTGCTGGACGTGCCGCGGCGCGACGGGCGGCTGGAGCCGGCGGCGGCGAAGCTAACGACGATCTTCGACGCCACCGACGGCATCGCGCGCGACCCGATGGCGGATTTTGAGGCGAGGAAGGTTTACTTCGCGTTCCGGCCGGCGAAGGTCCGCGATGGCGAACAGGAGCCTTACTGGCACCTGATGGCGATGGACGCGGGCGGCGGCAAGGCGCGGCAACTCACCGACGGGCCGTTCCATGATTATTATCCATGCCCGCTGCCCGATGGCGGGCTGGCGTTCATCTCGACGCGCTGCCGGGCGCGCTTCCTCTGCTGGCGGCCACAGGCATTTGTGTTGTTCCGGCTGGATGGGAAGGAAATCCGGCCGCTGTCGTTCGCCAACCTCAGCGAGTGGACGCCGACGGTGGCCCGTGACGGGCGCATCCTCTGGACGCGCTCGGAGTATCTCGACAAGGGCGCGGACTTCGGCCACACGCTCTGGGCGGTGCGACCCGACGGCACGCACCCGGAGTTGATCTTTGGTAACAACACGCCCAACTGCTACATCAACGGCCGCGAGGTGCCCGGCACGCACGAAATTCTCTGCACCATCTTCTCGCACGGCGGCGATCACAACGGGCCGCTGGGTCTGGTGGACCTCGCGAAGGCCAGAGCGCCGTTTGACTCCAACGCGGTCACGAACATCACGCCCGACACGACGCCGCGCTACAACATGAATTGGCCGCGGCAGGAATGTTGGCGCGACCCGGTGCCGGTGACGCGCGATTATTTCCTCGCCAGCCACGCACCGGCGGACCGGTTCGGGCTTTACGTCGCCGACCGCTGGGGGAACCGCGAGCTGCTCTACCTCGACCCGGACATGGGCAGCATGACGCCGTCGCTCTTGCGGCCGGAGCCGAAACCGCCGGTGCTCGGCCCGAGCGCACCGACGCTCGCAGATTCGCAACAGGGCCAGTTTACAGTCGCCGATGTCTATCAAGGTCTGGAGCCGGCAGTGCCGCGCGGGAGAGTGAAATACATCCGTGTCTGCCAGGAAGTGCGCGCGGACTTGGAACGGTTGACGAGCGGCGAGTATCGGCGCGACCACGGGCCGGTGTTCACGGATTTCTACGCGACACCCATCCACAAAGTGAATGGCCCGTTCGGCTGGCCGAGCTACGTCGCCAAGACCGCCCTCGGTCTCGCGCCGGTGGAGGCGGACGGCTCGGCAAGCTTCTACGCACCGGCGGGCAAGGTGCTCTACTTCCAAGCGCTCGACGAGAACTTCAACGAGCTGCAACGGATGCGGAGCGTGACGCAGTTGCAGCCGGGCGAGCAACGCGGCTGCGTCGGCTGCCACGAGCATCGCCAGACCGCCGCGCCGGTAAAACTGACGCTCGCCTCGCGCCGCCCGCCAAGCCGGTTGCAGCCGCCGCCGTGGGGCGCGGAGCCGTTCGCCTACGAGCGCGTCGTGCAGCGGGTGTGGGACGCGAAGTGCGTGCGATGCCACGATGCCGGTGATAAGAACAAGATCAACCTGACCGGCGTGCTCGACGCCGAGCGTGTGCCGGCGTCCTACCGCACGCTGATCGCCGGCGGCTGGGTCCACTACTTCGATTTCACCTATCGGCTGCGGCACTCCAAGGCGGAGCCGATGAGTTTCGGCACGCTCAAGAGTCGCCTCTGGCAGGTGCTCGACGCCGGCCATCACGACGTGAAGCTGACGCGCGACGAGATGCACGCGGTGAAGTGCTGGATTGACCTGAACTGTCCGCTCTGGCCCGATTATATCCCACGCGACCAGCGTCCGCGCACGCCGCAAGTCACCAAGGTGGATTGACGGGAAGCGCGCCGTGGGCGCGCCATTACCCAAAAGTGGGATTGACCTCGCGCAGCATTTGTGGGCGATATATACGGAACCATATTGGACGATTGGGCCATGCTCGAAGTAGAACGAACGACGTGAAGAAAGCTCTATGAAACAGAACCTCCTCAAGCTCGGCGCAGCACTCATCTTGATTTCAACCTGCTTCATCGGCACACCCTCGGCGACGGCCGGCCTCTTCGGCTCGCGATCCAAGAGCCAGTGGCTTTCGCCCACGGCGCTGGCGGCGACGGCCGACGGCAAGACGATGTTTGTCGCTTACGCCACGGCCAACCAAGTGGCGGTCTTCGACATTGCCGCCGGCAAGGTCGCGCGGACCATCGAGATGCCCGCCTCGCCGCTGGGCATGGCGCTCTCCACCGACGGCAAACAGCTCTTTGTCACCTGCGCCGCGCCCTCGAGCAGCGTGTGCATCGTGGACACCACCGCCAACAAGGTCGTTGCCACCATCCCGACCGGCCACACAACGATGGCGCCGGTGCTCAGTCCGGACGGCAAGACGCTTTACGTCTGCAACCGTTTCAACAACTGCGTTTCGGTGATTGACCTCGCGCAGCGCAAGGAAGTCAGCCGCGTCTCGGTTCCCCGCGAACCTGTGGCGGCCGCGGTGACGCCCGACGGCAAGCTGCTGCTGGTGGCCAACCACCTGCACACCGGCCGCGCCGACGCCGACGTGGTGGCTGCGGTGGTCACGATCATTGACCCCGCCAGCGGCAAGGTGATCAAAGACATCGCCCTGCCCAACGGCAGCGGCCTGCTGCGCGACGTCCGCGTTTCGCCCGACGGCAAGTTCGCCTGCGTCACCCATGTCCTGGCCCGGTTTCATCTGCCGACGACCCAGCTCGAGCGTGGCTGGATGAACACCAACGCGTTGAGCATCATTGACCTCACCAAGTGTGCGCTGTTCAACACCGTGCTCCTCGACAACGTGGACAGCGGCGCGGCCAACCCATGGGCCGCCGCTTGGAGCGCTGACGGCAAACAAATCTGTGTCACGCATGCCGGCACGCACGAGGTCAGCGTCATTGACGCGCCGGCGCTGCTCGAAAAGCTGGCGAAGATGCCGGCGGCGATTGATCCCAACGCCAAGATTGACTACAACGCCGCATCGCGCGTAGCAGCCGATGTCCCGAACGACTTGTCGTTTCTTGTCGGTGTGCGCAACCGCATCAAGCTCCACGACAGCGGCCCGCGCGCCATCGCACTCGTTGACAAGAAGATTTACACGGCCAACTATTTCTCCGATTCGCTCAGCGTGATTGACCAGGCGGCGCCTAATGTCACCGCGGCTTCCATTCCGCTCGGGTCGAAGCGCACGATGACCGCCGTCCGCAAAGGCGAGAGCTTGTGGAACGACGCTACAATGTGTTTCCAGGGTTGGCAGAGCTGTGGCAGTTGCCATTCCTCCGACGCGCGCGTGGACGGCCTGAACTGGGACCTGCTCAACGACGGCATCGGCAATCCCAAGAATAGCAAGACCATGCTTCTGTCACACAAGACGCCGCCGGCCATGAGCATGGGCGTGCGCGACACCGCCGAAACCGCCGTCCGCTCCGGCATCAAGAACATTCTCTTCGCTGTGCGCCCGGAGGATGACGCCAAGGCCATTGATGAATACTTGAAGTCACTCCAGCCGATTCCCAGTCCCTACTTGGAGAAAGGCAAACTCTCCGCCGCCGCGCAGCGTGGAAAGAAGCTCTTCGCCGACAAAGCGGTGGGTTGCGCCGAGTGTCATTCGTCGTCGGCCTTCACCAACATGAAATCCTACGACGTCGGCACGCGCGGCCAGTTTGACAAGGCCGAAGAGATTTTTGACACGCCGGCGCTGATCGAGGGCTGGCGCGGCGCGCCCTACCTGCACGATGGCTCGGCGGCAACGATGCGCGACGTGCTGACCACGCGCAATGCGAACGACAAGCACGGCAAGACCAAGCACCTGTCGCCGCAACAGATTGACGATCTGAACGCATATCTGTTGTCGCTCTGACGCGCTACGGCGCGCGGCTGGGAGGTGAATGCGACCAGCAACGGAAGTTCTGACAAGATGCTGCGCACTCTGGCTCAGTCAACTTGCGTTCGCTGCCGTCGCCACGGCTGCATCGTCATCGCTGCCGGAAAACCTCGCGCTGAAAGCCCTCGTCACCGCCGATTCCGAGCACAGCGCCCAATACCTCGCACGGTTCGCCGTGGACGGCCAAGTTCCCGCTGTCGGTAGTCACGCCGATTCGGGCAAAGCTTGGTGCGTAAAGGGCGCAACGCATCGGAACGGCGCAACGCTCAGACTGGAATGGCCGGACGAGGTAACGGTCGTCGAGATCATTTATTACGGCCGCACGGGATGGTTCGCCGAGGAATGCTGGAAGGACTACGGAGTTTGTCTCAACGGCACGCCGCAACCGGTTGCCAAAGGCCAACTCCAGATGGGCCACGGCCCGCAGCGGATCAAACTCGCCGCGCCAGCGAAGGCGCGCAGCGTCACGTTGAAGTTCACCAGCAGCTACGGCGGCCTCAATCCCGGCGTGTCGGAGATTCAGGTGTTCGCTGTCAGCCCGCTGGACAACGCGCTGCCGAAGTTCGTCAAACTCCAGCGCGGTGCAACCCGGCCCGTCGTTGACGAGAGCGAGCAAGTCAAACCGTCGCCGGAACTGGCCGCCAAGGTCAAAGTCGGCCGGCTCGGTTTCGAGAAGCTCCTGGTCATCAAGCGGCGCGAACTCAATCCCAGCCACGGTTATACCTACCATGTCGAAGGATTCGCCGCAGGTGGCGGGCTTTGCATTCACGACGTGCGCACCAGCGAAACAAAAACACTGGTTGCCTCGCCCGAAGGCCAGATTCTCGACTGCGACCTCTCCTACGACGGTCGGGAGATTCTTTTCAGTTGGCGCAAGAAGAAGACGGAAGGTTACCACCTCTTCGTCATCAACGCCGACGGCAGCGGCCTGCGCCAGATCACCGACGGGCCGTGGCATGACTACAACGCCTGCTGGCTGCCCGACGGTGGCATCGCGTTCCTCTCGACGCGCGAGTCGCGTTTCGCCTACTGCTGGATTTCGCCCGTCGGTGTGCTGCACCGCATGGAGCGTAACGGCTCGCGCGTGCAGCGGCTCAGTGCCAACATCGCCAACGACTTCACGCCGAGCGTTCTGCCTGACGGCCGCGTCATCTACTCGCGCTGGGAATACGTGGACAAGCCCGCCATCCCGGTTCAAAGCCTCTGGACGATTCATCCCGACGGCACCGGGCTGGCCGGCTACTTCGGCAACCGCGTTCTCAGTCCGGCGACGTTCATGGAGGCGCGCGCCATCCCCGGCAGCGACAAGGTGCTTTGCGTCCTGACCAGCCACAACGGCCCGTGCCGCGGCGCGCTGGGCATCATTGACCGCAGCCGCGGCGTGAACGCGCAGACTGCAATCGAGAACATCACGCCGTGGCTGCGAATCGGCGCCGTGGACAAGGGCAGTGGCAACGACGTGCGCGGCCCCTACGAAAGCCCGTTTCCGCTGAATGATGAACTCTTCCTGGTTTCGCGTCGCGGCACGGTGCTGGCGCGCGATTATGCCGGCACACGCATGGCGGAAATCATCGTAGCGGGCAAGGACGGCCTCGGTTTCTACAGCGCCAGACCGCTGCGCCCGCAAGTGCGTCCGCCGGTGCTCAACTCGATGCTGCCGATAGTTCAGAGCGGCGGCTGGGCCACCGTCGTTTTGCAGGACGTTTACAACGGCCTCGAACCACATGTGCGCCGCGGCGATGTGAAGCAAATTTGCGTCGTGCAGGAAATGAAAAAGGAAGTGCGCACCGATGTAAAGAACCGCGCGTTCGGTTTTCAATTTCCCGTCATCTCCTGCGGTGCCACCTATGCCGCGAAAACCGCCTGGGGATTCGCGCCCGTCGCGGCTGATGGTTCCGCGTGTTTCCAAGTTCCCGCCGGCATCCCGATCTACTTCATGGCGCTCGACGAGCACGGTCGGGCGCTTCAGCGGATGCGAACATTCACGCACCTGATGCCCGGCGAAACGCAAGGTTGCCTTGGCTGCCATGACCATCGTCTTTCCGTTGCGCCACCGAAACTCGCTGCCGCCGTCAAGGCCGCACCCGCGAAACTCGAAACGCCCGAATGGGGATGCGTCGGCTTCGACTACTCCACCGTCGTTCAGCCCGTGCTTGACCGCCACTGCGTGCGCTGCCACAACGGCCCGACGCCGCCAAACAAGGTGGACCTCACCGGCGACAAGACAGACTTCTTCAATGTCTCCTACGAATCGCTGGCGCGTGGCCGGAAACGCCTCGGCAGCGAAGGTGAGTTTGACAATCCCTACACGAATTGGATTCCGACCTACAACGGCATGGAATCGAATATTCTGGAAATCACGCCGCTGGCATGGGGTTCGCCGCGCAGCAAGCTCGCCGATCTGTTGCTGGCTGGCCATCCCGACGCTGATAGCAACCCGCGCGTGCAGCTCAGCGAGGAGGAACGCCGCCGCATCTTCACGTGGATTGACCTCAACGTCCCCTACTACGGCACCGCCGAGACGTCGCATCCCGATGTGAAAGGCTGCCGCCGCATGTATCCGCCAGCGCTCGACGCGATGCTCAGCAGCGTGGCGGCGCGCCGATGCGCGTCATGCCATGCGAACGGCGTTCCGCGCGAAGTCTGGACACGCATCGAAAATCCTCAGAAGAATAATTTCCTCATGGCGCCGCTGTCGAGGTCTGCTGGCGGAAGCGAGGTATGCGGCAAGGCGGTTTTCCAAAACACCGGCGACGCCGATTACCAAGCAATCCTGAAAACCTTCGAGCCGCTCACACAAGCGATGAAAGAAAAGCCGCGCATTGACATGCCCGGTGGTGCGCCCGACCCCAATGTGGACCGGTGCCGTCTCGGCAAGGTGGACTGAGACGTTCGCGCGATTCGCGGCGGCGTCAGATCACTTGGCCGCGCCGACTTTTTCCATCACTTGATGGATGGCTTTGAAGACTTTCTCCTCGACGTTTTCCGCGAACGGTCCCGGCTGGCCGTAATAGACCATGCTCATGTCCACCTCATAGCCACCTTCCTTCAGGACGCGCTTGGAGGGGATGTAGCACATCACGTCGTTGGCGTAGCCGATGGCCATCAGGTTTTCGTTGGGGAATTCGCGCTTGGCGCGTAACTGATAGTCCACCACCACTTCGCCGCCCAGCGCGATCATGGTCAGATCGTTGCCCAAGCGGATCGCCTGCACAGGGTAGGGCGTCTGGCGGATGGGGCAGCCCTTGTCGTAGGCGGCCTGCATCAGTTTCGCGCGGCGGATGCGGAACTTGCCGTCGGGCCGCTTCGCTTCCTCGGCTTTCTTGATTTCGTCCTCGAACGTCTGGCGCGTGTGCTTGGCAAAATCCAACTGAACGGATTGGAAGGCCGTGCGAATTGGTGGCCGCACGGGGCGCAACTCGGCCCCCAACACGCGGTCCACTGCCGCCGCGAGCGATTCTCCATGCTGGCGGGCATACTCCAGCGCCCCACGCGGGTTTGGGTTCTGGTCAGCGCCGCACAGGATCGTGAACATGGCCTCCGCGCCGGGATGCGCCTTCTCCACCGCCAACTGGGCGAAGCCGGCGTAGTCACCGTAGATTTTGTAGAAGTCGCGTTCAGGATCGGGACGGGGACTGATGGTGGTGTTGTGACACGCGTAACCGAACAGGATCGCGCGCAACCGGCCATCCGGCGCGGCAACCCTCAACACCGGCACATCATAATCCACCGGGCCGTCCGGATTGGGTTCCATCGTTACGCCCGCAGGCTTTACCTTGCGGCGGTTCGCAGCAAACCCAACCGAGCCGTGACCGGTGGCGAGTTGCGCCGGTGCCAAATTTTTCAGGGAATCGCCAATGACGCTCACCAGTTTGTCCACCAACCCGGTGGCGTAGGCTTGCACTCGCTGCTTGTCCTCGGCGCTGAAATCGAACATCACGCTCAGGTTCAGTCCAATGACGGGTCCGCTATGGGTGTGCGAGCAGGTTAGGAGCACGTCGGCGCGGTTGAGTTTGAACTGCTTCCTGGCGCGAACGAAGACCTCGTCGGAAACGGAACGGTGCAACCCGATCAGGTCGGTCGTCACGATGACGACCCGATGGCCTTGTGGGTCACGCAGAGCCAGCGCCTTCGCCCACAACTCATGGACGACGCCGATGGACTGATTCGTGCGTGAGGAGTAACCGGTCATCCAGAACGGCGTCGGCGGCGTGATCTTGACCTTGGCGACACCGGCTTGGAACTCAGGTTTGTCTTCAGCAGCAAACAGCGGCGCGGCCACGACGAGCAGAAGAAACAAAAGTTTCTTCATGGCTTGAACGGCCCCTTCACACAGAAGAGGTCGGCGCGGACGCGGCTCTTGTCGGGAACGCGTGCGAGCGAATAGAGGCTGCCGTCCTTGCCGACGGCGATGGAGTTCACATAGAGCGGACGCTCGCCGTTGGGGTAGTAGATTGCGCCCTGGTCTTTGCAGCGGCCCGTCGGAATGTGGTAGGTGACGAGATGAAGGTCTTCGAGACCTTTGGCCGCGCCCATCGCGATGCGGTCCTTGCCTTTGAGACGCTTGCCGTCTTTGTAGATCGGGCCGCCGGTGAGGTAATAGATGGTGTCGCCGTCCGCGCCGAGCGCGAAGCCGAGGTAGCCGTAGCTGAACTGGTCGAACATGCCGCTGGCCTTGGAGGTGTCGGATGTGATGCGGTCGAGCACTTGGATGCGCTTCTTGCGAGGATCGAAGCGGAAGAGATAGCCGGAGTTGCCGTGGACGCCGTAGATCATCTTGTCCTTGGGCCGGTAGAAGGTCATCCGCCAGTTGTAGCCCATGTGGCCGGGATTGGTGGAGTCGTAGATGCCGAAGTAGTCTTTCTTCAAATCCTCGTCGGCGATCTTCTCGACGTTGTCGGTGTCGGCGCGATACTGGAAGATGTTGCCGTCGCCGTCGCTGTAGTAGGCGGAACCGTCTTCGGGATCCACGGCGATGGAGCGGCAGACGGTGCTGTAGGCTGCGCCTTTGCCGTTTTCGCCCTCGCGACATTGTTTGCCGAAGTTCTTCAGGTTCTTGGTGGCTATGTCGTAGCGGTAGAATTGGCCGGCAGGCCATGTGATGGCGAACATGCGGCCGCGCTTGGTGTCCATGTTGAAGGTGATGACACCTTCGCCGTCGGGCGCGAGGCCGAAGTCCTCAAACTTGCCGGTCTTGAGGTCGTAGGAGAGCAGGTGACCGCCGGGATACTTCGTCCAGCCGGCGGGCGGGATGCCCATCTTCTCCATGCCGTCAATGATGCTGTAGTAGCCGATGTGCGTGGCGAAGTAGAGCTTGCCATTGGCCTCGACGAAGTTCACGTGGCTCTTGCCCTGCACGACGGTCTTCTTGCCCTTCTCGCCGCACGCTTCGGTGAGGTCGCCCACGGACGAAACCTTCTGCGTCTTCGGGTCGAACTTGAACATCCGCCCGCCAATGTCGTGCGGCTCGGTGCTGAGCACGTAATAGATGCAACCGTCGCTGCCGGTGCCCATGCCGTTGTAGGTGTCGTGGCCCTCGCGGAAGTTCGAGTCGAACAACTGCGCCGTGAGTTTCTTCGCCGGCAGGAACGGGTCTTTTGCCTCCGCGCCGGACAGGAGCGGAATCGTGACGGTCAATGCGATGAGGGAGGTGATGATGGTCTTCATGGGTGTGTGTTGCGTCATCGGTTGTTCTTTCGAGTTCGCTGGCGACAACGCGCACGCTAACACGCGCGCGGGCCGAGGCAAGCTCAAACAAAGGACCTTTTTCTTCTACGCCTTCTTCAGCTTCTCCGCGTTCTTTTGGATCTTCTCGACCGCGCGGACGATGTCGTCCATGTCGGACTTTGAGCCGAGCAGGATGCCCTGCGAACTGAGCCAGACGGAGGTGTGGAAGGTCTTGATCAGATTCGGGCAGTGGTTCTTTTGCTTGTAAGCATCGAAGTTCAGTTCGGCGCTGGAATAGAACTTCTTATAGACCTCCGTTTGGAACATCTGGCGGATGAATTCCTGCGTGTAGATCGGACAATTGGGATACCCGGTGCCCGCCGGAACTCCCTCCGCCGACAACGCCTTGAGAAACGCGGCGCGTGGCAATCCCTTGAACTGCGCCTCGTCGTAAATGAACGGATACATGTAGTAGGACAACTGGGTCACGTTCGGATACGGTTTGACGGGGGTGATGCCCGGTATGGCCGCCAGCTTCGGGGTCAGGTAACGGGCGTTCTCATTGCGAATCCGGGTCTGCTCCTCCAGCTTCTTCAACTGGCACAACCCGATGGCCGCCTGATACTCGGCCATGCGAATCTTGTTCCCCAGGATGAACGCAGCGATGTTGTCCACCGAACCGGGGGCGATGTTGGTCTTGAATCCGTAGTTGTGATACGAATAGAGCTTGTCCTTCAACGCCGGGTCATCGGTCAGGATCGCGCCACCTTCGCCGATCGGCATGACTTTCGAGGTTTGGAAGCTGAAGCAACCCGTCGTGCCAAACGTGCCCATCTTCTTGTGGTTGATCTCCGACATGTGCGCCTGGCAGGCGTCCTCCACCACGAAGAGCTTGTGCTTGCGGGCGATCTCCATGATGCGCTCCATGTCGGAGGGATAGCCGCAGATGTGCACCGGCAAAATGGCCTTCGTCCGGGGGGTGATCTTCGCCTCAATCTGGGCGGGATCCATTTGATACGTGAGCGGGTCAATGTCCGCGAAGACGGGCATGGCGCCTTTATACAGCACGCCCAGCAGGCTCGCGCTGAACGTGTAGGGCGCGCAAATAACCTCGTCGCCGGGGTTGATGTCCAGCACCATGAACGACGCGCTCAACGCGTTGGTCCCGTTCACCACGGCCAGACAGTGCTTGGCACCCATGATGGCGGCCCACTTTTCCTCAAACTCCTTCACCAGCTTGTCGCGCGACCAGACCCTGCCGTGCAACACCTTGGCCACTGCGGCGTCGTTCTGTGGGTCCCATTGCGGCCAGGAGGGCCAAGGCTGCGTGTGGGCTTTGGCACCGCCCAAAACAGCCGGGGCGCTGGCATCACCGGAGGTCTTGGCCAACAGCGCGGGCGCGGCGCTGGCGGCCAGCAGCGCGCTGCCAGATTTGATGAAGTTGCGCCGGGTGAGGTGGGAATCGGTGGGAGTGTGATTCATGTTCATGGTCGGAATCTTAATGGATGTTTGCCACTGGTCGTTCAGTCTGTAATCGTCCTTATACTCTCACGCGGTGCGGAAGGTGTCGCAGCGATGACGGGTCACGTCGCAATTATCACGGCTGGCTCCCGCGGCCGGACGCCGGCTCGCTGCGTGTTTTGAAACGCTGACTTGTGTGCTGCTGCATCGGCGGCTGGAGGGCTTTCAAATACTGTTCCCAGATGCGTGCCGCTACGCCTTCGCCAGCTCAGCACTGTGCTTCTGGATCTTCGCGATGGCGGCGAGGATGTCGTCCATGGCGCTGCGGTCGGAGAGGAGCATGTTTTGGGTGAACGCGACGGTGGTCTCGCAGGCCTGTTTGTTGCCCTTGAGGTCGTTGAAGCTGTCGCGATAGGCCTTGAGCCGCTCGGCGCTCCAGAGGCGCCGGTAACCGCGGGAGTTGATCGCCTCGTCGAGGAGGCCGTCGAAATACTGCTCGCGATACGGGCTGGAGCAGCCAACGCCTTCGGCCCGGAGCGCCTCCATAAACTTGTCGCGCGAGAGGCCGTTGAAGCCGGCGGCGGCGTAGCGGAACGGGTAGAGATGCCACGAGGGCCGGCCGTTGCCCGGCAGGCGCACGGGGGTAATGCCGGGGATCTTGCCGAGGTTGGCACTAAGATGGTCGGCGTTGGCGCGGCGGATGGCGGTCTCCTTTTGCAGCTTCTCGAACTGGAGGAGGAGCAACTGGGCCTGAAACTGCGTCATGCGGTAGTTCATGCCGCGGGTGAAGCTGCCGGTGCCCTTGTTGGTGCCGCAGGCGCGGCCGCAGTTGTGGTAGGAGTTGCACTTGTCTATCAACTCCTCGCTCATGCCGGTGATGGCGCCGCCTTCGCCGGAGGGAATGTGTTTGGATTCTTGGAAGCTGAAGGCGCCGAGGTCGCCGAGGGTGCCGCATTTGCGGCCCTTGTATTCGGCGAGCCACGCCTGGCAGGCGTCCTCGACAACGGCGAGCTTGTTTTTCTTGGCGATGGCGTTGATGGGATCCATGTCGCACGCCATGCCGTAGATGTGGACGGGCATGATGGCGCGGGTGCGCTCGGTGATGCGGCTCTCAATGCTCTTGGGGTCCATCGTCAGTGTCGCCGGGTCGGTGTCGGCGAAGACCGGCAGGGCCGAGTTGGCGAGGATGGCGTTGTAGGTGGCGATGAAGGTGTAGGGCGAGACGATGACCTCGTCGCCGGCGTCCACGTCCATGACGTGCAGGCTGACGATGAGCGAGGTGGTGCCACTGGCCATGGCGAGGGCCTTCTTCGCGCCGAGCATCTCGGCCCAGGCTTTCTCGAACTCGGGCACCTGCGGGCCGGAGAGGCGGAACCATTTCCGGCTGCGATACACGTCAATCATCTTCGATTCCCATTCCTCGCGCCACTGGGGCCAGGCGGTCCAGCCGTCCTTGTGGACGAGCGTGCCGCCGAGGATGGCGGGTTTGGCAGCGTCGGCTGCACAAGTAATGCCGGGTATCACCAGCGCGGCGCTTGCCGCGGCGGTGGTCTTCAGAAAACTGCGGCGGTTCATGGTCATGTTCATGTCGTGCTCTGTTTCGAGTTTTTGTTGGTTGATGCTCGCGTTGCCAAGGCCAACGTTGTTGTCCTCGGTGATGGAAGACTGGGCGTGCGACAGATATGCCTTTGTGGTGTTTTTCATCTTCGGTTCTCCACGGGCGCGCAGATCAAGGATAGAGGGGTGAAAAGGATGAAAGGATGGAAATCAAAAACTTCTTGATCCTGGGCCATCGAAGAACCAGAGGCGCGTTCAGGCCAGATCCACCTTCCGATTTGACACAACGGCCATCATAGCTTCGTCGCGACATGACCGTCATCATCCCAGTGTCTTGGACATTCGCATTCATCATCGTCGTGTCCTCCAAGGCCAACCTTGTCGTGGTCGGTGACCTGAAGGCGGGGGTGCGCAGCCGGCAGGAGCCTGCGTCGCTGCTCATTCCCGCATCCATCTTCTGGTTCGCCACGAATGTGCTCATAATTGGCTGCTTAACTGTAAAGCTCCGCCCGAATAAGCCAACGGTTCATTTGCGAAATCATCACCCCGTTTGCGAAACGCCACGCTGCGACAACACCGCGTGGATTACAGCGGTTTCCGCAGCATTTTCAAACTCGCAGGTTCCAGCCGCCGAAACACCGCCACCATCTGTTTGACGCTGGAGAAACCGCACACGCGCGCCATGTCCTTCAACAATAGATCGCTTCCAGTCGCCAGCAGCGACTTCGCTTTGCGCAGACGCAGGCCGTTGAGGTAATTCCGCAGTGTTCCCGGCAAAGCGCTGTGTGCCTGCAACTCCAGCCAGCGGCGCGACCGTCCGCAATGCGCGGCCACTTCCTTCACATCAATGCCGCGGGCATAGTGCTGATGCATAAATTCCACCGCCTTGCGTAACGCCGGATGCTCCACGCTTACCGTGTCGGTGGAGTTGCGCAACACCACCGTGCCGACGGGCACCACGATCTCTTGCGCGGCCGGCTTCACCCTGCCCGACATCAACCCATCGAGCAGACGCGCCGCCTCAAACCCGACCTCCTCATCGCGCCGTGTGATGCTCGTCAACGGTGGATCGCACAACTCGCAAATGGTGTCGTTATTGTCATAACCGATGATGGCCACGTCCTGCGGCACGCGCAACCCGACCCGCCGGCACGCCTCGACGACCGTCACGGCGCACTCATCGCGCACACAATACAATCCCACGGGCGGTTGAAGCCTTCGGAGCCATCTTTCCAATTCCTCCCGGCGCGCCTGCCACGGCCGCCTTTGCCGGTTGCCCAGCGCGGTTTCAAATACGGACACCGGCAAACCCAGCGTGCGCAGCCGTTCGAGAAATCCCGCCTTGTGCTGCATCGAATAGAAATAGTCCCGGATGCCGTGGAATGCGAAGCACCGGAAACGGCGGTCGAGCAGATGCTCCGCGGCCAGTTTGCCTGCGGCGAAATAATCCGGCCGCACACGCGGCAAGCCGGCATCGGCAAGCGCGCCGGAGATGTTGACGACCGGGCAGGTGAAGGAACGGGCCATCGCGAGGTCTTTCGCGCCGACCACCAATCCGATGATGCCGTCCCCATTCCAACCGGCGAGATCGTCAAAGTGGCTGTGTTCGTTCTCCGAGATGATGCATTGCCATCGCGTGTATCGGCGGGCGTAACTCAGAACCCCCTTCAACACGCGCACGAAGTGCGACACGGCAGGGGGAAAAGCCAGTGCAACCAAAGGCTGCGCACGGCGACCGGCACGGCGCTGGCGAAGCGCCGCTGGCGTTTTCGTCTTCATGATCGCGTGATCGGACTCAGCAGCAGGGCAGTGAGCGTCAGTAGTGCATTTCGCGTCATTCAATGTCCTTTGTCACCTTCGCCAATCGGTGATTTCACTCGCCGTGTTTTACTGAGAATCGAGATTCATAGTCAACAACGACGTAGTGAGGCCCCCTCCCTGATTTCCAGCCCCTTTCGCTGGTATAATCCTTTGGGGGGAACCGTTGGATTTCCCAGCTTGGGCAGACGGGGCCTTTTATGGTCATCCTATTTCCATTGCGCTGTTATAGCCGCCACCTTCTTTAATGCCCCCCCGCGCGCCAGGAGAAACATCGCATCGGCTGCGGCCAGCGTCGCAATTACAACGGATGGCCTTCGTGCAGGATCGCCGACCGATATCGCTCCGGCGTTGTGCTGGTCACCTTCCGGAAGACGCGGTAGAACTGCGACCGCGTCCCGAATCCCACCTCGGCCCCGACCTGCACCACCGCTTCGTCGGAATGCGCCAGGAGCTGGCATGCGCGATGGATGCGTTCCTGCGAAATCCACTGGCACGGGCTGAGTCCCGTCGCTCGCCGAAACAACACGCCGAGCTGCGTGCTGCTGTAACCGCTGCGTTTGACCATCTCGGCCAGCGTCCAACGGTTCGCGAGGTCCGCCCGCACCTTGACCGCCAGCCGCTCCACGATCTTCTTCGCGGAACCACCGAGAGACTCGGCCGGCATTTTGCGGCGTTCGCTCTCACTGCGCGCCAGTTCCAAGAGGAGTTGCGCGAGCAATGTGGCACACATCGGGAGTTTCGCGCGCTGCCCGCCGAACGACTCCTGCTGGAGCCGGTCCAGCAGATACTCCACCGTGGTCCGCCGCCACGGCACGACGTGTGTTCGCGTCGGGATGCGCATGCCGGCGACCTCCAGTCCCACCGATCGGCCGCAACGCACAGCCAGGCCGGTTTCACGCAACAATGAGCGCCGGAAAATCGCTACAAACCGCTCGCCCCGCCAGCCCAGGCACACATGCGGATCGTCAGGCCCGATGACGAGCAGGTCTCCGGCGTGAAGTTGAAACTCGTCCCTCCCGAGCCGGTAATCCGCCGTCCCGCTGGCGACGTAGCAGAGTTCCCAGTCCTCGTCGGTATGCACATGGAATCTGCCCGGCCGCCCCACGCGTCCCGTGTAAGCCACCACCGGCACGGCCGGATCTGGAAACAAGATTGGCGCTCTCTCAAACCCGTTGATCTTGGCGGCACGCGTCGGCATTGGAGCCGACTCTATCAGAAGCACCGCCGGTTCGGTAAGGACGAAGACACCCTTCAGAGCGATCCCTAAATGCCGCTCTCTCTGCGCCAGTCGAGGATTCGCTGCGCCACCTTCCAGACCGGCGCGGTCCAGATGCGGCTGTGGTTGGCCTTCAGATAGTTGACCAGTTCGCGGAAGTCGGTTTCGGCCACGCCGAGGCTGCCCTCATTGATGCCGTGAAAGGTCAGGATGCCCCAGCCCTTGTAGGCGACGCACCGCTCCACCAAGCCGACCATCTGCGACCCCGGCATTCGCTCCGCCGGCCACGACCACGCGTAGTGCAGGTCCACCGTCGAGGCGTGGTTCCCAAACGGAAACTCGCCCTTGCCGCGGCCGGCGATGTGATGCCGCGCCACCACGGGCACGTAGCTCTGGCGCGTCGGCCCGCGGCCCACGTGCTCCATGTAGCACGGATAACAAAACGACATCTGCGGTTGCGCCGGCGCGATCTGTTGCAGTCGCCTCTTGGATTCGACGATGTCCTTCTCGATGTCAGCCAGTGTCAGGCTCTCCAAACCCGGCGCAGCCGGATCCTCGCGAAACGCCCGCGCGCAGATGTGACCCATCGTGTGGTTGCCGATCTCGTGACCGGCCTTGGCCACATCCCGCCACGGCGCGAGCTTGTCCAGATAGTAGTCGCCGCGCGGGTTGAGGTAGAACGTGGACGGCAAATCGGCGTCGTTGAGCATCGGCACGGCGAGCTTGAGCTGCGATAGCGGGCCGTCGTCGAACGTGAGGGAAACGGCCGCGCGGCATTCGCCCGGCCAGCAGGGAGAGAATTGTCGAGCCATGACAGACCTCTGGCTACAACATCCGCGTCGGGATTGCCAGCAATCTTTCCTGCATCACCGCTTCACGGCCGGTCGGCGTCGGCATCGCCTAGCTTGTTCTGGCTGACGAACGCCGGCGGCTTGGTGACCTTCGCCAGCTTGAAGAAACGACCGTCGTGCAGAATCTCCGCATCGTCAGGGATTTCCGCGTCCATCATCGGCGGCGGGCCGCCTTGTCCCTGGAATCCGCGCGGACCCTTTCCGAACGGCGGAAGGTCTGCCGGCCGAAAGCCGCCTCCGAAACCTTTTCCTACGCGGCTGCGGAAAGAATCATCAGGCCGGCGCAATCCGCGGCCCGGACCGCCACCGGGACCGCGCTCCTTGCTTTGTAGGAAGAGCACCTCGTCGTATTTCTGCCAGTCATCCACTCGCACCGCCTTCGCCTGTGCCACGCGGGTGTGCAGCGTCCACGCCGTCCACCATTCCACGCCGTGCCGCGTCACTATGAGCGTGCGCCGCGGCTGCGCGATCCTGGGCGCAAGGGATTGGAGTTCGCGGAACGCTGCCTCGCTGATGACCGGATGTCCGCCACGCGCAACCAACGGGACCGCGAAGCTCACCGCCGGCAAAACGATCACGCTCCCCAACAGCAGACGCGCCCATATGCTGGGAATCTGCAACAGCACAAACAGGCCGACGACCGTCGCGGGAATCATCGCATTCAGGTAGAAGCGATGCGCCACATCGCCCTGCACCCACGGTCCCGTGAGCAACAACGTCGTCGCGGCGCAGCCGATGCCAATCACGCTCTCCGCCAGCGGCAGCGTGCGCCGTTTCCACCAAGCTAGAGCGAGAGCACACAATGCGACGCTGCCGAATCCCGCCATTGGCACCCATTGAGGGAACATCATTTGCATCGGTCCCGGTCCCGGTCCCGGCCCGCGCATCGGCCCACCCATGAAGCCGCCAGATGGCGGTGGCGGGCCGCCCATCGGGTCATCGCCCCGCAGCAGGCTGCCTTTGGGAAAGCCCTTCAAAGCGCCGCCCATCTGTGGACGCGTCGGAGGTCCCTTGCCCCGCAGGAAGCTCGTCGGGTTTGAAAACGCGCCGACGAGCCGGTGAACGCGCGCCGGGTCGAATTTCCACAGCACGACGCCCGCTGCCAGCGCCACCACGGCAAGTCCGCCCACCACCAACGGCCACGCCACGCGCACGCGCGCCCCGCCCGCCTCGCTTCTCGGCAACAGCAGGCCCGCCGCGAAAACCGTTGCGGTCAACATCAGCGCGGCTCCAAATACCCCGACGTGCGTTAGGCCCGTCAGTCCCAGCAACGCCAGCATCGCGATCCCGCAGCCAACCGTTCGATGCCTCTTCCACGCAAAGAGCGCATACGCCAGGCCCGCGAGCCAGACCAAGCCGAGCGAGTTCTTCTGAAAATCACCCACCATTGAAAGCGCCGGCGCTCCGAGCGCCACTACAGCCGCCGCACCGACAGACAGCCATGCGCCGCGCCCATCGCGCTCGCTCCATGCCCGGCCAAGAAGGAACACCGGCAGCGCCGCGAGTGCCGGCAACACCGCGTCGGCGAGTTTCACGGCCAGAAGAATACTCGGTTCGAAATCCAGCCCGGTCAGCCATTGCAGCACCTTCGCCAGCGCCGCCTGAAACGCGAACGTCAGCGGCAGGTCCGGAATGCCCAGCGCCCCGGCGGTCAAGAGTGCCCGCGCCTGAATCAGGTAGTAGCCACCATTCATGCCTGGCACGAGCGTTGTGCCGAAAAGCAACCAACCCCTGGCCGCAATGGCAACCAGGATGACAACAAGGACGACGCACGCCGGTCCGACTGCAAGAGCGGCGTGGCGCACTGGAGAGCGGTCGTTCCGTAGCGATGGTGTCACGGTGATATGCTGCCACCTATAACGACGCGATCACCAGTTTATTGGTGGAGCGACTCCCGTCGTCGTTCACGATTTACTTCCCCGCAAGAAAATTCTCCGCTACCGACTTCATATTCGGCGGACTGGCATCTTCAAACACCAACCGTTCTTGATAGAACACACGCACAAAATGCCCGCGCAATCTATGTCCGCTTTTCATGCCTCGGTTCGACAACATGCCCGCGAGCATGACGTCCTGCGATTGCACAACCTTCTTGCCCAGCGGCTTCAATTCCATTTGCCGGTCGCCGCCAGTAAAAAACTGTTGTTTCAAATTGCCCGACGACGACACCTCAAACAACCCGATGACCCACTGCCATTCCAGCGGCCCTACGGGAGCATTGCGCAGGTTGCTGATTGTCACGTTCAACCGCACCGTTTGAAAGAAACTCGCTTCCGTCTTCGTCACCACCCCGCTGCCTTGTTTTGCACCCGTGAACCGTTTTACGTCAACCGCGAACGGCAATAGCTCTTTGCTCAGCGCCAACGGATCACCGGGCGAAATCGAAAGATTGGATGTGGAAGACGTCGCTGCTGCGACTGCTTGACCTTCGAGAACCGGCTGCGACGGTGGAGTAGCCGGCACAAGCGTTGCCGCATTGGTTGGCGGGGGTGTCACCTGCGTCAGATCCTTCATGATCTCGATTTGCGACGGGTTCGTCACGATAATCTGCGGGCGGCCTTGGTATTCGGTCACGCCCCCCGTGATGCGCACCTTCTTGCCACGATACTGCTCCTCGATGTCTCCCTGCCATTGGGAAAAACTGCGGGCAAAAACCACCGCTGAAAAATCCGTCTTCCAGTTTGCCGAAAAGTTCAGGCTACAGACTTTCTCTGTCCTGTGCGTTGCGACAACCATCCCCTCCACCGTCGCACGCCGGCCGATAACATCGCGCGCCTTTTCCCACGAGACGACTGGCTCCGTGCCCCCCAAGGAAGCGGCGGCGGCGAACAGCATCACCGCGACGAATTTCATGATGGAGGGATTATTGCGGCGGCCGGTAGAAAAGGCAATCGCACATATAACCGGCTGAGGACTCCGCCTGCCCGCGCTCCATACAACGCCTTTACTCGTAACCGCAGGCAAGTCCTGATTCAAACTCCATCATGCCCAATCGCCTCCAACCCGCTGATGCCGGGATATCTTAACGATTTTAAAGGCGCGACAATTACTTCTGAGCCGGTGCTGTCACCCCCCTTACCACCAGCATCATGGCAGCTTCTTGGCTGTTTCTTCGAGCCGGTTCAGCAAAGCTTCATCCGTCACGCCTCTGGCGCGGATACTCCGGACGATAATCGCTGCTTCCTTGAGGTTCTGTTGCTTCTTCTGCTCTTCGGCCGCCGCGTTCGCCTCCTTTGAAGGATCGGTCAGCAGCAGTTCCACGAATTCCAGTTCAACATAACCGCGAGTGGGGTCGCGCAGCTTGTTTCCCCAAAAGGCGCGCCAGGAACGCATGGGCAACATACCTTTGCCTGCCTTCACATCGCTCTGGGCCTGCAAATAAGCCGGCAGCGCTCTCGGGGGAATCCCTTTCATCCAGTCGTCCGCCGCAACAGGGGCTGCCGTTGTCATGGAGGGGGTGGAGGGCGTCGTCGAGCTTGCACTGGGAACTGGAGGGGACGGAGGGGTTGACGCGACCGGCGTGGAGGACGTGTCGGGAAGTTTCGCCATGCTGGCTTGATAGCCAGCCATGGCATCCGTCACCAACACCAACCGAAGCCCGGCGTTGGCGAGAACGTTAACGGGCATGGTATCTCTGCGGCAACTCGACGTGAGATAAAAGGGAGTGTCGCGGCTCGAACCGCCACGCAACACACGGTCGGAACCGGTAGCGGCGCCTTGGGGATCTGTCTGCGCGCTGGTGGGATACGACCCAAACCGATCATTGCAGAACTCCGCAACGTTGCCGTGCATGTCATAAAGGCCCCAGGCATTCGGCTTCTTCGTGCCAACCGAACGTGTCATGGTTCTGCGCCAATTGTCCTGAATGATCCTCTTGCCAGGATACACTGCGTATAGATCTAACAGACTTATGTCGTCGCCGTAGCAATACTTCGTAGAGCTGCCAGCGCGGCAGGCGTATTCCCACTGCGCCTCGGTCGGCAGTGAGACTTTCACACCAGACAGTTTCTCATTCAACTTGGCCACGAAGCCCTGACAGGCATCCCAACTGATGTTCTCCACCGGATTCCGGGCATCCTCTTGGTTCGCACTCGGATTGCTACCCATGACCGTCCGCCACTGTTGTTGTGTCACTTCGAACTTGCCTATGAAATACGGCTTGGTGAGGGCGACTTGATGCTTCTCGTTACCCTCGCCCATCGAGAACGAGCCGGGCCGGATGAAAACGAAGTTTATCGTCACTCCGCCGCCAAGATCCACAGCCAATCCATTCGGCCACGGTAGAGCGGCGGCCTTCGCGCGGAAGTCGGCCATGCGCGGGTCGTCGGGGATCAACAGCTCCAGTTCGCCCAGCGCCCAATGGGCTTGGAGCCAGCCGTTTGCGCGGATGGCATTTTCCAACCGGGCGACGACGGGCACAGACTTGGGGAGGTTCTCCGTCGTCTTGGCTTTCGCGATGAGGCTCTTGAGAGTCGCCGTCGCGGCGACAAACTGCTCAGCCGCCTGCCCCGGGTCCTTGGTGGCCAAACTCGCTGCTGACTCTGCCAGTGATTTCACCTTTGCAAACTCAGCGGCGACTTGCCGCTCGAGCAACGCCGCGTCTGCCTCTGCTAACAGCTTGGCCCATGCAGCGCGGGAGGTTTCGGCGCGGGAGATTTTCTCGGCGTCGGCTTGCGCGGTCTTGTAAGCGTCGAAAGCGCGGGTGAAGAGATCCTTGGCCCTCGCGAATTCCTCCTTGTTCAGCGCATCCTCGCCCTCTTTGAAGCAGGTTCCGGCGGTGACAAACGACTCCGGCCGCGTGTCGTTCTTGAATGCCGCTTGAGCCGTCAATCGCTCGGCCTCGGCGTCCCTTTTCTTGGCGTATGCGGCGCGGGACATCTCATCGCGGTTGAGTTTTTCGCCATCGGCTTGCGCGATCTTATAGCTCTCGACGGCGCGGGCGAAGAGTTCCTTGGCCTTGTCGAAATCCTCCTTGGCCAGCGCCTCTTCCCCCTCTTTCTCGATCTTTCCGGCGGCAGCAAAGGATTCTGGCCGCGCCTCGGGTTTGGATGCGGCGCTGGCCGCCGTGCGCGCGGCTTCGGCATCCTTCTTTGCAGACTGCGCGGCACGGGACCTTTCAGCACGGAGGAGCTTGTCGGCTTCGGCTTGCGCGGCCTTGAAGCCGCCGATGGCGCGGGTGAAGAGTTCCATTGCCTTCGCGTAATCCTCCCTGGCCAGCGCCTCTTCTCCATCCTTCTCGCTCTTCCCGGCTGCAACAAAAGATTCTGGCCGCGCTTCGGTTTTGAATGCCGCGTTGGCCGCCTCATGCGCTTTTTCGGCCTCTTTCTTCAGGGAAATCGCGGTCTCGCGTTTGGCCTCCATGTCCGTCTGGATGCCGACCGCCTGCTGATAGCACTTGAGCGCCTTGGTAAACGAGGACAACGCCTTGGTGTAATCCTTGGCTTGCATCGCCTCGCCGCCGGCCTTCTCCAGACCACGCCCGCGCTGCACCATCTCCCGCAAATACGGGGCATCGGAGGACTTGATCTTGCCAAGGGTGGCAATCATCTGGTTGCGCGCCTCAGCGGCGTTGTCCGGGGTGGCCGGGGGGAGTTTAACTTCCGGTTGTCCGCCGCAACCGGCGGCCAGCAGAAGCACGGCGACCAAAAAAAGACCAGCGAACTGGGCAAGTATTTTCATAACGGAACCTCAATCATCGTCCAGCCCTCAGTAGCACCGCACCCAACAACGGCGCGCAGGCTGCATCCGATCTGGCGAAACGACAACACATAATGGGCTGGCAAGTTGTTGAACTCAGAAGTTGCTCACCAAACACCTGAAACATTGCGAAAAGACTGCGGCAGTTTAGTCCTTTATCCACCGTGTCTGTAGGATACGGAACCTGTTTCTGTAGGCACGGGGTATGGTTAACGATGGATCGTGAACGCGCTCGACGACGGCCATGAGCCGGGCCTCGCCACCATCTGCAGCACCCATCGCATGAACCGTGAAAACGTCGCCCCGGGTGGTGAGGACGTTGATGATACGGCGAATGGTATCTTCTCTGTCGGCGTCGGTCCAGGCTACCTGCGTCCCATCGCCCATAAAGAGATTGGTCATGCACGGAACCTCACAGAGTTGACCGATTGTATAATAGGGTTGCCAGGTGTCATTTGGACCGAAAGTAGTATCGGAATGATCACCCAGCGGCGCAAACTGGGTTCTCTGTGAATTGATGGGGTGGTAACGATAGCTGATGTAGTTGGCCAGTTTGTTGCGAAAGCGCGAGTCGGGGATGACACTCAAGGCAGCCGCAAGCGGCACGCTGGCCGCGTCATAAGTGGGGGCGGTTGCGAGATTGTAGCGGAATGCACTATAGGATGAGGTGCGCATCGTGATGTAGCACCAGTGGTAATTGTCCGAAGTGTTTAATCTGAGTTGATAACCAGCATCAGACCAGGTTGCCAGCATATTGGGGCGGCGGGGGTAAACCTGGGGATCCTCAAACGTGGGGTAGGTCGGCTGCGCCGTGTTATTATAATTATTAGGACCATAGGTGTTATTGCCCAAATGCCAGCCACCGTTATTGATGTTGATCCGGCCGTAGATGGGTGGCGTGTTGACGGAGAAGAGATCGAGCATGGCCCAATCGGGAATGGCGGTTGAATCCGTCCAAGGCTTGGGCGTCCCGCCGCTTTGCTGCTCATCTCGTTGCGCGCCGTAGAACTGTAACGAGAGCGAACGCCATGGCTTTCCCGTATGAATGAAACCAAGCTCGCCGATGGATTTCATGCCGCCTTCCGCGATGACGAAGTTGGAGCGATACTCCGGTCTGGTTGCGTTCGGGGCATAAGCGCTATGATAGTTTTCGATATCACCCATCCTGAAGTCCACCGGCCCAACAGGCGAGACGGAGTATGCCTGATTCTGTCCAGTAGTGCTTCCATACCCCTTCATAGTTACGGCACCGCTGGCACAATAAGTCCACACATGCACTCGCGGATCGTTCTTGCCGAAGGAGAGTCGGGCAGGATGGCCCGCATCTTTGGTCCAGAAATCGGCAGGCGCAGGAGGATCCGTCGTGGTTGTGTAAGGTTGTGCGTTGAGCGTAACGTTTGTCGTTCGATACCAATCAATAATGCCGGTATTACCGTTACAATCCATTGTTTGGCGAATCTGAGGCATGTTGATGGCAATAGATGTAACAGTGGGCGGAGCATTCGTTGTCACCGGCGGTCCGACTGGCCATTGGAAGAAAGTGACGCCAAGACTCGCTGCGTCAGGCGCGCTATAGGAGTGAGCAGGAACTGGCACCGAAGAAGGAATTGCGATGCCATCGCCAGTCGGACTGTTGGTCGTCCAGCCTACGGGGCCAATGCTGCCAGGCGTCGAGCCGACGGCGAGGTTACACTTGATCGTAAGAGGGGTGTCCAAGAATAACCGATACTGTTCCGGCTTGCTCGCGCGCGGCAGAGGAACCTCGTAAGGGTTGATCAATTCAACACAAAGAGCCGCCCACAATTGGTATTGCGTCACAGGCGTTGGCCCCGGCGTTACTTTCCTCTGCCAGCACAACGCCATCGCGATTTCATTCATGTAGGCCGCTTTCCACAAACCACAAGCACCGTTGGGAATTGACAAATTGCTCTTGGGATCATAGCTGCCTGGCACCGCCCCCACGACCTCCAGCTTACTGCCGGGCGGCGCGACTCTCGTGGGGTCGCTGACGTAGGAGATGAGGTTGGCGACAATCTGCTTGACGCTTGCGTTGGTGTTTCCCTCAGGTCCGGGGTATTTTAGTTGAAATGTCGCGCTGTTGCCGAAGAAATTCCTCACGTATGTCGAGTCTGCCAGTCGGTTTGTGGTCATCAGGAAATCATACAGTTTCTTGGCATCCGCGGGCGTGGTAATCGTCATGCCGATATTGGTGCGCGCAACCGGCAAACCCAAGGTGTTACCTGCGGTGTAGTTCCTGAAAATTTGAGTGAGGTCCTCTTTTTCAACGCTCCAAGCCGTCAAGCAGGACTTCACGGCCTGATAGTCCTTCATGGTTACTCTGTTTTCGAGACCCAACACTTCGTCCGGCGCCAGAAACGGCTGCCACGTGCCCGAGTTTCGAGCTGACTCTATGCTGCTCAATGTGGTCATGTCGGCCCAGTTCGGCCCGTCTTGGTTGTAGGGAGAGGTTGGACACACCTCGCCGACGTCCAGCATCTTCAGATCAACCGAACTGATGTTCTTGGTGATTCCCAAGGTGACATCCGGCTGCACGATCTTGGCGTAAAGCTCCCTGCCGACTGGAATAACCGCCCCGACATCGGAAAAGATGTTGGTGTTACTGACCCCGCCGCCGCTCAAGCTCAAGTCCTTGGTATAGGCGTTGGAGATGTTGATCTTGGACGACTCGTCGTCTATCCAGAATGCGAATTTACAGCCGGTGCGGTTGGCATTCGACAGCAAGTAGGCGGCCCATATTCCCACCTTGTCCGGACCCCAGTTGGGGCGAAACGGATTCACACAGGGATTGGCAACGGGCAGGTAGGTTCCGGATTGAGCTGCGTTGACGGGCCATGTGTAGTTGCCCGCGTTAATGTCTACCTTGTCCGCCCAGTTGGTAGTGCCACCACCGGTGCCGATAAGCGGCCCCAGAATCCAAGAGAACATGAGCATGTTGTTGGTGTTATAGGCTGTGTAGGAACCGGGAATGCCATCAGCAGCACTAAGCGTTCTATCCACTCCATTGGTGTAATAGAACCGGCCAGCCATGGTTGCCACGGTTGCGTTCGCGGCCTCGGCATCGGTGTAGAACCTGCTCATCCTGGCAATCGCGGTATGCAGCCCAGCCAACGCGGCTTGCCGGGCCTCCACCTGCCGCCGGTAGTTGAAAGACACTTGGCGTTCGCTGCGCATGTTCGTCATGAACGCCAACGCCAGAATCAGCAGCAAGGCCATGACGGTCAGCGTGATGATCAGGGCGACCCCGGAACGCGAGTTTCCAGTTTTTAGTTCCCCGCGTGCAACGCGGCAAGGTTTTCCAGTTTCCAGTTTCACGTTACGCCTTCTGCCTTTCGTCTTCTCCGGATTCTACGGCTTGAAATTCTCGAAACGAACCAGCACCCAGTTGGTCGTGGTATAGAATCCCGCCATCTTGGCCGCCGCGTTCAAGCCCAAGTCATTGATGCGACCGGCCGTCCTGCTGTCCACCACACACAAACCGATATAAACGCCGGGATAGCATGGATTCTTCCCGCTGAAGTTTTGATAGTTGATCGTCTTGTTCTGGTCCCCGTCCATGTCCTTGAACATCTGTGGATTGAGCGGCTTCAACCCTTGCGTGGTATCGTTCTCTGCAGGCTGCACGCGGAAACAGAGCACGTTTTCAGCTAGCACGGCATAATTCGTCTGGAGGCCGGAACCAGAACTCCACGGATTATTGTAAAAGCCCGAGGGTGCGCCTCGCACGCCTGTCTTGTAGCTCACGCGGACCAAGTTGCCCAAAACAGACCGCCGGCCGCCATCATCAACCGCCGCCTTGGCCACGTAATAGCGAACGCCACAGAACGCCCGGTAGCCGCTCATGGTTGCGTTGTTGGTTGGCTCATTGTCAAGTTCCACCGGCGTAACGAAGCAAATCTCTCCATAAGTGCCATGGGGCGCGGGATCGGACGCCTGATCTCCCGCTGTGGAATTTCTATTGATGACCACCGACAAGCCTGGAATCGGTTGCACTGTGGATGACGGTTGGTTGGTGTCAATCATGGCCAGCGACGCTTCGCGGACTAGCAACTCCATCGCCGTGCGAGTGCCTTGGTTCACCTCGGCTGTTTTCTCACCCATCCGCCACGCGTTGGCCCCCTCGGCAAACAGCGCGAAAAGGATCGTCACCATCAATGCCAGCACGCCGCTGGCGACCAGAATTTCCAGCAGTGTAAAACCGGCTTCGGAATGTGGAATGCGGATTGCCTGCGTGGATCGCGCCCGGAGGTCGCGATCCACCCAGCTTGGAACACCTTCGTCCGATGATGGGCGTTGGAAATTCGCCACTTCCTGTTTCGCCATCCGCGATTGATTCGGTGTTTTCATGGTCAGTGGAGGTTGGCGATCTGGGTATCGAAGTTCCTTTTGAACTTGCGGTTGAGATAAGGCTGACGGGCTGGCCAGGAAACCTCCACGATAACGCACGCCAAGCTGTATAAATACTGATACGACGTGTCCCGCCTTTCACTACCAGCACTACTATTCCCGGGGCTTGTAAGACTGCCAGTGCCATAAGGAGCACTGCGCACATAAATCTGAACACCGAAATAGCCTTCATCAGGGGCGAAGGCAACACCCGACGTCGGCGCCGAGCCTACTGGCTTGCCCCCGGTGATGCTGTAAGACGGATGACCGTTCCGTGAGTAGTAGATCATGTTGGCGTAGCTGGGTGAAGAACCACCGCTCCAAGACCCGCCGGTGATCGTCATGGGGTTTATGCTCCAATAAGAGGGCATTCTAGGCGCCTTGAGGGTGGCGGCTGTCGTGTTCGGTTGCGTCCACGGCTGCGAGCGCATATAGGTGAAGATAGAATCGGCAATGAGCGCAGCGGTGTTTTCATCGCGCGCGTCGCGCGCGGCCTCGATGCCGACAGGGAAGGCGGTCAGCACGCCCACCACGGCGAAGGCCACGATGCCAACGGCCAGCATGACCTCCACGAGGCTGAAGCCGGATGGGGAAGTGGAGCGTGAGGAGTGAAGAGTGGATAATCCCGACTGCGCCGGGGAAGCACACGATTCGACGGCTGCCTGACCCAACTCTTCACTCTTCACTCTGAACTCTTCCCTGTTCATGTTCATCTTCCGGGTTGCGTCCATTTGATTTTCCCAATGAGTCCGTCCCAACTCAGCACGACGCTATTTTCAGCCGCCGGATCGTTGTTGGACAATGCAGACTTGGCCGACTCGCGACGGGGCACGATAACGGTCGCACTCACCTCGCCACCGCGACTGACCTGCACGATGCCGTTGACCAGACGCACCGAACCGGGCATGGCGGGCACACCGTTGGGCTTGAACTCGATGAAGGCCATCTCTGATCCCTTTGACGGATCCGTGGGGGAGTTCATGTAAGGAAACGGCAACATGTCCAGCGTTACTCCATCCCACTGGTTTGGGCTGGCTGTGGCGCCAAAGAAAATACTCGTCCTGGGCAACGACAAGCCCTTGCCGTCCGCGGACTTCAAATCCGAATCTGCAGGATCAAAAATGACTCCTTTAGGCAAGGTTTTCCAGTGTTGGACATAATACCACCTATCCCTGCCATAGGGCAGATTGGGCTGGTTCTGTATCGTCCCCGTCCTCCACCACAAGCGAATCGGCACTTGATACATGATAGCGTAGGCGCTGTATTGCATCGCAACCAAGTCGGGGATATCGGTTCCGGAATCCTTGATGGTCTTCTCGGTGGCGATCACCACGCGCATGCGAAAGTTGCGAGCAATGCCATACTGGCGGGCCAGATTCAGGTCGTTGGAGAACTGCCGCGCCGCGCCAATCAAGGAACTTCCCTTACTTGACTGTAGCGACGGCATCACCACCAGCATCATCAATCCGATGAGGGCCACCACAGCCATCAACTCAACGAGCGTGAAAGCGGAACGGGAAGAGGCCAGAGGCAGGCGGCAAGAAGAAAGAGACAGCGCGCCTCTCGTAGAATAGCTGCGCTTCACTTTCCCCGCCTTCCGACTTCCGCTTTCCGCTTTCATCATTTCCAACTCCTCACGTCGTCTTCGTAGGCTTTGGTCAGGTTCTTGCTGCCCGGTTCCGACTGGTCAGTGCCTGATCGAGTGTCGGGGCCGTCGGAGAAGAACGCAAAGCCTCCGGGAATGACCATCGTGCTGGAGGAATCGTCCTTGAATGGCACCGGCACATTGTTGTCGTAGGCGGTATTGTCCGTCCATGCCTGCAAGTTGGATGGCTGGCCGTTTTGGAACGGCCCCCCGTAGTAGCTGCCTTTCTTGCCATTGTCGAAACAGTAGCCGTAAGGCATGCTCCACGGATCGTAGAATGCCAGCGGGCTCTGGTTGCCAGAACCCGGAATCGTCACGTCCTTGATCTTGACCTCCATGAACTGGATGGCGCGGGGGTTGTCGTTCGCCGCCTGGCCGTTGGTGATCTTCTGGCCCGTCTGGGGATTCATCAAGCCATTGAAGACCAGGACGAAATCCTGATCGTTGGCCGGCTCCGGCCATTTGCCATACTCATTGTTGTAAGACTTGGCGGCTCCGCAAAGGCTCTGGATGGCCGCGCCCGCCTTGGCTTTGTTGGCGGCGTTCTTGACTGTATTGATGGTGGGGAACAACAAACCCATCAGCACCACGATGATGCTGATAACCACCAGCAACTCCACCAAGGTAAAGCCGCCAATCCGTTTCCGCTGTTCCATCGTCTTCATAAATCCGTTTCTTTCAAAACTGCCCACTATTCTCTGACTTCTGACCCGTGACCCGCGCTCACCGCTGTTGCTGCCAGTTGTTGAGATCGTCGTTGTCCTCACCACCGTAGCAGTGTTTTATTCCACCTCCGGCCGTAACCTGGGTCTCGAACGGCTTGGTGAAATAAACAGGTATCTGAGGATGGTCTCGCCCGTTCCAGTGTTCCACGGTCGTCATTTGATCGAGTTTCAAGTCTTGTTGGCGATCATAGGGTTTGTCGCGATCCTGCCAAGTCGTGCCGTCCGCGCCGTAAGAACATATGTCGCAGGAAGGAGTGCCCCAGATGGTGGAGGTGGTCTTGTTATTGTGACGCGGCATCATGGTGCCGTCGGTGAACTTATAGCTGTTTCCGTCGTAACTTTTGTAATTCAGCGGGTTTCCCCAAGCATCCACAATTCGCATGAAGTTGCCAGGAGCATCGTCATGCGTCGCTTCGAGTTTTGTGTTGCCTGTAATCAATTGCTCGCGCTTGAAAACCATATAGGGCTGCTTCTGGTATCCTGTTCGCAAGTGAACCCCCTTATACGCCAGATAAAACCACAAAGCTTCGCAAGGCCAAACAAACTGGTTGGATCTGAGATCGTCATTGTTAGCGTCCGCTGTGTTCGTTGTGCAGGTGATGTCCGGCGGATACCCGCCCCTGTCCGCAAAGAACATCTCTGCCGCCGTGTTCACCTGCTGGATGGTGGTATGGGTGCGCGTCCTCATCGCCGTCCTGTTGGCATAGCCTGCACCGGCAATCACGATCCCGGAAACGATGCCGATGATAACGATCACCGCCATCAGTTCGACGAGAGTGAAGCCAGAGGCGGAGCGTAGGGCGTGTGACATGGGGTGTGGAGCGTTCGCGGCTCCCGTCGTTGTTGTCGCCACTTGCTTCCCAACAATGGATTTCCGGGTTTTCATTGTCTCACCTCGTTCAAATCTACGCCCATAATGCTCAACGTCCAACGCCTCCCGCTTCACGGCCGCCTATGCTGCGCCGCCCAGCGTCTGGAGGATGGTCACCAGCGGCAGGAACAACGCCACGACGATGACGCCCACCACCACGGCCAGGAACACGATGAGAATCGGCTCCAGCAGTGAGGTGATGCCGGCAACGGCGTTGTCCACTTCCTCGTCGTAGTTGTCGGCGATCTTCATCAGCATCTCCGGCAACGCGCCGGTTTCCTCGCCGACATCAATCATCGAAACCACCATTGGCGGAAACACCTTGCTGGCCTCCAACGGCCGCACCACCGATTCGCCCTCCTTCACCGAGTCATGCACCCGTTGCACGGCGTCGGCGATGACGCGGTTGCCGGAGGTTTCCTTCACGATCATGAGCCCTTGCAGGATCGGCACGCCGCTGGAAATGAGCGTGCCCAGCGTCCGCGTAAACCGCGAGATGCCGACTTTGCGGATCATCGGGCCAAAGGCGGGCATGTTGAGCTTGAAGTTGTCCCAGAGCCGGGTCAATGCCGGCACCTTCTTGATCAGGAAGTTAAACAGCACCACAAACGCCACCACGGCGCCACCGACCAGGATCACGTTTTCGCGGATCAGCTTGCTGGCGTCCATCACAGCCTGGGTCAGCGCCGGCAGCGGTTTGCCTTCGAGGAGGTCTTTGAAAATATCCTGGAACTTCGGCACGATGTAGGTCATCAGGAAGAACAGGATCGAGATGGCGATGGTGAGCACAACGATCGGATAGACCGACGCCGCGAGGACTTTGCCGCGAATCTTCTGCGCCTTCTCGGCGAACTCCGCCAACCGTGTCAGCACGACTTCGAGCACGCCGCCCGCTTCGCCGGCGCGGATCATGTTGATATAGAGCCGGTCGAACACCCGCGGGTGGTGCTGCATCGCCTCGGACATCGTCGAACCGCCTTCAACCGCCTCGGCCAACGAGGTGATGGTCTTTTTGAGGGCGGCATTCCGTTCCTGGCGCTCCAGCGTGCGCAACGCGCGCAGCAACGGCAGACCGGCGTCAATCAGCGTGGCCAGTTGGCGCGTGAAGATGGTGAGGAGCTTCTTGTTCACCCGGTCGGTAATGCCGGGGATGTTGATCTCCATCTGCTGCCAGCCGCCCTTCTTGGCGCCCGCCGCGCTCACCACCTTGGATTTTCGACCCTTGCCGGAGCCGGCTTCGTTGATCTTGGTGGGGAAATACCCCATCTCTTTGAGCTTGTTAATCGCGCCGGCGGGACTGTCTGATTCCATCTCGCCAGAAGTCTCTTTGCCGCGGGCATCTACTGCGGTGTATTCATACTTGGGCATGGCAGCTCTCCGGTTCGTTTGTTTCGGCTCTGCTGAATTAGGTCACTTCATCTTGTGAAACTCACCATCAAAGTTGGAAAAATCAAGTCAGGGAGTAGCGCAATCATGAAGCGCTGGATTAAACGGTTTCTGCCCACGACCTCACGTCTGCGTCGTTCCAGCCCCGGCTACGTGTATTTCACGACTTCCTCGAGCGAGGTTTCGCCGTCGAGGATGCGCCGGATGCCGTCCTGGCGCATGGTGCGCATGCCGAGTTCCATGGCCTTGTCCCTGAGGACCATGCCAGCCACGCGCTCGTTGATGAGAGTGCGGATGGGATCGCTCGCGCGCAACAGTTCGCAAAGGACGGTGCGGCCTCTGTAACCGCTGTCGTTGCACTCGGAGCAGCCCTTGCCGAAGTAAAACGACTTGCCCACGACTTCGGACGGCTTGAGGCCGAGCAGGTTCAGGTCCTGTTCGGTCGGCTCGTAGGCGGTGCGGCAGTGCTTGCAAAGCTTGCGCACCAGCCGCTGGCCGAGCACCGCTTCAAGTGTGGAACTGACCAGGAACGGTTCGACGCCCATGTCGAGCAGACGTGTGATGGCGCCGGAGGCGTCGTTGGTGTGCAGCGTCGAGAAGACCAAATGGCCAGTCAGCGACGACTGGATGGCGATCTGCGCCGTTTCCAGGTCACGCATCTCGCCGACGAGGATGATGTCGGGGTCTTGGCGCAGGAACGCGCGCAATGCCCGGCCAAACGTCAACCCGACGGTGGGGTTGATCGGCACCTGCATGATGCCCTCGATCTCGTATTCGACGGGGTCCTCGGCGGTGAGCAGCTTGGAATCAATGGTGTTGATGCGGCCGAGGCAGGAGTAAAGCGTGGTGGTCTTGCCGCTGCCGGTCGGACCGGTGACGATGAAGATGCCGTTGGGACGTTCGATGATGCCGCAGACCTCGTCAAAGATCTCCTTGGGCATGCCGAGCGTGGCCAGGTCGAGGTTGACGACAGAGCGGTCGAGCACGCGGAGCACCACGCTCTCGCCAAACTGCGTCGGCAGCGTCGAGACGCGCAAGTCCACCGGCCGGCCGGCGATGGACATCTGGATGCGGCCATCCTGCGGGATGCGCCGCTCTGCGATGTTGAGATTGGCCATGACCTTGATGCGGCTGGTCACGGGCAGCGCCAGATGCTTGGGCGGCGGCGCCATTTCGTAAAGCGCGCCGTCCACGCGGTAGCGGATCTTAAACATCTCCTCAAACGGCTCGAAATGGATGTCACTCGCCCGGTCGCGGATGGCCTGGAAAAGAACGAGGTTCACGAAGCGGATGACCGGCGCCTCGCCAGCCATCGCTGCGATGTTCTCCACCGTCATGATCTCGGGCGCGGCCACCTCCGTGAGGTTCGTCAGGCCCTCGATCTGCGAGATGAGGTCGTCCACCGACTCGGACCCTTCTTCGCCATAGAGCTGTTTGACCATCGCCCCGATCTCATCGGGATCGGCAACCACAAGATGAATGTCGCGATCCAGGACGAAGCGCAATTCCTCAACGATGCCGGCGTTGAGCGGGTCGCTGACGGCGATGTGAAGCGTGTTGCCTTCGAGCTTGATCGGGATGGCGCAGTAAGTGCGCGCCTGCGCCGGCGGGATGAGTTTCAGCGTCTCTTTGGGCAGCTCCTGGTCCTTGATGCTGATCAACTCGGTGCCGAGGTGTTGCGCGATGACGCTGAGAATCTGCTCGCGCGTCAGGATGTCCATGTCCATGAGGACTTCGGCGACACCTTTGCCGCCACGTGCGCTCTCGGCCTCGATCTCGGCCAACTGCTCGGCGGGCAGCAGTTGATGCGCCTTCAGGATGCCCAGTAAAACATTGGATTCAGCTTCAAACATGTCACTTCATGCCCAGTTGTTGCATCATGGTGTCCGGATCCTGCGCGGTCGTCAGCATCTCGCCGTAGTCAATGATGCCTTTCCGGTAAAGCTCCACCAGATGGCTGTCGAGCGTGAACATGCCGTGTTTCGCGCCGGTCTGGATGTCGCTCTGGATGCGGAACGTCTTGTTGTCGCGGATGAGCGCCTGGATGGATTGCGTGGTGATCATCACCTCGAACACCGCCACGCGCCCCTTGCCGTCTTTCTTGGGCAGCAGCAACTGCGAGATGACCGCCTTGATCGAGCTGGCGAGCTGTGTGCGAACCTGCTCCTGCTGTGCCGTCGGAAACGCGTCCACGATGCGGTCCACCGTGCGTGCGGAGCCGGTGGTGTGCAGCGTAGCGAAGACCAGGTGGCCCGTTTCCGCCGCAGTGATGGCGGCTTCCATCGTTTCAAGGTCGCGCATTTCACCGACGAGAATTACGTCGGGATCCTGCCGCAACGAGCGGCGGAGCGCCTCGGAAAACGAGGTCACGTCCACGCCGATCTCACGCTGGGTGACGATGCTCTTCTTGTTCGAGTGGTAATACTCGATCGGGTCCTCGACGGTGATGATGTGGACGTCGCGCTCCTCGTTGACGACGTTCAGCATCGAGGCCAGCGTCGTGGTCTTGCCGGAACCGGTCGGCCCCACCACGAGGATCAAACCGCGAGGCAGGTAAAGCAGGTCCTTGATGCTGGGCGGCAGGCCGATTTGATCCAGCGTCATCATCTTCGTTGGGATTTGCCGCATCACCAACGCAAAGTTGCCGCGCTCCTTGAAAATGCTGACGCGGAACCGCGCCTTGTCCTTGTAAGCGAAACCAAAGTCGCTCCCGCCGACCTCACGCGTCCGGCGCAGATGTTCCTCGCTGGTGATGGATTTCACCAGCCGCTCCGAATCCTCCTGTGTCACCGGCGGCACCTGCGTCAACGTCACCAACGAACCGTGCAGTCGCACCACCGGCGACAATCCAACCCGGATGTGAAGGTCGGAGCAATTCTCCGCCACCACCAACTCCAATAACTGGTCCATTCGGACTTTCATATCGTTTCCTCTAAATCGTTTTCGGCGGCAATAATCTTTCGGTTGCGCGGCTAGTCAATGTCGGATGCCGTGGTCTTCATCACTTCCTCCGGTGTCGTCAGCCCGGCGACCGTCTTGCGGACGCCATCCTCGCGCAACGTGCGCATGCCCAGCTCGCGCGCCGCCTTCCGCAGAACGTGCGCCGACACCCGCTCGTAAATCAGTTTCTGAATTTCTTCGTTGATGACGAGAACCTCAAAAATGCCAAGCCGGCCGCGGAACCCGGTCCGGTTGCATTCGTTGCAGCCGCGGCCTTTGTAGAAGGTCGTCGTCACGATCTGGTCCGATGTCAGCCCCATGAACCGCCGCTCCGCGTCGGTCGGCACGTAGGGTTCCTTGCAACGCTCGCAGATTTTCCGCACCAACCGCTGGGCCATGATTGCGCGGATGGAGGACGCGCACAAGAACGGCTTCACGCCAATATCGAGCAACCGCGTGACGGCGCTGGGCGCGTCGTTGGTGTGCAACGTGGAGAACACCAAGTGGCCGGTCAGCGACGCATTGATGGCGATTTCCGCCGTTTCAAGGTCGCGAATTTCACCGATCATGATCACGTTTGGCGCCTGGCGCAGGATCGAGCGCAATGCCGCTGCAAACGTCATGCCAACCTCTTCGCGCACCTCCACCTGGTTCACGCCCGGCAGGGAATACTCCACCGGGTCCTCCACCGTGATCAGCTTCTTGTCGGGACGGTTGATGAAGTTCAGGCAGGAGTTCAACGTGGTGGTTTTGCCGGATCCGGTCGGCCCTGTCACCAGCAGGATACCGTCGGGCAGCGTGATGAGCCGCTCGAACGTCGCCTGGTCGTCGCTGAAAAAACCGAGCTGCGGCAGACCAACAAGCATGCTCTTCTTGTCGAGAATACGCATGACGATGCTCTCACCGTGCGCCGTCGGGATGTCGCTCACGCGCAGGTCGAACTGCTTGTCCGCCACGCTGATCCGGATGCGGCCATCCTGCGGAATGCGCTTCTCGGCGATGGACATGTTCGCCATGATTTTCAGGCGCGAGATGATGGAGGCCTGCAACCGCTTCGGCGGGTTTTCAATCTCGTGCAAGTAACCGTCAATCCGGTAACGCACGCGCAGCTTCTTCTCCAGCGGCTCGACGTGAATGTCGCTTGCCCGCATCTTCACCGCCTGCACGATCATCGCCGTCACCAACTTGATGATCGGCGCGTCGCCTTCACTGATTGGCCCACTGTCCTCAGCACCGCCGCGCAACATGATGTCATCATCGGTCACCTCATGGCCGATCTTGCCCATGATTGACTCGATGGCGTCGTCGGCGCTGCCGTAGTATTGCGTGAGAGCCTTCTCGATCTCGGTCTTGGTGGAGACCATGCCCTCGACGTTGCACTTGAGGATGTAGCGCAGGCTGTCGAGCGTATCCACATCCATCGGGTTGGAGAGCGCAACAGTGATGGTGTTCTCGTGCTTGAACACCGGCACAATCTGGTAGCGGCGCGCGACGTGCGACGGCACGGACTGGATGACATCGTCGGTTATCTTGTGTTCGGAGAGCGAAATGACGTCCATGCCGAACTGGTTGGCAAGCGCCTGCGTGACCTGAAGCTCGTTGATGATGCCCTTCTTGATCAAGGCGTCCACGATGCCCTTGGTCTTGGGATCGCTGCCGATAAGGGGCGTCGCCTGCTCGATGTCCTCCTGGTTCACCAATCCCAGGTCGCGCAGGATGTCCACTACATATTGGTCGTTGGCTGCCACAACAAGCGTTCGCTAACTGTTATCCAATTTCGTGAAATTACTCTTACTGGAAGACCGGCGCTTTAGCCAGTCAACTTTCCACGCAACGCGTCCCGCACCGCCTGCGGGTTCGCCTTGCCTTTCGAAAGCTTCATCACCTGGCCGGTCAGCGCGTTCAGCGCCACTTCCTTGCCGGCCTTGAAATCCGCCACAATCTTCGAGTTCGCCGCGATCACTTCGTCGCAGAACTTCCCGATCGCGCCAGCGTCACTGACCTGAACCCAGCCTTTCTCTGCCACGATGGCCGCCGGCGTTTTGCCGGCCTTGAACATTTCCACAAAAACGTCCTTCGCCATCTTGGATGAAATCTTGCCGCTGTCCACCAGTTCCACCAACTCCGCGATGTGTGGCGGTTTCACCGGCGACTGCCCGATGACCAGATTCGCTCCCGCCAAGTCGCGCAGGAGGTCGTTGCAAATCCAGTTCGCCACCGACTTCGGGTTCTTCGACACCTGCGCCGCCGCCTCGAAGTAATCCGCCAGCGCCGCGTCCGCCGACAACACGCCCGCGTCGTAAAGCGGGATGCCGTATCGCTCGACCATCCGCTTGCGTTTCGCGCTCGGCAATTCCGGCACCAGCTTGCGCACCTCGGCGAGCCATTCGTTGCTCAGCGATATCGGCAACAAATCCGGCTCCGGGAAGTAACGGTAATCGTGCGCGTGCTCCTTCGTGCGCATGGATTCGGTGACGCCGGCCACATCATCCCAGCGCCGCGTCTCCTGCACCAGCTTGCCGCCGCGCCGCAGTGTCTCGATCTGTCGCTGCGACTCGTAGTCTATTGCGTGCCGCACGCCAGAGAAGGTGTTCATGTTCTTGATCTCGACCTTCTGGCCAAGTTCCTTCTGGCCCTTGGGCCGGACAGAAATGTTCACGTCGCAGCGCACCTGGCCCTTCTCCATGTCGCAGTCGCTGATGCCGCCGTAAATCAGGATTTCCTTCAGCGCCGTCAGATAGGCGAACGCCTCGTCCGACGACGACAGGTCTGGCTCGCTGACGATCTCCATCAACGGCGTGCCGGCACGGTTAAAATCCACGCCGCTGGTGCGCTCAAAGTGGGAATTCTTACCAACATCCTCCTCCAGATGAATGCGTGTAAGGTGGCAAACCTTCGTCTCGCCGAGCCGCTTCTTATCCACGACGCCGAAGTCGTATTCCACTGTCCCGCCGATGACGAGCGGCAGGTCGTATTGCGAAATCTGGTAATTCTTCGGCATGTCCGGATAGAAGTAGTTCTTCCGGTCGAACTTCGAGTAACGCGCAATCTTCCCGCCGACGAGCATCCCCGCCAGCACCGTCTTGCGGATGGCTTCCTCGTTGATCACCGGCAGGCTGCCGGGATAACCAAGGCAAACCGGACAGACGTTGGAGTTCGGCTCCGCGCCAAACTCCGTCGGACAGGCGCAGAACACCTTCGTGCGGGTTTTCACCTGCACGTGCGTCTCAAGGCCGATGCAAATTTCGTATTCCATTGCCTCTAAAGCGCCGGTCTCGCTTTACGCCATTCCGTCGTCTGTTCGTAGGCGTGCGCCACTTTCAAAATGGTTTCCTCGCCAAACGGCTTGCCGAGCACTTGCAACCCGATCGGCAGCTTCGGCTGCTTCGTGAAGCCGCACGGCACGCTTACGCCGCAGATGCCTGCGAGGTTCACGTTGACTGTAAAAATGTCGCTCAGATACATCGTCAGCGGGTCTTCCGCTTTTTCGCCGATCTTGAACGCCGCGGATGGCGTTGTTGGCGTCACGATGGCGTCGCACTTCTTGAACGCCTCCATGAAGTCGCGCCGGATCAACGTCCGCACTTTCTGCGCGCGCAGGTAATAGGCGTCGTAGTAACCGCTGCTGAGGACGTAGGTGCCGAGGATGATGCGCCGCGTCACCTCCGGCCCGAAGCCCGCGCCGCGCGTGCGCCCATACATGTCGAGCGGATCTTTCGCGTCTTTCGCGCGGGAGCCATAGCGCACGCCGTCGAAACGCGCGAGATTCGCCGACGCCTCGGCCGTGGCGATGATGTAATAGACCGCCAGCCCGTAATCACTGTGCGGCAGCGAAATCTCCACGATCTCCGCGCCAAGCGACGCGAGCTTGTCCACTGCCGCGCGCGTCGCCGCCTCCACTTCTTTGTCCATGCCGGGAATGAAGTATTCCTTCGGCAAGCCAAGCTTCATGCCCTTCACGTCGCCAGTCAAAGCCTTCGTATAATCCGGCACCGGCTCCGGCACGCTGGTCGAATCGTTCGGGTCACGGCCGCTGATCGCGCCGAGCACCAGCGCTGCGTCGGTCACGTCCTTGGCAAATGGTCCGATCTGGTCTAACGACGACGCAAACGCCACCAGCCCGAACCGTGACACGCGGCCATACGTCGGCTTCATTCCAACAACCCCGCACAACGACGCCGGCTGTCGGATGCTGCCGCCGGTGTCGCTACCAAGCGTCGCCGGCACCTCGCCCGCCGCCACGGCCGCCGCGCTGCCGCCACTGGAGCCGCCCGGAATGCGCTCTAAATCCCACGGATTGCGCGTGACGCCGAACGCCGAGTTCTCCGTCGAGCTGCCCATCGCGAACTCGTCCATGTTCAGCCGCCCGAACGGAAGCGCGCCCGCCGCGCGCAACTTCGCGATCACCGTCGCGTCATAAGGCGAGACGTAGCCCTGCAAAATCTTCGACCCGCACCGGCAACTGTGCCCCTTGACGTTCAGCACGTCCTTGATGCCGACCGGGATGCCCGCCAACGGCCCCAGCGCCTCACCGCGCGCCCGCCGCGCGTCCACATCGCGCGCCGCCGCCAGAAGTTCCTCGCCATTCCACTCCAGAAACGCGTGCAGTCTCGGCTCCACCGCCTCCGTCCGCGCAACGACATCGCGTGCGAGGTCGGCGGCGGCGATCTCTTTCTTCGCCAGACGGCCGGACAGCTCGTGGATGGTCAGTTCGTTGAGGTTCACGGGGAGAGTGAAGAGTTAAAAGTGAAAAGTGAAAAGTTGAGAGCAGAAGAAGAGCGCGTTCCGAAACTCTTCACTCTTCACTCTTAACTCTTCATTTTTGTTCTTCATTCGACAATCTTCGGCACCACAAAAAGGTTGTTGGCCTGCTGCGGCGCGTTCTTCAGGAACGGCGCCGAGTCGCCCGGCGTCCGCGGCTCGTCTGGGCGAAAGACGTTGGTGATCGGCGTCGCGTGCGCCGTCGGTTCGATGCCCTCGACGTTGACCTCCTTAAGCTTCTCGACGTAGCTCACGATCTGCTGGAGCTGCGCGCCAAACTTCTCCACCTGCTCCGCGTTGAGCGAAATGCGCGCGAGCTGCGCCAAGTAAGGCACATCTATCTTAGGCGTCTGTTGGTCCGGACTCATGAGCGGGCAAGTGAAACGAAAGCGATAAGGGCTTTCAAGGAAATTGTCCTGTCTTGTGGGTGATGTCGGCTCCGAGTTGCACGTTGAGCAGCGGCAACTCCCGCTTACTTTGCCTTCTTCTTCCCGCCGACCTTGCCGGTCTTGCCCGCCTTGCCGGCACCGCGCTTGGTCATCGTCTCTTCCGGGTCGGGGTCGGGAACTCTGAGGTCGCTACGCAGGCGGGTGAGTTCGGCTTCGAGCTGTTTCTGCGCATCGGCATAGTCCGGCTGGCCATAGACGCTACGCAGCTCACGCGGGTCTTTCTGGAGATCGAACAGCTCCCAGTAGTTGAACGCCGACTCGTAGAAGCGCACGAGCTTGTAGCGGTCGGTCACGACGCCGTAGTGGCGCGCAACGCTATGCACGGCGGGATGCTCGTAGTAGTGGTAGTAGAAACTTTTTCGCCAGTCGCCGGGTGTCCGGCCTTTGAGCAGCGGCACGAGGCTGCGGCCCTGCATCTCAGCGGGAACCGGTGCGCCGGCAGCTTCGAGGAATGTCTCGGCGAAGTCGAGGTTCGAGACGATATCCTTGTTGACGCTGCCGGGCTTGGTGACGCCGGGCCAGCGCGCCATGAGCGGCGAGCGGAGCGATTCCTCGAAGATCCAACGTTTGTCGAACCAGCCGTGTTCGCCGAGGTAGAAGCCCTGGTCGGAGGAATAGACGACGATGGTGTTGTCGGCGAGGCCCGCCTCGTCGAGGAACTTCAGCAGCCGGCCGGCGTTCTCGTCCACGGCCTTGATGCAACCGAGATAGTCGTGCATGTAACGGTTGTATTTCCAGCGGACAAGGTCCCTGCCCTGCGGGTTGGCCTTGCGGAACGCCTCGTTGCGCGGCTCGTAGTAGGCGTTCCATGCCTTGAGCTGCTCCGGCGTGAGCTGCCCCGCCGTGACAAGCTTGAGGTCTCGCTCCGTCATCGTTTTCTCGATGGTCATGTCCTGCTCGCGCTCAGCCTTGCCCCGGCCGGCGTAATCGTCGAAGAGCGTCTCCGGCTCGGCATACTTGCGGTCGCCGTCGTGGCCGAGGTGCCTGAGGTTCGGTTCCCAACTGCGATGCGGCGCCTTGTTGTGGCACATGAGCAGGAACGGTTTGGACTTGTCGCGCTGCTTGAGCCACTCGATCGAGAGGTCGGTGATGATGTCGGTGACGTAGCCGTCATGCTTGACGCGCTCGCCGTTGCGGATCATCGGCGGGTTGTAATAAACGCCTTGGCCGGGAAGGATCTCCCAGTAATCGAAGCCGGTCGGGTCGCTGACGAGGTGCCACTTGCCGACGATGGCGGTCTGGTAGCCGGCGGCCTGCAACAGCTTCGGCATCGTGGTCTGCGAGCCGTCGAAGCGGCTGTTGCTGTTGTTGAAGAAGCGGTTCGCGTGGCTGTATTTGCCGGTCATCACCGTGGCGCGGCTCGGCCCGCAGATGGAATTAGGAATCAGGCAGCGGTCGAACCGCATCCCCTCGCGCGCGATCCGGTCGAGGTTCGGCGTCTCAATGAGCTTGCGCGGATCGTTGTAGGCACTGATCGCCTGATACGCGTGGTCATCGGAGAAGATGAAAACGATGTTCGGTCGCTTGGACTCAGCGGCCCCCGCCAGCGCACAGCCGGCGGCGATGATGAAGGTGAGCAGTCGTTTCATGGTCGTAAGATACAGTTTGCGGTTTCTTCTGACGCGGCGCATCAAACGACACCGGCTGACTCTTTTCCAGAAAATTGCAGCGTTCGCGTGCTGGTGCGCGGCCCTTGTGACCTGCTATTCTCCGCGGGCATGAGAATCATCCGATTCGGTCTGCTGGTGCTGGTGGTGCTTGGACTCCCCGCAAAACCCGGCTTGGGCGATGACAGCGAGCTGCGCGGGCAGGCGCGCGCCGCGTTGGAAAAAGCCACCGCCTATATGCGCTCGATTTCCACCGAAGGCGGCTATCTCTGGAAATACTCGCTCGACCTCAAGAGCCGCGCCGGCGAGGGCAAGGCCACTGCCACTCAAATCTGGATTCAGCCGCCCGGCACGCCGTCGGTCGGCATGGCGTTCCTGCGCGCCTACGATGTCACGAAGGACGCGCGCTACCTCGACGCCGCCCAAGCCGCCGCCGACGCGCTCGCCCGCGGCCAGCTCGAATCGGGCGGGTGGGGATACTCGATTGACTTCGACCCTCAGAACAGCCAGCGCAGCTATCGGCGCGGCGACAAAGGGAAGCTCTCGCCCGATCAGATCGCCAAGCGGAGGAACATCACCACCTTCGACGACAACAACACCCAGAGTGCGATCCGCTTCCTACTCGCCGTCGCCGACGCCAGCAAAGGCGCCGGCGAAAAAGGCAGCGAGCGCGACACGCGCATCCGCGAAGCGCTCGATTACGGCCTGAAGAAGATGCTCGAAGCGCAACATCCCAACGGCGCGTGGCCGCAAGGTTGGACCGGCCAGCCCCACAAGCCCGACGAATGCCCCGTGCAGAAGGCCCGCTACCCGGAGAACTACTCACGCGAGCACCCGAAGCAGAGCTACTACGCCCACTACACGCTCAACGACAACACGCAGCGCGACTGCATCGAGACGATGCTCGACGCCTTCCACCGCACCGGCAAACCGGAGTATCTCGCTGCAGCGAAGAAGGGCGGCGACTTCCTCATCCTCGCCCAAATGCCGGAGCCGCAGCCGGCGTGGGCACAGCAATACAACTTCCAGATGGAGCCGGCTTGGGCGCGCGCGTTCGAGCCGCCGGCGATCACCGGCAACGAAAGCGTCGGCGCGATGCATATCCTGATGGACCTTTACATCGAAACCGGCGACGAGAAGTTTCTCCGGTCGCTGCCCGCCGCCATCGCTTGGTTCAAGCGGAGCGCCATCGCGCCGGGCAAATGGGCGCGCTACTACGAGTTAAAGACGAACAAGCAAATCTTCGGCGACCGCGACGGGAAGATTCACTACCGGCTCGAAGACATCAGCGAGGAGCGCCAGAAGCACTACTCGTGGAGCGGCGACTACGGCGTGGAGAAAGTCATCGTGTTCTACGAGCGACTGAAACGCGACGGCCGCGAAACGTTCCTGAAGGCGCGCCAAGCTAAGAAGAAGAAGTCGTCAGCCCGGTCGCTCGCGCCCGCGGTAAAGGAGATCATCGCCGCGCTCGACAGCCAGGGCCGCTGGATCACCAAAGGCCACGCCGAGCGCCGGGATTGGGAGTTCGACGACCGCGTCGAGACGGACGTGTTCATCCGGAACGTCCGCCGGCTGTGTGATTATCTCGAAGCCGTCGGACGCTGAGCCAATGATGCCACTGAACCGCCGCCGATTTCTGAAATCGCTTCTCTGGTCCGGCGCCGCGCTGGGGTTGGGCTGCGTAGGGTATGGGACCTTGGTCGAGCCGCGGCGGGTTGTCATCAACCGGTTGCGGTTGGCCGTGCGCGGACTTCCGCGCGCGTTCGACGGGCTGACGATTGCGCAACTGAGCGACCTGCACCACAGCCACATCGTCAGCGCGGCGTATCTGAACCACTGCGTGGACCTCGCCAACGCGTTGAAGCCGGACCTGTTCGCGTTCACCGGCGACTACCTGACGTTCGGCTGGGATTTCCTGTGGCTGGAGGAGCCGGTGATGAGCGACCGTCGGCGCGCGCCTGACCTGACACGCGAGGTGGCGGCGTGCATGGGCCGGGCGCGGGCGCGCTACGGGGCGTTCGCGTGCCTTGGGAACCACGACCGCTGGTTTGACGCGCGATTCGTGACCGACGCCCTCCGCGGCGCTGGCATCACGGTGCTGCGCGACGAACACACCACCGCCCGCATCAACGGTGAGGCGCTGCCGATTGTCGGCCTTGATGATCCTTGGAGCGGCTGGCCGAACGTGCGGCGGGCGTTTGCGGGCGTCGATGCGCCGTTCACGCTGGCGCTGACGCATCGCCCGTATGTTTTCGAGCACTGGACGCGTCCGGGCGCATATTTGTTTCTAGCGGGCCACACACACGGCGGACAAGTGAGGCTGCCGTGGGTGGGGCCACTGGTCATTCCGTCGCGCTGGGGCCGGAAATACGCGCGCGGCCTGTTCCGACGCGGCGACACGCAGATGTATGTGAACAGCGGCCTCGGCGTGATTCCGCCGCCGGTTCGGTTCCTCTGCCCGCCGGAAATCTCCTTCTTCCGCCTCGAAGCGGCGTGAGACTGAGAAGCAAAGGTCGCGCGATCTACTTCACCGCGCCAAGCAGCTTCGCGACATCCTCCGGAGCCGTGGCGCGGAACTGGAGATAGTGCCGGTTGCCGATGGAGATCACGGTCCGTCCCGCTTCCTCCCTGACCGGCAGCGGTTTGCCGAACGGCCGCATGACGGTCACGCGCGCGGCGGCAACGGGCAGGCGCAACTCCGCCGAGCCACGCACGGCCCAGATGAGAACGCAGGTGTCGCTGGGCTTCGAAGCGCGCTGGAATCGGAACGCCTTGAACGGGCTGCCGGCCGCGAGCGGCACTTCCTTGATCTCGACCAGTTCGTGCCGGCCTTTTTCGTTGATGAACAGGTGATGCTCGCGGCGTTGGGCGATAATCTCGCGCTGGACGGGCGTGAGCGTGCCGTCCTTCGCATAGTTTCCCCAGATCGGGAAGGCGTGGAAACAGGTGACGTAATGTTCCTGTGACGGCTTTACGTTCCGGAGCAACTGGCAATGAGCTTCGGTGAGCTTGCCGCTGAGGCGTGCTTCCTCCCACGTCCGCAGCACCTCGACGCAGTCCTCGTCGCGCGGATTGCTTTCCAGTTCCGTCGCGCGCATCTGGATGGAGAGCGGGCAGTCCCACGCCGCGGCGCGGCTGGCGATGTATTCGAACACGTCCGGCCCGGCGCTGCCGCGCTTGCTGTCGCCGTAGTTGCCGAGCCAGCCGAACTCGATCCGCGAAAAATCATGCACGCGGATCGCCGCCGACGGGCACGCCGTCAGGTCGCAGAAGTCCTTCATGCCGCCCGGTGGCGCGATGCGGTCGTAGGCGTTGCCGCGCGTGATGAGGTGCCAGGCGAAGTTCGGATAACGCGGGGCTTCCGTGACCGGCGGCGTCGGATGCAGGAGCCGCCAGACGCGATGCTGGGCGTTGGCGATGTGATACCAGAACGGCGCATGCACGTCCTCCGCGCCGTCAAAATAAACCATCTCGTAAGGACCGGTCTGCGTGACGATGTCCGCCAGCCGCCGCGCCGTCTCGTCCTGAATGTCAGTGTTCTGGTCGTAGCGGATGAAAATGTCCCACGTGTCCACGTCGAGCAGGCCGGCCTCGTCGCTGGTCGGGTGAGCAGCGGCGGTGGTCTTCAGATGGCCGCGCTCGCAACCGGTGAACTGATACGGCGGCTTCATGGTGTATTGCGTGTAAGCGATCAGTTCGTCGCCGACGTGGAGGATGCGCCGCCCTTTGCCGAGCGTGCAGCCGGCGGGATTTTCTTTCACCTTCACGACGCTGGAGCCGTCGTCCAGCGGAGCCGCGAGTGTGAAACGGCGTTCTTTGTGGAGCCGGCGGTCGGGCACGGGCGTTGTGTAGGGATCGCCTTTGCGCGCCTTGCAATAATGGATGTGCATCCCCACGTGCAGGCCAGCGGCGCGAATCGCATCCGCGACCTTCTTCAAGTCCGCCATGCCGTTCGGATACGACTCGTTCCAGACGAAGTGGCCCGCGCCTTTGCTGAAGGCAGTGTAGGAGAACAGCACCATCCGCATCCCGGCGCGCTTGGCCCACGCGACGTAGCGACTGGCGTTCTCCGGCGTGATGTGATCGGCCCAGAGATAGGAATACCGCTGCACCGGCGAGCGCCGCAGCCGCGCGCCCGGCGGCAAGCCGAGGTCGCGCTCGACCCGCTCCATCACGTCGAGAAACCGAGCCTGCGGCTTCGCACAGCCGATCAGCACGGCTCGCGCGCCGATCAAGCCGCTGTCGGTTTCCGCGGAAGCTTTCAGTGTCAGGTGCCCATCGTGCGGCTCGGCCAGCGCGTCGGTTTTCGCGTTGCCCGCGCAAAGACAAACGCCAAAGCCGTCGTCGTAGGCGATGTTGATCCATGCGCCGTGGTTCGGCATTTTCCGGATCGGCAGTCGCAACAGGTCGAGATGATGCACTGGTCCGCCCCGAACTTCGGTCAGTTCCAGCATGAGATAGTCGCCGTGCTTCACGACCTTGTATGTCACGGTGACGTCCGCCCCGCCAAAACCAATCGTCAGCCGGTCGCCCGCCAGCGCGACCGATGTGGCCGGAAACGCGCGCCCGCCTCGATACAACGGCGGCACCGCATGCGCGTAGGTCCAACCTGTTTCGTAAGCCCACTCGCCGCCGCAATACACCATCGCCACCGGCTCCGCGTCCGGCCGCGCGATCAACTCCCGCCCCTCCGGTTTCGCCTTCAAGCTGTGGGCCATGCCGGATTCGTTGATCTCCAGGCGGAGCGTCGCAGTCTCTAAAACAACGGGCACCGCGGAAACATTGGCGGCAACCAAGGTCAACCAGATACTGAGCATCGAAACGGCGCAATATTTCATGTTTGTTTGGGCCTGATCTCGCCACTTAGCAAACGCTCCAGTTCACTGACAAGTTCCAGTTCCTTCGCCCACTGCATCAGATACTTCCGATCCAATGCATCTTTCTGCACCGCCAACACGCCAGCCGCGTCGCCAAGTTGACGGTCGGAAGGTGAAATGCGGTTCCAGACGAGCTTGTGCAGGATGACGTCTTCGGCTGTAGCAATCCACGCCGGCTCGCCAAAAAGAGTAACTCGCACCCGTCGCCGCAGTATTTCCTTGTCGAAGGGCGTTGATGCAGGCAGCCAGAAATCCACTTTCAGAGCGGAGCGGGTGTCAATGGCGTTGAACTGATGCGGCGGCTGGAATGCGGCGCGCACGGCGGCTTCGTCCATGCAGAAATCGCCACTGAAGGCCCGCACAATGTCGGGCACCGCAGCGGGCGACAGTTGCACAACGAAATCCAGATCGTGTGTGGTGCGGGGGATGCCCCAGTAGTTGCTGGCCATCGAGCCAGTGAGATAGTAAGTCACGCCGCACCGGTTCAACCGGCACAGACAATCCACCAGCAGTTCACGCTCGTTCATGCGACGCGGGCCAGTTCAATGCGTTGGCGGAGCAGGCGCTCGATTTCGGCAGCATCGGCTTCGGGATGTTGCCGGCGGATGCCTTCGCGGGCTACCTCGCAGGACAGTTCGTGCAACTCCAAGGCAATGGCCAGTCGTTGCTCACCGGTCATCCGGCGATACCGCTCAATCTGCATTTCCGAAGCGGCTTCGGCGTTCATGGTGCAACCTAATTCTTCTGCTGTTCCCTCGCCCAAGTGTCCCGGAGCGTGATCGTGCGATTGAGGACCAGCTTGCCGGGCTGCGTGTCGGGATCGAACGCGAAGTAACCGAGCCGCTCAAACTGGTAGCGCTCGTTGGCGGACGCTTTCGCCAGCGATGGCTCCAGCTTCGCGGTCAACACTTCAAGGCTGTGCGGGTTCAGATGCGACTTGAAGTCACCGCCGGCATCCGGCTCCGGGACGGTGAAGAGGCGGTCATAGAGGCGCACCTCCGCCTCGAACGCGTGGACGGCGCTAACCCAGTGGATGGTGCCCTTGACCTTGCGGTTGGCAGTCGGGCCGCCAGTCTTGCTTCCGAGGTCGGCGGTGCAACGCAGCTCGGTGACGTTGCCGCCGGCGTCTTTCACCACCTCGTCGCACTTGATGATGTAGGCGTATTTCAACCGCACTTCGCCGCCGGGACGCAGGCGGAAGTATTTCGGCGGCGGTGTCTCCATGAAGTCGTCGCGCTCGATGTAGAGCGCGCGGCTGAACGGGACCTTGCGCGTGCCGGTCGCCGGGTCTTCGGGATTGTTCACCGCGTCAAGCTCCTCGGCGTGGTTCTCCGGAAGGTTGGTGATGACGACCTTCACGGGCCGCAACACGCCAAGCCGGCGCTGCGCGCGGCGGTTGAGGTCTTCGCGAATGACATTCTCCAGCACGGCAACGTCGGTGAGGCTGTCCCGTTTGGTGACGCCGATGTGGTAGGCAAACGCGCGCAACGCCTCCGCTGTGACGCCGCGACGACGGATGCCGCTGATGGTGGGCATGCGCGGGTCGTCCCAACCGGTGACGAGGTTTTCATTCACGAGCTGCATCAGCTTGCGCTTGCTCATGACGGTGTAGCCGAGGCTGAGCCGCGCGAACTCGAACTGATGCGGCAACGGCCGCGACAGGCCGAGGTTTACCAAGATCCAGTCGTAAAGAGGGCGATGGACCTCAAACTCCAGCGTGCAGATGGAGTGCGTGATGCCTTCGATGTAGTCGCTCAAGCAATGGGCAAAGTCATACATCGGGTAGATGCACCAGGCGCCGCCGGTGTGATGATGCTCGGCGTGGCGGATGCGATAGATGACCGGGTCGCGCATCCAGATGTTCGGCGAGGCCATGTCAATCTTCGCCCGCAATGTGCGTGTGCCGTCGGGGAACTCGCCGTTCTTCATACGGACGAAGAGGTCAAGGTTCTCCTCGACGGAGCGGTTGCGATAGTGACTCTCCTCGGACTGCTTTTCCGGCGCGCCGCGCATCTTGTCCACCTCCTCGGCGGTGTGGTCGCAGACGTAGGCCTTGCCCTTCTTGACGAGTTGGAGCGCGTATTCGTAAATCTGTTCGAAGTAGTCGGAGGCGTAGAAAGGCTCGACGACTTTGGATTTTGGATTTTGGATTTCCGATTGGGCGGCGGGGCCGAGGTAGAAATCGGGTTTGCCGTCCACCGTGGTCGTCTCCGGTGTCTTGCCTTTTGGTTTCAGGCCGAGGCGGTCGTCTGCCCAGCCTTCGATGAGCCAGCGCACGTCCTGCTGGATGCTCTCGACGTATTCGACGTCCTCCTTGGTCGGGTTGGTGTCGTCCATGCGGAGGTTGCACTGGCCAGCAAACTCGCGAGCAATGCCAAAGTTGAGGCAGATGCTCTTGGCGTGGCCAATGTGCAGGTAACCGTTCGGCTCCGGCGGAAAGCGGGTGACGATCTTTTTGTATTTGCCCGCAGCGACGTCCGCCGTGACGATGTCACGGATGAAGTCCGTCGGCGTCGGCGCACTGCCTGCCGCAGCAGGCGATGAATTAGTCGGATTTGCCATGCAGCCGATATTAAACGGCTGCGTGGCGGATGCAACCCGCAATCGGCCGCTCAATAACCGCCCGCGCCCAGCGCGCCGGCTTTGTCCCCAGCGGGTTTGCCAGCCTTCTCAGCCGCCTCACGACGGCGGTATTCGTCGAGCATCGCCGCCGTAGCCGTCGCGCCACAGCGGCTGCCACCGAGGTCTCGGACCTTGATGAGGCCATCGAGGTCGCGCACACCGCCGGCGGCCTTGACCTGGACTTTGGCGGAGACGTTCGCGCGCATGAGCGCGAGGTCGTGCTCGGTGGCGCCCTTGTAGTTGTAGCTGCCGTCCTTTTGCTTCACGAAGCCGTAGCCGGTCGAGGTCTTCACCCAGTCGGCCCCGGCGCGCTCGCAAATCCGGCAGAGCTTCACCTTGATCTCGTCGTTGGGCATGAAGTCGTTCTCGAAGATGACCTTCACCTTCGCGCTGTGCTTGTGGGCTTCGTCGCAAACAGCCTTCACGTCGCGCTCGACGTAGTCGAAGTCGCCGCCGAGGGCCTTGCCGATGTTGATGACCATGTCTATCTCGACCGCGCCGTCGCGGCAGGCCAGTTCGGTCTCGTAGCGTTTGGACTCGGTGCAGGAGTTGCCGTGCGGGAAGCCAATGACGCAGCCGACCTTGACGCCGCTGCCGCGCAGCAGTTCGGCAGCGCGTTTAGCGGCGTAGGGTTTGATGCAGACGGAGGCGACGCGGTATTTCGCGGCGAGTTTGCAGCCGTCTTCCAGATCCTTGTCGGTCATGGTGGGATGCAGCAACGAGTGGTCAATCATCCCAGCAAGTTCTTCGTAGGTGTATTTCATGGCAGAAGAATTTAACAGGGAAGTCGGGAAGACGGGAAGTGGAAGGATGTGAAGGAGTCAAAAGCCGGCGTATTGGGGAGCGGTTTTCTTCGGAAAGTTGAGGATCCGGCGGATGCCGTTCTTGATGAGGACCTCGTTGAAGTTGATCAGCAAGCCAAGCGGCAGGCGCATGAGTTTGAGGTAAGTCACCACCTGCGCCTTATGCACCGGCGCGAGTTGCTCGACGGCTTTCAACTCGATCAGCAACTTCCCGCCAACCACGATGTCGGCGCGGAATCCGACCTCGATGAGCTTGCCTTTGTAGTTGAGCGGCACGGGCAGTTGGCGTTGATAAGCAATGCCGCGCAACGCCAATTCATGCGCAAAGCAGGACTCATAAGCCGTCTCCAACAGGCCCGGTCCCAGTTCTGTATGGACCTCAAACGCCGCATCCACCACTGCGGTGGCCATCTTCTCCACCTCGTCCGGAATGACGATCCTCGCCGGTTTCGTCCTCATTTCTCGTTCATTCATAACTTCTCCTTCTTTTCCTTTTCCTCCTTCGCGTCTTCGCGCCTTCCCTGTTCAATTATTCTTTCATCCGAAGAATGGTGCCAGCGCATTGCGGGCGACTTTGACGGCGGCTTGGCGGCCTTCGAGCGTGTTGCCGAAGGTGCCGTCCTCGACTTCGATGCAAACGGGGCCATCGTAGCCGACATCCATGAGAGCCGCCATGAACCGCGCCCAATTGATGTCGCCGTAGCCGGGAATGCGCGGTTGGTGCCACTCCAGCGGGTAGGCAAAGATGCCAACATCGTTGATGCGCTCGCGGCGGATGCGAACGTCCTTGGCGTGAAGATGGAACAGCTTGCCCTTGAACTCGCGCAGCGGCGAGAGCGGGTCCATGTGCTGAAGGATGAAATGCGACGGGTCGTAGTTGAGGCCGAAGCTCTTGCTTGCGATGTCGCTGAAGGCGCGACGCCAGATGACGGGCGAGGTCATCAGGTTCTTGCCGCCGGGCCACTCGTCGCGCGTGAACAACATCGGGCAGTTCTCGATGCCGATCTTGATGCCGTGGTCCTCGGCAAACGCAATGATCGGCCGCCACGTCTTGAGGAAGCGCGGCCAATTCTCGTCCACCGATTTCGTCCAGTCGCGGCCGACGAAGGTGTTGACGTTCTTCAAGCCGAGCTTCTCCGCTGCGAGAATGACCTTCTTCAGATGTTCCACCGCCACCTTCGCACCGGCAGGGTCGGGATCGAGCGGGTTCGGGTAATAACCGAGGCCACTGATGCCGACACCGTGCTTGGCGCAGAGCGCGTTGACATCGTCGGCCTGAGCTTTCGTGAAGCCGGTCACGTCAATGTGCGTGATGCCGGCGTATTTGCGCTCGGCCTTGCCGACGGGCCAGCACATAACCTCGACGCACGCGAGACGTTCCGTAGCGGCGAACGCGAGGACTTGATCGAGGTTGAGTTCCGGCAGGATGGCTGAGACGTAGCCGAGTTTCATGGCTTGTGGGTTCCTTTGAGTTGTTTGGTTTTCTTTTGGGTGAGGGCAAAATAGTTCTGGCTGCTGATGACTTTGCGACCGCTGCGACGTTCGAGATCGCGCCGGGCGTTGCCGGCCACCGTGCCGCCTTCGTGGGCGACATGTTTGTTTTCGGGAAAACCCTGCGCGTCTTTATTCCGGGCAATCTCCGTGGTGGCCGCTTCGCCGAGCATCGAGAAGATCAGCTCCAGATCGTTCATGTGGTCGCGGAGATTCTCGCGCTTCAGACGCTTGAACTCGGCGTATTCCGACGGAGTCATGCCAAAGGTGGCTTTGGAAATTTCCGCGGTGAGAATGGCGTATTCGAGTTGTTCCTTCACGCCGCGCTTCTTCCATTCATCGGTCAGTTCGTCGCGAATGGCGATCGAGCGCATCCGTTTTTCGATCCAGTCGTCGGAGTAGCCCTTGGCCTTGTAGAGCGCGCGGGTGCGCTTGGTGGCCAGCTCCGGATCCTCGATTTCCTGGATGCGTTCGTAGCCGACGCGCGCCAGCCAGCGTTTGAACGGCTCGGCTTTCGGGCTGGGAATGGATTGGATGAGGCGGAAGATCCCTTCGGTGTTCCAGCATTGCAACGTCTGCCGCCCACCCATCGTATCGAACTCGATGCCAAGGGGGGGGACAAGTTGTCCCCCCCCTTTGAAGGCTTCGGCCAGCAATGAGTCGCGTCTGCGAAGCTTCTTGAGGTAGTCGGAGGGATTCCCCGAATCCGTCAGCGCCGCCACGACGTCGCTGATGACAAACCACCACTCGTTGTTGTAAATCGTCCGCCGGATTTCTTGCCGCTGAAAAAGGGCGATTCGTCTTTCGGGCGCGGACTCGTTCATGGCCTTACCTCCATTAAATCACACCTTCGTCCACTTCCGCATCTTGTTGCTCTTCATGATCGCCTCGCACACGGCGACTTCCTGGTGGCCGTCCTCGGCGGTGGCAAAGAGACGCTCGCCTTTGCCGCCGGCGATGGCGGCGTAGATGTTTCGGAAGTTCATCTTGAACGTGTCGGGAAAACCTTCGACGTGGCCGGGCGGGTAATCCATGAAGCCCGCCGCGCCGTCACCAAATGCCGGTGTGGCGCGCACGGCCGTCTCGTTGGCGCCGTCGCGGTTGCCGAAGCGCAGCATCTCCGGCTCCTCCGAGCACCACCACGCGGATTTCTTCGAGCAGTAGATTTCGATGCGGATGCAGTTCTTCCGGCCAGCGGCGACTTGCGAGACGCCGAGGTTGCCGCGCGCGCCGTTGGCGAACTGCAACAGCACGCTCGCGAAGTCCTCTGTCTCAACTTTGTAGGTGGCGTAGCGCATCTTTGTGTCCGCCTTCGCGAACGTTTGCACCTCACCGAGCGGCCGGCGGCGCGTCTTGTGGAACGTGCCGAGATCGGCGAACACCGACGCGATCTTCGCGCCGAGGATGAAGGAGACGGTGTCCATCCAGTGCGTGCCGATGTCAGCGACAGCACGGAGCTTGCCACCTTCCTGCGGCAGGAGCCGCCAGTTGTAATCAGTGTCCTTGAACAGCCAGTCCTGCATGTAGGAGCCGTTGACGTGAATGATGTCGCCCAACTCGCCACGCGCGACCAGGCGTCGCAGTGCAAGCACGGCGGGGTAAAACCGGACGTTGTAGTTCACGGCGAACACCTTGCCGCTGCCGCGCGCCAGCTTGACGATCTGCGCCGTCTCACGCGTGTTCATCGCCAGCGGCTTCTCGCAAATCACGTTCTTGCCCGCGCGCAGCGCTGCCAGCGACATCTCGCAGTGGAACCGGTTCGGCGAGGTGATGTGGACCACGTCCACGTTCGGCGAGCGCAGCATCTCGCGGTAGTCGCCGAACGCTTCGGGAATGCCGAACTTGTCGGCGGCGGCGCGGACGCGATCCGGCAGATCGCAGAGCGCGCTCACGCTCACGCCGAGCCGGCGCAACGCTTCGAGATGAACGGGACCGATGAAACCGGTGCCGATGACGCCTGCTTTGATCTTGGTGCTGTTCATTCCTTTGTCTCCATTCCTCTGTCTTCTCCGGGTTCCTTCTATTTCTTCCAGTTCAAATCCAACAACACGCCCGCCGCCGGCCGCGCGGCTTGGATCGGGCCGAGGCGGTTGTGAAATTCGTAGGCGTCGCCGCGATAGAGCGTCTGTTCACGCCAGAGCGGCACGCCGCCGCTCAAATAGCCGGTGGACGTGACGAGCAGGCCCGCAGCGCCGTTGGCCACCTGCAACAGCCGTGCGTCCGCGTCGCGAATCGCAACCGCCCGAATCACCTGGTCGGCGCCCGCGACCTCCAGTTTCAGCCGCTCCGTCCAGATGGCATAGAGCGAGCCTTTGATGGCGTCCTTGTCCAGCCCGACACAGAACCGCGCCACGATGTGGCGGCGTTCCAGAATCACCGGCACGCCGTCGGCCAGCCGCAAACGTTCGAGATAGTAGAGTTCGTCGTGCGGCTGGACGCGCAACGCGCCGAGCACCTCCGCGCCGGCCTGCGCGGCCCGCATTACTTCAAACCGCAGCACGCGCGTGGCGGGCTTCTTGCCGGCGGCCTCGGCTTTGTCGGTAAAGCTCACCAGCGCGGCGAGGTCGTAGTCGAGCGCGCCGCCGCGCACAAACGTGCCGACACCCTTCTTGAACTCCAGCACGCCCTCCGCGACGAGGTTCGACACCGCCTTGTTGGCCGTGACGCGGCTGACGCCGAACCGCTCGCCAATTTCGCGCTCGGCGGGAAACTTGTCGCCCGCCTTGAACTCGCCGCCGCGAATGAGTTCGCGGAGCTTGTCGTTGAGCTGGCAATAAATCGGGCTTTTGAACCGTGTCATGGTTGTGGCATAGCCACGCGAATCTGTTAACACGGCACGCATTTTGCCGTCAAGCCCGACATTGACAGATTCCAGCGGAGAAGCTAGAAACCGCGTGGCTATGCCACGAGTCGCTACAAACAAGCTCTGTGCCCTGCTCATCTTCGGATGTGTTTATTCCTCGGCAGATGCGCCGGCAAGGCCCAACATTATCCTCATCAACTGCGATGACCTCGGCTACGGCGACGTGGGTTGCTACGGCGCGAAGGACATCCGCACGCCACGCCTCGATCGCATGGCGGCGGAGGGGACGCGGTTTACCGACTTCTCCGTGACCTCGGCGCTCTGCACGCCTTCGCGCGCGGCGTTGATGACGGGGAAGTATCCGGGACGTGTCGGGCTGGCGACGGGCGTGCTGCGGCCGGATGCGACGAACGGCCTCGCGGGCAGCGAGGTGACGCTGGCGGAGGTGTTGAAGCCGGCAGGTTACGCGACGGGCTGCATCGGCAAGTGGCACCTCGGTTTCGTGAAAGGCATGAGGCCGATGGACCAGGGATTCGACAGTTACTACGGCGTGCTGCATAACCTCGACAAGTTCGAGACCGTGTTTTTCGGGAAGGACGGTGGCATGCCGGTGTTGCGCGGTGATGCGGTCGAAAGACGGCCTGCGGTGCCTGCGGAGATGACCGAGCTTTACACGGCGGAGGCGCTGAAGTTCATCGAGCAGCATCGCACGCGGACGTTCTTCCTCTACCTCGGCCACGCGATGCCGCATCTGCCCTTCGACGCGTCGCCGAGGTTCAAGGGCAGGTCGCAGCGCGGTCTCTACGGCGACGTGGTGGAGGAACTCGACGACAGCACCGGCCGGATTCTCGACAAGCTGCGCGCCCTCGGCCTCGCGGAGCGCACGCTCGTCATTTTCACCAGCGACAACGGTCCCGAACGCAAAACACCCGGCAGCGCCGCCCCGCTCAGCGGCACAAAGCACACGGTATATGAAGGCGGCCTGCGCGTGCCCTGCATCGCGTGGTGGCCCGGCCACGTGCCATCATCTCGCGTTTGCGATGAATTTGTGGGCACGCTCGATCTACTGCCGACGTTCGCCGGACTCGCGGGCGTGGAACCGAAGGCTCGAAAGCCCGACGGATTCGATATTTCGCCGGTGCTGCTTGGAAAGAAGGGAGCGCGCTCGCCGCGCACGACGCTCTACTCGCTCTATGGCTACGGTAAGAACCGCTTTGAATCCATGCGCGAAGGCCGATGGAAGCTGCATCTTGGCTATCCGCCTAAACTCCATGACCTTGGCAGCGATCTGGCCGAAAGCACCGACGTTGCCGCGCAGCATCCGGAGATTGTGCAACGCTTGTTGAAGCTGGCGGACAAAGTCCGCGAAGATATGGGCGACAACGTCAAGCCAGCGGGCTACAATCAGCAGCAGAAGCAGCAGGAGTCATCGCGATGAAGAACAGTATGAACATCACCCGCCGCGAGTTCCTCGCAACGACCGGTGCGGTCGGAGCGTCCGCTTTGTTCACCCGGCGCGCGCTCGCGGGCACGCCGTTGAGCAAGGACGCGGATATGCTGGCGCTGCGGCACGCCATGAAGGAGTCGCCCGTCGGCGTGGCGCTGCATCGGGCGAAAGTCTTCACCAAGGTTTTCCAGCAGCACGAGGCCGAGCCGTGGATCGTCCGCAAGGCGATGGCGCTGCGGGAGTATTTCGAGACCGTGCCACTCTACCTGCGCGAGCACGATGGCATCGCCGGCTCGATCAGCGAGACGCCGGGCGCGATGCCGGTGATGGTCGAGCTGGCCATCGGCGAGATCAACATCTACCTCAGCGAGCGGCCCGACCGCGCAGGTTATCTCAAAGGCAAGGTGCCCGATGACATCCGCGACTACTGGAAGAACCGGAACATGTGGGGCCGTTACCGCACCGAGATCCTCGGCCAGCCGCCGGTCAAGAGCCACGACGAACTACCGTTGAACTGCCCGCACTACAAGCTCCTTTCGAACCAAGGTCATCTCTGCCCGAGCTACACCGAGTTGCTGCGCGTCGGCATCGGCGGCCTGCGGAAGAAAGTCGCGGCGCGGCGGCAAAACGAGAGCAACGCCGACAAGCTCGCGTTTCTCACGGCGGCGGAGCACACGCTGACGGGACTGTCGGCTTGGGCGCAACGCTACGGCAAGTTTCTCGCGGCGGAAGGCAAGCAGGAGATGTCGCGCATCTGCGGAAAGATCGCGACGCAGCCACCGGAGACGTTCCGCGAGGCGCTTCAACTGGTCTGGCTTGCGCACCAGGCGATCCACATCGAAGGCCACGGCTACTCCTGCACGCCCGACCGGCTCGACCAGTTGCTGCTGCCGTTCTACGAGGCCGACATGAAAGCCGGCCGCCTCGACGATGTCACCGTCGTGCAACTCACCGAGAACTTCGTGCTCAAGATGTTCGACAACACCTACTGGGGGCCGGAGCATCACCTGACGCAAGGTTTCGTGGTGGGCGGCTCGACACCCGACGGGCGCGACATGACGAACCGCCTGAGCTGGCTGATGATGGAGGGCGCGACAAACATGGCGTTGCCGGAGCCGCTCGTCTGGATGCGCTGGCATCCGGCGATTGACCAGAAGTTCTTCGACTTCTGCCTCACGCGGCTCCAGCGCACGACCTGTTTCCCGATGCTGTGGAACGACAAGGTCGTGCCGGAGGGCCTGATGGAACTCGGCGTGTCGCGCGAGGACGCGTTCAACTACGTTCCCGTCGGCCGCAACGAACTCGGCGTGCCCGGCCAGTTCTACTTCAATCCCGGCGCGCACGTCGGCTACCTCACCGCCATTGAGGCGGCGCTAACGAGCGGCAAAGGCTACAAGAAGCAATGGAAATGGCACAACATCGCGCCAGCCGTGAACGAACTGAAGTCGTTCGACCAGTTCGCCGGCGCGGTTGGCGCTTACATGCGCGAAGAGATCAAGAAGTCCTACGGCTTTGAGATGAAGCTGCTCAAGGCCCAGATGCAGTGGGGCCAGACGCCGCTTACGTCGTGCTTCTTTGACGGCTGCGTCGAGAAAGCCCGCGACCTGACGCAGGGCACCAAATACAACATCCTCTCCTGCGGCGGCACGGCGTTCGCCAACGCGGTGGACTCGATGGCCGCCGTGCGCGAGATCGTCTATGAAAAGAAACTCGCCACACTCGACGAAGTCGCCGTCGCCTGCGCCGCGAATTTCCAGGGCCACGAGCGGCTTCGCGCAAAGCTCCGCGGCGCGCCGAAGCACGGCAACGACGACCCGCGCGCGGACGACATCATCCGCCTCGTCGAGCGCCTCCGCGACGAACCGATGAAAGCCATCTGTCGCGACCCGCGCGACGGAAGCAAGTTCGGCAACACCCATGTCGTCCGCAGCGGCGCCGTGACGATGGGCCGTGGCACGCCTGCCACACCCGACGGCCGCCTCGCCGGCACGCCCGTGGCCAACTCCGTCGCCGTCTCCGCCGGCTGCGAGCGCAACGGCCCGACCGCCACGCTCAACTCCGTCTGCAAACTCAACGCCGCGAAGAGCTGGCAGTGCGCCTACCAGGTCAACATCCGTTTCCACGCCGGCATGATCGCCGACGAGGGCCAGCGCGGGAAACTGCGCGCGATGCTGAACGTCTATTTCCAGAACGGCGGCCAGGAGTTGCAGATCAACGTCGTGGACAGCGCCACGATGCGCGCCGCGCAGAAGAACCCCGACCAATACCGCGACCTCGTCGTCCGCGTCGCCGGCTTCAGCGAGTTCTTCGTCAACCTCACCCCCGACATGCAAGAAGAGATCATCGCCCGGACGGAGCACATGTGATGGGATACGTGCATGGGAGTTCTGTCCGCAGGCTGACCGCGCTTTCGGCGTTGGTGTTTTCTGCCACAGTCCCCATCTCGTTTTCGGCTGAGCGTTCCGTGCCAGATGCGACCGCAAAGCCCCAGCACCTGACCGTCACGTCGGTGACGTCGGCGCGCGGCAGCGAGTATCCGCAGGGGACGATGAGAATCAACTTTACCAGCGCGTTTGATGGCGTGGAGGATTGGGCGCTGTTCCTGCCGGGCGATGAGCGGAAGAACACGGTCGTTTATCTGCACGGCTCGTTTTCCAGCGCCGACCAGGTTTTCACGCGGAAGGACGTCCGCAAGTTCTGGTTGAGCAGAATTATGGAGGACCGACATCCGTTGCTGTCGGTCAACATGCGCGGCACGTCCTACATGAGTCCGGCGGCCACGGCGGACCTGACGGCCTTGCTCAACTACTGCCGGGAGAAGCTCGGCTGCGGACGGTTTGTGTTGCTGGGCGGATCGGGCGGGGCGTCGAGCGCGATGGCTTACGCGGTGTTGCATCCGGAGAAGGTCCACGGGGTCGTGGCGATGGGGATGTGCGACATCCTCGCGCGGCTGGAGTTCGCGCGCAGGAGCAACCAGCCGGTGCTCCAGAAGCTCGCGAAGACGGTGTTCGCCGCGTATGGCGGAACGCCGGAGGAGAAGCCGGACCTCTACCGCGCGCGCTCCGTGCTGGCGCACGCCGACCGGCTGACAATGCCCATCATCCTGACGATGGGCGAGAACGACGCGCTGATTCCCGTGGCGGAGACGCGCAAGATCGCGGCGGCGATGAAGGGGAAAAAGAACTTCACCTACCACGAAGTCCCAAAGGGCAACCATGACGCGGCGGTGTGGGTGGACGTTGATCTGGAGACGCTGCGGATACGGAAATAGCGATCCAGGCAGATGCCGCTGCGAAAGACTTACTTCGCCGCTTTCTTCTCCGCCTTCTTCTCATGCTCCTTCGCCGGGCCGGCGTCGAGCTTCTTCTTCACCTCCGCCAGCTCCTTGCTCAACCGCTGGTTTTCCTTTTTCACGTCGAGCATTTCCTGGCGCAGGTCCTTCAAGTTGTCAGACGGTTTATTGACGGCGCGCAACGCGGCGATGGCTTTCTCGGCTTCTTTTTGTTGCGCCGTTTCCTTCGATGCGGAGGCGAAGGTTTCCAGCAACGCAATCGCCTTCGGGTCTTCGAGCGTGCCGAGCGCCTTTATCGCCGTGACTTGGAAATGCTCGCGCTTGTGGTTGAGGAAGCCCGCGAGGAAATCGCGC
>JBAYFL010000021.1:0-119773 GCA_041667205.1 Verrucomicrobiia bacterium | reverse complement strand
CGCTCGGCAGGATATGCTGCGCGTCGCAGCCGCCGCCCCAGAAGACCAGGTCGCGGCCGAAGCGGCGCTTCAGTTCGGCCGGCTCCATGTTCGTCGCGCTGACCTGCACGGGGTTGAGGATGTGGATGCCGTTGTCCATCAACTCCGGGATCAGGCCGGCGCACGAGCCACAGGTGTGATACCAGACCTTGGCGCTGGTGCGGGAGCGGATGTATTGGACAAGACGCTTGTGGCGCGGCTTGACCATGCGGCGGTAGATGTCGGGCTGGAAGAGCGGGCCGTTCTGCGCGGCGAGGTCGTCGCCGATCATGATCACGTCCACCACGTCGCCGACCTCGTCGAGGAAGAGCCGGAACCAATCCATCCAAAACTTCAGCGTCTGGTCGAGCATTGCCTCGCAAAACTCCGGCTCGGTCATCAGGTCGCAGAACCACTGCTCCAAGCCGCGCATATACCAGCAGATCTCATAGACGACGCCGGAGATGCCGCTCACGACCGCGTAAGGCGTCTCCTTCTTCAGCAGCAGCGCGCGCTCGCGCAGGCCAGTGAAGCGCGTCGGGTCGTCGCCCTTGGGCCACGGATGGTTCTTCACGTCGGCGAGCGTCGCGTTCGCGAGCGGATGGAGCGTGATGTCCATGTAGTTCGGCGCGTCCTCGGGCATGGACCAACGGATGCCGAACTCGTCGGTGAGGTCGTGCCAGAGCTTGCCGTCGCGCCGGGCTTGGACGATGCCGCCCTTCCAACTCGACGGCGCACCCGCGGCGATGTAGCGGGTGTCTATGTGGAACCGCTCCAGCACCTTTTCGCACGGCTTCGCGAGCTGCTGGACGGCGTCCATAATAATAATGTCGTCTTGGATGCCGAGGTGGTGGATGAGGTTCGTGTAGGCCTTGCGATGGATGCCGGTCTGGTTGCCGCCGAGATCGAACGGCACGCGGTCGGGGATTTCGTGGTTGAGTGCCTTGAGCACGCGCTCGCGCGAGATCATCGTTTCACGCTTCGGCATGGTGCGCTTCCTTTCTTGGAACTACTTCGTCTTCTGCTTGCCCTTCTTCCCGGCTTTGCCGGCTTTCTTCCCAGCAGGAAGGCCTTGGCCGTCGGAGAGGGCGAGGACGCGGCATTGCTCGGCTTGTTTGTTCCAAGCCTGCTCCAACTCGCGGACCTTGTCGGGCATGGCGGCGGCGAGGTTGTTCGATTCGCAACGATCCTTGCTGAGATCGTAGAGTTCCCACTGCCCGCCTTGCTTCTCGGCGCTCACGAGCTTCCAGTCGCCGACGCGGATGGCACGGTTGTTTTCGTGGAGCCACCAGAGAGCGTCGCGCTTCACCGCGCCGTCCTGCGCGAAGGCAGAGACGATGCTCTTGCCGTGCGGCGGCGGCACGGGCTTGCCATCGAATGTCTGGAGCCAAGAGCCGCCGGCGAGTTCAACGATAGTGGGCGGCAGGTCCACGAGATGGCCGGGGTTTTGGCGAAGCTCGCCGCGGGCTTTGATGCCGGCGGGCCAGTGGACGATGAGCGGCGTGTTGATGCCGCCTTCGTGGACCCACGTCTTGTGGCGTCGGAGCGGCGTGTTGGCCGCGCTGGACCAGCCGGGGCCGAGGCAAAAGTAGCTGGCGGCCGAGCCGGGCGCGGCGGCGGGATCGTGGCCGTCGCCGCGCACCATGATCTCGGCGCTCGCGCCGTTGTCGGAGGCGAAGAAGATGATCGTGTTGTCGAGCGCGCCCATCGCCTTGACTTGGTCGAGCACGCGGCCGATCTCGCGGTCCATGCGGTCCACCATCGCGGCGTGGACTGCCATCTTTGCGGCCTGGAACTCGCGCTGCGCGTCGGTGAGTTCGTTCCACGGCAACGGGAAGCGCGCTTCGCCGGGGCCAAGCTTCTCGAATGCGTCGGCGAAGTGGTAGGGCGGGCCGACTTCGCGCTCCAGCGCCGAGAGAGCGCAGTTGACGATGCCCATCTTTTTCATGCGTTGCCACCGATCGTTGCGGACGGCGTCCCAGCCTTTGCGATACTTGTCACGGTAGCGGGCGATGTCCTCGGCGGGCGCGTGCAGCGGGAAGTGGGGCACAGTGAAAGCGACATAACTGAAGAACGGTTTGCCGGCGTATTTCTCGGCGTGGTCCTTCAGGCACTTGATAGCGTGCCCGGCGATGGCGGTGGTCGAGTAGTAGCCGCTGCCCGGCTCGACGGGCAGCAACTTTACGTCGTCCTCGGTATGATTTTTCGGCGCGAAATTACGATTGTGGTCTTCGAGGCAATAGGAGCGGTCGAAACCGCCGTCGAGCTGCTTGCCGTCAATATGCCACTTCCCGGAATGATACGAGCGGTAGCCGAGCGGCTTGAGATACTCCGGAAGCAGCCGCGCCCACTTCGGCCGCTTGCCCTGGCCGCCGCCGCCAATGCTCGGCAGCGCATCGCGCCGAATGGCCTGCGCGTAGTAGCCGGTCGTGATGCAAGCGCGCGAGGGCCAGCAGCGGGCGGTGTTGTAGAACTGTGTGAACCTCAACCCGTTCGCCGCGAGCCGGTCGAGGTTTGGCGTGGCGATCTCGCCGCCGTAGCAACCGGCGTCGGAGTAACCCATGTCATCGGCGAAGAAGATGATGACGTTGGGCTTGGAGGCTGGCGCGGCGACGGCGATGACAGCGGCGGGAATGAGGAGCGCGGTGAGAATCCATCCGGCAAGAGTGCGTTTCATGACGGCCCCCGTTGTATCAGAACCGGCGGTTTCTGCAATAGCGGCGGCGGTTTCTAAAACTCACCGCCCGAGCTTCCGCAGCGCGAACGCATACGCGCCGACACCGACGGCTTCGCTCGTGCCGAGCCGCGACATACCGATGCCGAGCCGTTGGAGCGGGTCGAAGGCGATCTTGCGCGTGCCGCCGGGGACGGTAACCTCGCGCGTTTCGCCTTTGAGGAAAACCTGAAGTTGCGCCGAGTCTTCGAGGTTGAAGACGGGCGACGTGACGCGGCGATAGGTCTGGCCGGCGGGGTTGGTGTAGGTGCTGTTCAGCTCCTCCACGAGCGCCGGCAGGAACAGCGGTGCCGCGCCGCTGAGGCCGCCGCCGATCACGGCGAGGCCGTCAATCAACGTCAGCGCGTTGCCCATCGCGTCGCCGACGACCACGCCGAGCCGGCGGAACGCCTCGCGCGCGGCGTCCGCGTTGCCGGCGGCCTTGCCCGTGCCGATGTCGAAGATCACCTTCGGTTCCGGCGCTTGCTCGAACGGCATGCCCGCCACCTCCGCATACGCGCGGCGCACGGCGCGGATGCTGGCGCCTTCCTCGGCGTTCATCGCCGGATTGAGCCGATTGCGCAGCAGCCAGACTTCGCCGCCCATCGAGTTGTCGCCGATGAACAACTCGCCGTCGCGCACGATGCCACCGCCGAAACCGGTGCCGAGCGTGACGCCGAAGAGGTTCTTGTAACGCTTCGGGCTGCCGGCTTTTTCGAGCAGACTGTTGACGTAGGGCAGGAAGCCGGCAATGGCCTCGCCATAGACGAAAAGGTCGCCGTCGTTGTTGATGAACGCAGGAATGCAGAACTTTTCCTCCAGCATCGGCGCGAGCGCGACACCGCCGCGAAAACCGGGCAGGTTGTAGAGGTCGCCGATAATGCCATTCGGGTAGTCCGCAGGCGCGGGGAACGCGAAGCTGATCGCCACGGGCGGTTCTGGACAATGTTGTTTCACGCGCGTGAAGCCCTCGACGATGTTGGCGAGGCAGCGCGGGAGGTCGTCGCCGTTGGAGGGCATGGCGACGGTCTGCGTGACGGGCTTGCCGCCGCGGATGCCGGAGAAACGGAAGTTCGTGCCGCCCGCGTCGAGCGTCATGACGATGCGTGAGTCTTGGGTCAGGTTCATGGGGGTGAAACGTAATGCGTAACTCGTGGTTCACGTCAGGCTTTCGCCGCCGCCGGCTTGCGGCTGGCGCGCAGCGAGATGAGCAGCAGATAGGCGAAGCACGCCGCCGGCACGACGAACGCGAGCGACTTCATGCCAGTGTCCACCAGCGCGCCCATCACGAGCGGCACGATCGCGCCGCCGGAGATGGCCATGCACATCAGGCCGCTCAGTTCATTGGCGCATTCTGGTTTCTCCTCGACGGTGATCGAGAAGAGCATCGGCCAGATGTTGGCGAAGCCGAAACCCGCTGCGAACACGCCCACGATGGCCAGTGTCGGCGAACCAGTCATGATGATGCCTGCGCCCACCATGCCCAACAATGCCGAGAGCCGGAAGCACGTGCGCGGCGTCATCACCATTAGCACCGCGCTGCCGAGCAGCCGCCCGATGGTTAGTAAAAGGAAGAAGAGCGCCGGGCCGAACTTGCCGGCGGTGTTCTCATCCATGCCCATGTCTTTCAGGGCCGGAAACAGAAACCGCCCCATCGAAGCCTCCGCGCCGACGTAGAGGAAAATGCCGAGCACCGCGAGGAAGAACGTCGGCTCCTTCAGCAGGCCGAGGCTGGAGCCAATGCTCGGCGGCACGTCCGGCTTCGTCTCTTCAATCTTCAGGAACGCCACCGACACGAACGCGACAGCCATCAGCACGAAGAACACCGGAAACGCACCGCGCCAGCCCATGCCTTGGAAGATGGCGATGGCGGTGACGGCGGTGACCAGATACGTCGAGGCGGTGCTGCCAAGGCCCTTGATGCCTTGCGCAAAGGCGAGGTTGCGGCTGTAAGTGCCCGCCGCGCTCACGTCGCGCATGATCGGGTTGCCGGAGACCTGTAGTAACGTCGTGCCAACACCGAGCAGGAAAATGCAGCCGAGCAGCACCGCGAAGTTGGGTGCCTGGAGCGACGGGATGAGAAGCGCGACGGCGTTCAAGCCGAGGCCGAGTAGCAGCAGTTTCTTCTTGCCGACGCGCGCCGCGAGCAGCCCGCCCGGCACGCTGAACACGGCGAAGGCGATGAACACGAAGAACGACAGCAGCGTGCTCATGACGTTGCTGATGTGATATTGCTTCTGCACCGCATCGGACATCGGCCCCATCGCGTCGGCGAGGCCCATGAGGAAGAAGGCCAGGAAAATTGGAATGGTGCGCATGTGCTCCTTTGTGCTTCGTGTCGTGCCGCTGCGAAGACGGCGGACGCGGACGCTATCAGGTGCTGCCGGAAAAGTAAACGACGCTACTTTGCGACGCCCCAGTTGCGGTTCGGCTCCGGCCCCAAATCAATCTCCAGCGTGCCGCCGTCGCACGCGTCGGGACTGTGCTCGTAGCCGACGTGGTCGCGGATGCCGCCGGGCAACGCGTTTTTGCGGAGGGCTGAAACAGCGAATCGTGTTCGTGCCGTAGATGTAGCCGTGCATCCAGTCGTTGCCCGTGTGCGTATCGGGGCTGAGGTTGACCATGCCGAACGGCCGGCACGCCGACGAAAAGTAGAACCGGCGCGACTTGTGGGTATCTATGAGCGGGTTGACGTAGTCAATGGGCGTCTGCTCTACAGCCGGACAGAGGCCGCAACAACCAGAGTGGTGATGCTCGCACGCAGGAAGTTCTTCATGTTCGCGGAGAGTAAGGCGCGAAGCGCGAAGCCCCTTGCACGCACTGTCGGAACTCGGAGGCAAAACGGATTTTGCAAGCTAGGCGGGGGAACACGCTAGATGTGGATGCACAGCTTGTAGAAGCGCGACAAACACCACACGAAAGCCGGAATCGTGGCGAACAGGCTGATCGCGATGAACACCGTCGTCGCACGTTGAAGGATTTTGTCTATGAGCTTTCGACGCCGGCGGCGATGGTGGCTCTTGTGTCTGCGATACTCGCCCCACAACAACTTTCCACCCCACAAGAGGACACCGATCTGCATCAGACTACTGGCGGGAACCGTCAGCACCGCCACCAGATCACCCCTCGGCTCCGAGTTCTGTCCACCTGCTTCCGATTGCTCGCGCGGGCCGTTGATGGGGTTAGGGCCTTGATTGATCAGAATGAATATTCCCAACAAGGCTGACGGCACCCAAAGCGCAACAAGCACCGTCAGCAGATGCCACAAAGACGTGTGGGAACTTCCGCTGAGTCCTGTTTGCTCAATTTCGGCTATTCCGGCCATCAGTATAACCTCAACTCAAACCTCAAATCCTCGGACGCCCGGCGCTTGCCGCATCCAGTGCTGTCAGCGCTGCCGTTGCCGCTCGTTCGGCCGCGCGCTCGCCTTCCAACATCGCCATCGCTTCGGCCAGCTCCCGCTCCATCCGCTCGCGTCGCACGCGGTCACTGAGCAGTTCCATCACCGCTTGCGCCAGCAGTTCCGGCCGCGCGCGCTGCTGGATGAACTCCGGCACGATCTCGCGACCGGCCATGACATTCACGATGCCGAGATGCCGCACCGTCACCAGCCATCGTGCCACTGCATACGTCAGCCAGCTTACCCGATAGACCAGCACGTATGGCAAACCAAAAAACGCGCACTCCAGCGTCGCCGTGCCGCTGGCCACCATGCCGGCCGCGGCGCGCTGCATCAACTCGCGGGCATTGGCGACGCGCACCTCCACCGGTTCATTTCCCACAAGCGCCCGCGCCAATGCCGCGACCTTGTCCGAGGCCGCCGCCAGTTCAAACCGCAAATCCGGCCGCTCGCGCCGTAGCAATCGCACCGCGTCGAGCATCGGCGGCAGGATGCGCTCCACCTCCGCCTCACGGCTGCCCGGCAGTAGCGCCACCAGGTTTTCCTCGCGCTTCAGCCCGTGCAGTTCCCTGCCCAGTTGCTCGACCACCGGATGGCCGACAAACTCGACGCGCAGTCCCGGCGCATGCTCCTGGTAGAAACCCTTCTCGAACGGAAACACGACCATCATCAAGTCCACGAGCTTCGGGATTTCTTTCACGCGGCTGCGGCCCCATGCCCAGACCTGCGGGCTGATGTAGTAGAAGACGGGAATGCCGCGCGCCTTCATCTGCTTCGCGAAGCGGAGGTTGAAGCCGGGATAGTCGGTGAGAATGACGGCGTCCGGTCTGCGTTGCTCGGCCGCGCGCACCAGTTGCCAAAACAGCCGCCGGAACTTCGCGTAGTTCGCCAGCACGTCCGTCAGCCCGACCACCGCATGCTCCGTCAGATCGAGCAGCAATTCGACACCGGCCGCTTTCATCTCCGGCCCGCCCGCGCCGAAAAGCTTCGCGCCGGGACGCTGCCGCAGAATCTCCGACGCAACGCGCGCTGCGTGGTTATCGCCGCTGATCTCACCGGCGATCATCATGATCGTCGGCGTTTCACGTTGAGCGCTCATCGCCCTGAACGGATTTGATCGGTGATGGCGAGCGCCACATCGAGCGCGCGCTTGGCCTGCTCGCCGCTGACCTTCGGCGCGCTGTGGTCGCGCACAGCGGCGATGAACGACGCCAGTTCCAGCTTGAGCGGTTCACCCTTCTCGATGGGCACCGGCTCGCGGATGATCGTCTTGCCAGCAAACTGCGAGACAACCGTTGCCGTTGCGCCAGCGGTGGCGAGCAGCTTTGCCAGCAGACCGCTCTCGCGCACGTCTTCATCGGCGCGCGCGATGCGATAGATCTGCCCCTCCTGGCGCATGTAATCGAGCGAAAGATAGCTGGTGCTGGTGAAAAGCCGGATTTTCCGCAACCGTTCCGCACTAACGCGCGAGCAGGTGAGGTTGGCGACGCAGCCGTTGGCGAATCGCAACCGCGCATTGGCGATGTCCTCGCTCGCCGACAGCACCGGCACGCCGACGGCGTCCATCGATACCAGCGGCGATTTCACAAGATGGAGAATGACATCGAGGTCGTGGATCATCAGGTCGAGCACGACGCCGATGTCTGCCGACCGGCCCGGATGCGGTGAAAGCCGGTGTGACTCGATGAACCGCGGCTCGGCGGCGACTTGTTCCAGGTATTTCAACACCGGGTTGAACCGCTCGACGTGGCCGACCTGAAGCACCAGCTTGCGCGCCTGCGCCAGCCGCACCAGTTGCTCGGCTTGCGCGCCGTTGTCGGTGATCGGCTTCTCGACAAGCAGATGTTTGCCGCGTTGAAGCAGCGCGCTGGCGACCTCGAAATGGTGTTTGGTCGGCGTGACGATGCTCAGCGCGTCGCAGGCGTCGGCGAGCGCCTCCGCGCTGTCGAACACACACGCGCCGCTTTTCGCCACGGCACGCTCGGCGGCGGCGCGATGGACATCGAATACGCCCACGAGTTCCGCCTCGGGCAACTCGGAGTAAACGCGCACGTGGTGCTGGCCGAGATGGCCAACGCCGATGACGCCGATCTTAACCTTGTCGTTCATGATGGCGTCGCAACTCCGGCGATGACGAGTCTTGCGCCGTCGGCCGCGGCAAGGATGGCATCCTTGTCCAGCATCAACGAGCGGCCCGCCTCGACGGCGAGGACGGCGATGCGGCCTGCGGCGCAGCTCTCGATGGTGCGCGTGCCAACCACCGGCACATCGAAGCGCATGTCTTGGTTCGGCTTGGTGACTTTGACGACGACTGCGCCGCCTTGCTCGCCAGCAAGCGCGCCGCCGCGCCGGATGCACTCGTCAGTGCCTTCGAGCGCCTCGACGGCCAGGACGCTGCCGTTCTTCACCACGACGGTCTGGCCGATGTCGAACGCGCTGACACTCTTGGCGATCTTCAGGCCGAACGCGATGTCCTCCTCTTGTTCGCGCGACGGCCGGCGTTTCGTAATCGGCCCGTCGGGCGCGAGGTAGTCCTCCATAAACGTCGTCGCCGGCAACAGCGTCACGCCGTCCTTCTTCAACTCCGCTGCAATGGCGCCAAAGATCGTCTCCGCGTTGCGCTCCTTGAGCCGCGCGATCATTGCCATCAACCGCAAGTCCGGCCGGATGTCGCGGAAAAGGTTTTTCGGCGCGATCTGGCCGGCCATGATGGTTTCGGTGACGCCGCGCTGGGTGAACGTGCTGATGAGCCGGCCGAGCTGGCCAACCTTGATCCACTCGACGTGATCGGCCGCCTGTGCAATGTCGGGCGAGGTTTCGTTCTCAAACGCCACGACCACCACCTGCCGCACGCCGCGCGCCCGCGCTGCGCGCGCCAACAGCAGCGGATACACACCGCTGCCTGCGATGAGACCGAGTTGTTCCATACGTCAGCGATCGCCCCGTCTGGCCACGCCGCCGAAGCCGATGGGCTGGCACAACTCCAGCCGGTTGCCGTCGGGGTCATAGCAGTAAACGGAATGAAGCCCGCCTGCGCCAGCCTTCAGCTCGGCGACACACTGAATGTGGTGCGCCTGCAACACCGCCTTCGCGGCGCGAACATCGGTCACCTCGATTGCGACGTGCTGGAGCGGATTGATGTTCGTGTCGCGGGCCTCGATCAGGTGCAATTCCTGCGAGCCAAGAAAATACCAGACACCAGGAAAACTCAGGTCCGCAGGCCGCTTGATCGGCACGAAGCTGAGGACGCCCTCGTAAAACGCTCGTGCTCGCCTCAAATCGCTTACCACCAGCGAGACATGCATGATGCCGCGCCCGTGAAACGCTCTCTTTGCGTGTGCCATGCCGGAACTTATACCTACCGCGAACCCGCCGCGACAAGTGATTTGTCCGGACCGACCAAGGCACAAGGCGGACGAAAAAGAGTAAAAGTCATTGTATGGCCAGTGCTGTTCAAGGAGCGACGGTTTGCAGCCGCCGCCGTAGCTGGTGATCAGCGCCCCACGGTGGCTGATGGGGGAGTCTTTGAGGGGGCGGCGGCGCGTTTCAGCAGGCTGAAAAACTCGCTGTCAGTGGAAAGCAGGAGGGTGGAGTCCTTGGCAAAAACTTTCCGGTAGGTCTCCATGCTCTTGATGAAGGCGTAGAACTCGGCGGCCTGCGCATTCTGCGTGTAGGCGCGCGCGTAGATCTCGGCGGCTTTGGCGTCCGCTTCGCCGCGAATCTGCTGCGCCTGGCGGTAGGCCGTGGACTGGATATCGTTAAGTTCACGCTCCTTCTGGCCGGCGATGCGCGCGGCGGAGCCTTCACCCTCGGAGCGGAAGGCTTGGGCGATCTGCTGCCGCTCGCTCATCATGCGCTTGTAAATACTGTCGAGGACTTCGGGGTTGTAGTCCACGCGCTTGATCCGCAGGTCGAGCAGTTCGATGCCGAAATCGGCGAGTTTACCCTCGGCGGCTTTCTTGATTTCCTCCTCGATTTTGCACCGGCCAACCTTGATGGGCGGCAGCGCACCCACTGAACCGAGGACGGCGGAACCCGCGGGGCCTTTCAACGAATCGTCCTGCGCCGGCTTGCGGTTCTTGTCGGTGCGGATGATCTCAATAAGCTCGTGCTTGGCGACGGCGTTGCGCGTTTCGCTGCCAAGGATGTCTTCGAGTCGCGACCCGGCGCTGCGCTCGTCGCGGATGCGCAGAAAATACTGCATCGCCTCCTTGACCCGCCATCGCGCGAAGGTTTCCACGTAGATGTAAGTCTTGTCCTTGGTCGGGATGCCCACGGGCGCGCCGTCCCATTCGAGGAAGCGCTTCTCGATGCGGTTGACGGCTTGGATGAACGGCTGCTTGAAGTGCAGGCCCGGCTCGACGACCGGTTCGCCGACCGGTTTGCCGAACTGGGTGATGATGACCTGCTCCATTTCGTTTACGGTGTAGCAGGTGTCGGCGAGAACATAGAGCGCAACCAGTGCGCCGGCGGCAAAAGCGATGAGGCATCCGGCCTTCATTGTTTTGCCTCCCCGGCTTTCAACGTCTGCTGCAAGACCGGTAACCACTGGCGCAGCGACTCGTCCATGATGATCTTCGGCCCCGCCTGCGGCAGGATTTCGCCCATCGTCTCCAAGTAAATGCGCGTCCGGGTGATTTCGGGCGACTTCACATATTGCTGCAGCATCGCGTTGAACGAAGCGACATCACCCTCGGCTTCGTTGACGCGCTTGGCCCCGTAACCTTCGGCGGTGCTGATGGTCTGCTGGGCCTCGCCCTTGGCCTTCGGCACGACCTTGTTGTATTCGCCGTTGGCGACGTTGATCGAGTTCTCACGGTCCTGCTGGGCTTTATTGACCTCGTTGAACGACGCCTGCACCGTCTTGGGCGGGTTGACGTTCTTCAACTGCACCTGATCCACGGACAAACCCAATTTGTATTGTTTGACCATCTCTTGCAGTCGCGTGAGCGCGGCCATTTCGATCTCCTGCCGGCCGATGGTGATGACCTCGTCCACGGTGCGGTCGCCAACCACTTCGCGCATCACCGCCTCCGACAGGTCGCGCAACGTCTGGCCCGGATTGCGCACGTCGAACAAATACTGTTTCGGGTCGCAGATGCGATACTGCACAACCCACTCCACCAGCGCGGCGTTCAGGTCGCCGGTGACCATGGACTTCTCCCGATCCGGCTCATACCCCGCCTGGTCGGGATTGCTGTAGCCCGCGCTGGAAAAACCAAACTCCATCTTCAACTGCCGTCGCGTAGGCAGCACCGACACGATGTCAATGCCCAGCGGGAGTTTGAAATGCAGGCCCGATTCCGTTTTCACGTGGAATCTCCCAAGCCTCAACACCACCGCCTCCGACTCCGCCTCCACGGTGTAGAACGACGTCCACGCTGTCAGAAGAACAAGAATGCCAGCCATCGCTGCCGGGATGCAGCCAAGCGTCGGCCTGTGGCCGCCAACGTCAATGGTCGGTGGAATTCTCGGGTTCATTGTTCTGACGGGCGCAACCTATCGGAACGCCGGAACGGATGCAAGGATTCCCGGAGTCGGAAAGAGCTTTGACAAAGCGCAACACACCGGCAGAATCGCCGCATGAACTTTTCCTGCCTCTTCCGCGCGTTCGTCGTTTCCATCGTCTGCGCGCTCTCCGCTGCCACTGCGCCGGCGGCCGACGACTACAAGCCCGGCCCCGACTCGCAGCCGCAGCCGGGCGTGCCGAAGGGCGAGGTGCTGAAGTTCACCTTCGACGGCAGCAAAATCTTTCCCGGCACCACGCGCGACTACTCGGTCTATGTGCCGGCGCAATACGATCCCGCCAAGCCGGCGTGCGTTTACGTCGGGCAGGACGGCGTGCAATACAATGCGCCGGTCGTCTTCGATAATCTCATCGCGAAGAAGGAAATGCCCGTGACCATCGGCGTGTTCATCATGCACGGCCGGGTAAAGGCGTTGGGCGACGGCGCGCTTGACCGGTTCAACCGCAGCTTCGAATACGACGGTCTCGGCGACGCCTACGCGCGGTTCGTGCTGGAGGAAATCCTGCCGAGAGTGGAGAAGATTGTCCTGCCCGACGGCCGACCGATCCGCCTGCCGAAAAGCGGCAACGACCGCGCCATCGGTGGCGCCAGCAGCGGTGCGATCTGCGCGTTCACGGCGGCGTGGGAGCGGCCGGACGCTTTCAGCCGCGTCTTTAGTGCCGTCGGCACCTACGTCGGCCTCCGCGGCGGCGACCGTTACCCGACGCTCATCCGCAAGTTCGAGCCGAAGTCCATTCGCGTTTTCCTGCAAGACGGCAGCAACGACCTGAACATCTACTGCGGCGATTGGTGGATGGCGAACCAGACGATGGAGCGCGCGCTCACCTTCGCGGGCTACGAGGTCAACCATATTTGGGGCGAGGGCGGCCACAACGGCAAGCACGCTACGGCAGTCTTCCCCGACGCGATGCGCTGGCTTTGGAGAGACTGGCCCGCGCCGGTGAGGGCTGGTGTCAGCAGCAACTCCACGCTGCAAGCCATCCTCGTCCCCGGCGAGAACTGGCAAGTTGCCGCTGAAGGTTTCAAGTCCACAACCGGCCCGACTGCCAACGCGAAGGGCGAGGTGTTCTTCAATGGGCCACCCACTGGCGCGACCGCGAGCCGGCTTCACAAGATCGCTCTCGACGGAAAGGTCAGCGTCATCCTCGCCGACTCGAAACGCGGCGACGGACAATCGTTCGGCCCCGATGGCCGCCTTTACGCAGTCGCGTCCGCCGTTGATCAGATTCTCGCCTACGACGCCGACGGCAAAGCGACGGTGATTGCGGACGGTTTCAAGGGCAACGACCTCGTCGTCTGCCACGACAGTTTGATCTATGTCACCGAATCCGGCTCCGAGGCCAAGCCGAGCAAAGTCTGGCTTATCAAGCCGACCGGCGAGAAGCGTGTCGTGGACACCGGCCTGCGGTTTGCCAACGGCATCACGCTCTCGCCCGACCAGTCACTACTCTACGTGGACGACTACCGCTCGCACTGGGTCTATAGCTACCAGATCGCGCCCGACGGCTCGCTGAAGTTCAAGCAGCGATACTTCTGGCTGCACTCGCCCGACACGGCCGACGAGAGCGGCGCGGACGGCATGACCGTGGACCGCGACGGTCGGCTCTACGTCACCACGCGCATGGGCATCCAAGTCTGCGACCAAGCAGGCCGCGTCAACGCCATCCTGCCGACGCCCAATGGCCGCGTCAGCGCCGTCTGCTTCGGCGGTGAAAACGGCGACACCCTCTTCGCCGCCTGCGGCGACAGGATTTTTAAGCGCAAGCTGAAGGTGAAAGGCGCCCAACTCTGGGCCGCGCCTTTGAAACCGGGAAAACCGAGGCTGTAAAAAGCTCAGGTCATCTGTGCCGCTATTGCTCCCGCTTGCGCCGTGACTTTGACAGGCGGCGCAGGCAGTATGCGCGCGCTAAAACATGACACAGAACATTTCAGGCAACGTCATCACCGCGCTCAAGCGCGCCAATCGTGTCGTCGTCATCACCGGCGCGGGCATCTCGGCGGAGAGCGGTATCCCGACGTTTCGCGGCGCGGACGGACTGTGGCGGAATTTCAAGCCGGAGGACTTGGCGACGCCGGAGGCGTTCCAGCGCCAGCCGCACACGGTGTGGGAATGGTATGATTGGCGCCGCGGCCTTTGCGCGCAGGCGCAGCCAAACCCGGCGCACAGCGTCGTCGCGGCGATGGAACGGTTCTATCATCATTTCCTGTTGGTGACGCAAAACGTGGACGGCCTGCATCCGCGCGCCGGCAGCCGGCGGATGGTGGAGGTGCATGGCAGCGTATGGCGCGCGCAGTGTTTGCAGTGCGGCGCGACGTTGCCTTTGGAGCAAACGCCGCTGAAGGAACTGCCACCGCATCACGAGGGCTGCGGCGGCATGTTGCGGCCGGCAGTGCTCTGGTTCGGCGAAAACTACGAACCGGCAACGGTGCAAAAGATGCTGGCGACGGTGGAGGAGGCGCAACTGGTGTTGGTCATCGGCACGTCGGGCGGCGTGTCATTGCCGGTGGATCTCGTCACACAGGCGCGGCAGGCCGGCGCAACGATCATCGAGATCAATTGCGAGCGCAGCGCGGTATCGCGGCTGGCGCACGAGCGGTTGGAGGGGAAGGCGGGCGAGATTCTGCCGGAACTGTGGCGACGCGCTCAACTGGCGTATCTCGTGGACGAGATTCGCGATTGCGCGCAACGGAAAGGCCGGCGGCTCATGGTCGGCATCGCCGGCCCGCCGGGCGCGGGCAAGAGCCGGTTGGCGCGGACGCTGGCCGCGGAGCTTGGGCCGCACGTGCTCGTGCCGATGGACGGATTCCATTTCAACAACGCCCGGCTGGAAGCACTGGGGCTGCGCGGGCGCAAGGGCGCGCCGGAGACGTTCGACCGGCTGGCGTTCGAGATGGCCATGAAGGCCTTGCATCTTGCGATGGAGCCGGTGCGGCTGCCGGTGTATTCGCGCGAGACGCACGAGCCGGTGCCGGACGCATTCACGGCGGGGCCAGCGACGCCGTTTGTGATCGTCGAGGGAAACTACCTTCTTCACTGGCCCGAAGTGCGCGCCGCGCTGGACTTGCGGATTTACCTCGACTGCGACGCCGCGCTGGCGCGCAAGAACCTGATCGCCCGCCACCAACGCGGCGGCGCGAGCGAGGAGGAAGCTCTGCGAAAGTTCGAGCAAAACGACCGGCTGAATCGGGAAACGATTGAGGCGACGCGCGACGCGGCGGAGTTGCAGGTCTGGCGCGACGACGCCGGCTGGACGGTGACGCGCGCAGCCGAGGGACGCTGAGGCCGGGTGGAGATTCTCTCAAAACATCGGCGGCGCGCGTTGGGCAAGTAGAACGGGCTTCCAAGCCCGTTTCTCCTCGTGCGTTGCGGAACGGATGTGGACATCCGTTCTACGATGGCGAAACGCGTCCCCAAACCGTCTCAGCGGAGCGATCAGAATTTGCCCAGCCATCACTTTCCGCAAAAAGAAAGTGTTTGGGAGAAGGCTTCTTGCCTGTCGAATTTAATTTTCGCAACGCCAACTTCGTGATAGACCGTGCAGCCGACAATGAACCTCACCTACCTGCTGCGAAGCTGCCGGCTGTTTTCGGACTTGGAGGGAGCGGACCTGGAGGCGCTTCAACGCATCGCCGTTTCCAAGGAGTATCGCAAGGGTCAGACCATCTTCAATGAGAGCGATCCATCGCGCGGGTTCTTCCTCGTCGTGACTGGCTCGGTGAAGGTCTATCGCGTCGGACCGGACGGGCGGGAGCACGTGATTCACGTCGTGCCCGGAGGCGAGGCGTTCGCAGAGGCGGCGATGTTCATGGAGACGTATCCGGCGTCAGCCGAGGCGCTGACGTCGCCCACGACCGTAGTGGCGATTGATAAGAACGGCTTCAAGCAACTGCTCGCGCGCGATTCGCGGCTGAGCTTCAAAATCATGGGCACAATGGTGAAATGGCTGGCCCGGATGCGCGACGCGCTGACGGATCTGACGATGAAGGAGGTGCCGGCGCGGTTCGCCGGTTATGTCCTGAGTCTGCCCGGTGAGCTGGGCAAGCCGATCAAGGCCGGCATCACTAAGACGATGCTGGCTCAGATTCTCGGCACGACGAAAGAGACGCTCTCCCGGCTGCTGCATCGGCTGGCAGAGCACCGTATTCTCACCTACCGCGGCAACGTGATCCGTGTCCTCAACCGCCCGCGCCTCCAGAAGATCGCCTCCGGCGACGAGAAGATCTGATCATCGCGTGCGCCACACCATGAACGCGCCGATGACCGTGAAGACGCCGTTGGCCAGCCAGACCGCAACGGCCGGGTCGAGCCTGCCGGTTTTCCCCAGCTTCACGCCGATATAGTAAAGGGCGAAATAAAGCACGAGGCGCACCATGGCCGAGGCGACGCCCGCGAGCGCGCTGCGCCGGCTTGTGCCCGCGCCGAGTGGCAAGGCCATCAGGCACGCGACGACACACGACCAGGGAGCGGCGTAGCGTTGCTGGAGGCTGACGCGGAACTTGGACAACTCCTCTTTCGGGTGCAACTCCAGATAGCGCCGCACCTGCCGAACGGTCATGAACTCCGGCTCTTTTTTGGAGAAGAGCATGATGTCTTCCGGCAGGTCGTTGATTGCGGGATCTTCCCATCTCAGATGAAACTTCTGAATGACGCCCGCACCTTGTGTGGTGTCCGCCGGATAGGTGATGACCTTCACGTCCTGGAACAGCCAGTGGTTGCCCACCCAGTAGGCGAAGCCGGCGTTGATGGCCTGCTCCGGCTGGCCGCGGGGTTGGCAATGAAGGTCCACGTTCTCAGCCGACAGCGTCTTGGTGTTGAAGACACGGAACAACCATTTACGTTCCTCGCGGTTGTTCACGTAGGTGAGATTGCGCATCGTGTAGGCGTCCGCCTCGTTGACCGAGCCGCGGCCGACCATTGAAAGGAGTTTCTGCTGGGTGATCAAATCCGCGGCACGCTCTGCGGACGTTGGCACCAGCACTTCATTGATCACGAACAGACCGACGCCCATCCCCAGCGCGGCAGCGATCACCCCCACGCTGCTCCGCAGCAGGCTCTGGCCCGCGGCGCGCATCGCGGTCAGCTCGTTGTTCTTGGACATGGTAACAAGCGCGAAGATCAGCCCGAAGAAGATCGCCGCCGGCAACGTCGAGGCGACCGCGCCCGGCAGGATCAGCAGGTAATACGTGATGATCGTCAGCGTTGAGGAGCCGCAATCGAGAAATTCGCGCAGCGATTGGAACATGTCGAACACCACCTGCATCAGCACAAACGCCAGCAGGCAGTAGCCAAACGCCGTCAGAAACTCCCGAAGGATATAGCGGTCCGTTAAACGCACAACCGCAGCCTAGCGGGAGAACCCCGGCGAGTGAAGAAAGAAGAATGGCCGGACAACGGCTGTCGTGAAGCAGCCTCGGTCCGCTTGCCTCAAATCCATTGGCTCGCCGCGGCCACTGGGTGTAAGTTGTCCGCAGTCAACCTGAACCAACTCAACAAGGAACCAAGTTTATGTCACAGAAAATGGTTATGAGTCTGATCGCTCTGCTCGCGCTCTCGTTCGGTTGCGGCAAGAGTTCCACTTACGAAACCAAAGATGGCAAAGTGAAGATTGATGAGAAAAACGGCCAGGCCACCTACGAGGTGACCACCAAAGAAGGCAAACTCAAGATGGCGACCGGCGACAAGAGCGTCGCGCTGCCCGACAACTTCCCGAAGGACGTGCCCATCTATAAAGGCGCCGTCGTGAAAATGGCCGCCTCGCAAGGCGCACAGCTCATCGTTCATCTCCATGTCGCCGCCTCCTTCACCGACGCCGGCAAGTTCTACCAGGAGCAGTTGAAGAGCCGGGGATGGGAGATCGGCACCACGATGAACATGGGGGACACGAGCATGGTCACAGCCAGCAAAGCAGGCCGCCAATGCGCGGTGGTCGCCGCCAAACAGGACGACGGGGCCGTGGTCCAGATTTCCGTCTCGGCAGGATCGTAGAGCTGTTTGTGAAGCGAGCCGGTTATTTCAGTCTGCTGCTCGTGCTGCTGGGCGCTGCGCCGGCATTGGCGCTGGAACGCTGCGAGTTCGCCCGGCCGCAGATGGGGATGCGGTTCCAGATCACGCTCTATGCGGCGGACGAGAAGACGGCCGAGGAGGCCGCCAGCGCCGCGTTCCGACGGATCAAGGAGATCAACGCCATCATGAGCGACTACGAGCCGGAGAGCGAACTGAGCCGGCTCTCTCGCTCGTCAGGCAGCGGAGAGGCGGTGGCGTTGAGCGAACGGCTGTGGTTCGTGCTGTCGCGGGCGCAGGAGTTTTCCAAACGGAGCAATGGCGCGTTCGATGTGACGGTTGGCCCGTGCGTCTGGCTCTGGCGCAAGGCGCGGCGCGAATACCGCCTTCCCGACCCGGCGGCGCTGGCAGAAACGAGGAGGGCCGTCGGTTACAAGAACATCCAACTCGATCCGAAGCGCCGCACCGCGAAGCTGCTCGTGCCAAACATGCGGCTCGACCTCGGCGCGATCGCGAAAGGCTACGCCGTCAGTGAGGCGGTGGCGGTGTTGCGCGAGCGCGGCATTGCCAGCGCGTTGGTGGTCGGCGGCGGCAACATGGCCATGAGCGACCCGCCGCCCGGCAAGCCCGGCTGGCGCATCGCCGTGCCGGCGCTCAATGCGCCCGAGGCGGCGAAGGAGCCGACACGCCATGTGTTACTGTCACACGCGGCGCTGTCCACATCGGGCGACTTCTTCCAGTTCCTGGAGATCGGCGGCAAGCATTACTCCCATGTCGTCAATCCGCACACCGGCATCGGCTTGACCGATCATTGCCAGGTGGTGGTGATCGCGCGCGATGGCATCACCGCCGACGGTTTGTCCACGTCTGTCAGTGTGTTGGAGCCGAAGGCGGGATTGAAGCTGGTGAGGTCAATGCCCGGCGCGGAGGCGCTCATTATGCGAAAGCCCGGCGACAAGATCGAAACCTTCGAGTCGCCGGGCTTCGCGAAGTTCTACGAGAAGCCGTAAACGCGGCGGGCGTTTTTCCTAGTCGCCCTTTTCGACGCCGCTGTGCCAGTAGCGGTGCAGTTCCTCCGGCGCCGGCACGGCCAGTGGACGGACGATGCGGAAGCCGACGAACTGCGCGTCGGTGTGATACCAGATGCTCTTCGGCAACTGCGGATCCTGGACCTTCCACGACGGGTCGGAACCGTAGCGCGCGGCGGCGCGGCAACGGTCGGCTTCGGTCTGCCACGAGCCGCCGCGGGTGGCGTGCGGATATGGCTTGGCGGGCTTCACCCACGGGTCGGTCTGGGCGTCCTTGGTGTAGGGCAGTTGCTGGTCGAGCGTCCACTGCCAGAGCAGGCCGTGCATATCGTAGAGGCCCCAAGGGTTCGGCTTCTTCTGGCCGACCTTCTTGGTGGCGCCGCCGCAGTTCTTGGCATACCACGCGTAGTCGCCGAGCTTCGCCGCGTCATCGCCGAAAAAATACGCCGTCTTCGTGCCGGCGCGGCAGGCATACTCCCACTCCGCTTCCGTCGGCAGCCGGTAAAACTGGCCGGTCTTGGCACTGAGCCACTTGCAATACTGCGACGCCCCGTGCTGCGTCATGCTGATGGCCGGGAATCCGTCGCGACCCATGCCGAACGTCATGTCCACGTAAGGCTGCGAGGGGCGTGCCATGGCGTCGGCGATCTTGTCGCCCTCGGGGTCGGTCTTGTGCGAGGCGCGCGTCTTCTTCTCCTCCTCCTGCAACATGAACAGCTCGTATTCGTTCCAAGTGGCGAGGCATTTCTCCATCCAGAACGGGCTGATCTTCACCGTGCGCTGCGGGCCTTCTTCCTTCTTGTGGCCAGGTTCGCCGTCGGGGCTGCCCATCGTGAACTCGCCGCCGGGAATCGGCACCATCGTGAATGCCACATCCGAGCCGGGGATGGTGACGCTGTATTCCTTCATCTGCGCCGCGTCCTTCACATCAAGCTTGGCCACGATGCGCTTGTGGATGTCGGCCGTCGTGGCCAAGGCTTTCACATCAGCGGGATCCGCCGCGGCGGTTTCTTTCGCCTTCATCTTGCAGACCACGCCGTCGGGCCAGGCCGGGCCTTGCTCGATCCAGAGCTTGATCAATTCGATCTTCTCCTTCGACATCGGGCCGCCCTTTTTCTTCGGCGGCATCAAACCGTCGTCGTCCACCGGCAGGACGGTGGTGGTGTAGAACGAGCTTTTGGCTGGGACACCGGGAACAACGCACTTGCCCGCACCGTCGGCCTTGAGGGCGGCGGCCTTGGTGTCGAGCTGCACGTCGCCGGCCGCGTGACCTTCGCGGTGACAGACCAGACATTGCTCTTCGATGATGGGCTGGATGTCCTTGACGAAATCAACCGTCTTGCCTGCAGCCGGCGCTGCCGCGGCCTGTTCGGCTTTCTTGGGTTGCTCCGCTGGCTTGGCTTGCTCGGCTTGCTGGCCGCAGCCGGCGAAGGCAAGCGCCAAGGATACGGTCCCGATGGAGAGATAGAATGATTTCATAGCATTGAGTGTCGGCAGTCTAGGGTCCAGAGCTTCAGTTCGGCTACACAAAAATTGTCTTTGAGTTGGGCTGCATTGGCCGGTCGGTAGTGAGCGAAACGTGAAACGCAACCCGCGTCACGTTTCACGTCCCACTCTGCGATCCACCGACTGCGGCTCGGCGGTTAGAAAAACTTCGTGGTTCCCGGCACGGCCATCGGCACGACGGGAAGTTCCTGTTTCCAGTCGAGCACTTCGGGCACGAGGCGCTCTTCGGAAGCGAGCGCCTTTTCCCAGGTGATCTCCGCGCCGGTGTAGGCGGCCATGCGGCCCATGATGGAGGCCATGGTGCTGGTGGCCATGCGCTCGCCGTCGTTGATCGGCTCGCCCTTGCGGATGGAGGCGAAGAACTCGTCGTGCTCGGTCTGATACATGTCGTTCTTGTCGCCGCTGTAGGCCCACTTGGTCTCGCCGGTGATCTCCGGCTGGGGGCCTTCGCCGATGGTGCCGACGCCCTTGGTGCCCATGAGATAGTCGGCTACCTTGTTGGCAGACATGGGCAACTGGCGGTGGCCGAAGAACGCGCGCACGCCATTGGGCCAGACGTAGTTGACCTCGATGTGGTCGTAGATGTTACCGCCGGGATTGGGCACCTGACGGCCGCCGACGGCGATGCACTTCTGGGGCGGCGCGTCTTTCATCGCCCACATGATTTTGTCGAGCGTGTGGCAGCCCTGCTCCACGAGGCCGTCGCCACAGGTCCAGACGAAGTTATACCAGTGGCGCAGTTGCCACTCCACGTCGCTCATGCCGGCGGGGCGAACTTCGGTCGCGGACATCGGCTTCACCGGCCCGGCCCAATAACAGCCGTAGAGCGCGCGTAGGTCGCCGACGGCACCATCAAGGATGCGCTTGAAGAACTCGCGCCGCGCGTAGTCGTAGCGCCAGCAGAAGCCGGCGACCACGGCGAGCTTCTTTTGCTTGGCGAGCTTCACCGATTCGAGCACCGAGCGCACGCCAGGCGCGTCGGTGGCCATCGGTTTTTCCAGAAACACGTGTTTACCCGCCTCGACGGCGGCTTTGAACTGCTGCGGCCGGAATCCCGGCGGTGTCGTCAACAACACCACGTCCACGCCGCTGCCGATGACCTTCTTGTAGGCGTCCAGTCCGACGAACTGCCGCTCCGGCGGACAATTGATTTGCTCGGGCGCGATCTTCTTCAATTGCTCCAGGCTCTTGGTGATCTTCTCCTCGAACACATCGCCCATCGCGTAAAGCTCGACGTTGCTGTCGGCCTTGAGCGCCTGCTTGGCGGCGCCGGAGCCGCGTCCGCCGCAGCCGATGAAGCCGATCTTCAGCTTCTCGCTGGTGCCCGCCGCGCGGGCCGCGCTGGAAAGGATGAACGGTGCTGCCATCGCGGTGGTGACGACGGCCGCGCTAGAGGTTTTCAAAAACTGCCGACGGTTGGTGGGATTCATATTAGGTTCCATGTAGCTCCTTGACTGGTTTGGTCGAGTGATAAGTCCTGCGGTCGCCGGAGTCAAGCCGCGTGTTGGCCCGGAATTCGCCTTGCCTTCGGCTTGCCAGCGACCTACGTTCGCCGCCGTCGTTGGTCAACACTTGGAGGACATCCGAATGAAACCAAGTTGGCTGAAAGCAGTTTCAAGCCGCTGGCGGGCACTCTCTCAAGAACGCTTTCACGCGTCGCGTTCGTTCATTCCTTGCGTGGTAACGGCAATCACTTGCTGTTTGATCGTCACGTCTTCGCGCGCCATCTCAATCTCTGATCTGCTCAACCCAAACAGACGGGTCACGGAAGCGGGCGCGCCGATTTCGGTGTCGCCGAATTCCTACACGTGGCGCGACTTCGACAAACAGCATCTCGACTGGTGCAAGCGCCGCATCCTCGCGCCATTTCGCGAAGTGGCCAAAGGCCAGCCGTGGGAAGCCGACGCGACGAAGTTCATGGAGGAAGCCCTTGCCGTATGGTCGGTGGACTCGAAACGCGAGAAGGCGCCGCCTGAGTTGATGGCGCGCGGGCGAAAACTCTTGGGCGCGCACTGCAATGATCCGATGGTGCGCTATCTCACCCAGTGGCTGGAACGCGTCCGCACGGATCAGGAGCCTTCGCGGAGTTATGGAGATTACGAAGAGGCGCTTCAACAACTGGAAAAGGAAGGACGTTATCCCCGCGCGGTCACCCGCCTCGTGGCGATCAACTTGTTCAATGCCCTGTCTGGGGGCAAGAAGACCAACAGCAAGAGCAAGCGAATGAGTGAGATCGCCCAACAGATCGTCCTCTGGACGCGCGAGGCGTTGGAGGAAGGCAGCTACGACGGCGCCGATGATATGCTCTTCGTCCAGCACACGGTTGACCCGCGGTGGTGGCATCACGTCAGTCACGCTAGAGACGAACTTGCCGAGCTTTACAGCAGTTCAACCAAGCTCGCCGCGTGGGCCAAGCACACACTGCTGGGTTATATCGAGGTCAGGCGCGCGTGGGAAGACCGTGGCAGTGGTTGGGCTTCCACGGTTACGGAACAAGGTTGGGCGGGTTTCTCTAAGCACTTGAAGAAAGCGCGAGCCGAGTTAACGCAGGGCTGGCAACTGCGGCCCGACCGGCCCGAGGCGGCCGCTGAAATGATTACCGTCGTCATGGGTGGCTGCGCCGAATCCGGCGACAGTCTGCGGCTTTGGTTTGACCGCGCGGTCAAGGCGCAGTTCGACTACCGGCCGGCCTACAGCGATTTGTCGTGGGCGCTGCAGCCGCGTTGGGGTGGCAGTCACGAGGCCATGCTCGCCTTCGGCCGTGCCTGCGCCGCCACGAAGCGCTACGACACCCGGGTGCCGGATTTCTTCTTTGATGTGGTTCAAGGTGTTACGATGGATTTTGAAGAGAAACGCGAGGTCTACCGCACCCCACAAATCGCCGATGACGTGATGGCCCTCGAACACGCGCTGCTCGCCGCGCCCGAACGCAAGAACCAGTTGCCGGATCGCCTTTCGTCCATCGTGGTGCATGGCTGGGCCTGTGGCCGCTACGACGAAGCGCGCAAGGCGCTCGACCAACTGCACAGCGAACTGGCCCCATCAGCCAAGCAAGAACTGCACTTCTTTCGGAAAGCCAAGAACACGGTGATCGGCAACGTGTATCTCTTCACTAGCGCGGCGAAAGATGATTTTGGGAAAGGCATGGAGTTCGCCCGCGCGCACGATTACGCGGCAGCCGCCAAGTGCTACCAGTCTGCGCTGCAAAAGATCAACGGCCCGGAATCCGCTCTGCAGGTTCTACGGATCGAGCTGGCCGTCGCTACTGGCGACGAGCAATTGTCGAAAGGCGGATGGGTGGATGTGTCGCCCAAAGCCGGCCACATATTGGAGGGGTGGGACCCCGTTTATGGCAAGTGGGAGGTCCCCACCGACGGCGTGTTCCAGATACGAGCCAACAACGAGCGCGTTCTGATCGTTTCTCAACTGCACGTCGGCACGGATCTCGAGGTGCGCGCCGACTTTGAGATTGATGCGCCGACCGACGAAGGCCGGGCGCTCGGCGTCGCGCTCGGTTATTCTTGGCGTGAAGGACACAAGTGGGTGATGTGCGAAGTCTGGAAGGCGAAGAAGACGGCCACGCCTCAAGCGACGTTGCTTCATCAGTATAGCCTCGCGGACAATCCGAAGTTCCCTGTGACATTGGAGAAGAAGAACCAGCTTCATGTCCAGTGCTGGAAGAACCACATTACTTTCTATCTCAATGGCAACCTGGTCTTCAAAGAGCTTCAACCCAAGGAGGGTTCTGTGGATGCGCAGAACGCCAGATTCGGGTTCGGCGCGCACAGTCTGTATGGCAAGAACACCACGCGCATCTCGAACATCCAAGTGCGACTGCTAAAGGAACCGCCTCCGTCTCCCGACGGAATTCCGTCTTCACTGCCGTTGCGGGAGGTTCGCGAGAAAGGACGGAGCCGGCCGTGACCGCCAGCAGCCGAATCACCCGTCGCGAAGCCGTCCAGCGAACCGGCGGCTGGCTCTTGGGCGCGACGGCGCTTTTCGACGCGCGCGGCGCGGAGTCGGCGGCGAGTGACCGCAAGACCGTTTGGGGCATCGCGGAATTGTTCGAGTGGATTTACCGCCTCCAGAAAACCACGGGGCGCGACACGGAAGATTGTCTGCAAGCGCACCTCGATCACGGCATCCACCACGTCATCTGGGCCATCGGGCGCAGCACGGTGGACTACCACAGCAAGTTGCCGGCCACGACGCTCTACGTCGGCGATTCGCGGCCGGAGACGAAGGTCATCGGCGACGCACTGAAGCAACGCTGCACGTTGCGCGCGGCGATGACGTTCGCCCGCGAGCGCGGCATGACGATCTACGCGCGGCTCGGCATGAACCGGCATTACGGCAGCGGCTACGGCGGCGCGCTGCGCTCGAAGTGGGCGGCGGAGCATCCGGAACTGTGGTTCGTCACCAAGAGAGGCAAGCTGGACACAACGCGCCTGTCGTATTTCTTCCCGGAGTATCGCCGCGAGCGCATCGCCATCCTGGCCGAGGTGGCGGAGATCGGCGTGCATGGGTTGTGCCTCGATTTCTGTCGGCAGGTGCCGCACATGGATTACCAGCCGAAGCTCATCGCGGCGTGGCAGGCGAAAGGCGGCGGCGACCCGCGTCAGTTCAAGCCCGACGAGCCGCGCTTCATGGAGTGGTGCCGCTTCCGTGCCGGCTACGTCACGACGTTCCTTCGCGAACTGCGCGCGGCGTTGGGCGGGGTCGAGAAGCGTCTCGGCCACAAAGTGCCCGTCATGGCGCGCATCACCGACTGCGGCCTCGACGTAAACCTGATGGAAGGCATGGACGTGGAGGCGTGGCTGAAGGAGAAGCTCGTGGACGAGTTATGCACGAACCCGCTCTGGTGGCTCCGCTACAAGTATCCCGACACGCTCGCGCCCTACGCGAGGCTGGCGCGCGCGCACGGCGTGAAGCTCTGGGGCGGCGTGGGCTGTCTGCCTGCGGCGAAGACTAGGGTGAACCCGGTTTCTTTTCTCCGCCGCGCGCAGCGCCAATACAACGAGGGCGCGGACGGCGTGGCACTCTACCAGTCCGACACTGGCATCCGTAACCCGATCCTGACGCCAGTTCTGCCGCCACTAGCCGACCCCGCGGCCATCGCGCGATTGCTTGGCGACAAGGAGCTTCTGTCGCGCTGGCCGCAGGACGACGCGAGCCGCCACTACGGCCTCGACAACCACAGCAAGATCGAAGCGCTCGGCGTGGAAGCACAGCCGATGGAGAACTTGTAAGAAACCCGCCCGACCAAGGACAAGAACCATGAGAAAACTTCTGCCCATCATTCTTTCGCTGCTGTCGGTCGCAGCCATCGCCACCGCGGCGTCAGCCAAGCCCAACATCCTCCTCGTCCTCTGTGACGATCTCGGCTACGGCGACCTCGCCTGCTTCGGCGACAAGACGCTCCACACGCCGAACCTCGACAAGTTCGCAACCGAAGGAATGAAACTGACGAGTTGTTACGCGGCGCATGGGAATTGCTCGCCGTCGCGCACGGCGCTGATGACCGGCCGCACGCCCACGCGCGTGGGTGTGCGCAACTGGATTCCGGAGGAGTCGCCTGTCCACGTGCCACGCGGCGAAATCAGCATCGCCACGCTGCTGAAGCGGGCGGGCTACGTCACCTGTCACAGCGGCAAGTGGCACATGAACGGCCAGTTCAACCAGCCCACGCAGCCGCAGCCGAACGACCACGGCTTCGAGCATTGGTTCTCGACGCAGAACATCGCGCTGCCAAATCATCACAACCCCAACAACTTCGTTCGCAACAGCCAACCCTTGGGCAAGCTCGAAGGCTACTCGGCGCACCTCGTCGCGGACGAAGCCATGCGCTGGTTCGGCGCGCGCGACCCGTCGAAACCGTTTTTCCTCTACGTCTGCTTCCACGAGCCGCACGAGCCGATCGCCACCGACCCCAAATACACGAAGCTCTATCCCTCCGACGACCCGAGCTACAGCGCGCACCACGGCAACATCACGCAGATGGACGACGCCTTCGGCCGGCTGATGCGGGCGTTGGACGAGCGCGGGCTGCGTGAGAATACGTTCGTGTTCTTCACGAGCGACAACGGCCCCGCCATCACGCCGATGCATCCGCACGGCTCGGCCGGCCCGTTGCGCGACAAGAAAGGCTCGCTGCACGAAGGCGGCATCCGCGTTCCCGGCATCGTGCGGTGGCCCGGCAGGACGCGGCCCGGCAGCGTGAGCGATGAGCCGGTCTGCGGCGTGGATTTCCTGCCGACGGCGTGCGCCCTCGCCGGCATCGAGCCGCCGCGCGACCGCAAGCTCGACGGCGCGAGCTTCCTGCCCGCGCTCGACGGCAAGCCGGTGGCGCGGAGCACGCCGCTCTACTGGCACTTCAACCGTGCCAGCAGCGACGTGAAGGTGGCGTTGCGCGCCGGCGACTGGAAACTCCTCGCCACGCTCGACAAGAAGCTGTCGCCGCGAGCCAACGACATCACGGAGGAGGACGAACGGGTGTTCAAGGAAGCCGAACTGGCGACGTTCTCGCTCTACAACCTCCGCGACGACATCGGCGAGAAGAACGACCTCGCGGCGAAGGAGCCGGCGAAGCTAGCGGAGTTAAAGGTGGTGCTGCTTGCGAAGTATCGCGAGGTGCGCGCCGAGTCGCCCGTCTGGTCCGCGTGGAAGTTCACCGGAGCCGAGGGCAAGAAGATCGAGTGGCCCGACTACTGGAAGAAGAAGCAGGCGGCGAAGAAGAAACAATGAAGTTCCGACAACGTCCCATGAGGCGATGGATGCAAGCTCTCCTGGCGCTCGCGGTGTGCATCGTCGCCGCTGCCACCATCCGGGCCGACTCGCCCAAGCCCAACATCGTCTTCTTCCTCACCGATGACATGGGCTGGGGCGACGTCGGCTGTTACGGCGGAAAACTTTTGCCAACGCCGAACATTGACCGCATGGCGAGCGAGGGCATTCGGTTTACGCAATACTACAGCGCCTCGCCGATTTGCTCGCCGTCGCGCACCGGGGCAACCACCGGCATGTTCCCGGCGCGATGGCGCATGACGAGCTACCTCCAGACGCGCGCCGGCAACCGCGCCTGCGGGCAGGCCGACTTCCTCGATCCGAAAGCGCCGTCTCTGGCGCGCGAGCTGAAGGCCGCCGGTTACGCCACGGCCCACTTCGGCAAGTGGCACATGGGCGGCGGGCGCGATGTAACCGACGCCCCGCGGTTCGAAGCCTACGGTTTCGACGAACACGCCGGCACGTGGGAAAGCCCGCAGCCGCATCCCGACATCACCGCGGGCAACTGGATTTGGTCGCCGACGGACAAGATCAAGCGATGGGACCGCTCGGCGTTCTTCGTGGAGAAGACGCTCGACTTCCTGCGCCGGCACAAGGACCGGCCGTGTTACGTCAACCTCTGGCCCGACGACGTTCACACGCCGTGGGTGCCGGCCGACGACGCGCCCAAGGGCGACACGCCGGAGAATCTCCGCCGCGTGCTCGCGGAATACGACCGCCAGGTGGGGCGGCTGCTGGCGGGCTTGAGCGAACTGGGCGTCGCCGACCGGACGCTGGTGGTGTTCACGAGCGACAACGGGCCGCTGCCGACGTTTCGCGGCGAACGCGCCGGCGGGTTGCGGGGCAGCAAACTGAGTCTCTACGAAGGCGGCGTGCGCGAGCCGTTGATCGTGCGCTGGCCCGGCCGCACGCCCGCAGGCCGCGTGGATGAGCGGACGGTCCTGAACGCGGTGGATTTGTTTCCGACCTTCTGCGCCGTGGCCGGCGCGCCGCTGCCCGGCGTCGCTCTCGACGGCGAAGACCTCAGCGCCGCGTGGCTCGGCAGGCCGGTGACGCGCGCGAAGCCGCTCTTCTGGGAATACGGCCGCAACGACAAATCCTTCCACTACGCCAAAGGCCGCGACCGCAGCCCCAACGTCGCCGTCCGTAACGGCCACTGGAAGCTGCTGGTCAACGCCGACGGCAGCGGCGCGGAACTTTACGATCTCGACGCCGACCCGAACGAAACGAAGAACCTCGCCGAAGCCCGGCCTGACATCGCGAAGCGATTGACCGGGCGGACGCTGGCCTGGAGGAAATCACTGCCATGATACTCACGCGCATGTTTCACCGTCTCGTGCTCATTGCTGCGGCGCTTGCTTTGCCACTCGCGGCCGCCGAGACATCCAAGCCCAACATCATCTTCATCCTTGCCGACGATCTGGGCCGCGGCGACCTCGGTTGCTACGGCCAGAAGAAAATCCGCACGCCGAACCTCGACCGCATGGCGGCGGAGGGCGCGCGGTTCACGCAAGCTTACAGCGGCACGTCCGTTTGCGCGCCGTCGCGCGGGTCGCTCATGACCGGCCGCCACATCGGCCACGCCATTATCCGCGCCAACCGCGAATACCAACCCGAAGGCCAGGAGCCACTGCCGGCGGGCACGTTCACGGTGGCGGCGCTCTGCCGCAGCGCGGGCTACAAGACCGCCGCGTTTGGCAAATGGGGCCTAGGCTTCGTGGACTCGACCGGCGCGCCGGACAAAATGGGTTTCGACCTTTTCTTCGGCTACAACTGCCAGCGTCAGGCGCACAACTACTATCCCGACCATCTCTGGCGCAACCGCGAGCGCGTGGAACTCGACGGCAAGACCTACTCGCACGATCTCATCGCCAAGGAGGCGCTCCAGTGGGTGCGCGCCAACGCCGGCTCGCCATTCTTCCTCTATCTGGCATTCACCATCCCCCACGCGCGCTACCAGGTGCCCGACCTTGGCCCCTACGCGAACGAATCCTGGCCGGAACCGATGAAAGCCTACGCTGCCATGATCACGCGCCTTGACGCCGACATCGGGCGGCTCCTCGCGTTGTTGAAGGAACTCGGCCTCGACGGAAAGACGCTTGTCATGTTCGCGAGCGACAACGGCCAGGACAACAAGAACTGCCTCGAACTCTTCCAGAGCAACGGCCCGCTGCGCGGCAGCAAGCGCACGATGTATGAAGGCGGCATCCGCGTGCCGGGCATCGCGCGCTGGCCCGGCCGGATCAAGCCCGGCACGGTGAACGCGACGCCGTGGGCGTTCTACGATTTCCTGCCGACGGTGGCGGAGCTTATCAGCCAGCCGCTGCCCGACGACGCGAAGACCGACGGCACATCCATCGCGCCGGCGTTGCTCAACGGCGAGACGATGAAGCGCGATTTCCTCTATTGGGAACTGCACGAGCCGCGGTTCATGCAGGCCGTGCGGCTCGGCGACTGGAAAGCCGCCCGCCACGGCCTCGGCGCGCCGATCGAGCTTTACGACCTCGCAAAGGACGTCGCTGAGGCGCGCGACATCGCCGCCGACCATCCCGACATCGTCCAGCGCGCCGACACGATCCTGAAGCGCGAGCACGTGGAGAGTTCCCTCTGGCCCGACAAACCCGCGGCCAAGCCTAGCAAGGGTAAAGGCAAACGCAAGAACGCCGGCACGGCGAAGAAGTAAGTCCGCGCGATAACGCCTTGTGTTTGCAGCAGGCCGGCAAGCTGCTACGCTGTCCGCAAGCCAACAAGAGAGCCGGTCGGGCTGCGTCTTGGAAACCGCGGTGAAAAACTGATGATGACCAGGAACAAATGGAACGTTGATCGGAACGCATGGATCGGCTGGATCGTGTTGTTTCTCATCGTGGCTGCGATCATCGTCCTTGGAAGCCACCGGACGGTAGTCCCTAATTACCGCCTGAGCGCGCTGGACTGGCTTGCTGGCCGACCGCTCTACGACGGCACCGGTGTGGGAGGATTTGTTTATTTTCCGCAGGCGGCCATTCTTTTCATGCCATTGGCGTGGTTGCCTCCGCTGCTGGGCGAGGTGATCTGGCGGCTCGTCAACATCGGCGCCTTGGCGCTGGGTCTTCATGCTTTTGCGCGTCTAGCGAGCGAGAGATCGCGGGAAAAGTTGTTTCCCCTGATGACCTTGGTGGCGATTCCCTTGACGTGGGATTGCGCGCGCAACGGCCAGGCCACGCTTGCGCTGACCGGCCTGATGCTTCTGGCAGTCGTTGATGTGGCGCGCGACCGCTGGTGGCGCGCGACCTTGTGGTTGTGTCTCGGCATCGCACTCAAACCGCTGATGCTCGTGCTGGCTCTGCTGATCGCGGCCATCGTCCGCCCCATGACCTGGCGCACGCTGGTGGGGATGGCCGTCCTCGCGCTCTCGCCCTTCCTGTTCCAACATCCCTCCTACGTTCTCCAGCAATATGTGGGGTGCTGGCAAAACACGACGGCGGCGGCACACGTGGGCGTCGCGGTGCAAGGTTGGACGTCGCCGTTTGTCTCGCTGCGTCTCGCGGGCATTGATGTGCCGGAGCGCGGCCAGATGGCGATCCGCATCGTGGCTGCGGTCGTCACCTGGATGCTCTCTGTTTTTGTCCGGCGGCGTTATGATGCGGCTCGTTCGGCGGTCTTCGTGTTCTCGATGGCAGCCGTCTATCTGATGCTGTTCAGCCCACGGACGGAAAACAACACCTATGCGATGCTCGGTCCGGCGTTCGCCGTGTTTGTTGCCTGGGCGTTCTTGATCGAGAAGCGATTTGCGGAGGGCATTGTCCTGACTGGCGTTGCTTTGGTCACGGCTGGCAGTCGCACGGTCGGCCATTTAATCGCGCCCGGCACGGAAGCCATCTGGTTGGCACCCATCCTCGCGGCTTTCTTCGCTGTCTATCTGATCGTCCGGATTTTCGAGCGTCCACCGAAGCCGGTTGAAGCAAGATGAGTCCGGTTCTCCACCGCTGTGTCGCTCGGCGAGGCGGAAGACAGTTGCCATCATTGGCGCAGTTGAGGCAAAGTTAGCGGCGCTGTGACTCCGATCAAGGAAACGATTCGCGCGATTCCGCCGCGCCGGCAACATCCGGGAAACGGCAGACTCTTCGCACTCCATAGCTAAACCATGACTTCACGCGAACGAGTTCTTGCCGCGCTGGCGCACAAGCCGACCGACCGTGTGCCGCGGTTGCTCTACGAGGAGGCCATCGGCTACACACCGCCTATTGAGCGGATGTTGCAAGGACGTTGTGCGCCGAAAACGCCGCGCGATTACTTCGGCATGGACATCACCAGCGTCACGTTCCAGCCGACGACGTTGCCGCGCGAACGGTTCGCCAATTGGTTTGGAGCAGAAAGCGGCGCGGCGCTCGCCAGCGGTCAGATGGATGAGTGGGGCGTCTGGTGGCGCGGCGGCGGCTTCTATCATTTCGCCCACATCGAGTCGCCGTTGCGCGGGGTGCAGGAGTTCGCGCGGCTCAAGGAGTTTCCATGGCCCGATCTCGACCAGCCGTATCGCTACGCCGGGCTGCGCGAGCGCGTCGAGGTATTGCACCGCCAGGGCTTCGCGGTGGCGGCGTTCGTAGGTTCCGTCTTCGAGCAGTCGTGGTATATCCGCGGCATGGAAGACCTGATGATGGACCTCGCGGCCGCGCCGGAGGTGGCACACTATTTCTTCGAGCGGACGGCGGCGCTCCAGCAACGCGCGGCGGCGGAATTCGCGCGGGCAGGTGTGGACATCATCATCACTGGCGACGACATCGCCGGGCAAAACGGACTGCTGATGAGCCTCGAAACGTGGCGGGAGTTCCTGAAACCGCGCCTGGCCGAGACGGTGCATGCGGTGAAGCGCGCGAACCCGGCGACGAAGGTCTTCTATCACTCCGACGGCAACGTCGAGCCGGCGGTCCCGGAGTTGATCGAAGCCGGCATTGACATTCTTAACCCCGTGCAGCCGGAGTGCATGGAGCCGGCGGCAATCAAACGCAAGTATGGCGACCGGCTTTCGTTCTGGGGCACGGTGAGCGTGCAGCGGACGATGCCGTTCGGCACACCGGACGAAGTGCGGGCGGAAGTGTGTGCGCGCATCCGCGACGTGGGCCGCGGCGGCGGGTTGATCCTCGCGCCGGCACACGTGCTCGGCCCGGAAACGCCGTGGGAGAACGTCGTCGCGTTCTTCGAAGCCGCCGACTCGACACCGATGCCGAAGCGATGACCTTTCGACAGGAGACAGAATCCATGACTACATCCAAACCTCTGAAACTCGCTTGCATAGGCTGCGGTGCTCGCGCGCAGACCTACACCGCGCTGGCCGCGAAACAGCCGGAGCGTTTCCAGATCGTCGCGGGCGCCGATCCAGTGCCAGGGCGCGTCGAGAAGATCCGCCAGATTTCGGGCCGCGCGGATTTCCGCGGCTTCGCCAGCGCGGAGGCTTTGCTGGCCGCAGGGAAGATCGCCGATGTCGTCATCATCGCCACGCAGGACAACGACCACTACGCGCCCTGCTGCCGCGCGCTGGAACTGGGCTACAACGTGTGGCTCGAAAAACCCATCGCCACGCGCGCCGCGCAGGTGCTCGATATCGAGCGGCGCGCGCGGAAAGCTGACCGTCGCGTGATGGTCTGCTTCGTCCTGCGGTTCTCGGTGTTCTATCGGAAGGTGAAGGAAATCATCAACTCCGGCGCGCTGGGCGACATCGTTTCCATCCAAGCCAGCGAAGGCGTCGAACCGTGGCACCAGGCACATTCGTTCGTGCGCGGTCACTGGTCGGTCGTGGCGAAAAGTTCGCCGATGATTCTGTCCAAGTGCTGCCACGACACCGACATCGTCCACTGGCTCGTGGGGCGGCGCTGCCGGCGAATCGCGAGCTTCGGCTCGCTGGAGTTCTTCCGCGCCGAGCGCGCACCAGCGGGAGCGCCCGCGCGTTGCACCGACGGCTGCCCGGTGGGCGAGACGTGTCCTTACAACGCGCTGCGCTATATCAAGGAGAAGCGCGCGTTCTGGCTGGAGTCGGTGTTTGATCGCGCAGGCACGGCGACGGACGAGGAGATCACGGCGTGGTTGCGCACCAGCCCGTGGGGCCGTTGCGTGTATCGCTGCGACAACGACGCGGTGGACCGCCAGGTGCTGGCGATGGAGTTCGAGGACGGCGTGACCGGCACGTTCACGATGACCGCGTTCGAGAACGGCCGGCACTTGGAAATCTACGGCACGCGCGGCGTGCTCAAAGGCGGCGAGACGTATCGGAAGCATTTTGGCTCGAACCTCGTGCTGCTGCCGCACGAAGGCGAGCCGGTCCGCTACTCGGTCAAGGCCGCGGACGGCGGTTACGAATCGCACGCGGGCGGCGATCCGGGTCTCGTCAACGCTGTTTACGACGAGATGACCAAGCCACCGGGCGCGCCGCTGGAGGCTGGCCTCGACTCGACGGTGCACAGTCACATGATTACCTTCGCCGCGGAAGAAGCGCGGCTGACGGGACGCACGGTGAGCATCGAGGAATTTCAGCGCGCATTGGCGAAAGAAGCCTGAGCCGTAACCATGCCGTTGAAACACGATCTCCGCGCGGTCGCCGCGTGCTTTCAGGTCGGCGGCGAGTTTCAGGAAGCCGCTCCCCACGGCAGCGGCCACATCAATGACACCTACGCGGTGACGTTCAGCCAGAACGGCAGCCGAGTGCGCTACATCCTCCAGCGCATCAACCACAGCATCTTCAAGAACCCGCCAGCCCTGATGGAGAACATCGAGCGCGTCACGGCGCACGTGCGGCGGAAGCTGGAGGCGCGGGGGGCAGACCAGATCAACCGCCGCGTGCTCACACTTGTGCCAGCGCGCGATGGTCGGTCATGGCACGTTGACACCGACGGCAACTGCTGGCGGTGCTACCTCTTTGTGGAGCGAGCGGCCACCTACGACCGGATCGAGACACCCGCCCAAGCCCGCGAAGGCGCGAAGGCTTTCGGCTTGTTCCAGAAACAACTCGCCGATCTGCCGCCGCCGCGCTTGCACGAAACGATTCCGAACTTCCATCACAGCCGCCAGCGGTTCAACGCGTTGCGTGCAGCGGTCGAGGAAGATCCGCGCAACCGCGTGGCCGCAGTGAAACAGGAGATCGAGTTCTGCTTGCGCCGCGAGCCGATGGTGGACGTGCTGCTTGATTTGCAGGCGCGCGGCGTGGTGCCGGAGCGCGTCACGCACAACGACACCAAGCTGAACAACGTGATGCTTGACGACGCCACCAACGAGGGCGTTTGCGTCATTGACCTCGACACGGTAATGCCGGGCCTGGCGCTCTACGATTTCGGAGACATGTGCCGCACTGGTTGCAGCCCGACGGCCGAGGACGAGCGTGACCTCACCAAGGTCGAGGCGCGCATGGACATCTTCGAGGCGCTCGTGCGCGGCTACCTTGCCACCGCCCACGAGTTCCTCAACACGGTCGAGAAGGACCATCTGGTATTCTCCGCGCGGCTCATCACGTTCGAGATCGGCATCCGGTTCCTGACCGACCATCTTCTAGGCGACCGCTATTTCAAAATCCATCGCGACAGCCACAACGCCGACCGCGCCCGCGTCCAGTTCAAGATGGTCGAGTCGTTCGAGCGACACGAGGCGGCAATGGACAAGGTGGTGAAGGAGGCCAATGACTGACCGCGATAAGACCGGCATCACATCACGAGAGATCGTCGCTCGCGCATTGAGCGGGCTGGAAACACCGCGCGTGCCGGCGGGACCGCTGGCGGTGCACATCTGCGCGAGGCTGGCGGGCGTTACGTTGCGGCGTTACACAAGCGACGCGCGCACGCTGGCCGAGTGCGTCATCCGCTACCACGAGCGGTTCCGGCCCGACGCCGTGTGGGTCTCGGCCGACACGTGGGTGAGCGCGCAGGCAATGGGTGCGACGGTCGGCTCGACAGGCGAGGACCAGCCCTTCGGCGGCATCGGCGAACCGCTGGTGCGCACAGTGGCTGACATCGAGCGTATTCCGCCGCCCAATCCAATGTCGCAGGGACGCTACCCGATGATGCTCGATGCATTGCAACGCGTCGTCGCGGCGCTGGGGCGGGATGTTTTCATCGTCGCGTGTTTTGATCAGTATCCATTCTCGCTGGCCGCCGCGCTGATGGGCATCAACGAGATCATGCTCAAGCTGGTGGACGATCCGCCGTTCGTGGAGGCGTTGATGGAACGGTGCATGGAATACGGTTTGGCTTACGGTCGCGCGCTCGCTAACGCCGGCGCGGACTCGCTCAGCGGCGGCGATTCGCCGGCAGGGCTGGTCGGGCCGCGGTTGTATCGCGAGGTGGCGTTGCCGTTTGAAAAGCGTCTCATCGCCGATCTGAAATCCGCCACCGGCAAACCGGTGTCGCTGCACATCTGCGGCGACGGCACACCCATTCTCGCGGACATGGCGTCGTCGGGCGCGGATGTGCTGGAGATAGATCACAAGGTGGATCTGTCGCTCGCGTGCAAAGTTGTGCCGCCGCAGACCGCGCTCTGGGGCAATCTCGATCCGGTGGCCGTGCTGGCGCAAGGCAATGCTGCGCAGGTCCGGCGCGCCGTGCGCGAGGCGTTGGAGACGGTGAAAGCTCACGGCCGGCGGCGATTCGTCCTCAGCTCCGGCTGCACACTGGCGGTAGAAACGCCACCGGAGAATCTGGAGGCGATGTTGCGCGTTTGCCGCGGTTGACACTGGCGACGGCTTTTCCTCACGCAGCGCGGATAGACCGACTGCTCGACGATGAAGCACGGCGGTCATCCCACCACTGGTGACGTCTCCTTCGCTCCGCACCGTCATCACGGCACACCAGCGCTGATGAAACATCGCGCGAGGGTTTTGGAAACTTGGGCCGTTAGATATGTCATCCGTTGCTGCGGACCGTTGTTGTCGGCAGCGACGATGCATCAATCATGCGTGCTCAAGTTCCATCACTTGTTTGGTTCGCTGGCGCCAGGTTCCCCTGCGGGCCGGCCCGGCGGCTGGCTGCCATCATGGCACTGGTCATCGCGGTGATTGCGTTGGCCGGCTGCTCGGGGATTCCGACCCAGAGCGAGCGCCAATCGCGAGCGGAACTTCAAACGGTGACACGCCTTTACCGACCCGGCGACCACCGGCCGGCCTTACCAGCACTCGGCGCCAACACGACGATGGCGACGCTGCTCACCTACGCCATGCTCAACCAGCCGCGCGTCGAGGCGGCTTACTACGACTACGCCGCCGCAGTGGAACAAACCACGGTGGAACGTTCGTTGCCCGACCCGCGGCTCACGCTGGAGTTGGACATCCAAAGCGCGGTGACGACCGTCATGCCCGGCTTGTGGGTGGACGTGCCGTGGATCAAAAAGCTCCGCCTCCGCGCCGACCGCGTTTCGGCCGAGAGCCAGGCCAAGTATCACGTCTTTGAGACGGCGGTGCTCCAGACCGCGTTCGAGGTCAAGCGGTCTTTCTATCAGCTCCATTTCCTCGACGAGCGCCTGCTCATCAATCGCGAGACGTTGGAACTCGTGGACGATATGGAGCAGACCGCTCGCGCGCAAAACGAAGTGGCCAAGGTCACCATGCAGGACGTGCTGCGCGCGCAGATGGACCAGGACTGGCTGAAGACCGACATTGCCAACCTCGAAGACCTGCGGAATCCCCTGCTGGCCCAGCTCAAAGCCGCGTTGGGCATGAACGCCGCCCAACCCAACCCGCCGGTGCCGGCACGACTGGAATCCACGCCACTGGACCTGGATGGCGACAAACTTCTGGCCGTCGCGATGGAGCGCAACCCGCGCCTCAAGGCGGTTGAGGCGGAAGTGCGTCAGGCCGAGGTGAGCATCCAGTTGGCCCACCAAAGCAAGCGGCCCGATTTCAACATGGGCGTCGAACTGGACGCCAAGGCGGTGCCGCTCATGACGCGCCCGACGCTGGGCGTCACGCTGCCCATCTGGCGCGACAAGATCGCCGCCGAGATCGCCGCCGCGCAGGCCGGCAAAAGCGCCGCCGCCGCGCGGCTCTCGACGGAGCAGATTCAACTGACGGCGGACTTCGCGACGAAGTCGTTCGCGTATCGCGAAGCCACGCGCAACGTGAAGCTGCTAACAGATTCCCTGCTGCCCAAGGCCAAGCTCTCGTTGGACGTGGCGCGCGCCGGCTACAGCGCCGGCCGGGTGGACTTCATCAACCTGCTGGATGCCAAGCGCACGTGGCTGGAATTCCGGTTGGCCCGCGTGGACGCGCGGTTGCAGCGCGAACTGGCCCTCGCCGAGCTTTCGCTCCTGATCGTGGGCCTCCCGCCCGCAGGCGCGCCGATTCCGGCGAGCGCTCCGTCGGCGAAAGAATCCCATGAAAAATAGATTCCACTCCGTTATCGGCCTGCTGATGGCGCTCTGCGTTTTGTCGGCCGGCCTGTTTGTCAGCGGTTGCGGACAGGCAGGCACCACGGCCGGCCAGCCGGCAGCACTCAGATTCCACTGCCCGATGCACCCGACCTACACCAGTGACCGGCAAGGCGACTGCCCCATCTGCAACATGAAACTCGTGCCGATCAAGGGCGCGCAGTCCGCGACCCCGACTGGCGAAACCGCTGCCGAAGCGCCTGCGGTGCCGGGCCGGACTACCATCGCCATCTCGCCGGAGAAACAGCAGACGATCGGCCTGCGCACCGCGGTGGTCGAAAAACACAAACTGGGCCAGACCATCCGCACCACTGCCGCATTCGAGCACGCCGAAACCAAGCTGGCCAAGATCGCGCCGCGTTTCGCCGGCTGGGTGCGCGACCTGAAGATAAACTTCACCGGGCAGGCCGTGGAGAAAGGCGACCCGCTGCTCACCGTTTACAGCCCCGAGTTGTTCGCCGCGGAGAACGAGTATCTGCTCGCCTATCGCCGCCTCGCGCAGCCGAAGTCCAGCGTCACCGACCTCGGGTTCGCATCGCCGCAACGCTTGGTCGAGTCCGCCCGCCGCCGCCTCACGCTCTGGCAAATCGGCGATGAGGAAATCAGCGCGCTGGAAAAGAGCGGCGTGCCCAAGGATGAGTTGCTGATCCGCTCGCCCGTATCGGGCCACGTCATCTCCAAGACGGCGGTCGAAGGCAAGGCTTTCACAGCGGGTGAAACGCTCTTTGAAATCGGCGCGCTCACGCCGCTCTGGTTGCGAACCTCAGTCACCGAGTCCGACATGCCGCTCATCCAACTGGGCCAGAAGGCGCGCGTCATCCTGCCCTACCTCGGTAACAAGACCTATGAGAGCAAGATCACATTCCTCTACCCGCATCTCGAAGCGCAAACCCGCCGCGCCGAGGTCCGCCTCGAAGTGGACAACCCCAACCACGAACTCCGCCCGCAAATGTGGGCCAACGTCGAGATTGAAGCCGGCTTCGGCGAAGTGCTCGCCGCGCCCGCCAGCGCCGTGATTGACACCGGTGAGCGCTACGTCGCGTTCGTGCTCCGTGACGACGGCCATCTGGAGCCGCGCGAGGTGAAGATCGGCACGAAGACCGACGACTGGTGGGAGGTAAAAGGCGGCCTCAAGGAAGGCGAGAAGGTCGTCACACGCGCGCTCTTCCTCGTGGATTCAGAAAGCCAACTCAAGGCTGCCATCGCCGGCATGAGCGGCAGTCATCAGCACGACGCCGTCACCTCCAAACAACCTGCGGAGGCGGTGTCGGGTGTGCTCGCGCAATACACAAAGATCCAAACCGCGCTGGCCGCTGACAGCCTCGTGGGCGTTGCCGAGGCCGCGCAGAGTATCGCCAAGATTCTCGCCGACGAACCAATGAAGATGCCCGCGCTCGCGTCACAGGCCGGAGCGGTGGCCGATGCCAAAGACATCGCTGCTGTTCGCGAGCGGTTCAAACCGCTCAGCGCCTCGCTGATTCAGTTCCTGAAGCAGGAAAAAGTGAAGACGGGTAAATACTCCGAGGTTTACTGTGACATGGCCAAGGCCTCGTGGCTACAGACGAACCGGGTCGTGAAGAACCCGTATTATGGCAGAGAGATGCTGGAATGCGGCGAGATCACGAAGAGTTACTGAGAACCGCACGATGGATTCGCCCGCCCAACCAATCGTCCACGCGCCTCCTCACAAGGATTCGTTCATCGAGCGCATCATTGAGTGGAGCGCGCGCAACAAGTTCATGGTGTTTCTGTTCGTCGGCGCGCTCATGACTGGCGGCGTCTGGTGCCTCCGCAACACCCCGCTCGACGCCATTCCCGATCTGTCGGACACGCAGGTCATCATTTACAGCCAGTGGGATGGCCGCAGCCCGAACCTCGTCGAGGACCAGATCACCTATCCCATCGTCACCAAGCTCATCGCCGCGCCCAAGGTTCGCGTCGCGCGCGGTTATTCGTTCTTCGGCTACTCGTTCGTCTATGTCGTGTTTGAGGACGGCACCGATATCTATTGGGCGCGCTCGCGCGTGCTGGAATACATGCAGGGCCTCTCCGGCCAGCTCCCGCCCGGCGTGACGCCGACGCTCGGCCCCGACGCGACCGGCGTGGGCTGGGGCTTCCAATACGCGCTCGTGGACCGCTCCGGCAAGAACGACCTCGCCGACCTGCGCTCGTTCCAGACGTGGCACTTGCGCTACTGGCTCCAGAGCGTCGAAGGCGTTGCCGAGGTCGCGACCTTCGGCGGCTTCGAGAAGCAATATCAAGTCGAACTCGACCCGAACAAACTCTTCGCCTACAACCTGCCGCTCACCCGCGTCGTCAGCGCCATTCGCAACTCCAACAACGACGTTGGCGGCCGCGAACTGGAGCGGTTCGGCACCACCTACCTCGTGCGCGGCATGGGCTACATCAAGTCCCTCGACGACCTGCGCCTTGTGGTCGTCGGCGCCGACGCGCGCGGCACACCGGTCCTGCTCAAGGACATTGCCAGCAACATCGCCTTCGGCCCGGAAATGCGGCGCGGCGCGGGCGACTTCAACGGCGAAGGCGAGACCGTCGGCGGCATCGTCGTCGTGCGCTACGGGCAAAACGTGTTGCAGGTCATTGACCGCCTGAAGGAAAAACTCGCCGAGATTAAACCGTCGCTGCCGCCGGGCGTGGAGATCGTCACCACCTACGACCGCTCCGATCTCATCCGGCGCAGCATCGGCACGCTCAAGCACACCATCATCGAGGAGAGCATCATCGTCGCCGTCATCGTCATCGTGTTCCTGCTCGACTTCGGCGGCGCGGCGCGGGCCATCGTCATGCTGCCGATCGCCGTCGCGCTGGCGTTCATCCCAATGTATTTCATGGGCCTCACAGCGAACATCATGTCGCTGGCCGGCATCGCCATCTCCATCGGCGTGCTCTGCGACGAAGCCGTCGTGATGGTCGAGAACGTTCACAAGAAACTCGAACACGCCCCGCCCGGCCTGAACCGCGCCCAGCGCCAGGAGATCATCATCGCCGCCTGCAAACAGCTCGGCAAACCGCTCTTCTTCGCGCTGCTCATCATCACCGTCAGCTTCCTGCCGGTGTTCACGCTGGAGGCGCAGGAAGGCCGCCTCTTCAAACCGCTCGCGTTCACCAAGACCTTCACGATGGCCTGGGCCGCGTTTCTCTCCATCACCATCGGCCCCGCGCTCATCGTGCTCATGACCGGTGCGAAGGTGATCCCGGAACACCGCCATCCGATCAGCCGGTTCCTGCACTGGCTCTACTATCCGTGGGTCAGCGCGCTCATGCGGCGGCGGATTCTCTCCATTGCCATAGCAGTCGCGGCGGTTGCGTCAGCCGTTCCGATCTACCAGAAACTCGGCTCCGAGTTCATGCCGCCGCTGAACGAGGGCACCATTCTCTACATGCCGACCTCGCTGCCGACGATGTCCATCACCGAAGCGACGCGGCTGATGCAAATCCAAGACCGCATCCTCAAGCAGTTCCCCGAAGTCGTCACCGTCCACGGCAAAGCCGGCAAGAGTGAAACCGCCACCGATCCCGCGCCGATGGAAATGTTCGAAACGGTCGTGCAGTTGAAGCCGGAGAAGGAGTGGCGTTACGTCGCCAACCCGCGCTGGTGGTCGGGCCGCGCGCCGGACTGGCTGGCGGATACGCTCCGCAGGTTCTGGCCCGACCAGCGCCCGATCACTTGGGACGAACTCGTCGCCGAGATGGACGAAGCCCTCGCGTTGCCCGGCCAAGTCAACGCCTGGACCATGCCGATCAAGGCGCGCATTGACATGCTCTCCACTGGCATCCGCACGCCCGTCGGCATCAAGATTCTCGGCTCCGACCTGAAGGAAATCTCGCGCATCGGCGAGCAGCTCGAAGCCGTGCTGCGTGAGGTCAAGGGCACGCGCAGCGCCTACGCCGAGCGCACCGTTGGCGGCTACTACCTCGACATCACCCCGAACCGCCGCGAGATCGCCCGCTACGGCCTCAACGTCGAGGACGTGCTGAACGTCGTCGAGACCGCCATCGGCGGCATGGCCATCGGCCGCACCGTCGAAGGCCGCGAGCGTTATACCATCAACGTCCGTTACTCGCGCGAACTCCGCGACGACCCAGAGAAGCTCAAGCGCGTGCTCGTGCCGGTGGAAATCGGGATGTCGGCGTCTGCGTCGGCCGGCTCTTCTGAAATGGGTTCGGCTAACAGCGGCGGCGGAAAGACAGTTGCCCAGATTCCCCTCGGCCAGCTCGCCGAAATCAAGACCACCGTCGGCCCGCCGCTCATCAAGAACGAAAATGGCGCGCTCACCGGCTGGGTTTACGTGGACGTCACCGGTCGCGACCTCGGCGGCTACGTCGCCGACGCCAAGCGCGTCGTCGCCGAGCGCATCGAGAAGGCCGGCCTGCTTCCCGCCGGCTACCGGCTCGAATGGACCGGCCAATACGAATACATGCTCCGCGTCCGCGAGCGGCTCAAGGTCGTCGTCCCGCTCACGCTCGTCATCATCTTCACGCTGCTTTACATGAACTTCAAGAGCGTGCCCGAGACGTTGATCATCCTCCTCTCGATTCCGTTCGCGATGACCGGCAGCATCTGGCTGCTCTGGTTGCTCGGCTACAACCTCAGCATCGCCGTCTGGGTCGGCATCATCGCCCTCGCCGGCCTTGCCGCCCAAACCGGCACGATCATGATTATCTACCTCGACGAAGCCTTCCACGCCTGGCAGCGCGCCGGCCGCATGAAGACCCAGCACGACCTCTTCGAAGCCATCACCTACGGTGCCGTCCAGCGCGTCCGCCCGAAGCTGATGACCGTCTCGATGGTCACGCTCGGCCTCGTCCCCGCGCTCTGGGCACACGGCGCCGGCGCGGAAGCCATCCAACGCATCGCCGCGCCGATGATCGGCGGCCTCATCACCAGCACTATCCTCACCCTCGAAATCGTCCCGGCCATCTACTCCCTATGGCGCAGCCGTCAGGTCGAATGGGTCAAAGGCCCCCGTCCGCCGAAGAAGAGCTGGCAGGAACTCAGCGCCCAGTTCGTCGAGTGGGAAAAGCGCGAGCACGAGATGAAGCCCGCGTCCTGACGCCGCCCGCCTCGTTCGCCTGAATTCGATTCCGTTCCGCGCACAATTCGCGTGCATTCGTGGCATCAGCGGCGGTAAGAATCTGCCGATGATCACGTTCCGTCAGCTTCTCACCATCTCCCTCGCGTTTCTCATCCTCGCTGTGACCGGTGGCCACTCGGCCCGCTCCGCGTCGCCGCAGAAACCCTCCAAACCGAAACGCACCGCCGTGCCGACGCCGCCGGTTGACGCCGCGCGCGTCACGGCCGTCGCGGCGATGTTGCCGGAACATCCGGAGGGCGTCGGCCGGCCGATCGGCGAACGCGCAGCATGGGACGCGCTCGCGAAGTTGAAGGCATATCGCGACGTCGTCCGTCGCGCGGAGAAGTTGCGGACGCAACCGTTGCCGGAACAGCCGGACGATCTCTATTTGGACTTCTCGCGCACGGGCAACCGCACACGCTGGCAAAACGTCGCGTTCGAGCGCCGCAGCCGCCTGACGTGGCTGACGTTGGCGGAGTGTCTGGAGAACAACGGCCGGTTCCTGCCGAAGATCGAGGAACTGATCGCCGCGTTCTGCGCCGAGAAAACGTGGGTGATGCCGGCGCACGACCGGCGGCTCACCAACTTCAACGGCACGTTCATTGACGTGGACCTCGCCTCGTCGGCACTGGCGTGGAACCTTGGCACAGCCGACCGGTTGCTTGGCGACAAGCTTGGCGCGGCGACGAGGCAGCGCATCCGCGAGAGTGTGGAGCGGTTCGTGCTTGCGCCGTGCCGTGCGGCGTATCGCGGCGAGCGCAGGCTCGACGGCTGGATGAAGACGACCAGCAACTGGAACGCGGTCTGTCTGGCGGACGTCACTGGCGCGGCGCTGGCGCTCGTCGAGTCACGCGAAGAACGGGCGTTGTTCGTTGTGGGGGCGGAGCATTTCTCGAAGAACTTCCTCGCCGGGTTCACGCCCGACGGCTACTGCTCGGAAGGCCTCGGCTACTGGGACTACGGCTTCGGCCACTACGTGTTGCTTGCCGAGACGGTCCGGCAGGCTACCGCCGGCAAGCTCGATCTCTTCGCGCTGCCGGAAGTGAAAGCGCCGGCGATGTTCGGCGCGAACATCCAGATCATCAACGGTGTCTCTCCGGCGTTCGCCGACTGCTCCGTCAACGCCCGGCCGTCGCCGGGGATCATGTGGTTTGCCAATCGCCGCTTCGCCGTCGGCCTGCGCGACTACGACCGGCTGGACGCACGCCACACACTTGGCAGTTTGTTTGAGGCGATGCTCTACGGCTTTCCGAACTCCGCGTCCGAAGCGAAGCTGCGCTCGGACGGACGTAGCTTCGAGGTCGGCCTGCGGTCGTGGTTCAAGGACGCGGGCATCCTCATTGCACGACCCGCGCCCGGCTCGCCGTGCCGGATGGGCGTGGCGCTCAAGGGCGGTCACAACGCCGAGCATCATAATCACAACGACGTCGGCAGTTACGTCGTGGTCGTCGGCAAGAAACCCGTGCTGCTCGATCCCGGCGCGGAGACCTACACGGCGCGCACGTTTAGCAAAGATCGCTACGTCAGCACGTTGCTGAACTCCTTCGGCCATCCCGTGCCGTTGGTCGCCGGCAAACTCCAGCGCGAAGGCCGCAGCTCGCAAGCGAAGGTGTTGCGGACGGAGTTCACCGACCGCGCCGACACGCTCGCGCTCGATATCGCCTCACCGTATCCGTGCCCGGAACTGAAGCGGCTGGAGCGGACGTTCATCTATTCGCGTGACGGCGCCGGCTCGCTGACGGTGACGGACACGGTGGAATTCTCCAGCCCGCAGACGTTCGGCACGGCGCTGATCACGCTTGGCAAGTGGGAGCGAGACGACGACGGCAGCCTCCTCGTGAGTGACGGCGGCGAGACGGTGCGCGTCGAGATCAACGTGAAGGGCGGCGAGTTCGCCGTGCAGGCCGAGGAGATCATCGAGGACGCACCGGTGAAGCCGACGCGCATCGGCATCAATCTCTCGCAAGCCATGACAGCGGCAACCGTCACGCTGAAAATCACGCCAACCGGAAAACCAAAGCCATGAAAGTTCCTTCGACGTTGATCTGTTTGCTTCTGGCGGCGAGCGCTGTCGCCAGCGAGTGGAATCCGCGCGAAAAGTTCATCCGCTCGCTCGTGGAAGATGTGCCGAGGATGCTCAAGAGCCAGAACCGGGAGACAGGCCGGTTTGGCGACGAGCCGTGGATTTGCACGGACCAGAATCTTGTCTTCCCGCTCGCTGCGGCGTGGGCCATCAAGGACAAGTCCAACCCCTACTACCACAACGCCGAGGTGCTGGAGGCAGTGATGAAGGGTGGCGACGCGCTCGTCGCCGACCAAGACAAGAACGGCATGTGGACGTTCCGCAAGAAGGACCACTCGACGTGGGGCCAGATCCTCATGCCGTGGACTTACAGCCGGTGGATCCGCGCATTCGCGCTCATCAAGGACGCGATGCCCGCCAAGCAACGGCAGCATTGGGAAAAGGGTCTGTTGCTCGGCTTCACCAACATTTCAAAAAGCTGCCTAGGCCACGTCCACAACATCCCCAGTCATCACGCGATGGCGCTCTATTGCGCCGGCCAGTGTTTTGATCGCGACGATTGGAAGCAGCAGGCAAAGCAATTCATGACTAAGGTCGTCGCGGCACAGACGCCCGGCGGCTGGTGGGTCGAGCACAGCGGACCGGTGGTCGCCTACAACTTTGTCTATGGCGAGGCGCTCGGCCTTTACTACGCGATGTCGCGGGACGCGGGCGTGCTGGAGGCGTTGCGGCGCGCGGCGGTTTTCCACGGGACATTTGTTTATCCCAACGGCAGCATTGTCGAGACGGTGGACGAGCGCAACCCCTACGAGACCGGCGCCGCGCACGGCAAGGTTGGTTTCACCTTCACGCCGGTGGAACGCAACGTGGGCCTCAGCTTCACGCCGGAGGGGCGCGGCTTCCTGCAACGCCAGTTCCAACTCCGAAACTGGTCTGTCGCGGCCGATGAAGCTGCCGCTCATCTGCTCTACGGCGAAACCGGCCCCGCCGCGCTGCTCGCCGCCGACAGCGACGAGCGACTCACCGTCGTCGGTAACAACGAGGCGCTCGTGTTGCGCCGCAAGCCGTGGTTCATCTGTCTCTCGGCGTTCGTCTGCGAACAGTCCATGAGCCGGTGGATCCAGGACCGGCAGAACTTCGTCAGCATCTATCACGACCGAGCCGGACTGATTGTCGGGGGCGGCAACACGAAGATGCAGCCGTTCTGGAGCAACTTCACCGTTGGCGATACGTCGTTGCTCCAGCATAAGCCCGGCGATGAGAACCCCAAGTTCAAACCGAAGGCCGGCTTGGTTCACATCCCGTCCGCAGCCAAGCTGCGCGCCGACAAGAACGCGCCAGGCCTCGACCTGACCTACGACGGCGAAGATTGCCGGATCACCGTTCAACCGAAAGATGACAAGACGCTGACGATCGTTTGCGAGGCGAGCCGCAAGTCCGACAAGGCAGTCGAGGGCCACATCGTCTTCCTGCCGCGCATTGGAGCCAGTGTCATCTCCGCCTCCGGCAAGACGGCCAAGCTCGGCGACGACGCCTTCGAGTGGAGCACCGCCGACATCGGCGCGTGGTTTGAGCACGGCGGCGTGCGCGTCAGCGTTCCTCCCGTCGCGCGGCTGGCTTGGCCGAAGAAGCGCCACAGTCCCTACACCAAGGACGGCCACAGCGAATTGCGCGATGCGCGATTGGTGCTCTGCCTGCCGTTCGCCGTTGGCACGCCGAAGCACGAAGTCACGCTGGAGATCACGAAGTGAAGACATGCCTGCTGGCACTGTTGCTGACGGTCACGGCCTGTTTTGGCCAGACCGTCCAGCATCGCGGTGTCGTGGCAACAGTTCACCCGTTGGCGACCGACGCGGCGGTCAGCGCGTTCAAGCGCGGCGGCAACGCCATTGACGCCGCCGTGGCCGCGGCGCTGACCCTTGGCGTTGTGGACGGCCACAACTCCGGCATCGGCGGCAGTTGTTTCATGCTCATCCGGCTGGCGAACGGACGCTTCGTGGCGATGGACGGCCGCGAGATGGCGGCGGCAGCGGCCACGCGCGACATGTTCGTGCGCGACGGCAAGGCGGACACGAAACTGAGCCAGACCGGGCCATTGGCGGTCGCCACGCCCGGCGCGCTCGCCGTCCATGCCGAAGCAATCAAGCGATACGGCCGCTTGCGGTTGAAAGACCACCTGCTCTCCGCGGCGGAGGTCGCCGAGCGCGGCTACACGCTTGACGGCAAGTCCGCAGGACGACTCAAGAGCCTCGCGCCGGTCTTCGCGCTATTCGACGGTTCGCGCGCCGTGTTCCTGAAACCCAGCGGCGAATCGTGGGCGGAGGGCGAGACGTTCAAGCAGCCGGACCTTGCGCGGACCTATCGCGCCATCGCCCGGCACGGCACGGGCTGGTTCTATGGCGGCGCGTTTGCGCGGACGGTGGGCGATTGGATGAAGAAGAATGGCGGCATCCTGACGGCGGCCGATTTCCGGAACTACCGCCTCAAGTTCCGTGAGCCGATCACGACGACGTATCGCGGATTCACGGTGGTCACGTTCCCGCCGCCTAGTTCCGGCGGCGTGCATGTGGCGCAGATGCTCAACATCCTCCAGTCGTTTGATCTCAAACCGCTCGGCCACAACTCACCGGACATGATTCATCTCGTCATCGAGGCGATGAAGCTCGCGTTCGCCGACCGTGCTCACTGGCTGGGCGACCCGGATTTCGTGAAGGTGCCGCGTGGCCTGGTCAGCCCGGCCTACGCGAAGATGTTGGCTGAGCGCATCCGCCTCGACCGCGCGTCGGCCGTAGCCGGCCACGACACGCCGGAGCGTGCCGCGGAGGACGTCTTCGGCAAACACACGACGCATCTCTCGATCGCCGACGCGGACGGGAACTGGGTCGCTTGCACTGCGACGATCAACACCACCTTCGGCTCGAAGGTCGTCGTGCCCGGCACCGGCGTCGTGCTGAACAACCAGATGGATGATTTTTCCGTCCAGCCCGGCGTGCCCAATTCGGCCAAGCTCATCGGCGCTGAAGCCAACGCCATCGCTCCCGGCAAGCGGCCGCTCTCCAGCATGAGTCCGACCATCGTGCTCAAGGACGGCCAGCCCATTCTCGCCATTGGCGCGGCAGGCGGACCGACAATCATCAGCCAGACGTTGCTCGGCCTGATCGGCGTGTTGGATTTCGGCTTGGACGTGGAGGCGGCGCTGGCAAGCGTGCGTTTCCATCACCAATGGAGTCCCGACGAGGTCAGGATCGAGCGAACGCTTCCCGCCGCCGCGCGCGCTGAGTTGCGCCGGCGCGGCCACGCGCTGACGGAAGTGGGTTCGCTTGGCGTCAGCCAGGCCGTCGCCCGCGATCCCGCGACGGGCCGGTTCAGCGGTGCGCACGATCCGCGCGTGCCCGGCAAAGCCGCTGTTTGGTGAACGTTTTGGAGACCATGAAATGAGAACACATTTGCTGACACTGCTGCTCGCCGCTTCGGCTTGCTTTGGCGAGACCCTCCAACACCGTGGCATCTGGCTGCACCCGGAGCAATACAAGACGCCGCAACTCGCAGACGAGTGGATCGGCAAGATCGCCGCGGCGCGCCTCAACGCAATCTACCCGCTGATCTGGCATCGCGGCGGGACGGCGTGGTTCAAGAGCAAGCTCTCACCAATGGCTGCCGATGTGCCGGAGGGCTTCGACCCGCTCGGCAATCTGGTGAAGCTCGCCCACGCGCGCGGCATTGCGGTGCATGCGTGGTTCGTCAACGGCAGCTACGGCGGCCCGACGACAAACGGCGTGTTCGTGCGACATCCCGACTGGCAATTGCAGGGCGACCGTGGCGGCGAGGCGTGGTATGACCTCGGCAAGCCGGCCGTGCGCAACTTCCAGCGCGATCTGATGCTGGAGTGCCTGAAGAACTACGACGTGGACGGCCTGCACTTCGATTACATCCGCTACTCCGGCCAGGTCATCTGCTACTGCGACCATTGCCAGCACGAGTTCGCGCAGAAATACGGTTTCCGTCCGCTGAGCCGTTCCGAGGAGCGGTTCCCTGCGCTGCTCGACATCGGCGCGAACTCGCTCGGCAAGCCGACGACCGCCAAGGTGCTCGCGACGTTCGACCACGGAGTGCCGGCCATCACCGTCAACCGCCTCGACGCGGGCGAAGCGGTGTTGGTGAATTGGCAGGCGGCGGGTCACTCCTGCCTGGCGCTGGAGAACTTCGTGAAGGAAACGATGAAACGCTTCGGCGCGACGGCGAAGAACACGTATCAACTCAACACGACGCAGACGGCGGCCAAGTATCGACTGACCGAGCAGGAGAAGGCGCGTGTCTGGCTGAAGGGGCTTGGGTTTCTGACGAAGCTGATTGACGAGGGCGCGCTGACGAAGGTGCCGAAGGGCGCGACCGTCGTGCTCGCCGGCCAATACCTGATGAGCGAGGAAACGGCGAAATGGCTGGAGAGCTTCGTGCGCGCCGGCGGCCACTGCCTGTTTGTGGACGGGCCGGTGCTCTCGATCAAACACGCGGCGTTGCAGCGTGTGACTGGTCTGCGCGTGTCGGCGGGATTTTTCCACGACTGGAAAGTCATCTCGCCCGCGCCCGATCAGGATGTGTTGAAGCCGGGGCCGCCGGTGAACGCGGCGAAGGAGCGCCAGCGGGTGGAGAAATGGGTGGAGTATCGCGCGTGGACCGTGACGGAACTGGTGCGCGCGGTTTACAAGGGTGCGAAGAAGCTCAAGCCGCGCGCGTGGGTGAATGCGGCGGTGTTTTACAAGAAGGAGGCGGCCGACAAGGTCTGCCAAGACTGGTATGGCTGGCTGCGCGAAGGTTGCATGGACTACGTGCTGCCGATGGCCTACACCGAGAAGAACGAAGACTTGGCGAAGGCGTTCGCGGAGTGGCGCGCATTCGATCTACAGATGGAGCGGATCATTCCCGGCCTCAGCATCTACTCGCGCCGGGAAGGCAAGGCCGTTCCGCGCGACCTCCCCCTCGTGCGCTCGCAACTAAAGATGTGCCATTCCAACGCGACGCACGGCAACCTGTTCTTCTCGCTCGCCTATCTGAATGACGAGTTGATCAAGCTGCTTTCGTCCGGCCCGTATGCCGCGCCGGCGAAGCCGTGGTATCCGAAGCGCCGGTAGTAATTACTCAGCTGGCGGCGAGCCTGCCGTTCTCCATGCGAAGCGCACGATGAGAAACCTGCGCGGCCTTCGGATCGTGGGTCACCAACAGCACCGCACCGCCTTCCTTCGCAAAACCGGCGAGGCAATCGAGCACCAGCCGGCCATTCTCTTCGTCGAGGTTGCCCGTTGGCTCGTCGGCCAGCAGTAGCTTCGGCCGGTTCAACAGCGCTCGGGCAAGCGCCACGCGCTGGCGTTCGCCGGTGCTCAATTCCGAAGGCACGTGGCCCGCGCGGTTGGCGAGACCAAAGCGTTTGATCAACTCGTGCGCCCGCTCCTTCGCGTCGGCGGCCGGCAAAGCCAGCGCGGCGGTCAGGACGTTGTCGAGCACGTTGAGGTAGTGGACGAGATGGAATTGCTGGAAGACAAAGCCGATGTGCGCGGCGCGGAACCCGGCGCGCTGTTCGGATGACAGCTTGTAGGGTTCCTCGCCTGCGATGACGACGGCGCCGCTGTCCGGCTGCATCAGGACGCCGGCGGCCATCAGCAACGTCGTCTTGCCGCTGCCGCTCGGCCCCTGCACCGCCACAAACTCACCTGCGCCAATCCGCAGTGAGACGCCCTCCACCGCCCGCACCACGCCGTCGGGACGGCGGAAATGTTTCTGGACGTCGCGAAGTTCGAGGATGGTGTCCATGCTCACTCCTGCCTCAGGATGTCCGCAGGGTCCTGTTGCGCGGCCAACAGCGCCGGAACCCAGCTCGCCAGCGCGGCCAGCAGCGGCGCGCCAACGAGCACCGCCGCCAGCAACGGCGCGTTGAACTCCGCGCCCGCTATCGCCGCCTGCCCAGACGCGTAGCCCAGACACGTGCCCACAACGCCCATCACCATCGCCCGGCCCAGGAACAGCCAGAGAATCTGCCGCGCCCGCACGCCGAGCGCGCGCAGCACGCCGATTTCTCCACGCCGCTCGCGCACGTTCGCCAGCGCGAGGAATCCGATCCAGACCGCGCAGCCGAGCACGACGAGCGGCACGAGCACCGCCGCGAACGCTTCGCGTTCGCTTCGCAGCCGAGCGCGGCCCTGTTTCTCGCGCTCGATGGTTGCGACCGCCTCGGCCGACGCGCGATTCCGCGTCTCGGCCCGCGCGATGGCCTGCGAGGCAAATTCGATGACCTGCGTGTCGGGCAGGATTTTCTCGATCTCGGCGCGGATGAGCGGCAGCCGCGCGTCGGCGCACGTGCAATCCAGCGCAAGGATGCCGTTGATCTGCCCCGCTTTGCCAAGCATTGCCTGCGCTTCGGCGAGGTTGATCCACGCGGTGATGTCGTCCTTGGTGCCGCGTTCGTCGTTGAGCTTCGCGACGGTGAACTCGTGTCCCATCAGCCGTGTCTTGTCGCCGACCTTGAGCTTCAGGCTTTGATGCAGTTCGGAGCCGAGAACGATCTTGCCGGCCTGCACCGGCTCCAGCATCGGTTTCTGGCCCGCGCCGCGCATATAGACCTCGCCACGCACACCCATCAGCAGGATCGTGCGGCCCGTCTCTGGCCACTTCACCTTCTGCTGGAGGCTGGGCAGGATGTGGTTGATGGTGGCGACGCGGCTCTTGGCCAGACGCGTGGCGTATTCCTCCGGCATGTATTTCGAGGCGTAGTCGTCGGCGTAGAGGTCGCTGAGCTTCTGGTCCTTCGGCAGGATCAGGACGTTGAAGCCGAGCTTGAGCGTGATGCGGCGGTAGTCGTCCGCAAGCAGTTCCATCTTCTCCTGCGTCTCGGCTTGTTTGGCGGCGATGATCTGCTCGGTGCGCCGGTCGTGGTTGCGCAGGCTGGCCAGCGCGCCGACGAGACAACCCACGGCCGCAAGCACCGACAGCACGCCGAGCGCGAAGCTCAGCTTGCGGAACAGAATCTCGCGGATGATGAGCCGGCCGATGTTCATGGGCGTCAGCGGTTTCGTTTCTTCAGCACGAGCGCAGCGGTCAGCGCGCCGATGACCACCACGACGATCAACAAAACAAGAGCGACGTTCCGAATCAAGGGCGAAGCCGGCGGCCCGGCGGGCGCGGCGGCGAGCGCGGCCTTCGCCACCTGTCCCGTCTGGCCCGCCGCGGCCAGCGCCGACAGGCTGATCAACGCCGGCAACGGCGGATCCTTCACCGCCTGGCCCGTCAACGCCGCGTCCCAGTCGGTTGCCACCAACAGGTCCACGCCGGGATTCATGGACTTCACCTCGCACGAGCACGCGCCGCAAATGAACGCGATCACGTTCTCGATCAACTCGGCCGTCACCTGCGCGCCAGCAAACCCGTCAAGCGCGCGCCCGCGGCCAAACACCGGGAAGACAAGCGGTCCCTTTTCCTTGGCAACTTCTTCGCGCAGCCCACACAGCATCCGCACGAACATCTGCTCCGCCGGGTCGTTACGCGAGACGCGCAGGACCGAGAATGCGATGCGCAGTGGAACGTCGGCGCTCATGCTCGGGTCATCGGGCGCGGCTGGCGGCAACTCAATCTCCTTCTCAACCCTCTTAGTCTCCACGGCGAGCAGGTCGGCCACCTTCTTGTCCTGAGCAGCATCGCCGCTTTCGAGCAGAAGCCAGACCGCCGACTCGCCCTTTTGCAGCCGCTCTGCAAGCTGGCGGCGGGCGGGCGAGTCCACGAGGCTTCGCGCATTCTCGACGGTCAACGGTCCTGACCACAGCGGGCGATCCGTTTGGGCGCTGGCGGGGTATTGGACCAGCACCGTCGGCAACGCAGCGTCCTTGACGAGGTTCCACGCGTCCTTGTGATGCGCCGGCAGTTCCTTCGCCGCGTCCACCGCTGCGACGACGAGATTGGCCGAGCTTTCGCTCGCAGCGACGAGGGCTTGGACGACTTCCTTTTGTGCGGCGGCCAGTTCGCCCCGATGAAACACCGTGACGCGGTAGGCATCCGCCGGCCAGCGTTCCAGCGCGTAGCGGAACACGGGCACGTTACAAGCGGCCACGTCATGGGTGGCGGCCCAACCCAGTGCCGCAAGCAGCGCGGCAGAAAGCAATCGAGAAATCCGTTTCACAACACGTTTCTTTATAACACCACCGCGGACGTTCCGCAGCATTACCGTTGCGGGTGATACAACTCCACCTCCCAGATACGCGAGATGTTGGTCTGGGTGGCAGTGACGAGGAGGCGGAAACGCGCGCTGATGACGGGCGCGAACTTCGCGTGCCAGTCCACGCGCTGGTTGCCCTGCGCGGCTGCGCCGGGCACGTCGCGCCATTCTGAGCCGTCGTGGAACTGGAACGCGAACGTCTCAATCGGCGCGATGACGGTGCCGCTGCCGTTGCGGAAGCCGCTGACCACACGCGCGGCGCTCACCGTCTGCGGCGCATCCCACGCAAACTCAATCCAGTGCGGCACCTTCGCCTCGCTTTGCCAGCGTTGAGCGTTGTCCGCCACGTCGAAGCGGCCGTCGTTGATCAAGAACGGTGGATACTGCGCGGCGTCGCGGCTGCCGGAGACCGTGACGCGGGCCGAGCGGGCGAGGTTTTTCCCAGCGCTTTTGAGCCACGGCGGTGGCGGCAGACTGTTCGCGGCCGAGGCGCGTGTTGTTCTTGGCTCGCCTTGATTGACATAGGACGATTCCGCGCCGGATTTCCTGCCGACGCCACGGCGCATGACTTCCTGAAGCTCGGTGAAGTATTTCTCATAGACCGAGCGCGGGTCGGTATCGTGCCTGCGGCAAACGCTGGCCGCCATGCCGACGATCTCGCCCATGCAGCCACCGGTGCGCATTACGCGGACTGCGCCGAGCGCCTCGTGCGTCACGCTCACGTCGCGGCCCGCCATGAAGAGGTTCGGCACGTTGCGCGAGTAGAGGCAGCGGTAGGGAATCCAGAACGGCATCGGGTAATTGCCGAAGCTCGCCTCAGAGATGAACGCGTCGCCCTCGAAACCCTTCTCGTAGGCCTTGTGGGGCAGGTGCAGGTCAATCTTCCATCCCGTCGGCGCGCACGCGTCGGGGAACTTCTTCGCGCCGACGATGTCCTCTTTCGTCAGCACGATGTCGCCCATCAGGCGGCGCGACTCGCGTTTGCCCAAGATATAGGCCGACCAGTTGAGTTTGTGGTTGGGAAGAACCTTTTCACGTTCTTGAGCGCGTCCCACGCGCCATACATCGCGCGGAAGTTCCAGTCGCGCACGTATTCCATCTCCTGGATCGGGTCGCGGTCGAACCCACTCTCCCAATACCAGCCGCCGAGCTTTAGCGGATCGGGTTTGGTTTTGCTGCGGCCGGGGAACGGCTTGTCGCTGAGGTCCAGCGCCCACGGACAACGCGGGAACGGCACCGCCCCGCCGGTTTCGACGACTGCTGTGTTGATGGCGTTGGTGTCCTTGCACTCGCAGACATTCCAGAGATTGCACGGTCCCATGCGGCCTTTCGGCTGCACGTCGGAGTCCGCGCCCGCGAGCGCGCCAACGCAGCCGTCACCCGTGCAATCAGCAAACCATCGCGCGGCGAAGCGTCGCTGGCGGCCGCTGAGCACGTCGGTGGCAATCACCGCAGCGATGCGGCCCGCGTCCGTCTCGACCGACTGCGCGCGGTGGTTCAGAAAAAGTCGGATGTTCTTCTCGCCGCGGACCACGGCCAGTTTCTTCGCGTCCTCGTAAAGCTCCGCCTTGTTGTCGGGACCGTAGTGCGCGTGTTTGGCCTGCTCCAGTTCGGCCACGACATCGCCGACGCGCGGCCACGGCTCCTTGTTGCGCGCGCCCTGGAGCCAGACGCGGACCTCGGAGCTGTTGTTGCCGCCGAGCACGGGCCGATCCTGAATGAGCGCGACCTTCAAGCCAAGCCGAGCCGCCGCCACCGCCGCGCACGTCCCAGCGATGCCGCCTCCGGTCACGACGAAATCAAACCGGCCCGCGTTCTCCGGCTTCTCCGGAAAACCGAGCGCCCGCCGCCGAACCCGCGCCATCTCTGGATCGCGGTTCGGCGGTCTGAACTGCGCGTCGGTAGAAAAACAGATCGCGTCGCAACGGCCCTCGAAGCCCGTGAGATCGTGCAGCGCGAGTTTCACGGTGCGCTGCTTGATCTCCACCTGCCCGCCGTCCTGCCAATGCCACTCTGCGCCCTCCGTTCCGAACGTCGTCGCAAGCGGCCTGCCGTTGACGATCAACAGGAACCGTCCCGGCGCGCCGGGCGCCTTCCACGTCGCCACCCAGTCGCGGGTGCGCACCCAAACGCGATAGGTTCCTGTCGCGGGAAATTTCACCGTTGTTGTTGCGTCGCTCACCGGCACGCCCAGCCCGTGCGCCAGCAGGAACGGCGACCCCATGATATCCATGAATTGCGGGTCCACGACCCAGCCACCTTTTTTCTCGAAGCTTTCCGCCTCGACCAGCACCACCGGCACGGCAGCCGCCGCAGAGCCGAGCAAAATGCCGGCGAGGGCCAGCGCAAGAAGGAAGATGGAATGTCGTGTCTTCATAAGCCTCGGATCAGTTCTTGCCGGTGAGCTTGCGGATGTAGGCGGCTTCTTCCATGCGATACGGTTTGCCGTCGGGACGGAAGATGTCGTGGAACCAGAGCGGCGGCTCGCCGGCGTAAGCTTTCTTCCAACTGTCCCACGGATAGATCGTCTGCGTCTTGCCGGAGACGAGGCCCCAGTTGTAAGCAGCGACGCCCTGCTCCTTCATAAAGCCGAGGTGCGGCTCGAAGAAGCTGTCGTTGCCGCGCGACATGTATTCGGTGCAGAGGATCGGCCGGCTATAACGGCGCAGGTTCTCCACGCACTGCTTGAGTTCGTCGAGCTTGCCGTAGTTGTGGAAGCTGATGACGTCGGAGTTCTCGATCTGGATGACCTCCATCGGCCGCAGTTTGCCCGCGTCGGCCCAATGACCCTGCCAGACGCCGCTGGTGAGCGGTTGCGTCGGCTTCGCTTCGCGCGCCCACGCGAACGCCTTCGTCAGCAACGGCCGCACGAGGCCGGCTTTGTCCTTCGGCTCCTGCGCGCCGTAGGAATTGTCATTGGTATTGTTCGGCTCGTTCCACACGTCCCACACCTGCACGCGCCGGTCGTCACGAAAGCGGCTGACGACGCCGACGACGTAATCGCGCAGCACGTTGTGGCGCGCCGGGGCCTTGAGCACGTCGGCGCCGGGCGTCTGCACCCAGCCGGAGTTGTGCAGGCCGGGCTTCGGCTCGCGCTGTTTGCCGAGCTTCGGAAAGGGGTCCCAGCAGGAGTCGAAGAGCACGAACATCACACCGATGCCGTGTTTGTCGGCAACGGCGAGAAACTTGTCGAGCCGGTCGAGAAAACCTTTCGGGTCTTGCTCCCACAGCAGGTGATGCAGGAACACGCGCACGGAGTTGAACCCGAGCGACGCGGCCCAGCCCAGCTCGCGGTCGTTGGTGGCAAGGTCGAACGTGTCGGCTTGGAACATCTCCAGTTGGTTGATGGCGGTGCTGGGCGCGTAGTTGCAGCCGAGCAGCCAGCCGCGCTTGTCGAGCCAGACGTTGGCCTTCGCGGCGGGCCAGCGTCCGGGCGCGCCTGCGGCCGCTTTCTTGGCCCTCGGCTTCTTGCCTTCAGAATACGGCACGACGTGGGCACGCTTGGCCCACGCTTCCCATTTCACCGCCATCTCTTTGACGCGGTCGGGCTGAGCAGCGGCGAGGTCGTGCATCTCGGTGCGGTCGGCCTCCATGTCATAGAGTTCCCACGGGCCGTCGGCGCCTTTCGCTACGAGCTTCCATTTGCCGTCGCGGATGGCACGGTTGCGCTCGTGTTCCCAGAAGAGCGGCTGCTGACGCGTGATAGGCTTCCCCTCGAACACAGGTCGCAGGCTGACGCCTTCCAGCGGCGTGGACCCGGCGCGACCTGCGAGGTCTGCGCATGTTGCCGCGATGTCAATCAAGTGTCCCGGCGTGTGGACGAGCTGGTTGCGCTGCGACTCGGCGATGCCTGCGGGCCAGTGGGCGATGAGTGGCGTAGAGATGCCGCCTTCGTGAACCCAGTGCTTGTATTCGCGGAACGGCGTGTTCGAGACGTTGGCCCAGCCGCGGCCGTAAGCGATGTAGGTGTCCTCCGGGCCGGGCATGACGCCGGGGCCGGTGCGCACGGGCCGGCCGTCGCGCGTCTGCATCGGCGGCACGATTTGCGGCTGGAGATCGTCGGGGCCGAACGGCTTGTAGTTCGTGGTCTTGATCTGCCCGGCATTCGACTGGCGCCCCGTTCCTTCAGCGCAACCGCCGTTGTCCTGGAGGAAGAAGATGAGGGTGTTGTCGAACTGCCCCTGCCGCTTCAGCTCCGCGACGATGCGGCCGATGCCCTGGTCCATGCGGTCCACCATCGCCGCATAGACCTCCATGCAACGCGTCTCCCACGCCTTGTCCTTCACCGCCGCCCAATCCTCAGCCTGCGGCGTCATCTGCCAGTTCGCGTTTACCAAACCGAGTTGCTTCGTCCGCGCAAACCGCGCCGCCCGTGCCGGCTCGTAGCCGCCATCGTAACGGTCGCGATACTTCGCGATGTCCTCCGGCAATGCGTGCATCGGCCAGTGCGCCGCGGTGTAGGCGACGTAGAAGAAGAACGGCTGGCTCGCGCGCCGGGCCGCGTGCTCCTGAAGGAACTTCACCGCGTTGTCGCTGATCGCGTCGGTGTAATAAAACTTCTTCGGCCGGTATTCGGTGTCGTTTTCCGGCGTGATGAACTTGTTGCCGCGGCAGAGCGTGGTCGGGTCGTAAAAATTCCCGCCGCCGGTGATGGTGCCGTAAAACCGGTCGAAACCGCGCTGGAGCGGCCAGTTGTAGTTCGGGTCGCCGGGCTTGCGCTCGTGCTGCGTGACGTGCCACTTGCCGCACATGTAGGTGGCGTAGCCGGCGGGCTTGAGTTGCTCGGCGATGGTCGGCGTGTCGCGGCACAGGTCGCCCTGGTAGCCCGGCAGCGTGCTGCGGGTGCTCGTCATGTGGCCCATGCCCGCCTGGTGCGGGTAGAGGCCGGTGATCAGCGACGCGCGCGTCGGGCAGCAGCGCGCGGTGTTGTAGAATTGCGTGAACCGCAGCCCGCCCGCCGCGAGCGCGTCGAGTGTCGGCGTGCGGATTTCGCCGCCGTAGCAACCGAGGTCCGAGAAGCCCATGTCGTCGGAGAGGATGACGAGAATGTTTGGCCGGCCCGCTGCGGCGGAAACAGGATTGGCGGCGAAACAGAGTAGACCACAAACAGTGAGAAGCGTCAGGAAGCGTGTTTTCATGTATTTTGCTCCGGCTCAACGCGCAAAGAATGACAGATTCCATTTCTCGCGCCACTCGATAATCGGCCGGCCATCCTTGAACTGAAGCGGCAGCCAGAGGTGGCGCGAATCGGCGAGGTTCGTCTTGTCCCAGCGGTCAGCCATGAAGATGAAGGCATCTTTCCGGCCGGCGACGGGAAACACAAACGTGCTCTGGCCGCGGAACGTGATCGCCGCCTCCGGGCCCCGGCACGGGTTGCCGAGTTCGGTCCACGGCCCCCAGATCGAATCAGCGACGGCCGAGCGCGCGGCGTTCGGCGCCCAAGCGGTGCAACCCGATGCAACGAACCAATATTTGCCGGCGTGTTTGAAGATGACCTGCGCCTCCATGTGGCACCCATCGAAGACGCGGGCGAACTTGCCGCTGTGCTTGAGATAGTCGTCGGTCAGCAGCGAGATGTAGGTGGTCTTGTTATTCTCGGACGAATAGACGCGGTAGGCCTTGCCGTCGTCATCCTGAAACAGCGTCTGGTCGCGACTGTCCTGGCCTTCAGGCTGCACGCTCTCGATGTAGCGGAACGGCCCCGTCGGCGAGTTCGCCACCGCCACGCCGGCGCGCGCGGCCTTGTAGTTCTCGCTGTCCGTATGCATCCACATCACGAACTTCTTCGTGTGCGCGTTGAACACGACCTTCGGCCGTTCGCAGACCTTCGACGGATGCAGGTCGTGCGCCGGATCGTCCGGCACGGCGCGCAACACGAGGCCCTCGTCCTTCCAACGGAGCAAATCCCGCGACGAGTAGCAGCGCACGCCGGTAATATCCACGCGGTAGCCTTCCCACGCCTTCGTGGATTCCGGCAACCATGTGCGCCCCTCCTTGTTCTCGCCATACCAGTAGTAGACGCCCTTGTGAAACAACATGCCGCCGCCGTGGGCGTTGATCGCCTTGCCGCCCGTGTCGAGCCAGACCTCGCCCGGTCGAAACGCCGGCGCGTCCGCCGCGCGGCCGGGCGCAGTCAGAGTCAGCGAAAAGAGCAGCAGAAGCGGTTTTAATACGATGGCTTTCATGGTCTGTCGTGGTTGGCCTGCATGATACGCCGGCGGGCGCTCGCGGCAACGACTGTTTGCGGTGGAATCCGCCTGCCCCGGTTTATTCTGCGCGGCGAGAATCGTTGCGGTTGCGGCCCGCGCGTGCTAATCATCCAACCATGTCCACCGCGACCGCCAGTGACGCCAGCGGCCTGCAAGCGCGCGAATTGACGCGCGACTACCCGACGCGCGCCGAACCGCTGCGCATCTTGCGCGGTGTCAACCTCTCACTCGCCCGCGGTGACGCGCTCGCCGTCACCGGACCGTCCGGTTCCGGCAAGAGCACACTGCTGCATATCTTCGGCGCGCTCGACCGGCCGACTGCCGGCGAGGTGTTCATCAACGGCCGCAATCCCTTCGCGTTGACGGAACCGGAGCTGGCCGCGTTTCGCAACCGCGAGATTGGCTTCGTTTTCCAGGAGCACTACCTGCTGCCGCAATGTTCCGTGTTGGAGAACGTCCTCGTGCCGACTATCGTCGCGTCCGACGCAGGCACCAATTTCGCGGAACGCGCTCGGATGCTGCTCGACCGCGTCGGCCTCGCCAACCGGCTCGACCATCGCCCGGCGGAGCTTTCCGGCGGCGAGCGCCAGCGTGTCGCCATCGCCCGCGCGCTCATCAACCGGCCGACGTTGCTGCTCTGCGACGAGCCGACCGGCAACCTCGACCGCGTCACCGCCCGCGCCGTGGCCGACGTGATTCTCGAAATGGCGAAAGCCGAGAATGCGACGCTGATCGTGGTGACGCACAGCGCCGAGCTGGCCGCGCGGCTGCCGCGGAGGATGGAGCTTGTGGAGGGGAAGCTCGATGCGGCGGAGTAACGGAGTGCTGGAGTGTTGGAGTCATGAGATGACACAAATTGCTGCCCAACACTCCAATACTCCAGCACTCCATTGTCTCATGTCGCCATGAACCTCCGCACGCTCCTCCTCCGCAGCCTCCGCCACCACTGGCGCAGCCTGCTTGCCGTCAGCCTCGGCGCGGCCGTCGGCACGGCGGTGCTCGCCGGTTCGCTCATCGTCGGCGACTCCATGCGCGCCAGCCTGCGCGACCTGACATTGGAACGGCTTGGCCGCGTGGATTACGCGCTCGTGGCGTCGCGGCTCTTCCGGGAACAACTTGCCGCCGACCTCGACGCCGCGCCAGCGATCATGCTCCGCGGCAGCGCGATGACCGACAACGCGCGCGCCGGGCGGGTCAACGTGCTCGGCGTGGACGATCGCTTTTGGAAACTCGCCAGTAGTCCGCCCGTGATGCTTCCGCGCAATGACGAGGTGTTGTTGAACGACACGCTCGCCCGCGAATTGAACGCCAAGGCCGGCGACCGCGTGCTGTTGCGGTTCGAGAAACCGTCCGCGGTGCCGCGCGATTCGGTGATGGGCCGGCGCAACGAAGTGGTGGCCACGGTGCCGTTGACGGTGGCGGCGGTGATTCCGTCGCGCGGCGTCGGCCGGTTCGGCTTGCAAGCGAACCAACAGCTTCCACGCAACGCCTTCGTGCCGCTGGCCACGCTCCAGCGCGCGCTCAAGCTCCCCGGCCGCGCCAATGTGATTCTTCTTCAAGCACGCTGGAAACTTAAACCACACATTGATCTCGAACCGGTTCTCAAACGTCATCTCACAATGGACGACCTAGATTTGCACACGCGCATCAATCCGGCACATGGCTGCATCACACTCGAAAGCAGACGCATGTTTTTCGATCCTGCCGTCGTTGAGCCTACGATTCACGCTGCCAGCAGTATGAACCTCAATGCTGAGCCAATAATGACTTACCTCGCCAATACAATTGCTATCGGCACTCGCGAGATTCCCTATTCGACCGTCACAGCCGGCTTCCGTCAGATTCAACGCCCAGCATACGATGAAATCGTGCTCAACGATTGGGCCGCCACTGACCTGACTGCGAAGCTCGGTGATGCTGTCCGGCTGGACTATTACACCGTCGGCGCAAACAGTGAACTTCTGTTGACCAACCACACTTTCAAGCTCGTCGGTATCGTCCCTCTTTCAGGCGTGGCAGCCGACCCGACGCTCACGCCGGAGTATCCCGGCATATCGGATTCAAAAACGATGGCGGACTGGGACCCGCCGTTTCCCGTGGACCTCAAGCGCGTGCGGGCGAGGGATGAAGATTACTGGGACGAGCATCGTGCAACACCGAAGGCGTTCGTGTCGCTCACCACAGGCCAACATCTCTGGTCCAACCGCTTCGGCAGCGTGACTGCTATTCGCATCGCGCCCATGAATGCCAGCGTCCCCCCAACCGCAGCCGAACTGCAAAAGACAGCGGATCTATTTGCGGAGAAGCTGCCTGGCTATCTTTGGCCCAGTGAACTCGGCCTAGTCTTCCAGCCGGTGAAAGAGCAGGGCCTGCGAGCGTCCGGCGGCGCGACGGACTTTGGCCAGTTGTTCTTCGGCTTCAGCTTCTTCCTCATCATTTCGGCGGCGATGCTCGTGGCGCTGCTGTTCCGGCTCGGCGTGGAGCGGCGCGCGAAGGAGATCGGTATCCTGCTGGCGACCGGCTTTCCGGTGCGCGTCGTGCGGCGGCTCTTGTTGCTGGAAGGCGCGGCCATCGCCGTCGCGGGCGGCGCGCTGGGGCTGCTCGGCGCGGTGGCTTATGGCGCGCTGATGATCGCCGGGTTACGCACGTGGTGGCTGCCGGCGGTCGGCACGCCGTTCCTGAAACTTGCGCTGACCGGCGGCTCGCTCGCGGCAGGCTGCGCGGGCGGCGTGGTCGTGGCGCTGGCATCGGTCTGGCGGACAGCGCGCTCGCTGCGACGGCGCGAGCCAGTGATGCTGCTTGCGGGAAGATTTACCGGTGCGGAAACGCCCGCGGCCGGCGCGCGCTCCGTGCGATCTCGCTGGTTCGTGGCGGCTGCGGCGTTGCTGGCGGCGGTGGCGTCGCTCGCGGCGTCGGCGTCCGGCGGAACGGAGCAGGCGGCGATGGGATTCTTCGGCGGCGGCGCGGCGCTGTTGGTGGCGGCGCTGGCGTTCGTGGATGGCTGGCTCCGCCGCACGCCGAAGTCGCTTGTAGCAACTGCCTCTGCGCGCCGCGTGGCATGGCTCGGCGTCCGCAACGGCGCGCGGCATCCGGGGCGCAGTGTGTTGACGGCGGGGCTGGTGGCGTCGGCGACGTTTCTCATCATGGCGGTAACGGCATTCCATCACGCGCCCGGCGGCGGCACGCCGGAAAGAGCTTCCGGCGACGGCGGCTTCCTGCTCGCGGCGGAGTCGGACGTGCCGCTGCATCACGACTTGAACACGCTGAAAGGCCGCGAGGCGCTCGGCGTCACGTCCGGCGCGGCGGCGAAGCTCGGCGGCGTGGGCGTGACGCCGTTCCGGCTGCGGCCGGGCGACGACACGAGCTGCCTGAATCTCTACGCGCCGGAGAAGCCGCGCATCCTCGGCGCGACGGACGCAATGATCGGGCGCGGCGGGTTCCGGTTCGCGGCGACGCTGGCCGAGAACGCCGACGAGCGCGCGAATCCCTGGCTGCTGCTGCGGCGCGATTTCGGCCCCGGCGTGGTGCCGGTTTTCGGCGACGCCAACACGGTGCAGTGGATTCTGCACAGCGGCCTCGGCAAGGACCTCGTCATCACCGACGAACACGGCGCGACAGTGCGGCTCCGCTTTGTTGGCCTGCTGAGCGGCAGCATTTTCCAGAGCGAGTTGGTGATGGCGGAATCATGGTTCCTGAAACTGTTTCCAAGCCAGAGCGGCTACGGTTTCTTCCTGATCGAAGCGCCGGTCGAGCGCGGCCGGCAGGTGGCGCAAACGCTGGCGGAAGCGTTAAGCGATTACGGCTTCAACGTCACGCCGACGGCGGAGCGGCTGGCGTCGTTCGCAGTGGTCGAGAACACCTACCTCGCGACGTTCCAGATGCTCGGCGGGCTGGGACTGGTGCTCGGCACGCTGGGGCTGGGCGCGATCCTGCTGCGCAACGTGCTGGAGCGGCGCGGCGAGCTGGCGCTGCTGCGCGCGCTCGGCTTCCCGCAACGGGCGCTGGCCGTGCTGGTGCTGGCCGAAAACGGTTTCCTGTTGTTCACCGGCTTGCTTTGCGGTGTGACGTGCGCGTTGCTGGCGGTGGCGCCGCATCTGGCGAAGAGCGATGGCGATATGCCGTGGGGACAGCTCGCCGCGATGCTGGTGCTGGTCGTGTTGGCCGGGCTGGGTTCGAGCGCACTGGCCGTCCGCGCCGCGTGGCGCGTGCCGATGCTCAGCGCGTTGCGCGAGGAATGAGCCGGAAACTGCCCCGAAACAGACATGCGGCTCTGTTGATGCGGGTCAACGCGGGGAATGTCGGTCTATGCGAGAGTTCTCCCAAGATTGGAGAACAAAAACATGAAACCGACAGACATACTGAGCAGTGAACATCGGGTGATCGAGCAAGTGATGGATTGCCTTGAACGCATCATCGCGGAAGCCAACGCCAACGGCCGGCTCGACGCGGCGTCCGCCCGGGACGCGGTCAGCTTCTTCCGCACTTTCGCCGACCAATGCCATCATGGGAAGGAAGAGACCCACCTGTTCCCGGCGATGGAGGCCAAAGGCTTTCCGCGCGACGGCGGTCCGACGGGCGTGATGATGGCCGAGCACGAGTCGGGACGCGCGTGCGTTCGCGCGATGAACGAGGCGATTGACGCGGCGGCGGCCGGCGACAGCGCGGCGTTGCGGCGGTTCGCGGAGGCGGGCGCGGGCTACATCGGTCTGCTGCGGCAGCACATCGAGAAGGAAGACCATTGCCTGTTCTCGATGGCCGACCAAGCCCTCACCGACGAGGACCAAGCGGAGTTATTGGCGAAGTTCGAGAAGGTCGAGGCGGAAGAGATGGGCCACGGCACGCATGAGAAGTTCCTGGCGATCGCCGGGGCGCTGGCGGAGAAATATGGTGTGACGCAGAAGGCCGCCGCCTGTGCCGGACACGGTGTGGCTTGCTGCCATCACTGAGCCGTAATCATTCAGTTGCCGCGGCCTCTCACCCTGGCCCTTTCCCCCATCGGATGGGGAGAGGGTGGCCGAAGGCCGGGTGAGGAGGTTCCTCGCTCATTTCTTTCTTGGTGCGTGTGCCAAGTTGCGCCCGGACCGCACCGGCCGCCGCCTGTCTTGTTGCCCTGCGGCGGGGTTTCGTGCAATGATGAACGCCAGTCGGCAAACGTCATGCGCGCCTTTTCTTCAATCACACTCGCGGCGCTCGCGGTGGTTTTCATCGCCGCGTCCGGCGCAGCGGCGGAAAGGATCGCGCCCAGGACGCTTCAGTTTCTCCAGGACACGACGCTTAGCGGCCATATCCAGTCGGCCTACCAGCACACGTTCGTCACGCGCGACTCTCCGGGTCAGGCCGGCGCGCGGCAACTCAACAACACCGGCGACGGTTTCTCCCTCAACCAGGCCAAGCTGACGCTCGAACATCCCCTCGACGAGGGCGAGGCAGCGGCGGGCTATCGCGTGGATTTCCTCGCCGGCCAGGACGCGGAACGGATTCATTCGTTCGGGCTGTTTTCGTCGAATGCAAACGAGCTGACGCGGCGGCAAGGCACCGGCTCCAACGGAGCGGTGGATCTCGAGCAGGCCTACGTCACGTTCCGGCTGCCGGTCGGCAGCGGGCTGGACGTGAAGTTCGGCAAGTTCGTGTCGCTGGCCGGCGCAGAGACGATTGACGCGCCGGGCAACTGGTTTTTCAGCCGCAGCTACATCTTTGGTTTCGGCGAACCGTTCACGCACACAGGCGCGTTGCTCAGCTACCAGTGGAACGACTGGCTCGACACGCAGGCGGGCGTTGTCAACGGGTGGGACGCGGTGCAGGACAACAACAGCGGCAAGACGGTGGTTGGTCGCGCAGGCGTGACGCTGTTCGACGGGAAGCTGAAAAACGCGGTAACAGTGATCGGCGGGCCGGAGCAGCAGGGGAACAATTCGAATTATCGCTGGATGGTGGACGACGTGCTGACGTGGCAGCCGCCGATGGAGAACCTGTTGCTGACGCTGAACGGTCTCTATGGCAGCGAGGACGGTTCGGTGGACAGCGCGGGCGTTTTCCACGCGGGCAACGTCTCGTGGTGGGGCGCGTTGGCGTCAGCGCGCTACCAATGGACGCCGTTCGTGACGATGGGGTTGCGTTACGAATTCTTCAGCGACACCGATGGTGCGCGGACGGACGGCGCGGGCGGCATTGGGCCGCAGCCGCTCAGTCCGATGGCACATGGTGTGGATTATCAGGCAGTGACCTGGTCGGTGTGGCTGGAGCGGCTGATGCCCAATCTGACGCCGCGCGTGGAGGTGCGCTGGGATCGGGCGAACGAGCCGGTGTTCCAAGCGCAACCTACCGGCGGCGACGGCACACGCACGCAGGTGAGTGTGTCGTTGGACATGGTTTACGTTTTCTGAAGCGGAGTGAGAGCGTGAGACGAACTTTGACCGCATTGCTCAAAAGGGGGCAGCAACATGGTTAGTTTGTCACGTTTTCGCGGCTAAAAACGGCGAATTCATGTGTAATTCGCGTGGCACAAGCGTTGCTATTCCATCAAGCACATGAACATAGAGAAAACTCTGACCATGAGAAAAACGTGCGCAGTGATCGGTCTTATCGGCTCGAATCTGTTGGGCGGCACTCCGTCGGCGATGGCCGCGGAGAAGATCGCTCCGAAGACCCTTCAATTTCTGGAAGCAACGACTATCAGCGGTTATGTGCAGTCCTCCTACCAAAAGTCGTGGGGCGCCAACGGCACCGCTGGCGATCCCGGCTCGACGCCAGCTCGCACGTTTAACCTCAACCGAAACGGTTTTGATGTGGATCAAGCGAAGCTGACCCTTGAGAAACCAATCGGCGACGGCGAAGCGGGAGCGGGCTATCGCGTGGATTTGCTCTATGGCATGAATGCATCCAGAATCGCCGGCAACAACAACAGCTTCTTCCTAGAGCAAGCTTATGTGCAGTTCCGGCTCCCGGTTGGCACCGGTGTGGATGTGAAGATGGGCCGGTTTGTGACGCTGCTGGGCAACGAGGTGATTGACGCCCCGGCCAACTGGAACTACAGCCGCAGCTTCATCTTCAGCAGCGAACCATATACACACACCGGCGCGCTGTTGAGCTACAAGTGGAACGACATCGTGGACACGCAATTTGGCGTCGTCAACGGCTACTCGGACACAGCCGGCGTCAACGGCCCGGCGGACAATAACTCCGGCAAATCCATCACGGGCCGGTTGGGCGTGACCTTGCTCGGCGGGCAACTGGTCCTGTCCACCATCGGCATCGCGGGCGCGGAGCATACCGGCAATAACAACGGCACGCGCTGGGTTGCCAACGAGGTCATCACCTACAACCCGAAGTGGAATGAGAAGTGGACGTTCGCCCTGGAGGGCATCTACGGCCGTGACACACGGATGGATATGGCCACGGGCGTCGCGGGCACTCCCGAAGCCATGTGGTGGGGTGTGGCCGGCTACACGAAGTATCAATGGCTGCCTCACTTCTCGACCGCGTTGCGCGCCGAGAGCCTCAGCTACAACGGCAGCGCCCTGAGCATCTTTGGCTGGGGCGGCACGGCACCGCTCGCCACCGCTGCCGACTACAGCGGCAAGGGCCACGTGGAAGACGTGACGCTGAGTTGCTCCTTTGACAATATCTGGAAGAACCTGACCCCGCGGTTGGAAGTGCGTTACGACCGCGTCAATCCTTCCATGTTCGGCAACGGGACAGACGGGTTTAATCACAACGGTATTTTCACGGCGTCGATGGACATCATCTACGCGTTCTAAACTGGATGTGGGACGCGCAGATAGCGGTGATGTAAGTTGTGCCGTGAGTGGCTCCGGGTTGAGCGCGGTTCGATTCCGCGTTCAACCCGAAATGTGCTTGTAAGAAAGATGGCAAGCCGGGCAGAGTCGCCGGCTTGACAGCGCGAGGATAGACTCAATTGTAAGATCGTAAGGAAGAAGAAAACAAGAAAGGCAAGCAATGACACCGAAAGACGTATTGGATTTGATCAAGAAGAAGGACGTGAAGATCGTGGACTTCAAGTTCAGCGACCTCCACGGCACGTGGCAGCACTTCTCCATGCCGATCAGCGAGTTCAGCGAGGAGATGTTCGATGAGGAATGGGTCGGCTTCGACGGCAGTTCCATCCGCGGTTGGAAAGGCATCGAGTCGAGTGACATGTTGCTCAAGCCTGAGCCGAACAGCGCGATGATTGACCCCTTCTGCGCCGTGCCGACGCTGAGCCTGCTCTGCACCGCTCACGACACCGCCACCAAGGAAGTCTATAGCCGCGACCCGCGTGGCGTCGCCGAAAAGGCCGAGGCATATTTGAAGAGCACCGGCATTGCTGATCAGGCGTTCTTCGGCCCCGAGGCGGAATTCTTCATCTTCGACGACGTCCGCTACGACTCGAAGAGCAACGGCACCTTCTACAGCGTGGATTCCAACGAAGGCATCTGGAACACCGGCCGCGAGGAAATGCCCAACACCGGCTACAAGATCCGCCACAAGGAAGGCTACTTCCCCGTCTCGCCCGCCGACACCCAGCAGGACATCCGCACCGAGATGATCATGCTGATGGAAGAGTGCGGCGTGCGCATCGAGCGTCAGCATCATGAGGTGGCCACGGCGGGCCAGGCGGAGATTGACATCCGCTTCGACACGCTGGTCAACACCGGCGACAAGATGCAGATCTACAAATACGTGGTGAAGAACGTCGCGCACAAGCACGGCAAGACCGCCACGTTCATGCCCAAGCCGCTTTTCGGAGACAACGGCTCCGGCATGCACTGCCACCAGTCACTGTGGAAAAAGGGCAAGCCGCTGTTCCCCGGCAAGGGCTATGCCGGCCTCAGCGATATGGCCATTTACTACATCGGCGGCCTCCTCAAGCACGCCAAGGCCCTCTGCGCCATCCTCAGCCCGACCACCAACAGTTACAAGCGGTTGGTGCCCGGCTACGAGGCGCCGGTGAACCTGGCCTACAGCGCCCGCAACCGCAGCGCGGCCGTCCGCATCCCGACCTACTCGGAGAACCCGAAGGCCAAGCGCATCGAGTATCGTCCGCCCGATCCCGCGGCGAACATCTACCTCGCTTGCGCCGCGATGCTCATGGCGGGCCTCGACGGCATCCAGAACCGCATTGACCCCGGCGAACCGCTCGACAAGAACATCTACGAGCTGCCGCCGGAGGAACTGGCAAAGGTGCCGACTGTGCCGGACAACCTGCTCGGCGCACTCCGCGAGCTGGAAGCCGATCACGAGTTCCTGCTCAAGGGTGACGTGTTCACCAAGGACCTCATCGAGACCTACATCGAGCTCAAGCGCAAGGAATACGACGCGGTCCGGTTGCGCCCGCATCCGTATGAGTTCCACCTTTATTACGACGTATAAGTCAGTCGCTCCCTAGTAACGAGAGGCCGGCCCGGTTCATCCGCGGCCGGCCTTTTCGTTTTCAGCGCTTGCAATGGCGCGCGCGTCTTGGGATGTTCGCGTCGTGAAACGTGAAGACGGAAGACAGCGAAAAACTCTTCCGTCTTTTTTCTTGCGATGCACACCCGATACGACTACGCTCCGCGCTCGTTCGCGGCAAACGAAACGGGTGAAGCAAGCGTTGTGAATAAGCTGTGAATAACTTGTCCGGTTCACGTTCGGCTGTCCGGCAGTGAGTTGTGATGTTTTTTGCCAGTGAGTTGGTTTGGCCCTGTTGATAGGACTGATACCAGCGACCGAAAGCGGTTCAAGGAGGTAAAAACGGGTGTTTTTACAGGGTTTTGTGGTTTTGGGTCCGGAGGTGCCGTATTGGCTCGCGCCGATGGCGCAGCCAAACGGGCTGTGAATAACTTTGAACTTTTGAAACTTTAGCGTGATTTTACCGAGGATTTTTCGATGAACTTCGATGCAGTGCCGCTGTGGCAACGCGCCACGGATTTGCTGCGGTCCCGTGTCAGTCCGCAACTGTTTAATCTCTGGTTTGCGCCGCTCAAGGTGCATTCGCTGTCAACAGATGCGCTGACGCTGGCCACGCCGAATGATTTCTACGTGGACTGGCTTCAGGAGAACTACGCGCCCCTGCTGCGCGACGTGCTCGCTGCTGTCACCGGCCAAACGCTGGCGGTGAAGTTCGTGCCGCTGCCCGCCGACACCGCCGCCCCGGCCGAACCCACGCCGCCGCCGGCTCCCGTGGCAGCACAGCAACCTGTGCGCGGCCCTTCCGCGCCGACATTCAATCGCCGCTACACGTTCGACACCTTCGTGGTCGGCCCCAACAACGAGATGGCGCACGCCGCTGCGAAATCCGTGGCGGAGTCGCCGGGCCGCGCCTACAACCCGTTGTTCATATACGGCGCGACAGGCCTCGGCAAAACGCACCTGCTCCAGGCGGTCGGCCATTACGTTTTGAGCCGCCGTAACCGGATGCGCGTCGTGTATGTCACCTGCGAGTATTTCCTGAATCACTTCATCGAGTCGCTTGGCTCGAAGCAGATGCACAACTTCCGCAAGCACTACCGCAACGCGGACATCCTGCTGATTGACGACATCCACTCACTGGCCGGCAAGCAAGGCACTCAGGAGGAGTTCTTCCACACGTTCAACTCGCTCTTCGACGCGCACAAACAGATCGTCCTCTCCTGCGACCGGCCCGCGACGGAAATCGCTGGTCTGGAGGAACGGCTCATCTCCCGTTTCGAGTGGGGTCAGACGGTGGACCTGCAGCCGCCCGACCTCGAAACGCGCATCGCCATTCTCCGCAAGAAACAGCATCTGCTCGGCTTCCATTTGCCGGACGAGGTGTTGTCTTTCCTGGCCGAGAAGATCCGCACCAACATCCGCCGTCTCGAAGGTGCGCTCATTCGCGTCGCTTCCTACGGTTCGTTGCCCGGCCGCGAACTGGACATCGCGGCGGTAGAAAAACTTCTCAACGACGTGCTCACCGAGGAAGCGCGCCACGCCCTGACCGTCGAGGGCATCCAGAAGTGCGTCGCAACACACTTCGACATCCGGCTCGCGGACATGACCAGCAAACGCCGGCCAACCTCCATCGCTTTCCCGCGCATGGTGGCGATGTATCTGTCGCGGCAACTGACCAACCATTCGCTCGCGCAGATCGGCGAAGCGTTTGGCGGGCGCGATCACGGCACGGTCATCAACGCGTGCAAGCAAATCACCAAGGCGATCCATTCCGACGCCGCCTTGCGCCAAACCGTCGGGTTCCTTCAGCAACAACTGAAGCGTTAATAACCTGCCCAATAACGTGTGCCGAACCTGCCAATAGCATGTGTGAAACTTCGAACCGGACAGATACTGTGAACAACCACCAAGTTTCCAACCGAAGCCGGCGACGTTATTCACCGCGTCGCGTCGTCGCAAGTGCCGTTACCTGCCCTTGACAGCGCATTTTGTTTCCAGTATTCACACCCTCTACTACGACGACTTTTCTTAAGGTTTATATATGAAAATAACAGTCAGCAAAGACCAAATGTTGGAAGCGCTCCAACAAGTGCAAACGGTCGTCAGCACTCGCACCACATTGCCGATCCTTTCCAATGTCTTGCTTCGCGCCACGGGCGACACGTTGGAATTGACCACGACCGATCTGGATGTAGGTATCCAACGCAAAATCAGCGCTGATATTGCCAAGCCCGGCGCAACCAGTTTGCCAGCCCGGCGGTTGTTTGGCATTTTTAGGGAACTGCCCGCAGGAGAAGCCGAAATCGAGGTGGATGACAAGAACACCGCTTCGATTCGTTGCGGATCGTCGTTCTTTAAGATCATGGGTTTGCCGGCAGAAGAATTCCCGCCGTTGCCCAAGTTCGACGGAGGCAAACATTTCAAGATCGCTCAATCCAGCCTGCGCGACATGTTCCGCAAGACCTCGTATGCGATTTCCAATGACGAGACCCGATACGTGCTCAATGGCGCATTCATGCAGTTCAAAGCCGACAAACTTACAATGGTGGCCACGGACGGTCGGCGTTTGGCGCTGGCGGAACAAGATTTGGAGTTCCCGAAGGCGAACGAGGTCGAGGGCATCCTTCCAACGAAGGCGGTCAACGAACTCATGCACCTGTTGGGAGACAAAGGCGAAGTCCATACGATAGTGACAGAAAATCAGATGGCGTTCGAGATGCAGGTGGCAGTAGCGTCGATAACGACCGGAGCGCAATCAGAGAAGGGCAAGGAAGAAAAGCCAAAGAGTGACAGCCCGAACCTGATGATCGTGTCAAAGCTGATCGAGGGCAACTATCCCAACTATCGGCAGGTGATTCCCAGTGAGTGCAAGGAGCGCGTGACGCTCGAGCGCGAGAGCCTTCTGACGGCGCTGCGACGCGCTTCCCTGCTCTGCACAGAGAAGTCCAACTCGGTAAAGCTCCAGTTCGCCAAAAACAACCTCACAGTCATAGCCAAGAGTCCCGACGTGGGCGAAGCGCGCGAGACGGTGACCATCAACTACAAGGGCAAGGAAATAGCAGTTGCGTTCAACCCCGAATACATGATGGATCCGCTGCGCAACCTCGACAGCGACGAAGTCCACTTGGAGCTGATAGACGAGCTATCGCCTGGCGTCATCAAGGTAAACGCCCCGTTCCTCTACGTGCTCATGCCGATGCGGATGAGCTGAGGGGTATCTCAGACTAACCGGCCAGCAGTTCGTGTCGGATGATGCTCAGGGCATAGAGAGCGGCGGTTTCTGCCCGCAGCACCAGAGGCCCTAGGGACAACGGCAAACAACCAGCCGACTTGGCGAGATTGATTTCAGCAGGGGTGAAATCGCCTTCGGGACCGATCAGAACCAACACCGACGAGGCAGTGGTCGCGCGGGGAGAATCAACGAGGATTTTCTTCAGCGGACGCGAGTCGGGTTGGAGAGAGGCGATCAATTTAAGGTCGAACCCGCTCGCTTGCTCCGCCAAGTCAGAAAGAAACACGCGCGCTTTCTTTGGCGGATGCAGCTCCGGCAACCAGTTGTTACCGCTCTGTTTGCAAGCTTCAAGGCAGATGCCATTCCAGCGCTCGAGCTTCTTGATGTCTTGCTCGTCGAGTTGGACAATGGTGCGCTCTGAGATAAGAGGGACGATGGCCGCGACTCCCAGCTCGGTCGCCTTCTGGAGGATCAAATCCATGTTCTTCTTCGGCACCGCTTGCGCGAGCGTGATGCGACAGGGCAGTGGGGCGGCGTTGCTCTGCGCAAGCAACTTGAGATTGACTGAATCGCTGGAGATTTCACGGACGGCGCATTGCGCCTCGTGGCCGCGGCCGTCGAAGACGTTGACCGTGTCTCCCGACTTCAAACGCAAGACGTGAACCGCGTGATGCGCCTCGGCGGCGGAGAGGACGGGTTGCTGCAAGTTCGGCAGATAAAATCGGTGCATGGGCCGATTGTGAAGCAAGCGTTGCGGCAATTCCAGCCGGGAGTTTGCTGCAGCGGTTATGCCCGTGCGTAATCCGGCTTGTTATAGGCGAGCATCACGTCGCTGTCGTTCAGCGCGAACTGGAGCGAGCGCCGCTCTGGATCTTCCATCGGCTTGAAGTTGTAGCAAACCTCCAGGTTTTGCCGGAGGTGGGCGTAGCTGGACATGCCGCTGGAGGCGGAGTGAATCGGCAGCGACAACGCATAGCGCAGCAACGTGTCAGCGGACGCCTTGCCTTTGCCATCGCCGACGAGCACACCGAGCGTCCCGGTTGTGCTCTTGTTGTTATACTTGGTCGTGCCACCCATGATCTTCATCGCAACGAGGCCGAGGTTCTGCTGGCGGCAGATGGGCAGCACCAGTTCCTCGTATTCGCGGCGTTCCTTGGTAGGGTTGAACGTCGTCAGGATGGTGTCGAACTCGTAGGTTTCGATGGCCTTCTTCAAACACGCCGCGCCCATGTGGGTCGTGACGCCGATGAACCGGATGACCTTCTGGTCTCTCAGTTTCCGCAGCAGCGTATAGACGCCGTCGGGCTTGCCCAGCCGCGCGAGGTCTTCCTTCGGGTCTATGCGGTGAATCTGCAGGCAATCGAGGTAGTCGGTTTGCAGCAGCTTCAGGCTGGTCTCGATGTCGCGCATGGCCTTGTCGGCGTCGCGCTCCATCGTTTTCGTGTTGAGGTAAACCTGCTTGCGCCGCTTGCCGATGGCCTTGCCATAACGCCGCTCACCGTTGCGCGGGTCGTCCTTGTGCCCGTAGAGCGGCGCGGCGTCGAGATAGTTGATGCCGGCGTCCATGCAGTCCTGGATGAACTTCACGGCCAGTTCGTCGCTCGGAAAATCCGTGATGCTGCTGTAGCCGCCCGCCGCGAGGATGCCGACCGCGACACCGGTCTTGCCGAGCACGCGCGTCGGCATTTTGCCCGCGGGCGGCTTGAACTCCGCCGCCTCCGCTTTCAACCGCGCCAACGTCGCGCCCGCGACGCCCGCCGCGCTGAGTTTGAAAAATCCGCGTCGTGAAATCGAAGTGCTCATAATTGTGGTCGGAACTAAGCACACCAACCGCCGCGTGTCCAATGGCCCCGACGGCAGGGATGCAAACGGACTGGACGGCTGCTGGCGCTTGTCGCACCATGCCGAAAACGAAATGAACTACCGCCTGATTTCCCTCCTCCACATCGCTTGCGCGCTGCTGATCGCCGCGCTCACGTCATCCATTGCGGCCGAGACCGCTGCGGATGTATTGAAGACGTTGCGGCGCGACCATCCGCGGCTGCTGGTGCTCGACACGGACATGACGCGCGTCAAACAGGCCATCGAGAACGATCCGGTCGCGCGCAAGTGGCACGAACTGCTGCTGCGCGACGCGGAAAAGATGCTGAAGGAGAAGCCGATTGAGCGCGTCCTGATCGGCCCGCGCCTGCTCGACAAGAGCCGCACCGCGCTGCATCGCATCAGCACGCTCGCCGGACTTTACCGGCTCAATGGCGACAGGCGTTTCGCCGAACGGGTGCGCAAGGAAATGCTTGCCGCCGCGGCGTTCGCGGACTGGAATCCGAAGCACTTCCTCGATGTCGCCGAGATGACCAACGCGCTGGCCATCGGCTACGACTGGCTTTTTGGATACCTGTCAGCGGAGGACCGCGCCACGATCCGCGCCGCCATCGTCGAGAAAGGGCTGAAGCAGTCGCTGCCGATTTACGAAAAACAACGCTGGTGGTCGAAGTGCGAGCACAACTGGAACCAGGTCTGCAACGGCGGCATGACCGTTGGTGCGCTCGCCATCGCCGACGAAGAGCCGGCGCTGGCCGCACAGATCATCGCCGACGGACGCGCCTCCATCGTTCTGGCCATGAAGACGTTTGCGCCCGATGGCGGCTGGCCGGAGGGGCCGGGCTATTGGAACTACGCGACCAGCTACAACGGCTTCTACCTCGCCGCGCTGAAGACGGCGCTCGGCACGGATTTTGGTTTGAAGAAAACGCCGGGCTTTGCCGAAACCGGTTTCTTTCGCATCCATTTCACGGGGCCGGCGGGCCGCACATTCAACTACGCTGACGCGGGCGAGAAGGCCGGCACGGCGGCGCAAATGCTTTGGTTCGCCCGCGAATTCAATCAGCCGGTTTACGCCGGCCATGAACGTGCAATGGCGGAGAGCCATCCCAACATTTTCCACCTGCTTTGGTTCGACGGCCGCGGACGCGCGCCGCAGGATGATGATCTGCCGCGCGCCGCCATCTTTCGCGGCGTGGACGTCGCCTTCCTGCGCAGCGCGTGGGGCGACCCCAACGCGATCTTCATCGGGTTCAAGGGCGGTGACAACAAAGCCAACCATAGCCATCTCGATCTCGGCTCGTTCGTGCTCGACGCGCTCGGCGTGCGCTGGGCGTTCGACCTCGGCGGCGACGACTACAACCTCCCCGGCTACTTCGGCAAGCAGCGCTGGAGCTACTATCGCCTCCGCACCGAGAGCCACAACACGCTCACACTCGACGGCGAGAACCAGGACCCGCGCGGCGCGGCGCCTCTCGTTGCGTTTGGCTCGACACCGCAGCGGTCGTTTGCCGTTGCCGACATGACCGCCGCCTACAAATCAAAAACGACGCGCGCCCACCGCGGCATCGCGTTGCTCGACCGCAAGCAGGTGTTGGTGCAGGACGAGCTCGAAGCCACACAGCCGGTCGAGGTTGTCTGGAACTTCCTGACGAAGGCGAAGATCGAAGCCAACGGCGATCGCGCCACGCTGACGCGAGGCCGGGCGAAGCTCGAAGCGCGCATCCTGTCACCAGCGGGAGCGAAGTTCGAAGTCATCTCCGCGAATCCACCGCCACCGCAGCGCCAGCAGCCCGATGTTCACAACCTCACCGTGCGTCTGCCTGCGAAGACAACGCAAACGCGCATCGCGGTGCTGCTTTCGCCTGCTGGCGCTGCCGAAACCACGCCAAAGCTGGAGCCGCTGGAAACATGGATTGCCGCCGGCAAATTGTCGTCGCGTGACGTCATCGTGGGGCAAGACCGTTAACGGCACGTCGCTACTGCCGTTGATGTCGCAGGAACCACTCGTAAAGCTTGGGGTTGCTGTAGGTTTCCGTCCATGAGTCGTGCTGTGCTTCGGGATAAACCGTCAGTTCCACCTCGCGGCAACCCGCCTTCTTCACCGCCTCCATCATCCGCTCCGATTCCGAGAACTTGACCACCGAGTCCTTGCCGCCGTGAAACGCCCACACACCCAACGTAGCCAGCGCCTCGGCTTTCTTCGGATCCATCAGCCGCGCAGAAATCCAGTCGCCGCCGCCGCAGATCGGCGCGATCGCCGCGAACCGCTCCGGATACGTCACGCCTAGGCTCCATGTGCCGAAGCCGCCCATGCTCAGCCCGGTCAGGTAAACGCGAGCCTTGTCCACGCGGTATTTTCGCGTCACGTCGTCGAGCAACGCCATGAGTGTGTCGTTGTCCCAACGCTGCCCCACCGGACACTGCGGCGAGAGCACGATGAACGGAAAGTCGCTTTTCTCGCGCACGAGCTTCGGCGGCCCGTGGACACCGACTTTCCAGACATTGGTGCCGCGCTCGCCCGCGCCGTGCAGGAAGAAGATCAGCGGATACTTTTTCTTTGCGCTCGCCCGCGCGCCGTAATCCTTCGGAAGGAACAGCAGGTAATTGGCGCTGACGGTGCGTGTGATCTGTTTCTTGAACGACTTGGCTCTCTGCACCGAATCAGGCCCAGGCTCGGTCGTGGCAGCGCTGGCGTTGGTAAACCCGATTAACAACACGAGAAGGAGAATGATCTTGTTCATAAGAATCGCTACGTATCGCGTGCGGGGATTATGCAGATTGAGCGCGGACCGACAACAAGTTTGCGCGACGGTCATCCCCGCCGCGGAAACGCTGCCGCAGCCGAAGAACACGAGCAGAAACGTGCCGAAGAACTCTCCCGTCCACCACTTCGGAAGCTTGTTCAAGCGACGGCTTGCTTGTCTCGATGGGTTGGGTTCGGCCGGCCGGGGCGGAAATGTTCCAGATGATCTAGCTTCCCCTGCAGCGTTGGGAACCTCGCAGCCACCATTGGCACCGATTCCTTGACCGTTGCGGCGAGCAAGTCCGGCGACGCCTCGGCGCGCAGATTGAGGATCAACTCGCCACCCTTGACCGGCTCGCCCAGTTTCAGCGACAGCTCCGGCACGAAATCGTTCCGCACTAGGTTCGCTACCGCCACGTGGCCGCCGTCGGCGCTGAAGGTCATCTTGAGGTGTGCGATCTCCGCCTGTTGCGCCTGCAACCGCTTCTGAATCTCGCCCGCGAGCTGTTGCAGCAGGTTGTCCGCGTCGAACAGCCGCTCGGTTGTGAGTTGCACGGTGCAGTTGAGCCAGCCCATCAGCGCCTCGCCGTCGGCGTAGATGTCGTAGTCCACCTCCATCGTCGTTCGCGCGGTCTGCGTCTCGCTCGCAAGCTTCGCGAACCACGCATCGAGGTTCGCTCCGTTGCGCGCGGAGACCGCCATGATCTCCTTCTGCGGGAACTTTGCGGCCAGCGCCTTGCGTAGCGCCTCCAGCCGCGTTGCGTCGAGGATGTCGCTCTTGTTGATGACAATGAAGTCGGCTTCCTCAAGCTGCTTGGCGTAGATGTAGGCGACCTTCTCGGAGAAACCGCTGCCCTTTTCAACGCCGAGCACGCGCGCAGCGCGGACCGGGTCCACCATCACGCTGACGGGCGCGACGACGAAATCATTGCCGTAGAGCCGCCTCAACGGATAGGTAACGGTGGCCACGAGGTCGGTGCAACTACCCACCGGTTCGGCGATGAACACATCCGGCCGCGTCTTGACCGAGAGTTTCTGCGACGCTTCGACCAGCGAGTTGAACCGGCAACAGAAGCAGCCGCCGAGGATTTCTGCTGTGTCGAAGCCCTGCGCGCGCAACGTCAATGTGTCCACCAACTCGCGACCTTGGTCATTGGTGATAAGGCCAACGCGCAGGCCGCGGTCGGTAAGCTGCCGCGCAAGCCGGCCGACGGCGGTGGTCTTGCCGGCGCCGAGGAAACCGCCGATCATGATGTAACGGGCTTTGCTTTTGCCGGCGAGGGGCGCGGCGGATTGGGATGGCGATGCTGTCATAAGTTGTCAGGCTTTCATCCGGTTCGAGATTCAGCGAGCTGATCTTCCGTCGGTGCGACACTTCTACCACCGATTCGAGGAGCGGGCAACGGGACCGTTCAGTTTCACAGGCGCACAATTCGAGGCTTGTCTTCACCAAATCGTCGGCCTACGGTGCGCGCTGTCATTGGATCATACTACGCAATCACCATGAAACCGCTAAATGCCATCTCTCGACGAAACTTCATTCAGACCACCGCCGGCCTCGCGCTGGCCGCAGGATTGCCCGGTGCGAGCAGCCTCTGTCACGGCGCGGAGAAACGCCGCCGCCTCGCGGTCGCCTGTCGCGATGTTCTGCTCAAGACCACCGGTAAGCCCAACTGCTGGGCTGCCATGAAAGAACTGGGGGTTTCCTGTTTGGAGGTGGACATCACCCCGGATCTGCTCTGCCCCAGCCTTTTCCATCCCGACAAGAAATACAGTCTCGCCGCCGCCGACGGCATCAAGATGCTCGCTGACGATCTCGCCGCCAACCGCGCCACAATCACGGCGTTTTGTATGCACAACAAGTTCGATGAGAAACTGGACGAGGAAATCGCTTGGATGCAGAAGCTCGTGCCGGCGGCGCAGCAGCTCAAGGTCAAGGTCATCCGTATTGATGTCGTGCCGCGCAAGACGCCGATAGACCAGTTCTTGCCGGTCGCTATCAAAGCCTGCAAAGCCATCTGCGAAATCGCCGACGGCAAGCCGGTCCGATACGGCATTGAAAATCACGGCCGATTCACCAACGACCCGGATGTTCTGGAGAAACTGTTCGCCGGCGTCGGCTCGTCACAGCTCGGCCTTACGCTCGATTCGCTGAACCTCTACTGGTTCGGCCATCCGCTGGAATCGCTCTACGGCATCATCGAGAAGTTTGCGCCGCGCGTGGTCCACACGCATTGCAAGAGCGTCCGCTACCCGGAGGACCAGCGCAACGTCCGCCGCACCATCGGCTGGGAATACGCCAAATACTCCGCGCCGATCTACGACGGCGACATTGACTACAAGCGCGTCGTGGCGATCCTGCGCAAGGTGAACTACCAGGCTGACCTTTGCTTGGAGAACGAGTGCCTGAAACACTTCCCGCCGGAGCAACATGCGGCCGTGATCAAAAAAGAGATCGCGATGTTGAAGAGTCTCGCCTGACGCGCAAGGCGCCAAAAATTCAAAGTGAGAAAACAGCACATGCACTATCCGAGCCACCGCTCTATCGAACTCGCCCAAACTCTGTCTTCGTGCCGCTTGCGTCGCCGCACTCACCGCCGGCCCTGTGCCGTCCTGTTGCTCGCCGTTTTGCTCGGCGTTTCATTCAGTGGCAGCGCCCGCGCGCAATTGGGATCTTCCGGAGGCGCAGAAACCTTCGCGGTCTCTGCAGGCGGAATGCTCTTCGCTGGCAACATCGTTTCCAACGGTTTGCCGTTCACCATCGGCGACGGCACCAACGCGGCCACTTTGAACCTCCCGTCGGGAACCAACACGTTTGCCAACGGGCTGATGGTTGCCGCCCATTCCTTCCTGACCAACTCCGCGACGCTGAACACGCCCACGCTGACGATCAGCGGCTCCAGCCTGTTCAACATGAATGGCGGCCTGATGGTGGTGAACGTCGTGACCAATGGCGGCACCTTCATTCAGAACGGCGGCATCTTCGACCCGGCGTTTTACGACAACACCGGCACGTTCACGCTCCTGAGCGGCACCAACCAGGACACGGTGTTCCTCAACCGAGCCAGCGGCACCGTCAACCACAGCGGCGGCGAGCACGATGTCAGCGTCGCCACCAACTTCGGCGCGTGGAACATCTCCGGCACGGCCGTGGCCAACCTGACAAACTTCATCAACAACGGCGGGACGCTGTCGGTCAGCGGCGGCGGCGTCCTCAACGGCGCCGTGACGGTGGGCGACACGGGTTCCTTCAGCCAGCTCACCATCACCAACGGCGGCATGGTCCTCGGCTCAGGCAACGGCATTCTCGGCAATTCAGCCACCTCCAGCAACAATTTGGCCCTCGTCACCGGCGCCGGCTCGCTCTGGAGCAACAGCGGCAATCTGGTTGTCGGCTTCAATGGCGCCAGCAATACCCTGACGATCGCCAACGGCGGCCAAGTCGTCACCGCCTCCAGTATCATCGGCAACAACGCAAGCGCCAGCACCAACAGCGTGTTGGTGACCGGCGCCGGCTCGGTCTGGAACAACAGCAGCGATCTGTATGTCGGCTTGAATGGCTCCGGCAACAGTCTCACCATCACCAACGGCGGCCAGGTATTCAGCGTCGGCGGCATCATCGGTAATGGCGCTTCCGCCACCTACAACGATGTGAAGGTGACCGGCGCCGGCTCGGTCTGGAACAACAGCAGTGATTTGTATGTCGGCAACTATGGCACCAGCAACAACCTGGTCATCGCCAACGGCGGCAAAGTCCTCAACGGCTACGGCTATGTCGGCTACGACGGCAGCGCCGGCGTCGGCGGCAACTCGGTGCTGGTGACGGGCAGCGGCTCGCTCTGGAGCAACGCTTACGATGTGATCGTAGGCGACGCGGCCGGCTACGGCCCCGCAGTCTCCAGCGGCAACAGCCTGACGGTGACCAACAGCGGCATGGTGCTGGCCGGTGGCGATCTCTATGTGGGTTACTATGGTTCCAGCAACAACCTGGTCATCGCCAACGGTGGCAAAGTCCTCAACGGCTACGGCTATGTCGGCTACGACGGCAGCCTCGGCGGCGGCGGCAACTCGGTGTTGGTCACCGGCAGCGGCTCGCTCTGGAGCAACGCCAACGATGTGATTCTGGGCGACTATCCAGGCTACGGCCCCGCGGTCTCCAGCGGCAACAGCCTGACGGTGACCAACGGCGGCGTGGTGCTGGCCGGCGGCAATCTCTATGTGGGCTACTACGGTTCCAGTAACACCATGATTATTGCCAGCGGCGGCGTGGTGATGGACAACATCGGCTACGTCGGATTGAACGGCAACCTCGGCGGCGGCGGCAACTCCGTGTTGGTCACGGGCAGCGGTTCGCTCTGGAGCAACGCTGCCGATGTGGTTGTGGGTGCCTACAATGGCAACGGCCCGCCCAACTCCGACCGCAACAGCTTGACCGTGACCAACGGCGGCTTCGTGCTGGCCGGTGGTGATCTCTATGTGGGCATGTATGGTTCCAGCAACACCCTGACCATCGCCAACGGCAGCCGGGTCTTCAACGGCAACGGTTACATCGGCTACGACGGCAGCTTCGGTGGCGGCAACAACTCGGCGCTGGTCACCGGCAGCGGTTCGCTCTGGAGCAACGCTTACGATGTGGTGGTGGGTGACTTCGACGGTTTTGGCCCGCCCAACTCCAGCGGCAACAGCCTGACGGTGACCAACGGCGGCGTGGTGCTGGCTGGCGGCAACCTCTATGTGGGCAAGTTCGGTTCCAGCAACACCATGATCATTGCCAGCGGCGGCCAGGTCTTCAATAATGGCACCGGCTATATCGGTCTCGACGGCACTCGCGGCGGCGGTGGCAACTCGGTGCTGGTCACCGGCAGCGGTTCGCTCTGGAGCAACGCTTACGATGTGATTCTGGGCGACATCAACAACGCGAGCGGGAATAGCCTGATGGTGACCAACGGCGGTGTGGTGCTGGCCGGCGGCAACCTCACGGTGGGCTTTTACGGCTCCAGCAACAGCCTGACCATCGCCAACGGCGGCACGGTGATGGCTGCCAGCGCCGTCATCGGCGACAATCCATCCACCGGCAACTTCATCACCGTCTCCGGCGGTTTCCTCTACGCCACCAACGGCGCCGGCACCGGCGCGTTGGACGTGCGCAACGGCACGCTCAACATGAATGGCGGCACGGTCACAGCGGATCTTTTCTACGCCACCAACGGGGCCAACAGCGCCGTCAATCTCAATGGCGGCACGTTGAGCGTCGGTGCGGCCGCCGTCTCCAACAACGTGCCGTTCCTCATCGGCGACGGCGTCTTGGCGGCGGCGCTGTCGTTGCGGAGCGGTGCCAGCGCCTTCGCTAACGATCTGGTGGTCCGCAACAACGCCACGCTGACGATCTTCAACACCGTGAACGTCGCCGGCAACTTCACCCAGAACCTCGGCGGCACACTGGTGGTGGAGTTTGGCGGCTCGACCCCGGGCCAGTATGGCTACCTGGACATCGCCGGCACGGCCAGCCTCACGGGCATGGTGCAGGCGGTCGCCTTCAACGGCTTCACGCCCACCAACGGCATGCAACTCACCTTCCTGCACGCGGCCGGCGGCTGGACCAACGGATTCTCCAGTTTCACCAATCTGACGACGCAGACGGCGTTGACGGCGAGTTTGATCTATCCGGATGCCAACGACGCGGCGGTGAAGTGGAACATTACGTTTACGCCGTATGCGCTAACGCCGAACCAATCGGCGGTGGCCAACGTCTTGAACATGGAGTTGAACAACCCGAATATGGCCCCGCTGGTCACCTACTTGAGCGGGCTGCCGACGGGGCAGTTGCCGGTGGCTTTCGATTCGCTCTCGCCGCAGGCGTTGACGGCCATGTCGCAGATGGGCGCGGGCATAGCCAACACCCAGATCGGCAATCTGATCGCCCACTTGGGCACGATGCTCGGCGGCGGCGGCGGTTTCAACGGCGGTTTCAGTCTGTTTGATCCGAGCGGCGTCATGGATTGGGTCAACCAGCAGCCGCGCTTTGCCTCCATGCTGCCGATGGAGCAGGAACTGGCCATGACCAAGGAGACGCTCACCTCGGGCATCATGCGCCGGTCTTCGGACAATCCCTGGGGCGTGTGGGCGGAGGGCGCGGGACAGTTCGTGGGCGTGGATGCGAACCAGAACGCCAGCGGTTACCACGTGACTTCGGCGGGCCTGACGGTGGGCATAGATCGCCAGATGCTCGACGCTACGACCTACCCGCACGACCAGCTCGTGGTCGGCGCGGCGCTGGGCTACGCCAACAGCAGTTCCTACCTGGCCAATGACGGGCGTGTAGACGTCAACGGCGTGCAAGGCAACCTATACGGGCTGTGGTTCAAGGATGGCTGGCACGCGGAAGCCATGGGTGGCGGCGGCGCCAACGTTTACGACACCAAGCGGCAGGTGCTGGGAATAGACGCCAACGGCAACACCCAGGGCCGCGACCTCCAGGGCATGTTGGGCGGCGGCTACGACTGGAGGGTGGGCCAATGGACGTTCGGCCCGCGCGCGAGCGCGCAATATACGACGGTGGACATTGATGGCTTCACTGAAAGCGGCTCAATGGCGCCGCTGACGATCGGCTCGCAAAGCATGGACTCGCTGCTGACGCAAGTGGGCATGCATGTGTCGCGCCCGTTCGCCGTGGAAAAGACCTTGTGGATACCGGACCTGAGCTTGGGCTGGCAGCACGAGTCCATGGACAGTGTCACGGCGGTGAACGCGCAATTTGCGAACGGATCGGGGAATGTCTTCTCGTCCCAAGGCGTGCCGCTGGGCCGTGACTCGGCGGTGGTGGGTTTGGGACTGACGGTGCAGTGGTCGAAAGACCTGGCCACCTACGTCACCTACGGCACCGAACTGATGCGCAACAACTACTCCGTGCAGAACGTCAGCGCCGGCGTCCGCTTCAAGTTCTGACAACTTTGACGCCGGGAATGTTCCTCTGAACTTTGCTTTTTCCGTCGCATCCGGGAAGCGATTAAAATCCGTCGCTACGGTAGTTCACCGCGCCCGTATACGGGTCGGTCGCCGGGATCGACCGTGTCGTGTCAATCTGGGCGAAGGCATTCCCGGTGCCATCGGCATTGTGATACTTGGGCGGTATCAGTCCCCCATAAAGCGTCGGGAACGGGTAGAAAGCGTAGCCGCTCACAGCAGCTTGCCTCACTTGGATTCCAGTTTTGGAGACGTTGATCACCATGAAATCCGCGGCCCAGACGATATTGCCGGGATACACGTTCGTCGGCGGGAAGTGCGCGTTGACACTGCTCTTGGCGGAGTCAACGGTGTCGTCCTCTGCCTGGAAATGGGTGGCGACCGTCAATCGTGGATAAGGACTGATCTGGCTGAGGAGGTAGCCAAAAGCCCCCTGCGGCGTGTGGGAACTGTTTTGGACCGCCGTGGCGTTGTTCAGCGCGGCATTCCAGATATTGGGAGAGACCTGACTGGGGTCGGTGATGCCCAGATTCTTCATGGCCCACACACTGGCCGGCATGACCATCTCGTGGATAAGCACGTCCACGCCTTTGCCCAGATTGCTCGCCTGCGCCATCATGTCATAATTGGGCTTGGTGTCGCCCGAGAAGATCATCGAGAGGCCGTTCCATTCCAGTTTGTAGCTCACCGAGCCTCTTCGGCAATGAATGGCCGGGAAGTAGGTGATTTTCACGCCGGTGGAGGCGTTGTTGTAGGCAATATTCGGCGCTGTCGAGATCGGCGCCGGGAGCTCGATGGGGACGACGGCATAGCCATCACGGGGATCATCGTTCCCGACGGGGATGGGATTGACGGGAAGCCCCCAGCTTTGGCGGGTGGGAGGCCTGTAGCCGGAGTAGCGTGTGTTTTCAAAACTGAAACTCTCCGTATGCCAGCGCATGGCTTCCCTGAAGTTCGCACAGAAGGCTTTGGTTCCGTCATTGTAATACACCGGTGGAGGCATGGGGTTGATCACGCCCGAAGGCCCCGGTCCCCAGATGTAGAAGGGCGACTTGCGATCGGTGGAAGGCCCGAAACAATAAAGATGGCACAGATCGCTGATGTGGTCCCCGTGCAGATGGGTCAGGAAGACTTTGTTCATTCTGGCGTTGGGAATCTTCGCGGCATTGTATTTGGCGACGACACCAGAACCGCAGTCAAAGACGAACTGGTCCAAAGGCAGGCCGTTGCTGCCCTGTCCCACCTCGACAAAGATGCTGTTGCACTCCTGGGTCAGGCGCGGGATGCAGGAAGTCCCAAAAAACCAGATCCGCATCTGATCCGCGGCCAGAGTCTCGGGCGGGGTGAAGGCAGGCAAGTTCGAGAAATCGGTGAATTGCTGCGTCGGATCCGAGCCTCCTGACTGCCCGTAAATTTTGCCGGTCATTCCTCCCAGGGCCAGCCCTCCCAAGGCCAGTCCGGAAAGTTTGAATGAGTCTCGCCGTGAGATTCCTGATTTGTTTTTTCTCGGTTTTTTGTTCATGGCTTTCTTCCTGTGTTATCGTGGGTTCAAGGATGCGGGTCTTGATTCTTGCGGCTGGACGAGGCCCCGCAACAATCCACCAGGGCAGAATCCAACCGCGCCGGACGTTGGGGTGCAGGATGGAGGAGGCAAGATTTCTTGGAGAAATTTGTCGGCATTCCACCTAACGCTGTTGAAGCGGGTTTCATCGCCATCCACTCTTCACTGAGCTTTATAATAGAAAAACGCAATCGAGCACAAGCCTATTTCAACTGGGGTTTCCCCGAAAACGGGCGCGTCTCAATCCTGGGCATGACCTCGTGTGGAGCAAGGCGTATAACCGTGTCCTTGGGATTCAATCCCCTTCAGGCGTCGTGCGCCAAAAGTAGTATCGCTGCGCCGGGATTTTTATCTTGGCCGACGTGCGGCTCCGCCTTACGCTGTCCCGCCATTGTTCGCTTTGGAAAAAGGTCACCTGATGCAAACATCAAACAGGAGCACCGGACTCATGCACGCTTCCACTCTGCCTACGCAGCCGTCCCTCAGCCGTCGCCAGTTCTTGAAGACTGCCGTCGTCGCCGCCGGCGCGGTCGCGGCGCCCACTATTATCCCCGCCCGCGCGCTCGGCCGTGACGGCTGGGTCGCGCCGAGCGAGCGCGTCATCATGGGTGGCCTTGGCCTGCGCAACCGCGGCGGCCACGATCTCAAGTGGGCGTTGCGCGAGAACGACGTGCAGTTCGTCGCCATCTGCGATCTCAACCGCGAATCCCGTGAGCGGGTCAAGAAGACCGTGGACACCCAATATGGCAACACCGACTGCAAGATGTATCCAGAGATGCGCGAGTTTCTGGCCACGCGCACGGACATTGACGCGCTGCTCATCGCCACCGGCGACCGCTGGCACGCGATGGCGGCCACCGTGGCCATGCGCGCCGGCAAGGACGTGTATTCCGAGAAGCCGTCGTCCATGACCGTCGCCGAGGGCCGCATGGTTGTCGAGGCCCAGAAACGCTATGCCCGTGTCTATCAAACCGGCACGCAGCGGCTCAGCGAGCCAAACCACGTTTTCTGCATTGAAATGGCCCGCACAGGTGGGCTGGGCAAGATTCACACCGCCTACGCTCACATCGCGCCGTGGGATGCCGCGGCGATGCGCACCGACTGGCTGCCCGCCGAGCCGGAGCCGCCGAAAGAGGAGTTGGACTGGGACGCATGGCTCGGCCCATGTCCGTGGCGGCCCTACAACTCCGCCTACGTCCGCGGCGGCTGGCGTGGACACTACGATTACCATACGAGCTGCATCGGCGAATGGGGCGCGCACACGTTTGCCCAGGCGCAAGCCGGCATCGGCGCGCTGGGCACCTCGGCGGTGGAATACGAATACGTCAACAACGAGAGCGGCGACGGCATGGTCACGCACTTCGCCAACGGCGTGAAGATGATCCTCGCGCGTGACCTCAACAAGCGATACTGGCACGGCTCCTGTGGCGAGCGGTTCGACGGCACCGAGGGTTGGGCCGCCGCGGCCGACGGCTACTCGCGGCCGGACGTCTCCTCGCCGGCGTTGCTGTCGCACATGAAGCGTGTCATCGGCGAATACGCCGCCCGCACCGGTCGCTCGCTTGATCACATGCGGAACTTCCTGGACTGTGTGAAGTCGCGCGATCTTACCGTCGCCAATGCCGAAGTCATGCACCGCTCGATGACCACCGTCCACTGCGCCAACATCTGCATGTGGCTCAAGCGCAACATGAAGTTTGATCCGGCGAAGGAAAAGTTCATCGGCGACGAAGAAGCAAACCGGCTGCTTTCACGCGCGATGCGCGCGCCGTGGCACTCATAAAACCAACAAAGGCAAAGGAGACAATCGTGAGAATCCTCAGAACTTCCATCGGTTTACTGGCCGCGGCGGCGTTTTGCGCGCCGGCGGTTGAGAGCTTTGGCGCCGACGCGCCCGAGCCGAAAAACGTCACGCCCGGCGGCGTCAAGTTCGCGATGCACCGTATCGGCAGTTTTCGCAGCGAAGCCTGCGCGGTCGCCGACTTCAACTGCGACGGCAAGCCGGACGTCTTCGCGGGCGAGTTCCTTTACCTCGCCCCCGACTTCAAGCCGGTAAAGGTCCGCACCATCAAAGGCAGCGTGGACGAGCAGGGCAAGGGCTATCGCAACGACTTCGCCAACCTGGCGCTCGACGTGGATGGCGACGGCAAATGCGACGTGATCAGCGTGGACTGGTTCGACAAGCACGCGATCTGGCTCAAGAACATCGGCATATCCGGCCAGGAGTGGCCGCAGACGGTCATTGAGCAGAACGGCAACTTTGAGACGGCCGAACTCGGCGACGTGCTCGGCAACGGCAAGGCCAACTGCGTTCTGCCGGCCGTCAAGCGCACCGTCTGGTATGAGCACGGCAAGGGCGGTTTCGCCGTCCATGTCGTCTCGGAGAAGCCGATGAACTTCGGCAACGGCGCCGGCGACATCAACGGCGACGGCCGGCCCGACCTCATCCGCCCCGACGCGTGGTTCGAAGCGCCCGCCGATCCGCGCAAAGGCCAGTGGATCGAGCACCCGCTCATCCTCGGCAGCAAGGACGGCGTGAAGTCTGAGCACACCGCGCAGATTCTGGTCTTCGACGTGAACAGCGACGGCCGCAACGACATCATCTGCAGCTCCGCGCACCGCTACGGCATCTTCTGGTATGAGCAAGTCCGCGAAGGCGGCGAGATCAAGTTCAAGCAGCACCTGATTGACGACACGTGGACGCAGGCTCACAGCCTCGCGCTCGGCGACCTCGACGGCGATGGCGTGCCGGAGCTGGTGGCAGGCAAGCGGTTCATGGCGCACAACGGCCACGATCCGGAGGAAGACGCGCCGCTGGGACTTTATTATTACAAGCTGCACCGCGGCCCCAACCACACCGCCACGTGGACCAAACACGTCATCTCCTTCAACCAAGGCGTTGGGTCCGGCATGAACATCTCCCTCGTGGACATGGACGGCGACGGCGACCTCGATGTCGTTGTCACCGGCAAATGGGGCGGCCCGGTTTGGTTTGAAAACAAAACGAAGTGAAGAACATGAAAATGAATCGTCGTGATTTCCTGAAGACCAGTTTCGCCACTGCGGCGGCCAGCGCGCTGCCCAACGTCATCCCGGCCTCCGCGCTGGGACTCGACGGCACCGTAGCGCCGAGTGAGCGCGTCGTGCTTGGCGCCATCGGCATCGGTGGTCGCGGGACCTACGTGCTCGGTTGCTTCCTGGAGGAAGCCGACGTGCAGTTCGTGGCTATCGCCGAGGTCAAGGCCGCGCGACGCCAGGCCGTCAAGGAGCGCGCCGACGCCAAATACGGCAACACCAACTGCGCCACGTATCGTGATCTGCGCGAACTGCTCGCCCGCCCCGACATTGACGCCGTGCTTATCGCCACCGGACCAAACTGGCACGCGATGGCTTCGGTCACGGCCGCCAAGGCGGGCAAGGACGTTTACTGCGAGAAACCGTGCGCGAAGACCATCATGGACAGTCTCTCGTTGGCCGAGGCGTTTCATCGCACCGGCCGCGTGTTCCAGGCCGGCACGCAGCGGCGCAGCCTGCCCAATTTCCAATTTGCCGTCGAACTCGCCCGCAGCGGCAAGCTCGGTAAACTCACGACGCTCCACGCGCATCCGATGGGGTTGAAAGCCGTCACCAGCGGCTGGCCCGAACCTGATCCGGAGCCGTCCAAGGAGGAAGACGACTGGGACCTTTACCTCGGCCCGGCGGCGTGGCGGCCATTCAACAAGGCACTGTTCTCTCGCGCTGGCAGCTTCGAGAAGGGCGGCGGCTTCGTCGGCGGCCCCGGCGGCGGCGGATGTCTGGAGTGGGGTTCGCATTGCGTGGACCAATGCCAGTGGGCCAACGATGCCGACAAGACGGTGCCGGTGGAATACTGGCCGCAGGATGGGCAGTTGCACGCGCGCTACGCCAACGGTGTCAAGCTCGTCATGCGCAACGAAGGCTGGCTTCCCAACATCGGCTCCTGCCCGGTGCGCTTCGAAGGCGAGACCGGATGGGTCGAGACTGGCGACAACGGCGACCTCTACACCAGCTCGCCGGAACTGCTCGCCGGCAAGCGCGCCAAGATCGGCGGCTACCCGGCGAACTTCCACGTTCGTAACTTTCTCGACTGCGTCAAATCGCGCGCCCTGACGCGGGCCAACGCCGACGCGGCCTGCAATACGCACATCGCCTGCAACGCTGGCAACATCGCGCTCTTCCTGGACCGCAAGCTCGCCTACGACCCGAAGAAGAACGAGTTCATCGGCGACGAGGAAGCCAACCGGCTCCGCGGCGAAGCCCTCCGCGAACCGTGGCGCTTCTAACGGTCATTACGGACGAATCAAAATTACGCATTACGAAAACATGAAACCGAACTTCCTCTTCCGCAGCGCCGCTTTGGTCGCAGCCCTCGCGTTCGCCGGCCAGCTTCAAGCCGCCGGTCCCGACGCCGCAAAGTCCGCCGAGAAGCAGCGCGAACTCATCGCCATCCTCAAGTCCGGCGCGCCGCCGGCGGAAAAGGCGGTCGCATGCAAATTGCTCGCCATCTACGGCACCAGCGAGGCCGTCTCAGTGCTCGCGCCGTTCCTTGCCGACGAGCATCTCGCGTCGTGGGCGCGCATCGGCCTCCAGGCCATTCCCGATTCCGCCGCCGATGACGCGTTGCGCGAGGCACTCGGCAAGCTGCGCGGCAAGCTCCTCATCGGTGTCATCAACACCCTCGGCGTCCGCCGCGACGCAAACTCCGTCGGGGCGCTTTCCGGGAAGCTCAAGGATTCCGACGCCGACGTGGCCTCGGCTGCCGCTGCGGCGCTGGGTCGCATCGGTGGCGGGACGGCCGCCAAGACGCTGCAACCTCTGCTCGCCGACGCACCCGCCGCAGTCCGGCCAGCCATTGCCGAAGGCTGCATTCTTTGCGCGGAACAATCCCTCGCCGAGGGAAAGGCTGAAGCCGCGGCGAAGCTGTTTGACGCGGTTCGTAGCGCGAACATCTCGAAGCAGAAGACCGCCGAGGCGACGCGGGGCGCGATCCTCGCCCGCGGTGCCGCCGGCGTGCCGATGTTGGTCGAGCAACTGCGCTCCAAGGACAAGGAGTGTTTCAGCATCGCCATGCGCACGGCGCGCGATCTACCCGGCCGCGCAGTCACGCAGGCGTTGCTGGCCGAGATGGATCGTGTGACGCCGGAGCGGCAGTCGTATCTGCTGCTGGCGCTCGCCGACCGCGGCGATGCCGAAACGCTCGACGTGGCGCTCAAGGCGGCCAAGAGCGCGCCGGAGCCGCAGCAGCTCATCGCGATCAGCGTGCTCGACCGCCTGAGCAACCCCAAATCCGCGCCGGCTCTGCTTTCCATTGCTGCCGGCGGCGACTCGAAGGTCGCAATGTCCGCCAGGTTGGCGGTGGCCAAGATGCCGGGTGCGGAGGTTGAAAAAGCCATCGTCGCGATGCTCAAGCAACCGGAGGAGAAAGCCCGTCGCGCCGCGATCGAGTTGATCGCCCAACGCCGCATCATGAGCGCGATTCCGGAGCTGCTGAAGGTCGCCGAGGATTCCAACGCCGCCGTTTCCGGCGCGAGCTTCAAGGCGCTTGGCGAACTGGCCGGCATTGACGAAGTGCCGATGCTGCTCGGCGCGTTGATGAAGGCGAAGGACACCGAGCCGGCCGAGAACGCGTTGTCGGCCGTCTGCGCGCGGTTGAACCGGCCCGTCAGCGGCAACGTCGTCATCCTGAAGGCCGTCTATGGTGCGTTGCCCGAAGGCCCGTCGGCCGATGTCACCGCCAAGCTCGCCGAGCTTGTGAAGACTTCCCCCACCGTGCAGGCATCCAATAAACATTTTGGCGACACCGCCGGCGGCAAGGTCAAACGGCTGCGCGTCGAATACACCGTCAACGGCGTGCCGGGTGTCAAGACGGCCCGCGAGAACGACACCATCGCGTTCACCGCCACTGCCGTGCCGCCCGCGCTCGTGGAAGCGCTCTGCGCGCCGATGGCGCAGGCGCCGGCGCCCGCGAAGATCGCGTTGCTGCGCGTGCTGCGCTCGGCCGGCGGCCCGAAGGCGCTCGCCGCCGTCCGCGCCTTCTCTTCCGATGCCAACGCCGAGATCAAGGAAACCGCCCAGCGCACGCTTTGCGATTGGGAGACGGCGGATGCGTTGCCCGACGTGATGCAGATCGCGAAGACCGCCACGGACAAGAAGTTCAAAGTCCTCGCGCTTCGCGGCCAGCTACGGCTGATTCCGATCCAGGACGCTTCCATCGAAGAGAAGTTCGCCTCGCTCAAGGAAGCGATGGCGTTGATCGAGCGCGACGAGGAACGCCGCCTCGCGCTGGCGGCTCTCGGCGAGATTCCCACCGCCGAATCGCTGGCGCTGGTGACGCCGTATCTGGCTGCCGGCAACCTCAAGGGCGAAGCGAGCATTGCCGCCGTCGCCATCGCCTCGAAGATTGTCGGCAGGCACCCCGCGCAAGTCGCCGCCGCCATGCAGCAGGTGACAACGTCTGACAATAAGCTTGCCCAACAAGCCAAGCGGTTGCTGGCGCAGGCAAGGAAAGCCGCGCCGAAGAAAAAGAAGTAACCCCATGAAGAACCTCGCCACTTTTGCGGCCGTTTGTCTCGTCGCCCTCGCCGCGCGGGCGGGCGAGCAGCAACTTTTCAACGGCAAGGACCTCGATGGCTGGGACGCCGCGCCTGGTTGGTGGCACGTCGAGGACGGCGCGCTCACCGCGGAGAGCACGCCGGAGAAGCCGTGCAAGAAGTGCAACTACCTCATCTGGAAAGGCGGCGAGCCGGCGGACTTTGAACTGACGGCGGATTTCCGGCTGAGCGCGAAAGCCAACTCTGGCATCCAGATTCGCTCCGCGCGCAGGGGCGAATGGGACACGATGGGCTATCAAGCCGACATGACTGGCAACGGCGGGCTGGTGGGCTTCATCTATCATCACAAGGGCGGCCTCGTCGTCGCGCGCGGCGAGAAGACCGTCTTCGCCGCCGACGGCAAAAAGGAGACGGAGAAGATTGGCGACGCCGCGGAACTGCTCAAGGTTTTCAAGAAGGAAGGCTGGAACACCTGCCGCATCGTCTGCCGCGGACCGGAGATTGCATATTACGTGAACGGCGTGTTGATGAGCCGCGTGACGGACCATCGCCCCGCCATCGCCGTTCCGAGCGGCGTCATCGGCCTCCAGATGCATCCCGGCCCGCCGATGAAGGTTCAGTTCAAGAACATTGTGTTGAAGACGTTGAAGTAGAAAAGACGAGCCATGAAGATCAACCGTCGCGATTTTCTGAAACAGACGCTGCTAGCGTCTGCTTCGGTTGCTGCGCCGAACCTCATTCCCGCCTCCGCGCTCGGCCGCGATGGCGCGGTGGCGCCGAGTGAGCGGATCGTGATGGGCGGCATCGGCATCGGCGGGCGCGGCGGTTATGACTTGAGCGTCCTGTTGCAGGAGCCGGAGGTGCAGTTCGTCGCCGTCTGCGAGGTGAAGAAGGCGCGGCGCGACGCGGTCAAGCAGTTGGTGGATCAAACCTACAACAACCAGGATTGCGCGACGTTCCGCGACATGCGCGAGTTCATCACACAACGCCGCGACCTCGACGCAATGCTGATCGCGACCGGCGACCGCTGGCACACGCCGGCTTCGATTTTGGCGATGCAGGCGGGCCTCGATGTCTTTTGCGAGAAGCCGTCCGCAATGAGCGTTGTCGAAGGCCAGGCGCTCGTCGCGACAGCGCGCCGCTACGGCCGGATTTTCCAGAGCGGCATCCAGCGGCTCAGCGAAGCCAACTTCGTCTTCGCCGACCAGCTCGCGCGCACCGGCCGGCTTGGCAAGGTGCACACCGTTTATGCGCACCTGCTGCCGTTCCAGATGAAGACCGACTGGCTGCCGGCCGAACCGGAGCCGGACCCGAACGAACTTGACTGGAACCTCTGGCTCGGCCCCGCGCCGTGGCGGCCATACAACCGCGGCTATCTCGGCGGCTGCGGCGCGTGGCTTAACTATTACGATTTTGGCACCGGCGTCGCGGGCTGGGGCAGCCACACGATTTGCCAGTGCCAGTCCGGTGTTGACGCGCTCGACACTTCGCCCGTCGCCTACGAGTATCCGGGCCGCGAGGATTTCGACTTCTTCACCTGCCGTTTCGCCAACGGCATCAAGCTGGTGCTCAACACGGAAGGCTGGTCGAAACCCGGCGTGCGCGGCATGTGGCATGGCTCGTGTGGCGTGCGCTACGAGGGCACGGAAGGCTGGGTGTCCGTCGCCGACGGTTATCAGCGGCCCGAAGTTTCGTCGCCGGCGCTGTTGAGGGAGTTCGACAAGTTGGTGCGCGGTTATCAGGAGCAATCCGGCCGGCCGCTGCACCACATCCGCGATTTTCTGCGTGGCGTGCGGACGCGTCGCCCGTGCGTCGCCAACGAAATGGTGATGCACCGCGCGATGAGCACCAATCACGTCACGAACATCTGCATGTTGCTTAAACGAAACATGCGGTGGGACCCGGTGAAAGAGGAATTCGTCGGCGACGCCGAAGCCAACCGGATGCGGACTCGCGCAACGCGCGAGCCGTGGCACGTCTAGAGGTTGCAAGTCGCGAGTTTCAAGCTGCAGGATAGGAAAGCGCAGTTCAAAACACGGTGCTGAAAAACTGAAGAAGAGGAATACAGCGTGAACGGAATTGAGAAAACGCAGACGAGCCGGGGCGAACCGAAAGGTCCAGCCCGCTTGGTTTCGCGTCGCCAGTTTCTGAAGGCGGCTGCGTTGCTGGCTGCGCCGAACGTGATTCCCGCCTCCGCGCTCGGCCGCGACGGCGCGGTGGCGCCGAGCGAGCGGATCGTGATGGGCGGCATCGGCATCGGCGGACGCGGAACTCACGATCTGGGTTGGATGATCGGCGAGCCGGACGTGCAGTTCCTCGCCATCTGCGACACCCGCAAAAGCCGGCGCGAGGCGGCGAAGAACACCATTGACAAGAGATACGGCAACACCGATTGCGCTCTCTACAGCGACATCCGCCAGTTCCTCGCCGAGCGGACGGATATAGACGCGCTGCTCATCGCCACCGGCGACCGCTGGCACGCGCTGGCGGCGACGTGGGCCATGCGCGCGGGCAAGGATGTCTATTGCGAGAAGCCGTCCTGTCTCACGATGGCGCAGGGACAGACGATCATCGAGACCGCCCGCCGATACGGCCGCGTCTTTCAAACCGGCGCGCAGCGGCTCAGCGAGCCGAACCACGTCTTTTGCATCGAGATGGCGCGCACCGGCCGGCTCGGCAAGGTCCATACCGTTTACGCCGACTGCCGCTGGCGCGGCGGGGCGCGTCATGACTGGCTGCCGGAGGAGCCGTTGCCGCCCAAGGAGGAACTGGACTGGGATGCGTGGCTCGGCCCGTGCCCGTGGCGGCCCTACAACATCGGCTACGTGAATCATCAGTGGTATAACTTCTACGACTTTGCCACCGATGTCGCGATGTGGGGCGCGCACACGGTCGCGCAGGCTCTGGCGCCGTTCGATCTGGCGGAGACAACCTCCATCGAGTTCGAGTATGGCGGGCCGGATGCGACGATGATGACGCGCCTTTCCAACGGCGTGAAGCTGGTGTTGTTCCGGTGCGCCGGGTCGGTCTGGGAGAAGTGTCCGTATTGGCACGGCTCCTGTGGCGAGCGGTTCGACGGCCCCGAAGGCTGGTGCGGCGCCGCCGATGGTTATGAAACGCCCGATGTCTCATCGCCGGCGCTGTTGCGCGAATACAAGAAGGTGATGGCGGACTACGCGGGCCGGACGCGCCGGCCGATGAACCACGTCCGCGATTTCTTCGATTGCGTCCGGTCGCGCCGGCCCACGGTGGCGAATCCCGAAGTGATGTTCCGTGCCATGAGCGTTTGCCTCGCGGCCGACATCTGCGACGTGGTGAAGCGCAACCTGAAGTTCGACCTGGTCAAGAGCGAGTTTGTCGGCGACGCCGAGGCCAACCGGCTCCGGTCCCGCCCGATGCGCGCGCCGTGGACTGTGTGATTTTTCCGCTGACGAAAGAAGCGAAGCTGTTCCGAATCTGAAATGGAGAGAATGAAAATGAAGAACATGAAATGGATGATGGTCACCGTGGCTGCCGCCGGGTTGATGGCGCTGCCCTCGCAAGCGCAGTGGAACATTCCCGCCGATCCCGCGGCCAAGAAGGAATACGTCGCCAAGCTGCTCGCGACGGCGCAGAAAGCCGACGCGCCGCAGATCGAGCGGTTCGCCGCCTGCCGCGAACTGTCCGTCCTCGGTGACAAGAGTGCCGTGCCGGTCCTCGCCGCGCTCCTGACCGACGAAAAGATGTCGCACATGGCGCGCTACGGCTTGGAGCCGATCCCCGGCCCCGCCACCGACGCTGCGTTTCGCGACGCGCTCGGCAAGGTCAAAGGCCGCCTGCTCGCAGGCGTGATTGATTCCATCGGCGTCCGCCGCGACGCCAAGGCCGTCGAGCCACTCGCCAAGCTGCTTTGCGACAGCGACGCCATGATCGTCTGTGCTGCCGCGGTTTCGCTCGGCCGCATCGGCAACCTCGCCGCCGCCGCTGCGTTGGAGAAAGCTCTCGCCAACGCTTCCGGCGCGAACCTCAACGTCATCGCCGATGGCTGCATCCGCGCCGCCGATGCGCTGCTGGCCTCCGGCAAGCGCGACAAGGCGACCGCGCTCTACGACTGCGTCCGCGCCGGCAAAGCACCGCGCCACGTCCGCATGGCCGCCATGCGTGGCGCGATCCTCGCCCGCGGCCCCGCCGGTGTCGCGTTGCTCATGGAGCAGGTCAAGGGCGACGACAACGCCATGTTCGCCGTCGCGATGCGCCTCGCGCACGAGATGCGCGATGCGAAGCTGACGCAAGCCCTCGTCGCCGAAGTTGGCAAGCTCGCTCCGGAGAAACAAATCGTCGTCCTCCAGGCTCTCGGCGACCGCAAGGATACCGCCGCCGTTCCCGCCGCGCTCGCCGCCGCGAAATCCGGCCCGTCAGCCGTCCGCGTCGCCGCCATCCGCGCGGTAACGCAGATCGGCTGCCCCTCGTGCCTCGCGACGCTTGTCGCGATGGCTTCCGACGCTGACGCTGATGTCGCCGCTGCCGCGCAAGCCAGCCTCGCTGGTTTCCCCGGCAAGGAAGCCGACGCGACCATCACAAACCTCATGAGCGCGCCCGACGTGAAGACGCGCTGCACGGCGATTGACCTGGTCGGCCAGCGCCGCGTGACCAGCGCGATGCCGGCGTTGATGAAGGCCGCCGAAGACAGCGACAAGCAGGTTTCCGTCGCCAGCTTCAAGGTCCTCGGCGACATGGCCGGCGCGAAGGAGATTCCGGCGATGATCGCGCTGCTCACCAAGACGCAGTCGGCTTCTGCCGAGAACGCGCTTTCTGCAGTCTGCGCGCGGCAAGCCGAGCCAGCGGCGGGCAGCGTCGTCATCAAGAAGGCCGTCTATGGCGCGTTGCCCGACGGCCCGTCGGCGGAGGTGACGAAGAAAGCCGCTGAGTTGGTGAAGGGCGGTGTGATGACTCTCGAAGCGAGCAACGGCAACTTCGGCGACACCGCTCCGAAGAAACCGAAGAAACTATGCGTGGACTACACCGTCAACGGCGTCGCCGCCAGCAAGACCGTCGCCGAAGGCGAGACGATCACGTTCACGACCGTGACGACATCGCCGGCGTGCGTGGACGCGCTCTGCGGCGCGATGGCGCAAGCGCCGGTGCCCGCGAAGCAGGCGTTGCTGCGCATCCTTCGCTCCGCCGCCGGCCCGAAGGCCCTCGCCGCCGTCCACGCCGCGATGGCCGACGCCAACGCGGAAATCAAGGACACCGCCACGCGCGTCCTGTGCGATTGGACCACCGCCGAGGCCGCCGACGAGCAACTCGCGCTGGCGAAGACCTCGCCGAACAAGACCTACAAGGTGCTGGCCCTGCGCGGCTACATCCGCGCCATTGGCGACGCCAACCTCGACGCCGCCAAGCGCCAGGCGATGTGCAAGGAAGCGACCGCGCTGATCCAAGGCGACGCCGAGAAGCGGTTGTTGCTCAGCGCGCTCGGCAACGCCGGCGATGCCGATTCGCTCACGATGGTGATGTCGCATCTCGAAAACCCGGCGATCAAAGACGAAGCCTGTCTCGCCGCCGTCTCCATTTCCGAACGCTTGGTCGCCTCCAGCCCAACCGTTGTCGCCGATGCGATGCGGAAGGTTGTGAAAGCGACCAAGAACGACGGCATCCTTCGCCGCGCCCGCAAAGCCCTCGGCCAGACGCGCCCCAAGCCGGCGGCGAAGTAGCCGCAAGCGGACGGCGGTTGGAAACGTGAGGTTTTGTTCACTGGGAGTGGCGGCTTTCCAGCCGCCACACGGTCCGGCACATTGACAAACGGTGCGGCGGCTGGAAAGCCGCCGCTCCCAGCTAAGCGGGCCGAGTTCCCTCTTGCGTTACCGCCACCTTCCGCCGCATCTTTCGCGCAATGTCGGAAACCACATCAAACGATTCGCCGGCTGCCAAGCCGACGCGTGCTCCGGTTTCGCCGCTGCGTGCGGCGTTGTGGCTCGCCGCGGTGCTGGTTGGCGCAAAGGCGGTGTTGCTGGGGGCGCCGCGGTCGCTGCATTGGGTGTTGGACCTTGCTGCGGTGTCGTTTCAGGACATGCTGTTCGCGGCGGCGGCCGGAGTGGTCGCGGAGATCGCGGTGTGCGCGACGGCGCGGTGGCCTGCGCTCGCTCGCGCGGTTCGCGGGATGGCTCTTGGCTTTCTCACATTCTGCGCCTTCTACACCGTGCTGGCTGTCGGCGTGTTCCAGTATTTTTCCCGACCGTTGAGCTACGACCTGCTGATTCTGGTTCGCAATGCTGCCACGATCCAGTCGTCCGTCAGCGAACGGCTCACGGCACCGATTATCACGGCGTTTGTCTGCGTGCCGGCGGGTTTTCTCGCGCTCGCGTTGTGGACTGGCCGCCGGCGGGGCGCGCCGGTGTTGGCGCTGATGGCGGCGGGCATCTGGGTCGCGGCGGGTTGGTGGAAATACGCGCCGCAGCCGGACGATTGGGAATACGGCCAGTTGGCGCTCAGTCCGCACATGGAGTTGATCCGCTCGACGGTGGTGGGACTGAGCGGCGCGCGGCAGGTGGCTTTTCCAAAAGGTTTTCCGTCAGAGGACACGGCGGAGTTCCAGCCGTTGAAGGCACGCGGCGGCGTGGCAGCGGCGAGCAGTTTTGCACCGCCCGCTGGAGAGGTCCGGCCGCGCAACGTGATTGTGGTGGTGCTCGAATCGGTGGGCGCGAAGTATATGAATCTCTACGGCAGCCGTTACGAGACCACACCGAGCCTGATCGCAGAATCGGCGCACGCGATGGTGTTCGATAACTTCTACTCGCACCTCGGCTACACATTCTGCTCGTTCATGGCGATCAACTTCTCGATCCATCCGGGGCTGCCGTGGTGTTACGCGCCAACGACCGAGCGGCCGCCGCCGCCGTCGCTGGCGTCGGTGCTGCGCGCGCGCGGCAGGCGCACGGCTTATTTGCAGAGTGGCGACTTGGATTGGAACGGCGGCGAGACGTGGATCAAGGGTTTTGGTTTTGACGAAGCACATGACTACCGTGAGTTCGGCTGTCCGGTGCTGCCGTCCGGCGGCGCCGAGGACCGTTTCCTGATTGACCGGCTGCTCCGGTGGATTGACGCGAAGCGCGACCAGCCGTTTCTAGCCGTGTGCTGGACGGAGCAAACGCACGATCCCTACACGCCGAGTCCGGGCGTGAAGCTGGTGGATTTCCTGCCCCGCAAGCCGGGCGACGCGCGGAGCGCGGACCTGTGGCGCTACCTGAACGCCCTGCGCGAGACGGACCGGCAACTGGGGCGGTTGTTCGTGGCGTTACGCGAGCGCGGCTTGGCGGACGACACGCTGGTGGTGGTGACGGGCGACCACGGCGAGGCGTTCCGCGAGCCGCACAAGCAACGCGGGCACGGTTTCACGGTTTACCAGGAGGACGTGCACGTGCCGCTGATGCTGTGGAACCCGCGGCTGTTTCCGGCGGGCCGGCGCGTGGCGACCATCGGCTCGCACATGGACCTCAACCCGACAGTCGCCGACCTGCTTGACTTCGAGCCTTCGGGCGAGTGGCAGGGGCGTAGTCTCTTCGATCCTGCGCGTCCGCCGCGCGCGTATTTCGTCTCCAGCGTCGGTGACTACCAGTTCGGCATTCGCGACGGCCAGTGGAAATACATCCTCAACACGACGCACGGGCGGGAAATGCTTTTTGATCTGGCGCACGATCCCGACGAGCAGCGCAACCTTGCGGCGGCGGAGCCGGGGCGTTGCCGGAGGCTGCGGCAACGGATCGCGGCCTGGGTGTCGTTCGAAGAAGAATTCCTGCGCGGCCGCGGTAACTGAAAGCGTCCACGAATTCCTTCGTCAGCGTCCTGCTGGTGCCAATTGCACCGCGTCCACCACGACGTAGCCGTCGGTGTTGGCGTTGGAGATGACGATGGTGGTTGCGTTGCCGGCGTCGAGGTCGAAACGGCCGAGCGAGTGGAACAAGCCGCCGATCTCTGGCGCGCGACGCTGGTTCACGAGCACCGTTTTCTCGCCGCGCGAGGTGCGGATGATCACGGGCGTGTTGGTCGCGCGGTTGTTGAACGCCGGATAAGCGAGCCGCACTTCGTAAGCGCCGGCTTTCGGCAGGTTCGGACGGAAGAGGACGGTCTTCTCGCCTTTGCCGGTGTTGCCGTCGGTCAGGTAGCCGTCGCCGACAAACGGCGTTGAGTGGGTCGAACGGCCCCATTCGCCGGTAGCTTCGGCGTCGGCGTCATCGAACAGGATGCCGCCGAACTTTTTCACGGCTTCTTCCAGCGCCATGCCGAGCGAGGACTTCTTGGCGGACGTGATTTCCTCCTCCGGCACATCGCTCGTTTCCCACGGCAGGCGCGCGCCCACGTCGGGGAGCCTCTGATTCTTCGCGGCGCGGCGGGCGATCTCCACGATGCGCTCCGGCTCGTCATAGACGCGAATCTCGCAGATGCCGGTGGCTTCGGAGAGGATCACGCGCAGCTTGGAGGCGGTGACCCGCTCCAAGCCGAGCACGTGGCGGCGCAACGGTTTGTCGCCGACCTTCGCAAGTTCCTTCCAACCGCCGTCCACCCACGCTTCGACGGCGAATTGTTTTGGCGTGTGCCGTTTCGTGAAGAACGTGACGTGGACGACGTTGAACTTCCGCGGTTCCGGCCAGGCCAGTTCAACCCAGTGCGGCGGCGCGGCGTTCCGGTTGGCCATCCACGCATTGCCGTTCTTGCCGACGACGCGGGCGATGCCGTTGATGACGTTCGTGGCGGGCATCGGTTCGCCTTTCGGGCCGGTGCCCTCGCTGGAGGCGGTGACGCGCGCGGCGCGGGCGAGGTCGGCGGGGTCGTGGTTCGGCAGATCAATGATGTAAGCGCCATCCTTGAGCAACTGCTGCTGGAGTTTATCGAGGTAGCTTCGATAAATCTCTCGCGGCGTCGCGCCGCGCTCGATGCACATCCCGGCGGCAGTGCCCGCGGCCTGGCCCATGACGGCGCAGGTCATTTGCACGCGCGTGGTGCCCATGCCGATGTGCGTGGCGGAGATGTTGCGACCGGCCATGAGCAGGTTGACGATATTCGTCGAGTAAAGGCTGCGATACGCGACCGAGTGGAGCCGGCCCATGTGGGGATGACGCGACGGCTTGCCTTGGTAGAAAAACCCTTCCGAATAATGATCGTCGAGTCCCCACGCGCCGTAAGCCACGCGGTCCGAGAACAGAGTCTGCTCCGCCATGTCGTTCTCGGTGAAGATGGAGTCGCCAATCAGCCGCCAGCTTTCGCGCACGCCGGCGACAGTGCCGACCCAGACGAGTTTGTGGTCGGCGGCCTCGTCCTTGAGCTTCGGGCAGCCGTTCTTCACATGGTCCCAGATGCCGTAGATGAGTTTGAACAGGTCGTCGCGGATTTCCTCCTTGTCGCGGTAGGTGTCGCGCGTGCCGCCGAGTTCGAGCATCCACTGCCAGCCCATCTCCGCGGTTAGGTGCGGCGGGTGACGGCGCTCCGGGAAATCGTCACATGAGTTGAACTTCGTGGCCCACGGCGGTATCACGAACGGTTGCTTCGCGCCGGTGGGCTGGCTGAAGTATTTCAGCGAGTTGCCCATCGTGGTCTCGTCGCCCTTCTCCGGCGCGAGCGATTCGTTGTGCATCGAACGCGGCTCGCGGCCCCGGCGGCAGACGGCGCCCGCGTCCTTGCCGACGATGCCGTCGCCGGTGCAATCCACGAAGATGCGACCGGTGAAACGGAGGCGCTCGCCCGTCTTCACGTCGAGGGCGAACACGGCGGCGATGGTGTTTGTCGCATCGGGCCGCGTCTGGACGCCGGTGACGTGTGTATTCAGGCGCAGCGTCAGGTTCGGCTCGGCCGTGCAGAGACGTTGGAGTCGGCCGGAATAATAGCGTGTCTCGACGGCGCGCTGGTTGCCAATGGTGCGCACCTCCTCAATCAAACCGGTCTCGCGCGGGTCGCGCGCATCCCATCGTCCACCGGGCCAAACGCCGACGGGCGGCACGAGGATCTCGGTGCTGCCGTTGCCACCGAGCACCGGGCGGTTCTGAATCAACGCCGTGCGCGCGCCCATCCGCGCCGACGACACCGCCGCCATGCAACCCGCCAACCCGCCGCCGACCACGACCACGTCGTAGTCGCCGGCGTTCCTGACCTCGCGGCTTACACCGCCAAACTTTTCGCGCAAGCCGGCGATGACGTCCTTGCCGTCGGGCGGCGTCCAGTCGAGGTCCGTCGTCATCACGATCACATCACAGCGCCCGTAGTAACCGGTGAGATCGTGCAAGCGCACTTCGACGCGGCCGGACAACTCGTGCGTGCCACCGTCTTCCCAGCACCAACCGGTCTTGTCGCTCGCGCCGAACTCGCGCCCCACCTGTTTGTCGTTCAACAGGATGTTGAACCGGCCCGGATGATGTTTTGGCTCCCAGTCGCGCGTGCGCGCCCAGAGCCGCCACCGCCCCGCACGCGACAGGACGACGCTCGTCACGGCATCCTTCACCGGCGTGCCGATGCCATCCGCGAGCAGATACGGCGAACCCATCTGGTCCACGAACTGTGAGTCGTTGACCCAACCGCCAAGCTCCTCGAAGCGCTCGGTTTCGAGCCACGCAATGTCAGCCGCCGCGATTCGCAAGCTGCCGATGGCAGTCACAACCAATGCCACAAGCCAGCGTTTACCGGAGTAGATTCTGCCGAAGGATTTCATGAAGCGTCTCTTTCCGTGTCGTCGGTGGCGCGACTTTAGCACGGAAGCTCGTGATTCGTAACTGGTGATTCGTGGTCGGCATACGACCCGCCGCGATTCGCGAATCACGAATTACGAATTCTCCCTCACCATCCCATCAGCCGTGCTACCGCCGTCTTTAACAATGTCTCCAGCACCGCCGCCTCGCCGTGCGTCAGCGGAATGCCGACCTTCTTCACCTGCTTGGTCGCCGCGTCTTGATGGGACATGTGGATGAAATACGGCGCGCGGTCCGGCGAGTCTTGCGATGCCAGCTCGAACGCGCTGTTGAACTTCTCCGTCTTGTGAAACAGCTTCGCGTCCAGTGCCCGCCGCTCCAGCACGGCCAGCACCGCGCCGAGATCATGCAGCCCCCACTTCATAGTAATCTTCTTCTCCCAGTCGAACTGCTTTTCGCCCGACTGGTTGGCACCGTCCACGAACACCGCACCCTTCTCGCGGTTCAGCTCGAACCGCACCACGCCGCCGCTGCCACGGGCGTTGGGCTTGTAGATGGCGTATTCCGGCAGGCGATCCTTGCTGCGGGCTTTGTCAGTCGTTGATTCAGTCATATTGCACCTCCGCCGGCATTTTGGGCGGTGGCGGTGGAGCCGTCAAGCCCGCCGCCGCTGGCGAAATCGCGCTCGACACTGCGACGCACTGCGGACAACATCCGGCCAGTCACGCTACTACCATGACGGACGCTTTACCTATCATCCTTCTTCTCGCCGGCTTGAGCGTCGGCGGTCTGATCGGGTTCATCATCGCCGCACGCAAAGGCCGCGAGGCGCAGGCGCGCGCGGACGCGGCCGGGCGCATTGAGGCCGAACTGCGCGGACAGATTCAGCAGCGCGACACCGAGTTGGTCGCCACACGCGAGAGACTCTCCGCCGAGCAACAGATGCGCGTTGCCGCCGAGACGAAGGAGATAAACGCCGCCAAGCGGCTGGCGGAGCAGCAACAGCAACAGGCGCAGGCGCTCGGTGATCTGAAACTCGCCCAAGAGAAAGCACTGGTGGATTTGCGCGAAGCTTTCACCGCGCTATCAGTCAGGGCGCTGAAGGAAACGCAGCCGGAATTCCTGCGGCTCGCCAACGAAACGTTCGCGAAGCTGGCGGAGACGGCCAAGGGCGACCTGAAGGCGCGGCAAGAGGCCATCTCTGGCATCGTCGCGCCGCTGAAGGAGCAGCTCGACGCCTACCAGAAGCGGCTCCAAGCCAGCGAGCAGAAGCAGACCGAGACACTCGGCGCGGTCACTCAGCATCTCAAGGCGCTTCAAGACCAAAGCCAATCGCTCGCTGGCGAGACCAACAAGCTCAGGCTCGTCCTCAGCTCCAGTCAGGCGCGCGGGCGTTGGGGCGAGGAAACGCTGCGGCGCGTCGTCGAGGCGGCCGGGATGAGCGCGCATTGCGATTTCGTCGAGCAGACTGCGGCGGGCGATCTTCGTCCCGACATGCTGGTGAAGCTGCCGGGCGACCGAGTGATCATCGTGGACTCGAAGGTGCCGGACCTCGATTTTCTCACCGCGCTTGGTGTTGCCGACGAGACGACGCGGCGCGAGAAGCTGACGGCGCACGCAGCGAAGCTGAAAGCGACCATCCAGGCACTGGCCAAACGCGAATACCCGAAGCAGTTTCCCGCCGCGCTCGACAAGGTGGTGCTGTTCGTGCCGGCCGAGTCGCTGCTCAGCGCGGCGCTGGAAGGCGATCCGAACCTGATTGTGGACGCGGCGGCGCTCGGCGTCTTGCTCGCGACACCGTCGTCGCTGATCGCGCTGCTCTACGCCGTGGCCATGAGCTGGCAACAGGACGCGCAGACGCGGAACGCGCGCGACATCGCAGACGCCGGCATGGAGCTTTTCGATCGCGTCGCCAAGTTCGTCGAGCATTTCGCTGCGGTGCACGATGGTTTGGAGAAAACCGCCGCCGCCTACAACAAGGCCGTGGCGTCGTTCGAGTCGCGCGTGCGGCCCAGCGGCGACCGCCTTATCAAGCTGGCCGGCATTTCACCCGACGCGGCGTTGCCGGAAGCCAAACCGGTGGAGACGGTGCTGCGGACGTTGCCGGAAGGAAAGTAGCGCCGGCATCCTGCCGGCGTTGTTCATCTGCGCACCGCTGCTGAGATGCAACCCGAACTGGACTGGTTCGCCATGACTTGAACGGACAGCTTGTTCTGCCGCCAGGGGGAAAGAGCGGCGGAGGGCCGCCGCACTCCAAGACGCTGCCGCGTTGGTGTTGCCCCTTTCAAATACGCGTGAGCGTCTTGGACTGCGCCAGCCCTCTGGCGCTTTCTCCTAGGTCAAAGCCGACAACCGTCGCGGCTTGTGAGCAAACGAGCTGATGGCAATGCAGAGAATCGCCGGCAAGGATGCCGGCGCTACGGATCACCGGAAACACTTCCACAACTCCTCGGCGAACAGGCGCTGGCCGCGGTCGTCGGGGTGGTTGATGGTGTTGTGCAGCAACGTCAGGTAGGGCAGGCCTTCCTTCCAGAGATGTTCCCAGCGCGCAGCGGCGTCGGCGAGCGCGATGTTGTGCTTGGTGGCAAACTCACGCAACGCGAGCACGTAGGGCCGGCGCTCCACTTCGTTCATGCTCTTGAAGCCCATCATCCGCCACATCGTGAAATGCGGCGTGATAAGGATCAACTCCGCGCCGATACCCTGCACGCGGCTGAGGATGTCACTGTAAACTTCTTCCACCACAGCCGGTGTCATCCCGGCGTCGTTGACGAACTCCAGCGTCACGAGGTCCGGCTTCGCGTCGGCGATGCGCTGCCACGTCACGCCCGTTTCCTGCCACGGCTTGCCGCGATAGGGAAACTTGTCGGGGAAGAGCCATTGCCGGCTGTGCGAGCCGCCTGCGCTGATGTTCTGCATTTCGATCTTCGCCTGCGGAAACCGCTCGCGCAGCCCGGCCGCGAACACATCCGGGTAGCGGAACTCCGGTTTCGATGCGTTGCCGCCGGCGGTGACCGAATCGCCCCAGCAGACGATCTTCACCGGCTTGCCGGCCTTGAGTTTCGCCAGCGTCTTTGGGATGCGGCCCGCTGTGGTGCGCGTGACGGCTTGCGCGGCGGTTTCGAGGATCGGATAAATCTGGCAGGTCTTCGGTTCGGTGTCGCTGTAGTTGACGAAAACGTGGGCAATGGCGACGCAGCCCGCGTCGGCGTCTGGCGGCATAGGTGCGCTGATGTGCGGCTCGCCGGCCTTGAGCGCCGCCTTGCCGTCGGCGGAAACCTGGATGGTGTCCATCCGCAGCAACGAGTAGCGGTAATTCGCAAACACGACATCCTTGATGGTCATGCAGCTATTCGTCCCGATGCCGACGTGGCCCCACGCGGTGTCGGCGAGGTAATCGTCGCCTACCTTGAGCCGATCTCCACCTTTGGTGCGCCGGAGTTCCAGCGAGGCGGGCACGAGCGAACCGCAGGCGTTCACGTCGCGCGCGCTGAGCGCCCGCAGCCGCGTTCCTTTCGCCCAGCCGGTGGGTTTGTCGGCGGAAAGTTTCACCGGCTCGTCGGTGATCGCGTGAACCGGTGCCGGCGCAACCGCGAGCGTAGCGGCTTGTGCGACTTTCATCGCGCGGCCGCCCACGCGGTATTCGCCAGCCGGCACCGACACCGCAGCGCCTTGAGCCGTGATTTCCGCGCCGCGAAGGAGCGCGGTCGGAGCGACGATTGCAGTGAGAACGAACAATAGAATGCGATGTTTCATGTCAAACTTCATTCCAATGGTTTAGATGCTGAAGAAATCACGGATGTTGCGCAACAGAGCAGTGGCGTAGTGCTCGCGGGTTTCGGCAGCCTCGGCCGCATGCTGCTGCTGTTTGAAAAAGCCGTCGGTGGCAAGCTGGCGGTCGGCCATCAGCCGGCTCAACGCCTCGGCGACGGCTGGGTTCTCCTGCAATACCGGGCCAAGCGCGTCCTTGCCGATTTCCAGCAGGCGCAGGTCGCTTTCGGCCACGACGGTCGCGTTGCGCGGCGCGCCGGTCAGCAGCGACATCTCGCCAAATGTGTCACCTGTTTTCAACGTGCCGGCAACCACCTCGCCGCCACTCTCACGGATGATTTTCACCGAGGCTTGGCCACTGACGATCAGGAACAGCGAGTCGCCCGCGTCGCCTTTGCTGATGACGGTCTCGCCGTGGCCGAAGCGCACCAGCCGGCCGCGGCCGGCCAGCGCCACGATCTGGTCATGGTCGAGCGGTTTGAGCAATTCCACCGCCCGCAGCGCGTGCTCGGCATCGGCCCGGCGTCGTTGGTCAACGCTGTCTGCCTCGGCGGGCTGGTGCATGAATACGTCGCGGATCGGGAACGGGATGCTCATGCGCGCCCGGCGCAGCGCATACCAGATATTGGTCATCACGTCGCTGAGGACGTCGTCGGAGGCCGCACGGTTGTCCACCCAGAACTTGATCTCGTAGTTGATGGCGGAGTCGGCGAACTGCTTCAGCCGGACGCGCGGCTCCTTTGGGAGGACTCCAGAAGTGTGCCGCACGGCTTGGCGCAGGACGCTCTTCACGTCGTTGGGCGCGGCGCCGTATTCGACGCCCACGGAGCACTTCAGCGCATGCACGCGGTTCGGGTAGTGGAAATTAGTGATGTTCTGCTTGGTGATGTTGCCGTTGGGAATGATGAGATAGTTGTCGTCCCGGGTGCGCAGGCGCGTGGCGCGCCAGTTGATCTCGATGACCTCGCCGTCCGTCTCGCCCACCCAGATCCAGTCGCCGATGTCGAACGGCTTCTCCAGGTTCAGCGCGATGCCGGCCACCACATCGCCCAGGAGGTTTTGGAGCGCGAAGCCCAGCACAACGGCCACGATGCCCGAAGCGGTGATGATCGTGCCGAGTTGTTGGCCATAGACGAACTTCATCACGCAGAGGACGGCGGTCAGCAGCAGCAACACCTTCGCGAGGTCGCGCAGCAGTTTGGGCACCTTGACCCGGCGTTTTTCCTCCAGCGCAAACTGCCAGACGAACCTCGCCAGCACGTTGTTGATCTGCAATGCCAGAAACACCGCCCACGCGCTGACGAGAGCATCGCGCACCGACACCATCCACGGCAAGTTCACATCGGTTCCGCCACGAGCTTGATGGACGAACCATGCCACCAGCGTCGCCGTGAGCACGGCGAAGATGTTGAAGGAGAAACCCAGCGGAACGCGCAGACGCTTCTTCACTGGATGCGCCGCTGCCAGCAGCACAGAATAAGTCAGCACAGCGACGCCGACATTGATCGCCTCGTTCTCGATATGTCTCCAAAATTCGTTCATGCGGGGATGAAACCAGAGAACTTTTTATAGAGTGCGACGAGTTTGTCCACATAATACTCAACATTCTCGTCGCGCCGCTGCGGGTCCCAGTCGCTCACCGGCTTGCACGCCTCGTAAGCCGTCACCTTCGCGGTGTCGCCGACGATGTAGAACGACAACTGGTCGCCCGGCTGATACGGCTTGCCGCTGCGCACGGCCAGTTCGTAGGCGGCGGAGCGGTTGCGGCCGCCCTTGCCGGAGCCGGCGGCGATTTTCTTTTTGTAAACGTCTAGCGAGTCGCTGAGCGTCTCGGTTTTCATCAACATCTCGATTGGCCAGCGCCGTTGCTCGATGGCGCTACGGTAATCCTCCAGCTTGTCGAGAATGTCCTTGCGCCGCCGGCCCTCCAGCAACAGCCGCAGCAGGTCTTCCAGAAACTCGCGCTGGAACCGCTCCAGCCCGCGCGATTTCAACGCCGCGCCCTTGATGGTGACGTGGCTGTCATCGTCCAGCAGCGCGTAGTTTTTCATCTTGTAGCTGAACATCGCCCGGTAGCGCGCGTCGAACTCCACCTCGATGCCCTTCGGCAGCGTCGCGGTCAGTTCGTCGTCGAGCAGCGTCATCCCGCGCTCTGGCTCGGCGGCCACGTCCTTCGGCGGCTGGAAGTAGATGCCGTCGGTGTCTATCTCGATGATGTGCGCGCCGCGCTGGCGCAGCCATGCAATCATCGCCTGCAAAATCTCCCGCCCCTTTGCCGTCACCGCCGACGCCGCGTCGAAGTCGCCGAAGTGCGCCTGCGCGAAGCCGAGGTAGCCGTAGAAGCTGTTGATGACGATCTTGAACGTCTGCTGGAGCGCGTTAAAGTGGTTGCGGGTAGCCTCGTCCTTCGCCTCGCGCAACAGCGCCTTGGCACGGAAGCGGAAGTCGCGGAGTTCCGAGAGCAGCGACCGGAAGATGGCCAGCTCGTCTTTCTTCGGCACAATATTGAACGCGAGCATCACGCTCGGATAGAGCGAGGCGACGTCGCAGTGCCAGACGTTCTCCGCCACGCCCTCGTGGAAGATGTCGGTGTAGCCGCCCTCGAACTGCCGCGCCGGCTCCGGCCGTGGCAGCGCGCGGCGCTGGTGGAGATATTCGCGGACGAACAGCGCGTCAATCTTCGTCGCGTTGCCGCGCACGACCACATCCTGGTAGGCGTAGGGAAACATCTGCGCCTGCACGAAGTAGCTGGGCGACAGCAACGCCGCCAGCGCCCGCGTCTCCCGCACGTCGTCGAGCGCGTAGCGCGCCAGCTTCTCCATCCCCGCCGCGCCGGCGTCGGCGAGCGCAGGAATTTCTTTTGGATTGAGATAGGTGCGGTCCTTCGGCGCGAGACCGAAATGCCGAGCCACGTCCTTGAGGCCGAAGCTCTCAAGTTCCCGCGTGCTCACGTCGTAGAATTGCACCAGCAGGAACGTGTCCACGATGTGCCGGCCGTAGATTTCAAACTTCGGGTAGTTGATCGTCCGCTCCGCGATCTGGACGCGCGACGGATACGAACTGAGCGCGGAGTCGTCGCGGCCGAGCGCGAGCTTCACCTTGTGGCGCTTGGCACGCGCTGCAAGGTAGGGGAGGTCGAACTTAAAGAGGTTGTGGCCCTCGATCACATCGGGGTCGCGCTCGCGAACGGTCTCGACGAGTTGCTGGAGCATCTTCTTCTCGTCGCCGGCGAGCGTCGCTTCCCATCCGGTGCTGTCGGAGAGCGAGATGAGGAGGACGCGGTCCCCGGCGCGCTCGGCGCTTGAGAACTCGTAGCCCTTGCCGGTGTAGGTCTCGATGTCGAGTTGCAGCCGGCGGAGTTGGTCGAGGCGCATGCCCTTGAACGAAGTCTGGCCCGTCCGCATCAGGTGCTGCGCCACCGGGTCGTTGAGGAAATAGAGCGGCGCTTCTGGGCTGGCGGCGGTCGCGCCGGTTTCGTCGAGCAGATATTTGCGCGCCGACTGGAAGTCCGACCACGACCGGAACGTCGCGAGCGCGCGGAACTCGCCGGCACCAGTGAGCGGTTCTGTCTCCGCCTTGCCGGACCACGTGTTCAGGAACGCCGCGTCAGTGAGCCACAGGAATGGCTGGAACGGTTGCGCCACGCTCTTGAGCCGGCCGTCCTCGCGCATGAAGACGCGCATCGCGCTATCATCGCCCGGCACCAGTTCGACCGCGACGATGCCTTCAGTTTGGTCGCGGCCGAACAGCTCCTCATTCCCTGCAAACGGCAGCGTCGCGTCGCTCAAGGTTTCGCCTCCGGTTTGGCCACCAGCGCGCGGAACTCCTTCATCATCGCCGCGTCTTCAGGTGAGAGTGTGTCGAGCAGCTTCAGCATCTTGGCGGGATCGTCGGTGGCTGTTTCGCTCACCTGCACCGGCACATTCACTACCTCGCCGAACCGCTGGTCCACCGTGGACGTGATGAACGGCAGGAACAGCAATGCGCACAGCCGTTGCATCCAGCTATCCACTTTCACGAAGCCGTGCAGTTCGCACTCAACGACACCGGGCTGTTTCTCGCGGTAGCGGAACAGGATCACGGCGCTGCCCGACACCCGCTCGCCTCGCTTGTCCACGCCTTGCGCGAAGAAGAGCCGCTCACCTGGCGTGTCCAGCAGCGGCCAGAGATAGCCGGCAGCGCCCTTGCGGTCGTCGGCGAAATAGGAGCCATCCGGTTGCCGCTCGCTGCGATACTTGACGATCTTCAGCGCCTGCGCCGCGACGGAACATTGGTCGAGGTGGTTGATGAGATACTCAAACACGTCGTATCGCGCGCGGACCGTCGGCTTCGGCAGGCGGACATTCCGATAAAACGTGTGGCCCGGCAGGACCTGCCGCACGCGCGCTTGCGCCGCCGCATCAAGCTTATCGAAAGGGACCAACGACTCGGGCTTCTCAGCCGCGAGCGCGAGGCCGGCCCCAACGGTCAGCACCACAGCCAGTAGGAGGCGGATGCAAATCAGTCGCTTTCCCATGCCGGTCAAGACACCACAGCGGCCGAAGCGCGGCAAGAAGATTTCTCAAGGCTTTTCGTCTCTGTTGCGAACGGGTTGGAGCTTGGCCTTCATGCTGCCCGATATCTGGCGCAGATTGATGTTTGGTTCAACGCCGGTAACACTACCGCGCATTGCCGTTCGCCAGTGCGATGCGGATTGCCTGGCCGCCTTGCGCCGACATGGTAATCTTGAGCACGGCGCTGGTGTCCACGGGCTGCCGCTCGATTTTCACGTGCGTCCGCGTCGGCATGGACGGATCGTCGCTGTAGATGTGAGCGACGTATTTCTTGCCGCGTTCGAGGAAACCCAACGGCACATCGAGCGTGCGAGCTTCGCCGCTGTTCATGCCACCGATGAACCACTCCGCGCCGCTGCGCCGCGCGATGACGGCGAACTTGCCGATGCAGCCATGAATCACGCGCGTGTCGTCCCAGACAGTCGGAACGTGGTTGTAGAACTCCAGTTCCGGCTCGTCGCTGATTTGCGTCTCGGCGTTGCCGGCACCGCCAACTTTCTGTGGCGCGCTGGGCGGACGGTCATACCAGTAGAGGAACTGCCACGGGCTGTAGAGGCAGACGGCTTTTGCGAGTTGGTAGGCATGCGTGGCGTTCTTGTCCACACGCTTGTCGTAGTAGCAGACCGTATTGTCCGCCGCGCCACAGAGAAGGCGCGAGAAGAGAATGGTGAGCGTGTTGCTGTTGGCCGGGCTGGTTTCGTCGCCGGCAATGCCCTCCTGCGTCATGAGGTTCGGATAGCTGCGGCTGTAGCCGGTGGGACGATACTCGTCATGGACATCCACCATCAGTTGATGCGCCGCCGCCTTGCGCACGGCGTCGTGCAGCCAGGACGTCCACTGTTGGGTGCCGACGTTCACGAAGCCATACTTGACGCCGGCCACGCCCCATTTCCGGTAGAGCGGCAGAATCTGGTCGAGTTGTTTCTCCAACGCGCGGCGGTTGACGTAGAGGATGATGCCGATGCCGCGCTTCTTGCCGTAATCAATCACCGCCTGCAAATCGAGCGGGCCTTTGGAGCGTTTCGGGTCCACGTTGACTGCGCTGGCGTCGGCTTTGTCGTCGTATTCGTGGCCATACCAGCCGGCGTCGAACTCGACGTATTGCAGGCCTCGCTTGGCGGCGAAGTCCACGCACGCTTTGCCGCCGGTGGTGGTGAGCGTCACCTCGCGAATCACCTTGCCCGGCTTGATCCACGACGTGTCGGCGACTGCGCACGGATCGTTGAGATTGAGGAGGAGGAAGTTGTTTTCCAGCAGCCGACCGGGCGAATCGGCGGCCATCACAAAGCGCCAGGGCGTCGTCATCGGCAGCGCTGCCTCCACACCGCCGGTGAGGTCGCTCACGAGACTGTTCGCCACGCCCTTTAGCGGCGCGAACTTCATACGCGCGTAATCCACCAGCTTCGCCTCGCCGATGGCGGCATAACAGTCGGTCGCGATCTGCACCACCGTCGGCCGTTCGCAGCCGGGCTTGAGCTGACTGAGCGTGACCTTCGCGTAGTTGCCCTGCGCAGAGTAAACAGCCCACGTCGTGTGGTCGGCCGTGAAACGGAACTCGGTGTTCTCTTTGGCGATGTTGACACGCTCCATCGCCGGCTGCTTTGGCAACGTGTAGCAGAACGCCGCGCCTTCGTTGTAAGCGCGGAATGTCAGGTTCAGTAGCCGTCGCGGCGCTTCGGTTTCCTGCAACTCGACGACGAACTGGTTGTAGTGGTCGCGATAACTGCTGCGCTCGCCATAGACCGGCTTCCACGTTTCGTCATGGCTTGCGCGGGCAGATCTAATGACATTGAATCCGCTGTCGAGCGGTGTCCCATCCTTCAGTGCAAGACCGAGACGTGATTCGGCGAGAATCGGCTTGCCTCGATAGGAGACGCTGTAGAAAAGGCGTCCCTTCTCGCCGCCATCATCACGCACCGCAAACGTGACGGCGACATTGCCGTCGGGAGATTTGAGTTCGGCTGCCGCGCCAGCCAGCGCGAGCAAACAAAAGACCGCACCAACCAGGAGAAGGCACAGGGTTCTTGTCATGTTGTCTTTCTTGCTCACAGCACCATAATCACGTCTTTGTGGCCGCGCAGCGCCATGAAGATGCGATTGCGATGCTCCTCGTCGCGGACGGCCACTGTCAAAGCGACCGAGCAATACTTGCCGGCGGGGCTGCGGTTGGAGTCGGCCACGGTGTGCTCGGCTTCCGCGACCGCCGAGGCGATGACCACGCGAATCCGTCCGGCGTCAACGCCGATGATTTTATAATCCCAGCGGCAGGGATAGGTGACCAGTGGTTTGTGGTGGCCGGCACTCATGGCACGTCTATTTCTTCGCAACGAGATGCTTTGCGACGATCTCGGCAACGGCTTTGCCTTGGAGCACACTGCCTTCACCTTTCCAGTGAAACTGATCGCCGCGCGCCAGATCCAACCTCGATACCATCAGTGTGTAGAGATCGTTGACCGGAACGTTTTCCTCCTTCATCACTGCTGCAGCCATCCGGTTGTGCTCGACGATGGTGGCGTTGATCTCTGGATCGAGCATGGTCGGCTCGCCTTTCACCGTCACCGGCGTGCTGCTGGCCCAGATGAGCGCGGCGCGGGGTGCGTTGTCGCGGATTGTGTGGACAAGCTTGCGCGTGAGCGGAGTGAACTGGCCGTCCGGGATGCGTCCTTTCGGCCAGCCGTGCAAGCCCATGTTGAAATGGACGACGGCGTATGGTCCCTCGGCGAGCACACCTTTGAGTTGTTCGTGGAGGCCGCTGGAAGCTTGATGGAGCGGGTTGACCCACGCGTCCACGTTCGCCTTGCCTTCGAGCGCCTTGGCGACCGTCGCGCGATAGCCGTTGAGGATCGAGTCGCCGATGAGCAGCACGCGCGGCAGTTTCGGGTCTTTGATTTCCGCCTTCTGCACGCCCCAGCCTTTCGGGCCGCCGGAGTGAAGTCGTTTGTCTTTCTCCTGCGCTGAGCCAACGGCCAAGGCCGCAAAAACCAACAGCGATGTCGCCAACCAAAGTTTTTGTTTCATCGGATTTTTTCTGAACCGTAGCGCAGACATCCTTGCCCGCGACGGTTCGTGCTGTCAGCAAACACCGCAGGCAAGGGTGCCTGCGCTCTCACTGCAACCGGCAGACGCCTTTGCCCTTCACGATCTCGCCAACGAACAGCGCGCCTTTGCCGCAGGCGCGGCGGACGGCGTCGGCCTTGCCAGCGGCGACGACGAAGACCATGCCGATGCCCATATTGAAAACTTCGTGCATTTCCTCGTCGCTGACGTTGCCGCCGCTTTGGAGGATGGAGAAGATCGGCGGCACGGGCCACGAGCCGCGGCGGATGATGGCGTCCGCGTTCTTCGGCAGGATGCGCGGGATGTTGCCGGTGAAGCCGCCACCGGTGATGTGGGCGCAGCCTTTGAGCGCGTCGGCCAGCGGCGATTTCTTGTCGCGCAGTTTCAGGATGAGCGGGCCGTAGTTGCGATGAACCTTGAGCAGTTCGTCGGCGAGCGTGCCGCCGAGTTCCTCTAACCGGTCGTTCGGATCGTAACCCAGCTCGCCGAACAACACTTTCCGCGCGAGCGTGTAGCCATTGGTGTGCAAGCCGTTGCTGGGCAGGCCGATGATGGCGTCGCCGGGACGGATGCGGCTGCCGTCGAGGATGCGATCGCGCTCGATGACGCCAACGATGGTGCCGGCGAGGTCGTATTCGCCGGGCGCATACATGTCGGGCAACTGCGCCGTCTCGCCGCCGATGAGCGCGCACTTCGCCTCGGCGCAGGCTTTCGCGAGGCCGGCGATGATCGCGTAAAACACGGGCGGCTCCAGCTTGCCCATGCCGATGTAGTCGAGAAAATAGATCGGCTTGGAGCCGAGCACAGCGATGTCGTTGACGCAGTGGTTGACGAGGTCCTGGCCGACGGTGTCGTGACGGCCGGTCATGATGGCGATCTTGAGCTTGGTCCCGACGCCGTCGGCGCTGCTGACGAGCACGGGCCGGCGGTATTGTTTCGTGTCCAACTCGAACAGGCCGCCGAAGCCGCCGATCTTGCCGAGGCAGCCGGGCTGGCGCGTGCGGGCGACGAGTTGGGGGAGCTTGGATTTGAGAGCGTCGCCGAGCGCGATGTTGACGCCGGCGGCGGCGTAAGCGGAGGTGTTCTTCATAGCAGCCGTCTCTGCAGGTCTTCGCCGATGAGGTCGCCGACTTTGGCGGGCCGCGCATGGCGTTTTTCCAACACGAGCTTGTCCATTTCGGGATCGCTCTTCACGGGATAGTTACCGGTGTAGCACGCGGTGCAAAATTCGTTGGCGGGCAGGCAGGTGGAGGCGATCATGCCATCGAGCGACAGGTAGCCAAGGCTGTCGGCGCCGAGGAACCGCTTGATCTCCTCAACGGAGTAGTTGGCCGCCATGAGTTTCTTGCGCTGCGGAAAATCAATGCCGTAGAAGCACGGCCACTTGTGCGGCGGACAGGAGACGCGCATGTGGACCTCCTTCGCGCCGGCTTCGCGGAGGCTGACGACGCGCGCGCGGCTGGTGGTGCCACGCACGATCGAGTCGTCCACAACCACGACGCGCTTGCCTCGAACGACGTCCTTCATCAGGTTGAGCTTCACGCGCACGGAAAAGTCGCGGATGAGCTGGCTCGGCTGGAGGAACGAGCGGCCGATGTAGTGGTTGCGGACGAACGCCAGCTCCAGCGGGATGCCGCTTTGCTGGCTGTAGCCAAGTGCGGCGGAGTTGCCGCTGTCGGGCACCGGCACCACGATGTCGGCGTCCACGGGATGCTCGCGGGCCATCTGCTGGCCGAGCCGCACACGGACGCGGTGGACGGTCTGGCCGCTGATGGTCGAGTCGGGCCGCGCGAAGTAAACGAACTCGAAGATGCACAACGAGTGGCACGGCGGCGGGTCGAACGGTTTGACGCTGCGCACGCCGTTGGCGTCAATGATGACGATCTCGCCCGGCTCGATGTCGCGGACGAACTCGGCCTGAATCTGGTCGAGCGCGCAGGTCTCGCTGGAGAGAATCCACGCGTCGCCGCCGGTCGGCCCCGGCGATTTCATCTTGCCGAGGCAGAGTGGCCGGAAGCCGAGCGGATCGCGCACGCCGATCAACTCCGTCTCCGTCATGATGACGAGCGAGAACGCGCCCTGCAACCGCCGCAACGATTCGCAGAGGTTGGTATGCGCGTCGTTCTTCATGCCGTGCGCCATCAGATGCAGGATGACTTCGCTGTCGGTGCTTGTCTGAAAAATAGAACCCTGGTTCTCCATCTCGTCGCGCAACAGGTCGGCGTTGACGAGATTGCCGTTGTGGGCCACGGCGATCTGGCCGCGGCCGGTGCGTGCAATCAGCGGCTGGACGTTGGCCAGCGAGGAGGAGCCGGTGGTGGAATAACGCACGTGGCCGACCGACATGCTGCCCTTGAGCGTTCGCAGGATGTGGTCCTTGAAAACCTGGAACACCAGCCCCATGTCCCGGTGCTCGATCATCCGCTCGCCGTCGTGGCTCACGATGCCGGCGGATTCCTGGCCGCGATGTTGCAGCGCGTAGAGGCCGAAGTAGGTCAGCTCCGCCGCGCTGGGATGGTTATACACGCCGAACACGCCGCACGCGTCGCGCGGCCGTCCCTCGCCGTCGTCGGCCGGCAGCGGGTCCAACTCGTCTTCAGCGAGTCTCGAAAGAATCTGGTCGTCAGGTTTCATTAGGGAGACGCGCCCATCATAGCCAGCGTTGCAGCGAAGTCAAACGGTGACTGAACGGCGAACTGAACGACAAAAAAATTCGCGTAGCATTTGCTCTATGTTAAGGAACCGCTGATTAATGATGAAAGAGTTCAGAAGCCTTCGGTGTGGGCGATTTCAGGGACAAGTTTTGGGCAGTGGCTGAAGAGTGGGAAGTAAGGGGCGCCAAGCGGAACGCAGGAAGCTGTGGATTTGAGGTGGTTCCAGCGAGTTTCCGGCGCTCTGGCTGCTCGCTCACCCGCCAGCGATGATCAACAGCGAGCGTCAGGCGATGAAGAGATTGGCCAGGGCGAAGAGGCTATGAAGCTGGGCGGTGTTCTTGGCCAGTCCACGGTAGCGCGTCTTGCGGTGCCGGAAGAGGTTCTTGAGGATGTGAAACGGGTGTTTCACCCGCGCCCGCACCTGCGCTTTGCGCCGCTCGATCTGCACGGTCAGTTTCTTGACCCAACCTTCCGCCATCGCTTTGACTTGGCTGCGCTTGGCGGCCACGTGCTACGCCACGTCCGGGCTGCGCGTGGCGATCTCCTCTCGTTTCTCGACGCCCAGATAACCCGCGTCGGCATAGGCTTCCTTCTCCTGTCCATGAAGCAACGCATAGGTTTGTGCGATGTCGGCCATGTTTGCCGCCGTGCCGGTCACGCTGTGCACCAGTCCTGACTGCGCGTCCACGCCAATGTGGGCCTTCATCCCGAAATACCATTGATGGCCCTTCTTGGTCTGGTGCGTCTCCGGGTCGCGCTGCTTGCGCGCGTTCTTGGTCGAGGAAGGCGCCGCGATGATCGTCGCATCCACAATCGTGCCTTCTCTCATGAGCAACTTCCGCTCGCTCAGCAGCGCGCCCACCTTCACGAAGATCTGCCGGGTCAAATCATGCGCTTCCAGCAAGTGGCGGAACTTCAGCAACGTGGTGGCATCCGGCACCGCCTCCACGCTCAGATCAACCCCGGCAAAGGTGCGCAGGGCCTGGCTGTCATGGAGCGCGTCTTCGAGCGCTTCATCGGCTAAGGCATACCATTGCTGGAGAAAGTAGATGCGCAGCATGCGCTCGATGCCGATCGGCGGTCGCCCGCGCTTTCCTTTCGGATAATGCGGCTCGATCACCGCGCAGAGTCTCGCCCATGGCACCGCCCGTTCCATCTCCCCAAGGAATCGCTCCCGACGCGTCACCTTCTTCTTCCCAGCATATTCCGACTGCGCAAACTCATCGGCTGCTTCATGCCCGCCACTTTAGCAAAGCCCCTTCTTGTTGACTTCCCATTTCTACAACCGAAACCAATTAAATCAGTGATTCCTTAACCGGAACTACGTCGGCCACTAACCAACATACATATTCGCAGCCTACGTAATTAAAGTCAGTTGCAATAACTGTCGGAGTACCATCTTCTAACTTTATCGTGTATGTTCCATGTGGAACATCTCAGTCAGTGAACGTGGCGCATCAGACAACTCGAATTATTCTATTTTAAAATCACCGAATGAATCGCTGAATAACCAACACTTATGAAGCTCTGAAGAATCAGCCACTGAGCATAGAGCAGAATGTTGGGTGAAGTTTTATCGGCAAACGGCGATTTGGAACTGGAAAACAAGGGTTTTCAGGTGCTCCATTGCCGGTCCGATGGCTCTGGCGCATTGTTTTAGTTTCTCAGCCGGTGCTGTTTTCAAGATGACAGCCCCCGTTTAGGTCAGCGCCAGGAGTTTATTGCGCGCCATGTAGACGTTGGCCAATCCAAACAAGTTCCATAACTGCGCCGTGTTCTTGGCCAGTCCTCGATACCGCACTTTCCGATAGCCCCACTGACACTTGATCACTCTAAATGGGTGCTCTACCTTCGCCCGCCCGCTGGCCCAGTGCCGGTTGCGCTATTGCTGTTTACCCAACAAGGTCTGCCTCCGTTTGGCTCTGTCCACGATGCCACAGCAGATGCCGCGCAACCGCGCTTCCCGCTTGCCCGCGTCGTTGGCATACCCTTTATCGCCGAGGAGACCCCCGTGCAAGACCGCCTCCATCACCTGGCTGTCATGCACCGAGGCGGTCGTCGTGGCTATGCTGTGCACTAATCCGCTGGCCACATCCACCCCCACGCTAGCTTTCATCCAGAAATGCCATTGGTTGCCTTCGCGCGTGCTGCTCATCTGCTCGTCACGTTTCCGCTCCGCGTTCTTGGTGCTGCTGGGCGTGGCGATCAGCGTCGCGTCCACAAATCGTGTCGGTTTTCATCGTCAGCCATTTCTGAGCCAGATGCGCGCCGATTTCGGCAAATATCGCCTCGGTCAACAGGTGCTTCTCCCGCCCATGCCGGAAGTTCAAGATCGTCATCTCGTCCGTCACGTTATCGCCAACGATGTCCAGCAAAAGAAACCGTTGGAAACTGTTCCGGTCGTAGATCGCCTATTCGGCGTCTGGATCGCTCAGGTTGAACCATTGCTGTAGGCAATAAATCCGCAGCATCAACTCCAGCGGGAAGGGCTTGCGACCCAACCGCCCACCGACGTAGTGTGGCTCGATCAGGTCCGCAAGCCGTTTCCAAGGCACGACCGCATTCATCTCCTTCAAGAACCGATCGCTCTTGATCACTTTCTTCTTCCACCTGATCGCCAAAAAGTTCAGTTGCTTGTTCATAGAGGGTGTTCCGAAAGTATTTTGTGAATGTGGTGAATTACCAACAAAGTCCGCGGTCTTGTTCTGCGGCTAATCTTCCTCGGCCAATCCCAGTTCCATTTGGCGCGGGGTCAGCCACGCGAGATCATGCGCGTCCGTCGGCACATCCAGCCAAGCCATCGTTCGCAGCAGCACCGCGCTGTCGGCCAAGAGGTTCATCTGCCACGTCAGCCGCAGACTGTTGAAGAACATCTGGCTCAAGCCCAACCGGTTTTTCTAGAACAGGACATTCCCCGGTTTTTGAAAAACCGGGTTGCGAGAGCGCGAATATCGTCGGAAAACCGGAGATAGAATATCCCCGGTTTTCTAAACGAGTTGCCCACTTCTGCTTGTAGTCAAACACCTTAGGAATCGGCGAAATTCAGCGTTTTCTAGGAAAAACCGGGGATAGTCCTGTTCTAGAACGCTTGCGCCGGCTCGATTCACGGACGCGCCTGCCGTAACAAGCGTTGGGCCACACGACTGCCCAGTGGCAACAGTCCCAAGAGCGTCTCGTGCGCTGCCGCTGGATACCCAAAGTGTCGTGGACAGCCCGCCACCGCCCAGCAGTGTCGGCAGAGGGTCGGCGACTCCGGCGTGTGAAACCATTGCGTCTGACTTTCCGGCACATACTCCCACCACACCAGCGACTGCCCTTGCGGACAGGCCATCTGCGTCTCGGATGTGTAAGGCGACACCAGCTTCATGTCGCTGCGCAACTGGGTTCCCACCGCCGTCTGCCAATATTCACGAGCGGCTTGTTTGCTTGGCTCCCCAGATACCCCATGTCGGCCACCACGATGCCGGGCCACCAACCCAGATGCCGCTCGCACCAGCGCAAACCGGGCACGAGCAATCCGCCCTCAGTCACATGGGCCGGCGTCACCCAACTGACCAACGGCAGCAGGGTGACGAAGGCGTGAGCTGTGGGCAGCCACAATCGCAACGTGTGCTTCTTGTAGCCGACATACCAGCGGCTCTGTCCGCTCTTGATCGTGCGTCCACCCAAGGCGGCGCGGCGGGCGGAGTAAGTGCCGATACTTTTTTTGAAACCAACGCGAGCGGCGGGCAGATCGGTGGCGTCCATCAACGCGACCGCGTGCGGTTGGCCACCCTGCCGACGGAGCAACCGCCTCAGTAACTGTTGGGTTCCTCCGGCAACTCAGGCCAAAAGACGAAGGATAGCGAAACCGTTCGCCAGGGGAACAAGGTGCTGACACAATGGGCCGCATGAAGACCTACAAGGCATCCCAAACTCCTGGTTTCTT
>JBAYFL010000020.1:0-125188 GCA_041667205.1 Verrucomicrobiia bacterium | reverse complement strand
CGCAGGGACGGCACTGGGCTGGGATCGGCGCTCATGTCGCTCCTTTCGTTTGAAGGGTTTGCTGCGTTCGAGGTTCCAACGGCTCACGCCCTTATTATGGCGCAGGTGTCAAGTTGCGCCCGATTGGTGGTGTCTTTATCTGGCCACCTCAACGAGGTGCTATAATCAGCCCGGCTTTAGCCGGTTCCTTTGGCCTACGCCGGGTATCCATCCCAAAACAAATTCAACTCCAACGCCTCGCAACCCTGGGCTGATGGATGTGAATCCCGTTGGGATTCACCTCACGCCATGCCTGGTCTGCGCCGGAGGTTGTCTCGACTGCGGGTTACTTGACCTTCACCGCTGCCGGATGCTGGCTGTTCTGGTGCAGGATCAGCGTGGTAACTTCACCTTTGGCGTTCTTCACGAAGGTCAGTTGCGCTATCCGTCGCTGTGAGGATTGTGGTCGTCCTTCGACTTGGAGTTGGCCGGCATTCGCGGCAGGGCGGAGGTGTGTGTGGCGAGGTTGAGCAGGGTGATCTCATTGGCCGCCGCGCGAGGGCAGGGGATGAAACCGAGAAACACCCTGAAACTCGCATTGACCCCGCCCGCCGACCGTGCCAATATAGGCACATCATGGGAGTCCGCGATGTGAAACGACTCTCGATTCTCAATGTGGCGTTGCCTTCGCGGTGTCTTCCAGAGAACTGATCGGCCATGAAACTGACCTTCTACTGCTATAGTTGCAGCCAGAAACTGAATATCGGTTACTCGCAGGTCGGCACGGTCGTGCGATGTCCGACCTGCGACACGGCCCAGCCTGTCGCCATTCCGCTCGCGCGGCGGTATCATAGCCTGCGGGTGGCCGCCGTGACCCTCCAAGTGCTGGGGGTCGTGCTGGGGCTGGTTCTCTCGGCCGTGGTGTTCATCTTGATGGCCCGATATCAGCTCTGGAGCGCGCAGCAATTCGTCAAGGGATCGCTGGTGATGGTCGTGGGGCTTTCTGCGGCGTTTGCCACGGGGATTATGACTTATGCGGCAGGCGAGGTGCTCCGCTTGCTCGTGGATATTGAGGAAAACGCCCGTTCCGCCCGCTTCCATTTGGAACTGACGCGCGCCGAGCAACGGTCCGCGGCTGCGACGGTCCCAGCAGCGCCGCAACAACAAACCCAGTGACCGATTCGAAATCGCCGGTTGGCGGCGAGTGTTCGATAAGAATTTGCGTTCGTGTAACGCTTCGCAGCGTGCTCGCGAACCCAACGCCTGAGAGTGCCGAAAGCAGGTTGGCATTCTACTTTCGACCTGCGCAAGCATTTCTGGGCAAGACGACCTGATGACAAAGCTCTGGCTAATTTTGATAACGAGCCTTTGTGCGACGCTGCCATTGCTCGCGCAAGCGCCGGCCGCACGAGCGGCGCCGCCCGCCGTGGCAAGGCCTCCGGCCGCGCAGGCCGAAGGGCAGCCAAGCGCGCCATCGCTCAAACAGGACATCAAGAATGTCCTGCGCGTTGTAAAGTCCACGTTGGTTGAAGGCTGGCAGCAAGTCGCTCAAGGCATGGATGGCTTTCTGCAGCCGCCGCCCGCCCCAGCCGTCGTTGAACCGTTGCCCGCACTGCCTCCTGCGCCAACAGCTCCTGCACCGGTCCAGACGCCGCCTGCGCCTGTTCAGGTCGCGCGGGCAACACCGCCGGCGCAGCAGCCTCAGGCCGCGCCCGCGCCCGCGCCGGCTCAACCTGTGCCCGCCGTGGTTCAGCCGCGTGCGCCTGCGGTGCCGGCTCCACCCGTTCAAACGCCGCCGGCACAACCTGCGCCGACGCCTGCGGCTGCGCCCGTTGCACTAGCGCTAGTGACTCAGAAGCCTCCGCCGGCGTTAACACCGCCAACTGCGCCACCGCCGGCTCAACCCGTGCCTCAACCTCAAGCCAAGCCCCCAACGCCCGACCCTGAGGCAGCGGCTGCCGCCCCGGTTTTGATTCATTCGATCAAGACGGGCACTGGCGCGGTCAGGTTCCTGTGGGTCCGGTCCGTGTTACCGAGGCCGCAGCCGCTGTCAGAACTCGCAACAATGAGGCCGCCCCTCAAGCTTGAAGTCCAGCGTATCACAAAGAAGAAAGACGCGGCCGACGCCACACCCATCCCATGGTTGTCGCCGGGATATAGCCGCTATCGTCAGGAGGCCTCACTCCGCATCACGGTGCAAAGTCTTATACCCCGGCCCTTAACCAACATCGTGGTTCGTTGGGCAGTCGGCAAAGTTTCCGTCGGTCGCAATCCTATGGACAAGGGAGTTTTCTTTGGGGCGCAGGAGACGCTCGCGTTGAAGGCGATGGAAGAGAAGGTCATCGAAACGCCCCCGGTCGTAGTCGGCGGTTCGATCTCCACCCTGGTCGGCCGCACATCGGGCGAGATGATCCGGGGTTACGGCGTTCAGGTCATGGTCGGCACCAATCTCGTCGCCGAAGAACTCAGCCCGTCATCCATCAAGATCCCGTTCAAGAACCTCCAGCCCGTGCCCAAGCAGTAGTCGTGAAGCGTAAAACGCCCGGTCTTCCCGTCGGGCTTGCACGCACAACGCGGGTTACTTAACCTTCACCGCCGCTGGATGCTGGCCGTTCTGGTGCAGGATCAGCGCGGTGACTTCGCCTTTGGCGTTCTTCACGAAGGTCAGTTGCGCGTCCACGGCCTTGTAGAAGAACTCCGTGTCCGATTCGGGGAAAATCTCCAAGCTGGTTTGGCCGGTCAGTTGCGCCATCAGGCGGTCGCCGTCGCGACGGATGGTGAAGAAAACATTGGGGGCGAGTTCGTAACGGCCCGCGTAGGCGTCGTAGAGCTTGTAATCAATCTTCGCGACCTTGTGCTCCTTGGCCGGTTTGAAGTCGGCGAGTTTGTATTGGCTCTCCAACAGGTGCAGCGCGATGTCGTCAATCGAGTTGGCGGAGTTGGACAGGATGACGACGCCGCGGCGCTTGTTCGGGTCGAAGCCGATGAAAGAGTGGTAGCCGCCGGTCTGGCCGTTGTGCCAGATGATGTCGCTGCCGAACTTGTGAGCCACATGCCAGCCCAGCGCAATGTCGAGGTCCGGCGCGGCCCCGCGGAACCGGATGGCGTGCGATTTCCGCAGCGTCGGCGTCAGGCTGGATTTGGTTAGGCCGAGATTGGCGGAGAGGAATCTGAGCAGGTCGTTGATGGTCGAGCGCAACGCGCCCGCGCCGGCCAGCGTGGGGAGGTCCCAGTTGGCCTGCGGTTCGAGCGTCTCGGTGTGGCCCGGCGCGAGCCGCGCCTTCAACTTCGCGTCAAGTTTGATGCGCGTGTTGTCCATCTTCAGCGGCCGGCAAATCTGCTCCACGACGAGCGCCTCGTAGCTCTTGCCCGCCTTCAACGCGAGGACATGACCGAGCAGGCCCATGCCGAGGTTGGAGTATTCATACTTCGCGCCGATGTCCCGCTTGAGCGTGCAACCGGACAGGCACGCATACAACTGCGCGACCGTGAAGTCGGCGTAGGGATTGTGCGGGTCCTTGGGCTTGAAATTGTCCGGCATTCGCGGCAGGGCGGAAGTATGCGTGGCGAGGTCGAGCAACGTGACTTCCTTGGCGCCGCGCGTGGGGATATGGACCGACTTCGGCAGATACTTCGCCACCGGGTCGTCGAGCTTCATCTTCCCGCGCTCGACCATGTCCTGGAGAAGCACGGTGGTGAAGACCTTCGTCGCCGAGCCAATCTCGAAGACAGAGTTACCGTCCACGTCACGGCCGCTGCCGCGCTCAAACCGGCCGTAACTGACCACTCTCGTGCCGCGCTCGTCCACGAGGCCGACGACCATGCCGATGCCCTTCTTGGCGACCTCGATGCGTTCGCGGAGAATGGCTTTGATCTCAGAGTCGGTAAGGCTGGTTTCGGCGGCGTGTGAGAACTGGGTTGCCGCCATGACGCAGCACAAAGTGATGCAGGTCGTGGTTTTCATTTGTCAGTTGTGGTTCGTTGGTTCAACCGATGAAGATCGGCGTGCCAACCTCGACGATGTCGAAGAGCGCCGCGATGTCGGCGTTGCGCATGCGGACGCAGCCGTGGCTGTCGGGCGTGCCGATGCGGTCCTCGTGGGCGGTGCCGTGGATGTAAATGTAGCGATCGTGGCTGTCCATGTCGCCGCCGCGGTTGAGGCCGCGCTCGCAGCCGTCGAGCCAGAGGATGCGCGCCATGATGAGGTCGCCGGTGGCCGGAGGGCGGGGGACGGAGGCAGGCGGAATGGGTTTGCGGCCTTTGAAGACGGTGTCCAGCGGCATGCCAGCGCCAATTTTCTCCGCGATGCGATGGAGACCGAGGGGGGTTTTGAAGCTGTTGAGCTGGCTGCCGACGCCGAATCGCGAGGTGGAGACGGGCCAGTCGGCCGCGAGCGCGCCGTCGCGGAACAGGCCGAGGCGTTGCTGGCCGATGCTGACGACCAGCGCCAAGGGGGGCGCGGCGTCGAGCCGGAGACAGAGTTCGTTGAAAAGCAGTTGCACGTTGTCTATGTGCGACTATACTGCGCCGCTTTCGGCAAGGAAAGCCGAAGGCAGAACTCGGAAACAAATTATTATGAGCCGCCAGTATCACGTTGCAGTCGTTGGCGCCACCGGTGCGGTGGGCGTCGAGATGATCAAAACACTGGAGAAACGCAATTTCCCGGTGGGCAAGCTGTCGTTGTTTGCCAGTTCGCGCTCCAAGGGCAAGACGCTGACGTTTCGGGGCAAGCCCGTGCCGGTGCAGGAGTTGACGCACGACTGTTTTAAGGGCGTGGAGATCGCGCTCTTTTCTGCCGGCGCAAGCCGGTCGAGGGAGTTTGCTGACGACGCGGTGAAAGCCGGCGCGGTGGTGATTGACAACTCCTCGGCGTTCCGGATGGACCCGAACGCGCCGCTCGTGGTTCCGGAGATCAACCCGGAGGACATCAAGCTCCACAAAGGCATCATCGCCAATCCGAATTGCTCGACGATCATCATGCTGATGCCGCTGTGGCCGTTGCATCGCGTTGCGACACTCCGCCGTGTCATTGTCTCGACCTACCAGGCTGCGAGCGGCGCAGGCGCTCAAGCGATGGCGGAACTGGAGGACCAGACCCGCGACGTGCTCGCCGGCAAGCCGGCCGTGCCGAAGATTATGCCGCATCGCTATGCTTTCAACCTCTTCAGCCATAACACGGCGATTGCCGGGAACGGTTACAACGAGGAAGAGAACAAGATGGTGAAGGAGACGTGGAAGATTTTCCACAATGACACCATCAAGATCTGCCCCACGTGCATCCGTGTGCCGGTGCTGCGGGCGCATAGTGAGAGCATCGTGGCCGAGTTCGAAAAACCGATCACCGTCGGCGAGGCTCGCGAATTGCTGGCAAAGGCGCCCGGCTTGAAGCTGGTGGACGACCGTGAGCGGAATCTCTTTCCGATGCCGATTGAGGCGACGGAGCAATACGACTGCCTCGTGGGCCGCATCCGGCAGGATTTGAGCCGCGCCAACAGCCTCGCGCTGTTTGTCGCGGGCGACCAGTTGCTCAAAGGCGCCGCGCTCAACGCCGTCCAGATCGCCGAAGTCCTGATCCGGTCGTAAGCCGGCAGCGACAGTTGCGGTCGGAATTTGCGCGTGTCCCGCTCTTGGTGGGATGCCGCGTGCGGTTGTTGACCGCTTATCGGTCTTGTGACATCATCCGCGCGTGATTGTTGGAGGGCCAAATGAGAAAACTGATGGCTGCAAGCGGGAATTGGTGGCGAGACACAAAATTATGAAACGCCTGACTTTCCTCCTGGTCCTCTTCGGCGCTGTTCTGCCCGTATTTGCGCAGATGGTGCCCCTTCAACTGGATGTCAAACCCATCAGCCGCAAGAGAGGGACCGGCAGCGGCTCCTACTACAGCAATGTTCAGACCGGTCGCGCCTTGCAGATTACCATCCAGAACACATCGCCCAAGCCGGTGACCGGTGTCACCGTGCGTTGGGGCGTCGTGAAGACGCGGTCGCGTGTTTACTCTTCGGACAGCCAGCGAAACTGGCGCGAGCGCGCGTTCGGCGCTGAAGAAAAGCTCGACCTCAAGCCGCGCGAGCAAAAGACGATTGAAACCGCCGAGGTTGGCGCTGCTCGTGAAGAGAGTCATTTTGACGGTTGGATGTATGGCGAGAAGATCATCGGTCATGGCGTGCAGGTGTTGATCAACGACAAGGTTGTTGTGGAGTCCTATGTTCCACCTTCGCCGGCCGTCAAGAAGGCGTTGGAGAAGCTTTACCCCATCGAAGAGGAGGAAGATGGAGGCAGAAAGAGGAAGAGCAAGCCGTAGCCAGGCGGTCGCTGCCGGCACAGGCTTACTTGGCCGGTTCGGGCTTCACCAATGCCCGATAACGGAACTCCAGCGTCACCGGTTCACGTGGCGGCAGGTTCATTTCCCACCGCAGCCAGCGCGCGCCTGCGGCGTCGCGTTCGGTGATGGCCGCCGGTGCCGTTTCCTCAACCACATCGGGGGCCGCGCGGAGCACCAGTGTCCGTAACGGCGCTGAAGTCTCATTGAGCAACGTGATCATTCCGACCGCCAGAATCTCGTCGAGTGGGCCGGCGCCGACAGGCGTTTGCCTTGCAGCATGGCGGCTGATCTCCCGGACGCGCCGGTTCAGGCGCAACGGCGCGGTTTCCTCCGACACAAGCATCGCCACGCCACCGGGCGCGGTTGCCGGAAATATCATCGTGCCCAACGGTGCTGGGGGCCACGCCCGGCTTGTGCGATTGCTCAGTCGCAACGCCGTATGCACCAGCGCCGGCGCGTCGAGTCGGTCCAGTATCACGACATGCGCGAGCCGCTCGCACGGCACGTCTTCGGAGAACAGGGCCGTTGTCTTGCCGCTGATCTCTGCCGCTTCCCACATCGGCTCGCCGGGCTTGAGCACGAATCGAACGGGCACGGCGCGCAGCGCCGCGAAGTCGCCCTCCAAGCGCGCCAGCAACGTCAGCCGCGCCGTCGTTGGAGCGTTCGTGGCCAGTTCATATACCGGCGACCAACGCAAGCCGGGCAGCGTGTAGGAGAGCCGCACGCTCGATGCGCCGTTGGTGCTGATGCATGTTGCCAGCAGCGCCGGTATCGGCTCGCTGGTCTCGCGCTGGGTTCGCAACGTTCCGTCAAGACGTCGCAGGACCGAGATGGCTGAGACGGCGACGGCGACGGTGCGGTTCGTTGCCTCCTCGATCAACGCCAGTTCGCCGGAGAGCTTCAGTTTGCCTTTGAAGAATTCATTCGTTCCCGACCGGACCTCGACTAACGCGCCCGTGTTCGCCGCCAGCAGGCCAGTCATGTCCGTTGCGAAAGTGCTGTGGGGCCGCGCGGCCTTGCCGAGGCGCGCGGGTCCGTCGAACAGCGTTGTCGGCGATAGTTCGATCTGCGGATCGTGTCCCGGCCCGCGCAGCGATTCCAACGGCAGGTTCAGCCAGCAAACTTCGCCTGTTGCCGCGGGTGCGGCGCTCTCGGTCTCCACGCGCGCGCCGCCGGTGGCGAAGACCGTGACGTTGACGACACGGGAGGTCAGCTCGATCTGCCCGAAGGCGGAACTGGCGGCGAGAAAAACGGCGGCGATGAAGAGCGTTCCTTGCATCGAATTGAAATGCGCTTATAATCACCGCACCGATGAGAATCCAGACTAAAACCACTCCCGCTGCCGCTCAATCCGCCGACGCCGTCGTGTTCCTTGTTCACGCCGAGCAAAAACCGTCCGCGCTCGGCGCGGCGTTTCGCGATCTCAATGCCGAGGAGTTCTCCGGCAGGCACGGTCAGCTTTGCGTCGTCCACACCCAGGGCAAGCTCGCCGCGTCGCGCGCATTGCTCGTTGGCCTCGGCCCGCGCAAGGATCTGACGTTGCCAAAACTCCGTCGCGCGGTCGTCATGGCCACGCGGCGCCTGCGTGAGATTGGCGTCCAGCGTGCCGCGTTCGATGCGGGTGATGCGGAGCGCGCCGGCGTCATTGCCGAAGCGGCAGTGGCGGCGCACTACGATTTTGACGACTTCAAGCCGTCCAAAGCGCCGTCGAAGACCAAGCTTTCGCTCGCGACCATTCATGTCAGTCCCGGCGAGGCGCGTGATGCGGCCGACTCGGTTCAGCGCGGACGCATCCTCGGCGAAACGGTGAACTGGACCAAATCCATCGCCAACCTTCCCGGCAACGTGATCTATCCGGCCGAGATGGGCCGGCGTGCGCTGGCGCTGGCGCGCGAACTTCGCGGCCGGCTGCGTTGCCGCGTCCTCGACAAGCGCGCGTTGGAACGCGGCGGTTTCGGCGGCATTCTCGCCGTCGGCTCCGGCAGCATCCGCGAGCCGCGTCTCATCGTGCTCGAATATCGCGGCGGTTCGCGCTCTCCGAAGGCGAAGCCGTTCGCGCTCGTCGGCAAGGCCATCACGTTCGACAGTGGCGGCATCTGCATCAAGCCCGGCGACAAGATGGAAGAGATGAAGTGGGACAAGTGCGGCGGCTGCGCCGTGCTCGGCATCATGCGCGCCGCGGCGTTGCTCCGGTTGCCGGTGAACCTCATCGGCGTCATCGCCGCTGCCGAGAACATGCCCAGCGCCACGAGCTATCGGCCCGGCGACATCGTCACCACGCACAGCGGCAACACCATCGAGGTCATCAACACCGACGCCGAGGGCCGTGTCGTCCTCTCCGACGCGCTTGCCTACGCGTGCGAGCAGAAGCCGGAGGCTATCGTGGACTTTGCCACGCTCACCGGCGCTTGTGTTGTGGCGCTTGGTCATAACATCGGCGGCCTGATGGGTAACGACCCCGCGCTGCGCAAGCGCATCCAGCGCGCCTCCGACGCCACGGGTGAGCGCGTTTGGGAACTGCCGCTGGACGACGAGTTCCGCGACATGGTCAAGAGCGATGCCGCCACCGTGAAGAACTCCACCGGCCGCTACGCCGGCTCGATCACCGGCGGGGCATTCCTCCAGGCGTTCGTGGAGGAGGGCGTGCCGTGGGCGCACCTCGACATCGCCGGCCCCGCGTGGGTTTCCGACGCGAAGCCGCACCATGAAAAGGGCGCGACCGCCTTCGGCGTCAGGCTGATGATCGAGCTGCTCTCGCGCAAAGCGTAAGGTCGGAAACTCTGCGGTTTATTGTCCCATCGCCAGCATTGCGGTCGGGCGCCAGACTGTTATGATGGTGCCGTGAAGTCAGAGCCTTCAGTTAGTGCAGAGTGGACGCCGGAGCAACTGGCGCAGGGGAGGCTCTGCGTGGATGCTTGGAAACGGGCGGGCACGGTCATGGAGCGGTTGCGACGTGAGGAACTGCGCCGGCTCGATCCGCAACGCGCCATCGCGTTGCTGTGTGGGCCGGCGGATTACCATGTGCCGCCGCGCGCGGCCCGGCTCACGTCCGGGTTGGTGGAGCAACAACGCTGGTTCAGGAAGGCCGCCGGTCGTGACTGAGGTCATCCGAGCCGCAGCCGAGCTTCAGGCTTTCTGTGAGTCACAGGGCTGGAAATTCTACTTCATCGGTGGCGTTGCCTTGCTGCGTTGGGGTGAGCCGCGCGAGACTATTGACGCGGACCTGACGTTGCTGACCGGCTTTGGTGGGGAGGAACAATTCATTAAGCCGCTTCTGGAGCGGTTCGAGGCACGGATTCCAGATGCCGCGACGTTCGCTCTGGCGAACCGCGTGTTGCTGCTGCGCGCCCGTTCCGGCGTCGGGTTGGATGTCGCGCTGGGCGGTTTGCCGTTTGAGGAGTCGGCGGTGGCACGCGCGAGTGGGTTTGTGTTCAGTGCCGACGTGAGCCTGCGCACTTGCTCTGCGGAGGACCTCGTTGTGATGAAGGCGTTTGCCGCCCGTGCCAAGGACTGGCTGGATGTGGAGGGAATCATCATTCGCCAGACAGGCAAGCTGGACTGGGGCTACATCCATCGGCAACTCGCTCCGCTGGCGGAAATCAAGGGGACGCCCGAAATCCTGCGTGAACTCGAACGCCGGCGGGCGGAGTTTGAGCGGTGACAAGGCTGCGTGGGTTTCCGACGCGAAGCCGCACCACGAAAAAGGCGCGACCGCCTTCGGCGTCAGGCTGATGATCGAGCTGCTCTCGCGCAAGACGTGATCTCGCCCGCTTAGTGCATCATCTCTTCCAGCGCCTTGCGGTCGGTGCCAAGCAGATGCGCCTCGCTCAATACCTTGTCCCGCTTCGCTATGTGCAGTCGCAGCGTGCCTGCTGAAAACGCGGACTGCCGGTGCAGTTGGTCGAGACTTGCCATGTAGTCGGTCATGGCCGTCTTCAAATCCCGCGTCTTTGGATGCAGCCGCATCTGTAGCCAGTTCAGCCGCTCCATCGCCGCTTTGAACGCTCCGCTCGGCACTTTCTCGAAATAATACCGCTTCGACTTCTGCGGCTCCTTGTAGTCCGTGAACAGGAACCCCAGCAACGGCCCCGCCGCCGCCCAGATCTCATCCAGCGAACCGCCCAGGCTCAGCGTTGCCGGCAACTGGTTGTTCGCCGCGCGTATCATGAACTCCGCGGACGAATGGTTCGGCGCAAGCTGCAACACCTGCTGCAACGTCTGGAGGATCCCCGCGTTGCGCAGCGCATAGGCTGTCGCGCTCGTGCTCAACGACCGTTGCACCTGTCCGAACAGTTCCATCGCTTTGGCCAGGTTCGGCGCGCGATCCACGCGCGCCACCGCCGCTGCGTCGTCCAGCGTCGCGATGGAGAGGATTTGCATGCTCCAGAGCATCGCGGGCGAGTAAAGGACGGCGAGATCGCTGAGGTTCTCCTTATTCGCTTCCGGGATGGCGATGATCCTGCACTTGTCCAGCAGCGCGCCGCGCAGCTTCTCCGCCACCGCGCCCACCTCGCGAATCTTCCCGTCCACCGTCACGTCGCCCGTCATGCCGAAGCCGGGATCAATCTGCATCCCATCCAGCAACGACAGCAGCAGCACAGAGAAGGCGCCGCCTGCCGAGCCGCCCGCTTGCTTCGTGTATTTGTTGGAGTAGCTGAAGCGGATCTTGTAACCCGCCTGCCAGACCGGATAGCGCACCTTCAGCAACCGTTCCGCCTCCTCCATGGAAATCTGCGTGTCCTTGGCGACATCGGTGACGAAGTCGCAGATCGTCTCGCGGTTGCTGCTGGTGCGCTCAGCGGTGGCGATGATGTCCTGCGCCCCGCCCACGCGCAACCCAGCCGACGTGCGAACAACGAAGAGGCCCTTTATGCTCGTTTGGTTCCGGGCCAGGGACTTCGAACCTCTTTGAAGCTCGCTGTCAGCGACGCCGGCCACCCGTGCCGGTTGTTGCTTGCCTTCATTGGAGGCTCGGTTGTCGGTCGTGGGTTTGCCAGGTTGTCGTTTTGCGCCAACAGATGGCGGAGGGAGCACAAAACGGCCCGTGGGTGTTTTCACATAGACGCAATACTGCACACCCGCATCGGGATTGCTGGCAAAGTCATTGTCGTTGTCGTTGATTCGCAGCACAACTTTGTCTGCGTCCTGACTGAGGGGGTAGGAGAATGGTTGCAGGCTCGTCTCTGGAGGAACAACAGCGAGAACATGTTGTGTGCCGCTTCGCGAAACCTCAGCGATCACCAAACGATTGCGCTCGCCACGCTCGACGTTTGGATCGTCAGGGCAGGCCGTCGCGTAATTGCCCCAAGCCTTCCACTTGCCTTCGACATACTGAAGATGGATGACCGATCTTGCTGGCAGCCGGCCAATCACATAACCCTCTTCCCTCTTGGCCGTGATCGGAACAATTTCGCCTTCGGCAATCATTTCCCTGGCCACGTTCCGGTCCGGCTGCTGGGCCGTCATCACTTCGGGATGGGTCATCAGCAGCGCGGCTGCGAAGGCGGAGAGGCTGACTCGGTTCATGATTTCCTCCGTGAGTTTGCGCGGCGGATTATACGGCATGGCATGATGGTGACAAGGTTGTTGTAGACGTCCCAGACGTGGCGGTTGTTCATGATGGTTTCGCCCGGTGAGGGCACCGGGCCTACATCGTCTGTAGCGGCGGTCTCTGACCGCCGGGTGTGTCGTCATTATTCCATTCGTCGGTCAGAGACCGACGCTACAGTTTGTTCATCTGGCCGTCGCTCCGAAGAAACTGTCGGTCCAATTGCGGAACGCGCGCATCTCGATTTGCGTTGGCGGATCGCCATCGCGTTGCGCAACGCCACGCTGCGGCCTATATCACCTGCAAGATCGCGCCCTTGAGATACTCGGTCTCCGGCACGGCGGGGAGGATGGGATGGTCGGGGGATTGGCTCAGGCGCTCCAGGAGGCGCACGTGATGGTGCGCGTCAGGGCAAGACGATGTCGGTAAGTTTGATCGGCACTTTTATCAACGCCTTCGGTGTGGCGAGCATGATTCTGAGCGTCGTGTCGGCCGGCAGTTTCGGACTGAAGTCGAACATCCATGTCTCGCCCGATGTGGTCCACATCTGCGGACGGATGGACTTGCCGCGTGCGTCGGCAAACTCAATGCTGATGACTTGTGACTTCGGGTCGGTGAGCTTCAATAGGATGCTGTTCTCGCCGCCGCGCATGAATCCCGTGAACATCTGGCCAAACGCCTGTCCCAACGCGCCCGTGTTTCCACCCTTGGAGGATTTCTCCTTGGTCTCCTTCTCTTGCTGGGCTTTCTGCGCGTCCGCTTGCTCTTTGGTGAGCGCCGTGGCCTCGACGCCGGCCGCCTTCAGTGTGGCCGATGCGATGAGTGTGCCGGTCTTGGCAAGGAACTGCTCGACGCTCACCACGGCGGCTGGATCAGCCTTGGGAACGTAAACTTGGACTTCGCCGACAAGTTCCTTTATGACGGTGGCCTTGCGCGCTGGGTTGCGTAGCCGCAACGTGCAATCAATCCGATCAGTCTTGCTGGAATAAATCCGCTGGAACTTCTGCTCGTCCCGATCGTCCTGCTCGTCCTTGATCAAACTCCGTCCCGTATCATCGGTGGCGCGTTGGATGCCGGTCTTGACTTGTGTCGCCCCGTCGAGGCTGTCGCCGGCCAGCTTCAGTTTGATTTCAAGGTTGGCGAAATGATCGCCCGTGGTCCGGTTGTCCTTGACCTCGTCTACTGTTACGCGCACGTCGCTGCTTTGCGCCAGGGCGAGACTGACCGAAGCCAGCAGGATGGAAATAAGAAAGCGATTTTTCATCTGATGAATCTTCTTTCTGTGTTGTTGTTCGTTACCGCATGCGTCCCTGTGTTCGTCTGAGAACGCGCGCAGGTTACGGCGGACAGTCGCCAAGCGTCAACCAGAGTTTGCCCCGAAAGCCACGCTGCGGCCTATATCACTTGCAGGATCGCGCCCTTGAGATACTCGGTCTCCGGCACGGCGGGGAGGATGGGATGGTCGGGGGATTGGCCCAGACGCTCCAGCAGTCGGACGGGACGGTGCGCGTCGGCGGAGGCTTCGGCGATGATCTGCTCGAACATCTCGCGCGGGACATGGTGGGAGCAGCAGAAGGTGGCGAGCATGCCGCCGGGCCGGTTGGCGTCAGGCGCGTTGAGCATGCGCAGGGCGCGGAGGTGGATCTCTTTGTAGCCGCGCGCGGCTTCGGGGACGTTGGCGCGGGTGCGGGTGAATGACGGCGGGTCGAGGATGATGAGGTCGTAAGTTTCGCCGGCCTTCTGGGCGGCGGAGAGGAGGTCGAAGGCGTTTTGCGTGCGGAACTCGATGCGGTCGGCGAGGCCGTTGGCCTGGGCGTTGGCTTGGGCGGCGGCGACGTTGTCGGCGTCAATCTCGACGGCGGTGACGCTGGCCGCGCCGGCTCGCGCGCAGAAAAGGGAGAACGCGCCCATGTAGCTGAAGGCGTCGAGGACTTTCTTGCCGGCGGCAAGGGCGGCGACGCGGGCGTAGTTGACCTGCTGGTCGAGGTAGAAGCCGGTCTTGTGGCCTTCGAGGAGGTTGAGGGAGAACTTCAGGCCACCGACCTGGACGTTGACGCGGCCGTCGGTCTTGCCGTGGAGGATGCTGCGCACGGGTTCGAGTCCCTCGTGGCGGCGGACGGGCGCGTCGTTGCGCTCGATGATGGCGGCTGGCTTGAGCAGTTCAATGAGGATCTTGACGAGTTCGGCTTTGCGGTTGTCCAAGCCGAGGGTGAGGGTCTGGAGGACGAGGTGGTCGCCGTATTTGTCAACGATGAGGCCGGGCAGGGAATCGGCTTCGCTGGCGACGACGCGGCAGCACTCGGTGGTGGGGGCGCATCGCTGGCGGTGTTCCCACGCGGCGCGGAGCCGGTAGTGGAAGAAGCCGGTGTTGATCTCGTCGTTGTGGCGCGAGATGAGCCGGACGCGAATCTGGGATTTGCCGTTGTAGAGGCCGAGGCCGAGGAAACGGCCGCGGTCATCGAGGAGCTTGACGATGGAACCGTCGGGCGGCAGGGGGGCTTCATTGGCGACTTCGCTCTCATAGACCCAGCAATGGCCGGAGAGGACACGATGGTTGGCGCCGCGATTCAATTGTATTGTAAACATGGACTTGATCCTTACTGCGTTTGGTTGAGGGCAGGTTAACCGCTGGAAGGCGCAAAGGACACAAAAGAATTGTTCCGACTGCAGCATGTCGTCCTGTTTGCCTATGAACCTGTGCGTCTGCGATGGAGTCGGTGGATCTCCGGGCGCGATGGCGTGCTCCGCGGCGAAACAAGGGTGTTTGTGCCGAGCAAGGCGCTCCAGAAACGATATTGCGTTCTCTCCCCAGCCCGAATCGCGCCCGGAGGTCGTCCTCCTTCCATTGCAGCCGCGCTCATCAAAAAGGTTGCCGATGTGGCGTCACGCGCGTAATTTCCGATGTCATGCCAACCGTGAAATGCCCCAAATGTCAGGCCGAGAACGAATACCCCGCCAATCGCGCCGGCAAGGCGCTGAGTTGCAGCAAGTGCGGGCGGGCGATTCCCGCGCAGTTGACGGTGCCGGCCACAGCGAAACCGCACGTTCGTCCCGCGGGCAAGGCTTCCGCCAAGGCGAACGCGGATGATGACGAACGCCTCTCGTTTGCCAAGGTGGCGATGAGCCGGATGAGCAAGCCGGGGGTGCCGGGACTGGGGCTGGCGATGGTGGGCCTGTCGGCTTTCGCGTTGCTCGGCGGCATCTTCTGGGTGCTTCACTCGTCCCAGATGGGGCCGGCGCCCGCCATCACGGAGAGCGCGCTGCCGGCGGCGCAGATGACGCAGATGATCGTCTCGTATCAAGCGCCGAACTACATCATCGGCTTCACGTTGCTCGACGGCGATGGCAAGGAGATCGCCCGCTCCGGGCGTGTGCGACTGACCATCAGCGAAGTTACGCATCTCGGGGTTCAGGGAGGCGGCTCGTTCGATAAGGAGAGCAAGCTCTACGAAAGCACCTTCGACGTCAACCCGACGCACTTCTCGTGGAATGAGACGGGCGGCCTAGGCTTTCGGGCGCGACGCTTGCTGTGCGGCATCCGCGTGCCGGCCAACCTTCTCTCCCGCCAGCCACCGTCCCACGCTGAGGGCAAAGTGACCGCGCGGTTCTTTGACGGTCAGGATGAAACCAAGATGACCGGCTTCTACTCGAAGTTCTTCTTCCCGTCCCTGACACCGAAGGAACCCGCCCCTGCCTCAGCCGCACCGGATAGCCGCAAGTAGTCGCCACTTTACTTCGGGTGGGCGAAGACTGACTTCTGTCCAAAAATAGCCATCTGAACGTTGAAACAGCGGATTTTGCCCCTCTGAAAGTCAAAAAATCGCGTGGAAGAGGCATCTTCCGGACCTTCCAAGGTCAGAGACGAATAATGTAATGTCCAAAGCTCCAAATCCGGCTCTTGGGGTGGAAAAACCACGTTATCAGCCTAAGAAACTGGCTCGTCCATCTGACGGTAGTGTATTTTCCGACTGTTCGCGCTGACTTTCCTGACATGACAACTCCAAGCACTCTTTCATAATGGCGCTCGCGAGAATACCGCCGCCTAGAATGTGGGGGTAACGCGAAGCTTAAACAGGGATATGTTTTATGACCGAGGAAATGAACGCTGAAAAAGGAAGCGACCGTAAAGACGATCGCATAAATCATATACCGCGCCGGATACTCGTTGTTGATGACGAACCCTGTGTCCTCGACCTCTTTCCATTCATGTTTCCATCGCCGAACTATTTGGTTGCTGTGGCTGCGGATGGCCGAAAAGCGCTGCAGTTAGCCGAGACTCAAGTTTTTGACTTGGCAATCGTGGATTGTATTCTGCCAGGGGAGAAATGCGCAGTCGCTGCGATAAAATTGCGCAAGTTGCAACCGAACATGAAGATTGTTCTGATGAGCGGTTATTATATCAGTGACAGGACCGCTGTGATGAAATTGGCTGGCGCGAAAGCGTTTCTTGTTAAACCGTTTCTAGTTGAACACGCTCAGCGGATTGCTGCGATTCTGCTTCGCGAAGCAAAACCGACGCTCATGACTTCGATGGATGGCGATGGCGTGAGCAGTCACAGGCAGGAGGGCGTAAGTGCGGCACTCCTGCAATGACAGGTGGCCTTTGATCGTCGAACAAACCAAGAAAGCATGTTTTACTGACCATGTCGGCACCAACCCAAGACACTGCCCTGCTCATCGGAGCGGTAGGTTCTTACCGCTGCTTGCACATGTTCCTGACATGACAACTCTGAGCATTCTTTAACAACATAATGACACTCGCGAGAATAACGTCGCCTAGAACGCGGGGTGGCGCAAAGCTGAAATGGGAGACTGGTTATGACCGAGGAACTGAACGCTGCGAAAGGTGGGGAACTTAAAGACGGGCGCATCAAACAGACATCACGTCGGATTCTTGTTATTGATGACGAGCCCTGTATCCTCGAACTCTTTCCATACATTTTTCCATTGCCGAATTACTTGGTCGCTCTGGCTGCAGATGACCGGGCAGCGTTACAATTAGCCGAGACTCAAGTGTTTGACTTGGCATTCGTGGATTATCGTCTGCAAGAGGTGGACGGCGCTGTAGTTGCGCGAAAGCTGCGCGAGCTGCAGCCAAACATGAAGGTCGTCCTCATGAGTGGTTATGTAGTCGAAGACAAGACCGGTGCAATGGAATTGGCCGGCGCAAGAGTGTTTCTTGCCAAACCGTTTTTAGCCGAACAAGCTCAGGCGATTGCAGCGCGGCTGTTTCACGAAACAGAACTGAAACTCACGACTTCGATGGATAGCGACGGCGTGAGGTGGCATGAGTAGGGAGCGTAAGGGCGGAGTTTTGCTGGCGCATATCCAACCTTGCTGTCCCTGACACTCATCTTCCCGTGTATTGCTCAGAATGCTTCGCGTGCGCGTGCCAGTTGTCGGTATATCGCTTCGCCAGCGCCGCGTCGTGGATCACAAGCAGAGTCCCTTCGTCCCTTTCCGTGTCCTTCCGCTCGTTCCTTGGCCAAGAGGCTGACGTTTTCACTTATGTCCGTGCTGGCGGCGGTAGGCGAGGGGACTCATTTTCATCTCGGAGCGGAAGTAGCGGGCGATGTGTTCGATGCTCGTGTAGCCGAGGGAGTCGGCGATCTGTGAAACGGAGAGGTGGGTTTCCGCCAGCAGCCGGCAGATTTGCGCGACGCGGACGCGGCGGATTTCGCTGAGGACGGAGCGGCCGAGAAGTTTGCGGAACCGTTTCTCCAGCACGCGGCGGGAGAGGCCGGAGGCGGCGACGACGTCGTTGACCTGGATGGCTTCGCGTCCGTGGAGGCGGATGAATCGCAGCGACTTCGCCACGTGCGCGTCTTCGATGGCGAGGATGTTGGTGGACTGGCGGGCGATGACGTGGGTGGGGCGGACGACGATGGCCTTGCTGACGGAGCGTTTGCCGGCCATGAGCCTCGCCAGCAGCTCGGCACTGTCGTAGCCGGCACGCTCGAAGTTCATCGCCACGCTCGACATGGGCGGGTCGGAAAGTTCGCAGACCAGTTCGTCGTTGTCGGCGCCGATGACGGCGACCTCGTCCGGCATGCGGAGGCCGGCAATCTTGCAGGCCTCGATGACGTGCTGGCCGCGGTCGTCGTTGCAGGCCATGAGGCCGAGAGGTTTCGGCAGGGACCGGAGCCATTCGGCCATGAACGGCTCTTCCCCTTCGCCGGAACGCACGGCAGCGCGGCGGCGCTGGCGATAGAAGTGAGCCTGAAAACCGGCCGCAGCGACGTGGTCGGCGAAGTTGCGGCCGCGGATGTCTGACCAGGGGATGCCGTCGAATCCGCAGTAGGCGAAGTGGCGGAAGCCGCAATCCAGCAGATGGTCGGCGGCCATCGTTCCGATGCGGGCCGAGTCGGTCATGACGTTGGCGACGCCGGGCACTGCTTGTTTGCGGTGGCCGACGACGATGGCCGGCAGGCCGCAGCGGATCACATCGTCCACCTTCTCGACATCGCGCAGGATGATGCCGTCGGCGTGGAGCCGCTTCAGGCGCGACCAGACTTTCTCCAGACCGCGCGGCTCCCAATAGAACGCCCACGGCCCGTGATGCCGCGCGTATTTGGCGACGCCACGCAGCAAGCTCCGCCCCGACGCCCGCGAGGACTCGATCAGGAGGATGACTTTGGGAATCTTGGGCATTTCGGTTGACGGCAGCGTTGACGCAAAATGGCTGAACTTAGACGCAATCTGGCGTTGTCGCGGAAGCGCCGTCAACTATAATCCGCGCCCAGTTCACGACGCGCACCGCGCGAGATTCAGGATGTCGAGGAAAGGAATTGTCATGAAGAGCCGAATGTTCGCAATCACGCTGGCGCTGGTCTGTTTGCTCGCCGGGCAATCGCTGGCCGCCGAAAACAAGCTGGTCATCCACGCCGACCGCGCGAAGGACCAGATCAACCGCAACATCTACGGCCATTTCTCCGAGCACCTCGGCCACTGCATCTACGAAGGCTACTGGGTGGGGAAGGGGAGCAAGATTTCCAACACGCGCGGCATCCGCAACGACGTAGTCGCGGCGCTGAAGAAGAGCAAGATTCCCGTGCTGCGCTGGCCGGGCGGTTGTTTCGCGGACGAATATCACTGGATGGACGGCATCGGCCCGGCGAAGAAGCGGCCAAGCATGATCAACACCCACTGGGGCGGCGTTACCGAGAACAACCACTTCGGCACGCATGAGTTCATGGATCTCTGCGAACAACTCGCCTGCGAGCCTTACATTTGCGGCAACGTCGGCAGCGGCACGGTGCAGGAGATGCAGCAATGGGTGGAATACATCACCTCCGACGCCATCAGCCCGATGACCGACCTGCGCAAAAAGAACGGCCGCGCCAAGCCGTGGAAGCTGACTTACTTCGGCGTCGGCAACGAGAATTGGGGTTGCGGCGGCCAGATGACGGCGGAGTTTTACGCCGACCAATACAAGCGCTACGCCACCTACGTCCGCAACTTCAGCGGCAACAAGATTTTCAAGATCGCCTGCGGCCCGAACAACGTGGACTACCATTGGACCGAGGTGCTGATGCGCGAAGCTGGCAAGCGCATGAACGGCCTGGCGCTGCATTTCTATTGCGGCAGCGGCAAGAAGAGCCGCTCCGCGACGCAGTTCGACGAGGGCGATTGGTTTCACCTGCTGAAGCGCGCTCTCTTCATGGAGGAACTGGTGACGAAGCACTCGGCGATCATGGACCAGTTTGATCCGCAGAAGAGGGTGGCGCTCTGCGTGGACGAGTGGGGCGCGTGGCATGCGGTGGAGCCGGGCACGAATCCCGGCTTCCTCTACCAGCAGAACTCGCTGCGCGACGCGCTGGTGGCGGGCGTCACGCTCAACATCTTCAACCAGCACTGCGACCGCGTGAAGATGGGTAACATCGCCCAGACGGTCAACGTCTTGCAGGCGATGATCCTCACCGACAAGGAGAAGATGCTCCTGACGCCGACCTATCATGTCTTCGAGATGTTCGCGGTGCACCAGAACGGGATCCTGTTGCCGAGCGAGTTGCAGTGCGGCGACTACGCGATGGGTGGCGACAAGATTCCGGCGTTGAACGTGTCGGCCTCGCGCGACCTGACTGGCAAGATTTACGTGACGCTCTGTAACCTGAACCCGAACCAGCCGGCGGAACTCGCCTGCGAACTCGCCGGCGCGAAGGCCAAGAGCATCAGCGGGCGCGTGCTGACGGCGGCGGAGATCACGGCCCACAACACGTTCGACAAGCCGCAGAACGTCAAGCCGGCGGAGTTCACGGCGTTCAAGGTTACCGACGCCGGTTTCAGCGCGACGCTGCCGGCGAAGTCCGTCGTCGTCTTGGAAGTGCAGTGATTTGCGCTTGTTCAACCCGAAACTCAACCCTACCATCCGCGCTTCGATTTCATTGCGCCGTCGCGGACTTCAATAACAACCAAGGATAGCAACATGAAACCTGCCACCATCAAACCTGTCACCATCGGTCTCATTGTCGGCAACCGCGGCTTCTTCCCCGCCCAGCTTTGCGAGAAAGGCCGCAGCGTCATGCTTGAAGTGTTGGAGAAGGCCGGCTTCAAGGTCGTCACTCTTGGCGTCAAGGCCACACGATTCGGCAGCATCGAGAGCTTTGAGGAGGCGAAGCTCTGCGCCGAACTGTTCGACGCCAACCGCCAGAAGATTGATGGCATCATCATCACGTTGCCGAACTTCGGCGACGAGCGCGCCATCGCCAATGCGTTGCGCTGGTCCGGCCTGCGCGTGCCGGTGCTGGTTCATGCCTATCCCGATGAGCCGGACAAGATGCGCATGGGCAACCGCCGCGACAGCTTTTGCGGCAAGATGTCCGTCACCAACAACCTTCGTCAATACGGCATCCCGTTCACGCTCACGCGTCTGCACACGTGCAGCCCGGCCAGCGAGAGCTTCGCGCAGGATCTTGCCGATTTCGGGGTTACTTGTCGGGTGCTGCGCGCGTTGCGAGGCCTGCGCATTGGCATGCTGGGCACGAGGCCGACTGCATTCAATACGGTCCGCTATAGCGAGAAGCTGCTCGAAGCCGCCGGCGTCAGCATCGAGACGCTCGACCTCTACGAAATGCTGGGCTGGGTGAACAAGATGTCCGACAAGGATCGCGCCGTGAAGGCCAAGCTTGCCGCAATTGGTGAATACGTCTCCACGCAGGGTATTCCGCCCGCGTCGCTGCTGAAGATGGCTAAGTTCGGCGTCGCCGTGGACGGTTGGATGAAGCGCGCTCATCTCAACGCCACCGCGATGCAGTGCTGGACGGCGATCGAAGAGTTTTTTGGCGTCGTGCCCTGCACGGTGATGAGCATGATGAGCAACATGTTGGTGTCCAGTGCGTGCGAGGTGGACGTGATGGGCTGTGTGGCGATGCACGCGTTGGCGCAGGCCAGCGGACGGCCCAGCGCGCTCGTGGACTGGAACAATGATTACGCCGACGATCCAGACAAGGGCGTTGTGTTTCATTGCAGCAATCTGCCGAAGGACATCTTCGCCGACGCGGGCGAGGGTAAGCCGAAGATGGACTGGCACGAGATCCTCGCAGACACGGTCGGCAAGGAGAACACCTACGGCACGGTTGTCGGCCGTGTAAAAGCCGCGCCGCTGACCTATCTGCGATGCACCACTGATGACGCCGCGGGCAAGATTCGCGCCTACGTCGGCGAGGGCGAATTCACTGATGATCCGCTCAAGACGTTCGGCGGTTTCGGCGTCGTCCGCATCCCAAACTTCCAGAAGCTGCTCGCCCACATTTGCGACAACGGCTACGAGCACCACGTCGCCGTCAACCCGACCCACATCGCCGCCGGCGTGAAGGAGGCGTTGACGAAGTATTTGGGTTGGGACGTTTACCTGCACGTGTAAGCCATGTGGACAAGTTCGCTATCGCCCAAACCCACAGAAGGTGTTTCCAAACAACTCGAATGTGCTTTTGAGCACATCGAAGGTGTTTTGAGACCGTTCGGAGACGCCTCTGGACACGCCGAAGGTGTGTTGGTAAACCAGCCCAGGGAAAGCGAATCCGCGAGCGCCGCCCTGGGTAAGGAGTGGAGAAGGCACGCGCCCTGAAGGGGCGCGGGTAGAGGAACTCATCATGAGCCAATCTCTCGCCAAGAACCTGATTTATCTGATCTACAGCACGAAAGATCGCCGCGCTGTGCTGGACGAGCCGGTGCGAGAGGAGTTGCATCGCTATTCCGCCGGCATCCTCGCGAGCTTGGACTCGCCGGCGCTGCTCATCGGCTCGGTTGCGGATCATATCCACATACTCTTCAACCTTCACCGCACCAAGGCACTCGCCGACGTGGTGATGGAATTGAAGCGCGGCAGTTCCAAATGGCTGAAGATGAAGGGTGGCCATCTGGCCGATTTTGCATGGCAAAACGGTTACGGCGCGTTTTCGGTCAGCCAGTCGTCCGTATCGCAAGTGCGCGACTACATCCTCGCGCAGGCCGAGCATCATAAGCAGACATCTTTTCAGAATGAGCTTCGCGCCTTCCTGCGCCGCTACGAGATTGAATTTGATGAACAATACGTGTGGGATTGACCTGCGGCCCTTCAGGGCGCAATGGAATTGCTGCGACGCTACCCAGGGCGGCGCTCGCGGACTCGCTTGCCCTGGGCTGATCTACTGGCGCGCCGTTGGCGCGCGGCTGCATCGGCGTGTTGCTCGCGCGGCTGCTCGCCAGATGGTTTGCTTGCGTGCCAGAACGGACAGATTGACAATCGGCGCGCGGCTGCGATGCGACAACGTCAACTTAGCAATCGAGGAGCAAGCATGAGCAAATATGCCATCGGACTCGACTACGGCACCAACTCGGTGCGCACCCTCATCGTCAACGTCGCCAACGGCAAGGAGGTCGCCACCGCCGTCTGGGAATACGCCCACGGCCACCACGGCGTCATTCTCGCCCGCGACCCGAATCTTGCGCGCCAGCATCCCGCCGACTACCTCACCGGCGCGGAGATCACGATCAAGAAGGCGCTCACGCTCGCGAAGAAAACCGTGCGCGGTTTTAACGCCGCCGACGTGATCGGCATCGGCGTGGACACCACCGGCAGCACGCCGTTGCCCGTGGACGCGAAGGGCATCCCGCTCGCGTTCGACAAGAAGTTCGCCAAGAACCCGGCCGCGATGGCGTGGCTCTGGAAAGATCACACGGGTGTCGCTGAGGCCACTGAGATCACGGAACTGGCGAAGAAGATTCGCCGTCAATATCTCGCCAAGTGCGGCGGCACCTACTCCAGCGAATGGTTTTTCAGCAAGATTCTGCGCTGCCTGCGCACCGCGCCGGAGGTGTTTGACGCGGCGCACACATGGGTCGAGTGCGCCGACTGGATTCCCGCGATGCTCACCGGCACCGAAGCGCCCGACAAGCTGGTCGTCGGTGTCTGCGCCGCAGGCCACAAGGCGATGTATAACGACACGTGGGGTGGCTATCCCGACGCTGAGTTCCTCGGCCAGCTCGACCCGAAGCTTGGCGCGCTCCGCTCGCGGCTCTGCTCGAAGGCGCACACGATTGACCGTGCGGTCGGCAAGCTCACCGCCGAGTGGGCCAAGCGCACCGGCCTGCCTGCGGGCATTCCCGTGGCGGTCGGCGCGTTCGACGCGCATCTCGGCGGCGTCGGCTCCGGCATCGCGCCGGGCACGCTCGTGAAGATTATTGGCACGAGCACCTGCGACATGATGGTTGTGCCCGTCGGCCAGCAACTCGCCGATGTGCCGGGTCTTTGCGGCATTGTCAATGGCTCGATTCTGCCGGGCTTCTACGGCCTCGAAGCGGGTCAGTCGGCGGTGGGCGACATCTTCAACTGGTTCGTCAACTACATCCAGCCGATGGGCAAGGCTGGCTCGCACGAGGCGCTCACCGCCGGCGCGGCCAAGCTCAAGCCCGGCGAGAGCGGCCTGCTCGCGCTCGATTGGAACAACGGCAACCGCACCATCCTCGTGGACCAGCGGCTCACCGGCCTGCTGCTCGGCCAGACGCTCTACACGACGCCGGCGGAGATTTACCGGGCGCTCATCGAGGCGACCGCGTTCGGCGCGCTGACGATCATCAACCGCTTCGAGGAATACGGCGTGAAGGTCGAGCAGATCGTCAACTGCGGTGGTATTGCCGAGAAGAACCCGCTCGTGATGCAGATTTACGCCGACGTGACCGGCCGCCCGATGAAAATCAGTCGCTCGGCCCAGACCTGCGCACTTGGCGCGGCCATTGCCGGCGCGGTTGTGGCGGGCGCTTATCCCGACTACGCCTCAGCGCAGAAGGCGATGACCGGCATCAAACCGCGGGTGTTCCAGCCGAAGCCGGAAGCGCACGCGGTTTACAAGGAGCTTTACGTCTTGTATCGCAAGCTCCACGACGCGCTCGGCACGAAGGACTGGAACGGCAACATGTTTGATGTGATGAAATCGCTCATCGAAATCCGCAGCCGCATTCGGAAGTAATCATGCTGGAAGAACTCAAAGCGCAGGTTTGCAAGGCCAACCTCAACTTGGTGAAGGATGGCTTGGTCATCCAGACCTTCGGCAACGTCAGCGGGATTGACCGGGCCAGCGGCCATGTCGTCATCAAACCGTCGGGTGTCGGCTACGACGTGATGAATCCGGAGCAAATGGTCGTCGTTGCGCTCGACAGCGGCAAAGTTGTCGAGGGCGACCTACGGCCCAGTTCGGACACACCGACGCATCTCGTGCTCTACCGTGCGTTCAAGGAGATTGGCGGCGTTGTCCACACGCACAGCCTTTTCGCGACGGCTTGGGCGCAGGCGAAACGCGAGATTCCTCCGCTCGGCACGACACACGCCGATTACTTTCACGGGCCGGTGCCTTGCACGCGGGCGATGACACCGAAGGAGATCAGGAGCGATTACGAAGTTGAGACGGGCAACGTCATCGTTGAGCGGTTTCGCAAGCTCGATCCACAGGCGTTTCCCGGCGCACTTGTCGCGAGTCACGGGCCGTTTGCGTGGGGCAGGAGCGCGGCGAAGGCGGTTGAGAACGCTGTCGTGCTGGAATACTTGGCACGGCTGGCGAGCGAGACGTTGCGCGTGAGCCCGCGCGCCGGTGCGATGCAGCAAGCGTTGCTGGACAAACATTTCTTGCGAAAGCACGGCCCATCTGCGTATTACGGACAGGAATAGCGAAGACGCACCGATATGACACGAGCACTAACCATCCTTGGAGGAATCCTTATCATGGCCAGTTCAGTTTGCGGCGAAGTTCCTGAAATCACTAAGCAGCCGTGGGGCACTGCTGACGGCAAAACGGTGGACCTCTACACGCTCAAGAACTCCAAAGGCAGTGTCGTCAAGATTTCCAACTATGGCGGCATCGTTCAGTCGGTGTGCGTGCCGTGCATGAAAGGAAAGCTCGGCGATGTGGTGCTCGGCTACGACACGCTCGCGGAATATGTGAAGGAGACTCCTTACTTCGGCTGCCTCGTCGGTCGCTACGGCAACCGCATCGCCAAGGGCAAGTTCACGCTCGATGGCAAGGAATACACGCTCGCGACCAACAATAAGGTGAACGCGCTCCACGGTGGGCTAAAGGGTTTCGACAAGGTTGTCTGGGAAGCGAAGCCCGCGATGACCAAGGCCGGCCCGACGCTGGAACTGCGCTATGTCAGCAAGGACGGCGAGGAAGGGTATCCTGGCAACCTCGATGTGACCGCGACTTGCACGTGGACCGACAACAACGAGCTGCGGCTCGACTACAAGGCCACGACCGACAAGCCGACCGTCATCAACCTCACACAGCATTCCTACTTCAACCTCGCTGGCAAGGGCGACATTCTCGGTCACGTCGTAATGATCAAGAGCGACAAGATTACACCCGTGGACAGCACGCTCATTCCGACGGGCAAGTTCATGTCGGTAAAAGGCACGCCGTTCGATTTCAACAAGTCGACGGCCATCGGTGTGCGCATCGGCGCGGACGATGAGCAGATCAAGTTCGGCGGCGGCTACGACCACAACTTCGTCATCGCGAAGGGTGCGGGCCTCGGCCTGATGGCGCGCGTGACGGAGCCGGTGACGGGCCGCGTGCTGGAAGTGCTCTCGACGGAGCCGGCGTTGCAGTTTTACAGCGGCAACTTCCTTGACGGTCACATCACCGGCAAAGGCGGCTGGGTTTACAAGCAGCGCAACGGCTTCTGCATGGAGCCGCAGCATTATCCCGACTCGCCGAACCAACCGAAGTTTCCGTCGGTCGTGCTGCGCCCCGGCAAGACTTACAAGAACACGATCGTTTATAGGTTTGGACTAAAGTAATCCTCTCGCTCCGCGAGAGGACATCAACAACAAACCTCACGCGTAGCGTGAGGACTACTATATGAACATACTCACACCCATCCTCGCCGGTATCGGCACTACGACGCTGACGGGCCTCGACTGGATCGCCATTGGGGCTTACTTCACCGTCCTGCTTGTCGTCGCGTGGTCGGCCATCTCGAAGGAGAAGGACACCGCCGCCGACTACTTCCTCGCCGGCCGCAACTTGAGCTGGTGGATCATCGGCGCTTCGATTTTCGCGTCCAACATCGGCTCCGAGCACATCGTCGGCCTTGCCGGCTCCGGCGCGAAGGACGGCGTGGCGCTGGCGCATTACGAGTTTCACGCGTGGTGTCTGCTGATGTTGGCTTGGGTGTTCGTGCCGTTCTACGCGCGGTCGCTCGTGTTCACGATGCCGGAGTTTCTGGAGCGCCGCTTCTGCACGCGGTCGCGCTACGTGCTTTCCATTGTCTCGCTGCTGACGTTCATCGTCTCGAAAATCGCCGTCGGCATTTTCGCGGGCGGCGTCGTGTTCGGCGCGCTGCTGCCGGAACTGAGGATTAGCATCGGCGGGGCGGTGATAGACAGCTTCTGGATCGGCTCGGTGTTGGTGGTGGTGTTGACGGGCCTTTACACGATGCTCGGCGGCATGAGGGCTGTTGCCTACAACGACGCCGTGCAGGTCGTCGTGCTCATCTGCGGCTCGGCGCTGCTGACGATCTACGGTCTCATCCAGTTGGGCGGCTGGGGCGAACTGCGGCGGCTTTGCGGTTCCGAGATGTTCAACCTCTGGAAACCGCTGATTCCCGCGGGCGTGGAAGCAACGTGGGCGCCGGTCTGGGACAAAAACGCTGCGGGTGAGACGGTGCGGCAGGCATGGTATTTCAACCAGAACTTCCCGTGGCTCGGCATGGCCATCTGCGCGCCGGTCATCGGCCTCTGGTATTGGTGCACCGACCAATACATCGTCCAGCGCGCGCTTGGCGCCCCGAACGAACGCGTTGCGCGGCAAGGCAGTATCTTCGCCGCGTTCCTCAAACTCTTCCCCGTCTATCTCTTCATCATCCCCGGCCTGATCTGCTTCGCGTTGGTCAAGAGCGACAAGGTGCCCGGCCTGAGTGCCGCGTTCGCGGCCGACCCGAAAGCGGCGCAGGCGGCGTTCCCGCTGATGGTCGAGCATCTGCTCCCGCCGGGCCTGCGCGGCATCGTCGTCGCGGGCCTGCTTTCGGCGCTGATGGGATCGCTGGCCGGCGTCTTCAACGCCTGCTCCACGCTTTTCACCGTGGACATTTACGAGAAACTCAGGCCCAAGGCCTCTCAGCACGAGATTGTCCGCATGGGCCGCATCGCCACCGGCGTCATGGTTCTCATCGCGTTGTTGTGGATTCCTGTCGTGAAAGGCGCCGAGGGACTCTACAACTATCTGCAGGCCGTCCAAGGCTATCTCGCGCCGCCGATCTTCGTCGTCTTTTTCTTTGGCGTCTTTTGGAAACGGCTCAACGCGGCTGGCTGCTTCTGGGCGATGGTGGTCGGCTTCGTGCTTGGCGTCTTTCGTATGCTCGTGGACACACCGGCGATGTTGATAAAGGACTTCCATTACCCGCATGGCTCACTCTTCTGGATCATTAACAACATCAACTTCCAGTATTTCAGCATCCTCATCACCCTTGTCTCGGCGGTGGTGATGATTGTCGTCAGCTACGCGACCGCCGCGCCGGACTACGCGGCGATCAAAAGCCTGACCTTCGGCACGGCCACCGACCAGGACCGCCACCAGACGCGGCAGAGTTGGGGCTGGCAGGAATTTGCCGGTTCGGTGTTCGTGCTGGCTGCCATCTTGGCCGGCTATCTTTACTTCAGGGGATAAGAAGCGTTGCCGGCGATTCGGAATAGCTCCTGGCTGAAAGCTGCAAGCTATGCGAGTGCATCCTCTCTCGCGAATTTCAAGCCGCTGAGTCGCGCGGTTTCCATGCCGCGGTGTTGCACCAGCACCTTGAAGGTTTGGCCCATGAGTTCCGGGTGCAGCAGCGTCTTGAGTTGAGCCGCAGTTCTTGGCGCAAGCTGCTCCAGAAAACTCGCTCCGGCCTTTTCTATCAGCCCGGTGACGAAACGCGACTAGTCGCAAAAGCCAAGCAGCGACAGGCCGGATGCCGCGCCGCAGTTGGCCAGTGCAGTGAAGTTGACGTGTGCGGTGATGTCTTGTTCGCCGACGCGGACGAGCGGGTTGTTGTTGCTGCGGTGCTGGTGATAGCAAAGCAGCGTGCCTGCCTTGCGGTGCGGCGCGTAGTAGTCCCTGGTGGAGTAGCCGTAATCGATCGTCATGACGAAACCGCGCCGGAGACTGCGGGCGACGCGTTGGATCCAGCGACCAGCTTCCAGATGAACTTCGGTGATGAAGCCGTCGCTGTCCGGCAGCGGCAGACGCGAGGCTTCTTCTCGCAAAGCGTCGGTGGAGAACGGAGCCGGTGCCAAGGCAAGACAGCCGTTCTCCTCAGTCACGAACAATTCCAGCCATTCGCCGCTCCGACGGGTGATGAGGTGCACCGGCAATGCGTCCACAAGTTCGTTGGAGAAGATGCAGCCGGTGACAGCATCGGGGAGTGTTCCGGGATAATCCAGTGCGACCACATCGAGCGCGGTGTTGAAATCCGGATGATTGCGCTTGGCCCATGCGCGCACGTCCGCGCAGAGTTGGCCGCGGTGCGCGCCGAGTTCGAGCAGCGTAAATGTCGCCGGTTTACCCATTGCCTGCCACATCTCGGCGAACTGTATCGCCAGCAATTGGCCGAACAGCGCGCCGACGGAGACGTTGGTGAAATAGTCGCCGCGCCGCCCAATCCGCTCCGGAGCGCCCGGCGCGGTGTAGTAGCCCCACTGCAGGTGATAGAGCGCCAGTTCCATGAAACGCGCGAACGGCATCAACCCGGTCGCAACGATCTCGGATCGGATGATGGTCAGCAGTTGTGGACGACCGAAGCTGACGGCTGGCGGCGTCATGGCACGACGCTAGCGTTTGATTTGCAGCCGGCCGGACTGCATGAAATTTAGCGACTTCTGGCCCCACGGTGTGTTGAACGCGGTGGTGCCGTCGAACTGGTAGCTCACCTCACTTTGGCGCAGGGCGTTGACGACAGTTTCGCCGAGCACGGCAAGGTCAAGATCTAGCTCATAGTCGGCAATAGTGCGGCCGTTCGCGGGGATGTCTCGCGGCTTGGTCTGAAACTCCTGCGCGACGGGCCGACCGGCGAGATGGAGGTTGGCGGTGGTCTTGTCGAGATGGATCGGGAAGTTGTTCAGGTTCTCCAGCAAGGCGTCGAACTGGACGGTGGCGGCCTGATCGGTCTGTTTCAACACGCGGAAGTTTTGCAGCGTGATGATCGGTCTGTGGAGGATCGGTAGTTCACCGCGCTTCTCAAAATCCTGCGGCAACGTCATCAGGCCACCGGCGATGAGCGCGGCGAGGCGCAACTCGTAGGTGGGACGCGCCTTTGGACGGTCGGTGCGCATGGCGGCAAACACGTCGCCGTTCTTGACCGACACCTCGATCGGCACGACCAGATCGCTGCTGGAGTCCACCGGTTGTGATCCGCTGCTGTGACCTTTGGTCAGCTTTTTGCCGGCGACGAGCATGTCCCATCGGTAAGCGTCGAGCTTGACGTAGCGGTCGGTCGGATTCTTCACCACAAGATCGAAGCGTAGATCCACACCGGCGAAATCAATCTGCGTCACCTTCGCGTTGCTGAGCGTCACTTGCGACCGCCGGCCGCCGTCGGTCGTGGCGCAGCCGCTCAAGACAAGCGCGAGCGCGGCAAATGGAAGGAATCTTGTAATGATACCCGCGCTCACTCGTCCTTGGCGATTTGGAAGTCCACCTGCCGCTTGAACAGGTCCACGCGCGCCACGATCACCTTGACGCGGTCGCCGATCTTAAACGTCCGCTTCGTGCGTTTGCCGACGAGGCGGCGGCGCACATCGTCGAAGCTGTAGAAATCGTCGTCAATGGTGGAGACGTGGACCAGACCGAAGATCATCAGCTCGGGCAGTTCGACGAAAAGGCCGAAGTTGCGCACGTCGGTGACCAGCGCGTCGAAGGGGGCGAGCTTGCGGTCGCGGAGCATGTTGTTGAAGAACTCCAGCGTCTTGAGCTTCTTGGACTCGTTCTCGGCCTCGTCGGCGGTGCGCTCGGTCTGGCTGCAATGCTGCGCCACATCAATCAAATGCTCCGTCAGGTAGCCCGACGGCCGCCGCTTCACCAGCGCGTCGAGGATGCGATGGACGATCAGGTCCGGGTAACGGCGGATCGGCGAGGTAAAGTGCGTGTAGTTCACCTTCGCCAGGCCGAAGTGGCCGACCGGCTTGTGCGAGTAGAGCGCGCGCTTCAGCGAGCGCAGCAGGCTGACCTTCAGCACGTATGCCTGCGGGTGTTTGCGGAACGCGCCGAGCAGCTTTTGAATCTCGGTGCGCAGCGTCAGGTCGCCAGCCTTGATGCCGAAGCCGGCGACGAAGTTGCGAAGCTCCAACAACTTTTCCGGAGCGGGGTTCTCGTGGATACGATAAAGGCCGGGCACCACCGAGTTCTTGAAATGGCGCGCCACGGACTCGTTGGCCGCGAGCATGAATTCCTCGATGAGTTGGTGCGAGATGTCGTTCTCGATCTTCTCCAGCGCGATCGGCTTGCCCAGCTTGTCGAGGCGCACTTTCATTTCCGGAAAATCAAGGTCGAGCGAGCCGCGCTCGAAACGGTTCTTCCGCAGCAGCGACGCAAGCCGCCACATCGTCTTCAGACTGCGCGTGAGCTCGTCGCCGCTGCCGTCGGGGCTGCTGAGACGGGTAAATGCCTCGCGGTAGGTAATGAGGTGTTTGACGCGGATGACGCTGTTGTGGAACTCCACGCGTTTCGGCACGCCCTGCGCGGTGTAGTCAATGAACGCTGTTTTCGCCAGCCGGTCCACGTTGCCGAAGAGCGAGCAGAGGCCCGCCGACAGCTTCTCCGGCAGCATCGGGATGACGCGGTCCACGAGGTAGACCGAGTTGCCTCGCGCGCGCGCCTCGCGGTCAAGCGGTGTCTTCTGGCGGACGTAGTGCGACACGTCGGCGATGTGGACGCCGAGCCGCCACGAGCCGTCGGGCCGCGCCTCGACGGACACGGCGTCGTCGTGATCGCGCGCGTCGTCGGGGTCAATCGTCACGATGAACTCGTTGCGCAAGTCCAGCCGGCCGCGCGTCTCCTCCTCGGTCGGGTTCTCCGGCATCCGCTCCACCTCGCGCAATACGTCGGTGGGGAAATGTTGCGGCAGGCGGTGTTTGCGGATGATCGCCAGCATGTCCACGCCGGGCGCGTCGCCCGCGCCGAGCACCTCGATGATGTCGCCTTCCGGATTGACGTGGCGCGATTCCCACGGCTGGAGTTTCACTACCACCTTGTCGCCGATGCGCGCCTTCGGATGCGGCTTGACGTAAATGTCGTTGGTGATGCGCGGGTCGTCGGGGATGACGATGTGGAAATACTTCGGCTTCTGCAACGTGCCGACCAGCGTCTCATTGGCGCGCTCCAAGATGCGGATGAGCCGGCCTTCGATCTTCTCCGGCTGCGGCTTGCCGCGGCGGTCACGGCGGACAGAGCCTTTGTGGAGCCGCACCACGACGCGGTCGCCGTGCATACCGACCCCGACATTGTCCGCGGAGATGTAGATGTCTGCGGGTGCGGTCGGTTTGCCTTCCTTGTCTGCTTCGGGGATGACAAAGCCGAAGCCGCGTTCGTTCATGTCCAGTTTGCCGACCACGAGATCAGCCTCGGCGGGCAGGACGAAGCGCTCCTTGCGGACGCGGACGACCTCGCCTTTGTGGAGCATTTCCGACAACGCCCGGCGGAAGTCGGTGCGCTCGTTATCGCTGAGCTTGAGCGCCTTCACCAGCTCATGCCGTCGCAATGGCCGATAATTTGGCGCCGCGAGCAGGGTTAAGACTTTCTGACGAATATCCATATACAACAATGCACGCTATCAGCCGTGGCGGGGCAATGCAAGGTCAGGGGACGTGAAGCGAGACGGTTGAACAGAACTTCCGGGTTCTGACTGGTAATCATTGGGAACGGAGCCGTTGGAGGCCAGAGTCGGGATGGACGATTACGCTGGCGGACAGTTCGGGAGCGGGACGCTTCTGAGGAATCAGCAGCGACAATAACGCCGTCCGCAGCAACACCAGCACAGGTCTCGTTGGGGTTGCGCAGCCGGCAGCGGTCCTCGTTTAGCCCCCCATGCAGTTCCTTCCGCTCACGTCTCCCGCAACTCAAAAAGATCGAATTCTGATCTTTCGCTTTTCGGCCTCTTTTGCTCTTGCGCACGGGGGGCGGTTTCGCTAGTTTTCGCGACCTTAATTTGTATCCATGAAACCAGATATACATCCAGATTACGCGGAGACGACGATTACATGCGCCTGCGGTAACGTGATCAACACGCGCTCCACCCGCAAAGACTTGCACATTGGCATCTGCAACTGCTGCCACCCGTTCTTTACGGGCACGCAGAAGTTTGTGGACACCGCCGGCCGCGTGGAGCGCTTCCAGCGCCGCTACGCCACCGCCGGCACGGCCGCCAAGAAGAAGTAGATTGCTTTCCCTGACGCTGCGTTTCGGTCCGGCATGGGCCGAAACGCAGCGCTGTTTTTGTGCCCCACGCTTCACGCCTAACGTCTCACGGGTTACGTTTCAGCTATGGAAATCCAAGCCCAGATCGAGCGGTTGCAAAAGCGCCATGACGAGATCGAGCGCGAGTTGAGCGATCCGCGCGTGTTCGGCGACCAGCGCCGCGCCGCGGAACTAAGCCGCGAGCACCGCAAGTTGCGGCAGCTTTTCGAGTTCCACGCGGAGTTGCAGAAGGTGGAGCGCGAGTTGCAGGAGAACGAGGGAATGGCTGCCGACGAGAAGGCCGACGCGGAGTTGCGCGAGATGGCGGCGCACGAGATCGAGCCGCTCAAGGCGCGGCAGCAGAAGTTGATGTTTGAAATCCAGAGCATCATCGTGCCGGCCGACCCGAATGATTCGCGCAACACGATCATTGAAATTCGCGCGGGCGCGGGCGGGCAGGAGGCGGCGCTGTTCGCGGCAAATCTCTACCGGATGTATTCGCGCTACGCCGAGGAGCGCGGCTGGAAGGTGGAAACAATGGATATCAGCCCATCGGACCTTGGTGGGTTGAAGGAAGCCATTTTCTCGATCACGGGCGAGGATGTGTTCCGCCGGATGCGATACGAGAGCGGCGTGCACCGCGTGCAGCGCGTGCCGGTGACGGAAGGGAGTGGGCGCATTCACACTTCGACGGCGACGGTGGCAGTGTTGCCGGAGGCGGAGGAAGTGGACGTGGAGATCAAGCCGGAGGAACTCGACATCACCGTCTGCCGCGCGAGCGGGCCGGGCGGGCAGGGCGTGAACACGACCGACTCGGCGGTGCAGATCATTCACAAGCCGACCGGCATGCTGGTGCGTTGCGCCGACGAGCGCTCGCAGATCAAGAACAAGGCGAAGGCGTTGCGGGTGCTGCGGTCGCGGCTGCTCCAGCATCGGCAGGAGGAAGAGGCGGCCAAGTATGCCGCGCAGCGCAAGTCGCAGGTTGGCACCGGCGAGCGCAACGAGCGCATCCGCACTTACAACTTTCCGCAGAACCGGTGCACGGATCATCGCATCAACCTGACGCTGCACAATCTGCCGGCCATCATGGAGGGCGCGCTGGAGCCGGTGATCGAGGCGTTGATGGCGCAAGCCCTCGAAGAGCGGCTGAGAAACGCAGCCTGAAACGGCGGTGCGCCGTGAAAATCCTAGAACTTATCCAGCGGACGACCGAGTTTTTCCAGCGGCAGGGTGTGGACAGTCCACGGCTGACCATCGAGCTGATGGTGGCGCATGTGCTGAAGCGGAAGCGGCTGGAGCTTTACCTCGACTTCGAGCGTGAGATCGCGGAGCCGGAGCTGGGCGCGCTGCGCGAGATGGTCAAGCGCCGCGCGGCGGGCGAGCCGCTGCAATACGTCCTTGGCATTGCCAACTTCTACGGGTTGGATCTCGCGGTGGACAAACGCGTGCTGGTGCCGCGACCGGAGACGGAATTGCTGGTAGATTACGTGGTGAAGAACGGCGCGGCAGCAAAGATCATAGCGGACCTCGGGACCGGCAGTGGCGCCATAGCCATTGCGCTGGCAAAGAGCCTGGCTTCGGCACGCGTGCTGGCGGTGGACGCGTCGGCGGAAGCGTTGGAAGTGGCACGGGCGAACGCGGCGGCGCACGACGGCCGGGTTGAGTTCTTCCACGGTGACCTTCTCGCACCATTGCCGGCTGGTTTGCAGTGCGACTGGATCGTTTCCAATCCGCCTTACATTCCCAGTAGCGAGATCACGTCGCTGCCGCGCGAGATTTGCGACCACGAGCCGCGCGCGGCACTTGACGGCGGCGCAGACGGACTCGACATCGTGCGCCGCATCGCCGCCGAGGCAAAACCGAGGCTCGCCGTGAGCGGGCGGATTGCGGTGGAGATCGGTGCGGGGCAGGGGAGCGCGGCGGAAAGAATCTTTCTCGACAACGGCTATCGCGTGGAGAAGATGATAAGCGATTGGCAGGCTCACCCGCGTGTGCTGGTGGCGGCCGGATAGGAAACTTTCATGGACAGATTTGTCATTAACGGCGGCGTCGCTCTCAAGGGCGAGGTCGCCATCGGCGGTTCCAAGAACGCAGCGTTGCCGCTAATCGCGGCGACGCTGCTGACAGCGGAGCGGTGCGTGATTCACGGCGTGCCGAACCTCAGCGACACGCGCTACATGGCGACGATTCTTCAGGAGTTGGGCGCGGAGGCGAAGTTTGAGGATGGCACGGTGACGGTGGAGGCGAAGCGGATCAAGACGGTCGCCGACTACGACGTCGTGCGGAAGATGCGCGCGAGCTTTTGCGTATTCGGCCCGCTGCTCGGTCGCCACTGCAAGGCGAAGGTGAGCGTGCCCGGCGGTTGCGTCATCGGGCCGCGACCGATTGACATCCACCTCAAGGGTTTTCGCGCGCTGGGCGCGGAGGTGGACATTCAAAAAGGCCTGGTCATCGCCAACGCGAAGGAGCTGGTCGGCAACACGATTTTCCTCGGCGGCCGGTTCGGCTCAACGGTGACCGGGACGGCGAACGTGATGATGGCGGCGGTGCTCGCCAAAGGCACTACGGTGATCGAGTGCGCGGCGTGCGAACCGGAGGTCGTGGACGTGGCGGAGTTCCTCAACAAGATGGGCGCGCAAATCCACGGCGCGGGCAGCCCGACGATGACGATTCACGGCGTCGAGCGGCTCCACGGCGCGGAGCATACGGTGATTGCCGATCGCATCGAAGCGGCGACATTCATGACGGCGGCGGCGATCACGGGCGGCGACGTGCGGCTGAAAGGCGCGCGCGCGGAGCATCTCGGTGCGGTGATTGACAAGTTCCGCGAGTCGGGCATCCGCGTCGAGCGTTCAGGGCCGGACCTGGTGGTGAAAGGCGACGGCGCGCGGAAGCCGGCGGACGTGGTTACGATGCCGTATCCCGGTTTCCCGACCGACGTGCAGGCGCAGTTCATGACGTTGATGGCGGTGACGCCGGGCATCTCGGTGATCACGGAGAAGATTTACCCAGAACGTTTCATGCACGTCGCCGAACTGGGCCGGCTGGGCGCGGACATTTCGTTGGAGGGTGCCAGCGCAATCGTGAAGGGCGTGGCGCGGTTGAGCGGCGCGCCGATCATGGCGAGCGACCTGCGGGCCAGCGCGGCGCTGGTGCTGGCCGGGTTGGTGGCGCAGGGCAAGACGAGGGTGAATCGCGTCTATCACATTGACCGAGGTTACGAGAAGATTGACGACAAGCTGCGTGCGCTGGGCGCGCGCATTGAGAGGCAGAAGCAATGAAGAAGTTAGAGAACCTGATCATTTTGGTGATGGTGTGTTCCGGCGCTGGGATGCTTTATCAAAAGCTGGACAGCATGGGGCCGGAATCCGAGCCGCAATCGCCGCCGGCAGCGCAGGCGGAAACTGCCGCCGCTGAAACGAAGCCCGCAGCGCCGGAAACTCCCGCACAGCCGGCTCCCGCGACGCAAGCTCCCACTGCGGCAGAAACGCCAGCGACGACGCCCGTCGCACCGGTAACACCTGCTCCTTCCACCGAACCGGCTGCGCAACCAGCCGCGCAGCCCGCAGCCCCGACGACTGCGATGGCTGAACAACCGGCGGCTCCCGCAGCCGCGCCTGCGCAACCTGCGACGACACCGGCTGCGCCTGCGACACCGGAAAAGCCCGCAGCTCCAGTTGCCGAACAACCGCCAGTTCCGGCGGCGGCCGCGCAACCGGTGCCGCCGACTCCGACATCTGTTCCGCCGGCACTGCCAGCCGTTCCGCCTGCGCCTGTGGCGGCTGCGCCGATGCCACAGCCGGCAGCGCCCACGCCTGTTCAGGTCGCGACCGCAACACCGCCACCTGCGCCGGCGGAACCGCAGAAGAAGCTTGCGGAGATGACGCAGAACGATTTGCTCGCGAGGTTGCCTGTGAATGCGAGGATGGGTTACCGGGCGGCCCGCTCGGCTGCCGAGTCGAAGGGTGAGATGATTGGCTTGCGTTCGTGGTTCGGCCAGTGGCGGCGGTATCTGGCGGACCCGATGCGCGCGGTGCTGGAACTGGATATGGCGACGTTGCTGATCCAAAGCAAAGCCAGCTATCCCAACGAATCGGCAGCCAAGGCCGCGAAGAGAGGAAATGCGAACGAGGCGAAGATGCTGATCGGCGGCATTATCTCCCGCAGGATCAACAACGCCGAGTTGTCGGAGATGGTGGCGAAGGTCGGGCAGGACGTTGACCGCGAACTCGAGCAGATCAAGTAGTGGCAAGGCGAGGCCGGATGTTTCAGAATCTTTCCGACAAACTCCAGTCCGTTTTCAAGAACCTCCGCGGTTTTGGAAAGCTGACTGAGAAGAATGTCGCCGACGCGCTGCGCGAGGTGCGCATGGCGCTGCTCGAAGCCGATGTCAACTACAAGGTCGCGAAGGATTTCATCGAGTCAGTCAAGGCGAAGGCGCTCGGCCAGACGGTGCTCGATAGCGTCACGCCCGGCCAGCAAGTCGTCAAAATCATCTTCGACGAACTGGTGGCGCTCATGGGCACGCAGCAGGCGGCGCTGGACCTGAGTCACTCGCCGTCGGTCATCCTGCTCTGCGGCCTGCATGGTTGCGGCAAGACCACCACCGCCGGCAAACTGGCCCGGCTGTTGACGAAGCAGGGGCATCATCCGCTGCTGGCCGCGTGTGACGTTTATCGGCCCGCCGCCGTCATGCAACTCCAGACGCTCGGCAAGCAGCTTGGCATTCCGGTCCATGCCGTGCCGGGCGAGACGGATGTGCTGAAGATTGCGCGCGGCGCGATGGAGGCTGCGGCGGTGCAGGGACGCAATGTCATCATCTTCGACACCGCCGGCCGGTTGCAGATAGACGAACCGCTCGTGCAGGAACTGGTGCGGTTGAAGGAAGTGGTCAATCCGCGCGAAATCCTGCTCGTGGCGGACGCCGCCACGGGCCAGCAAGCCGTGGACATCGCCGCCCGGTTCAACGCCGCTCTGGGCCTGACGGGCATCGTTCTCACCAAGCTCGATGGCGACACCCGCGGCGGCGCGGCGCTTTCGATGAGGGCGGTCAGCGGCAAACCGATCAAATTGGTCGGGGTAGGGGAGAAACTGGAGGATTTGGAGCCATTTTACCCCGACCGGATGGCGTCGCGCATCCTCGGTATGGGCGACGTGGTGAGCCTGGTGGAGAAGGCTCAGGCGACGTTTGACGAGGCTCAGACCGAGAAAATGCAGGAGAAATTGCGCAAGGCGGACATTAATCTGGAGGACTTCCTCGACCAGATGCAGCAGTTCAAAAAGATGGGACCCCTAGAGAATGTGCTTGGCATGTTGCCCGGCATGAGTAACATACGCGACCTTTCGGTTGAGCAGAAACAGCTCAAGCGTATGGAGGCGATCATTCAGTCAATGACGCCAGCGGAGCGCCGGCGGCCCGAAGTGATAGACGGCCATCGGCGCCAACGCATTGCCCGCGGCAGCGGCACGACCGTTGCCGACGTGAACCAGTTGTTGAAACAGTTCTGGGCGATGAAAAACCTAATGAAGCAAATGCCACGGCTGGGCCGCAAAATGGCCAAGATGGGTGGCTTCAAACTTCCGGTGCGCTGAAGCGGCCGGTCAGGAGACGTGAAATGGCAGCAGCGATTCGGTTAACGCGGATTGGCGGTAAAAACGACCCATGCTATCGCGTGGTGATTGCGCACAAGCGCGGTCCTCGCGACGGCAAGAGCATTGAGCAGATCGGCACCTACGATCCGCGCAAGAAGGGAAGCAACTGCGTGTTGAAGATGGACCGCGTGGACTACTGGTTGCGTTGCGGTGCTGAACCCACCGAAACGGTGGCGAATCTGATCCGCACCGCGCGCAAACAGGCGGCCGCCGCAGCGGCAGAAGCCGTCGCAGCACCCGCGCCCGAAGCCAAGCCGGCGTGACCACGGCGTGTTCGCGTGGTTAGGCGATACCCATGAAACAGTTTGTGGAGTATGTGACCCGGGCGCTGGTGGACAATCCCGACCGCGTCCAGGTCACCGAGACGGAACGAAGCGGCGCTCTGGTTTTGGAACTGAGCGTTGATCCGTCGGATTTTGGCAAGGTGATCGGCAAGCAAGGCCGCGTTTGCTCCGCCGTCCGCGCGCTGTTAAGTTGCGCGGCGGGCAAGCTCGGCCGCCGCATCGTTTTGAACATTCTGGAGCCGCCCGACGGGCAAAGGCCTGCAGGTGAAGACGCTGCGCCGTTCGAGGAGCAAGCCTCGCAGGCGTAGCGTGACCGCAACCGCCGACGGCAGCACCGTCGCGCCGGAGCATGTCCGTGAAGTTCGACATTCTGACAATTCTTCCGGAAATGCTTCGCGGCCCGTTGGATGAGAGCATCCTGAAGCGGGCGCAGGAGAAGAAGCTGGTGGAAATTTGCGTGCGCAATCTGCGGGATTGGACGCACGACAAGCACCGCACGACGGACGACCGGCCGTTCGGCGGTGGACCCGGCATGGTCATGAAGCCGGAACCGATCTTTGAAGCAGTCGAGGAGTTGAAGCGCGGCAGCCCGGAGGCGTGGGTAGTGATGCTTACGCCGCAGGGCAAACGCTTCGACCAGCAGGCGGCGCGCGAGTTGGCCGTCCGCGGGCACGTGATCATGATCTGCGGCCATTACGAAGGCGTGGACGAACGCGTGCGGCAGACGCTGGTGGATGAGGAGATTTCCATTGGCGACTACGTCTTGACTAACGGCGCACTCGCCGCCATCGTGGTCATAGATGCCACGGCGCGACTGGTGCCCGGTGTGTTGGGTCACGCAGACAGCGCGAAGGACGAGTCCTTCAGCAGCGACTGGCTGGAATACCCGCAATACACGCGACCGGCGGAGTATCGCGGCATGGCGGTGCCGGAGATGTTGCTCTCCGGCGACCATGCGGCCATCGCCAAGTGGCGTGAAGAACAGCGTCGCCAGCGAACGCGCGAGCGACGACCGGATTTGATTAAGGACGACGAACAGTAAAACGAAGCAGGAAACATGAACATCATCATTGAAGCAATTACGCAGGAACAACTGAAGAAGGACCGCGGCAACTTCCGCGTCGGCGACAGCGTTCGCGTCCATACGAAGGTCATCGAAGGTGACAAGGAACGCATTCAGATTTTTGCCGGCGTTGTCATCGGCCGCCGCGGCCACGGCATCAGCGAGACCTTCACCGTCCGCCGCATCAGCTACGGCGAAGGCGTTGAGCGTATTTTTCCTCTCCACTCGCCGCGCGTCGAGAAGATCGAAGTCGAGCGCGAAGGCTCCACCCGCCGCGCCAAGCTTAACTACCTGCGCGGACGTAAAGGCAAACAGGCGTTGGCCGTTGACGAGAAGACGATGACGGCTGGCGAGATCGTCGCCGCCGCAGCGGCGAAGTCGGAGGCGAAAGCCGTCGCCAAAGCCGAAGCGAAGGTCGCCGAGGCTGCGAACGCCGCCGCCAATGTTGAAGCAAAGGCTGAAGCCAAAGCGGCCGAAGCCGCTGAAAAGGCGAAGTAGATTGTGGGGCGTCGAGCGTGGAGCGTGGAGCGTGAAGAACGACTCGCCCGCGGCCAAAGACGTCCAACGCGTCACGCCGCGCTATCGGCCGAGTTTCCACTTCGAGCGCGCCGCTGTGCGGCGCGGGGCGAAGATCGTTGCTGGTGTGGATGAAGCCGGTCGCGGGCCGCTGGCCGGGCCGGTTGTCGCCGCCGCGGTGATCCTGCCCGACGATTTCAAACTTTCCGGACTCAACGACTCCAAGCAACTCACTGCTGGGCAGCGCGACGAATTCTTCCAGACGCTCACCACGGACCCGCGCGTCCGCTTCGGCGTCGGCATCGTGGACGCCGAGTGGATTGACCGGATCAATATTCTCCAGGCCACGCATCGTGCAATGGCCGAGGCGCTGCGGCACTTGCCGGTTCAACCCGACCATGTGTTGGTGGACGGCCTGCCCGTGAAGAGTCTCACAATTCCCCAGACGGCCATCGTCAAGGGCGACGCTCGCAGTTTCTCCATCGCCGCCGCCTCGGTCATCGCGAAGGTGACGCGGGATCGGATGATGCTGGAGCTGCACGCGCAGTATCCGGTTTATGGTTTCGACCAGCACAAAGGCTACCCGACGCCCGACCACCTCGCCGCGTTGCGCGCTCACGGCCCGTGCCCCGTCCACCGTCGCACCTTCGGCCCGGTGCGGGAGAAGCTGGTGCAGGCGGTGATGGGGTTGTAGCAGGAGAAAGCTCGGATTTGGCCGTGGCAAGTTGTTTGGGGGCTTTGGCTCCTACGGGCGGTGGCACGATCAAAAAACTTGCGGCGGCCAATCCTCCGACCGCCGCCGCAAGTTACCGCAGTTCTATTTGGGTCTAACCCTGGTTGATTCTCAAACCGACTTACTGTTTCCGCATCAAAACCAATCCACCCATTGCCATGCCGAGCAGACCGATGGTGACACCGCCTTCCGGCACCGAGCCGCCGCCACCGCCGGAAGAGCCGTAGGACGAGTAGAACGAGATACCGCCAACCAACGGCGCTCCGCCCGGAGGTGCGTTGAAGACATAGTCCGCCGTCGCGCCGGAGTTGTAGTAAGCCTGAGCCCATCCGCCGTCTTTGCCGCCCCAGTGCAGGAAGGCGTATTGATCGCTCGGCATGGTCATGGTGAAGCTGCTCGAACCCGAAAACGTTTCGGTCTTTGACAACGGGCTACCATTCGGGAGCGCCGTCGGAACCGGGTAGCTGGTGCCTTGGGAGGTGTTGAAAGCCGCCACGTCAGCCTTCAGCCAGTTGAAAACGGCGGTGTCACCAAAGTCGCTCAGTTGGCTGGCGGGCGCGGCGATTACGGGGGTGTTGCCGAGCATGGTGATGTTGATCGGGATGGCCCCGGCCGGGATGGCGGCCAAGCTCAGGACCAACACCATTCCAGCAGTAAGTTTCTTGATCATCGCATTCATGGCACTGAATAGGGCAGGCGGCGTGCCAAGCGGGGATCAGCGAAGGATGACCCGCTCGGGGACTGCGATTCACCGCGGATTTTCAGCGAAAACCCCTCATTTTAGGTTCGACCGCCTGTGTCGTGCAGGGCGAGGTTGTTTGCAGTCTCACCATGCATTGTCATTGCAAATGCGAGGAAGTGAGGGCACAGCGGTTTTTTGCATTGGCCGCAATTTGAGCTTCCCCAACAGCAGGCGAGCGGATAGAAACGTCCGTGCCGGGCCGTAGTCGGCACCGAAACGCCAGATTAAGCTCCTAGTCGAAAGGACAGACAAACATGTCAGGCCATAGCAAATGGGCGACGATTCGCCACAAGAAAGGCGCGCTCGACGCGAAGCGCGGGCAGATTTTTTCCAAGCTCGCCAAGGAAATCATTGTCGCGGCCAAGCAGGGCGGCGGCGATGCCGGCATGAACCCGCGCTTGCGCACGGTGTTGCTCAAGGCCCGGTCGGTGAACATGCCGTCGGACAACATTGATCGCGCCATCAAGCGCGGCACTGGCGAGTTGCCCGGCATTGTTTACGAGGAAATCACTTACGAAGGGTTTGCGCCCGGCGGCGTGGCGATGATCGTCGAGTTGCTCACCGACAACAAGAACCGCACGTCGGCGGAAATCCGCAACGTCTTCACGCGCAACGGCGGCCACCTCGGTGGCGGCGCGGTAAAACATCTCTTCCATCGCCGCGGCCAGTTTGTCGTGAGTCAGGACAAAATCAGTGAGGACGAACTGATGACCATCGCGCTCGACGCTGGCGCGGAGGACATGACCACGACCGACGCGGGCTACGAGATCACCTGCGACCCCGCGCACTTCGAGGCGGTCCAGAAGGCGCTCGACGGCAAGAACATCAAGCCTGACACGGGGGAGTTGACGTTCCTGCCGCTGAACCCGGTGCCGATTGCCGACGAAGGGACTGCGCGCACGGTGTTGAGGCTGTTTGGCGAACTCGAAGATCACGACGACGTGCAGAACGTTTACGCGAATTTCGATATCGCAGAAGATGTTCTCGCCAAGGCGGCGGAGTGAGGAGGCGGAGTAATGGAGTGGTGGAGTGATGGAGTAATGGGAACGGCATCCAATCGTCCCTCCAATACTCTACTACTCCAATACTCCAACACTCCATGACTTCGATGATCATTCTCGGAGTGGATCCATCCTTGCGCTCGACCGGTTACGGCGTCATCGAGGTGGCCGGCAACGAAATGCGTGGTCTGGCCTTCGGCGAGATCAAGAACAAGCCGAGCTTGCGGCAATCGCAGTGTCTGCTGCGCATCCACGACGAACTCCGCGATGTCATTGCCCGTGAGAGGCCGGACACCGTCGCCATCGAGAGCATCATCTACGTCCAGTCCACTCGCGTTGCGATCATCATGGGCCACGCGCGCGGCGCGGCAGTGCTCGCGGCGGCAGCGGCGGGTTTGACGATCTTCGAATACGCCCCGCGCAAGGTGAAGGCCGTCGTCACAGGTCTCGGTGCGGCGGGCAAGATGCAGGTCGGGCGCATGGTGCGCGCGTTGCTGGGTCTGGCGGAGGTTCCACCGCCCGATGCTGCCGACGCGCTTGCGTTGGCCATCTGTCACGCGCAGAATCAGCGCGGCATCGTCATTGAGCCGCCGAAACAGATATGACGAAGAAGATGGACAAACAGGGAAGGCGCGAAGACGCGAAGTTGAGGGATGACGAAGAAGGTGGGATAACCGGCTTTTGCTTCCCGTCTTCACGTCTTCCCTGTTCATTTTCCGTGTCCTTCCGTGCATTCCGTGGTTAACCTCCCACAGCCATGATCTCTTTTCTCCGAGGCAAACTGGTCGCCGCATCGCCCACGCACGTTATCGTGGACTGCAACGGCGTCGGCTACGAGGTCGCCATCCCGCTCTCCAGCTTTGACAAACTGCCTCCGCCTGGCGGCGACGTGCGCATCCTGACGCATTTCCACATCCGCGAAGACGCGCAGTTGCTCTACGGCTTTATGACCGAGGCCGAGCGCGGACTGTTCAAGCTCCTGCTCAGCGTCAGCGGCGTCGGGCCGAAGATCGCGCTCACGCTGTTGGGCGGCATGTCGGCCGTCGCGCTCAAGGGTGCCATCGTCAGTAACGACATCAAATCGCTCTCCCGCATCAAGGGCGTCGGCGCGAAGACCGCCGAGCGCCTTTGCGTCGAGCTTCGCGACAAGATCGGGGCCATTGGCGCTTTCGAGGCCTCCGGCGCGAGGCACGCGCTCACCGCCGAGGACCAGAAACTGAACGACGCCATCCTCGCGATGGTCTCGCTCGGTTACAAACAGCTCGAGGCCCACAAAACCGTCCACGCCGCCATTGCTAAGCTCGGCGCGACGGCGACTGTCGAGGAGATCGTTCGCCAAGCGTTGAAGTCGGCGTGAAGCGGTAGCGCCGGCATCCTTGCCGGCGATGTTCCGACGCATTCGAGAAGGCCGCCGGCAGGGACGTCGGCGCTACAGGTGGCTCCTTGCGTTTCAAACATCTCGCATCTACTTTTCGAGCCAACGGTTGGAGCAAGCAGGCTGACTCGATTCCAAACACTGCGAATGAACGCGGCCATTTGTCATGCTTTGATGCGCTCGCGGTTCCTCCGCGAGTTGCGCGCTACTTTGCCCAAGGCAACCGGCTGGCAGTTGACATTTCTTCCGGTAGCGGAGACTGCCGACGGCATCCCCCTGACGCTCACAAGAAGCTGCTATTGCTCACTGATGAACTGGTCGAAAGAGTGCCACGATGGCTGTGAGAAAGTCGCTGCGGCGAACCTCTGTCACAGCAACCGAAACATGAAGGCCCGCAGTTGGCAGTGTCAGGCGGGGCTGTGGCACGTGGCAGTGCCTGTCGTTGTTGGAGATCAACAGGTTGGGACGTTGATCGGCGGGCAGGTGCTTCGCCAGCGGCCGACACGGCAGGGTTTTCTGCGCCTGACCAAACGGCTGGCTGCGTGGCGGCTTGGCTCGCGTTTGAAGCGCATCAGGACAGCCTACATGAACACGCCTGCCGTTTCGAGCAGCGAGTTTGAAGGCATGGTGCAGGTCCTGAATCTCTTTGCCAGACAGTTGGCTGCGGAGGCCGAGCGTGGTTTGGTCGCCTGTCAAAGCGGCGAGCCTCCGTGGTTGACGCGTGCGCGGCAGTGGGTGGAGTCCAACGGGCACCGTCGCGTGACGCTGTCGGAGGCGGCTGGACATGCGCACATGAGTCCCAGTTACTTCTCCACGATGTTCAAGAAGACCACGGGCACAGCTTTCTTGGAATACGTCGCCCGGATCCGCGTGGAGAAGGCCAAGACGTTGTTGCAGGATCCGTTTGCGCGCGTCTCGGAGGTGGCCTTCGCCGCCGGCTTCGGTTCGATTCCCCGGTTCAACAGCGCCTTTCGGAAGCTCGCGGGAATGTCGCCGACGGAATACCGCGCCTCCATTCGGGGCTGAGCCGCGCTGCGAGTCGACGCGCAGAGCGTTCGTTTCACTTCCTCTCCCACGGCGGGGCGCGCCACCGCTCCGTAAAATCCAAGCAGTAATTCCAAAAACACGAGAAGCGCGGGCCAGTGGGGAGTGCTAGAGGTCATAGTGCGTTGTTGCAATGGACCGGTGAAGACGATATAAAAAGAAAATTCCTGTCGGGAGATATTATGAACAACATCCTCAAAATGACTTTGGCGCTGGCTTCGATATCGCTGCCACTTCAAATTCAAGCGATTCCTATTACGGTTTTCAATGCTGGCTTCGAAGCTCCCGCTGTAGGACTTACTTCCACTCCACCGGCCAACTGGACTGTCAGCGGTGGAGGTGCTGGGGTGTGGAACATTAACGCATCACCGCTGGGATACTGGACTGTTCCGGCTCCTGAGGGCAACCAAATCGGATTCGTTTCCAGCGCCCCCAGTCCGGGTTCTCCTGCAACCCTGAGCCAGGTTTTGTCGACCGCTCTTGCTGCCGATACGATATACACGTTATCGGGTTTTGTAGGGCATCCTATCGGCTACGATTCCGGGACACTCTATAGCACTTCTCTCTATGCAGGTGGAAATTTGATCAGCTCGATGAGCACCGCTGGACCCGCTGGAACTTTTGCGCCGTTTAATTTGGTCTATAACAGCAGCGGTTCCGCATTCATCGGGCAAGCTTTGGAAATTCGACTTGGAAGCAGTCAGGCTCAGACAGCCTTTGATGCGATATCCTTGAACGCACAGGGTGCTTCGGGCGGCGGGAGCGTTTCGGAAGGTGGCTTGACCATTCTGTTGCTTGGAATGAGCCTGACAAGCCTTGGTTGGATACGCAGGGCGATGAGCGAGTGAGCTGCGTGGTTCTGACCACGATCCACTGAGGCATTACTGCCGCTGCTTGTTTTCTCTTGCCGCTCATCATCGCCTCACGCATCCTCGCTGCATGGCCGAGCGGTTTGTCACTGAAAGCATCCAACACCCGGACAAGGCGTTTGAACTGACGCTGAGGCCGCCGGATTTTGCCTCCTACATCGGGCAGGCGAAGGTGAAGGAGCGGCTTGAACTGGCCGTGGAAGCGGCGAGGCAGCGCACCGAGCCGGTCGGGCATGTCCTGCTCAGTGGCCCGCCGGGATTGGGCAAGACCACGCTCGCGCACATCATCGCCCGCATGATGGGCAGCAACATCGTTGTCACCAGCGGCCCCACCATCGAGCGCGCGGGCGATCTGGCGGGCCTGCTCACCAAGCTCGAGCGCGGCGACGTTCTCTTCATTGATGAAATCCACCGCCTGCCTTCGCAGGTCGAGGAGTATCTCTACCCGGCGATGGAGGATTTCCGGCTCGACATCCTGATTGACCAGGGGCCGAGCGCGCGGAGCGTGCGGTTGAACCTGCCGCGCTTCACGCTCATCGGCGCGACCACGCGCAGCGGCCTGCTCACCGCGCCGTTGCGCAGCCGCTTCGAGATCACCGACCGGCTGGATTACTACGTGGCGGCGGACTTGCAGCAAATCTGTCTTCGCTCGGCTCGCATCCTCGGCGTGGAGATAGACGACCCCGGTGCGCTGGAGATCGCCCGCCGTTCGCGCGGCACGCCGCGGCTCTGCAACAACCTCCTCCGCCGCGTCCGCGACTATGCCCAGGTCCGCGCCGATGGCCGCATCACCGCGCCCATTGCCGACAAGGCCCTCGCCATGCTGGACATTGACGAGCACGGCCTCGACGACATGGACAAGCGCATCCTCGAAGCCATCGTCCACAAATATCGGGGCGGCCCCGTCGGCGTGAGCACCATCGCCGTTGCCGTGGGCGAGGAACCGGGCACGATCGAGGAAGTCTATGAACCATTCCTGATCCAGGAAGGCTACCTCCAGCGCACCCCGCAGGGCCGCGTGGCGACCGAGCTGACCTACAAGAAGCTCGGCGTCAAACGCACCAGCAAGTCCCAGAGCGAACTGTTCTGACCGCGTCAGCTCTCAGCGGTCAGTGGAACCACGGAATGCACTGCTGTCCTGTGGCTACTCAAGGACGCCAGTCGAGTGCGTCCACTTCGGGGTAAAACCCCTGTCTATCTCGAAAGAAAAGCGTCTGTTCACCTTGAGATAAAAAATTCGCTCGCCCTGTGCTGTGAAATCGGGGTGATAGGCTTCAAGGCGCGAGAACCCATAACCCTTCGAGAAGGCATCAATCTCCGCAAGCGTCGCTGGAAGTCTGCCGTTCTGTTCTGCAAATCGCTTCATCTCACCGGCCATCGGCCAAACCAATTGCACGAGTGGTTCCGCCTCTGCGTAGTCATGACGCCAAGCAATGAACCGGGAGACAGGCACCCAAGCTATCGCAGCCACAATCGCCGCGGCACAAATGATAATGATGGCGTGCTTCTTCATGCTCATCCGCTTCACCTTCTCCGCCCATAGTCCTCTCGGCGGCTGGCGGGGGCAAGGGCGAAAGCGGCGGGGGAGAGAAGCTCTCAGCGCTCAGCTTTCAGTTGTCAGCCGCCGGCAGTTTTTCCCCGGCACTGTAGCTGCGTGGTGGCCTACGGCGGCAACATCTACGTTTCATTTGCGGACGGCGTCTCCGGCCCGCCGCCGGATCAAGACCCGCGATGGAAACTGTTGACCATCGTCGGCCCCGCCGGTGCCGCAGGCAGTCAAGGCCCCGCTGGAGATCCCGGCAGCCCCGGCAGTCCCGGCCCCGAAGGCCCGCAGGGTCCGCCGGGAGAAGTCAGCAACCAACAACTCGCCGACGCCATCGGCGGCACCAGCGCCAACACCAACAGCGTGCAAACACTCGACACCTACGCCGACCTGCCCACGGCGATATCGAAGCTCAACGAGTTGATCAATGCGTTAAGGCGATGAGGAAGAAGTGAAACCACAGATGGACACAGATGAACTCGGATGGGATAATCTTCATCAGTGTGAATCAGTGTTCATCAGTGGTTTTTCTCAATGCGTCGTCAGCCGAACCCTGCTGCTGCGACGGGCGAGGCGAGTGAAGATGAGGAAGAAGTGAAACCACAGATGGACACAGATGAACGCGGATGGGATAATCTTCATCAGTGTGAATCAGTGTTCATCAGTGGCTTTTCTTAATGCGTCGTCAGCCGGAGAATGGTCCCGCAGCAGAACGGCGAATGAAGAGTGAGGAGTTAAGAGTTATGAATTTCCGGAATCCCCAATTCTTCACTCTCAACTTTTCACTCTTAACTTCCATGTCCCGACCCCTGCTGCGCTGGTAATGCAAAACCAAGGAACCTGCATGGAAAAGCCGCCCATAATACAGCAACCGGAACCGCCGCCATCTCGGTTTCCGCTTTGGTTGGCTCTTGGCGCGAATGCCGCCAATTTCCTCATGAGCATCCAGTTCTACTTCGTTCCATCAGGCGCGCACATTCGACCAATGGCTTGGGGTCTGTGGGTCATCGTTGTTGGTCTCGGTGGCTCCATTGCGCTTCCTTTGGTATTCGATGTGAATCGGCGACATTGGCGTAAGGTCTGGCCGTGGTTGACAGTTCTGCTGGCTCTTACCCCATTTCCACTGGCGATGGCGATGCTGGCCCACGCGTCTAAAGTGAGAGGCTTCTTTATTGCAGATTGAATCACAGGAACGAATGAAGACGATCAGCCGAACCCTGCTGCGAGCGGCCAGCGAGTGAAGAGCGAGGAATTAAGAGTTATGAATTTCCGGAATCCACCATTCTTCACTCTCAACTTTTCACTCTTAACTTCCCTGTCCCGAACCCTGCTGCTGATGATGTGGCTGGCAAAGTGCCGATATTCTTGTGGCAAGAACAGGCCATGAAACAACCACTTATTATTCTCTCACTTCTGTTACCGCTGGAATCCAGTTCTTCTGCTGCGGGTGCCGAGCCAGATCTGGGTCTTTCGGATGTTAGCCTGCAACTCTCATTTGTGACAACTAATGAGAAATCAGATCCCGATCGAGTATCCGTGTCCATTACGAATACCAGCCATCGCAGCGGCAAGTTTCGTCTTCCGTCGCCATTTGTGGCTGCTGCTGCTGATCAAGACGGATACGTGCCATACACGCCAAGCCTAGCGTTGCGGGTCAAAGAGCTGAAGACAGGGATGGATGCGAGCTTCGTCTTCACAAAACTGCGTAAACCGAGTGGTCCGGGCGAACTCATTTTCCTGAAGCCAGGGGAAGTGAGGAGTTTTGAATTTCCGTTGATGCTCTTCTATCGCTGGGGGCCATGTAACCCAGCCGAGAGCTTCAAGGAATGCTTCAAGCCGGGCGATGTCATGCTAGAAGTTCGCGCTGAGGTTTTTGTGATCAAGAAGAGCGGCTCACGCAGGACTGTGTCGAATGCGCAGACGTTGCGCTGCTCCTTTCCGGAGTGGTTGTTCAAAGGAAGCAAGGACGAAAAACAAAGTGGCTTGGTAACTGGAGCCCACGTCCTGCCGACGGAAGGCACCGCAGACAGTCTGTCGAGCGGATACAGTCTGAATTGGAGCGCGGAATCAGAACTACTACGGTTTCGCGCTTGCCCCGCTAACTCGGGTTCTTTACATAGTTCGACAGACAATGCGCTATGCGGTGTTTATCGTCGGCTGGACGAGCGGGTTGGTTTGGTTGCGGTTTATTTGTTCCCCGATCACACTTATTCCATCGCCGTGTTTTCCGATGCCGGTCCAGATAAAGTCGCAACCAGCGGCCGATGGAAGTTCGAAAATGAAAAAGTCGAACTCGTGGAGACTTATCGTTCACACCAGGCAACGGCGATGGTTGGGCTGGACAAAAAACTCCAACGATTCAGTTCATTCAGCTTCTTCCTATTACGCGGCTCCCGGAAAGAAATCTTGATCCCGACAGAGTTCTTGGTGAATCGGCCAAAGGATAAGCTTATCAGTCCCAGTGAGTGTTGGTCGCGCTGGCGGTATTACCTCGATTGGGACGCAGTCCAAAAACGACTGAAAGACGTGGAGAAATGAACCGCGCAACTATTTATGGCTGCAATGCAGACAGCAAGTTGCTGACTCAATGGGAATGAGGAACCAATGAACCCGATCCTCCGAAACCTGCTGCTGCGAGCGGCCGGCGAATGAAGAGTGAGGAATTAAGAGTTATGAATTTGCGGAATCCCCAATTCTTCACTCTCAACTTTTCACTCTTAACTTCCCTGTCCCGACCCCTGCTGCTGCTGGCGATGGCGGTGGCGGTGGCGGGTTGCTCGACACCTCGAACCGGGCAGCCACAGATCACGGAGTTTGTCTTGCCGGAATGCGATTTCGTTGAAGAGAGGCTTGTGCGGCAGCTCGATGAGGCCAAAAGGATAATGACAGAGCCTGTCCTAACGAGCCAACAGCCAGCGAGCGTGAAGCGGCCTTTGATTTCTGACGAGGCCTTTCGGAGTGACCCCGAGATCAGGCAGTTCTTCAAGGATGCGGGCGCGGAGTCGGAACTGGACAAGATACTGAGCGACCCCTTTTGGATTGAGACGCTACCGAGGGTTGATTTCGGCACGAACATCCCCGGTCGTGAGGTGGCGGAGTATTACCAAGCTGTTTTCGAGAATGCCGGATGGAAGAAAGGGCGCGGCATCTTCCCGCTGTCGGAAGGCACGCTCTGCAACGGCGACTGGCTACAGGTCTTTGTGCGAGGCAACAAGATGGTTCTTGTCCATGTGTGCGGATCAATGGAAAAACGGCTGGAAGAGACGAAGGATAGTTTCATCTGGAGGCAGATCATTCTCGTGTTCCGAGGCCTCAAGCCGGAGGAACTCTTGGGTCGGGATTTCAGGAAGAGGTTTTCCATCCCGATGCCGAAAACGAAATAATTCGTGGCTGTGGCAGAAACAACGAGAATAGAGAGCAAATAGAATCAAGCCATGAAGACGATCAGCCGAAACCTGCTGCGAGCGGCCGGCGAGTGAAGAGTGAGGAATTAAGAGTTATGAATCTTCGGAATCCCCAATTCTTCACTCTCAACTCTTCACTCTTAACTTCCCTGTCCCGAACCCTGCTGCTGCTGGCGATGGCGTGGGCGGCGGCAGCGAGCGCCGCCGACGGAGAAGGCAAATGGAAGCAACTGCTGGATACAAAACTTGTGGACGAGTGGCAGCCGATCTTCATCGACGCGTATGTCGATCCCGAGCATGGCCGACCACCCCGACCGGCAGAGACATTGGCGCAGAAGATGATCGCCTTTAACAAAGTCATCGCCAAGAGCACCGGCGGCCAGACAGTGCCGATCTACCTGTCGCCCGAAGCGGCAACCGTTCAATACCCCAAACAGGAGAAACCGCGCGGGGTTCAGATCATGATAGCAATAGTGAGCGTATCGCTTCGGGATACCTTGCGCTACGTCACGGACATATCAGGAGTGAGGTTCAAGATAACCGACGAAGGCATTCTCATTTTCGTGCCGCCAAAGCCTGCGAAGAAGTAACAACGGAGAATCACCCGAAAAGGAAAACGCAAGGAGCGAGGCAACCATGCAGATGCGACTGAACAAATTCATGCGTTGGGCCGCTGCTCTGGTATTTCTGGTTGCCTTTCTTATTTGCGCGAATTACGCCGCATGCAACACATGGGCGGCCAGCTTTCATGAAAACCCAAACACCGAAATCTACAAACGCCACGCATACTGGTGCCTTGCCGGAATGGCCGCTTCCTTGGCATGCGTCGTTTACTTCGTCTGGCCGCGAAAATGTTCTGCTGAGAAATAATGCAACCATGAACCGGATCCTCCGAAACCTGCTGCGAGCGACCGGCCAATGAAGAACGAGGACCCCAGCGTTATGAATCTTCGGAATCCCCAATTCTTCACTCTCAACTTTTCACTCTTAACTTCCCTGTCCCGAACCCTGTTGCTGCGAGAGCGTGAGGCGAGTGAAGAGTGAAAAATGAAGAGTGAAGAGTTTTCGGAGCAGTCAGCGGTCAGTGAAGGGCGGGGTTTCGGCGCAGAATTACCGGTGGAATTGCGAAGCAGATATTGACGGGGCGGGGGATTCGTGGCAGGGAATACGCACGTATGATCAAGTATCCGCATGTGAAGGAATGGGTAGAACGAATGGCCGCGATGTGCCAGCCGGACCAGGTCTATTGGTGTGATGGCTCGGAGGAGGAGCGCGACCGATTGACGGCCGAGGCGTTGAAGACCGGCGAGTTGATCGAGCTGAACCAGAAGAAGGCGCCCGGCTGCTATCTGCATCGCACGGCGCGGAACGATGTCGCCCGCACGGAGCACTTGACCTACATCTGCACGAGCTTCCAAGGCGATGCCGGCCCGACGAATAACTGGATGAGCCCGCGCGAGGCTTACCGCAAGGCGCGCGAAATCTTCACCGGCGCGATGAAGGGCCGGACGATGTATGTGGTGCCATTCGCGATGGGGCCAATCGGGTCGCCGTTCTCGAAGATCGGCATCGAGCTGACGGACAGCATTTACGTGGTGCTGAACATGCGGATCATGACGCGCATGGGCAAGACGCCGTTGAACGCGCTCGGACCGCAGGGGGAGTTCACCAAGTGCCTGCACAGCAAGGCGGACCTCGACATCAACCGCCGGATGATTTTGCATTTCCCGGAAGACAACGCTGTCTGGTCGGTCGGCAGCGGCTACGGCGGCAATGTGTTGCTGGGCAAGAAGTGTCTCGCGTTGCGCATCGCCAGTGTGCTGGCGCAGCGGGAGAAATGGTTTGCGGAGCACATGCTGATCCTCGGCGTTGAAGAGCCTGGCGGCCGCCATCTGTATGTCGCCGCCGCGTTTCCAAGCGCCTGCGGCAAGACGAATCTCGCGATGCTGTTGCCACCGGAAGGTTTGAAGCGGAAAGGCTATAGCATCTGGACGGTCGGCGATGATATCGCATGGATGCGCCTGGACACGGACGGCCAGCTTTGGGCGGTGAACCCGGAGATGGGTTTCTTTGGCGTCGTGCCCGGCACGAACATGCGCACCAACCCGAACGCGATGCTCACGATCAAGCACGACACGATTTTCACCAACGTCGCCATGCGGCCTGACCACACCGTCTGGTGGGAAGGGCACGACGACCCGCCGCCAGCCAAGGCGCTGGATTGGCAGGGCAAACGGTGGAAGCCCGGTATGACTGAGACGGACGGCAAGGTGATCATGGCCAGCCATCCGAACAGCCGCTTCACCGCGCCGTTCACCAATTGTCCAACGCACTCGTTCCGCTACGACCAGCATCACGGCGTGCCGATTTCCGCGATCATCTTCGGCGGACGTCGCGCGACGCTCGCGCCACTGGTCTATGAAGCGTTCAACTGGGAGCATGGCGTGTTCATGGGGGCGAGCATGGCGAGCGAGCGCACGGCGGCGCAAGTCGGCGCGGTCGGCGAAGTCCGGCGCGACCCGATGGCGATGCTGCCATTCTGCGGCTACAACATGGCGGATTACTTTGGCCACTGGTTCGACATGGGCGAGCGCATCCGGCGGCATCCGAAGATTTTTCACGTCAACTGGTTCCGCACCGACGAGAAAGGCAAGTTCTTGTGGCCGGGCTTTGGCGAGAACCTGCGCATCATCGAGTGGATTCTGGCCCGGTCGCGCAATGTGGTTGAGGGCGTGAAGACGCCCATCGGCTACGTGCCCGACCCGAAAGACATAGACATGACCGGCCTGAAGCTGCCCGCAGGAGCGATGGACAAGCTGCTGGCGGTAAATAAGAAGGAGTGGCTGGCCGAGTTGGACTCCAGCAAGAAGTTCTTCGATCAGTTTGGGTCGCGCATGCCTGATGAGTTGTGGGCGCAGCACGAACAGCTTCGCCAACGGCTGCTCGCCTCGAAGGCATAGCGCGGCGAGCGTGCGCGGTCGCCGCGATCCAGTCGAGGTCTGCGATGCAACGAAAGTTCTGCTCTGTTTGCGGTGGCGCGCTGACACCGGCGGCGGGGCCTCATCAGCCGCAGAAGTGCGCGTCATGTGGCGCCGAGCATTTCCGAAACTCCAAGCCTTGCGCCGGGGCGTTGGTGGTGCGCGGCGGTCGCGTGCTACTTGCGCGCCGCGCGATTGAGCCGTTCAAGGATCACTGGGATATACCCGGCGGCTTTCTCAACGAGGGCGAACACCCCGACGACGGCGCTCGCCGCGAGATTCTTGAGGAGACTGGGTTGCGCGTGCGGCTTGTTGAGTCTCTTGGCATTTACATGGACCGTTACGGCGGCGACGACGCGGAAGAGTGGACGTTGAACGTTTACTATCTCGCCGAACCGCTGGACGACGCCGAGCCGCGCGCGGCAGACGATGCCAGCGAGCTTGCGTGGTTCGCACCGGACGAACTGCCCGCGACGATGGCGTTCAAGCACGAGCATCAAGTTCTCGCCGACTGGCGGGCGCGGCTTCGACGATCGTAGAGGCAGCCGATGCAATCCGAACTGCCGTCGCCAGCCCGCGATCCCGCCAAGGCGGTAGGCTACGGTCTGGCCGCCGTCGCGCTTTGGGCAACCGTCGGCAGCGCGTTCAAACTGACGCTGCGGCATGCGACGCCGGTTCAGTTGCTTTTCTACGCGGCACTGGTTTCAGCGATCCTGCTCGTTGTCATTCTTGTCTGTCGCGGGGAGATTGGCCAACTCGTGGCTGGCTCGCGCAAGTCCTGGTGGCGCGCCGCGCTGCTCGGTTTGGTGAATCCCGTTGCCTACTACCTGCTGCTGTTTTCAGCTTACGATCGGTTGCCGGCGCAGGAGGCGCTGGCGCTCAACTACTCATGGCCGCTGATGTTGATGCTGCTCGGCTCGGCGATCCAACGCCGCTGGCCGCGGGGCCGGGACATGGTGGCGGGCGCGATTTGCTACGCGGGCATCTGGTGCGTCGCCACGCGCGGCGATGTCTTCTCGCTGCGCTTCGCCGACCCGCTCGGCGTCGGTCTGGCGCTAGCCAGCACGGTGGCATGGGCTGCGTCGTGGATTGTCAGCCGTTCCGATCCGCGTCCGCCCGTGGTTGCGCTGGCGCAGAACTTCCTCGTCGCCGTGCCGGTGCTTGCCGTCGTTGTCGCGGCGAAGGGCGGGGGATTCGTCGTGGACGGTTACACGCTGATGGGCAGCGCCTACGTCGGCGCGTTCGAGATGGGCGTGACGTTCGTGCTCTGGCTGCTGGCGCTGCGCTCCGCCGCCAACCCGGCGGTCGTCGGCAACCTCAGTTTTCTTGCGCCGGTGGCGTCGCTGTTCCTGATCAACCTTGTTGTAGGAGAGCCTCTGAAGGCGTCCACTCTCGTTGGTCTCCCGCTGATTTTGGTGGGGCTGGTCATTCAGAATTGGCGACAGACACGAGCGTGATTGATGACGTTATCGTTCTTGTTGGACGGCTGTTTTCATGTCTGGCAGACTGCGCGGCATGAAGACGCTGCGATTCGCGATTGGATTGCTCGTGGTCGTGATGGGGGCCGGCCATTGGTTTGCTGCGGAAGACGCTTGCGCGGCTGAAGGAGCGCGCAACGTGACAACAGTGAAACGACCGGCGCCCGTGCTACGGCCACCGTCAAGCCCGCTTCATCAGCCGCCGAAATGGATTGGTGTGACCGCCGAGCCGATACCGGACATCGTTCGCTCGCATTTGCCGAAGCTGATGCCGGGGTATGGGGTCATGATTCAAAGTGTCGCGAAGGAAAGTCCGGCGGCGGTCGCCGGATTGGAGCGGTCGGATATCATCGTGCGCGCCGATGGCCAGCCGGTGGCCAATCCGCAGGAACTTCAGGCGGTTTTGAACCGGCGCAACTTCGGCACGCAGGTGCGGCTCGATCTCATCCAAAAAGGCATCTCGAAAACCGCCTACTGCATCGTGCTGGAAAACATGGACGCCGATGGAGCCGCCGCGGCGGCTGTGGCTCATGAACGCAACCCCTTTCGCGGGCTGAAGGGTGACAAGGTGACGATTCAGTTTTCCTGCCCGGATGCGGAGGGCAACATGCAGACGATCTCCGCGACGAAGCTCGACCAGTTGGGACAGCGGGCGCAGCAGGATGAGGAATTCCGGGGCAAGCTCCAGCGAATGTTCGATGGCTTGCAGCAGAATCAGCAGGGCGTCACCATCGTCATCCGTCCTAGTCAGGAACTGCCAGCGGCGCCGAATCCGTGATGACGCGGTGCGCAAGTTTTCCAAGACCAACAGTTCAAAACGGAGACATAAGACAATGATGAAGAGAATGGCGATTGTTACAGCGGCAGTGTGTGTGGGATGGGTGGCGACAGCGGGCGCGGGTGACGCCGTGCCGCCAAAGACACATCCCGACTCGACGGGCTGGGAGAGCGTGTTCAACGCGAAACTGTCCAACGCGACCTTTCCCAAAGGCATCTGGTTTTATGAGGACGGTTTGCTGACGGCGTCGAAAGACGAGTGCATCTGGACCCAAAAGCAATACGAGAACTTCATCATGGACCTGGAGTTCAAAAACGGCGACGCGGCCAACAGCGGCGTGATCGTTTATGCGTCAGACATGAAGAACTGGATTCCGAACTCGGTGGAAATCCAGATTCTCGACGACGGTTCGCCGAAGTGGGCGAAGGCCGCGGCTACTTGGAAGTGCGGCGGCCTTTTTGGGCGGTCCGCGCCGAAGAAACAGGCCGTCAAGAAAGCTGGCGAATGGAACCGCATGACCGTTGTCTGCAAAGGACCGATGATCTGTGTGTTGCTCAACGGCGAACTCGTCACCGAAGCCGACATGAAGCAATGGACCTCCGCCAAGAAGAACCCGGACGGCACCGACATCCCGCCGTGGCTGAGCAAGCCGATGGCCGAGTTGCCGACAAAAGGCCACATCGGCCTTCAAGGCAAGCACGGCGGCGCGCCGATTTACTTCCGCAACGTCAAGATCAAGCAGCTTGAGTGAGCGCCGATTGGGCGTTACGGAAATGAGACAGGGATTCAGCCGAAACACTCTGGCAGCCAGTTTCACCATTCTGGCGATTGTGTTCTCCACCACCGCTTCTTCCGCGCCGAACCTGACGCTGTGGTATCAGCAACCCGCGAAGAAGGGGATGAACGAGGCGTTGCCAATCGGCAACGGCAAGTTCGGCGGGCTGATTTACGCCGGGGCGAGCCGGGAGCGCGTGGTGCTCAACGAGATCAGCCTCTGGACCGGCAGCGAGGTGTCGTCGGACGATTACTCGAAGATGGGTTGGTATCAGATGCTCGGCGAGTTGCTTGTGGACGTGGCGGATGGTCGCGCGAGCGCGGTGACGGTGCCGACGGTGATTTGTGCCAGCGACCACAAGGCGTTTTATGAGCGCGAAGAGCTGGCGATGGCGGGCGACAGCAACCCGGCGACGAAGTGGTGCGTCGAGCATCACGGCCGGCCGGTGGTTTGGGAACTCCGCCTGCCAGATGCTCGTGTGGTGGACCGGTATGTGTTCACTTCCGCGCAGGACGTGCCGGGGCGCGACCCGTCCACGTGGAAACTCTCCGCCTCGAACGACGGCGTGTCGTGGGCGACGCTCGACCGCCACGCGAACGAGCCGCCTTTCACCAAACGTGGCGAGACGAAGACTTATGAGTGCAAGAATGCGAAAGCCTTTCGACTTTACCGGTTGACCTTTGAGCCAAACAAGGGCGTCTCGCACTTTCAGGTCGCGGAGATTGCGATTCCAGGTGTGACGGCCGCGGCGGGCAAGGAAGCTTTGAACGTGCAGGACTATCGCCGCTCGCTCGACATCGCGACGGCGACTCACAACGTCAGCTACCGGTCCGGTGGCGTCACGTATCGGCGCGATGCGTTTGCGTCGCACGCCGATGGGGTGATGGTGCTGCGGTTCTCAGCAGACAAGCCGGCGTCGTGCAGCGGCGCGGTGCGGCTGCAAGGCGCACATAAGGAGACGACGGCTGCTGCGAAGAACACGCTGGTGTTTTCCAGCTCGCTCGAAAACGGCCTGAAGTATGAGACGAAGCTGCTGGCGCTCAACGAGGGCGGGACGGTCTCGGCGAGCGATGGGAAGCTGGAATTCAAGAACTGCGACAGCCTCACGCTGCTGATTGCGGCAGGCACGGATTACGTGGCGGATTACGGCAGGAAGTATCGCGGCGAAGCGCCGAGCGCGGCGGTTGAGAAGCGCCTCGCTGCGGCGGTAAAGAAGAAATATGAGGCGCTGAAGGCGACGCATGTTAAGGATTTCCAATTGCTCTTCAACCGCGTCTCACTCGACCTCGGCGCGACGCCAGCGGAGCGGCTCTCGTTGCCGATTGACCAGCGGAAGGTGCTACACGCCGAGAAGGGTGGCGACCCGGACTTGGAGGAGTTGCTGTTCCAGTATGGCCGCTACCTCCTGATCTCCTGCTCGCGGCCGGGCGGCTTGCCGGCGAACCTGCAAGGGTTGTGGTGCGACAGCAACAAGCCGCCGTGGCACAGCGATTATCACGCGAACATCAACATCCAGATGAACTACTGGCCCGCCGAGCCGGCAAACCTTGCTGAGTGCCACACGACGCTGTTTGATCTCATCGCGAGCCAGCTTGAGCCGTGGCGGAAGGCGACGGCGGAGGAGAAGCAGTTCGCGACCGCGTCCGGCAAATCGCGCGGCTGGGCGGTCCGCACTTCGCACGGCATCCACGGCGACATCGGCTGGCAGTGGGACGTGCCGGCGAACGCGTGGTATTGCCAGCATTTCTGGTGGCACTACGTCTTCGGCGGCGATAAGCGGTGGCTCAGGCGCGTGGCGTATCCCGTCATGAAGGAGACGTGCGAGTTCTGGGAGGATCGCCTGAAGGTGCTGGCCGACGGCCGGCTGGTCGTGCCGAACGGCTGGTCGCCGGAGCACGGCCCGCACGAGGACGGCGTGAGCTATTGCCAACAGATCGTCTGGGACCTGTTCAACAACTACGTTGCTGCGAGCGAGGCGCTCGGCGTGGACTCGGCCTATCGCGCGAAGATTGCCGCGATGCGCGACAAGCTTGTCGGGCCGAAGGTCGGCGGTTGGGGCCAGTTGCAGGAATGGATGACCGACCGCGACGACCCGAACGATCATCACCGCCACACGTCGCACCTGTTTGCGATCTTTCCCGGCCAGCAGATCAGCATCGTCAAGACGCCGGAGTTTGCCGCCGCGGCGAAGAAATCACTGGTCGCGCGCGGCGAGGACGTGAAGTCGGATGTTCGCGAATGGTCGTTCGCTTGGCGCACGGCGCTCTACGCGCGCCTGCACGACGGCGAGAACGCGCACCGCCTGTTCCAGCAGTTGTTCTCGAACCGCAACACCTGCCTGAACCTGTTTGGTCTCCATCCGCCGATGCAGATAGACGGCAATTTCGGCATCACCGCCGGTGTCTGCGAAATGCTGCTCCAATCACACGAAGGCGAGATCAACCTGCTGCCCGCGCTGCCGAAGGCGTGGCCGAACGGCAGAGTCAAGGGTTTGCGCGCGCGTGGCGGCTTCGAGGTGGGCATCGTGTGGAAGGACGGCAAGCTCGCCTCAGCGACCATTCGCAGCGGCGCTGGCGGCGAGTGCAAAGTGCGCAGTGGAGCGAAGGTGACGACCGTGCGATTGCGGCCGGGCAAGGCCAAGCAACTTGGCGCGTCGCTTGAATAATTGCGTTGTATTGGCGCATCGCGTCGGTAGTCTTGGCGGCCAACCATGAACGAGCAACAGTGGAAACAATTGCTGCGCGTTGTCGCAGGTGAACAGGTAAAGCCGCTGCCGGTGGGATTCATCATTGACAGTCCATGGCTGCCAGGCTGGGCGGGGCATTCCATCACGGATTATTACACGTCGGAGAAGTTGTGGCTGGAACTGAACCTGAAGGCGATGCGGCAGTTTCCGAGCGTCTGGTTCCTGCCGGGGTTCTGGTCGGAGTTCGGCATGTGCACGGAGCCGTCGGCGTTTGGCGCGAAGTGCATCTGGCACGAGCACGACCTGCCGTTCGCGGAGAAGACGGTCGAGACGCCGGCACAGATGGCAGCGCTGAAGAAGCCGAACGTGCGCGAGGACGGGCTGCTGCCGTTCATGCTAAAGCGGCTGGCGCACACACGCGGAGCCATCGAGGCGGAGGGGCACGCGGTCCGCTTTGCGGTGGCGCGTGGGCCGCTGAACATTGCGTCGTTTCTGATGGGCGCGACGGAGTTCATGATGGCACTGAAGGAGTCGCCGCAGGAAGCGCACGCGATGCTCAACACGATCACGGAGTTCCTGTGCGACTGGCTGCGGTTGCAGAAGGAGATGTTCCCGACGATCGAGGGCGTCTTCATGCTCGACGACCTGGTCGGGTTTCTCGGTAAGGATGATTTTCTGGAGTTTGCGCTGCCGTATCTGAAGCGATCCTTCGGTGCGGTGGACGCGAAGGTGCGCTTCTTCCACAACGACGCGCATGGGCTGGTTTCCGCGCCGTTCCTGGCGGAGATCGGCATCAACATCTTCAACTTCAGCTTCAACCACAGCCTTGCCGAGATGCGGCAGCTTTGCGGTGAGAGCGTTACGCTGCTCGGTAATCTGCCGCCGCGCGACGTGATGGCGCTAGGCACGCCAGATGACGTGCGCAAAGGCGTGCGTGCGATGCTGGGGCCTATCGCCGACAAGCGCGGCTTGATTCTGTCCGTCGGTGGCGGCGTATCGCCGAAGACGCCGACGGCAAACATCGAAGCGTTCATCGAGGCTGCATCTGGCGTTCCGGCTTCATGAGTGACGACCAAGCTCGCGGAGCTGTCACGCATGAGCAACGCCGGGCGAGTTTGGAAACTCGCCCCACTTATCGCGGCGGCAATCGAGAGAGCTTCGTTGACGGAAGTGGCGGTGGCATGATACGCCTGTGCGCAAATCCTGACGAGGATGCGACGTGGCCCGCGGCCGCGACACGACTGAACAGATAAGGAGAACGAATTATGGCAAGTGCTAAACAAGGCGCCCTGAGTGTGGGTTGGTATCGGTGGGTAGTGTGCGGCCTGCTGTTCGTGGCGACGACGGTGAACTACCTGGACCGCCAGGTGATCAGCGTGCTGAAGCCCGTCCTCGAAAAGGAGATGGGGTGGAACCAGATAGACTACAGCAACATCGTCGTCTGTTTCCAGTTGGCTTACGCAATCGGGCTGGTTGTGATGGGCCGATTTGTGGACCGCATTGGCGTGAAGATCGGCTTTGCGCTGGCCGTTTTCTTTTGGAGCATCGCCGCCATCGCGCACGGGTTTGTGACTTACATTCCGCACGATTGGATCCTCACCCTCAATAAAGATTCGGCATGGCAATCCATCCTGATCTTCCTGCTGTATGGGACAGGCGCGGTGACGACCTACGTGTTGCCGATGACTGTCGTGGCGTTCGCGGCGGCGCGGTTCGCGCTGGGTGTTTCGGAAGCCGGCAACTTTCCGGCGTGCATCAAGGCTGTGAGCGAATGGTTTCCGAAAAAGGAGCGCGCTCTGGCAACGGGTATTTTTAATTCCGGCACAAACATCGGGGCACTGCTGACGCCCGTGGTGGTGCCGTGGATCGCGGTAAACTGGGGTTGGAGCTGGGCGTTTTACTTGACCGGCGCGATCGGGTTCCTGTGGTTGGTCGCGTGGTTGTGGGAATTTGATGATGACGTTGCGGGACATCCCAAGGTGTCGAAGCAGGAGCTTGATTACATCCGCAGCGATCCGCAGGAGCCTTCGCCAGGGAAGATTCCGTGGATCAATCTGCTCGGTCATCGGCAGACGTGGGCGTTTGCGATTGGCAAGTTCATGACGGATCCGTTCTGGTGGCTGTATCTGTTCTGGGTGCCGGATTTCTTGGACAAGCAGTATCACTTAAGCATCAAAGATTTCGGGCCGCCGTTGGTGGTGATCTACACGATGACGTGCTTCGGCAGCGTGGGCGGCGGCTGGCTCTCATCGAAACTGATCCGCAGCGGCTGGACGGTGAACGCGAGCCGCAAGACGGCGATGCTGGTCTGCGCGTTGAGCGTCGTGCCGATTTTGGCGGCGTCACAGGTGTCGAGCTTGTGGATGGCGGTGTTCTTGATCGGCTTGGCAGCGTCGGCGCACGCGGGCTGGTCGGCAAACATCTTTACACTGGTGTCCGACACGGTGCCGAAAGCGGCGATCAGTTCGGTGACCGGCTTTGGCGGCATGGCGGGAGCGGTGGGCGGCATGCTCATTGCCAAAATCGTCGGCTACGTCCTCGAACGCACGAACAACAATTACTTCATCCCGTTTGCGATGGCGGCGGCGGCGTATTTGCTGGCGCTGGTGATCATCCACTTGTTGTTGCCGCGGTTGGAGCAGATGAAACTTGATGTGAAGAAGGCCGGGTAAGGTCGTCCGACGGTCGTTGCCGGTTTTGTGACGAGACAGCCCGCCACCGTTGCATTGACATCGGTGGCGGGTTCTGTCTTTGATGGAGCCGCGCCGGTTGGACGGCGACAAGTCTGAAATGAAGCAGATCAACTTTATCATTTTGGCGGTCATCGGGCTGGGGCTGCGGCTTTGGCTGGTGCCGCAGTGGGTGGACGCCACAAAGGCGGATGATAGTGCGCAGTTTGACCAATACGCGATGAACCTCGTCCAGCACGGCGTCTATAGCGACGACGCCACGGCCAGCCCCGTCCCCAACGCGAGGCGCGTGCCACATTATCCGTTGTTCCTGGCGTCCGTTTACAAGTGGGCCGGATGCGGCAACTGGCGGGCGGTGCAGGTTGTGCAATCGGTGCTGGATTTGATTACCTGCTGGCTGGTGTATCGCACGGCGCGGGAGTTGTTCCGCGACCGGCTGGTGGGCTACTGGAGTTACGGGACGGCGCTGATCGCGACGCCGCTGGTGGCATTGACCGGCTACATTTTGCCGGAGACGCTGGCGACGTTGTGGACAACGCTGGCGGTTTTCTGCGCGCTGAAGGGGTGCCGCGACAATCGCAATGTCTGGTTTATCGGCTTGGGCATCAGTTTCGCGGCGGCGGCGCTGACGAGACCTGCATTGATCGCGTTGCCGGTGTTTGTGCTGCCGGCGTTTTTCCTGACGCCGGAAGGCAGACGGTTTTTCACCCTCAAGCGGGCGGGGCTGGTGGTGGGATGCGCGTTGCTGCTTTTCCTGCCTTGGGTGACGCGGAATATGGTGTCGCTGCACCAATTCCGCGTGCTGGCGGCGTGCCGCGCTACGACGCAGGACCAAGCGGCGGCGGGCTATCATCGCTGGCTTTCTACGTGGACGGATTCGCATGCTTACAACCGGCCGTTGATCTCGGCGGTCGTGGGGCAGGGTGCGGGTTTCAAGCCCGACCAGTTGCCGCTAGTGGAGAAGTTTCCCGATCACGCGTTCGACTCGGATCAGGAACGCGAGGCAGTGAAGGGGTTGCGGCGGCAGATTTACGTGCAGATGAGATTGACGCCGGAGATCGACGCGGCGTTCGCGAAGCTGGCGGACGAGAAGATCGACCAGCATCCGATCCGCCACTACGTCATGCTGCCGGTATTCCGGATGCTGATGTTGTGGGCCGAGCCGATGGGCCAGTGGTTTGTGAAGGCACCGGCGCGGGTGGTGCGTTACGCGCAGTTGATCAACCTTGCGATTGTGGCGTTCGGTTTCGGCGGGCTGTGGGTGATCCGGCGTCACTGGCGCGATGCGGCGCCGCTGGTGCTCGCGATGGCCGGCTGCACGGTGGCAGGGGCGCTGGGTTGCTTCTGCGCGGCGTATGTGGATCCGCGGGTCGTGGTGCCGGTGTATCCGCAGATGTGTATTTTCGCCAGCGCCTGCGCGTTCCACCTGACGCGGGCGCAATCCCCGCTGAAGACTTCGACGGAAATCTACGAGCCGGACTACGACCGGTGGTGAGCGGGGCGGTTTCTCAGCCTCTGCCCGGCGCTTCGGATGACGCAAAATAAGGCGCGAGTTGCCCCAGGTTGGTTTCGATGTTGTATTCCACTTCGTGGGCGAAGGCATCAAGGATTACGAGTCCGTTTACAGCGGCATCCTTGTGCGAGGCCTCCCGTATGCGCTTGGCGAGCTGGTGGTTCACTTCGTGAATGTCCCGATAGAGTGCCTGTAGTTCTGCCAGACTCCAGTCGGCTGGCCCGCCTTTGGCATGGTGAAAGTATTGTCTCAGCATGTGCATCCCAAAGACGCGGAAGATGGTTTCGTCTGCGTCTGCCAACGGCATGTGGAAGCGTGCCAGCGGCCGCAGCTTGCGCATGGTGGGGCAGCCCGACAGGGCTAATTGCAGGCCGATAAGGGAGCGCGCGGCGTTCTGGATGGAAGTGTGAGCGCGATGCGTTACGCCTTTTTGTTCCACTGCCAGATCACAGGTATCGGAGGAGACGCGATGGTCAAAGGACTTGATCGTGGAGAATATGGCTTCGAAGGCCGGGCAAACCATGCGCTCTGAGCGTGTCAGCGGGCAGTGCGGACAGCGGTGTGTATCGAGATCCATCCACTTGGGCTGTCCTTCCGAACTGCAAGGTGATTGAGCGGCAGGGGCCTGTTCATCCACGCAGAAGTCGGCGTGGCTGCCATCGGCAAAGGCAAAAGAGTAGCGGATCATGTGTGCTTGTTGACCCTTGACGGGGATCCAGTGCCGGCACTCGAATCAGAACTTCCACACCAAGCTTGCGCCGAGGCCGCTGTTGATGGCGTCGTAATTCCGATCAATGGTGGACTTGTTGGTGGTCCAGCTTGCGAACGTCCGGACGCTGGCCCAATCGGTGATATAGTAAGTCAGCGTCACCGAGAAGACATGCGCCCGGTCTTCGCGGGAGACATCGTTGTAGTCTTCATATTGGAACCTGTAGAAGACCTGGCCGAGGAGCTTGGGCGTGATGGCGCAGTTCAAACCGGCAAAGATTCCGTGAGTGACCCGGTTGAAGCTGCCGGGGGAGGTGTGGAAATAATCCATCGAGTATCCGTAGGGCGCCGCAAAACGCTGGGCGAATTTCTCACTGCGGCTGAGCATTACCGAGACGTCGCCTTCGTCGTAAAACGACTGGCCCGTGGGACGGCTTTCCAGCCGCGTGGCGGTGTAGCCGTAGTTGACGTTGAACCAGTCTTTGACGGAAGTGCCGACGTTCAGCCCAAACGCGGTGGAGTTGAAATCCATGTCGCTGCTGCTGTTGTAGCGGAAGAACTGTTGCCGGGCAAAAGCCGAGACGGCGGCGCCTTTGATCCAGGTCGGGTTCCACGCGAGCGTTGAGGAGCCGACAAACAGAAAGTCATCGCTGGCGTCCCCGTCGAGCAACCGCGGGTTGGAGTTATAGAAATACTGCGCGTCGCCGGAGATGGAGAACTGAGGGATGGCCATGCGGCGCTTGAGCAGAAACTGTTTGCCGATTTCGTCGTCTTCGGCCTGCGGCAGCGAAGCCTGGGGCGAGAGAGGCGCGATCGGTTGGATCGGCATGCTTTCGTATTGGCGGCGTTGGGCTTCCTGTGCCGCTGCGGATGGCAGCAGCAGCATGAAGGCCGCCGCCACGCCCATCGCGCCGCTGGCAAACCAGTGCGCGGCTTGAGGAACTTCAGCCGATTTATATTTTTCAGACAAGCTAAATAACAATCACAACCTCCTGCATGGCCGCGCAGACTACACAAGTTAACCGCGCTGGACAAGAGGCTTTTGATGCCGGGCTTCGAGCCGGTTCAATAACCGCCAAACGGATTCAGGACGTAGTTGCCGCTGGCCGGCGGGTTGACCAGCGAGTTGGCATAGATTTGTGCTGAGCCGCTCAGGCCGGGGTTCAGTGTGGTGCCGGCGAGGTTCACCGTGGGGGCTGAGATGTTGATGCCGCTGCTGGCCTGCAGCATGGAGTTCAAAACACTGGCGCTGGAGGATGCGCTGATTGAAATCAAAGCAGCCGTTAGGAGCGAGTTCTGGACGAGAATGTTTTGGCCGTTGAGACTGAGTGTGCCACCTGCATTAAGTTGTGCGTTAATGATGCTGAGGTTCTGAATGGCAGAGATCGTGATGTTGCCGCCAGACGGTCCGCTAGCTGTGATCTGGATGGTCTCGCTGCCTCTGGCGCGCCCGTCGGCGCCGTGGATGTCAATGTTGCCTCCGTTGGCCAGCGCGTCGAACACGACCGCCGAGTCGCGCGCGGAAAGGCGGACATAGTGGGTCCTGTTTGATTCGACATCCAGGATCGTGACGTTGCCGGGGGTTGAATCGGTGCCGGGCGACTGGATGTGGATGCTGCCCGCGCGGCCTGCGACGGCGCCACTGCCTTCCGCCGGACCGTCGGCGGTAATGTCAGTCGAACCATACTGATCGCCAAAAATCATGGCGCTGAGCGTGCCATGAAGATGCACATCGCCGCCTTGCGGCGTGTTACCCGGAGAAGTTCCGCCATAGGAACTGACGTCAACAAGCGTGCCGTGCATTTCCAGACTGGCGGGCAGGTAGAAAGGCCCGATGCCGCTCGGAATGGTGGTTACCTCTCCGCCGTCAAACCCTCGCGCTCGCAGTTCCGCGCTGAAGGTTTGGAGTGCCACACTGCCGTCCGTTGGAGTGCTGGGAGATGCTCCGGCATGCAAGCGGATTGTTCCGCCTGATCCCGTGCTGTCGGCCAAGGCGCTCGCGTCCAAGGCGGCATTGGCAACATATACAGTTCTGGGAGCCTCGACGGAAATCTCGCCGCCGCCCGCGTCGCCGCTGGCTGTGATGTTTACGGTCTTGGTTCCGTCTTCGAGGGTTGCGCCAGAGAAGGCGATGTTGCCGGGGTCCAATGTGGAACTGACGGAGGCGTTTTGAGCGCTGAGGAGAATGTGACCCGGATCAGCACGGTCTTCAACATGAAAGCCGACTCTGCCCGCTTCCAAGCTGTCGCCACTGGACGTTACTTGAACGGTGCCGGCCATGGTGCTTCCATCGGCATAGATGTCTGTGGTGTCGCGGATTGTCACTTCCATTTTGCCATCTAATGTCACCGTTCCGCCGACCAAGGCCGGTGTGGCCGCAAGTTGTTCTCTAATGGCTGCAAGCACATCCGCTTCAAGTCCGCCATCCAGCGCTGGCGTAGGTGAAAAGTCATTGGGATAGTCCGTGGTAATCGGGTGACTGACATCAATGAATGCGTTGCGAATATGCACGCCGTCCACCTTGCCGCCGGGGCCTGTTCCATTACCTGTGCTCTTGATTTCGACAGTGCCACCAACATCCGTTGCGCCGACGAGCGCTTGGGTGATTCGCACCTCTCTGCCATCCAAAGTGAGTTCGCCGCCCCCAAAAGCTGTTACGCTGGCGCTCTCCAGATGAAACTTTCCGCCCGTCACCTGTTCGCCGACAATGCCGGACTTTGGGGCAAAGACGGATGTGGGGGCCGCCGGGTCTTCTGGATCGTAGGGTGAGACGGCTATCGCGTCCGTGCTGGAGAAAAGCTGGAACTCGCTGGGGCCGTTGGGTGCGTCGTTATCGCCCATGTCGAATATGGAATTGACGATCTGGATGCCCGATGCATGAATGCTCACACGTGCCGTTTGAAGCGGACTGTTTGGCCCTCCACCGCCGGTATTCGGCGTCATGTTCAGCGCTTCAAAACTCCCGCTGGTATAGAACTCCGCCTTAAAGAGTCCGTCTGACGTCGTCGTTGAATCTGGTGGATGAGGCCACATGAGCACGTTCTGCGTGCCAAAATCAAACACCGCCGCGCCACTGCCGTTAAACGTTCCGTCGAGTGAACCTCCTGATCCAACGATGGTCGGCGTCGCGCTGCTGACGTCCATCGTGGTGGTGTCGTCCATGATGAAGTAGAGCGGTGTCCAGTAGATCGGATCGGCTGGATTGGTTGACCAAACGCCGGTGTTCTGGCGGCTCTGAATATGAACCTGCGCGGGATCGGTGTAGAAATTGTTCATGCTGGCGGTGTCAATCGTCACGCTGTCGCCGTTGATGAAGACGCCGCCGTCCGGATTTTCCGTGCCGCCGACGGTCAGCGTCGAATTGGCAATGTTGACCGCGGTGCCGAGATGGGTGCCGTTGGGATTCACACCCGAAACCTCGATCCGGCCAACCGCGCCGCCCGAATTGTAGGTGGCGAAAAAGTCGCCTGCGGAGAGGTGAGCCGTGTCGAGAGTAACCTCCGGTGCTTCAAAAACGATCCTGCCGGCGGGCAAAGTGGTATCAGACGGTGCGCTGGCGTCGAGTCGCGCGCCAAAGATGTTGATTCCAGCAAGACCATAATAGGTAGTCATCCACGAATCAGGCGCATAGTAGCCGCCAAAGGCTGTGGCGTTGATCCTGCCGCCGCCGGCCGGTCCACTGGCCATCAAGTTGATGCTGTAACCGCTACCGTCATAGAAGCCATTGAGGTTGATTTCGCCGCCGTTGATGGCTGCAAACGTGGTCTGGGCTTCCATCCTGATGTGACCGGTGGAGTTGGGAACCTTCAATGTGATGAGACCGGACATCGTATCAACGCCGGCGGATTGGATTGTCACAGTGCCCGGAATGGTGCCGGTCGCATCAATGTCCACCGTGTCTTCTATGAGAACCTGCATCTTCCCGCTCAATCGCACGTTGCCGCCGTTTCCGGATGTCAGATAGCCGAGATTATCCTTGGGAGCCACGTCAATGGTGGCGTCGTGAACGAAGACGCCATCGTAAGGGTAAAGGTAACCATCAACGAGAAGAACTCGCGTTCCCTTGCTGATGAGTTCCACGGTGCCGCCGTCGTAGATGCCTCCGCCGGTGTTTATGGTGGCTCGCGCATGACTGCGCAGCAGGTCGTCGGGATCGTTGTCCGGGTCGTAGCCGCTGCCGACGAAGGTCACGAGTCCGTTGGCGCTCTCAAGGTGAATCAAGCCGGCAGTGTAGGGGCTGCCGTCGGCAGGTCCGCTGCGCAGTCTGAGCGTGGAGGGATCCACCATCAGATTACCGTCGGCGTAGAAACTCATGGAACTGGGGCCTGCTACATTGCCGCCAGTTTCAAAGTCGCCAGTATGAAAGAACGAGTTGACAATACTGATGGATGAAGCCCTGAACGTTAGGTTGTCGCTCTTCTGCTCGATGGGGCCGCTAGGGTTTGTATCCTCAGGCATATTGTCAAACAACAGTGTTCCTTGAGTGATGAAGTCGGCGTTAAAAGTTCCGTTGGCCGCAGGCACGCCGGTGGGGTTGCCCGATACGGTGACATTCTTGGTGCCAAGATCGAAAGTGGCCTTGCCGTCTTGCACGGTGCCTTGCATGGAGTCGGTGCCCGTAATGACCCCGGTGCCGGCATTGATCGTGGTGTCGGAGTTGATTGCGAAGGTCGTCGGAGTTGGTGGAGTCGGTGGACTATCAGGGTCGATTTCCGGGGTTTGGGGGTATTGATCTTGAGTTGTCGTGGGTGACGCTATGAAGACGTCGGTCTTCTCGCCGAGCATGACAAATGGTGTGGCTTGGAGTTGGCCGGTCTGAATCTGCTGGAGTTGCTCGTTGTTGGAGTTGTTGAACTCTTCCGTGTTGTTCGGCAAGCCGCCGCCCATGAGCTTGCCGCTCTTGACGCCGTTGAGCATGAAGTCCACCGGGTGCTTGGTCACACCCATGATGAACAACTGGCCGGGCATGACTTTCGCCATGAGCTGGCCGTTCGGATTGAGAACGTTGATGACGCCAGCCAGGCAGATGATCTTCGGCGCGCTGCGGTAGGAGACAATGCCTGCGGTGCCTTCGATGGCCGCGGTGCCTGCGGGGGTGATGATCTTGCCGCCGCCGGCACCCTTGGGCATGTCGAACAGGAGCAGCCCTTTCTTCAGTTGAAACTCACGCTTGTCGGGATCGAAAGTGAAGGTAGAGTTTGACCCTAGCCGCGTGATGGTGCGGTCCTCGAATTCGATTTCCGCCTGGGATTTCTGGCCAGTGCGCAGCGTATCGGAGCCTTTGACGACATCTTTGGGTTTGGCGGGGCGCTCGTTGCCAGTAGTGGGTTTGAAGCGAACGTCGTTGTTGACCTGGGTGACGGTTGCATTGCCCAGCGGTTTCGCATGGATCGCACTGCCGCAGAAGCCCCACATGGCGACAATGACCGCGATGGTGGCGCATTTGCCAGGTTGCCACTGGCTAAAAAGGGTGTTCATATTCATCCAACTCTTCTGCCGGTTCTCACCAAGCCACGTATCTCGGTTGCAAGGCCAATAATTTGTTTCGCCCGCCTTATTGTTTTTTGGGTTCCGCGAAGACGACGGAACTTTGCCCCTCCGACATCCGACTGTCAAGCACGGGGTTGGCGTCCCACCGGGTGGTGGTTCGCGGTATGCGAGAGCCTCGCGCCAACCCTGCTATGGCCCTTTGCTAATGCTCTTGAACCCCGACGGCGGTGGCTGAGAAGGTTTGGCGTTGTTTTGGCGCAATTGCTCGATGCCGCTCTTGAACTGCTGGCCCGATGGTGGCGTCAACCCCGGCGGCACCTCGTCTTCAAAGGTATTCAGGAGTTTGCCTGCCTGAATGTCCGCTTCCTGCCGCGTCATCGCTGTTTCAAACTCGGTTTGGTTGTGCCGCAGTTTTCGCAAAAGCAGCTTGCCTTTGCTCAGCCCGCGCAGACTGATCTGGAGAAACTTGCCGCCGACGAATGTGTCTCCCGGTTGGAGCAGTCCGAGTTGCTTGCCTTGGGCGTCGAGGATGCGAATAAGGCCCGTCAGACAGATGACCTGCGGTGGGCCGCGCCGGATGGCCATGCCAGCGGTGCCTTCGATCGCCGCGGTGATGCCGCCGGTCCGGATGGTGCCGCCGCCGATGCCTTTTTGCATGTCGAACAGCAGCACGCCTTCACGCAGTTCAAACTCCCGTTTCTCAGGATTGAACGTGAAGAGTGAGTTGGAGCCGAGCCGCGTGATCGTTGTGTCTTCAAACTCGATCTCAGCTTGGGACTTCTGGCCAGTTCGCAGCGTGTCCGCACCGCGGACGACATCTTTCAGTTTCGCGGGGCGCTCGGCGGAGTTGGCCGCTTGATAACGGACGTCGTTGTTGGTTTCGGTGACAGTCGCCTGGCCGAGCGGTTTGGCTTGGGCGATGCCACTGAGCCAGCCGCAAGCAAGGGCGATGGCGGTCAGGGTTGCAATGGTTTTCATAGTTACTCCACGGTTACGCTCTTGGCGAGGTTGCGCGGCTTGTCAACGTCGCAGCCGCGCAGCACAGCGATATGATACGCCAGTAGTTGAAGCGGCACAACTGTCAGCAACGGGTAGAAGTAATCGGTGGTCGGCGGCACGTAGATGACGTCGTCGGCCTTGGTGGCGATGTGCGTGTCGCCTTCGGTGGCGATGGCGATGATCGGACCTTTGCGCGCCTTGATTTCCTCGATGTTGCTGAACGTCTTCTCATAAACGGCGTCGCGCGGGCAGATGAACACGCTGGGCACTTCCGGCGAAATGAGCGCGATGGGGCCGTGCTTCATCTCGGCCGAGGGATAACCTTCGGCGTGGATGTAGGAAATTTCCTTCAGCTTGAGCGCGCCTTCGAGCGCGATGGGATAGTTGAACTGCCGGCCGAGGAAGAGGAAATCCTTGGCGTGCTGGTATTTCTCGGCGATCCGGCGGATGTGGTCGTTCTGCTTTAGCACCTGCTGAATTTTGCCGGGGATGGCTTCCAGTTCACGGATGGCGGCCTGGCCCTGCGTCGCCGACAAGTGGCGGATGCGGCCCATGTAGATCGCCAGCAGTGCCAGCACGGTCAGTTGGGAAACGTAGCTCTTGGTCGCCGCGACGCCGACTTCCGGGCCAGCGTGCATATAGACGCCGCCGTCAGCCTCGCGGGCGATGGTGGAGCCGACGACGTTGACGATGGCCAGTGTCTTGTGGCCTTTGCGCTGGCTTTCGCGCAACGCCGCGAGCGTGTCGGCGGTCTCGCCGCTCTGGCTGATGACGAACACCAGCGTGTCTTTGTCCACCGGCGGGTTGCGGTAGCGGAACTCGGACGCGTATTCGACCTCCGCCGGCACGCGGGCGAGTTCCTCGAACAGATACTCGCCGACGAGCGCCGCGTGCCATGCCGTGCCGCACGCGCAAAAGACGACGCGGTCCACTTCGCGCAACTCGCTGGCGGTCATGTTCAGGCCGCCGAAGCGCGAGGTGGATTCCTCGTGGTTGATGCGACCGCGCAGGGCGTTCTGGACGGCCTGAGGTTGCTCGTAAATCTCCTTAAGCATGAAGTGCGCGAACTCGCCTTTCTCGGCGGCGTCGGCGCTCCACTCGACGCGGCTGATCTGGCGGTTGACTGCGCCGGCGGTGAGGCTGTTGATCTGGAAATTGTCGCGGGTAATAGCAACGACGTCGAAGTCGTTGAGATAAACCACGTCGCGCGTGTGGGCGACGATGGCATTGACGTCACTGGCGAGGAAGTTTTCGCCCTTGCCGACGCCAAGCACCAGTGGCGAACCGCGCCGCGCGCCGACCATCAGTTGCGGATGGTCGCGGTGCATGACGGCGATGCCGTAAGTGCCGGTGACTTCGCCAAGCGCGCTTCGGACGGCGTTGACGAGGCGGTCGTCGCCGTCGCCTGCGGGCAACAGGTCATAGTAATGGCCGATCAACTGCGCGAGCGCCTCGCTGTCGGTGTCGGAACGGAACGTGTGGCCCAGTTTGGCGAGGCGTTGTTTGAGGGCGGTGTAGTTTTCGATGACACCGTTGTGAACCAGCGCGAGCCGGCTGGACTGGTCGAAGTGCGGATGCGCATTGGCGTCGGTGGGCGGCCCGTGCGTGGCCCAGCGTGTGTGGCAGATGCCGGTGGAGCCGGGCAGGGGAGTGGCCGCTAGAGCGGGCGCAAGCCCATCGTTGATCTTGCCGACGCGTTTGACGGTGCGGAGCCGGCCGTCGGCGAGCGTGCTCATGCCCGCGGAGTCGTAGCCGCGGTATTCCAGCCGCCGCAGTCCCTCCAGCAGCAGGGGTTCGGCGGGTCTTTGGCCGATGTAACCGACAATGCCACACATAGGATTAGTAAGTTTCTGTCAGCAACGAAAGATTGCCTCTAAACAGACGACGGATATACTAGCTAACAGGTTCCTGCGAGATAAAAAATCATGCGACCTCATACACGACTTTTCAGTAACAAGAACGTCCTGTCCGTTATCATGGGTGGTGGTCAAGGCCAGCGGCTTTATCCGCTCACCAAAGAGCGCGCCAAACCCGCCGTGCCGATTGCTGGCAATTACCGCCTCGTGGACGTGCCGGTGAGCAACTGCATCAACTCCGGCCTCAAGCGCGTCTATGTGTTGACGCAGTTCAACTCCGTCTCGCTTCACCGCCATATCCAGCAGAGCTACAAGTTTGACGCGTTCACCGATGGTTTCGTGGACATCCTCGCCGCGCAGCAGACGCCGGAGCACGCGGGCTGGTATCAGGGCACCGCCGACGCCGTGCGGCAGAACTTCCGACACCTTCTCTCGGCGGGCGGCGAACTGATCCTGATTCTTTCCGGCGACCAGCTCTACCGCATGGATTTCCGGCCGATGCTCGACCAGCACATCCAGCACGGCGCGGACATCACCATCGCCACGCTGCCCGTGCCCCGCAAGAGCGTCTCCTCGCTTGGCATCATGCAGGTCAACGCGGACAAACGCATCGCGCGGTTCGTTGAGAAGCCGAAGGACGAGAAGATGCTCGAAGAGTTGAAGATGAGCGGGTCGCTGGCAACCGAGATGCACATGGGCGGTGACAGCGACCACTTCCTGGCCTCGATGGGTATCTATGTGTTCAACCGCGACGTGCTCATCAAGGAACTGGACAACGACAAGGCCGATTTTGGCAAGCACATCATCCCCGACGCCATCAACAAACGCTCGGTCTTCGCCTACATCTTCAAAGGCTTTTGGGAAGACATCGGAACCGTGCGAAACTTTTTCGACGTGCATCTGGCGCTGGCCAAGCCGAAGCCGCCGTTCGATTTCTACGACGCGCACGCGCCGGTCTATACCCACCCGCGCTTCTTGCCGGGGAGCATCGTCACTGACAGCCACATATATGAAACGATCGTTGCTCCCGGTAGCGTCATCCATCCGTCCACCCTCCGGCATTGCGTGATCGGCGTCCGCTCCAAGATCGGCAAGGGATCGAAGTTGCACGATGTAGTCATGATGGGTGCCGACTACTACCAGGACGACCGGGAGCTTCACGCGGACGACCGTGAACATCTGCCGCACATCGGGATCGGCCACGACTGCGTCATCGAGCGCGCCATTCTCGACAAGAACGTCCGCATCGGCGATGGCGTGCATATCAGCCCGGCCGACAAGGAGGCGAACGTGGACCATCCGCTCTACTGTATCCGCGACGGCATCGTTTGCATTCCCAAGAACTCCATCATCCCCGCCGGCACGAGGATTTAGAGGAATGACAGATATTGGGGATCAGGCGATGAGATTGCGGCGAGGAGCATGACAACCGCTGACGCGACAAAACCGCTGGCCTCGATCACCCTGCTGGGTTCGGTGACTCAACGCGCGGTCAACGGCATCCGTCTGCCGATCTGCGAAAACTGTTTCTCCATTGGTCGCGACAAAGATAATCATTTGAGTCTGCCCCAGGATACCGCGATCTCGCGGCATCACTGCGCCATCAGCATGGTCGGGTCAGCGTTCCTGCTCGAAGACCTCAACAGCAGCAACGGCACTTATCTCAATGGCAAGCGTATCCAAGGCACAGTGCCTCTCACGCTGCCAGCGCAGTTGACCGTTGGCCAGACGCGATTGCTCGTCGCACCAGAGAAGATCGACAGCAACACCGAAACCCAATGCGAACAAGCCACGTTTTGCGGCAGCGGCAGCATTGTGATTCCGGCGAAAGCGGTGTTTGAGCGGCGTTCGGAAGCCTTCATGGTGGTGGATGTCATTGGCTCCACTCAACTCGTGAAGCAAAACGAGGCGCAGTTCGCCGCGATGATCGTAACGATGGGCAAGATTCTCCAGCACGCGCTGCGCGCCGAACCGGAACCCTTCCTCCAGTGCGCCGGCGACGGTTTTCTCGCGTGCTTCGGCAGAGCCGGGGCCGCTTTGGAAGCCGCCCTCGAACTCGGCCCGCGCTTGGTTGGGCGGCACAACCCGGTGCCGCCGCTTTCAGTCGCGCTGCATTGGGGGTCGGCCAGTTTGTCGCCCACCGGCGAGCGCACCGGTCAGGATGTGTATGGCGTGTTCGCGCTGGAAAAGGTTCGTCACGCCGGGCCGGAACTGGTGCCGACTCAGACGGTCGCCGGCATTCGACAACTTGTCGTCATGTCCGAACGGTTCCGGTCGAAGCTCGACCCCGTGCGACAGCAACAAACAGAATCGGTTGGCCGCTACCGGCTCAAAGGTCTCGACGGAGAACAACAAGTGTTCCGTTGGGTGGAGACGGAAGAGCCGCTACCAGCGTAGCGCGACCTCCACCGTTTCGCCTTCCGTCACGCACACTGTCTCCGCGAGAACCAGCCGAACCTCAGTGCCGTCACGATTCAGCGACGCAGGGATGGCGCGATTGCCGACAGTAACCTTCGCGATTGGCTCCTTTGCCGTTGACGGAATCTCGAACACCAGTTCCTGAAGCCGGAGTTTGCCGTGGCGTAACTCGATGCGCTCGTGCTGAAGGTCGCCTTTGCGTTTCTGGATGAACAATCCCCAGCCTTCGGGAGTGGTGAAGAACGAGCGGTGGTCCGCCGGCTGCCAGCGCGGTCTGAAGCCCAGCACGCCTTTGGGGCCGTCGAGAATCTGACCCTGGCTCGCGATCAGCAACGACCACGAACTCAGCGCCCGCGCGTAAAACTTCCCGCACTCCAGCTCGTTGAATGGATTGCCGCCGGGGCCGGAGTTCAGGCCGTCGCGTTTGCGGCCGTCGTAACGGCTGCGCGCCATCTTTACAATGCGGCGCGCGGCTTCGATCTCGCCCTCGAACACCATCAGGCCGGCGGTGGAGTATTCGATGCCAGTCCAGACTTCGTCGGAGTAAAGCATGAACGGCTTGGGCCGGTCGAAGTGCGGCCAGGTGCAGATCAGCAGACCGCCTTCGTCGTCGGGGATGTAGCGGCGCGGGTCTTGTTTGAAGCCGGCGAACTTCTCCCGGAAGTTGTGGCGCATGATGGCGTCGGCTGCCTTGCGCACGCGTTCCGGCGGGTAGAGATAGCCAAGGCCAAGCTGGTGCGCCCACCATTGGCCCAGCAACTGGTCGCTCGCACAGCCGTTGTTGTAGTCGCGGCCTGGCGGCGTCTCCGGAATCTGGATGTAGTATTCACCGTTCCAGAGCTTCGCGTTCTGGTTCTTCATGCCGGCTTCGCGCACCGCCCGCCAGCGCGAGGCGGCCTCGGCGTCTTTCATTACGAGCGCCAGCTTCTCGGCGGCGGCGAGCGCGGCGAGATACTGTGAGCCGATGAACGTGTTCGCGCCGGTGACGGCGGTGTCGTAGGTATTCCACTGCTGGCCGGAGGGCACGCCGTCGTGGTCGGCGTCATACTTCTCGATCATCCAGTCGGTGGCCTTCTTCAGGCCGGGCCAGATTTGTTTCAGAAACTTCTCGTCCGGGCTTAGCTGATGCTCGCGCAGCGCGGCGACGATCACGGCGCAGTGGCCGTCTGCAAACGCGCCGTGCGGTCCGTGCTCGCGGTGCGAGGTCTCGCCGTCGGGGTGGAGGTAGGTGATGAAGTTGGAGACGCGCAGGTTGCGGCCGACCTCCGGGAACAGTCGCGCGTGGGACTGCGCGTAGTTCCAAACGTGCGTGCAGTTGAGCGGACAACAGCCGTAACAACCCTCGAAGCCGGCAAAGTAGCCGTCCTCCGACCACCAGCAGGTCGGTCCGCGGAAGATGACCGATTGCGATGTCATCGCGTCGAGGAACTCCTCCGGCAGGTTCGACTGGTAAAGCGTCTCGTGATAAAGCCGCGTGCGTTGCCAGAGTGCGTCGGCGTTGGCGGCGACGTGGCGCGCGACAGCCAGCGCGTCGGGCCAGCGTCGGGCGTAGAGGTTTCCTTCGTGGTGGAACCGCTCGACGTTGGGAAAATGCCACGCCAGCACGAATGTCGCCGTGCGTTCTTCGCCGGGCGCGAGCTTGAGCGGCACGCTGAGCGCGGCGTTGAATGTCTCGCCTGCCACGCTCTCGCCGGAGTCTTCGCCGGGCTTGAGACCGCTGATGATTTCCTCGCGCGAAGTCCAGCGCGGCGTGGCGATGGCAGCGTCATCGAGCGCCACCAGCGTCATCGTGCCCCAGCCGGGCGAGCAGGGAACGAGGCGCTCGCCGTCCTTGAGCGGTTCGCCTCGCGCCGAAGCGAACAACGCGGCGGCCCAGTTCCACGGCAGGTTCTTCGCGAGCGCGAGGATGACGCGGCCTTTGCCGAGCGGACAGGAGATGAGCAGCGGGTCGCCGTTCGGGGCGGTGACAAGCGCGCGGCAGCCTTTTTCGCCGTCGCGGAAATCTTGCAGTCGAGTGTAGCTCGTGACGTTCCACGGCTCAGCGACATCCTTCAACGTCGCGGGAAACTCCGCGTCGAGCTTGGCGTTGCCGGCGGCGGAGAAGGGCAGGGTGATGGCGTTGGCGGCGGCACGGACAGGCGAGCCGAGAGTGAGGATGGCGTCGGGCGCGATGTCGGAGAACACGATCTGGTCCACGTTGATGTGGCCCCAGCCGCCGGAGTGGCGGTCCACGATTTCGATGACAGCTTCCCTTCCCTTGAGATCAGCCACGTCCCAGCTTGCAGGTTCAAGCTGTTCGCGGTTCTTGCCGAGCGCGGTGCGGACGATCTTGCCGCTGACACGCAGGTTGATGCAGGTTTCGTCCTTGTGTTTGCCACCACCAATAAGGAAGCCGATGTAGCGCTTCTCGATGCGGAACGGTTTGGAAACGAGCTTGCCCTGCGGCTTGTCGTTCGGCAGGAATGTGTTGACGAGGCGCTTGCCGGCGAAGCCGCTGACTTTCTGCTGGCCGGGCGATGTGCCTTTGGCGGGCGCTTTGCCGAATGCGGTGCCGGTTACAGTCCACCCGTCGTAGTTCTCTTTCTCAAAATCCTCGAACACGGTGAACTGCCGCTTCAGTTCCTCTGGGTTTCCGCGCAGCGCGGCGAGGTTGGAGAAGAACGACGGTTGCACTCCCAACGCAACGACCACGCCGCCGGCGTTGGCGATGCGCGTGAGCGTTTCGGCGGCTGGCGGCGAGAGCGCCGGCAGCTCCGAGAAGAAGAAAAGCTCCGGCCCCGGCACGATCTCCCCGGTGCGGGCGCGCACTTTCACGGGGCAGGTCGGAGCCGGCTCGACCGCTTTCTCCATTGCGATGGCCGTCATGCCCGGCTCGCGCACGGCGCGGTTACGGTTGCGGCCGTAGCCGAAAAACTTGACGCCTTTGATAGCGCCGCTGCCGCCACTGCCGATGGCATTCTGGCAGGCGGCGATGAGCGAAAGTTCGACGGGCGCGGAGCCGGTGTTGCGCGCGGTGAAGCGGAAGATGGCGCACGGGATCGAGGAGTTGGCGGCGTCGGTCGGGATGAGCGGATTGAAAGCTTCCAGCCGCAGCGCAACGGGCAGCGCGGGATCGCTGAAGTCGAGCCGCGCGATGGGATAGCCGCCCTCGTAGGTCAGCGACGCGACCGGAGCTAGCGGCTCTTCCGGCACCGTTTGAAGCACGCGCAAGACCGCTGGTTTGCCGCCGCTCTTGACGCGCACCGCGAAGAAGCTGTCGGGCACGCGCGTCTCGCTGAGGTTGTTGAAAATCTGCCAGACGCCGAGCCGCCCCTGGCCGTCGAGCCAGACGGTGCCGGTGCCGATGCCGCCGATGGGCATCGAGACGGCTTCGAGGTTCGCGCCGCGATAAACGCGCGGCGGCGTTAGCGGATAGCGCCACGATTTCGGCAGCTTGGGCGTGGTAAGCGCAGCGGCAGGCTGGATGGCTGCGGCTTGCGCTCGAAGCAGTTCGTTGCTGGCGGCAATACCAGCAGTGCCGGCCGCGACGGTGTGGATGAACTTGCGGCGGGTGAGTTCGGGTGGCAACGGCGGCCGGCAACGACCGCCACAACAGCAATTCTCGTCAGGCATGGTGTTCTCCTTGCTCGTTTGCTATTTGGAGGAAACGGTTCTTACAATCTCAACGTCATCAAACCAGACTACGCCGTTGTTGGCTTCCGTGTGCAGGACGGCCCGCAGCCAGCGCGCGTTTAACGGCACGGTCGCTTCCAACGAAAGTTTCCTCCAGTCGTTGTCAGCCTTCACAACTTCGCTGTGCGCGTTGCCGACAGGTTGGTAAGCGGTGTCGCAGAACTGTAGAGCGAACCAAGTCGCGCCCGTGGCTGCGCGCGTCTTCACCCAGACAGCGCCGTGATAAGTTTCGCCTGCCTTCACCGGCACAGCCCGTCGCCAGGTCTGGCGCCACTCCAAACCTTTCTGCGGAGACCAGAGAATCATTGCAGAGCGCTTGCCGGTCTTCACCGGTTTGTCCCAGTGCGTGCCGGCGCGATACCACTCGGCGCGGCCGGCGCGGTCGTTGAGATCGAGCCAGCCGACGCACCAGCCTTCCGGCGCGCGGTCGTCGTCGCCCGTCTCAAGCGATGGGTTGAAAACCAGATTGACCTTTGCCACATTGGGTTTGGCGGCGGCCGGGGTAGGTGCAAGGGCAAGTGCGCCGTGCAGCGCGTCGGCGCAGACGCGGACGCATTCGTTGGCACAATCGAGCGCGGCGGCTTCGTAGTCGGTGGGCTTCTCCGCGCGCAGCTTCGCCACCGCGCGAGTTACGACGGCGGGAACCAGTTCCTTGGAGCAGAGACGTTTGACCTCATCGAGTGGCAAGCCCGCATCCGCCAGCAACGGCGCAAGCCGGCGCTCGGTCCAGTCCACCAGCCCGCGCACTCGCGCGGTCAGTGCTGCGGTTGCTTCAGTTTGCGTTTGTCCCAGCAGGCGCGGCGCGTAGCCACCGGTGCAGATGGCGTCGAGGTTTTTGGTGTGAAACGCGCGGTGGATCGGTTGGACGTGCGGAAAGGAGCCGCTGTCCTGGATGTAGTGAAACATCACACCAGCAAAGCGCGCGGCGTCGGCGAGCCGGCCGGCTTGGAGCGCGTCCACGGTTTTTCCGAAATGACGCGCGACAGCCTCCAGCGATTCCGGCGGCCGGTGAGGGTAACTCTTTCCCCTCTGCAAAATCGGATCCCAGCCGCAGTAGAACGAGATGTCCCATTCGCGGCGCGTGTCGGGAAGCCGCGGCAGGCGGGGATCGGCATTGCCGCCGCCCCATTCGCCATAGCACGGCCAGTTCAAGTCGGGGAACTCGCAATACACGCGGGCCAAGGCGGCTGCTTCGGGCGCTATGACAGCGCGGTCATCGGGCGGCAATGCCTCGACCGCAGCCGTCGTAATTCGATTGTGCTCGCCGCCCCAGCCGTGGGCGGATGCGAGTCCTAGCCACGCCGTCGCGGTCGCAGCCAGAATGCGCAGGGGCAGGCTTGGTAAAGACGGCTGGCCGCCGCAGCAGCTATTGTCTTTGGGCATGACGTTTCCTTGCTGGCTTGAACTGGCCCGATGGTGCGCAAACCCGGCTCGCAGTCAAGGAACTTGACTGTTTCTTGACGGTTTCAGCACACGGGGAAAGCGTCATTGCCAAGCTATGGCGGCTATGATAGCTTTGGATTAAATTGCGCCGGATAACCGTAGCGCAAGTGACTCATATGTTTAACAAGAACGACAGCAACCGAAAACCTGTCCCGCCCGAAGGGCGCGATAGTCGTGTGAACGTGCGCGGGCTGGTGCTTTTCCTCTGCCTGCTGACGCTGACCGGCGCGCTCTGGAGCTTCCAGATGGGGCGGGAACGCACCGTGGTCGAGTTGAGCTACCCCGATTTCATGCAGAAACTCGAAGCCGGCGAGATTTCGGAGGGCGAGATCATTTACGGCACCGAACCGATGGTGCAGGACATTCGGGGCCTGATGCGCGTCAAGGCTGGTTCTGGCAAGGAACAGGGATTAACGCAGTTCCATCTCAAACATCGCGTGACCGACCGGCTGAGCGAAACACTGGCCCAAAAAGGCTTTGCCCAGCGCAGCAGCAACACCGCGCTCACGCAGGTGTTGATCAGCATGATTCCCGTAGTGTTGTTCTTCGGGTTGCTGTGGTTCGTCTTCTGGCGGCAATTCAAGTCCGCCGGCAAAGGCACACTCAGTTTTGGCAAGAGCCGCGCCCGGATGCTCTCGCGCGACCGCAACAAGGTCACCTTCAAGGACGTCGCTGGCATCAAGGAAGCGAAGGAGGAAATCTCCGAGATCGTGGACTTCCTGAAAGACCCGAAGAAGTTCCAGCGGCTTGGCGGCCGCATCCCGAAAGGCGTGCTGATGACCGGCCCTCCCGGCACCGGCAAGACGCTGCTGGCCAAGGCCATCGCCGGCGAGGCGGACGTGCCGTTCTTCTCGATTAGCGGCAGTGACTTCGTGGAGATGTTCGTCGGCGTCGGCGCGAGCCGTGTGCGCGACATGTTTGAGCAGGGCCGCAAACATGCGCCATGCCTGATCTTCATTGATGAGATTGACGCCGTTGGCCGCTCGCGTTTCTCCGGCATCGGCGGCGGTCACGACGAGCGCGAGCAGACGCTCAACCAGTTGCTTTCCGAGATGGACGGCTTCGACACCAGCGAGGGCGTCATCATCATTGCCGCGACCAACCGCCCTGACGTGCTCGACCCGGCGTTGCGTCGGCCGGGCCGCTTTGACCGCGAGATCGTCGTGGACATGCCCGACATGAACGAGCGCGAGCAGATTCTCAAGATTCACGTCCGCAGCGTGAAGCTCGCGAAGGAAGTGGACCTGGCGGTCATTGCACGCGGCACGCCCGGTTACAGCGGCGCCGACTTGGCCAACCTCGTCAACGAGGCCGCGCTCACTGCCGCACGCGGCAACAAGAAGGCTATCGGCATGGAGGAGATGGAAGAGGCCCGCGACAAGGTGCGCTGGGGCCGCGAGCGCCGCAGCCGGTTGATGGACGAGAAGGAAAAGAAGTGCACCGCTTACCACGAGGCCGGCCACGCGCTGGTGCAGGCTTTCCTCGACGCCGGTGAGTATCCGGTTCATAAGGTCACGATCATTCCGCGCGGCCAGTCGCTCGGCTCGACGATGTATCTGCCGACGAAGGATAAATACACGCAGGGCAAGAAGGAGTTGGTCGTCCGCCTCGCCACCGTCATGGGCGGACGTATTGCCGAGGAGACGATCCTCGGCGACATCACCAGCGGCGCTTACAGCGACATCCGCTATGCCACCGCTATCGCGCGGAAGATGGTGTGCGAGTGGGGCATGAGCGAGAAGCTCGGCAATGTCCACTACGGCGTGGATGATGAGCAGCCTGTCTTCCTCGGCCGCGAATTAACTCGCCCGCAAAGCGTCAGCGAAGCGACCGCCCGCGTCATAGACGAGGAAATTCGCCGCTTCATGGACGAAGCTATTGAGCAGGCCAGGAAAGTCCTCAACGACAACAAGGACAAGTTGATTGTGCTCGGCGAGGCGTTGCTGGAATTTGAAACGTTGGATGGCGAGGAAGTGATGGAGATCGTGCGCACCGGCAAGCTCAGCCGGCCGCACGATTCTGGCGAAGACAAGAACGCTTCTCCGCCAGTTCTCCCAACTGCTTCGACAGAAAACACGGCCGAACCTCCGCCGTTGCCTGATGCGCCCGACATTGGCAGCGCGCCGGCCAACGCTTAACCGGGTTTTCCGGTCACCATCATGATCTGGCGCGGCCGGAACTTCTCGGTGGATTTTTCCGACGGCCGCAGCCGGCTGATGGGCATCCTGAACGTCACCCCCGACAGTTTCAGCGACGGCGGCAGTTTCACGGACCCGAGGGCCGCCGCGGCGCACGCTTTGGCGATGGTTGAGGCCGGCGCGGATATCATTGACATCGGCGGCGAGTCCAGCCGGCCCGGCTCCGCGCCCGTGCCTCTCGACGAGGAACTCCGCCGGGTCATCCCCATTGTCGCCGCGCTTCACGCTTCATGTTCCACGCCCAACGCCCCGCGTTTCCTCATCTCCGTTGATACCACCAAGGGCGAAGTTGCCCGTCGCGCGCTCGAAGCTGGGGCGCACATCATCAACGACATCAGTGCCGGTCGTTTCGATGCGGCGATGTTCGACACAGTCGCTCGTGCCGGTGCGGGCGTGGTGTTGATGCACATGCAGGGCACACCGCAGACGATGCAACTTGATCCCCGCTATGACGATGTCATGAGGGAAGTCACGGGATTTCTCCACGAGCGACTGGGTGTTGCGGGATCTGCCCGTATCACGGCGGAACAGATCGTTTTGGACCCCGGCATTGGTTTTGGCAAGACGGTCGAGCACAACCTGGCACTGCTGGCGCGGCTGGATGCGCTGTGCGCCCTTGGCTGGCCCGTGCTCGTTGGCGTCTCACGCAAGAGTTTCATCGCGAAACTGCTCGGCCCGGGCGGCGCAAATCCTGACGCGCTGCGGCAAGGTTCTATTGCGGCGGCGGTCTGGGCCGTCACCCGCGGCGCGAGCATTGTTCGCGTCCACGACGTGGCGGAGACGGCACGGGCGTTGCGCGTGATTGACGAACTCCGCCGAAAGTCGTAGGACAAATGGAACCATGAGCGATTCGACTCCCACGATGATGAAGCTGTTCGGCACCGACGGTGTTCGCGGCAAGGCGAACATCGAGCCGGTGACCGCCGAGACCGCGCTGAAGCTGGGCCGCGCCGCCGCGCACGTGTTCCGGAACCAGAACGCAGTGCCCGCCGAGCGCGGTTCGTTGCGGCACAGGATTGTCATTGGCAAGGACACGCGCCTCTCCGGCTACATGCTGGAGACGGCGTTGACGAGCGGCATTCTCTCGATGGGCGTGGACGTGCTGCTGGTCGGACCGCTGCCGACGCCGGGCGTGGCCTATATCGCCCGCTCGTTGCGCGCCGACGCCGCTGTTGTGTTGACCGCGTCGCACAATCCCTACGACGACAACGGCATCAAGTTCTTTGATCGCGACGGCTACAAGCTCGACACCGGGGTGGAGAACCAGATCGAGGAACTGGTCTTCAGCGGCGCGATAGACAAGATTCGCCCCACCGCCGGCGCGGTCGGCAAGGCCACGCGCATTGACGATGCGTTGGGTCGCTATATCGAGTTCGTCAAGGCCAGCTTCCCCCGCGGCATGACGCTCGATGGCTTCCGCATCGCCGTGGACGCGGCCAATGGCGCGGGCTACAAGAGCACGCCGTGCGTCCTGCGCGAGTTGGGCGCGGAGTTGTTCATCTACAACAACACGCCCGATGGCGTGAACATCAACAAAGACTGCGGCAGCCTCCATCCGAGCAGCCTGCGCCAGGCGGTCATCGCGCATCGCGCCGACATTGGCATTGCCCACGACGGCGACGCCGACCGCGTCATCTTGTGCGATGAGAACGCGCGCCTCGTGGACGGCGACGAGATTCTCGCAGTGACCGGCGTGGACATGCTCAAGAAAGGCCAGCTTCGCAACAACACACTGGTGGCGACGTTGATGAGCAATGGCGGCCTCGACGAGGCGATTGGCAAGGCCGGCGGCAAAGTGGTTCGCACGCAGGTGGGCGACAAGTTCGTTATAGATGAGATGCGCCGGCTCAACGCCAACGTCGGCGGCGAGCAAAGCGGTCACATGATCTTTAGTGATTACACGACCACCGGCGATGGCATCGTTAGCGCGCTGCAAGTGCTTCGCGTCATGCGCGAGTCCGGCAAGCCGCTCAGCGAGCTTTGTCGCGTCATGCAGCACTTCCCGCAGGTGATGCTGAACATCAAGGTCCGCTCCAAGCCACCGCTGGAGTCGGTGGCTGGCGTCCAAGGAGCGATCGAGGAAGCGAAAGCCGCGATCAAAGAGACGGGCACCGTCATCGTGCGTTACTCTGGCACCGAGCAGCTCTGCCGCGTGACGGTCGAAGGCCGCGACCGCGCGGTGATCGAGCAACAAGCGCAGCGTATCGCCGACGTGATCCAGAAGCAGATCGGGGCGGCGTAGAGGTGCTGACCGAGGACGGCTGACCGATGACCGCTGGCAACTTTCTCCTTGCCCTTCGCGATTGCTTTTGACGCGGCGGCGCGTTACGACATTGCTTCATGAAGAACATCAAACTCTCTTTGGGCATGGCGCTGGCGTCGGTTTGCGTCGCGGTGATTGCGGCGCAGGCGGCGGAAACGACCGGCAAACGCGTGACTCTCTTCGACGGCAAGTCACTCGCGGGCTGGACGGTGCTGACTTGCGAGGCGACGGTGGACAACGGCGACATGTTCATTAAGGAAGGCAACGGCCTCGTTCAGTCCGCCCGAAAATACGCAGACTTCATCTTTGAGTTCGAGTGGAAGGCGCTCAAGTCCGAGAAGTGGGATAGCGGCATTTATTTCCGCTACGACACCATCCCGGCCGGCAAGCCGTGGCCAAAGCGCTATCAGGCAAACCTACGGCAAAGCGACGAAGGCAACGTGGGCGGTTTGAACGGCGCCAAGAGCCAGGGGTTGATCAAGCCCGGCGAATGGAACCGTCTCAAGCTGACGGTGCGCGGCACACAGGCCGGGATGGAGATCAATGGCAAGCCCGCGTGGAAGGCCGACGGTCTCGAAGGCCCCAAGGAAGGCTTCATCGCCATCCAGGCCGAGGTTCCCGGCGGCGGCCAGCACCGCTTCCGCAACATCTACATCACGGAACTGAAGTAGGGGCTGTTCATATCGCAAGCGCAAGAGTGGAGGAACAGGCGGTGGAATGAGTTTGGTTTTTCGCGGCGATGAGCGAGTTCTGATATTTGTTCCTGCAAATCATGCGAATTGTTTTCATGGGAACAGCGGATTTCGGCGAGCCTTGTTTGGAGGCTTTGGTCGGATCACGCGGGCATCAGGTCGTCGGCGTTGTGACGCAGCCGGATCGGCCTGTGGGTCGTCGGCAAACGATGACGCCGCCACCGATCAAGACGCTGGCGCTAAAGCACGGATTGACGGTGTTTCAGCCGGAGAAAATCCGGCGGCCGGAAGCAGTGGCTCAGCTTCGCGAGCTTGTGCCGGAGTTAATGGTGGTCGTTGCTTACGGGCAGATTTTGCCTAAGGAAGTGCTGAATCTGCCGAAACTCGGCTGCGTCAACGTTCACGCGTCGTTGCTGCCGCGCTGGCGCGGCGCGTCGCCGATTCAGGCGGCGTTACTGGCCGGCGATGAGTTCACCGGCGTGACGACGATGTTGCTTGATGAAGGCATGGACAGCGGACCGATGCTGCTGCGGGAACGAGTGGAGATTGATCCAGATGACAACGCGACAACGCTGCATGACAAACTCGCCGCGGTCGGAGGAACGTTATCGGTGAAGACAATTGCGGCACTCGCGGACGGCAATCTTCAGCCGACGCCGCAACCAAGTGATGGGGTGACCTACGCGCCGAAGATCAAGAAGGAGGATGGCTTGGTGGATTGGACGCAGCCGGCGCGGCAGATTTCGAATCGCCTGCGGGCATTCACGCCGTGGCCGGGATTGTTTACTGTTTTGGCGACAGATGTCGGCCCACGTGTGTTGAGAATTTGTGCGAGCGAAGCCAAACCGCAGCCGACATCGAGAGATGCAGTCGCAGGCACCGTAACGGCGGCAGATAATAATGGCATTGTCGTTGCGACGGGCGAGGGGGTCTTGATTGTTCGTGAATTGCAGATGGAAGGCAGTCGGCGGATGAGCGTCGCGGAGTTTTTGCGAGGACATCGGCTGCAACTGGGCGTGAAATTGGGCAGTGGGGCGTGAGAGGCTTGCACGGGCTGTTCTTTTTTTGCTGGCAAACAAAAAAGTTGCGAACGGCTATTGACAGAAGTGAAAATTTTGTTAGTATCGCGGGCCGCGTTGAACCAGAAGACGGCACAGCGCGAGTTGCGGTAAAGAGCGAGAGAAAAGGGTGTTAGACCCGCGGTGCGTTTTGAATCCCGCAAGGAGCAAAACGAGGCGGTGTTTTTTCCTTTTTTTTCGGCTGGCGGCGATCGGAAAAAACCGCGCGCGGGCGATTTCGGATGCGGTTGAACTGATGCCTGCGTAGCTCAGTTGGTAGAGCACGTCCTTGGTAAGGACGAGGTCATCGGTTCAATCCCGATCGCAGGCTCCAGTTTGGCAGCGAACGTGAATTAGAAAAACAAAGCAGAGCGAAAAGAGCAGGAGACACAATGGCAAAAGAAGCATTCAAGAGAGAGAAGCCGCACATCAACGTTGGCACGATTGGCCACATTGACCACGGCAAGTCCACCCTCACGGCGGCCATCGTCGAAGTTCAGGCCCGCAAGGGATTGGCAAATCGTATTTCCTACGCCGACATCACCAAGGGCGGCACCGTGCGTGACGAGACGAAGACGGTGACCATTGCCGTGTCGCATGTCGAGTATCAGAGCGACAAGAGGCACTACGCGCACATTGACTGCCCCGGTCACGCCGATTACATCAAGAACATGATCACCGGCGCGGCGCAGATGGATGGCGCGATTGTGGTGGTGAGCGCGGCAGACGGCCCGATGCCGCAGACCCGCGAGCACGTGCTGCTGGCCCGTCAGGTTGGTGTGCCGGCCATTGTGGTCTATCTGAACAAGGTTGACCTCGTGGACGACAAGGATCTGCTGGACCTCGTCGAGGAGGAAATTCGCGACCTGCTCAAAAAGTATGAATTCCCCGGCGACAAGACGCCGGTGGTGCGCGGCAGCGCGACCAAGGCGATGGCGGGCGACCCGGCTGGCGAGGCCTCGATCGCCGAGTTGATGAAGGCGCTTGATGATTTCGTTCCGGAGCCGCAGCGCGAGTTGGACAAGCCGTTCCTGATGAGCATCGAGGACGTGTTCAACATCGAAGGTCGTGGCACCGTCGTGACCGGTCGTGTTGAGCGTGGCAAGATGAACCGCATGGAAGATGTTGAGATCATCGGTCTGCGCCCGACGCAGAAGACGGTCGTTACCGACATTGAAATGTTCCGCAAGCTTCTCGACAGCGCGCAGGCCGGCGACAACGTGGGCGTGCTGCTTCGCGGTATCAAGAAGGCCGACGTCGAGCGCGGTCAGGTGTTGGCCAAGCCCGGCTCGATCACGCCGCACAAGAAGTTCAAGGCGGAGGTTTACGTGTTGAGCAAGGAAGAGGGTGGCCGCCACACGCCGTTCTTTGATGGCTATCGGCCGCAGTATTACTTCCGCACGACCGACGTGACGGGTGTCATGAAGTTGGCGAAGGGCGTCGAGATGGTGATGCCTGGCGACAACGTCAGCGTGGACATTGAGCTGATCAATCCGGTGGCCATGGAAAAGACCCAGCGCTTCGCCATCCGCGAAGGCGGCCGGACCATTGGCGCGGGCCGTATTACTGAGATTGTCGAATAGCGTCCTCGATTGGAGTTCGCGCGGGCTGAGGGCGTTGTTCCTCCCCATGTGTGAACTCTGCATCAGACGCAGGAGCTAATAATGCCGCGCGAACAAATAACCCTGGCGTGCACCGAGTGCAAACGGCGGAACTACCGCACGACGGCCAATAAGAAACTGAGCAAAGAGAAACTGGAGATTAAGAAATATTGTCGTTGGTGCGGAAAGCATGTGATGCACCGGGAGACGAAGTAGGGCGTGGCTGGAGACATGATGATTCTGGCGAACGCCCGAACCGGCAAAGGCTACGGCGGTAGCTCAATTGGTAGAGCATCGGTCTCCAAAACCGACGGTTGGGGGTTCGAGTCCCTCCCGCCGTGCCACTTCGCAACAGAGAACTGAATCGTGAAAAACCCGTTTCTTGCAATACGCGGTTACGTAGGCGAGGTTGGCGACGAGTTGAAGCGCTGCAACTGGCCGACGGGCATGGAGCTGCGTGATTCGACGGTCGTGGTGGTTATCGCCGTGCTTCTGTTATCGCTGGCGGTGGCGATTGTTGACTTTGTTGGCACGGTAAGTCTTCGTCACTTGACGACCTGGGGTTTGAAGTAACGCGGGACTAAAGGCGCCTATGGAAAGTCAGTGGTTTGTCATTCATACCCTCTCGGGCCAGGAGCAGAAGGTCAAAGAGAACATAGACAAGCGGATCAAGTCCGAGGAGATGCAGGAATATATCTTCCAAGTCTTGATTCCGACCGAGAAGGTTTCCGAGATCAAGAAGGGCAAGCGCACCACGACTGTGCGGAAGTTCTTCCCCGGCTACTTGTTGGTGAACATGCTGTTGCTGGATGAAAAGGGCCAGTTGATGGAAAAGCCTTGGTATTTTATCCGCGACACGGCGGGCATCATCGGTTTTATCGGCGGCGACCGGCCAGTGCCGTTGCGGAAGGAAGAAGTGGAGAGCCTTCTGGCGCAAATCCAGGAGCGCGGTGAGAAGGTCAAGCCGAAGGTCAATTACGATGTTGGCGACCAGGTGAAGATCACCGAAGGCCCGTTCTTGAGTTGCACGGGCGTGATCGAGGAGATTGATCCTGATCGTGGCAAACTGAAGGTGTCGGTGGCGATCTTTGGCCGGAACACGCCGGTCGAGGTCGAGTATAGCCAGGTCGAGCGCGCCTAAAGGCGCGGTAGAGACGGACAAGATTCATTTTTAATAACGGATAGCCATGGCGAAAAAAGTTGTAGGTCAAGTCAAATTGCAGATTCCGGCTGGTGCGGCCAACCCCGCGCCGCCGGTGGGTCCGGCGCTGGGTCAGCAAGGCGTCAATATCATGGCGTTCTGCAAAGAGTTCAACGCCGTCACCAAGAACCAAGCTGGCCTGATCATCCCGGTCGTCATCACGGTTTATCAGGACAAGTCGTTCACCTTCATCACCAAGTCGCCGCCGGCGGCCGTGCTGCTGAAGAAAGCGGCAGGCATCGCCACGGCCAGTGGCGTGCCGAACCGCAACAAGGTTGGCAAGGTCACGCGCAAGCAGGTGATGGAGATCGTGAAGATGAAAGGCAAGGACCTCAACGCGAGCAACGACGAAGCGGCGTTTCGCATGATCGCCGGCACCGCGCGTTCGATGGGCATTGACGTCATAGACTAGGAATTTCAAGCACCGCTGCCCGGAGTTAAAGCAATGGCAAAACAAAGCAAGCGATATCGCGCCGCGTCCAAACTGGTGGACCACACCAAGGCTTACACGTTGACCGATGCGGTCAAGCAGTTGAAGCAGTTGCCGCGGACAAAATTCGACGAGAGCATTGATCTGGCGTTCAAGCTCGGAGTGGATCCGAAGCAATCCGACCAGATGGTGCGCGGCACCGTCCCTCTGCCGCACGGCAGCGGCAAGAAGGTCCGCATCCTGGTCTTCACCAAGGGCGGGGAAGATGCGGCGAAGGCCGCGGGCGCCGATTTCGTTGGCTATCAGGAGCTCATCAAAAAGGTCAGTGAAGGCTGGGCTGAGTTTGACATCGCCATTGCGACGCCGGAGGCGATGGCGGAGGTGCGCAAGCTGGGCCGCGTGCTCGGTCCGCGTGGTTTGATGCCGAATCCGAAGACCGGCACTGTCACCGAGGACGTGGCGAAGGCCGTCAAGGAATTCAAGGCGGGCCGCGTTGAGTTCAAAATTGATAAAGCCGGCAATCTGCATGTGTTGTTTGGCAAAGTGTCGTTCAGCGAAGATCAGATCATCGAGAACGCAAAGGCTGTGATCGAGGCGGTTGCCAAATCCAAACCGTCCTCGTCCAAGGGCCGTTTCATCGAGAGCTGCACGCTCAGCTCGACGATGAGCCCGGGTCTGAAACTGGACATCAAAGAATTTCTGACGAGCTAGGAGCATCATGAGACCGGAGAAAAAAATTCTGGCGGCAGTCGCCCGCAAGCAGATCGAAACATCGCCGTTCGCGCTGTTGGTGGACTTCACCAAGGTGACGGTGGCGCAAGCCAACGAACTGCGGAAACGGTTGCGTGTCGCAGGCGCTGAGTATCACGTTGTGAAGAACTCCGTGTTGCGCGTGGCGTGCAAGGAGTGCGGCATCGAGGGGCTGGACACGGCGCTCGCGGGCCCGACTGGCGTCATCACCGGCAAGGAAATTGCCGGCGCAGCCAAGGTGCTCAAGACTTTTGTGGCGGAGTTTGAACGCCCGAAGATCAAGCTCGGTTTGATGGACCGATTGCTCTTGCAGCCGGCGCAGGTGATCGAGATCGCCGATTTGCCGAGTCTCGCTGAAATGCGCGCGATGTTGCTGGGCTTGTTGCTTGCGCCGCAGAGCCGGTTGGTGCGCGTGCTGGCCGCGCCGGCATCGAAGTTTGTCCAGATCATCAAAGCCTACGAAGAGAAACAAGGCAAGGAAGCGCCCGCAGCAGAGCCAGCGAAGGCGTAACGAGAATTTTGCGCGTGGCCAAGCGCAGAGGAAAAAAGAAACACGATCGAAAACAGGTAAATCGTCATCCCGGTGGCCATCGGGATCAAAGCCGCGCGGGGCTCCGTGCGGGTGACGACACCGGAAAAGGAAAACATGGCAGACGAATTGAAACCGATTATTGAGTCCCTGAGCAAGCTGACAGTTTTGCAGATGGCAGAACTGGTCAAGACGCTGGAGAAGGAATGGGGAGTTAGCGCTGCTGCGCCCGTCGCGGCTGCCGCGGCTGCCCCCGCCGCTGCCGCTGCTGCGGCTGCTCCTGCCAAGGACACGTTTGACGTGATTCTGGCGAACGCTGGTGCGAATAAGATCGGCGTCATCAAGGCCGTGCGCGAAGTGGTGCCGGGCTTGGGTTTGGCCGACGCCAAGGCGTTGGTTGAGAGCGCGCCGAAGCCGCTCAAGGAAGGCGCCACGAAGGATGAAGCCGAAGCCATCAAGAAAAAGATGGAAGCGGCTGGCGCTAAAGTCGAAGTCAAGTAGATTGCGGTGTGCGCGGTGCCGCACGATAGGGCGGATGCCGCGAATGATAAAGTTTGGACAGACAGCCTGCTGCCGCCCGTCAAGAACAGGCGGGCGGCAGCAAGGCTTGTCTCGTCTTTTTGACCGGATGGTCGAGAGGACGTGCAGTGCAGCAATAAGGCAGTAACGAGGTCACAAAGCCATGCTAGAGCGTAAGAACTTCGGTAAACTGGTAGAGCCGATTCAGCCGCCGAATCTCATTGAGATTCAGACGGAGCCCTACGTTGACTTCTTGCAGAAGGACGCGGATCCGGACAAGCGCAAGGCGGTTGGTTTGCAAGGTGTTTTCAAAGAGGTCTTCCCGATCGAGAGCTACGACGGCCAGGTCAAGCTGGACTTCGTCCGCTACACGATCAGCGAGCCGAAGCTTGATGCACTCGAATGCCAGCGCGAAGGCGTGACCTTCTCGGCGGCGTTGCACATGGTCTTCCGCCTCCAGCGCCAGAGTGGTGGTGGCTTGGAAGAGAGTGTTTACATGGGCGAAATCCCGCTCATGACGCCTCAAGGCACGTTCGTTATCAACGGCGCAGAGCGTGTCATCGTCAGCCAGCTCCATCGCTCGCCCGGCATCTGCTTCGAGTCCACCGTGCATCCGAATGGCAAGGTGCTCTACGGTTTTCGTGTCATCGCCGACCGCGGTTCGTGGTTGGAAGTGCAGTTTGACACCGCCGACCTGCTTTACGTCTATCTCGACCGCCGGCGTCGTCGCCGGAAGTTTTTGGCTACCACGTTCCTTCGCGCGCTGGGCTACGGCACGGACGAGGATATCGTCAAGCTGTTCTACGAAATCACGGATGTTAAGCTGAAGGACATCGAGGACCATGAGAACATCGGCAACATGATGCTCGTGGCCGATGCGACGGACAAGGCCTCACAGATTGTCATCGCGCGAGCCTTTGAGCCGTTGAGCAAGGCCGTCTGCCGGGCGTTGATGGACGCCGGTATCGAAAAGGCGAAGATCATAGACACCACGGCCGACGACGGTGTCATCATCAAGACGCTTAAGAAGGATCCGACCAAGAGCGCTGACGAGGCGTTGAAGGACATCTACAAGCGCCTGCGCCCCGGCGATCCGCCGACGGCCGCGAACGCGAAGGCGTTGCTGAAGCGGCTGTTCTTCGATCCGCGCCGTTACGACTTGGGTCGCGTCGGTCGCTACAAAATCAATCAGAAGCTCGGCATCAACGTCGAGAACGACCAGCGCGTGCTGGTCAACGAAGACATCATCGAGGCGGTCAAGTATCTGCTCAGCCTGCGCAAGGGCGAAGGCTCCGTGGACGACATTGACCATCTCGGCAGTCGCCGCGTCCGCACCATTGGCGAAATGCTTGCCAACCAGTGCCGCGTTGGTCTGGCGCGCACGGAGCGCTTGGTCAAGGAGCGCATGACGCTGTTTGACGCGACCACCGAGGAGATGACGCCACAGAAGCTTATCAACCCGAAGGCGCTCTCTGCCGTTATTCGTGATTTCTTCGGCCGCAGCCAGCTCAGCCAGTTCATGGACCAGACGAATCCGCTGTCCGAGCTGACGCACAAGCGGCGCCTTTCCGCGCTCGGACCGGGCGGCTTGAGCCGCGAGCGCGCCGGTTTCGAGGTGCGCGACGTGCATCCGAGCCACTACGGTCGCATTTGCCCGATCGAGACGCCCGAAGGTCCGAACATCGGTCTCATCAGTTCGCTCTCGATTTTCGCGCAATCGAACGAGTTTGGTTTCATTGAGACACCGTATCGCAAAGTCGAGAAGGGTCGTGTCACCGACAAGCTTGATTACCTGACGGCCGACCAAGAGGAAAAGTTCGTAGTGGCGCAGGCCAATGCGCCAGTGGACAACCGTGGTCACTTCACCGGTGCAACGGTGAGCTGCCGCTACAAGGCGGATTTCATCGAGGTGGAGCCGGAAAAGGTTGACTACATGGATGTCAGCCCCAAGCAGCTCGTCTCCGTGGCGGCCGGCCTCGTGCCGTTCCTGGAGCACGACGACGCGAACCGCGCGTTGATGGGTGCGAACATGCAGCGTCAGGCGGTGCCGTTGCTCGTCAACGAAGCGCCGTTTGTTGGCACCGGTCTCGAAGGCCGCGTGGCTTGCGACTCGATGGCGTGCATCATTGCCGAGCACGCGGGCACGGTGGCCAGCGTCAGCAGCCAGCGCATCATCATTACGAAGGACGGCACGGTGCCCGAGAGCAAGCGCAAGCTCAAGACCGATGCGGAAAAGGGATTGTGGGTTTACGAGCTGCGCAAGTTCATGCGTTCCAACGCTGGCACTTGCATCAACCAGAAGCCGGTCGTCCAGAAGGGCCAGCATATCAAGAAAGGCCAGCTCATTGCCGACGGTCCGTGCACAGAGAACGGCGAGCTTGCTCTCAGTCGCAACGTGCTCGTCGCGTTCATGCCGTGGAACGGTTACAACTTCGAGGACGCCATCCTGGTCAGTGAGAAGCTGATTCGCGGCGACGTTTACACTTCGATTCACATTGAGGAATACGAGGTCAACGCCCGCGATACCAAGCTTGGCCCGGAGGAGATCACGCGCGACATACCGAACGTCGGCGAAGAAGCCCTCAAGAACCTTGGTCCCGACGGTGTCATCCGCATTGGCGCGGAGGTCAAGCCGGGTGACATCCTCATCGGCAAGATCACGCCAAAGAGCGAGACCGAACTGGCGCCGGAAGAACGCCTGCTGCGCGCCATTTTCGGTGAGAAGGCTGCGGACGTGAAAGACACCTCGCTGCGCGTGCCCAGCGGCGCGGGCGGCATTGTCATGGACGTGAAGGTGACGCCGTTGAAGGAAACCAGCACGACGTCGAAGCTCTCCACCAACGAACAGCGTAAGCAGAAGAAGCAGTTCGAGGATAAATTCAAAGACCGTGTCGCTGAACTGCGAGAAGAACTGAGCGAGGCGCTCTCCAACATCCTGCTCGGCGAGAAGATTCCGCTCGACGTTGTCAATGCCGAGACCGGAGAGATCATCATCCCGGCCAACCGCAAGATCACCAAGACGCTCTTGCGCAAACTGGCCGAGCACTACGACCACATCGAGATTGATCCGTCGCCGATCCGCATTAAGATCCGCGAGATTATCTCGCAGTTCGAGCACAAGTTCAGTGAGCTGGAACTAGAGCGCGAGCGCCAGCTCGATCGCATCGAGAGCGGCGACGACGTGGACGCCGGCGTCATCAAGCGCGTGAAAGTCTATGTCGCCTCCAAGCGCAAGCTCAGCGTCGGTGACAAGATGGCCGGCCGCCACGGCAACAAAGGCGTCATCGCCAAGATCGTGCCGGAGGAAGACATGCCGTTCCTGCCGGACGGCACGTCGGTTGAGATCGTGCTAAACCCGCTCGGCGTGCCGAGTCGTATGAACGTCGGCCAGGTGCTTGAGACGCACCTCGGTTGGGCGGCCAAGATTCTTGGCTTCTCGGTCGCGTCGCCGGTGTTCGACGGCATTACCGAGAGCGAGATCAAGGAAGCAATGGTGAAGGCCGGTCTGCCCGAGGACGGCAAGACTATCCTTCACGACGGCCGCACGGGTGAGTCGTTCGATCAGCGCGTGGTCGTCGGCTACATCTATATGCTGAAGCTGGGCCACCTTGTTGCGGACAAGATTCACGCCCGCGCAGTCGGCCCGTATTCGCTCGTTACCCAGCAACCATTGGGCGGCAAGGCTCAATACGGTGGTCAGCGTTTCGGTGAAATGGAAGTCTGGGCCGTGGAGGCCTATGGTGCCGCCTACACGCTGCAAGAGTTGCTTACGGTCAAGAGCGACGACGTGGCGGGCCGCACACGCATCTACGAAAGCATCGTCAAGGGACACAATACGCTGGAGGCTGGCACGCCAGAGAGCTTCAACGTGTTGGTCAAGGAAATGCAGAGCCTCTGTCTCGACGTGCGTCTCGGTAAGAACGGCGGCCAACTGCTGCCGCCGGCGCCGGCCGAGGAGGTCAGTGCCGCTGCAGCCGCTGCGGCCGCCGCCATTGCTGACGACGAGGAATAGCAACTGCTAGAAAGCTTTCGAGAAATTTAGGTTTCAATAACCATGAGTGCTCAACAAGTCAAAGACGTTCACGAGAAACTCTCCACCGACGCGGCGCGGCGGGCGCTGGGCCTTGAGAAGTCCGAAGCGTTCGACTCCGTCGGCATCACGCTGGCTTCGCCGGATGCGATCCGTTCGTGGTCGCGTGGCGAGGTTAAGAATCCGGAGACGATCAACTACCGCACGTTGAAGCCGGAGAAGGGCGGCTTGTTCTGCGAGCGCATCTTCGGCCCGACGCGCGACTGGGAGTGCAACTGCGGCAAGTATAAGCGCATCAAGCACCGCGGCATTGTGTGCGACCGCTGCGGCGTCGAGGTGACGCTGGCGCGGGTGCGCCGTGAGCGCATGGGCCACATCGAGTTGGCGGTGGCGTGCAGTCACATCTGGTTTTTCAAGTGCCTGCCGAGCCGCGTAGGCCTGATGGTTGACATGACCGCGCGTGCATTGGAGCGCGTCATCTACTACGAAGACTACATCGTCATTGACGCAGGCAAGACGCCGCTGAAAGAGAAACAACTCCTGAGCGAGATGGAGTATCGCGAGGCGCTGGAGCAATACGGCAAGGAGTTCGTCGCAAAGATGGGCGCCGAGGGCGTGCGCGAGTTGCTCCAGAAGGTGGACCTCAACAAGGTGGCGAAGGAGTTGGAAATCCAGCTCAACACCACCAAGAGCAAGCAGGTCCGCAAGAAGCTCAGCAAGCGGCTGAAACTGGTGCAAGGTTTCACCGGCAGCAAGGCGCGGCCGGAGTGGATGATTCTGACGGTCTTGCCCGTGATCCCGCCCGACCTGCGCCCGTTGGTGCCGCTGGAAGGCGGCCGGTTTGCCACGTCGGACCTGAACGATCTCTACCGCCGGGTCATCAACCGGAACAACCGGTTGCGCAACCTGCTTCAACTCAAGACGCCCGATGTCATCATCCGTAACGAAAAGCGCATGTTGCAGGAAGCCGTGGACGCGCTGATGGACAACGGCCGTCATGGACGTGCCGTCACCGGCGCGGGCAATCGGCCGCTGAAGTCGCTCTCCGATATGTTGCGCGGCAAGCAGGGCCGGTTCCGCCAGAACCTGCTCGGCAAGCGCGTGGACTACTCCGGCCGTTCGGTCATCGTCATCGGCCCGGAGTTGAAGCTCCACCAGTGCGGTTTGCCGAAGAAGATGGCGCTGGCGTTGTTCGAGCCGTTTATCATCCGCGGGCTTGAAGAGCGCGGCTTGGCGCATACGGTGCGCGCCGCCAAAAAGATGATCGAGCGCCAAGCGCCGGAGGTGTGGGACGTGCTGGAGGAAGTCACCAAGGGCCACCCGATTCTGCTGAACCGCGCGCCGACACTGCACCGCTTGTCCCTCCAGGCGTTCGAGCCGGTGCTGATCGAAGGCGAGGCCATTCGTATCCATCCGCTTGTTTGCACGGCTTACAACGCCGACTTTGACGGCGACCAGATGGCGGTGCATGTGCCGCTCTCGACGGAAGCGCAACTCGAAGCGCGGCTGCTGATGCTCGCGCCGAACAACATCTTCTCGCCGAGCAACGGCAAGCCGATCACCACGCCGACGCAGGACATCACGCTGGGTTGTTACTACCTGACGCAGAACCCGCGGACGAATTTCCGCGGTTCGAAGGCGCCGGAGCGGGCGATGCTGTTTGCGGATCGCGACGAAGTGTTCTTCGCCGTGGCCGAAGGCTGGCTGAAGACGCACGACATGGTCCGGCTGAAGAATCCGGATTTCGGACGCACGACGGTTTACGGCGATGCCACCAAGAAGATCATCGATACCACCGTGGGCCGCATCGTGTTCAACGAGATTTGGCCGGCGGACATTGGTTTCGTCAACAAGCCGGCCAACAAGAGCGTCCTCGGCGACATGATCTGGCGTTGCTACAAGGTGTGCGGCCATGATCAGACCGTCGCGTTGCTGGACAAGCTCAAGGAGCTTGGCTTCACCGAGGCGACTCGCGCGGGCATCTCCATCGGCATTGATGACATGATCATCCCGAAGGAGAAGGTCGAGGAGATCGAGCGCGCACAGAAACAGGTCGCCGACGTGGAGAAGCATTACCGGCGTGGCGTGATCACCGACGGCGAGCGTTACAACAAGATCGTGGATATTTGGACGCACTGCACTGACCAGGTGCAGGGCGTCATGTTCCGCACGCTGGAGCACAACATGGGCAAGAGCGAGTTCAACTCGGTCTGGTTGATGGCCGACTCCGGTGCGCGCGGCAACAAAGTCCAGGTGCGTCAGCTTGCCGGCATGCGCGGCCTCATGGCGAAGCCGTCGGGCGAAATCATCGAGCGGCCGATTCTTGCAAACTTTCGCGAAGGTCTCAGCGTGCTCGAATACTTCATCAGCACACACGGCGCCCGCAAAGGCTTGGCCGACACGGCGCTTAAGACCGCCGACTCTGGTTACCTCACGCGCAAGCTGGTGGACGTGGCGCAGGACGTCATCACGACGGAAGAGGATTGCCACACGACCAAGGGCATCTGGGTCAAGGCCATCTACGAAGGCGACGAGGAAATCGTCAAGCTGCCGGAGCGCATCATCGGTCGCACTTCGGCGGATGACATCAAGGATCCGCTGACGAACAAGATCATCGTCAAGGCCGATCAGGAGATCGTCGAAGAGACCGCAGCTGCGATCGACAAAGCTGGCATTGAAAAAGTTCACATTCGTTCGGTGCTGACTTGCGAGACGCGCGAGGGTTGTTGCGCCCGCTGCTATGGCCGCAACCTTGCTACTGGTCAGCCGGTGAAACTCGGCGAAGCCATTGGCATCATCGCCGCGCAGAGCATCGGTGAACCCGGCACGCAGCTTACGATGCGGACGTTCCACATCGGTGGCACGGCGAGCCAGGTGTTCAAGCAGCCCCAGATCAAGGCCAAGAACGACGGTGTCATCAAGTATGTGGACTTGCGCACCGTGCAGAGCCAGGAAGGTTCGCACATCGTTCTTAACAAGAACGGCCAGGTCATCCTCACGAGTGAGGAAGGTCGTGAGCTGGAGCGTTACAACATCGTCATTGGTTCGGTGCTTGCTGTTGCCGACGATGGTAAAGTCAAGAAGGGTGAAGTGTTCTGCCAGTGGGACCCGTATCATGTGCCGATCCTTTGCGAGAAGGCAGGCACGATTTCCTTCCACGACGTCATCGAAGGCGTCACGATGAAGAAGGAGCTCGACGAGGCCACCGGTATGCCGTCCATCGTCATCATGGATCATAAGGAAGACCTGCATCCGCAGGTCATTCTGCGGGATGAGTCCGGGCAGGTGATCGCGAATTACTCGATTCCTGCTGGCGCGCACATCGTGGTCAAGGAAAACAACAAAGTTGTGGCCGGTGCGTTGCTCGCCAAGACGCCGCGCAAGATTGCGAAGACCAAGGACATCACGGGCGGTCTGCCGCGTGTGGCGGAGTTGTTTGAGGCGCGCCGACCGAAAGACGCGTCGGAGATCGCCAAGATTGAGGGCGTTGTGGACTTCGCCGGCATGGTCCGCGGCAAGCGGCACCTTGTGGTGCGTGATACAAAGACCGGAGCGGAAGAGGAGCATCTGATTCCGCCGGGCAAGATGATCATTGTGCTGAAGGGCGATTACGTTCGCAAGGGTCAGCAGCTCACCGAAGGTCCGGTGGTGCCGCACGAGATTCTCGACGTGTGTGGCCCGCAGGAGTTGCAGGAGTATCTGCTCAACGAAGTGCAGGAGGTCTATCGCCTGCAGGGTGTAACGATCAACGATAAACACATTGAGACCATTGTGCGCCAGATGCTGCGCAAGGTGCGCATTACCGATCCGGGCGACACAAAGTTCCTCTGGGGCGAACAGATCGAGCGCATCGAGTTTGAGGACGAGAACAAGCGGATCATTGAGGCCGGCGGCAAGCCGGCGGAGGCGCAGCCCGTGCTGCTTGGCGTGACGAAGGCATCGCTGGAAACCGACAGCTTCATCAGCGCGGCGTCGTTCCAAGACACCACGCGCGTGCTGACTGACGCTGCTTCGTTGGGTCGCGTGGATTACCTGCGCGGGTTCAAGGAGAACGTGATCATGGGCCACTTGATTCCGGCGGGATCGGGCTTCCCGCTGCATCGAAACATCAAGATCAATCTGCTGGGTGAGCCGGTGGAGGAGGCGTTGCCGTCGCTGACAGAGGCCGCAGCGCTGCTAAAAGGCCAGTCCGCAGCGTGAGTGGAAGAAAAACTCAAATAATTGTGAATAACTTCTTGAAATCTGTGCGCGGTTCGCTAGTCTGTCGCGCTCCGTTTCTAGAGTAAGAACTGAACTGAACAAATGCCGACGATCAATCAACTGATTCGTAGAGGACGCAGCGAGGCGAAGGCGAAGTCGAAGGCGCCAGCGCTGGAAGGCGCGCCGTTTCGCCGTGGCGTCTGCTTGCAGGTGATGACGCGCACACCGAAGAAACCAAATTCGGCATTGCGCAAAGTGGCCAAGGTCCGGCTGACCAATGGCTACGAAGTCATCGCCTATATCCCGGACGAAGGGCATAATTTGCAGGAACACTCCATCGTGCTGGTGCGCGGCGGACGTGTGAAAGATTTGCCGGGTGTGCGCTATCACATTATGCGCGGCACCTTGGACGCGACGGGCGTGGAGAAACGCCGTCGCAGCCGCAGCAAATACGGTGTGAAACGCCCGAAGGCCGCAGCGGCAGGCGCAAAGGGCGCAGCACCGGCAGCGGAAGCAAAGAAGTAAACGAAACACAGCGACTATGGCACGTAGACATCGAGCAACAAAAAGAGAGCTTAGGCCGGACGCACGTCACGGCAGCACGCTGGTGACGGTCCTCATGAGCAAGGTCATGCAGAGCGGCAAGCGGACCGTGGCCGAGCGAATCGTTTACGGAGCCATTGAGCAACTGGCGCAGAAGATCGAGAACTCAAACCCGATCGAGATTTTGCAGAAGGCGATAGACAACATCCGGCCCAAACTGGAGGTCAAGAGCCGCCGCGTTGGCGGTGCCACCTACCAGGTGCCGATGGAAGTGCCGCATGAGCGGCAGGTGTCGCTGGCACTGCGCTGGCTTGTGGATTATGCCGACGGGCGCAAGGCGATGCCAATGCGCGAGGCGCTGGCGGCGGAAATTTTAGACGCTTACAACAACACCGGCAATGCGGTGAAGAAACGCGACGACATGCACAAAATGGCACAGGCCAACCGTGCTTTCGCGCATTATCGGTGGTAGTGAAAATCAAACTGCGCAAGGCTGCGTAAGAAATCGCGAGCCGGGCGAATTTTTGTCTTTAGGCTAAGGATTAGAAAACATGGCTGAAGTAGTGAACCAAGCAGTGAAGCTGTCGAGTGCGAATGCGCCCGAGCGCGAGTATCCATTGGAATACACGCGCAACATCGGCATCGCCGCCCATATTGACGCGGGCAAGACGACGCTGACAGAGCGCATTCTGTTCTACACTGGCATGATCCACCGCATCGGTGACGTGGATGACGGCAACACCGTGACCGACTGGATGGAGCAGGAGCGCGAGCGCGGCATTACCATCACTGCGGCGGCCATTACGTGCTTTTGGAAGCCGAAGGAAGAGCAGGGGATCCACAAGCTTTGGACGAGCATTCCGCATCGGGTGAACATCATTGACACGCCGGGTCATGTGGACTTCACCGCGGAAGTGGAACGGTCGCTGCGCGTGCTCGACGGCGCCATCGCCGTGTTCTGCGGTGTCGCAGGAGTGCAGCCGCAGAGCGAAACGGTGTGGCGGCAGGCCAGCAAGTATCGCGTGCCCCGCATCGCATTTGTCAACAAGATGGATCGCATTGGCGCCAACTTTGACAAAGCGCTTGACGACATCCGTAAGAAACTCGGTGCCAACGCATGGCCGATCTTGGTGCCGATTGGCAAGGAGGATTATTTGCAGGGCGTGATAGATGTGGTGAATCAGCGCGCCTACCTCTGGCCAGACGACAAGACCAACGAGGCTCAACAGGGTGCCCGCTATCAAATTGCGGATATTCCGGCCGAGTTGGTTGAGCAAGCGAAGAAATTGCGTCACGAGTTGATCGAGGCTATTGCGAACCTCGACGACAAGATTGCCGAATACTTTCTCGCGGAACAAGATCCGCCGGTCGCCGAGCTAAAGGCGGCGATTCGACGGCAGACTGTTGCCAACAAGTTCGTCCCGGTGGCCGGTGGCAGCGCCTTCAAGAAGAAGGGCGTGCAGCCGTTGGTGGACGCGGTGATTGATTACCTGCCGTGTCCGTTGGATGTGCCGGACATCAAGGGCATTGACCCACATACGAAGGAAGAAAAGCACGCCACCCCTGACGACAAGGGCAAGTTTGTCTCGCTCGCCTTCAAATTGTGGAGCGATCCATTCGTTGGCCGGTTGGTGTTCTTCCGCTGCTATGCCGGCAAGCTGGAGAAGGGCCAGACCATTTATAACTCCCGCAGTGGCAAGCGCGAGCGCATCAGCCGCCTGTTGCAAATTCAAGCTGATAAGCGTCAGGAGATTGACTGTATTTACTCTGGCGACATTGGCGCGATCATCGGTTTACGCAATGTGACCACCGGTGACACGCTTTGCGATGAAGAGGCGGAGATTGCGTTGGAGCCGCCGACGTTTCCGGAGCCGGTCATCTCGATGGCCGTCAAGCCGAAGACGAAAGCGGACCAGGAGAAGATGGGCGTCGCCTTGCAGCGCCTCTCGGAAGAGGACCCAACTTTCCGTGTGAAGACCGACCAGGAAACTGGCCAGACTATCATCAGTGGCATGGGCGAGTTGCATCTGGAAATCATCCGTGACCGCATGTTTCGCGAGTTCAAGGTGGAGGCCAACTCCGGCAAGCCGCAGATTGCGTATCGCGAGGCCATCACCAAGGGTGCTGACGGTGAAGGCAAGTTCATCCGTCAGAGCGGTGGCCGCGGTCAGTATGGTCACGTCATTATCAAGATCGAGCCGTTGGAGCGCGGCAAGGGTGTCGTTGTCGAGAACAAGGTCACCGGTGGTCGTATTCCCCGCGAATACATCCCGGCGGCCATCTACGGCATTGAAGAGGCGTGTAATACGGGCGTGCTGGCGGGCTATCCGCTGGTGGACGTGCAGGTCAGCATTTTGGACGGAAGCTATCACGACGTTGACTCGAACGAGTTGGCGTTCCAACTCGCCGGCAGCTTCGCGTTGAAGGAAGCGGTGAAGCAAGCCGGCCCGATCATTCTCGAACCGATCATGAAGGTCGAGTTGGTGACGCCGGTGGATTACCAGGGCGACCTGATTGGCGACATCAATCGCCGCCGCGGCATTGTGCAGAGCATCGAGCCGCGTGAGAACGTCGTCGTCGTTCACTCGCAAGTGCCGCTGGCCGAATTGTTCGGTTACGCCACCGACATCCGTTCACTTTCAAAAGGCCGCGCGAGCTACTCAATGGAGCCGAGTCACTTCGAGCCGGTTCCTTCAAGCATTCAGAAGCAGATTCTGGAGCAGCGCGGCGATCAATCCACCCGGAGGCGCAGTTAAACCTGTTCTTTGATTTATGGCTGAGACTCAAACCCAACGTGTTCGTATCCGGCTGAAAGCCTACGACTATCGCTTGCTCGACGCCTCGGTGGCCGAGATCGTCGAGACCGCGCGCCGCACCGGTTCCAAGGTCAGCGGCCCCATCCCGTTGCCGACGGAACTCTGGCGGCATTCTGTGAACCGCTCCGTCCACTCCGACAAGAAGTCCATGGAGACTTTCGAGATGCGGACGCACAAGCGGCTCTTGGAGATTATTGACCCCACGGCGAAGACGGTGGACGAGTTGAAGAAGCTCAACCTCCCGGCTGGCGTGGACATCACCATCAAGATTTAACACGAAACTAAACCATGTCCGTCGGACTTATTGCTAAAAAATTGGGAATGACCCAGGTTTACGACCCGCAGGGAAACCTGCGCGAAGTGACGGTGTTGGAGGTCGGCCCTTGCACAGTGCTCCAGGTGAAAACCAAGGAGGGCAAAGACAAATACAACGCCGTGCAGCTTGGTTTTGGCGACCAGAAGCAGCAGCGGATGCCCAAGGCGGAACTGGGGCATCTAGCCAAGGCCAACGTCGTCAAGGATGGTGTCGCGCATTGCGGCCGGGTCGTTCGCGAGTTCCGAAACTTCTCAAAAGAGGTCAAGGTTGGCGACGTGGTCGGACCGACGCTCTTTGAGGTCGGCCAGTATGTGGACGTCATCGGCACTTCAAAGGGCAAGGGCTTCCAAGGCGTCATTTTCCGCCATCACATGCAGGGCGGCCCTGAATCGCACGGCCATAAAGGATGGCATCGTCGCGTAGGAGCCATCGGCATGCGCAGCTTCCCCGGCACGGTCCGCCGGAACCAGCGGATGCCCGGTCACATGGGTGACGAGCGCATCACGACGCAAAATCTGGAAGTCGTCCAGGTGCGTGAAAAGGAAAATCTTTTGTTGATCCAAGGCTCGGTGCCGGGAACGCGGGGTGGCTACGTCATCGTGCGCACTTCGATCAAACTCGGCACGGAGAAGAGAAAGTTGCCGGCGACGGACAAGAAGGGCGCGGCCAAGGCAGGGCCAAAGGCAGCGGCTCCGGCCAAAGCCGGGGCGAAAAAGTAACAACGGGCTGATTTGCCAGTAAGAATTTCATGAAGATTCCGGTGTTAAATAGCGAAGGCGGAGCGGCAGGCGAGTTCGTGCTGCGCGACGACTTTATCATCAAAGGTAGCCGCGGCCAGCAGACCGTGCGCGATGCCGTAGTGGCGATTCAGTCGAATCGTCGTTCCGGCACGGCTTGCACGAAGACGTTGGGCGAGGTGGCTGGTTCGGGCAAGAAGCCGTGGAAGCAAAAAGGCACGGGCCGCGCGCGCGCCGGCAGTTTTGCCAGTCCGCTTTGGCGTGGCGGTGGCGTGGTGTTCGGTCCGAAGCCGCGCGATTGGTCGCTGGGAATGCCGAAGAAAGTCCGCCGTCTCGCGTTGCAGAAGGCGCTTGGCGAGCGGCTCGCGACTGGCGACGTAGTCATCGTGGACACGATCACGTTGAAGACGCCGAAGACGAAGGAATTCGTCAGCGTGGTCAAGAATTTGAAGGTCGGCGACCGCTCGATTCTGTTGGTCGTGGACGAGCCTGAGAAGAACCTAATGCTCGCATCAGGGAACGTGGCGTATGTGACGGTGGTGGATGCGTCGAATCTGAACGTTTACGACGTGACGCTGGCTCATAAGCTGGTGTTCATGAAGACGGCGTTCGAAAAAGTCGAACAACGATTGGCGAAGGACTAAGCGATGAGGGACCCGCATCAAATCATCAAAACGCTGCGTGTGACCGAAAAGGGTAGCGCCCAGAGCACGAAGGACAATCAATACACGCTGGCGGTGACGCAGGACGCCAACAAGATCGAGATTAAGCAGGCTATTGAGAAGTTGTTCAAGGTGACCGTGTTGAAGGTCAATACGCTCAACGTGCATGGCAAACTCAAGCGGATGCGCGGACGCCTCAGTAAACAGGTTGACTGGAAGAAGGCGATCATCACGCTGAAGGCCGGCGACAAGATCGAGCTCGCATAGCAGGATTTGTTTCATGGGTATCAAGCAATTTAGACCACGGACGCCGGGCAGCCGGTTTCGGATGGACCATACCTTCGAGGAAATTACGAAGGATCGTCCGGAGAAATCGTTGCTGGAGCCCTTAAAGAAACATGGTGGCCGCAATTGTCACGGCCGGATGACGGCGCGCAATCGCGGCGGCGGTCACAAGCAGCATTACCGCATCATTGATTTCAAGCGCGACAAGGCCGGCGTGCCGGCGAAGGTTGCGGCGATCGAATACGATCCGAACCGCAGCGCGCGCATCGCCTTGTTGCACTACAAGGACGGCGAGAAGCGCTATATCCTGGCGCCGAACGGCCTGCAAGTTGGCCAGAGTGTGATGAGCGGCCCGGAAGCGCCGACGGAGGTCGGGAACGCTCTGCCGTTGAAGGCGATTCCGATGTCGCTGCCGGTTCATGCGATTGAGGTCAACCGCGGTCGCGGCGCGCAGATGGTTCGCACGGCGGGTGCATCGGCGCAGTTGATGGCGAAGGAAGGCGACTACGTGCAGATCAAGCTGCCGTCGGGCGAAATCCGGCGCTTCCATCAGGAGTGCTACGCGACGATTGGCCAGGTCGGTAATTTGGAGCACGACAGCATTACTCTTGGCAAAGCGGGGCGCACCCGTTGGCTCGGCTGGCGTCCAACATCGCGCGCCATGTGTAAGAACCCTATAGACCATCCGATGGGCGGCGGTCAGGGCAAGTCGAAGGGCGGTGGCGGTTGGCATCATCCGTGTTCGCCGTGGGGTCAGCCGGCCAAGGGTTACAAGACCCGCAGGAAACACAAGTCCACGAGTCGGTTTATTGTGCAGGATCGGAGGAAGAAGTAAGTCATGGGACGCTCACTGAAAAAAGGCCCCTTTGTGGATGAGCACCTTATGGAAAAGGTGCGCAAGCTGAACGACGCCGGCCAGAAGAAGCCGATCAAGACATGGTCACGGCGCTCGATGATTTTGCCGGAATTCGTTGGCCACACGTTCAGTGTGCATAACGGAAAGATTTTCAACGCGGTGTTCGTGACCGAGAACATGGTCGGTCACCGGCTCGGCGAATTTTCGCTGACCCGCATATTCAGGAAGCACGGCGCCCACACCGAGAAGGCGGCGGCGAAGTAACGGAGGCCGTCATGTGGGCCGGGATCCGATACGCGGCAGCGGCGTGGATCCTGAGTTGGTTCGCCGCTGTGTCGGTTGCGCAAGAGCGCCCCGACGAACGTTCTTTGACAGTAGATGGCCTTATCAAGGCCGAGGAAAACGCGCTACAGCAGCAGGAGCTGGCGGTGGCGTTTCGCAAGCTTGTCAGCGACTATGCTGAACTGCAGACCGAAATGGCTGAGAAAGAGCAGGCGCTGAAGGCGCTGAGTGAGAGTCTGGCAGCGGCGCAGGGCGAAGCAGCGGCGTTCCGCAAGCGGTGCCAGGAGTTGCAGCAACAGGGCGCGACGCCGACAACGGCGGGTGATGCGGTGAGGCTAAATTCGCAACTGGCAGACGCGGCATCAGCGCTGCAACGAAGCGAGCAGGAGCGGAGCAAGTTGCTTGAACAGTTGCAACGGCTCAATGCGGTGCTCGACCAAGCATTGCATGGGTCGGAAAACATGAGCTTGGTCCAAAGAGCCCAGGCATTGGCTGAAGCAGAGCGCGTGAAGCGGACCCTTGCGGCGCAAAAACCGGCGGCGGTGAAGATGTTGTCGGCAGCCGTGCAGCAATCAACGGCGCCAACGCTGGAGTCAGGGCAGGTGGTGAGCCTGAACTGGAGCCTGCAGTTGGCGGTGATCAACCTCGGCAGCGAGCACGGTGTGCGATTGGGCATGCCGTTCGCGGTGATGCGCGACGATCGGGTGATCGCCCGGTTGAAGGTCGTCGAAGTCAGGAAAAAGATTTCAGGTGCGGTCATGGAGAATCTGGATCGCGGGAATGCGATCAAGGTTGGTGACCGGGTTCGATTGACGAAGAGTTAGATAATTTTATGGACGTGCAAGCGATAACTAAATACGCGCGGATGTCACACCAGAAGGTGTCGGAGATCACGCGTCAGATTCAGGGCCTGAGCGTGGCTCGCGCCTTGGACGTGCTGCAATTCACGCCGCGCAAGAGCGCGCGTATTGTGCTCAAGACATTGCGCTCGGCCGTTGCCAACGCGGAGAACAACGCCAATCTGGCGGCGGACACGCTTGTGGTGAAGGAAGCGGTCGTGGGCACCGGTCCGACGTTCAAACGTTGGAAGGCCAGCGCGCGCGGCATGGCGGCGCCGCGGTTGCGGCGGACCTGTCACGTCAAGATTGTGGTGGCGGAGATCGCGCGGCGCACTGCCGGAGCGGCCCCCGCGCGCAAGCCGGCAGCCAAGTCGGAAACGAAACCGGTCGAGGCGCCGAAGTCGGAGCAGAAATAACGGAGAACGTATGGGTCAAAAAGTTCATCCAGTCAGCTACAGATTGCCGGTCAACTTCGATTGGCGAGGGAAGTGGTTCGCCGAGAAGAAGGAATACATCAACCTGCTGCACGAGGACATCAAGGTTCGCGACTTCGTCAAGGCGAAGCTTCAGCAGGCGGCGGTGTCGAAGATTGTGATCGAGCGCGCGGCCAATCGCCTGCGCGTTACCGTTTCCACCGCGCGACCCGGCATCGTCATCGGCCGCAAAGGCGCCGAGATAGACAAGCTGAAGGAAGAACTTCACACGATGACCGGCGGCAAAGAGGTTTACGTTGACATCGTCGAGATCAAGCAGCCGGAAACCGAGCCGCAACTCATTGCCGAGAACGTGGCATTGCAGTTGGAGCGGCGCATCAGCTTCCGTCGCGCGATGAAGAAGTCCGTCCAGACCGCGTTGGACATGGGCGCGGCTGGGATCAAAATTCGTTGCGCCGGCCGTTTGGGCGGTGGAGAGATCGCCCGCACAGAGTGGTATCGCCAGGGCACCGTGCCGTTACAGACCTTGCGCGCGGATATTGAGTATGGTTTTGCCGAGGCGCTTTGCACCTACGGCAAGATCGGAGTGAAGTGTTGGATTTACAAAGGTCCAAAGGAAAAAACCGAACCCCGCCGCGTCGAAACGCCGTCCGCGGCCCCGGCACCGACCGAGCCAGCGCCGGCGCGATAAACAGTGAAGCGTTAAACTTTTTGCCAGGACACGACCTATGCCGTTAATGCCGAAACGAGTCAAGTATCGGAAGCACCAGCGGGGCAGCCGCAAGGGCTTCGAGAGCCGCGCCGTGAGCGTGGACTTCGGTGAATTTGGATTGCAGGCGCTGGAACGTGCGTGGATGACCGCCAAGCAGATCGAGGCGGCCCGCGTGGCGATCGCGCGCCACACCAAGCGGCGTGGCAAGCTCTGGCTGCGGATTTTTCCTGACAAGAGCGTCAGCAAGAAGCCAGCAGAGACGCGTATGGGCAAAGGCAAGGGCGCGCCTGAGTTTTGGGTCGCGGTGGTTCGACCCGGCCGCGTCATGTTCGAGCTGGGTGGCGTGCCCGAACCGCTGGCGAAGGAAGCGTTCCGCCTGGCAGCCGGCAAGCTGCCGGTCAAGACGCGTTTTGTTTCGCGGATTTCGTAAATTATTTTATAGCCCATGAAGGCCAAAGAACTTCGAGAACACAGTATTGAGGAAATGCAGGCAAAGGAGCGCGACTGCCGCGAGGAGTTGTTCAAGCTCAACCTGCAAAAACACGGCGGCCAGATCGAGAAGCCGAGCCGCATCCGCGAGTTGCGGCACGACATTGCCCGCATCCAGACCGTCATCACGGAGAAACGGCGTGCGGCCGCTGCCGGCGCGAAACAGTAGAGTTAAATCTTATGCCCGATCAGACATCAACTCAACCCGCGGTTGTCGCGGCGGCGACCGCTGGCGCGCGAGCGCGTGGCGTCCGCAAGGAATTCGTCGGCACCGTCATCTCCGACAAGATGGAGAAGACTGTTGTGGTCCGCGTGGATCGTCGCGTGCCCCATCCGAAGTATGGGAAAGTCATGACGAAAAGCTCCAAGTTTTACGCGCATGACGAGGAGGACAAGGCCAAGCTCGGCGACCGCGTTCGCATCATCGAGACCCGGCCCCTCTCCAAGCTCAAGTGCTGGCGCGTTGTCGAGATTCTGCCCATGTCCCACAAGGCTCTGGCGCAGATGACCCAAGAGACCGAGGTATAACACCATGCTCCAGGTAAGATCTATCGTGGAAGTGGCCGACAACTCCGGCGCGCGGCGCGCCTCAGTCATAGGCGTTGTCGGCTCCAACAAAGCCTTTGCGTATATCGGCGACATCATCTCCGCCAACGTCAAGGAAGCCGCGCCGGACGGCACCGTCAAGAAGTGCGAAGTCGTCCACGGCGTCATCGTCCGCACCAAGCATCCGATCAAGCGCTCGGACGGCTCCTACCTGCGGTTCGACTCGAACGCCATTGTTATCATTGACAAGGACCGTAATCCGCGGGGAACGCGCATCTTCGGACCGGTTGCGCGCGAGTTGCGGGAAAAGAATTTCATGAAAATCATTTCGCTTGCGCCGGAGGTGCTCTAGTTGATGAAGACGTTGCTTCGGAAAAACGACGTTGTGATGGCCATCGCGGGCCGTTCGCGCGGTAAACAGGGCAAGGTCCTGGAGTTGGTGCGGAACAAAGGACGCGCGGTGGTTGAGGGCTTGCAGATGATCAAGCGTCACACCAAGAAGAGCCAGTTGCATCCACAAGGAGCCATTGTGGAGAAGGAAGGAACAATCGCGTTCTCAAACCTGATGCTGTTCTGCCCAACCTGCCAGAAGGGTGTGCGGCTCGGCATCAAGCGCGACAGCGGCAAGCGCGTCCGGTTTTGCCGGAAGTGCAAACACGAATTCGACAAATAACAATTTCACGCGGCCGGCAAGCGGCGGCCAGGAACAAGAAACATGCCATCGCGGTTAGAAGAACATTATAAACAGAAGGTTGTGCCGGCGCTGATCGCAGCGCGCGGCTACAAGAACCCCTTCGAGGTGCCGAAGCTCGAGAAGATCGTGGTCAGCATGGGCGTGTCCACGGCGACGAGCAAGGCGGACAAGAACGCCGTGGAGGACGCGATCAAGGAGTTGACGGCGATCACGGGCCAGAAGCCGGTGTTGAACAAATCGAAGAAGAACATTTCAAATTTCAATCTGCGTCTGGGCCAAGAGATCGGCTGCCGCGTGACCTTGCGGCGGGTGAAGATGTATGAGTTCCTGGACAGGCTGGTCAGTTCCGCGCTGCCGCGTATCCGCGACTTCCGCGGCCTGTCAGTGCGCAGTTTCGATGGCCGTGGCAGCTACACGTTTGGTGTCAACGACCAGACGATTTTTCCGGAGATTGACCTCGAGAAGATCAAGCGCCCGCAAGGCATGCACATCACGATCGTGACGAGCGCGCCGACAAACGAAGAGGCGCGGGTGTTGCTGGAGGAGATGGGAATGCCCTTCGCGACGCGGCTGAAACCGCACGCGGCGGCCAAGTAAAGAGTAGAGCTTATGGCGAAGACATGTTTGATGGTTAAACAGAAGCGCGTGCCGAAATTCAAGGCGCGCGGCTACAACCGTTGTCGGATCTGCGGCCGGCGCCGGGGATTCATCCGGCGGTTCGAAGTGTGCCGCATTTGTTTCCGCGAGCTGGCCTCGAAGGGAATGCTGCCGGGCGTGATCAAGGCGAGTTGGTAAAAGATGAATATCACTGATTCCATTGGCGACATGTTGACGCGGATCCGCAATGCCAACGCCGCATTGAAACCGGAAGTGAAGATTCCGCACTCGAAGCTGAAGACGGAGATCGCACGCATCCTGAAGAGGGAAGGCTATGTGACCGACTTCGAGGTTGTGCAAGAGGATGCGCACAAGCAGATTCAGATTCAGTTAAAATATTCAGGCAAGACGCGCACCATCGAGGGCATCAAGCGCGTGAGCCGGCCTGGCCGGCGTGTGTATGTCGGCAGCGAAGATGTGCCACGCGTGCTGGGCGGCGTGGGCACCGCGTTGCTGTCCACCTCGCGCGGCATCATGACCGGCAGCGACGCTCGGAAACTCAAGGTTGGCGGCGAATTGCTCTGCACAGTTTGGTAAGATTTATGTCACGGATTGGACGACAACTCATTGAACTGCCGGCGAAGGTGAAGGTCACTGTGGCCGGGCAGAAGGTTTTGGTTGAAGGCCCCAAGGGCAAGCTCGACTACGAAGCGCCCGCGCCGATCAAGGTCGCGATGAAGGACGGGAAGGTCGTGGTGACGCGCGCAGACGAGACGCGCCAAACGCGCGCGTTGCACGGCCTCGTTCGCAGCCTTGTCAACAACATGGTGCGCGGCGTCGCTGAAGGCTACGTCAAGCAGCTTGAGATTCAGGGCGTTGGCTTCCGCGCCACGGTCCAGGGCGACAAGCTGAATCTGGTCATCGGCTATTCGCACCAGATCAACGCGGCGATTCCGAAGAACGTCAAGGTGACCGTTGCCGACAACACAAAGGTAACGATCGAAGGACCGGACAAACAGGTGGTTGGGCAATTTGCGGCGTCCGTGCGCGGTTACTATCCGCCGGAGCCTTACAAAGGCAAAGGCATCCGCTACGTCGGCGAACAGGTTCGCCGCAAGGAAGGCAAGACCGTCCAGCAGTAAGGCAGACGGGGTTTTTAGATTTGAGATTTCGTTTATGAGACCGTTGAGCAAAAAAGAATTCATAGAGCGGCGGCACAAGCGTCTGCGGCAAAAAGTGCGCGGCACCCCTGCGCGTCCGCGGCTGGCGGTGTCGTTCACGAGCAAGAACATTTACGCGCAGGTCATTGACGACATCGCGGGCAAGACGCTGGTGTCTGCCTCGACGCTCGACAAGAGTTTTGGCGACAAGAAGCCGAAGGCCAACAAAGAGGGTGCGGTCGTGATCGGAAAGGCGATCGGCCAGCGCGCGATCGAGAAGGGCATCACGGCCGTTGTGTTTGACCGCGGCGGCTACCGTTATCTGGTCAGCGAAAAAGGCAAGAATCGTGTCGCGTCGCTCGCCGACGCCGCGCGTGAAGCCGGTTTGAAGTTTTAGGACGCATGAACACCGACAAGTTTGCACTGAAAAAAGAAATCCGAGTCGTCGCTGAGACCGAGAAGGAGATCGAGCAGATCAAGGTCGTCCCGGTGGTGCCGGAGGAAGAAAAATTGCCGGCGTATGTTCGGCCGGAGCGCGAGCGCGGCGAGATGATCGAGCGCGTGGTGTTTATCAATCGCACGGCCAAGGTCGTCAAGGGCGGCCGGCGGTTCAGTTTTAGCGCGTTGATCGTCGTTGGCGACCAGCAGGGCCACGTTGGCTACGGTTTCGGCAAGTCCAAGGAAGTGGCGGACGCCATTCGCAAGGGCACCGAGGCGGCGCGCAAGAACATCGTCTCGGTTTCGTTGCGTAACAACACCATTCCCCACGAGGTGTTCGGCAAGTTCAGCGGCGGCCGAGTGCTGCTGCGGCCGGCATCGCCCGGCACGGGCGTCATCGCGGGTGGCGGCGTGCGCGCGGTGTGCGAGCTGGCTGGCATTAAAGACGTGCTGGCGAAGAGTCTTGGCTCCAGCAACCCGATGAACGTCGTCAAGGCGACGTTGAGCGCGTTGCTGAGCTTGCGGATGCCGGACCAGGTCAGGGCGCTCCGCGGATTGAAGCCGCAGTCGGCGGGTGCCTAGCGGCGGCGTGAGTGCTAAACAAGGGACTTTCCAAAAGTAATTCAAGCAGCGACATTTTTTCGAGGTTCAACATGCGATTGCATACGTTAAAAAACAGGCCGGGTGCCACACACCGCGTGAAGCGGGTTGGTTGCGGCGAGAGCAGTGGTCACGGCAAGACCTCCGGCCGCGGCGGCAAGGGCCAGACTGCCCGTTCCGGCAGCAGCATCCGGATCGGTTTCGAGGGCGGTCAAACGCGCCTCATCGTTCGTCTGCCCCGGCGTGGCTTCAACAACGCGCGCCACACGGTTGACTATGAGATCGTCAACATTGAGCAATTGAATATTTTCGACGATGGCGCGAAGATTGGCCCGAAGGAACTGGCCGAGCGTGACATTTTGCAGGGCAAGGGAGTGGGCGTGAAGGTTCTCGGCGACGGGGAACTCAAGAAGAAGCTCACCGTGCAGGCGCACAAGTTCAGCGGCTCCGCCAAGGAGAAGATCGAGAAGCTTGGCGGGCAGTGTGAAATCATTGTGTTGCCTCCCGCTCCGGGCGGACGCAATCCCTACGGCAACAAGAATGCCGCGAAGGCGAAGGCCAAGGCCGAAGCCGCAGCAGCAAAGGCCAGCTAATCTTTTTGAACTGACATGCTTTCGGCGTTTGCCAATACCCTGAAGATCCCGGAGCTGCGCACGCGTCTGCTCTTCACGTTCGGCCTGCTGGCGATTTGCCGCGTGTTTGCGGCGGTGCCGGTGCCGGGCATCAATGGCGGCGCGCTGGCGCTGTTTTTTGAGAAAACGGCGCAGCAGGCCGGCGGTGGATTGCTTGGCCTCTACAGCTTGTTTACGGGCGGCGCGTTGGAAAACTGCGCCATCGCGGCGATGGGCATCATGCCCTACATCAGCGCTTCGATCATTCTCCAGTTGCTGGTCGCGGTCGTGCCGCAACTCGGCCGCATTGCGCGCGAGGAGAACGGCCGGCAGAAGCTTTCGCAATACACCCGCTATGTGACGGTGGGGTTGGCGATTTTCCAAGGCTACCTGATGGTGTATGGCTTCTTCGAGCATCCCAGCACCATCCTGCGTGGCTTTCAAGGAAACCTCGTCACGGACGCCTGGTTGCGGCATCCGTTCATTTACCGGTTGATCGCGGTGTCGAATCTGACGGCGGGCACGGTGTTGTTGATGTGGCTCGGTGAGCAGATTACGCAGCGCGGCGTTGGTAACGGCATTTCGCTGATCATCACGGCCAACATCGTCGCGCGGCTGCCGGCAGCCATCGAGCGGACGTGGCAGATGTTCTTCCCCGGCGAGGGACTGGATTCGAAGTATAACTTCATTCACTTCCTCGGCATGATCGCCATTTTGTTCGCTGTAATTGCGGCGATCATTGCGGTGACGCAGGCGCAACGAAAGATCACAGTCCAATACGCCAAGCGCATGGTTGGCCAGCGGATGGTGGCTGGTGGTCAGACCTACATGCCGCTGCGGGTGAACTACTCCGGTGTCATGCCGATCATCTTTGCGCAGGCGATCCTGATGTTCCCGCAGAAGATATTCCAACTTCTCGGTGCCCAGACCGGCGCGCTGGGCACCTTCTTTGCGCACCTGAGTGAGTTGTTCAGCGAGACACGCGGCAGCGCGACGTATTACACGATCTATTCGTTGATGATCTTCATCTTCTCGTTTTTCTGGGTGGCGACGACGTTCAACGAGATTCAGATCGCCGATGACCTGAAAAAATACGGCGGCTACGTGCCAGGCATGCGGCCGGGCAAGCCGACGGCGGATTTCTTGCATGCGACGATGACGCGAATTACGCTAGCGGGCGCATTGTTTCTGACGATCATCGCGCTGATTCCGCAGGTGATGTATGCCCAGCTTGGGATTGATTATCTGGTGGCCAGCTTCTTTGGCGGCACCAGCATGCTTATCGTAGTGGGCGTCATGCTCGATACGATGCGGCAGGTGGAAACGCACCTGTTGACGCGGCACTACGACGGATTTTTGAAGAAGGGGCATTTGCGCGGCCGACGATAGGCCGCAGCCCCAGCGTTCATTGACACCTGAAATGTAGCTCGATAGAGTGGCCGGAATGATTGTCCTGAAATCGCCGGAAGAACTGAGTCGCATGCGCCTGGCTTGCCAGGCGGCGGCGGAGGTTTTGGCGGAGGTCGCCTCGATGGTGGTGCCGGGTCGAAAGACCATGGAACTGGATGAGGCGGCGGCCGAATTGATGAGGAAACGTGGCGGCAAGAGTGCGTTTCTCGGATACCGCGGCTACAAAGGACAGATTTGTGTCTCGGTCAACGAGGAAGTTGTGCATGGCTTGCCTGGCGAGCGTCGCGTGCAGTATGGTGACATCGTCAGTCTGGACATCGGCATCGTGCTGGATGGTTTTGTGGGCGACAATGCCACAACCGTGGCCGTCGGCATGATTGACTGGAAGGTTCAGCGACTGCTGGAAGTGACCGAGCAGTCGCTAGCCGCGGGCATAGCCGCGGCGCGGGCCGGAAATCGCGTGGGTGACATCTCTCATGCGGTGCAGCGGATAGTCGAAGCGGCTGGGTTTAACGTCGTGCGTGAGTTTGTCGGACACGGAGTAGGCCGGACGTTGCATGAGGATCCGCAGGTGCCGAACTTCGGCGCGCCGGGCAAAGGACCGAAGCTGAAGCCGGGCATGACGCTCGCGATAGAGCCAATGACAACGCTCGGCGGTCCGGCGGTGGAGTTACTGCGGGACGGCTGGACGGTGGTGACGCAGGATCGGCAGCCGTCGGCGCACTTCGAGCACACGGTGGCGATTACGGAAGGCGAGCCGGAGATTTTGACGTGTCGAAAGATGACACTATCAGTGCCGAAGGCGTCGTCGTAGAGACGCTGCCGAACGGAACGGTGCGCGTGGAGATGCCGAATGGCTACCGCGCGCTGGGCTACGTGCCGGGCAAGAAGCGGGCCGGGTTTGGACCGCTTGTGCTGGGCGACAAGGTGGCGTTGGAAATGACGCCGTATGATTTGAGTCAGGGCCGGATTACCGGCCGGCGATAGGTGAAAGAATTTATGAAGGTAAGATCGTCAGTAAAAAGGTTGTGCGAACGCTGCCGCATCGTGCGGCGGAAGGGCGTGGTCCGTGTGATTTGCAGCGACCCGCGGCACAAGCAGCGTCAGGGTTAGTGAGGAAAAATTATGGCCAGACTTTTGGGCGTTGATATACCCGGCGGCAAGAAAATCGGCATTTCGTTGCGTTACATCTATGGCCTTGGGCCGTCGAACTCGCTTGCGATTTTGAAAAAGGCGGGCGTTGACCCGAACATCCGCACGGAGAAACTGACTGACGAGCAACTCGGCAAGATCATTGGCGTGATCCAGCAGGATGGCTACGTCCTTGAAGGCGACCTGCGCCGCGAGATCGGCCTGAACCTGAAGCGGTTGATCGGCATCAAGTGCTACCGCGGCAGCCGGCACGTCAAGGGACTGCCCGTGCGCGGCCAGCGCACGCAGACCAATGCGCGCACCCGTAAAGGCCCCCGCAAGACCGTCGGCGTCGTGCGCAGCAAGGATGCGAAGGCCGGCAAAGTTTAATTTGGACGAATAGTTGAGGCGTTATCATGGCTGACGAAAAAGACAAAACACCAACGACGAAGGAACCGAAAGCTGTCAAAGAGCCGAAGGCCGCCGGCAAGGAGCCGAAGGCGAAAGCCGCGGCAGCCGCCCCGGCTGCGGCTCCAGCGCCCGCGCCTGCCGAGGCAACGGCGGAGTCGCTGCTTGACGAAGGCGCCAAGCCGCTCAAGATTGCGAAGGTCAAGGGCGCGAAGAACGTTCACAACGGGATTGCTCATGTTGTTGCTTCATTCAACAACACCAGCATGACCATCACCGACATGCAGGGAAACGTCATCGGCTGGTCCAGCGCTGGCAAGGTCGGCTTCAAAGGTTCACGCAAGAGCACCGCTTATGCGGCGCAGCTCGTGGCCCAAGATTGCGGTCGCCAGGCGATGTCTCACGGCATGAAGGAAATCGAGGTTCATGTGAAAGGCCCCGGTTCCGGCCGTGAGTCCGCCGTTCGCGCGTTGCAGGCGATCGGTATGGAAATCACCGTGATCAAGGACGTGACGCCGATTCCCCACAACGGCTGCCGCGCGCCGAAGAAACGCCGCGTGTAATGGAAGAGAACAACGCTTAACGGATTACCGGATTTATGGCTCGTTACAAAGGACCCAAACAACGCATCAGCCGCCGCTACGGCGTGCCCATCTTCGGGCCGCACAAAGTGCTGGAGAAGCGCGCCTACCCGCCCGGCCAGCACGGTCCGCGCTCGCGACGCAAGCTGACCGATTACGCCCGCGGCCTCGCCGAGAAGCAGAAGCTGCGTTACTGCTACGGCCTCATGGAGCGGCAATTCCGCCGCTGCTTCGAGGAAGCTAAGAAACGCCGCGGAAACACCGCCGACACGCTTCTTCAGATTTTGGAGACGCGGCTCGACAACATTGTTTTTCGCCTTGGTTATGCGCCGAGCCGTCCGGCAGCGCGTCAGTTGGTGACTCATGGCCACCTGAGGGTCAACGGCCGCCGCGTGAACATCCCGTCTTACAGCGTGAAGCCCGGCGACGTCATCGAGGCGCGCGAGAACGCTCGTTCGCGGCAGATCGTCGTCAAGAGCCTGGAGTCGGCGGCAGTTCGCACCGTGCCGGCTTGGTTGACCTTGGAGAAAGAAGCCGCCAAGGGCACAGTCAGTCGCATGCCCACGTCGGAAGAAGCCGAGCCGATCGCCAACGTGCAAGCGATTGTTGAATTCTATTCGCGGTAGTAGTGTAACTAATCAGTAACCGAAGAAGTAAAACAAACGCGAGTATATGGGCCGGCGGGCGTTTTCCGCGCTGAAGCGACCGCGAAGTCAGCGGCGGTGAAGCCGCCAGCCGAGCCAGATCACACTCGCAGGAGGACACAATGCCAGTTCGACTCGGACGTTTCGAAATGCCCAAGCGGTTGACCAAAGATGAGGCAACCGCAACACCAACCTACGCCAAATACGCTGCTGAGCCTTTTGAGGCCGGCTACGGGCACACTATCGGCAACTCCATTCGCCGCGTGCTGCTCAGCTCCTTGGAAGGCGCCGCGCTGACTACTGTCAAGTTCGACGAATCTTTGCGTGCGCACCACGAGTTTGCGACCATCGCGGGCGTTGTTGAGGATGCCACGGACATCATCCTCAATCTGCGCAAGATTCTGTTCAAGTCCCAAGTAAAGGAGTCGCGGCAGCTTTTGCTGATCGCGAACAAGGAAGGCGCTATTACCGCTGCGGACATCAAGACCGACAACACGGTCGAGATCATCAATCCCGATGTGCATATTTGCACGCTCGACAAGAAGATGAAGTTCGAGGCGGAACTGACCATTGAGGTTGCCCGCGGCTTCCGTCCGGCTGAGAAGAACAAGAGACTCGATATGCCCATTGGCATTATCCCGCTTGATTCGATCTTCTCGCCCGTGCGCCGCGTGCGCTACAGCGTGGAGAACACCCGCCTCGGCCAGCGCACTGATTACGACAAACTGATCCTGGAGATATGGACCGACGGCCGGATGACGCCCGACGACGCGCTGATGCAATCCAGCCACATCCTGCGCCATCACCTCGATCCGTTCTGCGAATACGGCAAGGAGCCGGTCGAGTTCGAGGCCGCGCAGGAGAAGGTCAGCGATGAGAACGCGCGCCTGCGCAAGCTGCTGAACATGTCCGTCAACGAGATTGAGTTGAGCGTTCGCGCCGCGAACTGCCTGAACAACGCCAACATCACCAGCGTTGGCCAACTCGCGATGAAGACCGAGGCCGAGATGCTCAAGTATCGCAACTTCGGTAAGAAGTCGCTCAACGAGATCAAGGACAAGCTGTCCGGGCTTGGACTGCAACTTGGCATGAAGTTCGACCTGGCGCTGCTCGAGGCCGGTCCGGCGCCGGAGAAGCCCGCTGAGACTGCCCCCGTCGAAGACGAGGTGAAGGAGTAAAGCTGCTGAAAGGATAAAGCAAGAACACCATGCGCCACGGAAAACGCACTATCAAACTCGGCCGCAAGAGCGAGCATCGCAACGCGATGCTGGCCAATCTGGTCTGTAGCCTCGTCCTTCACAGCCGCGTCCGAACCACGCTGGAAAAGGCCAAGGCTGCGCGTCGGCTCGCCGACCGCGTCATCACATTCGGCAAGAAAGGCACGCTGCATCATCGCCGTCTTGCCTTGGCAGCGCTGCACCAGAAGGATGTTGTCGCCAAGCTGTTCAAGGATGTGGCCCCTCAGTTTCAGGGCCGCAGTGGCGGCTACACCCGCATCGTAAAAATGGGCCAGCGGATCGGCGATAGCGCCAAGCTGGCTTTGCTCGAATGGGTGGAGACGGCGGCCCCTGCCGCCCCCGCGCCCGCCGCTGAGCCGCCCAAGCCCGCCACGACGGCCTAGCAAGACGCTGGCAAACAAATTAACCGCACGAAGGCGTGGGAGTTTTTGACTCCTGCGCCTTCTGCGTTTTTAGGGCTGGCGTTGTGGCGATGGAGTTTCCGTTGGCGGCGGTGTAACCTCCGCGCGAGACGGATGTATAAGAAGGTAGCAATGGAACAACCAGCGGACGGCAGCACAGTGCGACCGGAAACGGCCCACGCGGCGGCAGATCGTGCCACCGTGGAGCGGGTGTTGTCTGGCGACATGGAGTCGTTTGCCGAGTTGATCCAACGCCACCAGTCGGCGGTTTATTCGCACATGTTGAGGATGGTGAGACGGCCGGAAGACGCCATGGACTTGACGCAGGAGAGTTTCGTGAAGGCTTTCAAGTATCTCGCGCATTACAACCCGCGCTGGGCGTTCAAAACATGGTTGATGACCATCGCGACGAACACGGCGATCAACTTCATCCAGAAGCGCCGGCTGCAAACGGTGTCGCTGGAGGAAGTGGCCGAGCCGGCGGCGGCGCCGACGCGAAGTCATGCGAAGGAACTGGAACCGGCGTTGCTCGTGGCGCTGGGGCGGCTGCCGGAGAAGGCGCGCGCGATGTTCAACCTGCGCTATCAGGAAGGGCTGTCGTTGGACGAGATCGGCGCGATGCTCGGCGAGAGCCTGGCGAACGTGAAGGTGACGTTGCACCGGGCGCGGCGGTTTTTGAAAGCGGAACTGGAGAGAGGCTTATGAAAGCAAAAGCATTTAGGGAACTGAAGAATCCGCCGCCGGAACTGGCGGCGCGGGTGATGGGCGACGTGCGCGCGTGGCAACGGCCGCCGTCGGTGGGGTGGCTTGTGAGCGGGCAAACGGCGGTGCTGGCGGCGCTGCTGTTCGTCAGCGCGGCCAGTCTGCCGGAACAAATGCTGGCAACGACGGAGACGATGCGCGACTGGTCGGAGTCGGTGACGATTGCGATGGTGGAACTGTCGGATCGGGTGGGGGAATTCGTGGGTGCTCGGGAGCTTGAGGAAATTCTATGAAAGCTATGACGTTGTCGTTGATGGGATTGGGCGTGGTTGTCGGGCTGGGAGCGTTCGGCATGGAGAGATACGTCGGGCTGCTGTTGCTCGGATGGTTGATCGGCACCTTGGGTGGCGTTCCGATGGCGTTGGTGCTGCAAGCGGTGTTCCCGCGCTTCCTGCGGCGCGCGTCGGAGAGCTTGGAGCGCGGCCCGTGGTCGTCATTGCTGGTTGGTGTGCTGGGTGTGCTGATTGTATGGCTCGCGTCGCACGTGGCCCAGCAGGGACACGGTCTGGGCAAGGCGCTGGGGAGCATCGCAAGCATCGGGTTGGGTGTCGTGACGGTGTTCGGCGCGGCAGCGGCGTATCGGCTGCTCGGCAGCCGGATGTATTTCAGCATGAACAGCCCGCGCGCGGATCATGCGTTTTCCTCGACGCTGCTCGGCGGCGTGGTCTTGAGCATGGCGGTGCTACTGCCGTTCCTCGGCGCGTTGGTATTTGCGGTGGTGTTGACGATGGGGCTTGGCGCGGGCTTGATCGCGCTGCTGGGCAAGAAGCCGAAGCCGCCGGTGGTCAGTCCAACTCCGCCCAAACTGTCTTGAGGTAGGGTTTCTCGCCGGAGGCAACGCGGAAATCGAACGGCTGCGTGGCGAATTCCATCTGCTGGGCACGTGGCGAGCCGCGTTGGACCGCGTCCATGAAACGTTGCGGGCTGAGTAAGCGTGCGTTGGTGGAGCAGAACAGCGTGCCGCCGGCCTTCACGAGCGGCTCGGCGAGGGCGACGAGCTTGGCGTAATCCTTCTCCGCGCTGAATGCCCGGCCCTTCTTCACCGTCGAGAACGTCGGCGGATCGAGCAGCACCATGTCGTAGCTGCGGCCTTTCTTTGCCAGTCGCGCCAGCCAGTCGAAGCAGTCGCCGTAGATGAAATCGTGTGCGACCGGATCTATCCCGTTCAATCGGAAGTTGTCGCGGCCCCAGTCGAGGTATCGTTTCGAGAGGTCGAGACTGGTGACGATCGCTCCGGCGCGCGCCGCGGCCACCGAGAAGGCGCATGTGTAGGCGAAGGTGTTCAGCACGGTCTTGCCGCGCAGGTTGCTTGTGAGCAAACGGCGGCGGTTCTCGCGTTGGTCGAGGAACAAGCCGGTCGAGTAGCCGGCATCGAGACTGATGAGAAACTTCAAACCATTCTCGACGATCTCGAACCGCGACTCCGGCGAGGCGGTTTCGCCTGTCGGCTGCTTCTCCATCGAACGCTCGACCAGCTTCCTGGCGGCAAATGCTTCGCGCAAAACCGGATTTGGCTGGGCATACCACTGTAGCAGCAGGCGGTCGCCGTAGCGGTCTGCCATTGCGTTGGGAAAGCCGTCGGCCGCACTGCTGACGAGGCGACATGCGTTGGTGTCGGCAGGATCGAAGAGTAGCGAGCGAAACTCGCGCGCGGCCGTCAGCCAGTCGGGATTAGAGAACGTTGCGGGCGTTGGTGCGTTGAAGTGAAGCGTCTCCCCGGTCTGCGGGTGGCGCAGTTCGAGCGATGCGGCATGCAACATCAAGCGGGGCAGGGGAGTGGCCGGTTTCTCATAGAGCGCGTCGCCTACGACGGCAAAACCGTTTTGGGTTGCGTGGATACGAATTTGATGAGTGCGGCCGGTTTCCGGCGTGGCGCGTATCAGCGCGAAGCGCCCGCAATTGCCGGCGGACTCGAATGAGGTCGTGGCCGGCTTGCCGTCAATGGGGGAGGAGGCTTGCACGGGTTCCGAGGGTGCCGCGGCAGCGGTCAGGAAGATGTAGGTCTTACGCACCGTCTTCTGCTCGAACTGCTCCGTGATGCTGCGGTTAGCGGACGCGCTCTTGCCAAACACGATCACGCCGCTGGTTTCCTTGTCGAGGCGGTGATGGATGGCTAGCGGCTGGCCGCGTCGTCGCTGCAACCATTCATGCAGCCCCTCCATCGCGAGGCGATCCGGCGCGTGCGTGTTGACACCGGCCGGTTTGTTGACCGCCAGCAGATAGTCGTCTTCGAAAAGGACGAAAGGTTCCATTCGGATGGCGGCTGGGCGGTTGCCGTGGGACAGAACTTCAGCCGGGCTACTGCGTGGCCTTCTCGAACGGCGCGACGTTCATGGCCATGATGTTGTAGCCGGCGTCCACATACATGATCTCGCCGGTGATGCCGCTGGACATCTCCGAGGCAAGGAATGTGGCGGTGTCGCCCAGTTCGCGCAGCTCGATGTTGCGCTTCAGCGGCGCGGCTTCGGGGTAAATGCGCATCATCTTTGTGAAACCGCTGATGCCGCGCGCGGCGAGTGTGTTGACAGGCCCGGCGCTGATGGCGTTGACGCGGATGTTTTTCTTGCCGAGATCGAAGGCGAGATAGCGGACGGAGGCTTCGAGCGACGCCTTGGCCACGCCCATGACGTTGTAGTGTGGCACGACCTTCTCGCTGCCATAGAAGCTGAGCGCCATGATGCTCCCGCCTTCGGTCATCAACGGCGCGGCTCCTCGCGTGAGAGCCACAAGCGAATAGGCGCTGACATCGTGCGCCAGGCGGAACGCTTCGCGGGAGGTGTTGAGGAATTCGTCTTCCAACGCCTCCCTCGGCGCGAACGCCAGCGAATGGAGCACAAGATGCAGCTTGCCGAAGTCGCGCTGGACGTTGGTGAACACGGCCGCGATGTCCTCGTCGCGGGTCACATCGCAGGGATAGAGCGGCGTGTCCTTGCCGAAAGACGCGACCAACTCCTCGACGTTGTCCTTGATCCTTTCCCCTTGGTAGGTGAAAGCAAGCCGCGCGCCGGCCGCTTGCCACGCTTTGGCAATGGCCCATGCAATGGAGCGGTTGCTGGCGACGCCGAAGACGATGCCGAGTTTTCCTTCGAGTAGTTTGGGTGTCATGCGTATTCTTCCGTTAAGGCAACTCTGTTATAAGCGATGCCTCAAACCGACTGCAAGCCAGTCAGTATAAGCTAAATCCGCTGGAGGCGCAAAAAGCCCGCCGATCACAAGACCGACGGGCCTCTTGAAATTGGTTGCGGGGCTTGGATTTGAACCAGGGACCTTCAGGTTATGAGCCTGAACGAGTTGTTCAAAATCCTTGGAAACAATTGAAATATTGTGTGTTTTATGGTCTTGTGTGGGTGGATGTGTGGGCGTTTTAAGGCCAATTACGTCCGCTCTGTTGCAGTATGTTTCATAAGGTTCCAAGGCCGTAATGATCATGACTGGAGGTGGCGATGTCAATCGAACTCAGAACCGGGCGCAATGGCAAACTTCGTTCCACTTGGTATGGCCGATATGAGGTCAACGGCAAACGATACACGATCAATCTTGGTGTGAGGGTTGCCGGCACGCCGCCGGCCTCGCTGTCGCTTCGGGATGAGGGAGACAAGGCTTTTGAGAGGTCGCGTGCCCAAGCGCTAGAGCGACTGAACCAAACCATCGCAGAGTCCAAACAGAAAAACGATTCGGCGCACCTGGTCGAACGCATTTATGAGATCAAGACAGGCGAGCGGATCAGGACGGTGGCGCTCGCAAGTCTTCCAGCAGAGTGGCAGAGGATTCCCCGGCGTAGGAAGCCGAACGAACGCTATGCGGCGCAGTGCCGGTCCACGCTGGCCCGGTTTGTGGCTTTTATTCGGGAACAGAACCCGAAGGCGGAGGAAATGGCTCACGTGACACGCGACGTGGCGCGGGCTTTCATGGAGGCAGAGTCGTCCCGAGGAGTGACGGCCAAGACCTGGAACGACACGCTGAAACTGCTCCGGGCAACGTTCAAGCATTTGCTGCCCGCCGGCAGCATCAATCCCTTCTCGAATGTGCCCACCCGAGAGACGGAGACGGTCTTCCGCATGCCGTTCACTCCGGAAGAACTGAAGGCCATCGTGGACACGGCGCGGGACGATGACTTTATACGGCCCATCCTTGTCATTGGAATGTGCACGGCCATGCGACGTGGGGATTGCTGTCTCCTAAAATGGAAGGATGTTGACCTTGCGCGCCGGTTCATCACCGTGAAGACCGCCAAGACAGGGGCGACGGTCAGTATTCCGATCTTCCCGATGCTCTATGACGAACTGACTGCTCTTGCGACTATGCGTGGATCTAGCGCGGTAAAGCCATCTGAGACCTATGTGTTTCCTGAACAGGCACAGATGTATTTGGAGAACCCAGATGGAATCACATGGCGTGTGCGTAAGGTTTTTGCGGCGGCGGGTTTCAAAGATGCAGGTGGGGAAGGGGAGTTGGATGACCGTGACTCCAAACGTGAAAGTGCTTTGCTTCGGCGTTCCTCACAGAACGTAGAGGGCGTTGAGGTTCGGGGCGAAATCCACGCTGACCGCAAGGAAGGCTTGCGGCGGGCGAGCGTGCGCGACTTTCACAGCTTCCGTGTCACATGGGTGACGGTGGCGTTGACCGGCGGCGTGCCGTTGGAACTGGTGCAGAAGGTGACAGGACACAAAACGACAGAGATCGTGTTGAAGCACTACTTCCAACCGGGGCGGGAAGCGTTCCGGCAGGCGTTGCAGACGGCAATGCCGAAGCTCTTGACCAACGGGCAGAAGGCACCGAAAGATCAGATGTTGGAGATTCTGAGTCGGACCACGGCCAAAACCTGGCAGAAGGACAGTGAGAGGCTCCGAAAGCTTGTAGCAGCGTTATGAGCGGGGATGAAGGTCGGGTGTCGCTGGTAGAGTTGTGATTTTGGTGGTCGAATGATGTGGGTGAGATGCCTGCATCGTTCCGTTTCGAGAATGTGACGTAGTTCTATTCGTGCATGAAAAAACAGGGTTACGGCGGTTGAAAGTGGAAAGATGAAAGATGAACACTGACGGAAGATGAAGGGCGGGTGGTGGTGGGGG
>JBAYFL010000019.1:0-126355 GCA_041667205.1 Verrucomicrobiia bacterium | reverse complement strand
CCATGCGCCCTTCGCGGTGGAGCCGTTGCTGGAGCGACTCGCCCTCAACGAACTCCGAGACCATGAAATGCATGCCGGTGTCTTCGCCAGCGGCATAGACCTGGACGATGTTGGGATGGTTCAACCGCGCGGCGGACTTGGCCTCGTGCTGGAAGCGGGCGATGTAACTGGGGTCCTGCGCCACCTGTGGCGCGATAACCTTGAGCGCAACGATGCGGTCGAGCACCGGCTGGCGGGCTTTGAACACCGCCCCCATGCCGCCCTCGCCCAACTGTTCAAGCACAGCGTAGCCGCCGAGCGTCTGGCCAACCAAGTCTGTCATCGGAACTTCCTCCAGAGTAGGTGGCAGTGTAACCGGTGCGGGACGGGGGTCAAGCAGTGAGAAACTGCGAGGCGTTAGACCTCCAGCAACAGAACGATGGATCCTGTTGTCGAATGGCCCTCTCGACTTATGGCCCGGTTCTCGTTCCGGCAACGGTTTTGACGCCGGAGAGGACCGTGAAAGGCGAGGCGGGTCGGGACGAGAGCCAGTTCATCAGTTTGATGTCGCGAGCGAGGTCGGCCAACGGGCAATGATTTCCCTGGGGATACGTGCTGAAGGGTTGTCTAACATAGTTGAACACCACGCTCGCTCTCGCGGCTGGCGCGATGAGGGTCGCTGCGTCGGGCGTTCTGCCGACCGTGTCCGCAACGTAGGCTGCGACCGTGGTCTTGCGCTGCGATTCAAACGCCTCGCCGACGACAAACCGGCAGCCGAGGTGGTTTGATTCCTCCGCGCACCAAACCAGTGTCGGCGGAATCTCGCAGTCCACGAACTGGCATCGGACAATCTTGTTCCACGTCGTCCGCAAGTGATCCATGTGGTCGAACGATTTGCCTTTCTCGCGACGATGTTCCAGTTCCGGGAAGTTCATCCCGACGAATGCCGAATGGCTGAACTTGATCCCGTAGCTAGGACCGTCGAGCTTGGCGAATGCACACTTGTAAAACAGACAGGAATCGAACTCCCACTTCGACGAAGCATAGCTGAACCATCCTCCCGTCTTCGCGAATTTGCAGCGGTCGAACACCGCATTCCTGGCCTTGAAGCCGTGGCCATTCAGATTCTGCGCAAAAGTCACCGAACGAAACACTGCGGGCTTGCCTGCGGCGCCCTCGATGCTGATCTGGCCCCGTCGGCCGATGTCAATGGTCCCGCCCCGAATCTCGACGCCGGCGGCGACGGTGATTTTCTGCGGCTCAAGCAGATGGGAATCTTTCTTGGTGGGCACGGCCAGTGTGCCTTGGAGTTCGTATGGCGCTGACGTGTTGGTGAACTCAAACCCGGCGTCCAAATCGCGCCCCTCGATGACAGTCGGCTTGCCCGAAACAGCCGACGGTTGTTGAGTGGTCACTGCCGTCGGCGAAACCTTTGTTATTGCGGGAACTGTCGTCGAAGCTCCGGCCGCCCGCCCGTTGCCCCCCGGCACGCCACAACATACGCGGAAGCCAAAGTGGTCCGCTGACACCCATGACCAGGAACTCATGCGAGCGGCGCATCGCTCGAATCCGATGAACTGACTGAATGACCCGCCACGCCGTGTCCGAACCTTCGGATTTCCTTTATAGCACTCCGCATGCGCTCCCGTGGGGTCAAACTCATCCAGGCACCACTCCCAGACGTTCCCCAACATGTCAGCCAAACCAAACTGATTTCGGCCACGGGCACCGAAGCAATCCACCGGCGAGACAAACACAAAGCCGTCTTCCGCACCATGCCAGTTCAATCGCCCCTTACCATCTTCTGGATCGTCGCCCCACCAGAATCTCGTTCTTTGCTTGTCTCCCCTGCAGGCATATTCCCACTCCGCTTCAGTGGGCAGGCGGCACACAGTCCCCGACGGCAATCGGTTCGCCTTTCTCTCCGTGGCGGTCAACCATTCGCAGAAGGCAACCGCATCATTCCAGTTAATCCAAACCACCGGATGAGTGTCGGTGGGTCTGAAGTCAGACTTGGGATTGCGCCAGTTTTCTTTGTTGCCCTTCTCTGCATCTGTAAGAAAACCAGTCGCATTCGCGAATTGCCGCCATTGGCCCACTGTCACCTCCGTTCGCCCCATCCAAAAGCCGTTCGCAATCTTGATTGGCCGAGGATCGCCTTCATTATCGGAGCAACCGTGCGCGCATCCTTTGATCGCTGCCCAATCTCGCTCAGACGGCGTGCTCCCCATCATGAACTCTCCGGGCGGAATCCAGACTAGTTCCATGCCGGTGGAGCTGACCCACGGGGGGCTTGTTTGAGCGCCAACGACCACGGGTGCGGCCGGCGGCGGCGAAACTTTTGTTGTCGTGGGAATTGGCGTCGAAGTTCCAACCGCCTGCCCGCCGCCTTCCGGCACGCCACAACACAACCTGAAACCGTTCGCGCAACTGGTAGCGGCGCGGCCATAGGAGTCTCTACAGGCACACCGGGCAGAAGACGCTCGGCTATCGAATCCTCCACCGCGCAACAGACGAGCGGCTCCATCTGTAAATAACTCTGCATGAGCGCCAGCCAAATCATAGGCATCCAAAACCCATTCACGGACATTCCCTGCCATGTCAGCCAATCCAAACTTATTTCGACCTCGAAGCCCGAAGTGATCCACAACAGAAATGAACTCGAAACCATCCGCTCTTGTTGCGAGATTGCAGCGACGCTCTGCGTCATACTCCGAGCTTCCCCACCAGAATCTTGTTTGTGTTCCAGCGCGGCACGCATACTCCCACTCGGCCTCCGTCGGCAGACGATACACCATCCCGGCCGGCAACTTGTTGGCCTTCTTCTCCGTTTCAGTCAGCCATTCACAAAACGCTACCGCGTCATCCCAACTGACACACGATACCGGATGATTGTCTTTTAGTTTGAAGCCGAAGCCCGGATCGCGCCAGCTCCCACCCTTGAGAAGAGCGAACTGCAGGCCCTTACCCTGTGCCGCATGATCCACCTGGCCTTTCTTCTCTGCATCAGTCTTGTGGTTGGTTGAATCCACAAATCGCTTCCACTGGCCAACAGTTGTTTCTGTCCGTCCCATCCAAAAACCAGATCGAATTATCGTTCTCCGTGGTTGATCACCTTCGTTTTCCACGGTGCCACGTTCTTCCTGCGTGCTGCCGAGCATGAACTCGCCCAGGGGAATCCAAACCATCTCGACGCCGGTGGACGTGGTCATGGTCTTTTGCAGGTCGGATATACCACCGGTTCCGCTGGAAGGCCGCCGGCTTGCAGCCGCCGCGGCAACGGGGCCGACGCGAATCCAGAATGCTTGCGCCGGTGTGTCGTTGATTCGCGCCAGCGTGCGAATGCCGCGCAGGATGACGACGTCGCGGGCGGGAACGAAATCGCACTTCAGTTCCTGCAACGGCATGGCTTGGAGCGGCGCGAGGTCGGTGACCTTGGTGATGTTGCACCAGAGCACCGTCAGCGGCATGTCCTGAAGCGGCGACAGGTCACTGATTTCAGTGTCGTTGAAGCTGAGCACGGTCAGTTTCATGCCGGACAGCGGCGCAAGGTCGCGCACTTGGGTGCCGCCGCAACTCATCACGGTCAGCGGCATTCCCCGCAGCGGCGTCAGGTCGGCGATGGGGTTGTTGTGGCACCAGAGCCACGTTAGCGGCAGACCTTGCAGCGGAGCGAGGTCGGCCAGCGCGCCTTTTTGGTTCACCGTTGGCGGAGTGATGACGAGTTTCTTCAGCCACTTCAGCGCCTTGAGCGGCGTGATGTCGGTGACGGCGACGGTGGAGAACGCCAGCTCCGTCACCGCGCCGCTCTCAATCTTGTGCGTCTCCTTGCCGTCGAAGCCCGGGTTGAGTTCCTTCAGTCTGGCAACCACGCGCGCGACTTGCTGCTCCGGCGGCAGTGCAGCGACATCCTTGACGAACGTCTCCTCAGCCTTTGGCGGAGGGGCGGTGACCTTTTCCTCAACGGGCGTTGTCGCTGTCGTCATGGTCGCCGGTGGTGTGACAGGAACGTCAGGCTTCGCAGTTTCGGCGACGGCTTCGGGTTTCTTCTCCGGCGGCTTGGCTGGAACAGTCTCGACTGTTGGTTGGACGGCGACGGGAGGCTTCGGTTCTTCCTTTTGCCCGGGCTTTTGCTCGACGGCGGGCGGAACGGTGCCACCGGTGTCTTGCCGGCGCTGTTCGACAGCCTCGCGAGGCTGCGCCGGCAGGATGCTGACGCTACGATCCTTCCACGGCGCCCATGCAAACAACCCCGCTGCTAGCAATACGGCAACGACCGCTGTTGCCGCCCAAATCATCGCCGGTGATTTCTTCCCTACGATTGCGCTGGCTAGCGGCGAACTGACCGGCGCGACCGATTGTGGCTGGCCGAGCATGTCATGCACGCGGCGCATGTCGGTGATCAATTCGTCGTAGCTGGCGTGCCGGCCGCTGGGATGTTTGACCAGCATTTTGCTCAGCAACAACACCACCGGCATCGGGCAGGTTGGCAGCACTTGCAGGATTGCCGGCGGCGGATCGTGAATCTGCTTTACCATCACCGACATCGGCGACTGCTCCGTCTCTCCCTCGTAAGGCTTCTTGCCGCTGAGCATGTGGTAGAGCGTGCAGCCGAGACTGTAGATGTCGGCGCGAAAATCTATGTTCTTCTCCGCCCGCGCCTGTTCCGGGCTGCAATAGTGCGGCGTGCCCATCGTCATGCCACTTTGGGTCAGCGCCGAACCCGCATTGCTGCCGACACTCTTGGCCAGACCGAGGTCGCCGACTTTCACCGCGCCTTTGTTGGAGAGGAAAATGTTCGCCGGCTTGATGTCGCGGTGGATGATTTGTGCCTCATCCCACGCATACTTCAGCCCCTCGGCCACGAAGACGCAGATGGCCAGCGCCTCTTGCGGATCCATGCGCCCCTCGCGGCTGAGCCGCTGCTGGAGCGATTCGCCCTCGACAAATTCCGAGACCATGAAGTGCGTGCCAGTGTCTTCGCCAGCGGCGTAAACCTGAACGATGTTGGGATGGTTCAACCGCGCGGCGGACTTGGCCTCATGCTGGAAGCGGGCAATGAAGCTTGGATCCTGCGCCACCTGTGGCGTGATGACCTTGAGCGCAACGACACGGTCGAGCACTGGCTGGCGGGCCTTGAACACCGCCCCCATGCCGCCCGCGCCCAACTGCTCGAGCACAGCGTAGCCGCCAAGCGTTTGGCCGACCAAGTCTATCATTGGAGAGCTTCCTCCGGAGTCGGCGGCAGTGTAATCGGTGGGGGACGAGGGTCAAGACGGGAAACCGCATTGATTCTGTTTCATTATGTTGGTTGCGCGGCGCTGCCGGGTTTCATATTCTGGACCAATCGCTGGCAGCGGCGGATTCAGACCGGAGACGGCATGTTTGCGGATCGCAAGGACACCGTAAAGAAAGGATGGATTCTGTGAAAACAACACTCCGAATATTTACCCCCGCCACCCCAACAATCTGCAAGGACGTGATTGCGGAAGGCGACGCTTGGTTTGCCAATTGCACCAAGGCACAGACGTTCCGCCTGTTTGAAGTGCCGAATCCCGGCATCGAGGAATGCATTGTGCTTTATTGCGCCAAGCTGAAGACCGAAGGCTTGACCGGTCGGGCTTATCTGGAGATGTGGTGCAACTTTCCGGGACGCGGCGAGTTCTTCTCCAGAGGGCTTGATCAAATCGTCACCGGCTTCAATGACTGGGCTTCCAGCGAAATCCCTTTTCTTCTCCAGAAAGACGAGAAGCCCGACCTGATCCGCCTGAACCTCGTCGTCGAAAGCACGGGCTGGCTTTGGAAGAAAGCCGTGGCGGGCAGGATTTGGATCAAAGGCGTGGAGTTGCTCAAAGCGCCCCTCGGTTGAATCCAGCCGTTGCGGCAAGCCCGCTACTTCGCGGGCAACTCGACGCACACCAGCTCGTTCTCGTTGCGCGCGAACACGCAGCGGCCGGCAAAGGCGGGATGCGCCCACGTTTTTCCGATGATCTTCGTCCGCGACTGCTCGTGATAGCCGGCCGGGTTCAGCCGCGCGAGGATGAGTTCACCGCTGGCATTGAGGATGATTGCGCGGTCGGCGTCGTTCAGCCAGACAAGGCTCGCCTGCGGATCGCGGCCCTTCGGCGTCATCTGGTTGGCGTCGTCCCAGAGTTTTTTGTCCGTCTTCAACTTGAAACACGTCAGGCCGTAAGTCTTGTCGAGCAGATACACGTGGCCGTCGCGGTAAAGCGGCTGCGACATTTCTCCGCGCAAGAACTGGTTCTCCTCCCAGAGCAACTTCGCGTCAGTCGGTCCCGGGCCGAGTTGAACAGCCCTCGATCCTTCCCAGTAACCGGCGACAAAGACGATGCCTTCCTGGAAAATCGGCGAGGCGATCGAAACGCCGTAGGTGACCTTGTAAGGAACCGCCCACAACGGCTTGCCGTCGCGCGGGTCGAGGCCGCGCACGTTCTCCGGCGTCCAGCAAACGAGCTGCGGCTGGCCGGCGTGCCGGATGAGGATCGGCGTGCAGTAGCCGGCGCGGTCCGGCACGCTGCGCCAGAGTTCCTTGCCGGTCTTGCGGTCAAGCGCAATGAAACTGCCGTCGGGCTGCGCGCCGACGTGGACGATCACCGAGTTTCCGAAAACGAGCGGCGACGCTGCGAAGCCCCACATTGGAATGCGCGCGCCGCACTCGGCCACCGTGTCCTTCGTCCACAGCAGCTTGCCGGTCGCCGCGTCGAGGCAACAGACGCGGCCGAGCGCGCCCTGCGAATACACGCGGCCGGCGTGGATCGTCGGCGCGGCGCGCGGGCCATTGCCGTGCTGCAACTTCCCATAGGCTGCGGGATACGCGTGCGTCCACAGCGGCTTGCCGGTCGCTGAGTCGAAACAGAGCACGCGCTCGGTCTCATCCGGTTCCTTCTGACGGTCCATTGTGTAGGCGCGGCCGTCAGCCACCACCACGCCCGCGTCGCCACCGCCAACTGGTTGACGCCACACCTGACGCAATCCGGCGTCAGGCCATTTCTCCGGCAGCTTCGGAGCGTTCCAGGTCCCGTCGCCGCGTGGCCCGCGCCAGCGCGGCCAATCTTCGGCGCGCGCCTGCGCCGTCACGAAGCCGCCGAGCAGCGATACCAGCGCCAGCGCAACGATCCGGTTGGAGATGGACGTCGTCATGTTGGAAATAGCGCGGCAGAGTTATAGCACACCGGCACGTTTGCCACCGCTCAAGATTGACAACAAGGCGGGGCAAAATCGGCGCTACTACACTGCCGTTTGAGCCGCCAACCGGAACTTCACGCTCCGTCCCGGCCGGCTCTGCGCCAGGCGGGCCACGTCGTGCGCGTCCACGACGCCAATCTTCGGATAACCGCCCACCGTCGGCCCGTCGCGCATCATCACGATCGGCTGGCCGTCTTCGGGAACCTGCACCGTGCCGACCCGCAGCGGCTCGCTGACCATTTGCCATTGGCCCGGCGCGAGCGGCCGGCCCGACAGCCGGTAGCCGACGCGGTCGCTCTGCGGCGTCACGGTCCACGTTTGCTCCAGGAACGCCGCGCGGTCAGCCTCGCTGAACGAATCCCACTGCGGTCCCGGCCAGACGCGCAGCAGCGGCGTCGCGTCGTAGTTGCGCCGTTCTTCCCACGCCACGCTGCGTCCCGCCACGCTCGCCGGCAGCCGGAACGGCGCGCCGGGCACGCGGAGCAAAACATCGCCTCGAACCAGCGGTGTGCCGAGCCGGCCTCGCGCATAGACGCTCGCGCTGCCGAGCAGCAACGGCGCATCGAACCCGCCTTCCACCGCCAGATAGGTCCAGACGCCGCTGCGAATGCGCGAGAACCTGATTTCCTCACCCGCACTGAGCCGCACCGCGCGCCACATCAGCACGCTGGCCCCGGCGTCGGCGCCGCAGACGGCGATCCAGCAGTCGTGCAACGCCAGAAACTTCGCGCCTTGCAGTAATAACTCCACGACGGGTGCCGTCGGCGGATTGTCGAGCAACACGTTGGCCCAGCCCGCCGCGTGATCGTCCATCGCGCCGCTCGGTGGCACGCCGAACCGCCGCCAGCCGGCCCGGCCGCGGTCCTGGAATGTCGCGCCGAGGCCCGCGTCGATGACTTCGAGCAGATGCGCGCTCATGGTCTGTTACTTTTCACAAACTTCACGCGGTCGCCTTGCTTGAGCAGGAACATCGCCTCGTCGTTGTCCGGCGAACGGCGAGCCGTGTCAAAAATCTTCGCAGGCGTGTGGCCGATGATGTTCCAGCCGCCGGGAGTGTCCACTGTGTAGATGCCGGTGTGCTGGCCGCCGATGGCCACCGATCCGGCTGGCACGCGCGCGCGTGGCGTCGCCAGCCGCGGTGTATGCAGCCGCGTGTCCAGATCACCGAGATACGGGAAGCCCGGCGCGAAGCCGAGCAGATAGACTTTGTAAACAGGTTCCGCGTGCAGTCGGCAGACTTCCGCCGTCGTCAGGTTGTGCGCGCGGGCGACGCGTTCGAGGTCCTGGCCGTCGTAGATCACGGAAATCTCTTTCACCGGCTCCGGCGGCAGCGCGACGGCCGCCGCCATCTGGAGTTGCTCCAAGATGTCCGGCATCGCGGCGTCGAGGCTCGGCACTTCGCGCGCGCTGAACTCCAACAGCACCGTCGTGCAGGCCGGCACGAACTCCAGCAATCCCTCCGGCGGGTTACGCTCCAGTTCCGTGCGGATCGCGCACGCTTGCGCGAATGTTTCATCGCCGATCTTGCCGGCGAAACGCACCAGCGCCGCGTGCGGCCCGTAGGGTATCCAGTCCATCGTGATTACAGCGGTTTGACGCGCATCGTGACGACACCGCGCCACGGCTGGCCCGGCTCCAGCGTCGCGAAGCCGGTATCGGCCACGCCGCGCGCGTGGAGGTTGAACGCGTCGGTGACGCAGGTGTAAGGCTCGAAGCAAATGACGGGACGCTTCGGCGCATAGACGACCCAGTGCTGGAAACCGGCGTCGGCGTGCAGCACCACTTCGTATTTCGAATCGGGATCGTGCAGCACGCAGGCCGAGCCGCGCGCGTCGAGCTGCGTCGAGGTAAAAACGTCGTCGAGGTTTGTGTCGCCGAGCGGGCGCATCCTCTGCCAGTCGGCCAGCACGCGTTTGCCGGTCGGCAGGCAATCGGGCGTCAGTTCCATCCGCTCGCGGCACGGCACTTGGATCTGGCACTGTTCGCGCGTGCCGGCCGGCGTCAGCGGCAGCGGATGATACGGATGCACGCCGAACCCGAACGGCATCGGCTCGCTGCCGAGGTTTTCCGCCTTCGCTTCCATGATGAGCGCGAGGCCCTGGAGCCGGTAGGTGACGGTGAGTTTGCACGGCCACGGCCAGTGTTCCCTGAGCACCTCGTCAAACTCGCTGCTGATGACGCCGGTGACAGACGCACCCGCCGGCGCATCCGCGCTCATCGTCTTCACGCGCCACGGGCGGTTCAGGACGAAACCGTGGATGGCGTTGGCGTTCTTCGACCTCACCGGCATGTGGTAGGTCTTGCCTCCGAACGTGAACTCGCCCCGCGCGATGCGGTTCGGAAACGGAAACAGGATTGGCCAGCCGAAACCGGCGCCGCCCGTCTTGAGTTGCTCCAGATCGGCCGGCCCGGCGATGAACTCCACCCTCGCGCCGTTGTCGGTCGTGAGCAGAAACCGGTGGCAGTTGAAACCCGCGCGCGGCAGCACGACGGCGGTGGTCCTCGCCTGCGCGTCGCGCAGCACAATTTCCGGCCCGTGCGCGGCAGTGCGTTCCTGAATCGAGAAGGGGTTGGTTGCCATGACTGATTTGTTACCGCCGACGGCCCGTAAAAGCCAGTCCGAGTTGCACAATCAAGCCAGCCACAAACAGGACCGCCGCGAAATAATACGGCGCGCGCAAACCCCAAGCATCGCCGACGAATCCCGCCGCCACCGGGCCGAGAAAACTGCCCGCCCCAAGAATCATCTCCGTCCAGCCCGCGCCCGCCGCTTTTCCCTCGAACGCCTCCATTGCGTAGAAGATGCTCGCCAGATACACCGCGCCGTTGACGAATCCCAGAACGACGAAGCCGGCGAAGAACAGCGGCACGCTCGACGTAAGCGCGATGGCTAGTGCGCCCGCCACGCCCGCGACGTAGCCCGCCACGAGCGGCCACGTCCGGTGATGCCACGCGTGCGTCCAGCCCATGATCAGAAACGCCACCACCGCCGCCCCGCGCGACGCGCCAAAGAGTTGCCCGTGCAGCGACGGACTCACGCCCAGATGCGTCGCCAGTTGCGGAAACATCGCCTGCACCGCGCCGAATCCCAGCAGCACCGTCAGGTTCGCCAGCCATCCCGCCCACATCAGCCGCAACGCCGTCGCGCGGCCCACGGGCACCGGCATGGCGTTGTCGTGGCCCGACGCCGCCCGCGTCCGCAGCAGCAACAACAGCGGCGCCGCGAGCGTAATCGTGCCGAACACCGCGAACGACCACCACGGGTCCGCTTCGTAAAGTTTCCCGCTGCCCACCGACCCGATGCCCAGCCCGATGTTCCAACTGATGCAATAAATCCCCAGCACCCTCACCAGCCCCGCCCCGCGCCGGCCCTCGCCGAACCACGCGATCAACGTCGGCCAGAACAACGCCGCCGCCGCGCCCGCCGCGCCGCACAGCGCCAGCAGCACCGCGAACCGCATCTCATACGCGCACGCCCACATCAGCGCGCCCGCCACCATCATCCCGCCCACCATGAACCGCTTCCGCCCGAACCGGTCCGACAGCTTGCCGGCCAGCGGCGACACGACGGCATAGGCGACAAAGAACACCCCGCTCAACCAGCCCAACCCCACCGCGTCCATCCCCGCGTCCGCCGCACGGCGCGGCACGGCGAAGAACAGCGTCGCCATCACGCACATGTCCACCAACAGCGCCAGCACGTAACCGATTTGTTCGCGTCCAAACATTGCGGCGATGGTGCGCGATGCCCTCGCCCGCGTCAACGCCACACAGTCAGACAACGGTGGATTCAAACGCAGAGAGACGCAGAGAACACAGAGGGCGGCCGATTTCGCCGATCATGGCCAACGGCACCCTCTTCGTCTCCTGGCCCGCTTCCTCTACGCGGTGCAGAAAGGCGCGAAGCTGGCCTCGCCCCCCGCCGATCCCGAGCCGTCCAAGGACAAACCGTCGAAGAAGTGAGGGCGGTGCATTTCTGACAGATGCGGAGAAACGGACTGGAGCCACGGATGCACACGGATGCGCACAGATGGAAGACCGGAGAGGTCACGCCAAGACGCCAAGGAAACCCTCGTTGCGTCTTCCTCAACTCTTCACTCATCACTATTCACTCTTAACTAACTCCGCCCCTTATATGCTTCCCAACGACCCTGCAAAGGCGTAAACAGGCGCTGAACGAAACGGGACGAATGGCACTCCCATGAAACCGCGACACCGCATCGGAAAATGGACTCTTCTTCTCAGTCTCGCGCTGCCCGTCGTCGCCCACGCGCAGACCACCGCGAAGGAGTATTGCGAGCGCGGAGACTCAAAAAACACGAAAGGCGACTACGACGGCGCGATCGCTGACTTCAACCGGGCCATCGAACTCAACCCCAAGGACTCGGTTGCTTACGTCGGCTTGGCTGAAGTCAACGAGCGGAGGGGTGAGCGCGAGCAGGCGATTGCAAATCTGACGCGCTCCCTCGAACTCGATCCAGGAAGTGCCAAGACTTACGTCAACCGTGCTGCGCTCAAGAACAAAAGCAAAGACTTCGATGGTGCCATAGCTGACTGCGAGAAGTCGCTTCGGATAAGTCGCAATTACTCCGAAACCTACAAGGAACTCGGTGATGCGTATTTTGGCAAAGGGGACTTCTACTCGGCGATTGCCAATTATGACCGAGCCATTGAACTCGATCCACAAAAGACCGGTGCCTACGGTGGCCGTGGACGAGCGAAGGTTGCCACCTGTGGCCGCGGACAAGTGAAGGTTGCCACCTGTGGCCGCGGACAAGTGAAGGTTGCCAGAAGTTACGTGGATGCGGCGCTCGCGGATCTCAACCGGGCTATCGAACTCAACCCGAAAGACGCGAAAGCCTTTCGGTGCCGTGGGCGGGCCAAAATGCTCAAGGGCGACATAAGCGGCGCGATGGAGGACTTTAACCGGTCAATCGAACTTGATCCGAAAGATGACGTTGTCTACGCGGGACATGCGTCGGCCAAAGTGATGAAAGGCGACTTTGATGGCGCGATTGCGGATGACACGCGTGCCATCGAGTTGAATCCAAAAGCGGACGATGCCTACCTAGGACGTGCGTCGGCTAAAGTGATGAAAGGCGACCTTGATGGTGCGATTGCGGATGACACGCGTGCCATCGAACTCAACCCAAGAGCCAGCGATGCCTACATGAGCCGTGCGAGGGTCAAGTTGATGAAAGCCGACTTCGACGGCGCGATAGCCGACTGCACTCGTGCGCTCGAATTCAATCACTATGCCAGCGATGCCTATACAAACCGCGGTGGGGCAAAGGCCATGAAAGGCAACTATGTGGGTGCAATTGCCGACTGCACCCGCGCTCTCGAACTCAATCCGAAAGACATTGACGCCTACATAAACCGCGGTGTGGCAAAAGTTGTGAAAGGCGATTACGAGGGGGCGATTGCCGACAGCAATCGGGCCATCGAACTCGATCCAAAAGTCAGCAATGCCTACGAGAATCGCGGCAACACCAAGTATTTCAAGGGTGAGACGGAGGAGGCGATTGCCGACTACAATCGCGCGATTGAAATCAATCCCGGCGATGCCCAACTCTACGCCAGGCGCGGTGCCGCCTATTTCGTGAGGCGCAACTGGACTGCGGCGCTGGTGGATTTTCGAAAGTGCTTCGAGTTGAACGCCAATTACCAAGACCATCCGAGGTGCTACATCTGGCTGTTGCGCGCGCGCTTGGGAGAGAAAGAAGCCGCCAATGAAGAACTGGCCGACTGCTTAAACAAACGATCGAACGGCGCCCCTGATGATTGGCCCGTGATGGTCGCGCGGTTTCTCTTGGAGAAGCTCCGCGGGAACGATTTCTTTGCTGCTGCCGTCTCGCCCAATGCCAGGAAGGACCGTGGCCAGCGTTGTGAGGCATGGTTTTACGTTGGTATGAAGCGTCTGCTTGCAGGTGACAAAGCCGCCGCCGCCGTTTGTTTCCGCAAAAGTCTGGCGACCGAAGCCTGGGACTGGACGGAATACCATTTCGCCCAAGCCGAGTTGAAGGCACTCGGCAACTAGGGAGAGGTAAGTAGTCAACGGTCAGCTTCCAGCTATCCGCGTGAAGCGGTGATTCATCCGAGGCAGGAATCCGGGGCGAGCAGCAGCGGGGGCAACATCGTTGGAATTAGCTGCCGATTAGCCTTGAAAGACAGCGGGGGCGGACTGTTAACTACCGCGGCCAACCGGCGGGAAACCGGGCTGCGCTGAGAGGCGCGGCTTGGCTCCACGAGTGGCTGCGGTTGACCCGATTTTTTGTGAGCTGAAAGGACTGTTGTTTATGGACAAAGCTGGAGAGACCAAGACCGTCGAGACGTTGCGGACGCTGCCGGGCGACGATGTGCGCCAGATCATGTGGCGGTTCGCCGAGCGCTACGACCTGCAGATGCTGGTGCAGTCGGCGCGGGCGGTGGCGCGCGGGCCGGTGGCGCGGCTGGTGGCCGAGGGCGGCCGCAATTCGCACGAGTGGACGGCGGGGAAGTCGGCGTTGCTCCAGGCTTACGACGAGTCCGGGATCACGGCGGCGTTCCTGGACCCGAGTCAGGGCGGGTTTGTGGAGGGGCCGAAGAATTTTGTGCTGGCGATGGTGGCGTTTGAGTTGTCGTGGGTGGACGGCGGCGCGGCGACGTGCAGCCTGGCGGGCAATCTTGGCCTCGCGCCGATTCACGAGTGCGGCACGGAGGAGCAGAAGGCGTTCTACATGACGAAGGCGCTCCCGCCGAAGCCCGGCGAAGACCGCAAGCCGTGGCGCGCGGCGTTCGCGCTGACGGAGCCGTTGCCGTATGTGGGCGTCGAGACGGGCGTGCTCAGCGGCAAGGTGCGCGTGGCGGAATGGAAGGAAGGCAAGGAGCCAATCCTGCAGGTGGACAAGCGCGGGCGGTTCATCACGAACATGGGCTTCGCGAACATCGTCACCGCCGCCGTGGACACGGCCGACCCGCGCATCAAGCGGAGCTGCATGATCATTCTCGAAAACACCGATCCCGGCGTGTTCGATCCCGGCGTGCCTACGAAGAAGCTCGTGCACCAGCTTTCCTCGACGAACGACCCGGTCTTCAGCGTGAAGGTCCCCGCGAGCCGGATCGTCGGCGGCTACACGGTCAAGGACGGCGTCATCGTGCCGAACGTCAGCCACGGCGAAATGATCGAGGCTGTGTTCCGCCGCACGCGCGTGACGGTGGGCTTGATGACCTCGGCGAAACTGCTCTCGGCGGTCGAGCCGGTGATCCGCTACCAGCGCAGCCGGTTCCGCGGCAGCGAGACGACGTCGCCCGGGACGCCGCGTTACGAGCTTGGCCTGCAAGGCAAGGAGGACGTGGTGCATCGCTTGGTGGACGTCTGGGCAACGGGCGAAGCGGCATCGTCGCTCGGCTTCGAGGCGGCGCGGTTGTTTGACGAACTGGACCCGCTGGAGAAGGAGAAGGACGCGTTTTTCGCCGAGAAGAAGATCGAAGGTGTGCGCGCGCAGCTTCGCGCGCTGGCGCCGGCGGAGAAAGACGCCATCGAGTTCTTGGAACTGTCCGGGAAGCCGGAAGCCGAGCGCGACGCGAAGCGCTACGAGGCGTTGAAGAACAACCTGCTGGTGCAGTTCGTGCTGCGCGACTCGCTCGCCAACGTGCTCTGCCCGGCAACGAAACTCTGGAACACCGGCTACGGCGCGACCATGATGCGCGAGGCCGTCAGCTTGATGGGTGGCTATGGAATCACGGAAGATTGCCCCGGCTTCCTCGGACACAAGTGGATGGACGCGCAGTTGGAGGCGACCTACGAAGGCCCCGAATCGGTCCAGCGGCGGCAGCTCTCGGTGACAATGACGACCGACGTCTTCCTCGCGCGGGTCAAGCAATGGATCATCGAGTTGCGGCAGATCGCCTCCGATCGGCCCGGCACCGGCGCGTGCGCGCTCGGCACGGCGATGCAGTTGTGGCTCTGGACGCTCAATCATTTGCAGAACGCCACCGACGCCAACGGCGTGAAGCTGTATCACACAAACCGCCAGGGCGTGACGTTCCCGTTGGCCGACGCGCTCTGCTGGTTGCTCGCCGCACGCTATCAGATTCTCGACGTGATCGAACTGGCGCGGAAAGGCCCGGAGAACCCGACGGTCGCGGAGGGCCTGCCGGGCTTGTTGAACTTCATGACCGACCTCTGCCACGTCCAGTCTGCGCGTGCCGCCGGCGAAGTCGGCCGCATTTGCGCCGAACTGGTCCACGGCTACAACCGCCATCCCGCGTGGGATGACGAAGGTTGCGCCGCGTGCTACGGCGCGGCGGATCTGGACGATATCGAGGGCATTATCCCCGGCATCGCCAGCGCCGCCCGCACTTACAGCGACGTGACGGAAGCGGGCCAGACTCACGCGATCAAGGCGGGGCCGTGCGTGCGTTTCGCCGGCTCCGAGGATTTCATCCGGCTGCGCGTGAAGCTGGACGGCTGCCTCACCGGCTCGCGTCTCGCGAAGGACCGCGCCGCCGATGCACTGACAAAGGTGATGATTCCCGAAGCGTTGGATTATCCGAAGTGATCAGGCTTTTTTGGCGTTGCCCGGTCTGAACGCCGCCGCTAGATTTGGAGCCGTTATGGCACTGCTGTTTTTCGAGAAAGCCAACGGAGAACGTGTCGAGGTCAACGTCGAGAGCGAGCCGCTCTCCATCGGCCGCGGGCCGACGGCGGACGTGAGCCTCGACGACGTGGAAGTGTCGCGTCATCACTGCGCCTTGTTGCTCTGGGAGGATGACTGGGTGCTGAAAGATGGCGGCTCCATCAACGGCACGTGGGTCAACCAAAAGCGCGTCCAGATCGTCATCCTCAAGGACGGCGACATCATCCGCATCGGCAAAACGGAGATGGAGTTCCGCGCCGAGGAACGCCAGAAGGGTAAGAGCCTTAGCGCGACGTTGCAGTTGCTCGCGCCGCCAACCGTCCCGACAGCCACGCCGGCCAAGGACTGAGGCCAGCGGCGCGCTGGCTCGTTCGAAGCATTCTCATCTTTCCCCTTTCGGCCTGTCGTGTGTCGCAGTAAAGTCCGCCACGATCATGAAACTTTGCACCTTTGAAACAAGACGCAATCTGCGCGTCGGCGTCGTCGCCGGCGACTATGTGGTGGATCTCGCTGCCGCTGCCGCCGCGCTGCCGAAACTCAAGGTGCATCCGGATTTGTTTCATTGCATCGAGTGCCTGTTCCACATGCCAAAGGTGTTGGCCATCGCGCGCAAGGTCGAGAAGGCCGCGCTCGCCGCGGCCGCGGGCGCAAAACGCAAACCCAAGTTCCTGCTCCCAATTTCGGAGGTGAAATACGGTCCGCCGGTGCCGAGTCCGTCGAAGATTCTCTGCATCGGCCAGAACTACGCGGATCATTGCCGCGAGCAGAATGTGCCGCTGCCGGAGATTCCCGAACTGTTTTGCAAGTTCCCCACGTCCATCATCGGCTGCGGCGATGCGATCATACTGCACAAGGCCACGACGAAAGTGGACTACGAGGTGGAACTGGCCATCGTTATCGGCAAGCGCAGCAAGAACATCCCGAAGGCGCGCGCCTTCGAACACGTCTTTGGCTACACGATCTTCCACGACGTCAGCGCGCGCGACCTGCAGTTCAAGAGCAAGCAATGGACGCGCGGCAAATCGCCCGACACGTTCGCGCCGACCGGCCCGTGGCTGGTGACGCGCGACGAAGTGCCCGACCCGCACAACCTGACGATCCGCACCTGGCTCAACGACCAGCTCATGCAGGACTCCAACACTGCCAACCTCGTCTTCGGCGTGCCGGCGCTGGTGGAGTTCCTGAGCCAGACGATCACGCTGGAGCCGGGCGACATTATCGCCACCGGCACGCCGCCGGGCGTGGGCTGCTTTCGCAAACCGCCGGTGTTCCTGAAACCCGGCGATGTAGTGAAAATGGAGATCGCCGGACTCGGCACGCTGGAGAACCCGGTGATGGCGGAGAAGTGAGAGCGAAAAACGGTTGCGCAAAGGCGCGGGATGGAGGACAAAAGAGAACATGAGCGACGAAATTTCAATTGACCAATTTCACACCGTCCCGGCGCTCAAGGGCCTGACGCCCGCCGAGCTGGATGTCGTGGACTCCATCACCTACAGCGTGGCACTCAAACCAGGCCAGACGCTTTTCAAGGAAGGCGATCCCGGCGACGGCATGTATGTCATCGTCAGCGGCAGCGTCGAAGTCGCCAAGAAAGTTGACGAGGGCGCGCAGTGGCAGATCGCGCAGCACGGCCCGGGCATTTGCTTCGGCGAGATGTCGCTGCTCGGCAACCAGGCGCGTGCGGCCACTTGCGCGGCGTTGGAGCCGACGCTGCTGCTCAAGGTGCCTTACAAGGAATTCAGCGCGCTGTTGAAACAAAACAACATCGCTGCGCTTAAGGTCACCGCCAATCTGGCGCGATCGCTCAGCACGCGACTGGCGCAGCTTCTCGTGGAGCAGACGCGCATTCTGAAAGCGCATCGCACGTTCTCCGGCGAAGTGCAGAAACATCTGCTCACCACCTACCAGCGCGCCGAAGGCGTCAGGTAAGCTTGCTTCCGAGGAAGGACCGTCGCAAACCACCGGTGTCCGGCCGACGCTTGCCGCTCACGGCTTGATTTCCATCAGCACGCGGAAGCCGAGGTCTTTTCGCTGGACGAGATTGGACAGCGCCTTGCGGCAGGCGGAACGGCAATCCTGCGCAGGACTGTTGGCCGAGCCGCCGCGCGCCACCCACGTTCCCGAAGTGTTCAAGTGGCGGTCGTAACGGTTGAAGTAGCGCGTGTCGCACCATTCCCAGACGTTGCCGTGCATGTCGAAGAGGCCCCAGGCGTTCGGCGGCTTCAGGCCGACCTCGTGCGTCTGGCTGGCGGCGTTGCCGGCATACCAGCCGACTTTTTCCAAGTCGTCGCTGCTCTCACCCAAATAATACGCCGAGATGGTGCCGGCGCGGCAGGCGTATTCCCACTCCACCTCCGTCGGCAAACGGCAGAGCCGGCCTTCCTTGCCCGTCAGTTGTTTGCAGAACTCCTGCGCCTTGGAGAGGCTGAGATACTCCACCGGCAACCGCAGGTTCGTCGGGTCCTTGTGGGCGCTGCGGTTCGGCAGCTTGTCGCCGATGATGTTCTGCCACTGCTCCTGCGTCACCTCGTAGATGCCGAGGTAAAACGGCGCGGTGATTGCCTCCTCATGCACCGGCACTTCGTCGGCGTTGCCCTTGTTGCTGCCCATTACAAACCTGCCCGCCGGGATCATCGCATACTGGATGCCCGTGCTCGGGCTGACGTAAAGCCGTGCCTTGCCGAACTCGCTGGCCGGCGTTCCTGGATTCTGGCTCCACGCGGTGGCGCAAAGAATCAAGGACATGGTGCTCCACAGGGCGATCATGGTGGACGAGTGATGTTTCATGAGGATCTCCATTGTGCGAACTCGTTAGAATTCAGTGACTGCGACTGCAACGACTCTTCTTATCCCTGACGCTGACGGTATTATTTTCCGGCAAGCACCGCGTAACGTCAAGCGCCGGATGGCAGCGAGCGAGGTGGGCGCGTCAGGGTTTCTTCGGTGGCGTTGCGGATGTCTTGATGAATGTCTCCGGCGCGAACAGCGCGGGATCGAGCGGGCCGGTGTGGTCTTCGCGAATGCGCAGGACGGTGCGGGATTTCTTCTGCACGTTTTCCAACGCGATTTGGCCGACAATGTAGTGGCCCTTGTCGTCGAGCTTGCGCACGCTCTTGACCTCGAAGTTCTTCAGCAGCTTGTTCTTTGCGTCGTAGGCTTCGGCGATGACGACGGCCATGTATTGCTTGTCCACCCACATGAGGACGCGGCGGTATTGCGAGGGCGCGTCGGGCGCGGGCGTGCTCTCGATGACCCAGCAATCAAAGCCGAGCCGCCGGCTCTCGCGGATGAACTTGTGGTTCGGCCAGCGCAGGAACGCCAGTTCCAGGTCCTCGTAACCGAAATCGCTGCCGAGAAACGGCGCGGCGCGCTCCGCTGGCGCGAGCTTGCGCGGCTCGGTCTTGCCCTTCTCGCAGACCCAAGTATCGCCGCCTTCGATCATCAGCACGGTCATGCCGGCGGCTTCCTCCGGGTCGGTGACGCGATAAACGGTGCGAAGCCGTTTTGGATCGCCGTTGAGGAAGATGTGCAGGTCGTAGCTGTCGCCGCCGCGACGCTGGATGTTCAACTCGGCTTCGAGCCAGAGGCTGATGGCCGGCCGGTTTGCGAGCACGCGCTTCATGATAGCTACTGCGTCGGGCGTATCGGCGGCCATGGCAGCCGCGCCGAGGAGCAGGCCGGCTGAGACAGAAGCCGCCAGGATGTTTCGGATGATGCGCGTATGCATGTGCGACTCGTATCTACCGGCAGTGGTGGTGGATTTCAACGAAGAACGCAATGTTCCGCCACTCCAAGTTCACCAACACCACTCGCGCGTGGCAAGAAACGGCTTGCCCGACTCATAGCCATCGGCTAGTTATCCTGCTAATTGGCAATGGAGTTTGCCATCCCTTTCGGGAATACTGCCTGAGTGTTTTCAGGTTGATGACTCCTACCGGCGCAACTTTGCGTGGGTAGGAGTTTTTCCATACCCATGCACGGCGAACGTTTCGCGAATATGGACTGTAACCGACGATGATCGCACGCCTCTTGAGGAATGGTTTGTTCGTTGTTGTTTTGCTGGCGGGTTTTCTGGCCGGCTGCGCCAGTTTTCAGGACAAGCCACTCTCCACGGTTCGGGTTGCCGCCGATTTTGAGAGCCGGACGCTGGCCGACCCGGGACTGCGGACATTCTTGGAAACCAACCTTCACCGCAAGCTCTCAGCGTGGCCGTCGCCGTCGTGGGATTTTTCGCGCCTCGTCCTCGCCGCGTTCTACTACCATCCCGACCTTGACGTGGCGCGAGCGCGTTGGGCGATGGCCACAGCGGGCAAGGTCACGGCGGGCCAGCGGCCCAATCCGACCGTGAGTGTTTCGCCCGCCTACAACACGACCACCGCAATTCCTTCGCCGTGGCTGGTGACGGCGAGCCTCGACATTCCCATCGAGACGGCGGGCAAACGCGGCTATCGGATCGCGCAGGCCACGCATCTTTCGGAAGCGGCGCGGCTGAACATCGCGACAGCGGCGTGGCAGGTGCGCAGCCGCGTGCGGAGCCGATTGCTTGAATTCTATGCCGCCACGCGCAACGAGGAATTATTGCGCCAGCAAGAGGCGGCGCAGGCGCAAGTCGTCAAGCTGCTGAAGGTCCAGTTCGACGCGGGAGCCGTGTCGCCGTTCGAGGTCACGCAGGCGCAGATCGCGCAGCACAACGCGAGTCTCGCGTTGAACGAGGCGCAGCGCCAGCGGGCGGAGGGCCGCGTCGCGCTCGCGGACGCGCTGGGCGTGCCGGTGCGCGCGCTTGATGGCGTGACGATTTCGTTCGCAGATCTGGATGGAAAGCCAGGCGCAAATCTTGCGAGCGCCGACGCGCGGCGTCAGGCGATGCTGGGCCGCGCTGACATCCGCAGCGCGCTGGCCGAATACGCCGCCAGCCAGTCGGCGCTGCAACTGGAAATCGCCAAGCAATATCCCGATGTGCATCTCGGCCCCGGCTACGAATACGACCAGGGCGACAACAAGTGGTCGCTGGGCTTGTCGGTGGAATTACCAGCGCTCAACCAGAACCAAGGCGGCATCGCGGAAGCGAAAGGCCGGCGCGAAGAAGCGGCGGCACGGTTCATTGCGTTGCAGGCGCGGGTTGTCGGCGAGATTGACCGCGCGCTGGCGGGCTTCGATGCGGCGTTGAAGAAAGCCGCCATTGCCGAGGCGCTGTTGGCCGACCAACGGAGGCAACGCCAAACAGCACAGCGGATGTTCGAGGCGGGTGAGACGGCGCGGCTGGCACTGGCCGCCGCGGAACTGGAAATTTTCACGACGGAACTGTCGCGGCTCGACGCGGTCGTGAAGGCGCAACAGGCGCTCGGCGCGCTTGAAGACGCCGTGCAGCAACCGCTCGGTTCGGCTGCTTCGACGGTTGTTGTTCCCGAAAAGAACCTGCGAACGGAAAACCCCCAGAGCACAAAATGAAACGATTCCTGACCACCATCATCGTGCTGGCCGTCATCGGCGGCGGTTGGGCCGCTTTGAAATGGCTTAAACCCGCCGAACATGGAAGCGAGGAAGAAAAGGTCACGACGGAAGTCGCCGTGCAGGTCGCCAAGGTTGCGCGCGTGACGTTGCACGCCCGCGTGGACACTTACGGCATGGTGGAGCCAGAGCCGGCAGGCGGCGGCAAAGCGGCGGGCGCGGCGAGCCTCTCCGCGCCAGTGACGGGCATCGTCATGGCCGTGCCTGTGAAAGAGGGCGAACGCGTAAAGGCGGGCGCTGTCATCGTGAAACTCGACGACCGGATTGCCCTCGCGCAGGTCGAGAAGGCCGGCCACGCGCTCACGTTCGCCGAGCTGCATATGGCGCGGCAGAACAAGCTCAAAGCTGGCGAAAGCACTTCCGAGAAAGCGATGCAGGAAGCGGCGCAGCAACTGGCCGCAGCGAAAGCCGAACTGGCCGCAGCGCAGGGCCAGCTTGCGCTCGTGCAACTCGCTTCGCCGTTGGACGGCGTTGTGGCGCGAATCAATGTGCAGCCGGGCCAGACGGTAGAGCCGAAAACGGTCGTCGCCGAAGTGGTTGACGTCGGCCGCCTCGTAGTCACGGCCAACGTGCCAGCCGCCGAGGCCGCAACGCTGAAGCCGGGGCAAGCGGCCGAGTTGCTTGTGGATCGCGGTTCCAGCAACGCTGCGCGCGGCACGGTGCTGTTTGTCAGTCCGCAAGTGGACGCGAAGACGGCGACAACACTCGTGCGCGTCGCGGTGGCGGCGGACACGGGACTACGGCCGGGCCAGTTCGTTCACGTCCGCATCGTCACCGAGGAACGCGCGGGCAAACTCGCCGTGCCGCGCGAAGCTGTTTACACGGATCACGACGGGCAGAGCACGCTCTCCATCGTCGAGGGCGACGTGGCGAAACAGAAGGCCGTGAAAACGGGCCTGCGCGACGGCGATCTGGTGGAAGTCGAGGGCGAAGGCGTGAGCGAGGGCGCGACGGTGGTGACGCTCGGTTCCTACGCGCTGCCTAAGGAGACCAAGGTGCGCATCCTTAACGCCGTCAAGGAGGAGGCGAAGTGAGCGAAGCGGCCGGGACTGCTTCGCCTGCCCCGCATGGCGTGGGTGTAGGCGCGTTTGCCATCCGGCACCGACTGGCCATCGTGTTCATCACCGTGGCCGTGTGTCTCGGCGGCGTGTATTGCGCGCTGCGGATGCCGTCATCGGTTTTCCCGGAGACGGAATTTCCGCGTTGCGTGGTGTTGATAGATAACGGCGTGATGCCCGCCGACGAGATGATGGCCACCATCACCCGGCCCATCGAGGAGGCGATGAAGGACATCCCCGGCGTCGTGCAAGTGCGCTCCGCGACGGGACGCGGCAGCGCGGAGGTGAATGTTTTCTTTAATTGGCGGGTGAACATGGTCGAGAGCGAGCTTTACGTGCTCAACCGCGTCTCGCAACTCAAGGCGAGCCTGCCGGCCAGCGCCAAGACGACCGTGTGGCGGCTGACGTTCAATGCATTCCCGATTCTCGGCGTTAGCCTCACCAGCCCGAAGCGCGAGCAAACGGAGTTGTGGGAGGTGGCGCGCTACGATCTCAAGCCGCGCTTCCTGCGCATCCCCGGCGTGGCGCGCGTGGACCTCGTTGGTGGACGCACGCCGGAGTATCACGTCATCGTGGACCCGTTGAAGCTCGCGGCGGCGAACCTCGCGCTCACCGACATCACCGGCGCGCTGGAGAAGAACAACCTCGTCGCGCCCGCCGGCTTCCACATGGAGAATTACACGATCTACCTCGCGCTCGTGGACAGCCGGGTGAAAGGGCCGCGAGACATTGAGGAGTTCGTCGTCATGATGCGCGACGACCATCCCGTGCGCATCCGCGACTTCGCGCGAGTTGAGCGCGGGCCGGAGCCGGTGTTCAACGTCGTCAACGCGCAAGGCCGCCGCGCGGTGCTGATGAACGTCCGCGCGCAGCCGACGGGCAGCAGCATCCTGCAAATTGCCAACGACCTGAAACAGCAGCTTGCCGAACTGCGCCGCACGCTGCCGCCGGACATGGCGCTGTCGTTCTACTACGACCAGTCGTTGCTGGTGAAGGAGTCGGTCAGAAGCGTGTGGGAGAGCATTATCGTCGGCCTGGTTTTTGCGGTGGTGATCCTCTATTTCTTTCTGAAGAACTGGGGCAGCGTGCTCACGGCCATCGTGGTCATTCCCGTGTCAGTGCTGGCGACGGTGGTGGTGATGTTCGCGGCGAAACTGACGTTCAACCTGATGACCCTCGGCGGCATCGCGGCGGCCATCGGGCTGATCATTGACGACGCCATCGTGGTCGTGGAGGCCATCTACGCGAAGGTCGCGCACGGCGAATCGCGTTTGCAGGCCATCCAATGGGGGATGTGCGAAATCCTGCATCCGCTCGTCGGCTCCACGTTGACGCCGGTGGTGGTGTTCATCCCGCTGGCGTTTCTCGATGGTCTGCCGGGCGCGTTTTTCCGGTCGCTGGCACTGACAATGGTGGTGGCGCTGCTCACGTCGCTCGTGCTGGCCGTCACGCTCACGCCGGCGCTCGTGTCCCTGTTCCTGCGCGACCGCGCGCACCTGATCCACGGCCACGCGCCGAAGAGCGAGGAAGGCGGGTTCCTGTTGGTGGCATTGCTGCGCGTGTTCGACGTGGTGCTGCGGCGAGCGCTGCGCTGGCGCTGGGTGACGCTGCTCGCGTGCTTGGTCATCGGCTGCGGCGGCTGGGAGATTTACAGCCGCCTGCCCACCGGTTTCATGCCGGACATGGACGAAGGCGGCTTCGTCATTGACGGCCTCACGCCGTGGGGCACGAGCTTGGAGGAAACCGACCGCATGATGCAGCAAGGCGAAGCCATCCTGCGCGCCACACCGGAGGTTGAAGGCTACTCGCGCCGCACCGGCGCGCGACTGGCGCTGGCGGTGGCCGAACCGAACAAGAGCGACTTTCTCGTGAAGCTGCGTCCCGACCGCAAGCGCGGCACCGAGGAGGTGAAACAGGAACTACGCCGCAAGTTCAACGCGGCGCTGCCCGGCGTGGAATGGGAATTCCCCGGCATTCTCGGCGACCTGATCGGCGACCTGACGTGGTCGCCCAAGCCGATTGAAATCAAACTGTTCTCGACCGACACAGCCTGGCTGATGAAGAAGGCGCCGGAGGTCAAGGCGGCCATCGAGAAGGTCAAAGGCGTCGTGGACACGTTCGACGGCTTGCGCATGACCAGCCCGACGATCAACTTTCGCGTCCGCGCGATAGACGCGCTGCGCCACGGCCTGACCAGCGACGACATCGCCGCCGCGATCAACACCGCCATGCTGGGCCGCACCGCGTCGTCCGTGCTCGAAGGCGACCGCGTGGTGGAAATCCGCGTGCTGGCCGAGCCGCGCGGCCTCAACCGGCTCGACACGTTGCGCGAACTGCCGTTGCGCACGCCTTCCGGCGGCCTCGTAAAACTCTCGCAGGTGGCCGACATCACCGAAGAAAGAAGCCAACTGGAATTCGCCCGCGAAGACTTGCGGCAACTCGTGGCCGTGACCGCCGCTTTGGAGAACCGCGACATGGGCAGCGGCATCACCGAAATCAAACAGGTGCTGGCGGCGGACCAGGGCATTCCGCCCGGCGTGATCGAGTTCGGCGGCCTGTTCCAGCAACAGCAAGAAAGTTTCCACAACCTGCTCGTCGTGCTCTTTCTCGGCATCGCGCTGGTGTTCACCGTGCTGTTGCTGGAGTTCCGTAGTTTCCGCGAGCCGATTGCCATTGTCTTTGGCTCGGTCTTGGCGCTGTTCGGCACGGTCGGCGCGTTGTCGCTGACCGGCACGACGCTAAACATCGTGAGCTTCCTCGGCGCGATCATCGGCGTCGGCATCGTCGCAAAAAACGGCATCCTCATGCTCGATCTGGTGGACCATCATCTGGCCGAGGGCGTGAGTTTGGAAGATGCGCTGGTGCGCTCCGCCCATCGCCGCTTGCGCCCCATCCTGATGACCTCGCTGACCACGATGCTGGCGATGGTGCCGCTGGCGTGGGGCATGGGTCACGGCGCCGACATGCTGCGCCCGCTGGCCATCGGCATTATCGGTGCGCTGTGCATCTCGATGGTGTTCTCGCTGATCGCCACGCCGGCCGTTTATTTCTTGATGAAACGGCTGACAGAGCGTAGGAGCCAGAGCGATGGTTAAACTGTTACTGCTCGCATTCGGTGGCGCTATCGGCACGCTCGCCCGCTATGGGCTGAACGGCCTGGTGTCGCACCACCAAAGCAAACACTTGCCTTGGGCCGCCGTCTTTCCGCTCGGCACGGTGCTGGTCAACGTCAGTGGTTGCTTCGTCATCGGCTTTCTCGCCACCGTCTCCGGCCCGGCGATGGGCCGCGCGTGGCTCAAGCCAGAGTGGCGCGACTTCTGGCTGATTGGTTTCTGCGGCGGCTACACGACGTTCTCCAGCTACGGTCTGCAAACGCTCAACCTCGCGCGCGACAGCGAGTGGCTGTGGGTGGCCGTCAACATCATCGGCTCCAACGTGCTCTGCCTGCTGGCGGTCTATCTCGGCCGTGTCTGCGCGCTCTGGCTCCAGAAAACGTAACCCGTCGGACTTACTCCCATGAAACTCGAAGGCGAAGGCACATTGTTGCGGATCTTCATCGGCGAACTCGACAAGTGGCATCACCAACCGCTGTATGAAGCGATCGTCCTGCGGGCGCGCGAGCTGGGCCTGGCCGGCGCGACGGTGCTGCGCGGGCCGATGGGCTTTGGCGCGCACTCGCGATTGCATACGGCGAAGATCCTGCGCCTCAGCGAAGACCTGCCGGTCATCATCGAGATCGTGGACAAGGAGGACAGAATCCAGGCGTTCCTTCCCGAACTGGACCAGATGGTCGGCGACGGTCTCGTCACACTGGAGAAAGTCCGCGTCATCACGTATCGCGCCAAGACGCCTGCGTAAGCTCCATCCATGACCTCCCGCGAACGCATGCGCGCAGCGATGACCGGCGGCCGGCCCGACCGCGTGCCGCTCTTCCCGTGCATCTTCACCGACCACGCCTGCGTCGCGTTGGGCCACACGTTTGAAGAAGCTCTGGTGGACCCGCAGCTTGGCGTCCGCTGGATGGTCGAGGCGGGCATCTTCTACGGCTGCGATGTCGTGCGCGTGCGCGCCATGCCGGAGAGTTCGTGGTTTGAGGAAAAGGAAGTGCGTCCACACGATGGCAAGCTCGCTCAAGTGGACCGCCGCACGGGGAAGATCGACGGTTACTTCGACGTGCAAGGCGGCGGGCAGTTGATGCTGCTCGATCCGCCGCCGCCTGTCCGCACCATCGAGGAGATCGAAGCCATCACGTATCCGTCGGCGGATCAGTTGCTGGCTGCCGGCTGTCTCGATGCGGCGCGCGAGATGACCCGCGAAGCGCACGAGCGCGACCTGTTCGTCGTCGGCATGGCCGGCGCCCAGACCATCAACACGCTCGTCGCCCGCGTCGGCAGCAGCGAAGAGGCATTGATGCTGATGGCGACCGAGCCGGCATTCGTTCACCGCATGTTCCGAATGGCCACCGACGCGTCCATCGAGATGATCACCGCCTTCGCGCGGATCGGTGTGGACTGCGTCTATATCGGCGATTCCTACGCGTCGGGCAGCGTCATCTCGCCGCAGATGTATCGCGAGTTCTGCGTCCCCGCCTACCGGCGCGCCGCCGACGGCGCGCACGTGTTGGGGCTGCTGGTCTATAAACACTGCTGCGGCAACTACAACCCACTCCTGCCGTTGATGGACGGCAATCATCTCGACGGCATGGAGGGTTTGGACCCGACCAGCGGCATGACCGTCGCCCATACGCGCGAGGTGACGGGCGGGCGGCTCTGCCTCATCGGCGGCGTCAGTTGTCTCAGCCTCCTGCAAGCGCGGCCCGACCAGGTCCATGCCGAGGCGATGGACTGCATCCGGGCTGGCGGCGCAGACGGGCGATTCGTCCTCGGCAGCGCCTGCGCCGTGCCTCGCTACACACCCGTCGAGAACATCCGGGCCATGGCTAGAGCGGCGATGGAATCATGCCACCACAGTCCATGAAGCTGACGCGCCATCAGCGCTTCTTCAGCGACACGGCGATGCCGGAAGTTTCCATGTTGACGAAGAGCGTCTCCAGCGCCGGGTTGCTCGTGATGGCCTTCACGTAACGCGGGTCGGCCATGCGCTGGGTCATGTTGTGCGCGACGACCAAGCCGCCGGGCCGGACCAGCGGCAGCAGCTTGCTGAGGTAATCGAGGTAGCCTTCCTTGTCGGCGTCGAGGAACAGCAGGTCAATCGGCTCCTTGAGCTTCGTGACTGTTTCGTGCGCGTCGCCGAGCACCATCGTCACCATCTGCTCCACACCCGTGCGCTTGAAGTTCTCGCGGGCCTTGGCGCTGCGGTCGGGGTCAATGTCGAATGTCGTGAGCTTGCCGCCGGTGCTCCGCAGCGCGAGGCAGAACCAGACGCCGGAGTAGCCGACCGAGGTGCCGATCTCGACGATGTGCTTCGCGCCGATGGATTCGGCCAGCACGCGCAGGATGCGGCCGTCCTGTTCTGGCACAGTCATGTTGCCGCGCCGCTGGTTGGCGTTGATGTCCGCCAGCACGGCGAGGATTTTCTTCTCGGCGTCGTCCTTGGGGACCGTGGACGCGGTGAAAGATATTCCACCTTTGCTGCCACCTGACTGCTGGGCGGTGGCGGAAGATGCCAATGCGGCGAGCGCCAGCGCGAGGACGAGGAATATGTTGAGAGTTTTCATGAGCGGATGACGATGGTGATTGCGGCTCGTTCAAAGCGGCCGTAGCCAGATGTTGCGAAAACGCACGGGGCAATGATGGCCTGCGAGACGCAGCGGACCTTTGCTGATCTTCTGTTTGTATTGGGCGACGATGCGGTGGCCGGTTTCGCCGTGGATTTCCTCGTTCACATGCACCAGCACGCCGTTGTGGAACAGCGTCACGCGTGCAGGAAGAACAAGCTTGTCGCCGTCAAACTCCGGCGCGGTGAAGGCGATGTCGAAGCTCTGCCACTCGCCGGGCTTGCGGCAGGCGTTGACCAGCGGCGGCTTCTGGCCGTAGATGGCGGCGGCCTGGCCGTCGGGATAGAGCTTCTCGTTGTAGGAATCGAAGATCTGGATTTCGTAGAGGCCCATCAGCATGACGCCGTTGTTGCCGCGGTTGCCCCATGGTGCTTCGAAGTTGGCCGGGCACATCCATTCGATGTGGATCTGACAACTACCGAACTCCTGCTTCGTGATAAGGCTGCCGCTGACCGCCTCGATGCAGCCGTTTACCACCTTCCAAGTGTTGGTCTGCCACTGCGAGAGGTCCTTGCCATTGAAAAGCACGATGGCGTCCGATGGCACCGGCGCGGACGCGGGCACGGGGCCGGGATTGATCCGCTTCGGCGCTGGGCGATCGGGGTCATGCACGAGCCAGCCATACCACGGCAGCTTGGGCGTGTCCCGGTAGCCGCAAACGCCGGAGCCGTCCTTGGCGTGGGCGAGTTCGGCGGCGGGCGTGTTGGAGGAAAACGCGAGCAGGAAGAATCCGAGGGCGGACACCAGAATGAACGAGGAGAGCTTCTTCATAAGTGGGCGCGATACTACGGCGTCGGCTGCGGGCGGGCAAGAGCCGTATGATGGCCTCGCTACAGCAGGCCTCCATTCGTGCCGGCGATGAACCGGTTCTACCTCGCCGTGCTGCGTCGCGGTCCAAAGGCGGCGGAGATTCGCGTTTACGAAGTGCTGCCGTAAGTGCGAAGATTCCGCCAGACGAGGACTGAATGAAGACTCTCTGGATAGTCGTGCTGTTGTTGGGAACGGGCATCTTGGCTCCCGCAGAAGGAGCTTCTCCCCCGAAGCCGCGCAATGCGCCGAAGGTCATTGTCATCAACGACGATGGCTTCAGCGAATTCTTCGGCGGCGCTTATAAGACAGTGGATGAAGTCCGCAAACGCATCCTCCGCTACCGCGACACGCAGGTGGCGGTGCTGGAGTGGTGTTTTCTTTCCGGCAGCCGAGCCAACTATCCGTCGAAGGTGACGGAGCTGATCGGCGACGGCGTCACCGAGTTTCCGCGACGCGGCGACAAGCTGGTCCATGAGACGTTGCGCGGGTTCGCCGACGGCGGAGTGGACTTGACGCAAGTTGCCGCCAAGGCGTGTCACGAGGCGGGGCTGCTCTGCTACGGTTCGCTACGGATGAATGGTGATTACCCGGCCGGTTGGATGGGCGAGACACTGCCGCGGATGCTGAACAGCAAGTTCTGGTGGGACCATCCTGAGTTCCGCGTGCGCGGGGCGAAGGGCGAGGACAGGACGAAGCTCTCCTACGCCTTTCCCGAAGTGCGCGACTTCAAGCTCCGCATCCTGCGCGAGGTTGCCGAGCGTGACATTGACGGCATGAACCTCGACTTCCTGCGTCATCCGCCGTTCTTTGGCTATGAGGAGCCGCTGACGAAGGCGTTCAAGGAAAAGTTCGGCCAGGATCCGCGCGAACTGAAGGCCGACGATCCGCGCTGGCTGCAACTGCGTTGCGACGTGATGACGGAATTCGTCCACGCAGTGCGCGCGGCGCTTGACGACGCCGGCAAACGCAAAGGCCGGCGGCTGGGCCTCTCCGCGCGAGTGGATTGGCGCGAATACCGCGCGTGGGGTTGCGACATCGAGCGATGGCTCAAGGACGGTCTGCTCGATTATCTCGTGCTCGCCCAGCACACGCTCGGCGGCTACGAGTTCGACCTGAAGCCGTTCGTTGCGATGGCGAAAGGCTCGGGTTGCGCGGTTTATTATGGCGAGGAAGCGACATTGTCGGGCCACGATCTCACGGCACAGGAAGACAAGCTCATCGCAGCGGGTAAAATGAAAGCGCCACCGCGCGGCACGCTCTCGCTCGACCAATACCGCGCCCGGACCGCGAAGTGGTATGCGATGGGCGCGGATGGCGTCCACCTCTTCAACGAAGGCCGGCTGGATGTGATGCGGCAGTTGGGCAGCGTGCCGCCTGCGGAAACAACGCGATGAAACAAACCGCCTGCAACCTTGTCATGAAGATAATGCGACTTGCCGTCCTCCTTGTTTGCGCTGGTTCATGTCTTTTCGCTCAAGACGCCGCGCCACCGACACCGAAGTGGCTCGGCGGCATCACACGCGTCGCTTACACCGACCTGCCAAACATCTCGCACTCGGGCGACTGGCCGGAGAAACTCATCGAGGACTGTGCCAAGGCCGGAGTGCAGATGTTTTTCTCGCGGGCGCACAGCGGCGAACACTGGAACGAGCTGGGATGGAAGAGCGCGTATGGGAAGCCTGACCCGAAGATGGGCGACCGCGACGGCACGCGCGAGGTCACGGAGCTTTGCCACAAGCATGGCATCCGCTACATCCCTTATTATTGGGCGCAGCGCGAGCCGGCCTCGCTCGGCGAAGCGCATCCCGACTGGCGGTGCGTTAACAGCAAGGGCAAGCCAACGAGCTACTTCTGCATCAACACACCCTACCGCGACCTCGTCCGCAACCGCATCGTCGAGCTGGTCAAGGAAGTCGGCGTGGACGGCATCTTCTTCGACATGTTCCACGCGCGGTCCGACGAGTGCTATTGCTCGGCGTGCAAGGCGAAGTTCACAAAACAAACCGGGCAGGAGCCGCCGCTGAAGGAGGATTTCGACAGCGTGCTGTGGCAGCAGTGGACCGACTTCAAATACCGCTCCATTGGGAACACGATGCTGGAATTCAACCGCGCCATCAAAGCCGCCAACTCCGAAGCCGCGCTCGTGGTGAACTCCTGGAACGCGTGGGTCTATCGCAACCCGCACAACATCCGCAATTCCATCCGCGTCGCCGAGGTCGTGGACGGGATGCTGGAGGAGACTGGCTGGTATGACACGGTGGACCCGTCGTTCTTCGCGTTCCCGGCGCTGCACAACTTCATGAGCTGGCATCTCGGTGGCCTCTGCAAGAACACACGCGCGTTCATGTGGTCGTCGCCGAGCTACATGCGCTCGCAGCCGGTGGGCTACACTGAGGCCGCCATCCGCGTGCTGGCGATGATGGCCAACGGCTCCGTCCCGGCGCAGTCGGTGCCGGGCCGCGACGTGATGGCGCGTTACATGGCCGACACCACCGCGCGCGATGAGTATTTCCGGAACGATCGGCTCCATCCGTGGTGCGGCCTCGTCGTGTCGGAGAAGACCGAGCTGTGGTATGGCCGCGACGACCCGAAGAACCGCTACGTCAAAGGCGTCTATGGCGCGTTCCAGACGATGATGGAGCGCCACCTGCCCGTCTCGCTCGTCACCGACCGCGACTTGGAGCGCGGCAAGCTCGACGACCACAAGGTTCTCTTCATGCCCAACTGCGCCGCGATGAGCGACGCCGAGTTAGAGACCGTGCGCCGCTTCGTCCGCAACGGCGGCGGCCTCGTGGCGACCTACGAGACCTCGCTCTACGACGAGCACGCCAAGTCGCGCGACACCTTCGGACTCGCCGACGTGCTGAACGCGAGGAAGACCGGCGCGTTTGACTGCCAGCGCGTGGTCATCAGTTGGGACGTGAAGCGCCAGCACGGCGCGCATCTGCATCTCGCGCCGCAGCACCGCTGGGCCGCCGACCCGGTCATTCTCGAAACACTGTCACGCCGCGGTGCCACGCAGCCGATCACCAACATCAGCTACGGCCTGCCGCTCAACTGCCGCTTGCTCCTCGTCGAGCCGGCGAAGGGCGCGCGCAGTCCGATGCAGATCACGACCGCCACGACCGACAAGAAGACCGGCGAAGTCAAGCGCACCTACACGCCGGCGATCATCGAGAGCACCTACGGCAAGGGCAAGGTCATCTACCTGCCGCATGACATTTCCACCTCGTTCTTCCGCTTCGGCCACGAGCACTGGGCGCGGATGCTGGAACTCGCGCTGCGCGAGGCCGCCTCCGAGCCGCCGCCGGTCGAGGTCATAGCGCCGCGCATCGTGCAGGCGATGACTCACGCGCAGGGCAACCGCCTCGTCGTCCATCTGCTCAACGACATTTCCTCGCTCGGCCGCTCACAGAACGTCGCCGGCGAATCGCTCTACGAGCGCCGCGAGATCATCCCGATCCACGACATCAAGCTGACCTTCCGCGATCCGAAGCTGAACCGCTTCCTGCTGGTGCCCGGAAACAAGCCACTCCAGCCAACCGCGACAAAGGACGGTTTGACCGTGACCGTGCCGAAGTTGGACATTCACGCCATGGTCGTGGCGGAGTAAACTTACGGAGGAAATATGCTGCCAAGAATCATCGCGTTATTCGTCTTGTTGCTTCTGCCGTTGCTGGCGCTCGCCGCCGACAAACCGGTCGAGAACAACACCGGCATGGAGTTCATTGACACCAGCATCGAGAACGCCTCGCCGCTCTGGTATGAGTTCGCCGCCGACGGCACGGTCGTCGTCAACCTGCTTTACGACCACGAGCGCAACTCCCCCAACCGCGCCGCAGGCCACTTCCACTTCCTGCTTCACGCCAAGCCCGGCGCGAAACTGACGCTGGAGTTCAAGAACCTCGACAACGTCTGGAACGGCCGACCCGGCTCCGTCGCGAAGGAACTGAAAGCCGTTTCCATTTCCGAGAACGGTCGCGACTGGAAAGTCGTCCCGACGGAGCTTCTTCCCGGGAACCGTGCGCGGCTCATTATCGAGATGCCCGGCCCGCGGCTCTACGTCGCGCGCATCGAGCCTTACCGCCTCTCCGACCTCGACAGACTGCTCGCGGCGATCCGCAAAAGCCCGCTTGTGGAAATCACGCCCATCGGCAAGACCGTGCAGGGCCGCGAACTCGAAATCATCCGCGTCGGCAACGAGAGCGCGTCGCACCGCGTCTTCATCCGCGCGCGGGCGCATCCGTGGGAGACCGGCGGCAACTGGGTCGTCGAGGGACTCATCCAGCGGTTGCTCAAAGGCGACGCGGACGCGAAAAAGTTCCTCCTGCGCTACTGCCTCTACGTCATGCCGATCGCGAACAAGGACGGCGTCGCGCGCGGTATGACGCGCTTCAACCTCCAAGGCAAGGACCTCAACCGCAACTGGGACAAGCCCGCCGACCCGCAATTCGCGCCGGAAAACGCCACGCTGGAGAAGTGGCTGGAAAAAATGACCGCTGCCGGCAAGCGCCCGGATTTGGCGATGGAGTTTCACAACGACGGCAGCGGCATGTTGCACATCAGCCGGCCCGCGGTGCCGCAATTGGAGCAATATCTGGAACGTATGGCACGCTTGGAGACGTTGCTGCGCCAGCACACGTGGTTCACCGAAGGCAGCACCAAGGCAACGTTCCGGAACCCCGGCTCGCTCGGCGACGGCTGGCTGGAACGGTTCGGCGTCAACGCGGTGGTGCTGGAGTTCAACTGCAACCGCATCGCCGGTCTCAACGACTACGCGACCGGCCGCCACTGGCAGACCTTCGGCGAGAAGCTCGCCACGGTCTTTCACGAATACTTCGGCGCTGTGAAACCGTAACGTGTGCAGCCGGTAAGTCATTCCGTGCAACATGTAACCGGGCTTGTGCAGCGTGTAAGTAGTTGTGGCAGCACAGTCGCGGCAGGCCCCGCTAAAGATCGAGGAGTTCTGGCAAGCTCGGCGAGAATGCCAACGGTTCTAGAATCGGATGCCTAATAGACATCCATTGGGCTGGTCTGTGAGAACAACGCGAGCCAACGATGTGCTACGCATATCCAATCCACCCATGACCTCTGCATCCGGGATGTCGTCTGTGTTCACCATGCAGATGTATTGGAAGCCAAGCCGTTCTGATTCAGCCTTGGCCCTTTTCCACGCAGCAGCCTTTTGCCGCTCATCCACGCCATCGAACATCGGGCTGTCGTGCAGCAACAAGCCCGGCTGGTGAGGTTGCTCAGCCCAGAGTTCCGCCAACGTCAGGTCGTAGCAGAACACTTTCATGTTCTCGATGCCCGTAGCGCCAGTGCGTTGAATCTCGACTTCAAACTGGTAACCACTCTTGCCCACTTCGATGATGAGGTTGCCCGGTGCGTCATAAAGCGCCTCGCTGTTGGCATTGAAGAAAGCAATCGCTTTCTCCTTGGCCGACAAGCGGTCGTCCAAATCGCGCTGCGTGGTTTGTCGCAACGTTTCAAATTCAATCTTCAGTTGGCTGCGTCCTTGATCAAGTTCTTTGAGTTGCTGAATTCGCCGACGAACCTCCGCCAGCTTGTCGAAGGCACCTTGCCGTAGAGCTTGCAGCCGATTGTATTCGGCCAGCGCACCGTGCGTTTCGAGCACTTGCATAAGCGAGGCCCTCTGACCATCGAGGTCGGCAATCTGCCGTTTCCGCCCTGTTATTTCTCGATCCAGCCGCTCTACCTCGGAAGCTAGGAAATTGCGTCGACCGTGAACCAGCGCGTGATGAAACTGCTTCACATCATCTAGCCGTTTCTTCACCAGTTCAGGCAACACCACGCCCGCTTCACGGTAGGCATCTTCGAGCGTCTTGGTAGCTTGGTCTGTGGCTCCGGCTCCGCTCTCATCGGCGACGCTTTGTCGGTAACGCTCCAAGAGCCGCCCGTCGGTTACGTTCTCGTTGGCAAGTTCGTGAAGCTGTTCTGTTAGCACTGATGCCTGCTGCTCGATACGTTCATATTCGGGGTGAATCCTGAAAACTCGCAGGTTCTCTTCGGTGCGATGCGCAGCCTGCTCCAGACGAACACGTTCGGCTTCCAGTTCGCCCAACGATCCGGGAACCAACTGCGCAACACCCGCCTCGGACGCCTTCTTATAAACCTTCAGCAGGGTTTCCTTTTCGCGCAGCAACTGCCACTGACGAGCGTATTCCCAGCCGAGTCCAAGCAGGAACGAGTTGCAAATCTGTTGCTCGCCGATCTTTGTCTGCCGATGGTGCCGGAAGGGTGATGCAAATGCTTCTCGTCCGCTACGAGCAAAAAATGGAAACACACTTCGAAATCGTGGGGTGAAAGGTTGAGGTTTCTCGTCCGACGGCAGGCCAAACGCTAGTGCGCCCAGAGTCCGCGCCCACTCAGTGGACTTCATTTGGAAGCTCCCGCCAGAAAGGGGCAACAGCAGATCGTTGGGAATGAAGGAAACATCTCCAGCCAGTTCAACTTTCTGCTGATGATCGAGTCCTCGCGTCACCGACAGGTTCTTATTATCCAGTCGCAGATCGAGCGTGAATCGCCAGTCGTGTAGTTCCTTCTTTTTTAGGCTCGTTCCTGCTGCGCCGCCGAGACAGAAGTGAAGAATCTCGATCAACAGCGACTTGCCCGCACCGTTTCGCGAGTCCTTGCTGCTCGACTTGTCCGTCTTGTCGGCCAACACGACGTTAAATCCCGGCTCGAACGTCACCGAGCGAAACGTTGCCTTGTTGGCTCTGACGCACCGAATCATCGGCCAGCCCTCCGAATCACGCCGCCGTCGAGTTCAACGAGTTCCATCGCATACAGCAAGTCTAGCCCAAGCACGAGGCGCTCGAAAGTGGCGACCTGCGGTAGCTCGCGCATTTCGTCCCACAATTGCGTGATGGTTTTTGCAGTCTTGAGCCGCTCCAATATCAGCGCGCCAAGTCCTAGCAGAGAATCCAGCGGATTGATGTGTTTGGTGGGCAGAATCATGGCTCGAAGACCTCGCACTTCTGGAAGAGGTAGCAGAGCACACCAAGGCCGGCTGCTTGGCGCACGAAGTTGGAGCTGCCGGCACTGGCGAAATCATGCAGCGCCTCGAACAGTGCATCGCCCTTGATTTCGCGGGCGAGGCACTCGTTGTAACGCTTGACAAAACCAGTCTTCAGTCGCTCCGGGAATGTCGAATCCAGACGGCCAAACCCCTGCACAAAGCTCTCAACTTCTGGAAAAAGGCTCAGGCCGAGAGACAATCTCGGGCGGAGCTTGTCTGTAAGACCGTTCTTCTTCATCTTCTCAGCGGGAGCTGTGGGTGCAGAGACGTCGCTTGGTTTTCCTCCGGTTTCGACCCACGCGCTGCAAACAACCTCCAGTTCCGCGAAGCCCACACCGGACGCCGCTTGTTCCAATCGGCTGAATACCCACGCTTCATGGTCCTTCTTCCATCGAAGCAGGGTCTCGACTGTGAAGGTAGATGCCTGCGCATCTACCTCGTCGTGATGGTTGGCGCAAAGCAGCAGGAGGTTCGCGTAAGAGTTGAGGAAGTCAGCCGTCTTCGTTGAGTCATGCCTTGGCCCATTCGGGCTTATGGAGATGATGTGGGCGATCTTGCCGATAACCGCTTCACGGTCATGTTCTGTAGCCTCTTTGATGAGCAGCTTGCGGCACGCTGGATAAGCGCAACGAGCTTGCGCCAATCCCCAAAGCAACTTGAGGTCGTGGGCCTTATAATTTCTCGTTGGACTTTGAGCCGGCACTTTCTTTGGAACCGATCTAACCGCCAAGATGACTGTGCGAGATTCGCAGAACTGCGGCTCGCATTCAACCCTGAAGTCTTGCACCGGCGTTTCGTGATTGTTCTGCCAGCGGGCGCGGGGTAGCCTGCGGCTCGTGCGTAATAAGGCCGCAAGCATTTCCTCCCGCGAAGGCGCGGCGTTCGCCGAGCCGCGCATCGTGGAAGGTTGGAGCGCGGCGATTGTGAGAATCTAAACCATGAAAGCGTTCCATCTCGTCAGTTTCCTCCCTTGCATTCTGGCGGTGTCCCTGTCGGCTGCCGACGCGCCCGATGGTTGGACCACGACCGCGACGCGCGACGAGATCAAGCCGCAGTTTGCGTTCAAGGCGAAAGGCGGTGCGGATGGCCAGGGCACGTTCGTCATCCGCAACGACGCTCGCGAAGGACTCGACGGCTGCTGGACGAAAACTTTTCCCGTCACCGGCGGCAAACACTACCGCTTCGAGACGTTTTATCGCGCCACCAACGTCGCCTTGCCACGGCGCAGCGTTGTGCCGCGCCTGCTCTGGCAGGATGCGGCGGGCCGACACGTGTCGAGCGATGAGCCGACGGTGAGCGGTTATCTCGTCAGCAAGGGCAAGCCGATGGCGCCACCGGAATTTCCCACAACGAAGGCAGCCCGCGCCGACGGTTGGACCGAAATCTCTGACACTTACCTTGTGCCCTCGCAGGCGACGCAGGCGAAGGTCGAGCTGCACTTGCAGTGGGCGCCGCGCGCCGAGGTGCAGTGGAGCAAAGTCTCGCTTGCTGAAGTCGCGCCGCGCGCACCGCGCATCGCGCGGCTCGCGACGGTTCATTTCAGGCCGCGTGGCGGCAAGACGGCGGAAGACAACTGCCGGTTCTTTGTTCCGCTGCTCGCGGAGGCCGCGCGACAGAAGGCCGATCTCGTGGTGCTCGGCGAGATTCTGCCCTCCGCGAATCTCAGCAAGACAACCGAGGAGGCGGCCGAGCCGGTGCCGGGGCCGTCCACGGAGTTCTTTGGCGCGCTGGCGCGACAGCACAACTTCTATGTTGTCTTCAGCCTCGACGAGCGCGTCGGCCATTTGATTTACAACACGGCGGTGCTCATCGGCCCCGATGGCCGGCTCATCGGCAAGTATCGCAAGGTCTGTCTGCCGCGCCAAGAGGTTGAAGCGGGCGTCGCGCCGGGCGCAGACTATCCGGTGTTTCAGACACGCTGCGGCAAGGTCGGCATGATGATCTGCTACGACGGCTTCTTCCCGGAGCCGGCGCGCGAGCTGGCCAAGCGCGGCGCAGAGGTGATCGCGTGGCCGGTCTGGGGCTGCAACCCGTTGCTGGCCCGCGCCCGCGCCTGCGAGAACAACGTCTACCTCGTCAGCAGCACTTACGAGGATGTGTCGCGAAACTGGATGATTTCCGCGGTGTTCGACCGCAGCGGCGAGCCGATCGCGCAAGCGAAAGAGTGGGGCACGGTGGCCGTTGCCGAGGTGGATTTGAACAAGCGGACGATGTGGAACTTCCTCGGCGACTTCGGCGCGCAGGTGCCGCGTCACCGACCTATCGTGGACAGCCGGGAGAAGTGACGAGGAAGACAGAAGAAACTATGAAACTCAATATCATGTTTTGTCTGGCCGTCGTGCTGGGTGTTTCCGCCGCGGCACCGGCGGCGGACACGGCGCGCAAGCCCAACGTCCTGCTCATCCTCACCGACGACCAGGGCTACGGCGACCTTTCCATCCACGGCAACCCGCACCTGAGCACGCCGCACATTGACCGGCTCGGCCGCGAGGGCGTGCGGTTCGACCGCTTCTACGTGAACTCGTTCTGCGCCCCGACGCGCGCGGCGCTGCTGACCGGCCGTTACCCGCTCCGCACGGGCACGTATGGCGTCACGCACAACAAGGAGGCGATGCGCACAGGCGAAGTCACGATTGCCGAGGCGTTGCGCGGCGCAGGCTATCGCACGGCTTGCATCGGCAAGTGGCACAACGGCGAGCAATTTCCCCACACGCCGCTGGGCCAGGGCTTCGAGTTGTTCTTCGGCTTCCACAACGGGCATTGGAACAACTACTTCAACGCCGAGTTGCTGCGAGGGGCGAAGTTCGAGAAAACCAAGGGCTACATCACCGACGTGCTTGCCGACGAGGCGATCCGGTTCATGGAGAAGAACCGGACGCAGCCGTTCTTCTGCTACGCGGCCTTCAACGCGCCGCACTCGCCCTATCAGGTGCCGGACAAGTATTTCGACAAGTTCCGCGCGAAGGGCTTCGACGAAACCGTCGCGTGCTTCTACGGCATGTGCGAGAACCTCGACGACAACGTCGGCCGCCTGCTCGCCACGCTCGACCACTGCAAGCTCGCCGACGACACCATCGTGCTTTTCATGACTGACAACGGCGGCACGGCGGGCGTGAAGACCTACAACGCCGGCATGCGCGGCGGCAAGGTCAGCGTCCATGAAGGCGGCTCGCGCGTGCCGTTGTTCGTGCGCTGGCCGGCGCGGCACTGGACTCCGCGCGTGGTGCCGCAGCTCACGGCGCACATTGACATCTACCCGACGTTGCTCGACCTCTGCGGAGTGAAGCCGCCGCCGGGGCCGAAACTCGACGGCGTTAGCCTACGCCCGCTCCTTGAAGGCGCGCCGGCGAACTGGCCCGAGCGCACGCTCTTCACGCACAACCCGATTGACGAGCAAAACAAGTTCCCCGGCGCGGTGCGCACGCAGAAATACCGGCTCGTGATGGAGGTCAAAGGTCCCGGTGGCGGCTCCCGCGCGAAGGCCAACGACGCCGCGGCGAAAGGCTGGCAACTTTACGACATGGAGGCCGACCCCGGCGAGGAGCGCAATCTCGCCGCGCAGATGCCCGACGTGGTGGCGAAGTTGAGCAGGGCTTACGACGACTGGTTCGCCGACATCTCGCGCGACGGCCTCCGTCGCATGCCGATCCCGGTCGGCTACGACGAGGAGAACCCCGTCGAGTTGCACGCGCCGCAGGCTTTCTTCGAGGGCCAGATTCACTTCTACGCCGGCCCCGGTTTCGCCAACGACTGGCTCACCGCTTGGACCGCGACGACGGACAAAGTGTGGTTCGATCTCGATGTAGTGAAAGCCGGCGCCTACGAAGTTTGCCTGCGCCAGCTTTGCCCGAAGGAAAACGCCGGCGCCAAGGTGCGCGTGAGCATCGGCGACGCGAAGCTGGAAGGCGTCATTCCCGGCGGCCCGGTGAAAGTCATCCCGCTGCCGAATCGCGTGCCGCAGGACAAGAGCAAGAACGTCTATGGAAACCGCGAGTGGTCGCTGCTCAAGCTCGGACAGATGAATCTCGCCAAAGGTCCCGCACGTTTGACCATCGAGGCCGTCTCGAACCCCGGTGGCACAGTCATGGACCTCAAGGGCGTCGTGCTGAAACGTTTAGACTGATCGCTGTGCAGCGCGCCGATCACCGTTGTTCCGCTGATCGATCGGCGGCGAGATAACGGCTGAGCGTCTGGACGTGGCGGATGAAGGTGGCGCAAGTAATGATGCGCACGGACTCGTCCTTGGGCCGGTGATACTTCAAGCCGCCGCCCTCGATCCAGCGTCCGCGCGCGTCCTGCGCGGCGATGGTTTTCTTCACCTCGGCGATCAACGCCGGATTGACTTTCCTCGTCGCAGCTTTGGGAGTTTGTTTCAACGCTGCCGGGTCAAGCTTCGCGAGCTGTTCGTATTCGCGGGCGACGCTCTCAGTGCGGTCGGCCACCTTGAAGGCGTAGTGCGTCGGCATGTCGCCGTCGTCGTAGGTGAGTTGGTAGTCCTTCGTGAAGTAGAGCGGCTTGTTCGTCCGAAGCTCGTAGAAGCGCGCAAGACGCCCGTCCGGCAGGCGCGAGCGGCGGAAGTAATCGAGCGCGCGCGGGATTGGTTCCAAGAATCTTCGCTGGCCGGTCTCTCGATAGAGCCGCATCAGGACTCGCATCGCGTCGAACGACTCGCCGCCGGTGACCGAGGGCGGCTCGAACTTCCGCGCCCAAGCCGGCTGCATGTCGAAGTCGTATTGCTGCGCCCAAGCCGGCTGCGGCTCCGGCATTTGCGCCATCAACAGGAAATCGCCCCCCTTCTCCGCTGCGGCGCGGCATTTCCGCGCGAGCGCGTTCGCTTTCTCGCCTGCCTTCGGGTCGCTCCAAATTCGCTCCGCATCGAGCATCGCACCGATGGTGTCCGGCAGCGCGCTGTCGTTGAGCGTGTAGCGGTTCCAGTAATTCTGGTGGCCCGGATACGTGCGCGACCACGTCTCCGGGTAGGACGCCTTCTTCACCGGGAACTTCGCCGGGTCGGGGAACTGGTCGTAGCCCTGCGGCCACGCGCCGTTCGGGTATTGGGCCTTGAGCAGGCATTCGAGCGCGTAGCCGACGCACTCGTGGACCTTCTCGTCCTTGAAACCGAGCGTCCGATCCATCTGCAACAGGAACCGTAGCGCCGCCTGGGTCGTGTCGTCGTCAAGCGTCGTCGTGTTGCGCCCGTCCGGCTTGCCGCCATCGCGGAACGCCTTCTTCTTCCGGCTCTTCTCGTCGAACTCGATGGTGTAATGCCAGCCGCCCGACAACATCTGGCCGCGCACGAGCGCGAGCGCCGTCTCTCTCGCCGCGTCGAGGTAATGGCGGTCGCCTGTCGCCTCGTAAGCCGTCAGGAATGCCAGGCCAACCGACGGCGTGCCGGGCGGCTGCACCCAGCCTTGCGTCGCCGTGGCCACGCCCTCGCCTTCGCGCTTGACGAGGTCTTCGCTGTATTCCCAGAGATACGAGCCTTCGACGGCAACCTCTTTGCGGAAGAACTCCGCTCCGCGCCGCAGCGCCTTCTCCGCCTGTTCGCGCAACGGCGTCTGCGCCGTGAGGGTGGTCGCAAACGAAACGAGGGCAAGAAGGGCGATGCGCGTTTTCATGGCGGGAAAACTATACGGAATCGGCCCACGGAACGAGCGGAATGTCGCGCGGGCCGCTAAAGCGCTGATCTGCGGAGCCACACTCAATCAATCACCCGCAATCCGCCGGCATTTCCCGTCGCCTTGAACGCTTCGCGAAGCCAGACAGGCTCGCCTGCCTCCTTCGGGACACCGGCGAGCGTCAGGCGCCGCGTGGCGAGCAACGCCGACCACTGGAGCACATCGCCGTGCCGCAGCACGAACGGGACCAGCGGCAGATCGCGCTTCTCGAAGCAGCGGCCTTTGAAGTCAACGTCGAGCGAGCCGATGCGCTCATCGAGCGCCGCCGCGAAAAGCGCCGCGATGGCTAGGTTGTCTCGCACGATCATCGAGACGGAACTCGCGTCTGCGTCGGGCCGGGCGAGGACGTGATTGATGACGGCGCAAAGATCGGTGGCCGCCATGCCGGGAAGAGGCCGGCCCCAGAGCATCGCGTTGCGCTGCCAGGCAGCGTCAAACTGCTCGGGCTTGCGCTCGCCGACTGGGCTGCACGGTTTGAATGTGGACAGGCTCACGGTCAGGCCAGCCATCGTTCGCAACGATGATTCCCCGACGAAGCGAACGTCAGGCAGAACGACCAGTGAGCCTTTGCGAGCGAGGGCAAATGCGGAGCCTGCGCCCGACTCCGCGAGGACCGCTTGTTTGCCGCGTTCGTCGCAGAGAATGACGACAGGCAGTTTGCCGCGCGGTTCGGTCGGACGCAGAACGACGACCGGGATGACGATGTTTGCCTCGCTGGGACAGAGCGCGCGCTCGATGGTCACGCCGTCTCGCTGCTCCAAGCCGACGACCTTGGTGGATGTCTGCGCAAGCGCAAGAGGTTCGCCGAGCAACTCGCGCAGCGCCGTCCGCATCCGGTCACGGTAAGCCTGCCACTGTTTTCGTCCGGCGATCTTTGGAGCGACGTAGCGGGACTGCTTTTCATAAAGGCGGCTGATGTGACTGAACCCTTTGTCGCCGGGCGTCTGCGCCTTGAGGTTCAGCAACGTCTCGACGGGAAACGTCTTCACCTCCGGCTCCGGCACCGGCCCGCCGTGGTCTTTGCCGCGAAGCCATTTCTCCATCCACGCATACATCCGCTCGCGCTTCGATTTGTCGTAGGAGTGGGGCGTCGGCTCGTAGTAGCAGTCGGTGCGGTCCGCGCGGCCGTTGAGTTCGTAGAAGCGGCGGATCGCCGGGTAGTTGTTCTGCGCGAAGCTGCGGGTCCAGTCGTTCATCGTCAGGTATTGGACGGGCGCCGGCAGGCCGAGGGCGCTCAGTTCCGGCTCGTCGGTGTAGCGCATGATGTTCGGGAAATGATTGCACGCGCAATGCGCCGCGCCGGGGAAGACGATCTCGCGATAGTCGCACGTCAGGCCGACGATGGTGGCGGCCTTCACACGGTCGTCGAGCGCGACCAGCATCTGCGTTTGCAGGCCGCCGCCCGAGCAACCCGTGACGCCGATGCGCGTCCTGTCCACCTCGCGCAGGCTGCCGAGCAGGTCGAGCGCGCGGATGTTGTTCCAGATCATCAACGTCTGGTGCGAAACGCCGAGCGCGGGGTCCTCGTAGTGGTTCTGCGCGGGCGAGAAAACGACGTAGCCCATTCTGGCGAGGGCGAGGCAACGCTTCTGCACTTCGGGATGCGCGTTGCCGTTCTGCCAATGGCCGTGCGGACAGAGGACGGCCGGGGCCGGGCGTTTCGGGAATTGCTTGGGCATGAACAGGAGACCGGTGCCATAGACCTGCGGCCACAGTTGATAAGCCACGCGGCGGACGGTGCACCCTTCGTGATCGAGAGCCGGGCTGTAGCGGAGATCGAGCGGCATGCGTTTCGGCAGCGGCGAGAGGCCGGCGCAGGCGAGCAGCTTCTGCCGCAAGTCGCGCTGGTGAGCCTTGAACTTCGCGCCGTCGCGCATCACGAACGGTTTCGGCTCGCACATTGTCTCGAAGTATCGGACGAGCATCGTCGCGACCTCGCGCGGGTCGCTGAAGACGTCGCCGCTCAACGGCGGAGGTTGTGTTTCGGCCCTTGCGGCCGACAAAGCCAAGAGTGCGCTGAGAACGAGAACCGCTGGCTTAATCATGTTGGCCGAATCATACAGAACAGCCCGCTTTCTGCCATGATTTTGCCAACAGTCATTGCGGCGGTGTTGTTGTTGAGAACTCCCGGCTTTATTTCGGGCCGCCGACCGGCCATAACGTGGACATGCGAGCCATCCAATCTTTCCACCTTCTTGCGGCAGCCTCATTGTTGTTGGCAATCTCATCACTCGGAGCCGAACCCGTCCACTTCGTCAAACAAGGCCGGCCGCTCGCCGTCGTCGAGGCGGGCAAGAAATGGCAGCGCGGCAAGGAATGGATCGAGTGCGCTGGCACGGGCAACTTCCTCTTCGCGTCGAAGGTGCTCGGCGAGGGCGACTTCAAGATCACCGCGCGGTTCAGCTTGAAGGAACTCGACGGCACAGCCGCGTCGCTGGTCTTCGGCGGCAATCACTTCGGTTTCGATGGGCGCGGAGAAAAGCTGTTTGTCGAAGGGCCTGCCTTTGGTCGCTCACGCACCATCGGCTCTAGCGAAGGACTCATCACACCCGGCCAGCCGGTTGTTGCGGAGGTGATTCGCACCGGCAAGAAGCTCACGTTGCGGCTCGCGGACAAGGATGTCGCCACGTTCCCGTTCAAGACCGGCCCGGTCGGCGCGTTCGGCCTGCGACCGTGGCGGGCGACAATGCGCGTCTATGAGTTCACCGCCACGGGCAAGCTCATCGAAGACCGCGACGCCATTAGCGCAGCGTTGCCGAAAGCCGGCCCCGCCGAAGAGATCAGCGTCGGCGGCGCGAAGTTCGACCCGACCGATCCGCCGGGTGAGCTGGTCTTCCGCAAGACGCTCGGCCTCGTCACCGCGCCGCAGGTGGACGGACAGCTTGTCCACGAAAGCAAGACGCACTTGTTCGAGAACAAGGCCACGATCACGCCGCGCGGCGATTACCTGCTGATGTTTCCCGAAGGCAAGCATTACGGCGGCAGCACGAACAAGGTCAACGATCTGATGGCGATGCGCTCCTCCGACAAAGGCCGGACTTGGAGCGCGCCGAAACCGGCGTTCAAGATTGATTACAACCAGCACGGCTTCGTGCCGTTGATTCCGCGAGGCACAAAACGCATCTACGCCTTCGGCACGCAACCGGTCTGGAGCGAGTTCTCCGTGGCGAAGGGCCAGCACGAAAATGCCCCCATCGGTTTCCGCTACAGCGACGACGACGGCCACACGTGGTCCGACGTGCAACTCATCCGGCCCGTCAACGACCCGGACTTCCGCGGCATGTCGGTGATGCGGATGTGCGAGACCGACAGCGGCGCGTGGCTCATCGGCTCGCATCTCGGCGATTGGTCGGTGAAGCCGCTGTTGACACGCCAGTTCCTGCTGCGCTCGGAAGACCGTGGCAAGACGTGGACGCTGCTGCCCGACAAGCGGCCCAACGGCTGGTTCGCGCCCGGCTTCAACCGCATGGACGAAGGCCGGCCCATCAATCTCGGTGGCGGCAAGGTGCTCACGATGTTCCGCACGCCGGAGGGCCATCTCTGGGCCGCGCGCAGCAGCGACGATGGCAGGACGTGGACCGAGCCAAAGCCGACGCCGCTCATCCATCCCGACGCGCCGCCGATGTTGTTCCATCTCACCGACGGCAAGACCCTCGCCGCGTTCCACCACAACCGCCACGCGCAGACACAATACACCGGCCTCAACGCAAAGATGGAGGGCATGAAGGACCGCAGCGAACTCTGGGTTAGCCTCTCGCGCGACGGCGGCGGGACGTGGACCGAGCCGCGCTTTGTGCTCGCCAACGCGCTCGCCGAGACCGAGCTGAACGCGTGGTTCAACCACCAGTGTTCCTATCTCGACGCATTCGCCGATGACGGCACGATGCACCTTTTCCTGCCGCACCGCTGGAAACGCTCGTTGCACTTGACGATCAAGGAATCCGACCTGGAGAAGCTGCCGACCAAGGCCGCCATCAAAGCCGCCGCCACGCTGCCGGAAGTCACCGGCCTGATCGCTAAGGCCAACGTCTTCGTCTCCGGCGCGGACGGCTTCCACACCTACCGCATCCCGGCGCTGGTCGTCAGCAAACGCGGCACGTTGCTGGCCTTCACCGAGGGGCGCAAACTTAGCTCCAGCGATACCGGCGACATTGACATGCTGCTCAAGCGCAGCACCGACAATGGCGCGACGTGGTCCGCCGCGCAGACCGTCTGGGACAACGGCCTGAACGTTTGTGGCAACCCTTGCCCCGTCGTGGACCGCGACACCGGCACGATTTGGCTGCTGACGACATGGAACCGCGGCGACGACCCCGAATCGAAGATCGTCGCGCAGACCAGCAAGGACACCCGTCGCGTCTTCGTAACGAGTTCCACTGACGACGGCCTCACGTGGGCGAAACCGCGCGAGATCACCGCCGACGTGAAGCGGACGAACTGGACGTGGTATGCCACCGGTCCCGGCGTGGGCATCCAAATGGAACATGGGCCGCACAAGGGCCGGCTCGTCATCCCCTGCGACCACATCGAAGCCGGCACTGGCCACTACTACTCGCACATCATCTACTCCGACGACCACGGTCGGAGTTGGAAACTTGGCGGACGCACGCCGCAACATCAGGTCAACGAGTGCGAAGTCGTGGAACTCACCGGCGGCCGGCTCCTGCTCAACATGCGCAACTACGACAAGACCCAGCGCGCCCGCCAGCAAGCCATCAGCAGCGACGGCGGCATGACATGGAGCGGCCAACGTCACGTCCCTGAACTCATCGAGCCAATCTGCCAGGCCAGCATCCGCCGCTACTCATGGCCCGCCGACGGCCGCAAGAGCGCGCTGCTTTTTTCCAACCCCGCCAGCGCCAAACGCAACAAGCTGACCGTCCGCGCCAGCTTCGATGAAGGCCAGACGTGGCCCGCCTCACGCCTGCTCGATCCACGCCCCAGCGCCTACTCCTGTCTCGCCGTCCTACCCGACGGCACCATCGCTGATCTCTACGAAGCCGGCGACAAACGCGCCTACGAGAACATCGTCTTCACCCGTTTCAACCTCGACTGGCTGACCACTAGCAAGGCTCCGTAATCTATGAAGACGCCAACCACGATTTCCGAACTCGGCATTTCGCCCGTTGCTCTGGGCTGCTGGCCGCTTGCTGGCATTACCAGCGGCGCGATCACCGAAGAACAAGCTGTGGCGGTGATCCACACTGCACTCGACACTGGCGTGAACCATCTCGACACGGCCTACGCTTACGGCCGCGACGGCGAGAGCGAGCGGCTCATTGCCCGCGCGATCAGCGGCCGGCGGGGGCAAGTCGTGCTGGCGACCAAGGTCGGCGTTTACTGGGACGAGCACGGGGTGTTGAAGCTGACCGGGAACCCCAAATTGCTCCGCCGGCACTTTGAGGAAAGTCTCCGGCGTCTCGAAACCGACGCGGTCGAACTGCTTTACTTCCACGCCCCGGCGGAAGACGCGCCGCTCGCCGAGTCTGCGCGCTTCTTTCGTGAAATGCTGGACGCGGGCAAGACGCGGGCCGTAGGTGTGTCGAACCTCTCCGTTGCGCAGATGGAAACCTTTGTCGCCGAGTGTCCCTTCGTGGCGTGCCAGGTCCGCTACAACTGGTTCCAGCGCGAGATCGAAAGTGACGTCCTGCCGTGGTGCCGCGCGCACAACGTGGGCGTGGTGGCTTACGAGCCGCTGGCGATGGGGTTGCTCACGGGCAAGTTCACACGCGACCACGTCTTCGCGCCGGACGACTGGCGCCGCCAGTCAGCGCTTTTCACCGGCGAGGCGTGGACGAAGAACCTGGCCGAAGTCGAGCGGCTGCGCGTGGTCACGGCGCGCTCCGGTTGTTCGGTGGCGCAGTTGGCCGTCGCGTGGACGATCTCGCGTCCTGGAGTGGCGGTGGCCCTGTGCGGCGCCAAGCGTCCCGATCAAATCCGCGAAACCGCCCGGGCCATGTTCATCGCCGAGCCCTTCATCGCGCAGATTGAAGCGTTGGAAAAAGGCAAGCTCCAATGAAAGTTCTGCTCACAGGCGCTGGCGGGTTGGTCGGCGGAGCGTTGGCGCCGCTTCTAACAGGGATCGGACACAGCATCACGCGAGTTTCCCATTCGCAGCCGTGGCCGGAATTGGCAGGCCACGACGCTGTGGTGCACTTGGCCGGGGAAAACATCGCGGCGGGGCGCTGGACGCCGGAGAGGAAGACGCGCATCCGAGACAGCCGCGCGCAGATGACGCGGCAGTTGTGCGAAACTGTCACAAAGCTCGCATCACCGCCGCGCGTGATCGTCTGCGCGTCCGCCATCGGCTACTACGGCAATCGTGGCGACGAAATCCTGCGTGAGGAGAGCGCGGCTGGCGCAGACTTCCTCGCGGGGGTGTGTCGCGATTGGGAAGCGGCGACGAAGCCCGCTGTGGATGCGGGTATCCGTGTCGTCAATCTCCGCTTCGGCGTCATCCTCAGCGCAACCGGTGGCGCGCTCGCGAAGATGCTGACGCCGTTCAAGCTCGGCCTCGGAGGCGTCATCGGCGGCGGGCAGCAGTGGATGAGTTGGATTGCGCTCGACGACGCGGTCGGCATAATCATCCACGCGCTGACAGACGAAACGTTGCGCGGGCCGGTGAACGTCGTCGCGTCACAGCCGGTGACGAATCGTGAGTTTGCAAAGACGCTCGGTCGGGTGCTGCGCCGCCCGACGGCGTTTCCGGTGCCGGCGTTTGTGTTACGGCTGGCGCTTGGCGAAATGGCCGACGCGTTGTTGCTGTCGAGCCAGCGCGTGGAGCCGGCGAAACTGGTTGCGAGCGGCTACAAGTTTCGCTTTCCGGAACTCGAAGGGGCGTTGCGACATTTGTTGAGCAAACAAGCATCTCAACAGCGACTCCTGTAACTCCTGCAATTCCTACCTCGATTTTTCAGCGGCGGGCGGCTACAAGTTTGCCGTTTCTGCGCAAGACCATGAACGAACAACGACGCGGCATCGGTGAGGACTGGCTGGCGGTGTGGATGGGCCTGGGCATCTTCGCGCTTTCGCTCGGCACGCTGGCGGGCGTGGATTTGCTGGGCTGGGGCGTGACGACGAAGGTGTGGACCGATTTGACGAAGGCGCTCGCGCCGGTGTCCGATGCCTACGCAAAGCTGCCGGGCGTCGTGTCGTTGGTGGCGACTTACTTGTTCATGCTGGTCATCGCAACGGCCGGCGCTGCGGCGCTGCGGGCCAACGTGCGGCGCTTCGCCGGCGCGTTCACGGTGGTGTTCTGGATCAGCTACGCGTGCTGGGTGCTCGGCAGTTTCGCCAACATTGCAGCCACGTCGGACAAGCTGGCGGCGTTCAAGATTTCGTGGTCGCTGCAACTCACCGCCGAAGCGGGCTTCATCGTTGCGCTGGCGGCAGGGTTGATCGTTGGCAATTTCCTGCCCCGCTTCGGCAACGAATTGCGCGAGGCGATCCGGCCGGAGTGGTATGTGAAGACCGCCATCGTGCTGCTCGGCGGGTTCTTCGGCGTCGCGGCGGCGGGCCAGCTCGTGCTGGCGAAAGCAGTGCTGTTTCGCGGCATTTGCGCGATCATCGAGGCTTACCTGATTTACTGGGGCTTGGTCTATTTCGTCGCGCGCAAATACTTCAAGTTCCCGCGTGAGTGGGCGGCGCCGCTGGCGTCGGGCATTTCGATCTGCGGCGTGTCGGCGGCCATTGCGACGGGCGCGGCCATCCGCGCGCGGCCGGTGGTGCCGATCATGGTGTCATCGCTGGTGGTGATCTTTGCGGTGGTCGAGCTGGTGGTGCTGCCGTTCGCCGCGCAACATTTTCTTGTCAACGAACCGATGGTGGCCGGCGCGTGGATGGGCCTGGCGGTGAAGACCGACGGCGCGGCGGTGGCCAGCGGCGCGGTGGCGGACTCGCTGATCCGCGCACAGGCGTTCGCGCTGCACGGCGTGCGTTACCAGGAGGGATGGATCATGAACACCGCGGCGGCGGTCAAGGTGTTCATTGACGTCTTCATTGGCGTGTGGGCGTTCATTCTCGCCGTCATCTGGAGCGTGAAGATCGAGCGACGCGAAGGCGATCCGGTGCGTGTCGCGGAGATCTGGCAACGGTTTCCGAAGTTTGTTCTTGGCTACATGCTGACGTTCGCGGTCGGGCTGACGCTCGGCCTGGCTGCGCCGGCTCTGATGGGAAAACTTAAGACCGCCATGGCCGAGACGAACGTCTTCCGCGGCATTTTCTTCGTGATGACCTTTTTCACCATCGGCGTGGTCTCTGACTTCAAACGGCTGGCCGAGGAAGGCATCGGCAAACTCGCGCTCGTTTACGTGGTCTGTCTGTTTGGTTTCATCATCTGGATCGGTTTGGCCATCTCGTGGATTTTCTTCCACGGCATCAAACCGCCGCTGGTCGTTGGTTGAACGGCACGGAGGAACACGCATGGCGGAAAAACCCAAACTCGCCGAAGAACTGAAAAAGCTGGCGGAGGAACCACTGCTGCCTGTCGAGAAAAAACTCGTGGCCTGGAGCGTCGGCCTCGGCGTCGTGTTGCTGGGCCTGCTGGTGTGGCTCAGCCGGACGTTTTTTCCCGGCTGACGCTGTGCCGGCCGCATCAGTCTTTTGCGGCGAGCGCGATCTGGAAAAAGCCGCGTAACGCTGCAGCTTCCCGGTGGACGACGCGCAAGCCGGAGCCAGCGAGAATTGGGCCGAGGCGGCGGTTGACATTGGTGGCCAGAAAGCTGGTAAGCAGGTTCAGCAAGCGGAGCCACAACGGCAGTGCACCATCGTCGGGGGCAAACTTGTCGAGGATGACGGCACGCCCGCCGGGGCGCAGCACGCGCGCGGTTTCACGGACGCAGCAGATCGGATCAGGGATGACGGCGACGATGTAGTGCAAGATGACGACATCAAACGAACCGTCAGCGAACTCCAGCGATTGGCCGTCCATTGCACGGGCGTCCACGGCGAGGTCGAGCCGGCCGGCGCGACGGCGGAGTTTCTCCAGCATCGCTGGCGTGAGGTCGGTCGCCGTGACAATCGGGCCGGCCGTAATGAAATCGAGGTCGAGACCGGTGCCGGCACCAACGAAGAGGACGCGCTCGCCGGGTTGAAGGTTGGCCAGTGCGAGGGAACGGCGGCGCATCGGACGGGTGGGCACGGCGATGAGATCGTAGATCGGCGCCCAGCAACTGTAGCGGATACGGTTCCAGAGATTGGTGTTGATGCTCACGAGCGCAATTCAGTGCGGCGCCGGCTCGTGGGCTTTGCGGCCGTGGACGCGCTCGTAGGCTTTGCAGAACGGGCAGAGGTGGACCTCGACGGTCTGAACCATCTTGAAGGCGACACCGCGTTGTTTCTTGCGCGCCTGGCGGCAGACGGGACACAGGACGCAGACTTGTGCGAGCATCTTGTCGAGGCCGCTGGCGGTCCTGGGTTTGGTGGTGATGTTCATGGCTCAATCGCTGCGCTCATTCTGGAACGGAGCGGAGCTGTCGTCGAGAAAAACCGAATCGCCGGGCAATGACGCGCAGCGCCGGCAGAAGTTCATGGGTAGATTGCCTTGCCAACGAAAAGTCGAGTGGTAGATTTGACACACCCACAGGCGGAAACACACTCCGTGTTTCGGGTCCTGAAAGTGACCATCCAATGTCTGGTGCACAACACTTGAATAACCATCTTGCGTCCGACTTTGTTCAGGATGCGGCGGTCATGGAGACCGCCGAGGTCTTGCAGCGGCTCGGCACGTCAGTCGTTGGCTTGACGGAAGAGGAAGCGGCGGCGCGGCTGGAGAAACACGGCCCGAACGAGGTGGCGCATGAGAAACAGCAGAACTGGTTGCAGCGGTTGTATGTGGCGGCGCGCAATCCGCTGGTGATTTTGCTGACCGTGCTGGCGGTGGTGGCGTTTGCCACGGAAGATGTCCGATCGGGCACGGTGATGTTGCTGATGGTGGGGCTGGGGTTGTCACTGCGTTTCGTCCAGGAATCGCGCGCTGACACGGCGGCGGCCAAGCTCAAGGCAATGATCAGCGTCACCGCGACGGTGTTGCGCGACGGCCAGCCGAAGGAGATTCCGCTGAAGCAGCTTGTTCCCGGCGATGTGGTGAAGCTGTCGGCCGGCGACATGGTTCCCGGTGATGTCCGGCTGCTGTCCGTGAAGGACTTGTTCGTCACACAGGCTACGTTGACCGGTGAGTCCATGCCGGTCGAGAAAACCGACGTGCGCGACCCGCGCGAAAACATTTCCGCCATCGAGCACACCAATCTCTGCTTTCTTGGCACGAGCGTGGAAAGCGGCGCGGCCACGGCGGTGATCGTTGCCACCGGTCCGCAAACGTATTTTGGGAAGATGGCCCACAGCCTCGCCGGCCAGCAGGCGGATACGGCGTTCGACCGTGGCGTGAAGAAGTTCACGTGGCTGATGATCCGGTTCATGATCGTGATGGTGCCGCTGGTCTTTGTTATCAACGGCGTCACGAAGCACGAGTGGCATGAGGCGTTTTTCTTCTCGATGGCAGTGGCGGTGGGACTGACGCCGGAGATGCTGCCGATGATCGTCTCAGTCTGCCTCTCGAAGGGCGCCCTGGCGATGTCGAAGAAGAAAGTCATCGTCAAGCGCCTCAACTCCATCCAGAACTTCGGCGCGATGAACGTGCTCTGCACCGACAAGACGGGCACGTTGACGCTCGACCGCGTCATCCTCGAAATCTACTGCGACGTTTTCAAGAACGAGAGCACGAAGGTATTGCACGACGCCTACCTCATCAGCCACTTCCAGACGGGCCTGAAAAATGTCCTCGACCGCGCCGTGCTGCACCACAAGGAACTGCACGGTGCCCTCTCGCTCGATACTTATACCAAGGTGGACGAAATCCCGTTTGATTTCTCGCGCCGGATGATGTCGGTGGCGGTCGTGGGACCGAATGGCGAGCGGCAGTTACTGACCAAGGGCGCGCCGGAGGCCGTGTTCGTTCGGTGCACGCACTTCGAGAGCGAGGGCGAAGTCTTTCCAATGGAGCCGATCCTCGTCGGCAACCTCCTCCAGCAGGTGAATGAACTGAGCGAAGACGGCTTTCGCGTGCTGGCGGTCGCGACGAAGAAGTTGGGGAAACAGGCGACTTTTTCCAAAGCCGACGAGTGCGACCTGGTCCTGACCGGCTATCTCGCGTTCCTCGATCCGCCGAAAGACACGGCGGCAAAAGCCATCACGGCGCTGCGGCAGCACGGTGTCACGGTGAAAGTGCTCACTGGCGACAACGATCTGGTCACCCGCAAAGTGTGTAGCGAGGTCGGCATCAACGCGGAGGAAGTTCTGCTCGGAAGCCATGTCGAGACGATGAGCGACGCAGAGTTGGCTGCGGCGGTGGAGACGCACGACGTGTGTGCGCGCCTCTCGCCCGCGCACAAACAGCGCATTGTGAAAGCGCTTCAGCGCAATGGCCACGTTGTGGGCTTCATGGGCGACGGCATTAACGACGCGCCAGCCCTGCGTGCCGCCGACGTCGGCATCTCCGTGGACAACGCGGTGGATATCGCCAAGGAATCCGCCGATGTCATCCTGCTCGAAAAGAACCTGATGGTGCTGGAGGAAGGCGTGCTCGAAGGCCGGAAGGTGTTTGTGAACATCCTCAGATATATTCGGATGGGCGCCAGCTCCAACTTCGGCAATATGTTCAGCGTGATTGGCGCCAGCGCATGGCTGCCCTACGTGCCGATGGCGCCGATCCAGGTGCTCACCAACAACCTGCTCTACGATTTCTCGCAGGTGCCGATTCCGACGGACAACGTCGGCCCGCTCCAAACCGCCAAGCCGCGACCGTGGAACATGGGCGAGATCGCGAAGTTCATCGTGTGCATCGGCCCGATCAGCTCAATCTTCGATTATACGACCTACGCGATGATGTGGTTTGTGTTCAAGTGCGACCAACTCAGTCTGGCGCCTCCGGCGGAACTGGCGGAGCGTTTCAGCAAGACGGCGGCGCCCGATGACACTTACGCGGCGGCGCTGTTCCACACCGGCTGGTTCGTCGAATCGTTGATGACGCAGACGCTCATCATTCACATCATCCGCACGAACCTGATACCGTTCATTCAGTCACGCGCCAGTTGGCAACTGACGATGACGACGGTGCTGATCATGGCCATCGGCGCGTGGCTGCCGTATTCGCCCGCGGCGTCTGCGCTGGGTTTCGTCCCGCTGCCGCCGCTCTACTGGCTGTTGCTGCTTGCAACGTTGCTTTGCTACGTTGGTCTGACGCAGCTTGTGAAGATGTGGCTAATCCGCAAATCATGGGTTTGATCGCGGGAACAGCCACGTATCCTCGCGCGACTTGCGAAAGAGCGGAAAGCGAGGTATTAAGTAGGCGGAGCGCAGGGCCGGAAAAGGCAAACAACTCTTGGAGGCCGAACATGCAACTCAAGATTCCCACCGAAGTTTGCAGGTCTTACATAGACTGCCACGCCAAACGGGCCGAGGCCATGCCTTGGGAACACCGCAAGAAGGAAGCGTTGCCGGTGGTGACGATCTCGCGCCAGGCGGGCGCGGGCGGCGTCGCGCTGGCGCAGAAACTGGCACAATACCTTCAGGCTCATGACAAGCGCGAGGCTTGCCCGTGGACGGTGTTCGATAAGCAGCTCGTGCAGAAGATGCTGGAAGACCACAAGCTCTCCGACAACGTGGCCAGATTCATGCCGGATGAAGAATACTCCGAGATACGCGACACGGTGGAGGAACTGCTCGGCTTGCATCCGGCGCGTTGGACGCTGGTGGAAAAGATCAGCGAGACGATTTTGCACCTAGCGCAGATGGGCAATGCCATCCTCGTCGGCCGCGGCGCCAATGTCATCATCGGCTTCGCCCCGAACGCCGTCCACGTTCGGCTGGTCGGCTCCGTCGAGAAGCGCGTCAAATACTGTCAGGAACATTACAACTTCAGTCCGGAGCAGGCCGCCGAATACGTCAAGCAGACCGACCAAGGGCGCGTTCACTTCCTGAAGCGACATTTTGACAAGAGCATTGACGACCCGTCGCTTTACCATCTCGTGATCAATACCGATGTCGTCACGCCCGACAAAGCTGTGTCGGTAATCGGCCGGCTTGTGTTCGAGAAGCAGCCGACGCCGTCCGCCTGAAAACACGAAGCCGGAGATTTCTCTCCGGCTTCGCTCGCTTGAATTTAGCGGCCTTGGTTCGCTTAGGAGCACCCGAGACTCTCGCCGCAGTTGAGGCACTTAAAGCACGCGCCGTTGCGCACCACGATGTGGCCGCAGTTCGGACAGGTCGGCGCGTCTTTCATGAAGTGCGACACGGAATCGCTCAGCGTCTTCACGTGAGCCTTGCCGTTGCCGCTTGGCGCCTCAAGAGACTTGGCCCGCACCGGCTCCGGCACGTCGTCAACGCGCGGAAGATCCGCCACGGGCCTGTTCACTTTTTTTCTGATGGCTTCCTCCAGCTCCTTCATTGGTAATTCCTGCTGACCAGCGCCGGGGTTTGTCGCCTCGCGAAAGCCGGGGATGAACTGACAGCCGAGCCAGCGAAAGACGTAGTCCACGATGCTGGAGGCGGTGCGAATGTCAGGGTTCTTGGTAAAGCCGCTCGGCTCAAACCGCTGGTGGGCGAACTTCTTGACCAGCGCGTCAATCGGCACGCCGTATTGCAGGGCGAGACTGGTCAGCGTTCCGATGGTGTCCATCAGGCCTCCGATGGTGCTGCCTTCCTTGGCCATGGTGATGAACAACTCGCCCGGCGTGTGGTCTTCGAACAACCCAACATGCAGATAGCCCTCGTGGCCCGCGACGTCGAACTTGTGTGTGACCGCCATACGGGTCTCCGGCATCCGACGGCGGAAGGGTTGCGGCATGGCATCCCTTTCCTCGTCCTCGCCGTCCTTGGCGCCGGTAGCACCACCTTTCTTGGTGGACATCGGCGCGCTGCGTTTGGAGCCGTCGCGGTAAATGGCGATGGCTTTCAGGCCGAGCTTCCAGCCCTCGACGTAGGTGGTAATGATGTCCTCGATCGTCGTCGTTTCCGGCATGTTGACGGTCTTGGAGATCGCGCCGGAGATAAACGGCTGGGCCGCAGCCATCATGCGCAGGTGCGCCATGTAGTGGAGTGAGCGAGCGCCCTTCTGCGCCTTGAATGCGCAGTCGAACACGGACAGATGCTCTTCCTTCAGGTGCGGCGCACCTTCGATGGTGTCGTTCTGGTCAATGTATTCGACGATGTCTTTGGCCTGATCCTCGCTGTAGCCGAGTTCATCCAACGCCATCGGCACGGTGCGGTTGACGATCTTGAGGATGCCGCCGCCAGCAAGTAGTTTGTATTTCACCAGCGCGATGTCCGGCTCGATACCGGTGGTGTCGCAATCCATCATGAACGCGATGGTGCCGGTCGGCGCGAGCACGCTGACCTGCGCATTGCGGTAACCGTGCTTCTCGCCCATCGTCAGCGCGCGGTTCCAGCAATGCAGCGCCTGATCGCGCAGATACTTCGGGCAGCTCGCGTCAATCTGCGCCACGTGGCTGCGGTGCAGGCGAATCACGTCGAGCATGCAGTCGCGGTTGTCTTTGCCAATCGGCTTCGACACGTGAGCGCAGCGCGCGTCGAGGTAGCCGGGGAATGGCTGCTTCGCCGCCGCCAGCTCGGCGCTCACTTCGTAAGCCTGGCCGGTCATGATGGCGGTGATGGCGCCGGCGAGCGCGCGGCCTTCGTTGGAATCGTAAGCCGTGCCCTCGGCCATGATCAGCGCGCCGAGGTTGGCATAGCCAAGGCCGAGCGTGCGGAAGATGTGCGAGTTCTCTGCAATCTCCTTGGTCGGGTAGCTCGCGTTGTCCACGATGATCTCCTGCGCGATGATGAAGATGCGCACGGCGGCCTTGAAACGCTCCACGTCGAACGTGCCATCGTCGCGACGGAACTTCATCAGGTTCAGCGAGGCGAGGTTGCAGGCGGTGTTGTCAATGAAGACGTATTCGCTGCACGGGTTGGTGGAGTTGATCGGCTCGGTGTTCTTGCAGGTGTGCCAGCGCTGGATGGTGCTGTCGAACTGCATGCCGGGGTCGCCGCAGATATGCGTGCCTTCGGCGATCTTGCGCAACAGCTCCCGGCCCTTGTAGGTCGGGCCGGCCTTCGTGTGGTCCGTCACCCAATGCGTGGTCCAGTCCTTGTCCTCGACCGCCGCCTGCATAAGCGCATCGCTGGCGCGCACGGTGAGGTTTTCGTTCTGATACATGATCGAACCGTAGGCCTCGCCATTGAAGTTGGCGTCGTAGCCCTGCTCGATCAGCGCCCACGCTTTCTTCTCCTCCTTCGCCTTGCACTCGATGAAATCCATGATGTCCGGGTGCCAGTCCTTGAGGGTGTTCATCTTCGCCGCACGGCGCGTCTTGCCGCCGCTCTTCACGACGTTGGCGATCTGGTCATAGACTTTCAGGAACGATAGCGGCCCGCTCGGCCGTCCGCCGCCGGAGAGTTTTTCGCGCGAGCTGCGCAACGGCGAGAGGTCGGTGCCCGTGCCGGAGCCGAACTTGAACAACATCGCCTCGCTGCCAGCCAAGCGCATGATGTCCTCCATCGTGTCGCGCACGCTCTGGATGAAACACGCGCTGCCCTGCGGGAACTCGTATTGCGTCGAGGCGCGCTGGGCTTCGCCAGTGGCGGCATTGTAGTGCCAGTTGCCGGGGCAGGAATTCTTGCCGATGCCGTATTGGTGATAAAGGCCAACGTTGAACCATACCGGCGAGTTGAACGATCCGAACTGGTTCACGCACAGCCAGGCCAGTTCCTGATAGAACGTCTCGCCATCCTCCGGCGTCCTGAAGTAGCCGTCCTTCACGCCGCAATCGGCGATCGTGCGCGCAACGCGGTGGACGAGCTGCTTGACGGAGGTTTCGCGCTCCGGCGTGCCGAGTTCGCCGTAGAAGTATTTCGAGACGACCACCTTGGTCGCGAGCACCGACCAACTCTTCGGAACCTCGACGTTCTCTTGTTTGAAAATCGCCTTGCCGCCATCGTCGCTGATCTCAGCGGTGCGGCGGTCCCATTCCAACTCGTCGAACGGATGAACACCCGCCGTGCTGAACACTTGTTTGACGCTCAACCCGGCACCAGCCGCGCTGTCGCCGTTGCCTTGAATGTTTTTCTTCTTGCTGCTCATACGTTTGAACTGTGGATTACGAACAACGGGAATAGTGCTCTTCGCCTGAATCATCTAATCTCCTCCTTGGTCAAAACAACCGTGTCTAAAATTAGCTTCGTTTTCACTGCCCCTCCCACCTGAGTTGTTCACCACCAAACGGTGAATAAATTGTCAACAACCACAGTATTTTGGGGCTGTCAACCCATGATACCACTACCGGTGGTAGCGTCAATAAAATTTCACCTAATTGTCAAAATCACGAAAAATCCACGATTTTCCTGCCTATTTCACCCGCAATTCTCGAATCTGCCACTGCCGGTTCATGTCCCGCGCGGGCACAAACTTCAAGAACCGCACCGGTCCAGCCACCCAATCCAACCCCCAAACGCCATTCGTGCCAGCCGGCTGTGCCGTCGGCAGCGGCTGCCAGCGACTGCCGTCCGTCGAAAACTCCACGCGCAACTGCGCGCCCGGCGTTGTCTCCATTTCGATCCGCTTCGGTTCCTTGACTTCACCGAAGCCGAGTTGAAACCAATCAGACGTTTGCCCCGGCGCGCTCGTCTCCCAGCGCGTTTCGCGATAGCCGTCGAACGCGTCGCTGGTCGGGAACGGCTCGTCGCTGGTCGCGGTCGCGCTCCACAACAACGTGCCGACTCCTTCGCGCGACCAACGCAGGGCTTCGTGATTCGTGATTCGTGATTCGTGATTCGCTTTACAGAGTAGTTTTCGCCACGGCGACAAATCCAGTGACGCTCCGGCGCACGCGACGAACGGTTCTGGCAACTTGATCGCGTCGGCGCTCGCGTCCGACACCAGTTCGCGCAACTCCAGCGGCTCGCCGAAGTGCCGGACGATTTTCAGACCGAATTCCTTCGAGCCGTAATCGAGCCACGCCCAAAACCGCGCGAAAAAAACCGGCGCGTGCAGTTCCTTCATCTCTGCGGGCAACCGTGGCGACAACATCAACCGCTGGCCGGGCACATCAAGCGACGCGCCGGTGATCGCCGGCAGCAACATCCACGCCGCCAGTGCGCCCATGTCGGACTCGCGACTCGTTGGCGGCGTTGCGAACGTCAGATCCACTTGGGTGGGCAAGCCCCATGGGCTTTTGTGGTAGCGACACATCGCCTCGTAAATCTGTTGCGCATTTTCGGAAACAGATGGCCGCATCTGATCTACGATCGAGTCCGTTGCCGCCGTCTTGCCAGAACTACTGTCCGGTGAACGAACCGTGTCTCCTGACTGGCGCTGCTTGTCGTAATCGCGGGCAAGATCCGGTTCATTCTCGATTCGCGCCATCACCGCCGCCGCGCTTGCGGCCACAGCGCCGAAGTTCAAGATGGCAGGAGTCTTTGCCTGGCGCGCCCACGCCATCGCCTGCTTCGCGCCGGGCCACGTCGCTTCGAGAAACTTCCGGTCGCCGGTGGCGCGGTAGTGTGCGAGCACCTCGGTGATATAGACGCACGCCGGCTCCGGCGAGCCGGTGATGCCCTGCCAGACGTTCGGATTGCCGACGCCGCGATAGGCGTTACCGTAAAGCCGCGGCACTTCGCCGCCCGGCTGCTGGCAGGCCCGGAACTGTTCCAGTTCGCGGCGGTCCAGTTCCGGAAAGAATGCCCGGAGAAACTCGCCGATGGTCCAGCGTTTCTCCAGTGCACCGAGCGCGCCTTCGCCGCGACCCGGGTTCTCCTGCATCGCGAACCCGCCGTCGCGTGTCAGCAGCGTGTTGCTGAACATCGCTGCGGCGGAGTTCAACGTCAGCGATTTCATCCACGCGGGCAGGTTCGACTCGCGCACCAGCCGCGCCCACGCGTCGGTTTCTGTTGCCAGCCGCTCGCGCTGGTCGAACGCGTATGCTGCCAACCTCTCCGAGTCACGAAAATCGCGTTGGTAGAAATGCCCGTGGTTTTTCAGGTCGAGCGTGACGTGGTCCGGCATCCACCATGCCACCACGAAATACACCGTCTGCTTCGCGCGCGGTGCTAGCAGAATTTTCCGACACAGCGCACCCGCCGGCCGCACCTTGTCCTCCCTCGCCCTGACGGACAGGCCGTTCAGCTCCCCGTCGAGCCGGAAGTCCTCCACCAGTGCCTTGCCGTCGCCGAGCGCGTCCCAGCCGCGGTCGGTTGTCGGACCGTCGGTCAGCAGCAGGTATTCACCGGAGACGTTCCTGCCGATGCCCTCGAACTGGCGCGGGCTGCGAAACTTCAGCCCCTGCAACGTGCTGCTGCTGATCACCGCCGGTTGCTGCGAACTGCCGTCGGCGAAATACCATCGCTGTTTCCCCTCATGAACGCGCACGCCGCCGATGCCAACGAAGTTCTCCAACGACATCATCGCGCTCACCTCCAGCGACCGGGCGAGTGGATTCTCCAGCGTCAGCTCGAAGAACGCCACCGGCAGGCTGGAGTCCTTCATATTATGGGGTATCAGCGGCGACCACGCGCGCAGGCTGGCCCGCACCGGCAGTTTCTCGTCCACAAACGCCACGTCTGCGAATGGAAACGCGCCACGAAATTCGACGCACCGCACCTGCTCCGCGCCCGCCAGTTCGCTCTCTGGCCAGCCGCGCCGCAGCCAGCGCGTCACGCGCCGCACGCCGTCGCTGGCGCAGATGGCGAAAAACGTCCCGCGCGACGGCACGAATGGATCCTCCCACAACGGCATGTCCCAGTTGTGATTGATCGTGAACCGCCCGAACCAGCCGGACGGCAGCAGTTCAAACTTGCCGCAGCCGATGCCGCCCAGCGGCATGCCCGCGCGCCACGGCGCATTGCGAAGCACTCCGGCGGTTTCGTCGAAACCCTGGCAGTCGGCAGGCGACGTTGGTTCCGCAGCGGTGCATAACAGACAGGAAGCGACCGTTGCTGCGAAGAGGCGGAGTTTGGAATTTGGAACTTCGTTCACGTCAGCACCGCTTCGATTTCCTTCAACCGGCTCGGCATCCCAATGTCGTAGAACCGCCGCTTCGTCGCAAACGCTGCGAACTGATGCTCAGTGATCAGTTGCGGAAAAAAATCCTGTTCCAGCGACACCACGCGCCCGGCAGGAATCCGCCGCAACAGCCGCCGCGTCAACGCCAGCACGCCCGCCTCGACGTGCGTTAACCCCGCCGCCGCGCCCGCGCCCTTTTCGTAACGCGCCACGAAACTGTCCGCACCGAGCGCGATGTTGTTCGGCACATCCACCTCCACCGGCGTATTGTCCAGCGCCACCACCAACGCCTCCGCCTGCGTTGCACGCAGCCGCTCCATCGCCTCCACGTAACGGATCGGCAAATACGAGTCGCCGTAGATCAGCAGGAAATTCTCCGCCAGCAGCGGCTCGGCCAGCTTGAGCGCGCCGCCCGTGCCGAGCGGCGACGGCTCGCGCGAGTAACGCACCCGCATCCCGGCCGCCGTGCCGTCGCCGAAATACTTCTCGATCTTCTCTCCGAGATAACCGGTCAGCAGCACGACGTCCACGATGTCCTGCCGCTTTAACTCGTCGAGCTGGTAGGCGAGATAGGGCCGGCCGCGGATTGGCACCATCGGCTTGGGAATGTTATCCGTCAGCGGTCGCAACCGCTCGCCGCGTCCGCCTGCAAGAATGACAGCCTGTATCACGCTGTCGTTGTAGGTTTGGTTGCCGGGCAAGTCAAGCGGGGCGCGAGCCAAAAACGCCGAACGCGGGCGTTCATCGCAACAGATTCAGAAACAGCGTGATATTCAACGCGTTGGTGAGGTCAATCAGAAACGCGCCGACGATCGGCACCACCAGGAACGCGCGCGGCGCCGGCCCGAAATTCTCGACCAGCGACTTCATGTTCGCCACGGCGTTGGGCGTCGCGCCCAGCCCGAACCCGCAGTGTCCAGCCGCCATCACCGCCGCATCGTAGTCGCGCCCCATGAATCGGAACGTGACCCACCACGCGAACGCGGCCATCACCACCACCTGCGCGGTCAGGATGATCAGCATCGGCACTGCGGCATTCGCCAGAGTGATCAGGTTCAGGCTCATCATCGCCACCGCAAGGAACAAGCCGAGCAGCGCCGACGCGAACGTGTCCACAACCTCCGTCTGGATCACCCGCACGCCGGCAAGGTCGAGCGCGTTGCGCAACGTCAGACCGACCAGCATCGCGCCGATATAGACTGGAAACGTCAACCCCAACTGCTGGATGAAATAGCTCACCCAACTTCCCACCTTGATGCAAAAGCAGATCAACAAAAAATGCGCGAGCGCGCTCCGGCCAAAACCCGCCAACTCGCGCAGGTCCTGAAGAATGCCCGACGCGTGCGTGCCCGTGTCCTCCAGATGCGTCACTGGAGAGGCTGACGGCCTCAACCCGCGCCGGCGGATCAACTCGCCGCCCACCGGCCCGCCGAGCAGGCCGCCCGCGACCAAGCCGAACGTCGCCGCCGCCATGCCCGCAGTCGCCGCGTTCGAGAGTCCGGCTTTCTCGAAGTCCGCCGCGAACCCCATCGCCGTGCCGATGCCGCCGGTCAGCGTCACGCTACCGCAGATCACGCCCAGCAGCGGCGAGACGCCGAGCAGCTTCGCCAGTCCCACGCCGACCACGTTCTGGATCAAAGCGAGAACGGTCGCCAGCGCGAGGAAGAGCACCACCTGCCAACTGCCGCGCCGCACCAAGTCCCAGCTCGCATTCAGGCCGATGCACGTGAAGAAGCCTACGAGGAACGGAAGGTTCACATTCTTCGCCGGCGCGCCCGTCCATTCTGGCCCGATGCTCACCAGCCACGTCCACCATTGCGCCGACACTTTTGTCGCGAACTGCGCCGGCCAGACGCCCGACACGTTCACCGCAAGGACAACGAGCGACACAAGCAGTCCGCTCACTACCGGCGCGGGAATGTCGAACCGCGAGAGAATCCCGATCCGCCGCACCAACATCTCGCCGAGGAGCAAGACGGGAACCGCCAACACCACCGGCCACCAAGCGGAAAGAGTTGCGACGTGGGCGCTGTCCATGCGTTGCGGTTGTAGGAGTCTCGGCGCGGCAAGTCAACCGCCTTCACGCAGCGGCGCTGAGGCGCGCACCCGAAGATTCGCGTGACCTCGCTGGACGCGTCTGATAAACAGGTTAGGTTCCCAGACGAAAGGACTCATGGCTGATTTGCGAATTGCTTTCATCGGCGCGGGCGGAATGGCCCAGCGCCATCTCAAGACGCTCGCGGGCTTGCTCGGCGAGAAACCGGTCGCGGCGGTGTGCGACACGGACCGCGCCAAGGCGAGCGCGGCGTGCGCGACCTATGGTGGCGCGGCTTACGAGGACGCGGTGCTAATGCTGAAGGCGGAACCGATTGACGTGGTGTTCATCTGCACGCCGCCGCTGGCACGCGAGGAGCAGATCAAGTTGTGCTGCCGGAAGAACATTCCGTTTTTCTGTGAGAAGCCGCCGGCGGCGGATTTGAAAACGGCCGGCAAGATCGCCGAGGCGGTGGCGAAGTCGGGCGTGGTCCACTCGGTGGGCTTCATGTATCGCTACGCGGAAATGGTGGAGGAGTTCAAGCGGTGGTTCGAGGGGCAGGCGGTGACGAGCGCGGTGTCGCAGATGGCGTGCGGCGTGTTGTTCGAGCCGGATGCGCTGGGATGGCGCAAGCTGGCGGAGCAGGGCGGCGGGCCACTGCTGGACCAGGCGATCAACATGGCGGACATCCTCCGGCTCGTCGCGGGCGAGATCGCGGAGGTGCATGCGTTCGGATCGAATCAACTGACGCCCCGGAGCGAGACGTTGACGGTGCCGGAGACAGTGGCGATGGCCTATCGGCTTGCCAGCGGCGCGGTGGGTTGCCACTACCATTCATGGGCGCAAAAAGGTTGGACATGCGAACTGGAATTGCGCACGGCCGACAGCCGCGCGTCGCTGGACTTCGCCGCTGGCAAAGCCAGCGGCAGCATCAAAGGCGAAACGAAAGAGGCGGCCTCGCAAAAAGATTACTACGTCACCGAAGTCGAGCGGTTCCTGCAAGCGGTGAGGGAAAAGAATCCGGCGCTGGTTCGTTCGACGTATGCGGACGCGGCAAAGAGCCTCGCGGTGGTGTTGGCGGCGAGCCGCTCGCTGGAAACCGGCAAACCAGAGCGCGTGAAGGAGGTTTAACCGATGCCGACCGAAACGAGCAAGCGCGAGGAAGTGGATCACGCTGACCGCTCGTTTGATTTCCCCCTTGTTCGTTTTTCCGTCGTCTGCTTCGCGCCGTTCGCGCTGTGGCTGCTCTGCGGCTGCGCGGGGTTGCAGGATGCGCGGTCGGAGCGGTTGCCGCAGACCAGCGTTGATCAGATGCGGGCGCATCGGGTGCAGCCGGAAATTGCCGGTTACACGGCGACGAAGATCGGCGAGAGCACGATCAGCTATATGACGCACTCCTGGCTGGACGGCGCAGAGACGACGACGTTGCCAATGACGGACGCGATGGGCCGCGGCGACACGCACGCGATGGTGGACGTTGTGCTAAACGACGGCGTGCGCGTGCCGATGCTGGTGGACACAGGCGCGGCTTCGGACGTGCTCTCGCCGTCGCTGGTGGAGAAGCTGAAGCTGCCGTTGTTTGACACCGGCAGCCAGGCGGCAACGGTGCGCGGCGTCGGCGGCGAACAGGCTGTTTTTCCCGGCGGGCTGTCGAAGATGCGGCTGGGCGGCATCGAGGTGCATAACACCGTGGTGGTGGTGTTGACCGAGCAATACCGGCAATACGGGCTGGGGATGATTCGCGGGCAGGAGGTGGACAGTGGCATCATTGGGATGACCACGCTGAGCCGGTTCCGGTGGGTGACGTTCGATTGGCGGCGGCGGCAATTGACGCTGGGCCGCGTCGGCGACTACAAGCCCGACGAGCGAAAGCTGACCGATGTTATCCCGTTCGACGTGGTTTACGGCAAACTCGTGGTCAACGCCGAGATCATCAAGGCTACCAAGAGGTCGTCGCTGAGCCTGATGCTCGACACGGGGTCGGATGACGAGATGATGCTGCCGATGAAGGTGGCGCAGGAGATGGAGTTGTTCGATGTGTCATCGCCGCCGGCCAACCGGCGATGGATCACCGGCGTGGGCGGCTCGTATGTCGGCTCGCCGTTCGTGGCGACCTCGTTGAGGGTCGGGCGCGTGCAGTTCATGAGGGTCCGCGGTCACACCGTGCCGGACAATATCTGCGGCGTGCTCGGCAACAAGCTGATGCGGGAGTTTAAAACGACGTTTGACTTCGCGCACCGGCGACTGGTGTTTGAGAACTACTGACGACAGCGAGTTGGGGAGTTTTCTCCGCGTTTGGCAACTGTTTTTTCTTTTCCGCACCGCACTCCGTTCTTGTTCCGCGCCGCTCACGTCCTATAATCAGGCCGTCACAAAACAGGATGAACACCAAATACGTTCTCGGATTAGATTTCAGCACGCTGAGCGGGCGCGCCTTGCTGGTGCGTGTGAGCGACGGCAAGGAAGTGGCCAGCGCGGTCCACCACTACGCCAGTGGCGTCATCACCCACAAACTGCCCAACGGTGCGGGGACGGCGAAACTTCCTCCCAATTTCGCGCTGCAAGACCCGAAGGATTACCTCGACGTGCTGAAGACTGCCGTGCCGGCGGTGATGCGCCGCGCCGGCGTGCGCCCAGAGAACATCATCGGCATCGGCACCTGCTTCACCGCGAGCACGTTGCTGCCGGTGGAATCCGACGGCACGCCGTTGTGCTTCATGCCGCAATGGCGTTCCAACCCGCACGCTTGGGCGAAGCTCTGGAGCCATCGCGCCGCGCAGCCGCAGGCTGACCGCATCAATGAAATCGCCCGCCAGCGCAACGAGGAATTTCTCAAACGTTACAATGGCCGCTATTCGCCCGGCTGGTTTTTCTCCAAGCTGCTCGAAATCGTCGAGAAAGCGCCGGAGATCTATGACGCGGCCGACGAGTTCATCGAGGCGAGCGACTGGATCGTGTGGCAACTCGTGGGCCACTCGCGCCGCAACAACAGCGCGGCCGGCTACAAGGCAATGTGGCTCAAGGACAAGGGCGGCTATCCGCACTTCGATTTCTTCAAGGCGCTTCATCCGAAGCTGGAGCACCTGCTCGATGAGAAACTCGGCGGCTTGGAAGTTTACGAGATCGGCGCCAGCGCTGGCGGCCTCAGCCGCAAGGGCGCGGCGCTGACGGGCCTGAAAGAAGGCACACCGGTGGCTGTGGGTATTGTGGACGCCCATGCGGCGGTGCCAGCGTGCGGCGTGATCGAGCCGGGCCATCTCTGCATGGTGATGGGGCCGCGCATTTGTCACGTGCTGCTGGCGAACGAGCGGCGTGACATCGAGGGCATCGGCGGTTGCGTCGAAGACGGCATCGTGCCCGGCATGTGGGGCTACGAAGCGGGCCAGACTTCGGGGGGTGAGTTACTGTCATGGTTCTGCGAGGCGCTGCCGACGGAGATCCGCATCGAGGCGGAGCGGCGCAGGCTCACCGTGTCGCGGCTGATGGAAGAACGCGCGGCGGCGTTGAAGCCCGGCCAGTGCGGCATATTGGGGCTGGACTGGTGGAGCGGCAACCACTGCGTGTTGATGGATCCAAGCCTTAGCGGCATGTTGCTCGGCTTGACGACGAAAACGGAGCGGCACGATATCTATCGTGCGCTCATCGAAGCGACAGCGTTCGGCACCCGCAAGATAGTCGAAACGTTCACCAAGGCCGGCCTGGAGGTTCACGACATGGTCGCCTGCGGCGGCTTGCCGGAGCAGAACAAGCTCTTACTGCAAGTCATCAGCGACGTCACCGGCAAGCCGGTGCGCGTGGCCGATTCGGCCCAAGCCACCGCGCACGGCGCGGCAATGCATGGGGCGGTGGCGGCCGGCAAGACAGCGGGCGGCTACCCGACGCTCCAAGACGCGGCGCGTCACATGGCGCACGTGCGAACGGACTACTACCGGCCCCACAAGACCTCCCACGAGATTTACAACCAGCTTTACGCGGAATACGAAAAGTTGCACGATTACTTCGGTCGTGGCACCAATCCGGTGTTGAAGACACTGAAGCGGCTCAAGACCGGCGCCGTATGAACCGGATTGTCGGCAAGCACCAATGTTTTGGCTTGCCGAGCGGCGCGGGAGCGGCGTAGTTTTCGCACCAACGCGAGATAAACATCATGCCAAAGCTCGTCCTTCTTATGCAGGGAAAGCCCGCCAACGAGTTCCCGCTCTCCGGCGGCACAGTAACCATCGGCCGCGCGGCCGATAACGCGATCCAGATTGTTGATGATTCGGTTTCCAGCCATCACGCTGAACTGACCGCGGAAGGCGACAGCTACGTGCTGCGTGACATCGGCTCCACCAACGGCACCAAGGTCAACAATGAGCAACTCCCGCCGGGCGAGCCGCGCAAGCTGGTGGGCGGCGAGGTGGTGAAGTTCGGCGGCATGGAATGCCGTTACGACAGCGAAGGCAAGCGCCCCAGCAGCAAACCTCTGCCGCCGGTCAAAGCAGGTGTGGACCTCAAGACCACCGCCACGCGACCGAGCACCATTTTCCAGAACGTCTCGCCCTTTAAGAAGAAGGTGGACAAGTCCAGCCGCATCATCCAGTTCATCATCCTCGTGCTGGCAATCGGCGCCCTCGGTTGTTTCCTCTTCCTTCTCTGGAAGTTCCTCCAGACGCCACATTGACACCACTCACGGCGGCTCGCCGTGGTTTTCTGTCGCCAAGTGCCGTCTGCGCCGTGTCACCTGCGGTGCTCGTTGCAAGCTGTTGGTTTGGGAGGGCGCTGAATTTGCAGTCGGGTAGCGCAGGTTTCTAACCTGCAAACCGCACAGCCATCACGAGTATCTGGATGAGAAGCTGGCGATACAGGAAGCCAAAACACCTACACTACCACTATCGTTTGCCGTTCAGGACGAAAACGATCAGAAACTGACGTGCGCCCGCCACCGGGGACCGGCGCGCCAAATCACTCGCGTTATTTCCGGCGCGATGCTTAAGCTTGCTCTAAGTTGAGCCTGCCCGATGGAACCGAACGATGACGTGGAGTTGATGCTGCGCGTGCGCGATGGTCAGGACGGCGGCGCGTTCGAGGAACTCATGCGCCGCTACCAGCGGCCGCTGGTTGGATTTCTCATACGCCTGACCAACAACCTGGACACGGCGCAGGACCTCGCCGAGGAAACCTTCGTCCGTGTCTGGCAATCCGCGCCGCGCTACCGGCCGTCGGCCAAGTTCACGACGTGGCTCTTTACCATCGCCTCACGCCTAGCCATTGATCACGCCCGCCGCGCGCAGGTCCGTCACTCGGTTTCCCTCGATGCGCCGATCGCCGCCGCCGATCGCTCGCTTGCCGAAACGCTGGCGGATGCCGGCCCGGCGGCGGACCAGCAAGTGGCGCGCAACCAGACCGCCGCATTGGTCCGCGCGGCGGTGCAGGAACTGCCGCTGGAACAACGCACCGCGTTGGTGCTATGCGAATTTGAAGATTTCAGCTATGCCGACGCAGCGCAAGCGATGGGCTGTTCAGTGAAATCCGTCGAACTGAGGATTTATCGGGCCAAACAAACACTTCGTGAAAAGCTGTTAGCGGTGCACTGATCGCTGATTACTGGCTTCTCCTCGTCAAGCTACGGCTGGCACGAGAGAAGTCCTCAAGGTTGACGTTCGGTGTGGTGGGCGCCACGGGGGCAGCACCCGCAAAGTTTTCCGGAGATCAACTCGATGTAGCGGCGCTGCTGCTCCGGCGTCAGGATGGACTTGATCCGAAAGAGATGCTGCACCGTCTCGCGTTCCGAGGCTGCCTGCGCAGCTTGCATCTTGCCGAGCAATTCTTCCACTTTTGGCGTGATGCTGTCAGCGCGTTCCAGTTCCTGGCTGAGCGCGGCCCGCGCGGCGCAGAGGTCGGCGCAGTGGCTGTCGCACTTGCCGCTGAACTCCTTGTCGAGCGATGCGAGTTGAGTCCGCTGGGCGGGCGTCAGTTGCAGTTCCCCGGCGAGCCAGTCACTTGTGCATGGCGCGACCTGGCACTTCCACAATATGGCGGAGCCGGCAGCGCCGAGACCGACGATAATCAAGGCGATGATCCAGTATTTCTTCATAGTTGGTCCCGGGCGCTGGTTCAAATCCGCCAGTCCCTCCTTGGGCGTGTTCCAAGTGTTCTTCATGGTCGGCCCAAATAACCGGCGATGAGCGAACCCGCCGGGAAGTTGTCGAATTGGTTCAAGCCGATGGAGGCGAAGAGTTGCTGTTTTGCAATAGCATCGGCGCGTTGGTGAGCGAGGCTGCCCGTGACCGTTAACATCGTCACCGCCGTGGCGCAGGCGGCGCTGAGCAGCCACGCGGGACGCGGCCACCGGCCCCAAGCCGTGGCGGGGCGTTCGCGCTCGGCGGCGCGGATACGGTTCCAGACGCGTTGCTCGAAGCCGGATCGCGGCTCACTCGCCACGGTCCACCGGCTGAGCACAGCGTCAAGGCGCTGGAGTTGGTCCTGTTCGGCTCGACAGTTCGGGCAGCCTTCGAGATGCGCAGCAAGACGGCTCGCGCGGCGCAGCGAAAGTTGGCTGGCGCGGAATGCGCTCAAGTGACGCTGGACTCGTTTGCAGTTCATGGTCACGCGATACAACGCGCCACACCGCAGAAACCCTCGCGGAAAACTTTCCTAGAAAACAGAAACGGGAGGCTGCTTGCGCAACCTCCCGTTTCGGGAAAACGATTTTCGGTTTAGAAGAAGTGGGTGATGCCGGCGGTGCTCAAAATGTCGTTCAGGCCGGGGTTGGGGCTGGTCAGGCCGGCGTTGGACATGTGGTGCCAACGGGCTTGGACGATCAACGCCCAGTCGTCAACGAAGAAATACTGGCAGCCGGCCCCGATTTGGGTGATGAACTCGAAGTCGCTCTGACATTCGTGGATGCCCCACTGGTTCATGCTCAACCCCAAGCCCAGTTCGACGAACGGCACGAAGCGTGTGCCCGTGATGAAGTTGTGCTTATAGTTCAACGCCAGACCTTCCGTGCCGCCGTGAGCGCCCTTGAGGCCCATACCGAAGAGGCCTTCGATGACCACCTCACCATTGCCTTTGAGGAACCCGCCACAGACGTCCTCACCGATGAGGTCGGTGAACACGTAACCGAAGCGCGGGTTGGCGAACGCGAAGGTGTAGTTGTTCTGGGTGCCGCCGATACGGATCGAGGGGGCGTAACCGAACTGGAGACCGATCTCCTTCGCGCCCGCCCGCAACGGACCGCCGACTTCTCCCTCCCACGGGCCGCGGTTCTCGGTCACATAGATGTGTGCGTTTTTCTGGAGGTTCTGGATCGCTTCCACCTGGTCGGGCGCGGGCGGGTTCGGATCGCGGGAAATGAGCGCCGGTTGCTCCGCCAGCGCCGCTAACCCGCAGCACTGAACCGCCACCACAAGAATTGCCACTCGACTATGATGATTCAACATATCGCTATTCTCCAGACTCGACGGCCACAGAACCACACCGTCACACGTAAACAATACTGGTCTGAATACTGTGAAACTCCGGGGGGGAGGTCAACTGTTTTTTCAGTTTGACGGTCGTGCCACCTCAGCAAACTCCGGCCTTGAGTCTGTCCCCTTCAGGAATAATGATGTCTGCCATGAAAGACATCGTCTCCCCCAATGTCTCTCGTCGCGGATTCCTCACAAACACCGGTCGGCTGGCTGCGGTTTTCGCATTGGCGGGCACTTCGACAACCGCCATTACACAGACTCGGCAGGCGCCGCTGACAAAGTGTGGCGTCGTGGCGCGCAAGGAACCGGCGGCGATTGCGATGTGGGATTTCTCGTGGGCACTGCGGCACGATCCGGGCTGCGAGTTTGCCGACTGGGACAAGGTGCTCGACGGCCTCGTCGAGCGCGGTTACAACGCCATCCGTTTCGACGTGTTCCCGCCGCTGGTCGCGACCGGTTCCGACGGACGCGTGAACGACTCGCACCATTTCCCAAAGAGCGGCAAGAAGCCGGTCATGTGGGGCAACCAGTTCCCGACGACGCTCCATCCACGCCAGGCGCTGAAGGAGTTCATCCCGCGATGCCTCGACCGGGGCCTCCTGTTGGGTCTCTCGACGTGGTTTTTCGGGCCGGGCAATGATCCCAAGCGCGTAAACCAATTGGTGGAAAACGTCCAAGGTCTCGACGGTTTCGTTCGCGTGTGGGACGAGACGCTGCGGTTTCTCAAGGATAACGACCTGCTCCACAACATCTATTACGTGGATCTGCTCAACGAATATCCGCTCTTCAGCGGCTTCAAGTGGTTGCGAGGCCAGATGGATGACGACATCAAGGTGCGCGGCGAAAAGGCGAAGGCCGACGGCGTCCACGAATGGAAGGAGAAGGTTGGCAACTATAACAACGAAGTTTCGCGCAAGTTCTACACCGGTTTCGCCAACGACGCCATCACTCGCCTGCAGGTGAAGTGGCCCGGCCTCGATTTTCTGTTCTCGCTCACCTTCAACGGCTCCGCCGACTGGCGCGTGATGGCGCCGACGAAGATCGCCGCGCTCGACGCGCACTACTGGTTCGTCATGAATCCGCTGCTCTCCGCCAAGGCCGGCTATTGGGAGAACATCCACAAGCTGGCCGACAGTGACACCGAGTTCCCAAAGGTGCAGGAGGCGTTGTTGAAGAACTGGACGATGCACAAGCCGAAGCTGATTGAGTGGATGGACCAGCAGATGGCGGAAGTCGCCGCACTGGGCCGCAAACACAACAAACCCATCGGCAACACCGAAGGCTGGGGCATCATCAACTGGCTCGATCATCCGGCACTGACGTGGAGCATCATCAAGGAAGCCGCCGAAATCTGTGCTGTCCTTGGCCACAAGCACGGCTACCGCTTCAATTGCACCTCCAACTTCACCCACCCGCAGTTCCCGCGCCTCTGGGCTGACGTGGCGTGGCACAAACAGATGACGGCGAAGATTCGGGGGTGACTTGGCGCACTAGAACCTTGAGTATTATCCCCCACAAGAATAAAGATGCCCTCCCATGAATGAGATCATTCCTTCCTCTGTGTCTCGACGTCAATTCCTGACAAACACCGGCCGGCTCGCGGCGGTTTCCGCGCTGGCAGGAGTGGCACTGCCGCAGGTCCACGCGATTGGCGGTGACACGATTCAAGTAGCGTTGATCGGTTGTGGCGGGCGCGGCACCGGCGCGGTCGGCAACGCGCTTGCGACCCGGAGCGGCCCCATCAAGCTGGTTGCGATGGCCGACGTTTTTGAGGAACGGCTCCAGCGCAGCCACGACGCCCTGAAGAAAGCAGCCACCAGCGCGCCCGTCACGACGAATGCAGCGAGCGCTGATCGCCAAGCGGGCGGGTTCAGCGCTGCGCAGGTTGACGTGCCGCCCGAGCGGCGCTTCCTTGGCTTCGATGCGTATCAGAAGGCGATGGATTGCTTGAAGCCGGGTGACGTCGCCATCCTCACCACGCCAGTCGCGTTCCGCTGGGTGCATTTCAAATACGCCATTGCCAAGGGCATCAACGTCTTCATGGAGAAACCGGTCACGGTGGACGGCCCTACCACGCGCAAGATGCTCCAGCTCGGCGAGGAGTCGGTGAAGAAAAATCTCAAGGTCGGCGTGGGCCTGATGTGCCGCCACTGCAAGGCCCGATGGGCGCTCTACGACCGCATCAAGTCCGGCCAGATCGGCGACCTTATGACGCTGCGGAGCTACCGGCTCGTCAGCCCGGCCGGCAACGTCGGTCCGCGGCCGGACGGCATCAGCGAGTTGCTTTACCAGACCCAGAAATACCTCGGCTTCATGTGGGCCAGCGGTGGCGTGTTCCACGATTACGTCGCACACAACGTGGACGAGTGCTGCTGGATGAAGGACGCGTGGCCCGTGAAAGCCCACGGCCTCGGCGGCCGGTGCCATCGCGGCAACGCCATTGACCAGAACTTCGACAACTACTCCATCGAATACACGTTCGCCGACGGCGCGAAGCTCTTTCTCAACTCGCGCTACACAGCCCGCTGCCACAGCGAGTTCGCCAGCTATGCCCATGGCACTAAAGGTGCGGCCGTCATCTCCACCTACATGCACACGCCGGCCAAGTGCCGCATCTACAAGAGTCAGACGATGGCCGACGCCGACCTCGTGTGGGCGTTCCCGCAGCCGGAGCCGAATCCTTACCAACTGGAATGGGACCACCTGATCGAGGCCATCCGCCAGGACAAACCCTACAATGAGGTCAAGCGCGGCACCGAAGCCAGCCTCGTCGTCCTCATGGGCCGCATGGCCGTCCACACCGGGCAGATCGTCACGTTCGACCAGATGCTGAACCACGAACACGAATTCGCGCCGCAGGTGGCCCAACTCACCAAGGATTCCCCCGCTCCGCTGCAAGCCGGCGCCGACGGCACGTATCCCATGCCCGAGCCGGGATTCAAGAAACTGGAGTTTTGACAAACCCGGCTGCTGCGTGGCAGTCGGAGATAATCACGAGGAACCAACGAATGAAAAAGACGACTTTGCTTTGTGTGCTGGCCATGTCGGTGGCGGCGAGTTTTTGTGCGGCGGCGGATGCGGCTTCCAAGCGGCTGAACATCCTGTTCTGTTTCGCCGACGACTGGGGGCGCTACGCGAATTGCTACACGGCGGTGGAGACGCGGCCGTCCATCAATCAGGTCCTCAAGACGCCGGTCATTGACCGCATGGCGCGCGAGGGCGTGCTGTTCAAGAACGCGTTCGTCACTGCGCCGAGTTGCACACCGTGCCGCAGCTCGCTGCTGTCGGGACAGTATTTCTTCCGCACGGGCCGCGGCGCGATCCTCCAAGGCGCGCAATGGGACGCGAGCATTCCGAGCTACCCGCTGATGTTGCGCGACGCGGGCTATCACATCGGCAAGAGCCACAAGGTCTGGAGTCCCGGCACACCTACCGATGCGCCCTACGGCGGCCAGCAGCACGCCTACGAGAAGGCCGGCCGCGACTTCTGCGACTTCTCCGAAAACGCGACGAAGCTGGTGCAGGGCGGCATGGCGTTCGAGGCGGCGAAGCAGAAGATTTTGGCACAGGTGCGCGACAACTTCGATGCCTTCCTCGCCGACCGCAAACCGGACCAGCCGTTCTGCTACTGGTTCGGCCCGACGCTTACCCACCGCAAATATGAGAAGGACTCCGGCAAAGCGCTCTGGGGCATCGAGCCGGACTCGGTCAAAGGCAAGCTGCCGAAGTTCATGCCCGACGTGCCGGAGGTGCGCGCCGATGTCACCGACTACATGGGCGAAATCCAGGCGTGGGACGCCGGCATCGGCGTGCTGATCAAGAAGCTGGAAGAGGCCGGTGAACTCGATAACACGCTCATCGTCATCAGCGGCGACCACGGCATGCCCGGTGTGCCCGGTGGCAAATGCAACCTCTACGATTTCGGCGTCGGCGTCGCGCTCATCGCTCGCGTGCCCGGCGGCAAAGGCGGCCGCGTGGTGGATGACTTCGTGAACTTGATGGACCTCGCGCCGACGTTCCTTGAAGCCGGCGGCGTGAAACCGCCCGAGGTGATGACCGGCCGCAGTTTGATGAACGTCCTGCGCTCGAAGAAGTCCGGCCTCGTAGATTCGTCGCGCACGTGGGTCGTCACGGGCCGCGAGCGCCACGTTGCTGCCGCACGCGAGGGCCACCTGCCGTATCCGCACCGCGCGTTGCGAACAAAGGACTTCCTCTACGTCCGCAACTTCGCGCCCAACCGCTGGCCGATGGGCAAACCGAACTTCACCAGCCGGGCCGATCTGCCGTCCGCTGACGCGCTGGAGCACAACACCTTCATCGCCTTCTCCGACATGGACGCCAGCCCGACGAAAGCGTGGCTGGTCAGCCAATACGCGTTGCCGGAGTGGCAATGGCACTACGACTACGCCTTCGCGAAGCGTCCCGCCGAACAGCTCTTCGATCTCCGCAAAGACCCTGACCAGACCGTCAACGTCGCCGCCAACCCAGCCTACGCCGATACAAAGCGTGAGATGGCCGCGCGGCTGGTGAAGATTCTCACCGAAGCCAACGATCCGCGCGTCATCGGCGACGGCCAGACGTTCGAGCGTTCACCCTTCACCGACCCGGAGCCAATCCGCCCCGGCAAGAAAGGCGGCAAGAAGAGAGCAAAGTGAATCGTCGAGAATTCCTGAGATCGTCCGCGGCTGCTGCAATCACCGCGGCCACATTGCGGAGCGCGCTCGCTGTCGAGTCGCCCATGGATTTGCCGGCCGGCCATCGCGACGCGGTGCGGCGGCGGAAGCGGCGCATCGTGGTGCAATACGATGCGAATGATCCCATGTGGAGTTACTGGAAGCTCCACCGGAATGGCGACGCCTCGTTTGACCGCTTTCGCGACGCGGTATTCTCGTATGTGGAGGAGCCGGGCAGCCAGATTGACGCCATCTGGTGGGACATCGGCGGCAGTCCGTTGGGATGCTCTTATCCCAGCAAGGTGGAGCCTCCGGTGGATCATCCGCTGTTGCAGCAATGGCTTCGTGGCGGTGTGGATTGGGTCGAAAAACTGGTCAGCGAAACGCGCCGCCGCAAGCTGGAGGTCTTCTGGAACCACCGCATCAGCGAAGTCGAATGTCTGCCCGAAGGTGGTCTGTCGAAGCTGCCTCATCCGCTGAAAGTGAAGCATCCCGACTGGGTGGTGCCGGCTTCGTGGTGGCCGCAGGGCATGTGGAATCTGGCGGCCAAGGGCCTGCGCGAACACAAGGTCACGATCCTGCGCGAACTGGCAACGCGCTATGATCTGGATGGGATTCAGATTGATTTTGCCCGCCACGTCCCGTGTTTGTCAGTGGGCCGGCAGTGGGAACTCCGCGGCCACGTCACGCAGTTCATGCGTATGGTGCGCCGGATGTTACTGGAGGTGGCTCAGCACCGTGGCCGTCCGTTCCTACTGGCCGCGAGAGTGCCGCAGACGCTCGACGGCTGCCGCGCGGATGGCTTCGACGTGAAGACATGGGCAGAGCAGCATCTTGTGGACGTGCTGACGCTCGGCTCGCGCTCGATGGATGTGGATGTCGAAGGCTTGCGCGCCGCGGTCGGCCGCGCGGTGCAGCTTCAGCCGTGCTTCGACGATCATCACGCCACCGACGGCTACCGCTATGGATCCATCGAGTTCCTCCGCGGTGTCTTCGCCAACCACTTTCAGCGCGGCGCCGACAGCGTGATGACCTTCAACTGGTCCATCGGCACGCCCGAAGTCTGCCGTGCCGTGGGATCAGACGCCGGCCCGTCCGCGCATCAAGCCGCCTACAAGGAAGTCGGCGATCCGCGCACGCTGGCGGGCAAGGACAAGATGTTCGCCGTCGAGCGCCGCGGCGGCTATCCGTGGGCCGATGGTTTCTTCAATCACAATGATACTGCGCCGTTGCCCGCGCCGTTGGCCAACGACGGTCGGGCCGCCGAGGTCGTGCTGCACATCAGCGATGCACCCGGCGCTGCGAACGCAAACGTCACGCTGCGTTGCGTTTTGTTCCACGCGACGGAAACAGATGACTTTGCAATTCACATGAACGGCGTGCCGTTGTCCATCAACTTGCGCGACGCCGAATGGAAGGACGCGCAAATCTTCTCGCCCGCGCGGCAACCCACGTCCGGCGGCAAGGGCCAATACCGGGTCAACCCGAAGCAGCGGCTGCTCCGGCTGGATTGCCCCGTTCCGCGCGAAGCTTGGCGGCGCGGCCCCAACCGCGTCGAAATCCGCGTCACGGCACGCGGCGCTTCGCCAACCGGCGATTCCATCCAACTCGAAAAGCTCGAAGCGCATCTGCGGTTCCGTTGAGGACGCGGCGCGACTGCAAGTCTTGGAGAAAACAAACGAGCCTCGCGTCACGCTGGCGAGTTTAGAAAGCCTTTTCGGTAATGTGCCGGGGTGGTGCCCGTCAGCCGTTGAAAGACCAGCCGGAAACGCCGTAGTTCGCTGAAACCACATGCCGTCGCGATCTCGCTCAAGCTCCGCTTTTCCGATTCGGCCAGCAGTTGTTTCGCTCGCTCCACCCGCAACCGTGTGATGAACGCATACGGCGTGCAGCCGAGGCTCTGACGGAAGCGATGTTCCACCCGCCGGCGAGACACCGACGACAAGCCAAGGATGCGTTCGACGCCGAACGGCTCGTGCAGATGCTCGCGGATGTGCTGCACCGCAGCGGCCACGTGCGTGTTTTCGATCGCCAGCGTCTCCGTCGAGCAACGTGCCACCACGCCGTCGGGCGCGATCAGGATCGGCTGTTTCGGCGGCGATGAACCACGCATCAGCCGGTCTAGCAACGCCGCCGCGCGCCGGCCGACTTCGCCGTCGTTGCGCGAGACGCTCGAGAGCGGCGGATGGCTGAATTCGCAGACCACCGGATCGTTGTCCACGCCAATGACCGCCACATCCTCTGGCACGCGCAGGCCCAACTGCGCGCAGGCGTCCACGACCATGCTCGCGCGCAGGTCCGTGCTGGCCATGATGCCAACCGGCGGTTGCAGCGTTTGCAGCCATTGCTCCAGTTCCTCTTCCTGCCGGCTCCATCGCCGTCGCGCGGTGACGGCGGCTGAGACTTCAAGCACACTGCATTGGCCGCCAGCCTTCCCGATGGCTGCGGCGAACCCCGTGCGCCGCAGTTTGCTGTAATGCATCCCGCGCGTCCCGTAGTAGCCGAACCGGTGAAACCGACGCTCCAACAAGTGCGCCGCCGCGAGCCGTCCCGTGGCCTCATGGTCCACCATCACCGTCGGCGCGCCCGTTTCGCCCAGATGCGCCGTCAGGTTCACCACCGGCATCCGCAATGTTCGCGCGATCTTCGTGTCGGCCGCTGTTGTGATGACCACAAACGCGCCGTCGCCCTGCCAGTGCGCGAGCCAGTCAATCGAGGGATTAAGTCGTTCCGGCATCCGCGTGAACACCCATCCGCCGTGCTCGCGGGCGTAGTCGAGGATGCCTTGGAGCAGCCGCTCCATGAACGCGATGCCCAGCGGGAACGCGAGGCCGATGCGTTTGATGTTTCTTTGTTTCATCGCCGACGCAAATCAGCCCCTGTGTAGCGCAAAACGGCCCTTGGCCGCAAGCGCGCCAAAGCTGTAGTCTCGCCGCCATCACTTCCACAAAGGAACACTCATGACCTCATCGCCAATCTCCCGCAGAGCATTCATCCGGCGCAGCGCAGTGCTCAGCTCGGCCGCGTTTGCCGCGCCGTTCATCGTGCCGGCATCGGTCTTTGGCGCCAACGAGCGCATCGGCATCGCCGTCATCGGACCGGGCCGTCAGGGCGGCGGCCTGCTGGCGGCGGCGGGCCGCTCGAAGGGCGCGCGTGTCGTCGCCATCGCCGACGTGAACCTGCCGCGCGCCCGCAAAGCCGCCGCGAAATACAAGGCGGAGGTCTATAAGGACTATCGGAAGCTGCTGGAGCGAAAGGACGTGGACGCCGTCATCACCGCGACGCCGGAGCATTGGCGAGCGCTCACGTGCATCCACGCCTGCCAAGCCGGCAAAGACGTGTATGCCGAAAAACCGATGACGCTGACGATCCGCGAAGGCCGCCTCATGGTCGCGGCGACGCGCAAATACGGCCGCGTTTTTCAGTGCGGCAGCCAGCAGCGGTCGCAGATCGAGAATCATATCGGTTGCAAGCTCGTGCGCGAGGGCGCCATCGGCAAAATCACCAAGGTCATTGGCCACAACTATCCCAGCCCGTGGAATTGTGCGCTGCCGGCCCAGCCGGTGCCGGACGAACTGGACTGGGATTTGTGGTGCGGTCCGACCGAGCCTGTGCCGTTCAACGCCGACCTCTACATCCCGCGCGGAAAGCCGGGCTGGCTCTCGTTCCGGCCGTATTCAGGCGGTGAAATGACCGGCTGGGGCGCGCACGGCCTCGACCAAATTCAGGGCGCGCTCGGCATGGACGACTCCGGCCCCGTCGAGGTGTGGGTCGAAGGCAACAAGTTCAACCCGCCGACCTACGCGCGATCCGAAACCAGCAAGCGCGGCAACACTATTTGCTCCGTGCCGACCATCCACTATCGTTACGCCAACGGCGTCGTGCTCGAACTCACCAGCGAGAAGCAGCAAGGCGGCGGCATCTTCATCGGCGAGAAGGGCACCATCACGATTGACCGTGGTCGTTGCGTCTCCGATCCGCCCGAACTGGCCGCCGGCCCGCTCGCACAAGCGATCCAAGAACTGCGTGCTGAGACGAAGAAGCGAACCTCCTCCGTGAATGACCCCACGCCGCCACCGTCGCCGCTTATCGGCAAGACGGCGAAAAAGCCAGAGCCAACGCCTCCGCTCAACGGCGGCCACATGCAAAACTGGTTCGACTGCATCCGTTCGCGCAAGAAGCCCATCGCCGACGTGGAGATCGGCCATCGCTCGGCGACGGTCTGTCATCTCGGCAACATCGCGCGCTGGACCAACCGCAAACTGCGGTGGGACCCGGTGAAGGAAGTTTTTCCCGGTGATGCCGACGCGAATCAGTATCTCGACCGCGCCCGCCGCAAGCCGTATGAATTGCCGGAAACGATCTAGCTTCGAGGATCATGATGAAAACAAGAGCTGCCGCCGCCATTGCCTGTGTAACGCTGACCGCTGTCCTTTGTGCGTGGTCGGCCGGAGCCGCCGACAAACCTGCCGCCAAGACGAAAGCCGCGAAAAAAACGGCTGCGCCGGTCGTGCAGCCGGAGGAGGTTGTTCATCCGCCGGTGCGGGGCGGTTCGCCGAAAGCGGGCGCGGGGCCGCGCATCGTCTTGAAGAACGACGAAGCGGCCAGCCGCGCGAGCATCTGCGTGGATGGCGTCGAGGCGTTCGCTTATCGCTACGGCAAGGATCTCGGCTTCCCGCGGCTTTACCCGATCTGGAGTCCGTCCGGCAAAGTCATGACCGTGCAGGAAGCACCGCCGTATCCGCATCACCAGTCCTTCTGGTTCGCCGACACGGTGCAGCTTGAAGGCCAGCGCAAGGCGAGTTTCTACGGCGCCATTTACAGCCGCGTGGACAAGAAGGATCCCAAGTCGCCGTTCAAGGACCAGATAGTTCACGCGGAGTTTCTGCCCGTGAAACAACTCGCGCCCGACCAGCTTGAGACGGGCATGAAACTTGTCTGGCAGATTGATCAAAAGGTGCCGGTGCTCGACCAAGAACAACTCATCCGCATCGTGGCGCTGGGCGATGGACAATACTTCCTGGACATCCGCTACCGTGTCACTGCCAGCTACGGCGACGTGCATTTCGTCAGCGACGCCGTTCATTACGCGTGGCCCTACGTCCGGATGCATCCGCAGTTCTCCGTGGACAAGGGCGGGCAGATCACCAACTCCGAGGGCGGCATCAACCGGGCGGGCACGTGCAACAAGGAGGCGCACTGGGTTGATTACTCGAACACCATCGGGGGCGAGGCGGAAGGCTTGGCCATCTTCAGCCATAGCCAGAACGAATATCCGCACCAATGGCTGACGCGCGACTACGGCACGTTCGGGCCGCGTCGCTCCGACGCGCAGAGCGGCAAGCCGTTCACGCTGGCCAAGGGAAAAACGATGGAGCGCCGCGTCGGCGTGCTCATCCACAAAGGCGACGTGAAATCTGGTCGGGTGATCCAGCATTACGCGGCGTATGTGGCCGGCAAGCTCTAACATGAAACTCGGCCTCGGTCTTTATCGCCACCAACTCAACGCGGAGCATTACCAGTTCGCGCGCCAGTGCGGCTGCTCGCACGTTGTCGCGCACCTCGTGGACTACTTCCGTTCCTCGCGCAGCAACAAGCCCGGCGACCAGCCGGTTGGCGACGACACCGGCTGGGGACTCGCGGGCGACCCGGACAAGCTCTGGACGTTCGAGGAACTCGCCGCGTTGAAGAAGGAAATCAACGCCGCCGGGTTGGAACTGGAGGCCATCGAAAACTTCGACCCCGCTCACTGGCACGATGTGTTGCTCGACGGGCCAAAGAAGTCGCAACAACTGGAGAACCTCAAGACGATCATCCGCAACGTCGGTCGCGCGGGCATTCCGGTCTTCGGCTACAACTTTTCCATTGCCGGCGTCGCGGGCCGCGTGAAAGGCAACTTCGCGCGCGGCAACACCGAAGCCGTCGGCATGGATGGCCCGCTCGACAAGCCGATGCCCAACGGCATGGTGTGGAACATGATCTACGACAAAGACGCGCCGTCGGGCACCGTGCCGAGCGCGACTCACGAACAGCTCTGGCAGCGGCTGAAGGATTTTCTCGACGCGTTGTTGCCGGTGGCCGAGGAAGCCGGCGTGACGCTCGCGGCGCATCCAGACGATCCGCCGCTGCCAACGTTGCGCGGCCAGCCGCGATTGGTTTATCAGCCGCGGTTCTACCAAAAACTGCTGGATCTGCGGCCCAGCCCGCGCAACGCGCTGGAATTCTGCCTCGGCAGTCTCGCCGAGATGACGGAGGGCGACATCTATGACGTGGTGAACACCTACAGCCGGCAGGGCAAGTTGGCCTACGTCCACTTCCGCAACGTGCGCGGCAAGGCACCGCACTACAAGGAGACGTTCATTGACGAAGGCGACATGGACATGTTGCGGGTGCTGAGCATCCTGAAGCGCAACGGTTACAACGGCGTGCTGGTTCCCGACCACGCGCCGCAGATGGCCTGCGCCGCGCCGTGGCACGCCGGGATGGCGTTTGCGCTCGGCTACATGAAGGCAGCGTTGCAGGTGTTGGAGGCGACGCCATGAACACCGTATCCACACCAACCAACACGCGACGCGGCGGCTTTCGCTGGACGATTTGCGCGCTGTTGTTTGCCGCTACGACCATCAACTACATGGACCGCCAGATTCTCGGCATCCTGGCATCCACGTTGCAGGCGGAGTTCGGCTGGAACGAGATCGAATACGGTCACATCGTCACGGCGTTCCAAGCGGCCTATGCCATCGGCATGGCGCTGTTCGGGCGCGTGATTGATCTCATCGGCACCAAGCACGGCTACTCGCTGGCGATGGCGCTGTGGAGCCTCGCGGCGATGGCCCACGCGCTGGCGCGGTCGGCGTTCGGGTTCGGCGTAGCGCGGTTCGCGCTCGGCTTCGGCGAGGCGGGCAACTTCCCCGCCGCAGTGAAGGCGGTGGCGGAGTGGTTTCCTCGCCGCGAGCGCGCGCTGGCGACGGGCCTCTTCAACGCCGGCTCCAACATCGGCGCGGTCATCGCCCCGGCGGTGGTGCCGTGGCTGACGTTGTGCTACGGCTGGCAGGCGGCGTTCATCGTGGTCGGCGCGGTCGGGTTTGTCTGGATGGCGTTCTGGGCGGTGTTCTATCACGCGCCGCGGTTGTCGCCGCGCGTCTCGCCGGAGGAACTCGCGCTCATCCACAGCGACGCGCCGGGGCCGGATACCGAGAAGATCCCGTGGCGTAGCCTGCTCCGCTACCGGCAGGCGTGGGCGTTTATCGTCGGCATCGGAGTCTCGTCGCCAATCTGGTGGTTCTATCTCTACTGGCTGCCGAAGTTTCTGAACCAGCAGTATGGCCTCGATCTGGCCAAACTCGGCCCGCCGCTCATTGTCGTCTATACGATGACCTGCGTGGGCAGCATCGGCGGCGGCTGGTTGTCGTCGCACCTGCTGCGGCGCGGCTGGTCCGTCAACGCCAGCCGCAAGACGGCGATGCTGGTCTGCGCGCTCTGCGTCGTGCCAGTGATGTTCGCCGCGCGCGCCTCCAACGTCTGGCTCGCGACGGCGCTCGTCGGACTGGCGACCGCGGCCCATGCGGGCTGGGCGGCCAACCTCTTCACAATGGTGTCGGACATGTTCCCCAAACAGGCGGTCGCGTCGGTGGTCGGCTTGGGCGGCATGTTTGGCTCCTGCACAGCGATGTTGTTTTCGGAATCGGCCGGCTTCATTCTCCAGACGACCGGCAGTTATTGGAGCCTGTTCTTCATCGCCGGCTGCGCGTATCCGCTGGCGCTGGCGGTGATGCACGCGCTGACGCCGCGCATGACGCCGGTGGAGTTCCAGCGCAAGTAGAGGAGCCACGACGATGCCAACGCAACCCGCCAACACCACCCGCCAGCAACAAGTGCGCCGCGTGCTCGCCCGCCAGCGGCCCGACCGCATCGTCTATGCGCCGAACTGCTGGCAATGGTTTGCGCACCAGCTCAACCACGGCCTGTTGCCGCCGGAACTTGCGCATTGCCGCACCCAGCTCGACCTCATCAAGCATCTGGGGCTGGATGTCTTCAGCCGGAACGTTTATTGCGACCAGCAGCAATGCTGGTATGGCGGACTGGCCGAGGAAGTCTGGGACGGCGTCGAGGCGCGCGAGGAGGTCCGCATCGAAGGCCGCGACCGTGTCATCACCAAGACCTACGCCACGCGGCGAGGCACACTGACCGAGCGGCTGCGCTACGTCTTCGCCGACTCCACGCTCGTGCAGGAGGTCTTCACGCTCGATGACGTGGCCGACCCGCTCGGCGCGCTGGAGGAACTGTTCAAGGCGCGGCGCTGGCGTTTCCGGCCGGAGCGATACGCGCAGGAGCAGGCGCGCGTCGGCGATGATGGCTTGGTGGTGGCGGGCGAGCTTCATAGCCCGCTCAAGGCGCTGCATTTCCTTGCCGGCGCGGTCAACGCGACCTATCTCATCAGCGACGACGAAGCGCGTGTGCGGGAACTGCTCGCGTTCCACGAGGCGGCGCAACTCGACCTCGCGCGCCAGATTGCCGCGGCGGGCGTGCCGGCGATGATGGCGATGGACAACCTCGACGCGGCGTTCCACACGCCGGCCTACGTCGAGAAGTTCTCCGCGTCGTTCTACGAGAAGGCGAGCCGCATTGCGCACGAGCACGGCAGCACGTTCTTCATTCACGCCTGCGGCCGGCAGCGGGCGAACCTCAAGTTCATTGATTCGCTCGGTGTGAACGGCCTTGAGGGCGTGGCATTTCCGCCGCTCGGCGACACGCAGCTCGACGAAGCGATGCAGTTGACCAGCGACCGGTTCCTGATCACTGGCGGCATCAGCGCGATGGAGACGGAGAAGTTCCAGAGCGCCGACGAGGTGCGGCGCTACGTCGAGGATCTGTTCGGGCGGCTGCGGCCCTACGCGCACCGCTTCATGCTCGCCGCGAGCTGCAACACCTCCATCCGCACGCCGTGGAAGGCGCTCCAGTGGTTTCGCGATGCATGGAAGGAATTCGCGGCCGTTTAGTCGGAAGGCTCTTATGAACAGGAATCATGTTTGGACCATCCTGCTGGCGTTTTGCCTCGCACTGAATGCGGACGCTGCGCCTACTGAGACCGTTGTCATTGTTTCATCGGAGCGGCTCGCGGCTTCCGAACTCACCAGCCACCTCGGTCGCATCTATCCGCAGACGCGCTTTGTAGTCGCGAGCAGACCGCCTGTGGCAGGCAAGGCCATCCTCGTCGGGAACGATGTTTCCGTCAGAGCCATGATTCCCGACGCTGACCTGTCAAAACCCGAGAGCTATGCCGTGCGTAGCGTTAGCCGCTGCGACCAGCAGTTCGGCATCATCGCCGGCGCGGACACGCGCGGCACGATGTATGGCGTCTATGCGTTACTGGAGAGGCTCGGCTGCGGGTTCTATCTCTCTTACGACGCCCTGCCGCCGGCGCGCACGGAGTCGTTCTCGTTTGATGGCTGGTCGCTGTCGAGCACGCCGCTCGTGCGCGACCGGTTCGTTTTCAACTGGCACAACTTCCTCAGCGGCTGCTCGACATGGAACTTGGAGGATTGGAACCGCTGGGCCGACCAGTCGCAGAAGCAGGGCTACAACGGCATCATGGTCCACGCCTACGGCAACAACCCGATGGTCAGCTTCACCTTCAACGGCAAGACCAAGCCGGTCGGTTATCTCTCCACGACCACCAAGGGGCGCGACTGGTCCACGATGCATGTCAACGACGTGCGGCGGCTCTTCGGCGGCGAAGTCTTTAACGCGCCAATCTTCGGTGCCAACGCGGCGCAGGTGGCGGACGACCAGCGTGCTGTCGCGGCACAGAAGCTCATGCGCGGAGTGTTTGCCCACGCGCAGCAGCGGGGAATGGAGGTCTATTTTGCCGATGACGTGGACACGATTTCCGCAAACCCACAGGAGTTGATTCGCACGTTGCCGGAAGACGCACGCTTCCCGATCCAGACGCAGGCTGTGGGCTGGATGGGGCAGGATGCTGGCAAGCTGTGGCTTGCCAACCCCGAGACGCCAGAGGGCTACCGCTACTACAAGGCGCAGGTCGCCGCGTTGATGAAGGTATATCCGCAGATCACTTGTCTGGTCGTCTGGTTCCGACAGGGCGGCACGCCGTGGATGGAGGTCAAGGTCGCCGAGATGCCGCCGCGCTGGCAGGAGGAATGGCGGGCCGAGATCGCACGCACACCCGACGCCGAGAAGCTCTGGCACGCGCCGCAGATGTTCGCCATCGGCAAGATTGTCCGCGCCTTCGACCGCGCGTTGAAGGAACTGGGCCACGACCGCGTGCAACTGGCGTCGGGCACGTGGGACTTCAAGTTCCTCGCGCCGTGCCACCGGTTCTTCCCGCCGCACATGAAACTGATCGGTCTCGACTACAACGCCCTGCACGGCCACCCGCAGCTCGGCGATGACGAGTCGCGCCAAGTCATTCGCGACGTGGCGGTGCATCGGCCGGTGATTCCCGTCATCTGGGCGCATCACGACGACGGTAACTACATCGGCCGGCCTTACACGCCATTCGCGCAGTTCAGCACGAAACTCGCCGATGCGAAGGCGAGCGGGTTCGGCATCATCCACTGGACGACGCGACCGCTCGACCTTTACTTCAAGAGCCACGCCGAGCAGGTCTGGAGCGCCACCAAGAACCGGCGGCTGCGCGCGACGTGCGAGGGCATGGCGGCGCGGTTGTTCGGCGCCGGCGCGCGGGAGACGATGGGCGGGTATCTCGAACGCTGGGTGAACAATGCGCCGAACTTCGCAAGGGAAACGACGGACTTTTTCATTGACCGTCCGCTGACGAACATTACGCAGGTGGTCACCGGCTGCCGCGAGCGGCTCAAGCTCATCGAGCGGGTGGATACCGCGAAGCTCGCGCCTGAGCAGCGCAACCGCGTGAACTACTTCAAAGGGCAGGAAGAATTCATCGCCGCGTTTTACGAAACACACGGGCGGTTTCAACAAGCGCAAGCCGCACTGAAGAAAGGCGACTTCGTAGCCGCGCGCGCGGCGATTGCCGGATGCCGGCCGGTGCCGGTGATCGAGCAGTTCGCGAAGTTCAGTTTGCTTGGTGGCATTACACGCGGCGAGCAGGGCCTGGTGGTCTCGATGAACACGCGCTGGCTGCCGCACATCGTCCGCTTGCGCCAGCAGCTCGGCATGGAGCCAGTGCGCTACAACTTTGGCCCGACTTCGCACGATCCGCTCGCGCAACTGCCGGGCCGGTTCACGTTCCACTTCGACGCGGAGCGCCGGCTCTGGCAGACGCTCGGCGCGCAGGAAACGGGCGCGCAACCGTTCGCGGCACCGAAAACAGCCGACGAGATGTGCCGTAGCGGTATCGAGAGCAACAAGCCGATCACGCTGACGTTGCGACCCATCGCGGGCGCCAAAAAGGACACCGCCACCGTGCCTGCCGGCAATTACCGGCTCCGGCTGCTGATGCTCGATCCGTTTTCAACAGCGCCAAGCCAGCGCGTGTTCAGCGTGTCGGCAAATGGCGCGGTTGTGGAGGAGCGCGTGGATGTTTTCGCCTGCAGCGGTGGCAGATGTCGGGTCTTGGAGCGCGTGTGGCCGGTAAAGCTCGATAAGGCTGGTTGCGTAACGGTCACGTTGACACCGGTGAAGGGGAAGGCGCTGGTTTGCGGCGCGGTGCTGGAGCCGGTCCGGTGAATCGAAGTGCGCAGTTTTACTGCGGGCCTTCGAGGCGGAAGTCGTCGAAGTAGGCGGTGCCGGTGCCGACCATTTGGAGGAAGAGGTTGAAGGGCAACGCTTGGCCGCGGCTGGCTTTGGAGCCGGGAATGGCGAAGGTGCGCGTGAACTGCTGCCACGACGGCGTCAGACCCTGTGTGCCATCCACCTTGTGGACTTCCCATTGAGCGGTGCCGCGGCGGGCGGGATTTTCGATCGCCTCGACCATGCCGAGGAACCAATTGAGTTTGATGTCCTGGCCGCGGCTCCAGAAGGAGAAGGTGTAGTTCTTGCCGATGACGAGGTTGCCGGCGGCGATCCGCAACCATTTACCACCGACTTCCCAAGTGTGCGGCAGCCAGTTTTGCAGGCCCCAGCCCCAGCCGGCGTGGGCTTCCCAAAACATGTTGTAGCCGGGGTAATTGTGGCGGTAGGACCATTTCAGGAAATGTTTCCCGTTCTTCGGTTTGACGACGTCGCCGCCGGGGCTGGTGTCGTTCTGCAACGCCTCGGGCAGGAAGCAGGAGTTGGAGAAGAGCGAGTAGGCATAAGCCCAGGCGATCGGCCGGATGCTGTCTTTCTCAACATCGGTGCCCATCACGTCCCGCAGCGGTCCCATGACCGGATTGCCTTTCGTGCCTTTGTTCAATGAAATCTGGATGCGGCCGTCGGGGCGGCCGAACAGGAGGTCGAGCAAGCCGTCTTCGTTCCAGTCGCAGGGATAGGCGAACGTCATCGGCCATAGTTCGATCTCGCCGCGGTGCTTGGTGATCTGGGGGAACGCGGCTTCGAGAACGAAGCGGTTGAGGCGCGCAGCGTCGGGGCCTTTGGGCTGTTTGGCGAGCAGCTCCTTCGCTTCCGGGCACAGGACGAGGCCGGCGCAATGGTTGGTGCTGTAGAGACTCGCGCCGGAGACGATTCGGTTGAGTTCGATCGCCAGCGCGGGGGGTAGCGTCGGCTTGATCACCTTGTTGGTGTTGTGCTCGGTGATCATCGTCATCACGTTGGCGTTCAGCCGCGTGCAGAGAAACTTCGAGAACGGGTCTTTGGCCTGCTGGAGCTTCACGACGATGGCGGTCGGGTTCTTCAGGTCGGCCAGACGCACGGCGGGCGAATCCTCGTGGCCGACGGGGACGTAGCTCGTGAAATCGAGCACCGTCGGCGCGGCCTTGCCCAGCAACGCGGCGACGCCGCCGAGGAAGCTCTGGCGTTTGCCGCGGTAGAAGCAGACGCGGCCTTCGCGTTCGCCTGTGATCAAGTCAAGCAGGCCGTCGCCGTCCCAATCGCACGCGGCAGGCGTCAACTGCTCGCGCCCATCGCCGTAGGCCAGCGGGTATTTACATCCGTCCTCGAACTTGGGGTTCTGCGCGGAGCCGGTGTTGAGGAAAATCCAGACGCTGTTGGCGGAGTAAGTGCCCTCGCCGACAATGAGATCGGGCCGGCCGTCGCCGTTCCAGTCACTGACCCACGGGCTGGCGTAGTTGCCGATGACGAGCGGTTTGCGGCCGTAGTCGAGCGGCTTGGCGTCGAGATTGTCGTTGAGGTTGCCGTAAACGCCAACGCGTGGCTTGGCCATCGCCGAGGTGAACTTCGGCTCCGCGCGGTTGCCGATATTGAGCACGACGTGGACGAAACCTTCGGAGTCGCCAATGACGAAGTCCTGCATGCCGTCGCCGTTCCAGTCGCAAACGTTCAGTTTGCAGGAGGCGCCGTAGAAGCTGGGGAAGAACTGGCCTGCCTTGAAGAGCGGTTTGCCTTTCTCGCCGTGGTTCTTGAACCACCAGATGAAACCATTGGAGTCGCCGACGACGAGGTCCTTCCGGTTGTCACCGTCAATGTCCACGAAGTTCGGCGAAGCTGGAAACGCAATCGAGCTGGCGGTGGCGCCTTCGACGATGATGGACTGGCTGCGCGTCTGCACCATCAGCCGGCCGGCGCTGTCCACGCCGTCCCAGGTGTTCGGGAGCGAAGAGGTCAGCTCGAAGTCGCCGTTGACGATGTAGTTGGTGCCCGCGCCGTGCAGCGAAGCGGGCGCCAGCAGGCACGCAGCGGCGATCAACGCGAGGCTGGCGGAGCACAGACTGGGTGGCGGTTTCAGGTGCATGGCTAGCGGTGAATCCCCATCGCGCGCAGGCGGTCGTCGTAGCGGTTAAGGAGGTGGATGACGATGTTGATGCCGAGCTTGTAGGCATTGAGGACCGACTCATCGGTGACGTTGCGGTAATGCGTGGCGGTATAATAGCTGCCGAAATGCGGCCCATACTTGTGGAAGCCGGCGCGCGCGCTGGTGCGATAGAGCTGCCGGTCAATCTTGTCGTTCTCGTCCAGCGCGCTCTCCCATAAATCCCCGTAGGCGTTCAACGTATAGACCACGGCGATTTCGTCGGCGATGAGGCGGAGGACTTCGATCGGCTCCTGGTAGAAGTTCATGCCCGACGGCAGCTTCCGCAGCGGATAATAGGCGGCCATGATCGGATGGTCCTCCGGCAGCTTCTCAAAATCGCGGTCGGTCAGCACGCGCTTCATCTCGCGGCGGAAGGCGATGTCGAACCGCGACCGGCGTCCCGGCAGGTCGTTGTCGGCCCAGATGGCGCCGCCGGCATGTAGATATTGGCGGAGGTTTTCGATTTCCTCATCGGTGAACGTAAAATCCTTGTGGCCGGTGATGAAGATGAACGGCGGTTTGATGGTGAAGAGGTCCTTGCTGGAGACGACGATCGGTTGCGGCTCGGTCTTTTGCTGAATGCGGTCGCGCGACCAGCGGGCCACCTGCATGGTCAGGTTTGGCAGCGCCAGCGGGTTGCAGTTCCAGTCGCCGCCCTGATAGATCGCCCAGTAGCACGCAAACCTCGCGCGCGTGGCCTTGCCCGAACCGCTGACGCTGGAGCCGGACTGGAGGAAACCGGCCGCAGTGGTAAGCATCTGGCGCAGTTTGATCGCCGGGATGTTGGCCGCGCCGCGGCTCGAGTCCAGCGACATGGACGTCGTGGTGCGGACCTGGGATTGGGAAATGGTTGTGGCGATCATCGCCGGGGAACGGATGAGCTGGCTGCTCGTGCGCCCGCCGGAGGTGATGACGCGCAGGTTGTTGCGGATGGCAGGCGACGGCAGGGCCGGGGAGCTGACGTTTTGGAGAGAACGGTCTTGCGAGGGCGGCGGCGGCGGCGGCACGTTGGCGGGCGGCGCGACCGGCTCGGGCGCCGTGAACACGGTGATGACTTCCCCGGCACGCTCGCTCACCGTGTAAGTGCCGAAGATCAGGAAGAAAAGCAAGTGCAGCAGAAGCGCGACGAGGTAAAAGGGAAGCGACCGCAAACGAGTTGCAAGCAACCCTGGCAGTTCGGCAAATCGTGCAACGCTTGTCATAGCAATATCAGCCGCGCGGTCTGCTTAACGCAAAAGCATATCAGATGCAACAGCGAACTCCCTTCCGCCGCCCGCTACTGAGTGCCCGGCGGAGAGAACGGTGTCAGTCTTTCTCTGAAAACTCCCGGTTGTTCAAGCATTAGTTGCCCTCGACCGGAAAAAGTTGTCGCCCACAAACGGATTTCCGTTGGAAACCGGGTCTGTCATTGGTTGGCGATTTGGATTGGGGATCGCTGCGGCACTGCGTTCATGGCGCGTTTGTGGCTTGACGTCGCGCCCGCGCGCTCTTACTCAAGACGGCGCACAAAGAGACACTCATGACACAACCTTCCAGCGAAACCAGCCGATACAGTCAGTGGATGGCATTCATCGCGGCGTTCTTGGGCTGGATGTTTGACGGCGTGGAGATGGGGTTGTTTCCGCTCGTGGCGACGCCGGCCATCGAGGCGATGCTCGGCCCGGAGAATCTCGCCTACAAGATGCCGTGGATCACGGGCATCACGGCGGCGTTTCTCATCGGCGCGGCGGCGGGCGGCATTATGTTCGGCTGGCTGGGCGACCGCATCGGGCGCGTGAAGGCGATGTCGCTGAGCGTGCTGACCTACTCGATTTTCTCCGGCTTGTGCGGCTTTTCACAAACGCCATGGGATCTGGGCCTGCTGCGGTTCATGGCGGCACTGGGCATGGGCGGCGAATGGGCGCTGGGCGTGGCGCTCATCATGGAGGTCTGGCCGGCGGCGTCGCGACCGACGCTGGCGGGATTCATCGGCGTGGCGTCGAACACCGGCTTCGTGCTGACGGGTTTGATGGGCTTGGGCCTGGCACAGGTCATCGGCGATTTGGGCGGTATCTTGAAGGCCCTCCATGTGCCTGAGAACATTACGAAGTCGTTGCTCGACCACAGCGGCTGGCGGTTGCTGATGTTCCTCGGCGCGACGCCGGCGCTGTTGACGCTGTTCATCCAATTCTTCGTGCCGGAGTCCAAACGCTGGCAGCACAGCGCCGCCACGGCGACGCGGAAAAACAGGATCAGCGACATCTTCGAGCCGGGCATTGCGCGCATGACGATCATGGGCACGATCCTCGGAGCGCTTGTGCTGCTGGGCACATGGGGTTCGGTGCAAATGATTCCCAACTGGGCCGCCAAACTCACCAAAGACCCAACTGCTCGCGCTCTCTGCGTGATCTGCTGCGGCGCGGGCGCGATTGTCGCCACGTTGCTGGCGGCGTGGCTGGCGCAACTGACTTCGCGTCGGTGGTCTTACTTCGTGTTCTCGACGTTGTCGCTGGTCTCCTGCCAATACCTGTTCCGCGCCGACATTGAATACGGCAACTACTTTCTGTTCTGGGTGACAATTGTTGGCGGCGCGACGGCGAGCTTCTACGGCTGGCTGCCGCTCTATCTGCCGGAACTGTTCCCCACGCGTTGCCGCGCGACGGGGCAGGGCTTCGCCTACAACATCGCGCGCATCGTCGCCGCCATCGGAACGATCATCACCGGCTTTGTGCTCAACATCGAGACCGCCGCCGGCTGGGCCAACCTCTGCGGCATGGTGAGCTTGGTGTATATCGTCGGCATGGTGTTCATCTGGTTCTGCCCGGAGACGAAGGGCAAACCGTTGCCGGAATAAGCCGGCCTGCCTGAAAGCAACAGCGGCACTGGCGAGATCACCAGTGCCGCTGCGCAAACAACTTCTCGTTTTGAAACGACGCGTCCGCCGGCTTACTTGCCGTGCAGTGCTTCGTAAACGTGGCCGACCATCGCTGCGGACGGCTTGAGCGTCTTGGCGCCGCCCTTCCACTTCGCCGGGCACGCCTCGTCGGGATGCTTCTGGAGGTAAGCGTTTGCCTCCATCTTGCGCGCCAGCTCGTCCATGTTGCGGCCGCAGTTGTAGAAGTTCACCTCGGACGAAACGAGCTTGCCTTCGGGGCTGATGATGAACGTGCCGCGCAGCGCGAGGCCGGAGCCGCAGTCATACACGCCGAACAGCTTCGAGACCTTGCCCGTCGGGTCGGCGCCCATCGGGTATTTGACGTTCTCCATCAGCTTCTCGGAATTCCTCCAAGCCAGATGCGAGAACTTCGTGTCGGTCGAGACCGAGATGACCTCCGCGCCGAGCTTCTTCAGCGTTTCGTATTTGTCGGCGAGATCGGACAGCTCCGTCGGGCAGACGAACGTGAAGTCCGCCGGATAGAACACCAGGATCGTCCACTTTTTCGCCTTCTTCAGTTCCGCCAGCGAGACCTTGCCAAATCCGCTCTCCGCCGGATCGTAAGTCTCCATCTCGAAATCAGGAACGTCACGACCAACTTTCACCACTTCTTCGCAACAACTATCGCTCATTGTGTTTAGCCTCCAATTAGTGTTTTTCAGTTTGAACTACCCAACACCATCCTTGTTCTTAACGGTGTGCGCAAACAAACCACAATTCACAGCAAAGTCAAACAGTGGCGCGCCGCCAACAGCGCCGACCAACTGATCACGCCGGCGCCAGCGCGCGGTTGATACGTTCGATGGCTTCGTCAATCTCGGCGGTGCTCTTGAAGCCGATGACGACGGAGTGAATCTCCGGCTGGGACATGGCGAAGCGGATGGACTTCTCGCGGTCCTCGGCGTTGGTGAAGTCGCCGTTGCCGATGATCTTCATGCCAATGACGCCGTGGCCGTTTGCGTGCATCTTCTTGATTTCCGTCATCACCGGGCCAACGCGGGTGGCGTCGCTTGTGGCGTTCCACTTCTGCTCCGGCGTGTCCACAACGTGGCCCTGCGGGTTGATGCGGACCAGATGCACCTCGGTCCAGTTGGACGCGGCGGCGGTTTGGAGCGCGGGCAGGCTGTGGCACGAGACGCCCTTGGCGCGAATCCATTTGCGCGACTTGGCCTCGTCAAAGCCATCCATGATGCGCTTCCATTCGTCGGTCCAGCCGTTCTTGACCATGCAGTGGATGAGCACGGAGTCAATGTAGTCGGTGTTATAGACCTTGCGATGCTTGTCAATGGCGGCGAGCACGTCCTCCGGCTTGCCGCCGATCTTCGACTGGAGGAAAACCTTCTCGCGCGGCAGGCCCTTGATGGCATCGCCGACCCACTCGAACGTCTTGTAGCTTTGCGCGCAGTCAATGTAGGTGATGCCGCGCTCGTGGGCGTAACGGATGAGTTTGTTAAACGTCTCTTGGCCGAGGTTGCGCTGGACGTTACCGCTGTTGGAGCCTGCGCCGAAACCGAGCCGGCTGATTTTGAGGCCGGTCCTGCCGAGCGCGACCTGGTCGGTGGCTGTGCGCTTGGTCGCGCTCGCGGCGCGCAGCAGCGCCGGTGGTAACAGTGCGGCGCTTGCCAGCGCGGCGGTGCGGTGGAGGAACTGGCGGCGGTTCATTCGGCTCAATTGCATGTCTTGTCTCCGTTGCATGGTTGACGATTTAGACGACCCGGGATTCTACAACGACAACGGCGGGGAATCCAACTGAACCGACGGCCCCTCCTGCCGCGAGATTATCATTGCGGTTGCCGCCGAAGTCGGTAAAAGCAATCGCTAAATTATGTCCACTCACTTCAGTCTGGAGTCGCACGGTCTTTTTGGAACCGGGTTGGTTCATCGGAACCTGCCTGTTGCAGCGCTCGTCGAGATGAGCCTGCGCCGTTGCGAGAGCCGGCTCGCCAACACCGGCGCGCTTGTGACACTCACCGGCAAGCGCACGGGCCGCTCGCCGAACGACCGGTTTGTCGTCAAGGAGCCGGGCAGCGAGAGCCGGATTGCGTGGGGCAAGGTCAACCAGCCGATGTCCCGCGAGCAGTTCCAGAAGCTCCGCCGGCGCGTCATTGCGCACCTCAAGAACCGCGAGGTCTTCGTGTTCGACGGCTTCGTCGGCGCGGACGAGCGGCATCGCCTGCCGATCCGCGTCATCACCGAGCAGGCGTGGCATTCCTTGTTCGCGCGCCAGCTCTTTCGCCGCCCGACGCCGGAGGAACTCAACGGGCATGAGCCGGCATTCACTGTCATTTCCGCGCCGAACTGCCTGGCCAATCCAACCGCTGATGGCACGAAGTCGGAGGCATTCGTTTGCGTGGACTTCGGCTCGCGCACGGTCATCATCGGCGGAACGCACTACGCCGGCGAAATGAAGAAATCGGTCTTCAGTTGCCTCAACTACGTCCTGCCGCAGCAAGGCGTTTGCCCGATGCACTGCTCAGCCAACGTTGGCAAGGACGGCGACGTGGCGCTCTTCTTCGGCCTTTCCGGCACCGGCAAGACCACGCTCTCCGCCGACCCCGACCGCCGTCTCATCGGCGACGACGAGCACGGCTGGGGCGACAACGGCGTCTTCAACTTCGAGGGCGGCTGCTACGCGAAGTGCATTCGCCTCAGCCACGAGCGCGAGCCGCAAATCTGGGACGCCATCCGCTTCGGCGCGGTCGTCGAGAACGTCGTAATGAATCCCGACACGCGCATGGTGGACTTCGACGACGACGCCATCACCGAGAACACCCGCGCCGCCTACCCGGTGGACTTCATCGCCAACGCCATTGAAAGCGGCGTCGGCGGCCATCCGCGCTCCATCGTATTTCTCACCGCCGACGCGTTTGGCGTGATGCCGCCCGTGGCGCGGCTCGACGAGCGGCAGGCGATGTATCATTACCTTTCCGGCTACACCGCGCGTCTCGCCGGCACCGAGACGGGCATGAGCCGCGAACCGCAGGCGACGTTCAGCGCTTGCTTCGGATCGCCGTTCCTGCCGCTGTCGCCGCGCGTCTATGCCGAGTTGCTGGCGAAGAAAATGCGCGAGCACAACGTCCGCTGCTACCTCGTCAGCACCGGTTGGGTTGGCGGCCCGTGCGGCGTCGGCAGCCGCATCGAACTGGCCTACAACCGCGCCACCATCCACGCCATCCTCAAAGGCGAACTCGACTGCCAGCCGATGACGCCCCACCCGGTCTTCGGCTTCCAAGTGCCCAAGCGTTGTCCCGGCGTGCCTGCCGAAGTTCTCGACATCCGCAAAAGCTGGAAGAACCCAGCCGAATACGACGCCAAAGCCCGCGAGGTGGCGCGTCTGTTCATCAAGAACTTCGAGCAGTTCCAAGACACCGCCGCCGACCTCGCTACCGCTGGCCCCAAAATCGTCTAATAACTCATCATCATCACTCTCCCCATGAACCCCGATTCCAAAGCTTTCCTCAAACAACTCGTCGAAACACCCAGCCCGTCCGGCTACGAGCAGCAAGTCCAGCGGCTCGTCCGCGAGCGCATCCAGCCGTGGTGCGATGAGGTCAAGACCGACGTGATGGGCAACGTCTTCGGCATCCGCAATCCCGCCGGACGCCCGCGCGTCATGCTTGCCGGCCATTGCGACCAGATCGGCTTCATCGTCCAATACATCACCGAAAGCGGCTTCATCTACGTGGACCGCATCGGCGGCGTGGACCCGACCGTTGCCGTCTCGCAGCGCGTCGTCATTATGACCCGGCGTGGCCTCGTGGACGGCGTCATCGGCCGCAAAGCCATCCATCTCATGGACGAGGACGACCGCAAGCGCGTGCCGAAGATGGACGACCTCTACGTGGACATTGGCGCCAAGTCCAAGAAGGACGCCGAGAAACTCGTCTCCCTCGGTGACGCGGGCGTGTTCGTGCAGCCGTTTACCGAGTTGGCCAACAACCGCGTCGTCTCGATGGCCTTCGACAACAAGATGGGCACATGGATCGTCGCCGAAACGCTGCGGCTGCTGCACGGTAGGAAGTTCGACGCCTGCATTGTCGGCGTTTCCACCGTGCAGGAGGAGATCGGCCTGCGCGGCGCGCAGACCAGCGCGTTCGCTAGCGAGGCCGAGGTCGGCATCGCGCTCGACGTCGGCCACGCCACCGACTGTCCCGGCATAGACAAGAAGAAGGTTGGCGACTACCAGCTCGGCAAAGGCCCGAAGATCTGCCGCGGCGCGAACATCAATCCTGTCGTGTTCGACCTCCTCGTCGAGACGGCGAAGAAGGAGAAGATTCCCTACCAGATCAGCACCGCCGCCGGTGGCACCGGCACCGACGCCAACATCATGCAGCGCACCCGCGCCGGCATGGCCACCGGTCTGGTCTCCGTTCCGTTGCGCTACATGCACACGCCCAACGAACTCTTGGCTCTCGACGACCTGCAGAACGCCGCCAAACTTCTCGCCGCCTTTTGCGCGCGGCTGAAAAAGGGCCAGGATTTCACGCCGTAGCAGTAACTTCAGTTTCAGCTAACAGTCGGCGCGTTGCCGCCGACTGACACATCTCAATTGCTTGTCCAAGCGTGTCGGTCCTCATAAACTCCGTCTGTGCAATTCCTCGATCTCACATTGCCGACGCCGGAGGAGAACCTCGCGCTGGACGAGGCGCTGCTGACGCTGGCCGAACAGACCGACGGCTCGGAAGTGCTCCGCATCTGGGAGGTCGCCACGCCGTGCGTCGTGCTCGGCTGCTTCTGCCGTGTCGCGGACGACGTGAACGAAGCGGCCTGCGCCGCCGACAACGTGCCGGTGCGGCGTCGCGTCAGCGGCGGCGGCACGGTGATGATCGGCCCCGGCTGCCTGAACTTCTCGCTCGTGCTCGATATGCGCCAGCGACCGGAACTGAACGACGTCTCCCGCTCGCACTTCCTGATCCTCGACCGCATCACCGAGGTGCTGACCGCCAAGGCGCCGCACGTCGGTTTCGACGGCACAAGCGACCTTTGTATCGCCGGCAAGAAATTCTCCGGCAACGCCCAGCGCCGCCGCCGCAACTGGCTGCTCCACCACGGCACGCTGCTCTACAACTTCCCCGTCGAGCAAATCAGCCGTTACCTGCGCGAGCCGCCGCGCCAGCCCGCCTATCGCGCCGCCCGGCCGCACGCGGACTTCGTCACGAACTTCCCCGCCGACGCCACGTGGCTTGACCAAGGCTTGCGCCTGGCGTGGGCCGCCGACGACCCGCTGTCCGTGTGGCCGCACGAACTGACCGAGCAGCTTGTGCGAACCCGCTACACTCGCCCCGAGTGGATCCGGCGGCGGTGACGAACCGTGCCGCAATGGGTTGACGATGCAGCCGGCGGCCAATGGCTGGCTGGCGCTGCCGGCGTTCGGGCGGTATTGCGCGGTGAAGCTCTGACGAAACCGCACGCCGCTCTGCGATCCCGATTTTGCCCTTGCGATAGACTCGGCTTCACTTACACTGCGACCGAAGTTGAAAGAGCATTATCTTGAAGGAGCCAACGTCCTAGCGGGGTTGCAGTAATCAAACGGCCATGAATGTGCTCCTTAAAAGAGAATATCTCCCGATCGCGCTGCTCGCGGCGTTCGCGGGATTCATGATCCGTCTGGACGGTTACATTGTGAACGTCGCCCTTCCCAGCATGGCGCGGTCTTTGGGCGTGGGCACGGGCGGGATTTCCTTCGTGGTCACATCTTATCTGCTGGCGATTACCGGCACGATGCTCTTGTTCGGGAAGCTGGCAGACAAGATCGGCATCAAGAGAATGTTCATGTGGGGATGCGCCGTGTTCTCGTTCGCCTCGTTGTGCTGCGGGCTGTCGGGGAATCTTGTGTCGCTGCTTGTGTCACGCTCGCTTCAGGGATTGGGAGGGGCCATGCTGTTGACGGCGGCGTTCTCTTCCATCCCCCGGTATTTGCCCAAAGAGATCAATGGCTGGGCCTTTGGCTTGTTCACGCTGGCGGTCGGGCTTGGCATTTCCGTCGGAGCACCCGCCGGCGGCCTGATCGCGGGTCTCCTGTCATGGCCGTGGATCTTCATGATCAATGTGCCCGTGGGGGTTTTGGCGATGATCGCCGTCCACCGGATATTGCCTCCCGATCCGAAGCCGGCGTTCTCCGTGTCGAAAAGTCTGGCGCATTTTGACATCAAGGGAGCAGTCCTGAGCTTTGCGAGTGCCGCCTCGCTTGTGTTCGCTCTGACCATGGGCCGGGAAATCGGCTGGACGTCGGTTCCGATCCTCTCCTGTCTGGCGGCGTTTCCCCTCTTGTTGGCGGTGTTCATCCGGCATGAAATGAACCACCCCGACCCCTTGGTCCCTGCGGTGCTCGTGAAAAACGGGCCGTTCATTCTCGGAGTCGGCGCGGCATTCGTGGGATTCGGTTTGCTGGCGGCCAACAGCTTCGTCATGCCTTTCTACCTCGAGATCACCAAGTCCATGCCGCCCGAATGGGTGGGATTTGTCCTGTTGATTTACTCGGTCATGCTCACGGCCGCCTCCCCACTAGCGGGCAAACTGGCCGACCGCATGGATCCACGGTTCATCGCTTCGGGCGCGCTCGCCTGCCTGACGGTGCTCTTCCTGGGCTTCTCGCTCCTGCTGCGCGCGCCGGGGCTGGGCGTGACAGTGGTTTATCTGGCGTGCTTGGGAGGTTTCTTCGGGTTTTTCTTCCCGGCCAACAACTCCAACTCGATGAAGGGGGCGCCGCCGGAATGTCGCGGGATTGCGGGCGGCCTCTACCAGACGGCCGCCAACCTGGGTATGGTGATGTGCGTGGCGCTTTTCGAGACCATTTTTTCGGAGCATCTGCCGGCGCACCATGTGGGGGTGCCCTTGACATCGAGTCATCTTACCGATGAAGCCATGATCGGGTTCAGCCACGTTTACGTGACCGCAGCGTCCTTGTCACTGCTGACGAGCCTGGCCATTTGCCTGTCCGTTCCTTTCAAGAAGTCCCCGCAGCCCGGAGCCAGGTGATCCCCGGAATCGCCCCAGTGCGGTCGTTCAGGTCATCCTGGTCCTTCAAATCTCCTTGCCTGTGAAACGCAGGCGGCGACTCAGGCAAACTGAGGCTGCGACTCGACAAACGCGTCTGGAGTTCCTACAGTGGGCGCGCATGGCAGCGATTGCTTCATCTTTCTTCAGCGAGTTGCGCGCGATCTGCGGCGATGACGGTGTCATTACGCAAGAGGAGCGGCTCATGGTCTATGAGTGCGACGCTTACACGATGGAGAAGCATCTGCCCGATGCCGTCGCGTTGCCGCGCAGCACCGAGGAGGTCGTGCGGGTCGTCAAACTCTGCGCCGAACATCGCCTGCCGATCATTCCGCGTGGCACGGGGACGAGTCTGAGCGGCGCGGTGCTGGCGGTGGATGGCGGTGTGATCATCGGCACCACACGGCTCAACCGCATCCTGAATGTGGATTTCCGAAACCGCCGCGCGTTGGTGGAAGCGGGCGTGCCGAATCTCTGGATCACCAACGCGGTGAAGCATCGCGGGCTGATGTTTGCGCCGGACCCGTCAAGCCAGCCTTCCTGCACCATCGCCGGCAACATCGCTTTCAACGCCGGCGGCCCGCACACGCTCAAGCACGGCGCGACGACCAGTCACGTGCTCGGTTTCGACATGGTGCTGCCGGATGGCGAGGTTGTCTGGCTCGGAGCGACGCCCGACGGCGGCGAGGATGTAGAGGGCTACGATTTGCGTGGGGTGGTAATCGGTGCGGAGGGGATGTTCGGCGTCATCACGCGCGTGGTGGTGCGGCTGATGAAAACGCCGCACGCGTTCCGGACAATGCTGGCGGTGTTCAACAGCGCCGATGACGCGTCGCACGCTGTTAGTGACATCATTGCCGGCGGGATCATCCCGGTGGCGATGGAATTGATGGATCAGCCGATCACTCGCGCGATCGAGGACGCGTATCATTTCGGCCTGCCGACGGACGCGGGCGCGGTGCTGATCATCGAACTCGAAGGCCACGAGGCCGGCCTGGGCCGGCAGGTGGAGCGCGTGACTGAGCTTTGCCGCAAGAACCATTCGCGCGACCTGAAACCGGCGCGCACGCCGGAGGAGCGCGCGGCGTTGTGGAAATGCCGCAAGAGCGCGTTTGGCGCCATCGGCCGGATCAGTCCGAACTTTGTGACGCAGGACGGCGTGGTGCCGCGCACGAAGCTGCCGGAGATCATGCAGTTCATCTATGATACCGCCAAGAAGCTTGGCCTCGGCGTCGCCAACGTCGCTCACGCCGGCGACGGCAACATTCACCCGATCATCTTCTACGATGAGCGCATCGCCGGCGACGTGGAGAAGGCGTATGCGTGCAGCACGGCGATCGTGCGCCGCTGCATCGAACTCGGCGGCACGGCCACCGGCGAGCACGGCATCGGCGTTGAGAAAGCGGAGCTGATGTCGGTGCAGTATAGCGCGGACGATCTCGACGCGATGCAGCGGGTGCGGCGAGCATTTGACCCGGAAGGCCGCTGCAACCCGCACAAGATGTTCCCCGGCGGCAAGCGATGCCTGAACTTCAATCCGCGGAGGCAGGTGGCGATATGAGCATCGTAGCCTACGCTCCAGACGATCTCACGGTGACGGTCACCGCCGACACGACGTTGGCGGCGCTCCAGCAACATCTCGCGCCGCGCGACCAGTGGCTACCGGTGGACCCGCCGCATCCGGCGCGGCTGACCATCGGTGAGATTGTGGACTGCGATCTAAGCGGGCCGCGCCGCTACGGCTACGGGACGGTGCGCGAGCACGTGCTGAGCCTGCGCGCCGAGCTGGCCGACGGCCGGTTGATCAAATCCGGCGCGAGCGTGGTGAAAAACGCCGCTGGCTACGACCTCTGCCGGCTGTTCACCGGCGCGCGCGGCGAACTCGCGACGGTGGAGGAGGTTTGCTTCAAGGTGCAACCGCGGCCGGAAGTGGAGCATTTTGGAAAGGTGACGTTCCCAACCGCCGAGGCGGCGTGCGAGTTTGTGGAGAAGCTCGACACTTCCGAACTAACGCCGACGGTGCTCGACCTTCACAACGCTGGCGGCGCGGGGCCGTGGACCGCCGTCGTCGGCTTCGCCGGAACGCGCGAGGAAGTTGCATGGCAGCGCAAGGAAACTGAGCGGTTCGCCGCCATGGCCGATGCCAATCTCGATCACGATGAGCAGTTCTGGGCCGCCACGGCTGCCGGCCCGGCGCGCAAGCTCTCTGTATTGCCGTCAAAGCTTGCCGCGACCATCGCCTCGATGCGCGGCGTCACGTCGCTCGTTGCGCGCGCGGGCAACGGCGTCATTTATTATCGGGGCGAGGACCAGGGAACCGGTCTCGCGCCCGCCGCCAACTTGATGCAACGACTGAAGCATGAGTTCGACCCAGACAACACACTCCAAGCCCGCCGTGCTTGAGCCGTTCATTGACGAGCGGACCGCGCTGACCTGCGTCCACTGCGGGTTGTGCCTGGCGTCGTGCCCGACCTACCTGGAGACCGGCGACGAAAACCTCTCGCCGCGCGGCCGCATCTATCTCATGCGCCAGCTTCTTAGCGGACGCGCGCCGCTCAACGACGCAACCGTGCAGCCGCTGGATGTCTGCCTCGGCTGTCTCGGTTGCCAGACGGCGTGTCCGGGCAACGTCCACTACGGCGAGTTGATCGAGCACACACGCGACTTCATCGAGCACCACCATCATCGCTCGCTCTATCAGATGTTGCTGCGGCGCGTGCTCGTCGAGCAGGTGTTTCCGTATCCATGGCGAACGAAGCTTGCGCTCGCGCCGCTGCAACTCGTCCGTTGGCTCGGTTTGGAAGGCTGGCTGCCGGCTTTCACGCGCCCCATGACATCGCTGGTGCCGGCCGGTTTCCGGAGCGAGCCGCTGCCGCTGACCTCGCCGACCGCCGTGACGGAAAAGAAGGGGCGGATCGGCTTCATCGAAGGTTGCGTGCAGAGCGTTATGTTCGGCCCGACCAACAGCGCCGTCGTGCGGTTGTTGACCCGCGCGGGTTTCGATGTCGTGACGCCGCCGGGGCAGGGATGCTGCGGCGCGCTTTTCTCGCACAGCGGGCAGTTGGAGAAGGCGCGCGCGTGCGCCCGCCAAAACATCGCGGTCTTCGAGCGGTTCGCGGTGGACCACATCGTCATCGGCGGTTCCGGATGCGGCGCGACGCTCAAGGAATACGGCCTGTTGCTCAAGGACGATCCCGCTTGGGCCGCGCGCGGCAAGGTTTTCGCCGGCAAGGTCCGCGACATGGTCGAGATCCTCAGCCCGCGCTCCTTCGCTCTCAAGGCCGATTCCATGCCGCTCGTCACCTACCACGACGCCTGCCATCTCAACCACGCGCAAGGCATCCGGCAGCAGCCTCGCGAACTGCTGAAGGCGGTCTGCGGCAACCGTTTCGTGGAACTGCCGGAGAGCGATCTCTGTTGCGGCAGCGCCGGCAGCTACAACCTCACCCAGCCCGACATGGCGGCGCGGCTCCAGAAGCGCAAGGTGTCAAACATTCTCAAAACCGGCGCGACGGTGGTGGTGACGACCAATCCCGGCTGCATGCTGCAGATTCGCGCCGGCCTCGTGGCCGCGGGCCGCACCGACATCGAGGTGGCGCACCTGGCGGATTTTCTGGACCGGCTCGGTGCAGGCCAATCGTAGGCCAGACATTCTTGTCTGGACGTCCGTCGCCAAACCGATGGCCAGACAAGAATGTCTGGCCCACAGTCGTTGGAATTGAGTGTGGCATGAATGCGATGAGATTCGCGGACCGTTACTTCCTGGCCGGTTTGCTCGCGCTCGCGACGACAACCGCGCGCGCCGACGAACTCGACCAGGCGATGACGCTAGCGCGGAAGACTCTCGACTTCGTCCAACGGAGCAGGCCTTGTCCGGCGCTGGCTGCGCTGCTTAAGGAGTTGGAGCAACGCGCAGCGTCGCGCGATGCGAGCCGCATGGAGCTCTGCCAAAGCGTGCGGCAGTTGAGGCGTCAGATCATCTTCTCGCATCCGCTGCTGGACTTCGACCGGCTGCTCATCAACAAGTGCCCGACGCCGAGCTACTCGCACCAGTCGCGCCAATATCTTGGCCGCTACAGCCGGCCGGGGCCGGGACTGGCAGTGATCGAGAACTGGAAGGACCAACCGCGCGAGACGCTGCTGTTCAAGGGCCGGCTGCCGGCTGGCTCGACGATGCATCCGGAGTTGTCGTTCGATGCGCGACGTGTTGTGTTCGCGTTCTGCGACCACACACCGGCGGACCCGAATTTGCGGCAGTTCTTTCTCTGGGAGATCTGCACCGACGGAAAAGGACTCCGCCGGCTCACGGGCCGCGACACCGACCGCGCTGCCGGCGAGGACGGCCGCCAGACCTCGTTGGTGGAGGATTTCGATCCGTGTTATCTGCCCGACGGCGGCCTCGCGTTTGTCAGCACGCGACCGCAGACCCACATCCGCTGCCAATACGGCGGGCGCTACTTCGCCAACTTCCTGCTCTATCGCTGCGACGCCGACGGCCGCAACATCCGCCAGCTTTCGTTCGCCGAGGCGCCGGAGTGGGAACCGAGCCTGCTCGACGACGGCCGCATCGTTTATTCGCGCTGGGACTACACAAACCGCCATTCGTATCATTTCCAGAGCATCTGGGTGACGCATCCCGACGGCACCGGCACCGCCAGCCTCTACGGCAATCTCACTCGCAACCCCTGCAACAGTGCCGAGCCGCGCCAGATTCCCGGTTCGCACAAGCTTGTCTGCACCGCGGCGGCGCATCACGCCTACACGGCCGGCTCGATTATCGTGGTGGATCCGCGCGCGGGCCTCGATGGCTTGGAGCCGATCACGCGCATCACGCCGGAGGTCGCCTTCCCGGAAACCGAAGGCTGGCCGACGAGCGCGTTCACGACGCCTTGGCCGCTCAGCGAGGATTTGTTCCTGGCCGCCTACACGCCGGAGCCGCTCGCGAAAGAAAACAAACCGCCGCAAAGCGCGAACGCCTACGGCATCTATCTGGTGGACACGCTTGGCGGACGCGAACTGATCTATCGCGACCCGCAGGTCTCGTGCGTCTCGCCGATGCCGCTCGTGCCGCGCCCGAAGCCGCCGGTGTTGCCCGTTGCACGCGAGGCGAAGGCGGAACCGACGGGCACGTTCTACATCCAGAACGTCTATCAATCGAGCCAGCCCATCGCCTCCGGCAGCATTGCGGGCGTGCGCGTGGTGCGTGTGTTTCCGCAAACCGTCGAGACGCCGCCGGGCCGCAGCGTCGCCGTATATGAAATGCCCAAGCGCATTCTCGGCACCGCGCCGGTGGACGCCAACGGCTCGGTCGCGTTTCGCGCGCCGGCGGGCCAGCCGTTGTTTTTCCAGCTCGTGGACAAGGACGGCATGGCGGTCATGACGATGCGGGCGCTGGCCTACTTGCAGCCGGGCGAGGAAGCCGGCTGCATCGGCTGCCACGAATCGCGCCACGGAGCGCCCGACCGCGTCTCCCGCCACGCTCGTCAGAAAATCTACGACCTCCTGCCGCCCGCCGGTCCGCACTACGAGGGCGGCCTCGGTTTCGCCAAGACCGTCCAGCCCGTGCTGGATCGTTACTGCATCGCCTGCCACGGACTGGAGCGCACCGATGGCGGCGTCAACCTGCTCGGCGCGCTCCAACCGGTCACGTTCCCGCGCAAGCAATGGCCCGGCCCGAACAAGATGCGCGTGAGTGTCGCCTACGAGTCGTTGATGACGCGCACGGGCCTCGTGGCGGTGGCGCAAGGCGACATGGAGAGCGACTACAGCAAGCCGAAGGATTATTTCGCCCACGCCGGCCAGCTCGCGCCGATGCTGTTGGCCGGCCATCCCGACCAGAACGGCCGCCCGCGCGTGCGACTCGACCGCGAGAGTTTCGCGCGCATCGCTGACTGGTTGGACATGAACGCTATTTGCTACGGCGACTACTCGTGGAACAAATCCGAATGGCGCGAGCCGTCGCCCGATGGTGAGCGTGCGTTGCGCGAACACGTGCGCGCAAAGTTCGGCACGGCCTTTGCCGAAGTGCCGTTCGCCGCGCTGGTGAACGTAGCATTGCCGGAGGAGAGCCGCGTGTTGAAAGCACCGCTGCCTGTGGCGGACGGTGGTTGGGGCCAGATTTCCTCGAATGGCTGGCGCGACACAAACGATCCCGACTATATCGCGATGCGGCGGCTCGTCGAAGCCGCCATCGGCCCGTTGCACGGCCGTGACATTGCCGGCACCTGTGGCCGGAATGCTCAGTGCGTTTGCGGTTGCTGCTGGGTGCGGCGCGCGGTGACGAACCTCCGCTAAGGAAGCTCAACTATGAACCTCACACGATGTCTTATCGCACTGACGATCTGGATGACCGGCGCGGCGTCGGCTTGGGCCGCGTGGCCGGCTTACCGGCACGACGCGCAACGCAGCGGTATCTCCGCCGCCGAGATCAAGCTGCCGTTGACGGAAGCTTGGATGCACCGCTCGGCTGCGCCCAATCCAGCGTGGCCCGAACTGCCCGCCAAACAGGATGTTTATCGCCGCGTCGCGAACCTCGGCCCGACGACCACCTACGACCGCGCGTTTCACGTCGTGGCCGCGAATGGCGCGCTCTACTACGGGTCGGCCGATGACACGGTGCGCTGTCTCGACGCGGCCGATGGGCGCGTCCGCTGGACGTTCACCGCCTACGGTCCCGTGCGGCTCGCGCCGGTGGTCGTGGACGGGCGGGTGTATGTCGGCTCGGATGACGGCTGCGTTTACTGTTTGCGCGCGGACGATGGCAAAGTGGTGTGGAAATACCGCGGCGGGCCGGAGGATCGCCGGTTGCCGGGCAACGGCCGGATGATGTCGCTGTGGCCGGTGCGTTGCGGCGTCGTGGTGGATGCGGGCGTCGTCTATTTCTGCGCCGGCCTGTTTCCGTCGCAGGGAAACTTTCTCTGCGCCGTGAACGCGAAGGATGGCAAGGAACTCTGGAAGCAGCCGATCGAGGTCGTGTCGCAAGGTTATCTGCTGGCGTCGTCCACGCATCTTTACGTGCCGACTGGGCGCACGGCTCCTGTGGCGTTCGATCGCGCCACTGGCAAGCCCGTGGCGACACTGCCCGGCGCAGGAGCGAACCGGCAGGCGGGCGGTTGTTTCGCGGTGCTGGTGGATGACACGGTGCTTTACAGCGCCGGCGAAACGGCGGGCATCCAAGCCGGCTCGCCGCTGTCGAAGGAGAAGGTCGTGTTCGCCGATGGGCTGCGCGTCGTCGCCGACAAGACGATGAACTACATCCTCACCAAGGACCGGCTCATCGCGGTGGATCGCGCGCATTGGCTCGAACTCAGCCGCCTGCAAGCCAAGAGCAAGAAGACGGCAGAAGACACCGCGCGCATCGCGGCGCTGGGCGGCACGCGGCGGGATTATGTGAAATGGGAGACTCCCGTTCCCGATGGCTGCGAGTTGATTCTCGCGGGTAACACGGTTTTCGTCGGCGAGCCGGATCGCGTCACAGCCTACGATGTCGCCGACGGCAAGATGCTCTGGCGCGGCAACGTGCAGGGCAAAGCCTGCGGCCTTGCCGTCAGCGACGGCCGGCTTTACGCAAGCACCGACCGCGGCATGATCCATTGCTTCCAGCCTGGCACGCCGCCGCCGGGCGGGCCGCTTACGTTCGAGTTTGTAGAGGAGGCAGCGAAGCCTTCGCCGTTCCCGCAGGACGCGCAATCGTCGCTTTACGCACACGCGGCCCAGACCGCCATCCAGCGTGCGGGAGTCACCAAGGGCTATTGCCTGGTGCTCGGTTCAGCCACGGGGCGGCTGGCTTATGAGATCGCCACGCGATCACAGTTCCAGGTCGTGGGCATTGAGCCGGACGCTCAACGCGTCGCGGAGTCGCGGCGGCGGCTCGCGGAGGCCGGACTCTACGGGACGCGCGTGGCGATTCACCAAGGCGACGACGCGAAGCTGCCGTTCCAGAAGTGTTGGGCGAACTTGATCGTCTCCGAGGAAACGTTGCTCACCGGCAAACCGCCCGGTTCGCTCGCCGAGATCCAGCGTGTGTTGCGGCCCAACGGCGGCACTGTGGTTCTGATGAGCGCCGGCAAGCTGACCGTTCCCGGCTGGAAAATCGAGCGCACCGCCGGCTTGTCGGTCGCCACGATCAAGAGGGGAGCGTTGCCCGGTGCAGGCGAGTGGTCGCACTTCTACGGCGACGCGGGCAACACGGCTTGCAGCGGCGACGCGATGCCCGCCGGCGCGGTGGACCTGCAATGGTTTGGCCGGCCCGGCCCGCGCCAGATGCCCGACCGCCACGACAAGAACGTCGGCCCGCTCTACAAGAACGGCCGCCTGTTTGTGTCCGGCGACAACTACGTGGTGGCGGCGGATGCTTACAACGGCACGATTCTGTGGGAGCGCGACGTGTCGCACTCCGTCCGGCTGGCGGCGTTCAAGAACTGCGGCAACATGGCGGCTGCGGACGACAGCCTCTACGTCGCCTCCGGCAGCGACTGCCTCGCGCTCGACGCGCAAACCGGCGAACTTCGCAAGACGTTCAGCGTGCCTGCTTCTTCCGAATGGGGCTACGTGGCTGTCGAGAACGACCTGTTGCTCGGCAGCGTCACGCGGCGCGGTGGGACATTCCGCGACCAGACCATCTACACGGAGGTGCTCCTCTGGCGCGATTCCATGCCGGTCGTGTGCAGCGACTCGCTCTTCGCCCACCAGCGCGCCACGGGCCGGCGGCTCTGGACGTATGCGCCCGCGCGCGGCGTCATCATCAACCCAACCCTCGCGCTCGGCGGCGGACGCGCCTATTTCGTCGAGAGCACAAACCCCGCCTCGCGGACAGTGGCGGACAGCCGCGTCAAGCTGACAACGCTGCTCGGCCAAGGCGCTGATCTCGTAGCGTTGGACATCCGCACCGGCAAGGTCCTGTGGCGGAAACCGGCGGAACTGGAGGCCATCGAGCACATCGTCTATCTCAGCTACGCTCGCGGCAAATTGCTGGTGACGGGAACGCGCAATATGCTCGTGGAAAAGACCCGCCGCGTCCGCTACGACCTCGCCGCGTTCGACGCCGGCACCGGAAAGCGGCTCTGGCGAAACACGCAGACGCCGGTGCCCGACCACATCTTGCAAGGCCCGCACGGCGAACAGGTCCAGCATCCGGCCATCGTGGGCGAAGTCATTTACGGCACGGGCTTCGCCTGCGACCTCAGCACCGGTGCGGCGGTGGATGTTTGGAAATGGAAGAAGAGCAACCATTGCGGCACGGTCTCCACCTCCGCCCACTGCGCGTTCAGCCGTTACGACCATCCGCGGATGTTCGACCTCAAGAGCGGCGCCCACACCGTCCTGGACAACGCCGTCCGCCCCGGCTGCTGGATCAACATCATCCCTGCCGGCGGCTTGATTCTGGTGCCCGAAGCCAGCGCCGGCTGCACGTGCGGTTATCCGATCCAGACGACGGTCGCGCTGATTCCGCGATGAAAGACAAAATCATGCGTGCGGCAATACTGGCAGTATTTGCGGCCTTGGGAGTGGTTGCAGCCGAGCCTTCTCGGCCGGAGATTCTCGACAGCGGGCTGAAACCGGAGACGGTCGAGCAGCGGCCGTATCGCGATTACGTGCGGGAGTGTCTCGACGCGCTCATCAGCAGCGGGACCGATCGCTACGGCAAGACTCACGCGCCCATCCTTGTGAGCATCCTCGACGTGCGCACGCGCGACTGCCCGGAGAACCCGCCGCCGCTGGATGAGAAGTTCCGCGTGATCCGGCGCGAGCGTCGCGGGCCGGCCGGGGCGAACCTCTACTTCGACCAACCGACGCTGCGGGCGATGCTCGCGTTGTCGCGAATCGGCGACGACAAACGCTACGCCGAGTTCGCCGAGCGGTGCATGGGCCACTGGATGAAGCATCTGGTGGACGACAAGGGTTTCTTTTGGTGGGGCTGGCATCGCCACTACGACGTGTTTCGCGACGAGATGACAGGCCACATGGGCAACCCGCACGAGATTCACGTGCAGGAGGCAATGTGGCAGCAGCTCTGGCGCGTGGACAAGGAGGCAGTGCGGCGTGAGATCGAATCGGTCTGGCAGTGGCACGTCGTTGACAAAAAGACCGGCGAGGTCAACCGCCACGGCGACGGCCAGCGCGGCTGCGACTTCGCGATGAGCGGCGGCGAGTTCGTGAGGGCGTTCGCGTTCCTCCACGCGCAGACGAAAGATCCAATGTGGCTCGACCGCGCACGGCTCGTGGCAGACTACTACTGGAAGGCGCGCGACCCGAAGACCAGTCTCATTCCAAACCGCCCCAACGCCGGCACGAACCGGTTCGACGGCTCGCATTTCGAGACATCCATCTCCGGCCTGATGTGCCACTCGCTGCTGGGCGCGGCGGAGTTGACGGGCGAGACGAAGTTCCGCGAGCAAGCCGTGGCGTATTTGAAAGCTGGCGCGCGTTACAGTTACGACACGAAGGCCGCCAGGTTTTGGGGCAGCCTGAAGCTCGACGGTTCGCCGGAACCGGGACCACGCGTAACCAGCGGCTACGCGCAGTATGAGCCGCGCGGTTACATGGACCTCTGGCAACCTTATGCGGCGGGCTATGAGCATCCGCTCTACGCCGCACAAGCCTACGCGCAAGCTTACAAGCTGACGCACGACGAAGTTCTTCTAGAGACCGCGCAACGCTGGAGCGACTGCATCCGCCGGGCGTTCCCGCCGCGCGCGTGCGAAACCGGCACGTGGTATCGCGCCTACGCGACCGATTGGGCGCCGCACGGCACCTACGCGCAGCTTTACGGCCAGACGATCTCGTTCTTCCTCCAGATGCACCGGATCACCGGCGACGCCGCGCATTTGCAGTTCGCGCGCGAGGTGGCCAGGGAAAGCCTCTGCCGGCTCTACTACCGCGGCCTGCTGCGCGGCCATCCGTGCAAGCCGTATTACGAGGCGATTGACGGCGTTGGCTACCTGCTCTACGCGTTGCTGCAACTGGATCAGACACTCGCGGGAAACAAAGACGTTTTCCCGCTGGAGAATTGGTGATAACCGCCATCGAGGTTTTATGAGAAAGCATCTATGGAGCGTCGGGATTCTGGCATTGCTGCTGAATGGAGCGACGCAAGCCGAAGTCGTGCGTGTGGAGGTTCGCGAACGCGAACCGTTTGCCGGTGGACACGAGTTTGGGCAGGCGGGCGCTTATGAGAAGATCGTCGGGCGGCTGCACTGCGAGGTGGCCCCTGAAGACGCCAGCCAACCGCGCATTGCCGACATCAAGCTCGCTCCGCGAAACGCGCGCGGGCGGGTCGAGTTCTGGACCGATTTCTTTCTGCTCAAACCGGTGGACGCGCGCCGCGGCAACGGGCGGCTGCTCTACGACGTGAACAACCGCGGCAACAAGCTCGCTCTCTGGACGTTCAACGAAGCGCGTGGCAATAACCCCGCGACGCTAGCCGACGCCGGCAACGGATTCCTGATGCGCAACGGCTGGTCAGTGTTGTGGTGCGGCTGGAGCGGCGAGGTCCCGCCCGGCGAGAGCCGGCTCGTCGCGGGCCTGCCGGTGGCCACGGAAAACGGAAAGCCGATCACCGGCAAGGTCCACGTGGAAATCTGCCGCGACGATCCCGTCGAGTGCAGCCCGCTCTACTGGACACCGTGGACCGTCGCGATTCCATATCCACCGGTGAGCTTGGACACCAAAGAGGCGCGGCTCACGATGCGGCCGAGTCGCGTTGAGCCGGTGGTGGAGATCGCCGCCGGCAAGTGGGCGTTCGCGCGCGTCGAGAACGGCAAGCGCGTCGCCGACGCGGGACAACTGTGGGTGCAGGGCGGGCTTCGGCCGGGTTGGCTTTACGATTTGGTCTATACGGCCCGCGACCCACGTGTGTCGGGACTCGGACTTGCCGCGGTGCGCGACTGCGTGTCGTTCTTCCGCTACAACGCCGACAGTCCGCTCACAGGAGCCATCGAGCATGCCTACGTCTTCGGCATCTCGCAGTCGGGACGTTTTGTGAACCATTTCATCCACGAGGACTTCAATACCGACGAGCGGCAGCGCGCGGTGTTCGACGGCGCGATCTCGCACGTCAGCGGCGCAGGGCGCGGTTTGTTCAACTCCCGCTTCGGCATGGCCACGCTCTGTGCGACGCAGCACGAGAACGTCCTGACGCCTTCCGAGTCGTTTCCGTTCAACACGGTGCCGCAGACCGACCCGGTGACGCGGCGAACGGGCGACATCCTCGCCAGCGCGCGCGCCCGCGGACAGGTGCCGAAGGTTTTCTACACGCAGACCTCGACGGAGTATTGGACTCGCGGCGCGTCGCTGTTGCACACCGACGTGGACGGCAAGCGGGATGTGTCGCTCGACCCGCACACGCGCCTCTACGTCGCGGCCGGCGCGCAACACCTCGGCGGCGGCTCAACCAACCGCGGCAGTTACCAGAACCCGTGCAACCCGCTCAATGACCGGCCGCCGCTGCTGCGGGCGTTGCTGGTGGCGCTGGACGAGTGGACCAGCCGCGGCGTGCCGCCGCCGGAGAGCCGTTATCCGCGAATCAAAGATGGAACGTTGGTGAGCGTGGATGAATTTCGGACGCAGTTCCCGAAGATTCCCGGCGTGCAGTTGCCGACAAGCTGTTACACGCCGCTGCGGCTCGACTTTGGACCGCGTTGGGAGAAGGAAGGCGTTGCCGACATCGTGCCGCCGAAGATCGGGCGGCCGTATCGGACGCTGGTGCCCGCCGTGGACTGCGACGGCAACGAACTGGCCGGCATCCGTCTGCCGGACGTGGCCGTGCCGTTGGCGACATACACCGGCTGGAACCTGCGCGCGGCCCCGCATGGCGCGGAAGGAATGCTCGCGCCGTATTGCGGCTCGTATCTGCCGTTCGTCCGCACCTACGAAGAGCGTCTCAAGGCCAACGACCCGCGCCCGGCGGCGTTGGAGCGTTATCCAAGCCGCATGGTTTACCTCTATAACGTCACGGAAGCCGTCCGCCGGCTCCGCAGTCAGCGATTGTTGCTGGAAGAGGACGCGGCGGCGCTGCTGAAGCTCGCAAGTGAGCGGCAGCTTTGGAGCCAGTAGCAGCGACAGAATCAAAACTCCACAGTCTTACCGGGAATCGGCGCGGGGTAGATGCCGTCGGCGTCGGCCAGAACCGGCGCGGGCGTGTCGAAGGTCAGGTGGTCAATGTCCTTCACGTATTGGAACTGCGAGTTCATCGCCTGATCCCACGTCACCATCTGGCCGGTGTGCGTCGCCATGCGGCCCATGAGCGCGGCGAGGTCGGCCTCGGCGGCGCGGCGGGCTTCGTTGTGGGGCTTGTCGTTGCGGATGGCGTCGAGCAGCGCCTGCCACTCGGCGTGGTAGGGATTGATGTCCTTTTCGCCGTAGCGCCACGCGATGTTGGCGTCGTCCATCACTTGGCTCTTGTAGATGCACGGGTCGGGATCGCCGAGATTGGCCATGATACGCGCCGAGCCTTTGGTGCCGTGGGCGAAGTCGGTGTAGGTCTGCCAACAGCCGGTCATGTGCCGCGAGAACGCGAACAGCTTCGTCCCGTCGGCGAAGGTGAACTCGATCGAATAGTGATCGAAGAGATTGCCGGCTTCCTTGTGCGTGCGTCCGCCCATGCCTTGCGCGGAGACGGGCCATGCGCCCTTGGCCCAGCAGGCCACGTCCACGTTGTGACAGTGCCAGTCCACGAAGAAACTGCCAGAGGTCCAGTTGAACCGGACGCCGTTCTGGAGCTGGAACTGTATCTCGTTCGCGCCCTTCGGCAACGGCGGCGTGTGGCAGGGGCCGTGAACGCGATAGATACGCAGCGTATGCACATCGCCGATCTCGCCGCCATGGATGCGCTTGACGACCTCCTGCCGCGCCTTGGAGTGACGCCACATGAAGCCGCAGCCAACCTTGAGGTTCTTCTTCTCGGAAAGCTCCGCGGCCTTCAGCAGCCGGCGCACGGCGGGCGCGTCCACCGCGAACGATTTCTCCATGAAGACGTTCACGCCTTTCTGCACGGCGTATTCGAAGTGGACCGGCCGGAACGCCGCTTGCGTCGTCAACAGCACCACGTCGCCGGGGCTGAGCGTGTCTATCGCCTTCTTGTAGGCGTCGAAGCCGATGAACTTCCGCTCCGGCGTCACGTCCACCTTCTCATCGAACCTCTTCTTCAAGTTGTCCAGGCTCCTGTCCATCTTTTGCTCAAACAGATCGGCCATCGCGTGGAGCATCACTGGGTCGCCCTTGGCCGCGAACGCGTCAGCCACCGCGCCGGTGCCACGTCCGCCGCAGCCGACCAACGCGAGCTTGGTCGTGCCGCCGCCCGCCGCATGGCAGTGGGGCAACGCAACGCCTGCGAGCGCCGAGGCCGCGACTACGCGACCGGAAAGTTTCAGAAACTCGCGACGGGAAGGGGAACCTGTGGAGGAAACTGGTTTCGATGTGTTCATAAGCGACTCCTGTTGAGCGGTTGCGATTTCGGCGGCGAGACTACACGGCGGCGTTAGCAGCGTCGAGTTTGTTCATAGCAGGGTCGCGCGACTTTTTGGCGTTGTCAGACCGAGGCGGTGGTGTAACCATCTCGATGCGGAACTGGAAACCTTCAACTCTTGCTGATGGAGGAGAAACGTTATGTGCCAGTGTCATCATTCGATCGCGTGTTCCGGTTGCGGCCACGCCATGAGCCGCCGGGGATTTCTCACGCGTTGCGCAACCGGTGCGGCGGCTGGCGCACTCAGTCCCGTCGCCAGCCAGGCCGATGACGCGAAGCCGCGCGTGGCGCTGGTGTTCCTCGCCAACAGCTCGGGCCTTGAGATGTGGCCATACCCAAACTACGACTGCCCGCGCCGCCACGCAGAGATCCTCAAGCTGCTCAAGGAAGGTTGCCCGCGGGTGGAGTTCGTGCCGGTGGTCGTCAGCAAACCCGCCGAGGTAGAGAAAGCCATCGCGCTCAAGGACAGCGTGGACGGTTACCTCGTTTATACGGTCACGCTGATGTGGGGCCTGACGAGCGCGATTTTCCCGATCGGCAAACTTGGCAAACCGATGTGCATCGCCGACGAGTATCTCGGCGGCTCGGGCGTGTTTCTCACCGGCTACAGCGGGCTGCGCCGGCGCGGCATCCCGGCGGGCGCGGTGTCCAGCACGCGGCCGGACGATCTCGTGGCTGTGGCGCGCGTGTTTGCGGACGTGAAGAAGCCGGGTATGACGCCGGCGTTGTTTGCGCAGCGATGCGATGAAGTTTATCGCCGCACCTTCCCGAAAGTCGGCCCGATGAAGTGCATCGAGGACAAGGTGACGCTGACGGGCATCGGCGAGTGCATCGAGCGGCTCAAGAAGTCGCGGTTCGTCGTCGTCGGGCCGAAGTTCTCCGGGGAGGAGCGTGAGTTTCTCGGAGCCAAGGGCATCTTCGTCGGCTTTGGGGAACTGCGGGCGTTCTACGAGAAGGTGGACCGCGACGCGGCGGCCGAGGTGGCGCGACGTTGGTGCGCGAAGGCGGAGAAAGTCGTGGAGCCGACGACGGAGTGGATCAACAAAGCCGCCGCCGTTTATCTGGCGACGATGGAGTTGATGAAGAAACACAACACCGACAGCGTGACGATGAACTGTCTCGGCGGGTTCTCTAGCGGCCAGTTGCCGGCGTATCCGTGCCTCGGCTTCATGCAAATCCTTGACGATGGCGGCCAAGGCGTTTGCGAAGCCATGCCTGATGATTCACTCAGCATGATCATGGCGCGCATCCTCACTGGCCGCGCCGGCTACGTCTCCGACCCGGCGCTGGACACCTCCAAGAATCAGATCGTCTATTCCCACTGTATGGCACACACGAAGGTGTTCGGCCCCCAGGGCACGGCCAACAGGTTTCACATTCGCACGCTGCACAACCGCGACCCGCGCGGCTGCTGCGCCGAGTCGTTCCTGCCGGAGGGCTACATGACCACCACGTTCCGCACGAGCGTCGCGCGCAAGCTGATGGTCATTCACCAGGCGAAGGCCGTCGGCAACCTCGACGCCGACCGCGGTTGCCGCACCCAACTGCTCGGCGAAGTCCGCGGCGACATCGGCAAGCTGTTCGCCGAATGGGACCGCTTCGGCTGGCATCGCGTGACGGTCTATGGTGACATTCAGGAACCGCTGATCGAATTCGGCAAGGCGCTCGGCCTGCAGATCGTCCAGGAAGCGTAGCCTCGCCCAACCCTCGCTGACTTGCATGAAACCAATCCGAATTGCGATCATCAGCAGCATCGTTCTTGTCAGCGCCGTTTCAATGTTCACGGGCAGCGAACGCAATGCCGAGGAAAAGAATGCTGATTCCAAACCGATCAAGCTGACTGGCGTCTTCGATCCCTATGAAGTCCGCGACAGCAGCATCACCAACGTTGTCGTGATGAAGTCTCAGCCCAAGTGTGGCCAGTGCCACGCATGGGCCGTGCTCACTCCAAACGCCCAAGCGCCGCGGTTGGAACTCTGGGTTGCCCACGGGCACACGACGAACTCGTGGGTTTTCACTGGCCGGCCAACAGACGGGCAGATTGTTTTTGAGAAACTCAAGTTCCATCTGACCTACTCCGATGGCTGCCTCAAAGGCGAGCACAAGGGGCGCATGAAAGCTCACATCGAGTTGAAGCCGGCAAAATAATCGCGGCTTCAATTCCCGGCTCTGTCCGGCTAATCTGCTGCTGCGACCTGGAAACTCTGTGCAACTTTTCAATTCACTCTTGCGCGGTCTCCACGAGCCGGTCTATGCGCGCCGACTGGCCGTGCTCTCGGACCTCATTGTGCGGGAACTGAAGCCGGGCGACCGCGTGCTCGACGTCGGCTGCGGCGCGGGCCGGCTCGCGCAGGCGCTGCTGCAACATCCGGGCCGGCCGGCATCGCTCATGGTTCACGGCGTGGAAACGCGGCCGCGGCCGGGTTGCGCCATGCCGGTCACGGCCTACGACGGCGGCTCACTGCCATTCGAGGCGCGCTCGTTCGACGCCGTCATCGTTGCCGACGTGCTGCACCACGCGGCCGACCCGAAGCGTCTGCTGGAGGAATGTTGCCGCGTGTCGCGCCGGCTCGTCGTGGTGAAGGACCACAAGGTTAAAGGTTGCCTCGCGCGGTGCCGCCTGCGCCTGCTGGACTGGGCCGCCAACGCGCCTTACGACGTGCCATGCACCTATCGCTACGCATCGTTGGCGGAATGGCGCGGGATGTTCGCGGTTCTGCCGGCGCGGGTGCAGTCGGAACTTGCCTCGATGCGACTCTATCCCGCAGGGTGGAATTGGTTCTTCGGCCGGCGACTCCAATACTTCGCCGTGCTCGAAGTCCGCTGAACGACCATGCCAGCGCAACCGCTCCGCCAAACCGAACTTGTCCGTCCTTGGAACGGCTGGCCCGCCGTCTCCCAGAAAACTCTCCGCGTTTGGCGCAGCACGGATCCGTTGCCGGAGCCGTTGTCGGGCGAGACGTTTTTGCCGTTCGGCTTGGGACGCAGCCTCAGCGATGTCTGCTTGAACGCGGACGGCGCGCTGCTCCGGACGCCGGCGATGGATCGGCTGCTGGCATTCGATGAAACACGCGGCAGCATCCGCTGCGAGGCCGGCGTGACGATATGGCAGTTGCTGGAGTTCCTGACGCCGCGCGGCTGGTTCCTGCCGACGACGCCGGGCACATCGCAGGTGACGGTCGGTGGCGCCATCGCCAACGATGTGCATGGCAAGGACCATCACCGCAACGGCTCGTTCGGCTGCCATGTCACCCGGCTGGAACTGCTCCGCAGCGACGGCCAGCGCATCGAGTGCTCGCCGGACACGGAAGGCGAGCTGTTCCGCGCGACCATCGGCGGGCTTGGACTGACCGGCCTGATCACATGGGCCGAGTTCCGGCTGAAGCGGATGCCGTCGCCGTGGCTCGACGTGGAATGCGTCCGCTTCGGCTCGCTGGAAGATTGGCGGCGCGTGGCGCAGGAAGACGACGCGTGGGAATACACCGTCGCATGGCTCGACGGGACGCGCGCACCATTCCCCGGCATCCACATCCGCGGCAACTTCGCCGCAAGCGCGCCGACAGGCTACCGGATGCGGCGCGACGCGGCGGTGACGGTGCCGTGTTACGCGCCCGGCTGGTTGTTGCGGCCGTCGTTTATCGGCGCGTTCAACCGGTTGATATTGTTGCGGCATTCGGCGGCGGTGAAGAAGAGCCGCCAGGATTTTCAGAGCTTCTTCTATCCGCTGGATCGCATCGAAAACTGGAGCCGGCTCTACGGCCGCCGCGGTTATCTTCAGTATCAGTTCGCCGCTCCACACGAGCACGCGCTCGGCTTGCTCCAGCGCGTCTTGGAAACTGCCATCGCCTCGCGGCAGCCGGCTTTCCTTGTCGTCCTGAAAACGCTCGGTCCAGCCACGTCGGCGGGTTTGCTCTCCTTCCCGCTGCCGGGACTGACCGCGGCGATTGACTTTCCTAACCTCAGCAAGCCGACGTTGGATTTGTTCAACCGGTTCGACGAACTGGTCCGGGCCGCGAAGGGACGGTTGTATCCGGCCAAGGATCCGAGAATGTCCGCTGCGATGTTTCGCGACGGTTATCCGTCGTGGCGCGATTTCGCCCGGCACGTTGATCCCGCCTTCTCTTCGGGATTCTGGCGCCGCGTCGCGGGCAACACGCCATGAGCAACAAAGCCGTCATCTTCGGAGCCACCTCGTTGATCGCCGAGCACACGGCCCGGCTCCTCGCGACCGAAGGCTGGGAATTGGTTCTCGTCGGCCGCAACCGGCAGGCGCTGCAAGCCGTCGCCTCCCATCTGCGGCTGACGGGAAGCGCGCCGGTCCACGAACTTCACGGCGACGCGAGCGACATGGATTCATTTCCACGGCTGGTGGACTCCGCTCGCCTGCTTCTCGGCCGGTTCGACCTCGCGCTGATTGCCTGGGGAAGTTTTTATTCGAGTCCCGACGCGCGGCAGATCCAGGAAATGGAGCGGATAAACCATGTGGCCATCGTGGCCTTGGCGGAGCGGCTCGGCCAGGTGTTTGCGCAACAACGCAGCGGCACGCTCGCCGTGCTCTCGTCGGTCGCGGGCGACGTGTTGCGCGCGGACAATTATTCCTACGGCAGCACGAAGGCCGCGCTCACCGCCGATCTTCAGGGATTGCGCCAGACGCTCGCGCCGTGCGGCGTCCGCGTTCTCACCATCAAGCCCGGCCGCGTCGAAACACCGATGACAGCCTGCATCCCTTGCTCGCGCTTCACGGTGGAACCCGCCGCGATTGCTGCTGGCATCTGCCGCGCGATCCGGCGCAAGAAGAGCGTCGTCTATCTGCCCGGCTACTTGTGCGTGGTCTTCTTCGTGTTGCGGTCGCTGCCGGAGTGGCTGCTGAAACGGCTGCGCTTCTGAGCGGCGGATTCTTGCGTTGACGGGCGAGGACATCGGCGTAGGATGCGCGGCGTTGCGATATGACAGCGGAAGTTCCAGCGGTCGTAGCGTGGACGCATCTCCGGCGTGGGAGCATCGGAGATGATCAACTCTTTCACTTCACCCACCGCTTCGTTCCCGAAGGAGGCAATCATGAATGATATCTCACGTCGCGCATTTGTGCAGGCTTCATCCGCTGCGATTGGCGCGTGCGCGGTTGCTGCTCAGCCATCGGACAGCAACGCGCATCGCGGGGAACACGCGAAGGTTCTCATGGTGATGTTCGGCACCGCGCCCTCGCAGGACGACACCGACCTCAGGCCGATGACCCACGCGGAGATCGCCCAGCGGTTGCAGCGGGATTGTGACGGCGTGGAGTTCACCGTCCGGGACCTAGCCGCCGGCGCGAAACTGGACGCGGTGCTCAATGAGGTGAAAGACCTGAAAAGGCAGCAGTTTGACGGCATCATCATCTATGGCTGCCCGAGGGAATACGACCTGCTGCGGAGCGGGCTGCCGACGATCAACATCGCCGTGCTCAACGACTTCATGAACATCCCGTTTCCGCTCTATCGGAAGAACCGCACCATCGGAGCCATGCTGGACCCGTGGGGCTTCTGCGCCGATGCGGCCGTCGCCGAGAAGATGTTCCTCGACCTGATCGCAAAGGTGAAGTTGATCCGCGCGCTCAAGCGCATGAAGAGCGAGCGCATACTCACCGTGACCGATTCGCCCCACGTGAACGTCATCTACGGCGACGTGCGGAAGAACCCGCCGCCGGACTACAACGAGCAGATTCTCGGCGCAATTGACCAGACGTTCGGCACGCGCGTCACCAAGATCGGCACCAAGGAAGTCGTCGAGGAGCCATATATCCGCGACCTCTGGAAGAACGAGAGTCCCGATGCCAACGAGATCGCCAAGCGATGGATTCGCGACGCGGAGAGGATGTTCGGCACTACCGAGTCGGAGGTCGTCCGGTCGGCAAAGGTTTATCTGGCAATGAAATGGTTGATGGAGCGGCACAACGCCACGGCGATGGCCTACCACATCCGCACACTGGTCCCGAACCCGCGCCGCGAGGATTACGTCGTGTCGTGCCCGGCGACCTCGGAGTTCCAACTGCATAACGTCGTCGCCAAGTGCCAGTCGCACCTGAATATCCTGCTGTCCGAAATGATGCTGCAATACGCCTACGGCCGGCCGAGCATGTTGGGCGACTTCTCGGTGGACACCTACAACAACACCTCCTGCGTCCAGCATTGCGAGGGGCCGTGGAACGCTTGGGGCGACGACCGGCGCGTGCCCTACAAGATCCGGGACCACCGCGAGCGGCCGGTGCGAAAACGTTCGCTGCCGGGCGTCGGAGTCGGTTGGTGCATCATGTATCCGCCGAACGAGCCGGTGACGATGTGGCAACTCGACGTGCTCTCCAAGGAGGTGTTGGTCCACACGGGCCGGACCGTGCCGATGTATAAAGGGCGCGTCAAATACAAGGACCACTTCTACGACATGATGTGAAGGACCAAAATCGTGGCATCGGTCGATGCCAAAAAAGTGCAGCGTTACATCTACCCCGACAAATACGGCGTCCACCGGTGCGCGACGTTCGGCGACCTGCGCGAGACGGTCAAGGACATCGGCGGCCTGCTCGGCTTCACGGCGGTCGAAGAAGACCGGTAGCGCATAAGCCACTGTCCTCGTTAAACAAATCCACGTCGTTGTGGCGGCAGGATGCCTTTCCGCAGTAATCTCATCGCACCGGTATTATGAAAACTATGAAATGGAATAAACGTGCATCGTTGGCGGTCGCAGCCGCCGTTCTCATCGCGCCGTTGTGCGCGAGGCCGGCTGCTGCTGCAAGCCCGCAATTCGAGCAACTGCTGCCCGACCTCTACCTGCTCCGCGACACCTGCAACGTCTATTTGCTGCGCGACGGTGACCGGGCGGTGGCGATTGACTTCGGCGGCAGCGACTGGACCGGCGCGCTGAACTCCCTCGGCGTCAAGCAACTCGACTACGTCCTGCTCACGCATCATCACCGCGACCAGTGCGAAGGACTGCTGAGCTACACGGGCAACGCCGAGCTACGCGCGCCTTCGGGCGAAGCGGGCTTCCTGTCGCCCGACGGCGTGAAGGCTTACTGGAAACGCCGCATCGGGCGGCCGAGCGGTTATCCGACGAGCTTCAGCGTGCTGCCACGCGGGCTGGCGACTGTGCAATGCAAACTCGCCGAGGGCAGCGATCTGTTCTGGGGGCGGCATCGCATCCGGTTTCTGCCGACGCCCGGCCACACCGCGAGCGCGCTGACCATCATGGTGACGTGGCAGGGCAAGAACGTCTTCTTTTGCGGCGACGCCGTCCATGCCGGCGGCAAGGTCTGGCAGCCGTTCCATCTCGAATGGGATCACTGGACGCCGGGCGGCGCGCTTCAGGCGTGGTATGGCCTGCAACGGCTCGGTTACTGCGCGATAGACCTGCTCTGTCCGTCGCACGGGCCGGTCGTCACGCGCGGCGCGGGCGATTGCGTAAAGTTGGCCGCGCAGCGCGTGATGGCCCTCATCCGCGCCAAAGGCTCCGTTTGCGAAGGCGAGCGCGACGACTACTTCCCGCTGGAGCCGTTGCCCGGCCTCAACGCGCGCCGCGTCTCGCCGCATCTCTACCAGTTTGGCGGCAACAGTTTCCTGCTTGTCTCGAAGACCGGTGAAGGTTTCGTCGTGGATCCGTTCAAACCGAGCCTGCCCGATCTCGAAGCGCTGCTGCCGGTGGCGGGCGTGAAGCGCGTCACGGCCTGCATCGCGTCGCACTATCACTACGACCACACCGACGCGTATCCGGCGATGAAGGAGAAATACGGTGCCGAGATGTGGATGCATCCGTGGCTGGCTGAAGTGCTCGGCGCCTCCGACAAACTCGATCTGCCGTATCTGCCCGCCGCGCCGATCAAGGCCGACCGCGTGTTGCCGGAGACGGGCGAGTTCACGTGGAACGAATACCGTTTCGACATCTGGCCGATGCCGGCGCAGACGCGATGGCACTGCGCGTTCATGGCGACGGTGGATGGCCGGCGCGTGTTCTTCAGCGGCGACAGCTACCAGTCGCCGTCGCGTTGGAACGGCACGGGCGGCTTCTGCGCCTACAATAACTCCCGGTTCGACGCGTTCCGCGACAGCGCGCGGCTGGTGTTGCGCGTGAAGCCCGACCTCATCGCCAACGGCCATCAGGTCGTCTATCGCTTCCACGCCAGTCACTACGAGAAGATCCTGCGCTGGGCGGACATGGCCGAGAAAGCCGTGCGCGACCTCTGCCCGTCGCCGGATTGGACGAAGGACTATTACGTCCAGCAAAAGCTGGAGACGCCGTAAGAGAAACCTGACCGCAAGAACATGAGACTGCCGTTCATTGTCGCCGCCCTTATTGCGTTTACCGTCTCAACCGCTTTTCCCGCCGACGCCCAATCCACGAAAGCGATGGCGTTGGAGTTTCTGATGCGTCATGCCCCGGTGGCGCTCAAATGCCAGCGCGAGGACGGTGCGTTCTTTCCGTTCCCGGAGTGGAAACAGCCGTCGCGCTACCACCAGTATTGCCTGTATCCGCTGGCGTATCTCTACGTGACACCGGAGGCGGGAAAGTTCTATCACGATCCTGCGTTGCTAAATGCAGTGCGCGCTTCGATGCGTTACATGAGCGGCCTTATCAAGCCTGACGGGACTTCGCCCGTGTATTCGCGCGGCGGTCACTGGGGTGACACGCTTGATGACTGGTGGCCTTACTTCGCGCTGGAGAGCTGGCAGATCGTGCGCGGGCATTTGACGCCGGAAGAGAACGCGCTGTGGGAAAAAATCATCCGGCGTTGCGTCGAGGGTTGTGTGAAGCATGTCGAACGGACACTGGCCGATCCGAAGTTCCCCAACGCCGACAGTGTGGCGAATCACTTCGTCTGGTTTCTGCTGTCGGTGTTCCGGGCGGGCAAGGTTTTCGCCCAAGATGATTGGTGCCGCCTGGCCGAGGGCGGATTGCAACGCGTGATCGCCGTGCAACAGCCGGGCGGTTACTGGCACGAGGGCGGCGGCCCGACCACGCTCTACAACTTCGTCACCACGGACGCGATCAGTCTCTATGCGATCGAGACCGGCAACGCCGCCGCCTGGCAGGCGGTGCGCAAGGCGGAGGAATTTCACCGCGCGTTTACCTACCCCGATGGCGTGCCGGTCGAGACGATAGACGGCCGCGTGCACTACACCGGGCGGCCGATGATGATCATTCCCGCCGGGTTCACACACTCGCCGACGGGACAGGCCTACGTGCAACGGCAGATTGCGTCGCTGATGCGGCAACCGGTTGAAGATTTCCTCCAAGGCTATTCGTTCTTCACCGACGTCGCGCGACACGCGGACAACGCCGAACCTGTCGAAACGCCATTACCGCTGCACGTCCTTCCAAACCGGCTGGCCGCGATCACCTGCTCGCACGGTTGGGTCTGTGCAGCAAGCGCCATCGTCAACCGCTCCGTGAAGAGCCGTTGGTTTCAGGATCGCCAGAATCACCTTAGCCTGTGGCACAGCCGGACCGGCCTGATCTTCGGCGGCGGAAACTCCATCGGGCAGCCGGCGTTTTCCACGGTCGTCGTGGAGAAGCCGGACGGCAGCGCGCAGGCCTTCGTTGCCAGCGCAGCCGAGTTGTTGCTAGCGGAGCACTCGCGACTGGCGATCGCGCTGACCGTTGGCGGCGAGCGCGTGGAGATCGCCGTGCGGCTCGAAGACCGCCGCACGGTGCGGCTGGAGGCGCTGTGGCGCGGGCCGGGCCACGGCCCATGCGTGTGGCAATTGCCGCTGCGCCTCGACCGCTCTGCCAAGATAATCGCCAGCCGAAAGACTCATGCACTTGGGGACCGGAACCTGACGCTGACAGGCGCAGACCTTGGAGACAATCTGAGCTACAGCGCCTGGCGTCTGCAATGGCAGGATGCGGCTGGGGCGACTTTCCGCTGGCCTGTCGAGCAATTCACTCCCTACTTCAAAGACGGCAAGCCTGACAAATCGGATCCGGCAAGCCATGCCGCCTACGGCGTGCTAGAATTGCGCTTACGAGAGTCGGTGCCGGTTCGCGTGAAGTTTACGATCACAGAATGAGAAAGCCCCATCCATGAAACCCATGAAACTGCCGTTTGTTGTCGCCGCCATCGTTGCATTCACCGTCTCGACCGCCTTCGCCGCCGACGCGCGCACGGTCGTCTCGCTCAACGGCCAGTGGGACATTGCCGAGGGCGGGATGGACCAGCCGGCGGCGAAGTTCAGCCACCGCGCGCCCGTGCCGGGTCTCGTGGACATGGCCACGCCGCGGTTCGAGTCGCCCGGCTCGACGGTGTCACTGGCAGAACGTCGGGAAAGGAAACGGCCCGCCGACCCGAAGCGCGAGGCGTTCTGGTATCGGCGCACGTTCAAGCTAAAAGGCTCGCTGCCGGAAGTGGCGCGGCTGAAGATCAACAAGGCGCGCTACGGCACGAAGGTCATTCTCAACGGCAAGGTCGTCGGCGAGCACGGGTCGAACTGGACGCCCGGCTGGTTCGACGCACGACTGTTCCTGAAAGGCGATGGCGCGCAGAACGAACTGCTCATCCGCGTCGGCGCGTCACTTGCGCAGGTGCCGGCGCATCTGACCGAGGGATGGGATTTCGAGAAAAGCCGCTACATTCCCGGCATCTACGATTCCGTCGAACTGATTCTCTGCGGCACGCCGCACGTGGTGAACGTGCAGACCGTGCCCGACGTGGAGAAGAAAGCTGTTCGCGCCGTCATCGAACTGGCGAGTGCCGCGACAGCGCAGGTGAAAGGCGTCGTGCGCGAGGCGAAGTCCGGCCGCGTGGTTGGCGAGGCGTCGGTGGAGGCGCGCTCGGCAAACAAAGTGGAGTTGACCATCCCGATCCGCAATGCGCGGCTCTGGACGCCGGAAGATCCGTTCCTCTACGAGTTGGTCGTGGAGACCGGCGGCGACACGTCGCGGACGCGGTTCGGCCTGCGCACGTTCACGACCGACCCGGCGAGCGGCCGCGCGATGCTGAACGGCCGGCCGTATTTCCTGCGCGGCTCCAACGTCTGCATCTACCGCTTCTTCGAGGACGCGACGCGCGGCGGGCTGCCGTGGGACCGCGAGTGGGTGCGCAAACTGCACCGGCGGTTCAAGGAGATGCACTGGAACTCACTGCGCTACTGCATCGGGTTCCCGCCGGAGCTTTGGTATGAGATCGCCGACGAGGAAGGCGTCATGATCCAGGACGAGTTCCCGATCTGGTATGGCGGCAACCAAACCGCGTGGCCAAAGGGAATCACGCAACAGCATCTCGCCGTCGAGTTCACCGAGTGGATGCGCGAGCGTTGGAACCACCCCTGCGTCGTCATCTGGGACGCGCAGAACGAAACCACCGACGACCGCGTCGTCGCCGCGACGTTGATGGCCGTGCGCGGCCTCGACCTGTCGAACCGCCCGTGGGACAACGGCTGGGGCACGCCGCAGAAGCCCGGCGACATTTCCGAGGCGCACCCGTATCGGGCAGGCCGAAAAGGCTTCTTCGCCAACTTCGCAAATGAAACCGGCATTCCTGACAACGGCCCGAAGAAAAAAGACGCGGCCCGGCCGCCATATCTCATCAACGAATACGGCTGGCTCTGGATCAACCGCGACGGCACGCTGCCGACGTTGACGGTAGATGTTTATAAGCGGTTGCTTGGCGAAAAGGCCACCGTCGCCGAGCGTTTCCGCTACTACGCGCGCACGCTGGCCGCGAAGACCGAGTTCTGGCGTAGCCGCCGACTGTGCGCGGGCGTGCTGCATTTCTGCGGGCTGGGCTACTCGCGCCAGGACGGCCAGACGAGCGACCATTTTATCAACGTGAAAAGCCTGACCTACGAACCGAACTTCCGCCGCTACGTGGCCGACAGCTTCGCGCCGACCGGCATCATGATCGACTTCTGGGCCGACGACCTGCCGGCCGGCGAGAAACACGACGTGCCCGTCGTCGTCATCAACGACCTCTACGAGAACTGGTCAGGCAACGTCCGCCTGCGCCTACTGCGCGGCACGAAGACGCTCGCCGAGCAGACGCAGCCGTGCGAAGTCGCCGCGCTTGGCGACAAACGGTTGGCGTTCAACCTCGCCGTTCCCGCAGAATCGGGCCGCTACACGCTCGAAGCCGCGCTGGTGAAGAAAGGCGCGCCCGACGTTCGCAGCCTGCGCGACTTCACCGTGCTGACGCCGGAGCAGCGCGAGGCGCGCCGCAACCTCGCCGAGGGACGGCCCGTGAAGGCGTCATCGGTGCTGACGAAGGACGGCCAGACCTACCGCGCCGAGTTCGCCGTGGACGGCAAGTCTGATACGCGCTGGTCGAGCGAATTCTGCGATCCGCAATGGTTCGCCGTAGATCTCGGCGCGCCGCAGACGATCTCGCGCGTTGAACTGCAATGGGAAGGCGCATTTGGAAAAACCTACACGATCCAAGTCTCGCCCGACGGCGAGAACTGGAAAACCGTCCACGCCACCGTCAAGGGCGCCGGCAAGGCCGAGGTTATCCTCTTTGAGCCGACGCAGGCGCGCTGGATCCGCATCCACAGCACGCAGCGCGGCACGCCGTTCGGTTACTCGCTTTGGGAAATGCGCGTTTATCACTGAGGACGAAACTGTCGAGCAAGGAACGAATGACGGACTAGTATTCGTTTCCATACTACTGATAGTAGATTGATGAACAATTGCACCCACCACTCGATTCACTACATAAGGAAGCTCTGAATAACTCGCCTGTTTTCTGGAGTTTTGAGAAAAGATGGGAATGAGATGGTATTCCGAAAGCGTTTGCAACTGACTTGAATGACGCAGGCTGCGCTGATACAGGTTGGTTGGTGGCCGATATCGTTCCGGTTGGAGTTTTTGGCATGATGAGTTCATTGCCGCGCACCGGCACCCAGCACCTGCTCGATCTTCTCGCACCCTATGTTCCGGATGACTTCATTGACGGTCACTGGCCCAACGGATTCACGGGCGGGCACCGTTGTGCCTTGAGCGCGGCGTAACTGTGGCGTGTGCATCTGTTGACCCTGCTGACGCCAACCCACTCTCTCAACTTGCTGGTAGCCCAACTGCCCGAACAAACCGCCTGGCGTCGCTTTGCCCGCCTGCGCTGCCATCTGCTTGGGGCGTGGATGCTGCATGAGTTTCGCGAACGCGTAGGCGTCAGTGGCCTGCGCCAAATCAATCAACAGGGTGCCTCCGGTAATTATCTTTCAGAATCCGATTGAAGACTGAGGTGCGGTTTTGGCTGTGGGGGTGGTCAGAACGGTGGTTTTGGTTGTTGGTTTCAAAGCGTTACTTGCTTCAGGAGT
>JBAYFL010000018.1:0-131727 GCA_041667205.1 Verrucomicrobiia bacterium | reverse complement strand
CGGGCAGTTCTGGACCCGCGGCGGCCTGCGCCACTTGGATGGTTTGGAAGAAGCTCGCGACAACGGCCACTGGGATGAACTCTGGCTCACGGCTTGATGGCGCGGGTGCCAAGTTGCGCCCGTATGTGTGTGGGGGATATTTTCACCTTGAGTTGGCTGCCGGCCCGTTTTATCCTCGCGCGCCTAGTGGGTTGGACTAAGAACAAGCTGCGATGACAGTGCAAGATCACGCCTCCGCACAACCGGGACTCAATCCTGAATCCGTGGACGTCCTCTCCACGCCATCTCGTCCAAAAACCGCAGCGCCCGCCATTTCAGTTTTTCGAACACTGGATGAACTCGAGTCCTTGCGTCCCGCATGGAAAGAACTCTGCCGCCATTATGCCGCGGACATAGACTTTCTAAGAACTATCATCGCCAAGCGCACGACTTTTGTCCGTCCGCATGTGATTGCGCTTTCCGGCTCCGGCTCTACGCCAGCCATGTTGGTCGGGCGCGTCGAGCAGCGTCCATGGAGATTCTGGCTAAAGTCCAAAACACACGGCCCGCAACCCGTATCCATGTTGATCGTTCCGGAAGGCGGCGTTCTTGACGGCGGCTCCGCAGACGCCTGCAAGCGACTCATCGCGGAGGTCATGAACAACCTCCGTCGCGGCGAATTCGACGTCGCCTTGTTCGGTGGGCTGAAAAAGGGAACCCCGCTCCACGATGCCGTCCGCGCGATTCCGCCCCTGCCCTGCCGCGATCACGGGCTGATGCACGTAACGCAATGGATCGGTCACCTGCCCGCCACGCTGGACGAGTTTCTCCGCCGCATCTCATCAGCGCATCGTTCGATCTTCCGGAAGAAACAGCGCAAGCTGGAGGCGGCGCATCCGGACCAGATTCACTTTCGGTCTTTCACGCAGCCCGGCGAGGTCGAGGAACTCGACGCAGCGGCCGCCGAAATCGCGAAGCAGACTTATCAATACCGTCGCGGCGGCAGCTACCGGCCGTCGGCTGAAGGGAAAAGTTTTCTCCAACTCTCCGCGCGCAACCAATGGTTGCGCGCCTACCTGCTCTCCGTGGACAAACGGCCCATCGCTTTCTGGATTGGCACTTTGTATCGGGACACCATACGGCTGGACACCACAGGCTATGTCCAGGAGTTCAAGGAATACGATCCCGGCATCATTCTGTTCCTGCACATGGTCGGCGATCTCTGCAAACAAGGCGTCAAACACCTCGACTTCGGCATCGGCGAATCCATCTACAAATCGCGGTTCGGCGACGAAAAACTTGAAACCGCCACGGGCTGTATGTTCGCGCCGACCGTCAAAGGCGTGGCGCTCATGGCGTTGCGGTGCCTGAGATACTCATCTGAAAACATCAGCCGCCAATTCGCGTCACATTTCGGATTCGACCACCCGTTGCGAAGATTCTGGCGTGCCCTCCCCGCAGCCTTGCGGATGAAACAAAGCGTGGAGGTGACCCTGGCGTGCTTGCTCGTGCTTGTCTCCGGAACGTGGCAAGGCTGGCTGAAATGGCCCGAGGGAACGTTGATCGCCGCTGCGTTGTGCCTGATCACGTCGGTGGGCATCGTTCGCAAGTCCCCGAAAACTCCGCCACCGAAGTCGCAGGGTCGCGCAGCCGGAAAAACATTATGACGCGTCGCGCCCTGCTGGCAAACCTGGCGGCGTTGCCGCTGACACTTCCCACCACGCTTCACGCAGCAGGCGCCGCCGGAAATAATGAGCGCCCGTGGTGCGACACGTTCTCGCCAAACAAGGCGGACTTTAGCGACATCGGCAAGAACCCCTATTTCCTCCTCTGGCCTGGACACCGGCTTTTCCTCCGCGACGGAAAAGCAACGCTCGTCATCAGCGTTCTGAATGAAACCAAAGTCGTTGACGGCGTGAAAACCAGGGTCGTCGAGGAACGGGAGATGAAAGATGGCAAGCTGGCCGAGGTGTCTAGGAATTATTTCGCCATCAGCAAGACCACCGGCGACGTGTATTACTTTGGCGAGGATGTGGACACCTACGAGAACGGCAAGGTCACAGGCCACGAAGGATCCTGGCTGGCCGGCGTAAACGGCGCCACATCCGGCTTGATGATGCCGGGGATGCCTGCCGTGGGCGACCGGTATTACCAGGAAGTGGCCCCGGCTGTTGCGATGGACCGCGCCGAGGTCGTCAGCCTCTCTGAAACGGTGGCCACGCCTGCCAAGAGCTTCGAGAGATGCCTTCGCACACGGGAATCAAGCGGCTTGAAAAACGCCGGGGGTGACAAGCTGTATGCTCCGGATGTGGGACTGGTCAAGGACGGCAACCTGATTTTGACGGGGGTTGACTGTCCCCTGTGCAAGGGCACGAACGTTGCCCCGTAGATCAAACCTTGCGAAGTGTAAGACGGACTTCAGGTGTATCGTTGTATCCAAAACACGGCGTATAGCCCCAGAACCATACATACGACTGCGAGGATCGTGCATTCGTTCACACTGTCCATGAGGTCAAGAATAATAGCCTCGTTCTGCCGTCTCTGGCTGTTCAGAGCCGACAGTTCTTCCTCGCAAAAGTTGAATGCTCGTCTTTGCTTCTCCAACAGTTGATATACCGACTTGGCATCAATAGTCCGCGTGTTCCCGGACGAATTTACGCCTGCCTCATCCGGACGTTTCCTGTTGATGTCGTCCTTGGCCGTGTTCAACGCCCCTCGAATCGCCACGTCAATGTTGGCCACCCTGTTCCGGCGGACTTTGATCTTCGCGTCTTGGTTGGACAGGATGACGAGACCCGCAGCACAACCAATGACAGCCAGAACCAAAATCGCAGCCGTTCCCCAGATACGATTAGAGTCTTTCACGGGACGCATCATTGCGACGCGGGTTTTTTATGTCAACCAAACTCAGCCACCAACCGGGTCCGACGCTTCAACGTTGCGGCGGCGGCTGGGACCCTGCGAACGGCGGTTGCGGCATGTAAAAAGGCTGTTGCTGAGGCGTAGCCAGCGGCGTGACCAGCGGCGTTGTAAGTGGTGTGGAGAGCGCGGACGCTGACAGCGGTGTGAAGGATGCCTTCGGCGCAGGCGTGGATTGAGGCCCGGTCATGGCAGGCGGTTGCAGAGGGGTCGCAGCAACTCCGGACTGGGGCATCGCGGGCCGCAGTGGTTGAGGCCCTGTAACCTGTTGTCCCATGCTATAGAATGGTTGTTTCGCCGGCGTTGTGACCGACGGGTTCGGCAGTCCACCCGGTGACAAGGGCGACACGGTCGTGAACTGGGGCGTCATCGAATAGATCGGCTGCTGCATCGGCGGCGAGAGCGGCGTGGCGGACAATACAGCAGAGTATGGCGAGGGTTGCTGCGGCGCGGGTTGTTGCCCCATGTTGTAGAGCGGCGGCGGTTGCTGCGGCGACGTTGGTCGTGTGGGCTGGGAAAGCGTGAAGGGCGACGCCTGTGGCGTGGTGGTTTTCGGCGTTGTGCTGAACGGAGATGGCTGCTGTAGCGTGTTGACCGCCGCTGGCTTGTATAAAGGTTGCGTGGCCGAAACATTCTGCGGCACGGTCGAATAACTGCGGTTGCCGGACTGGCCCGGCTTGTTGAGTGTTCCGGGAAGATTCTGGTTGAACGTCTGGTTCTTATAAAGGCTGCCCGGCGTCATGATACCCACCGTGCGTTTTTGTTCGAAGGGTTGGGGAAAATTCTTCCCTTGGGCTTGGACTGATTGACACACGCCCAACAGCCCGATCACCGCGCCCGCAACAACAACTCTGGCAGTCATAACAGCGACAATCTTCCACCGCATACACGCCTTGGCAAGGACTATTGTGACCGCGCCTCACCGCGGCATCGTGGATTCGACACGGTCCAAGTAGCTCTTCATGGGCGTCGGCGCCGGCGGCCGGTCTTCGCCGCCACCCCCGGCCTTGAACCACGCGCCAAAGCGCTTCGCCATGTCCTCCGGAAAAAGCGACGCTTCGACGGAACCAACGTAGTGCGTGATGGCTTCCGCGTCGCGGTCGGCCCGGCGGCCTTCCTGCGACGCCTGTGCCACCGCCGCCTGGAATCGCTTCACGTCGTTCTTCCGCAGCCAGTGAATCCCCTCAAGGTAGTTTCGGATTGTGCTGCGATACAACGGATGCGCCAGTGATGACATCGCCTGCAACCGCGCCTCGTTCGGCGTCACGATCGCCAGCAACGCCTTCGGGTCGCTGCAAAACTCCAAAACCTTGTCGAGCGTCGTCACCCCACTGACACGCTTCGGCGTCTTCCCGTGGAACGGCCAAAGGAAGGACCCGAAGCTGCGACGGCGCTTTGTCCCGTCATCATCGGGCACCACAACCGCCAGCGCCTCGCCCAGCCGTTGACGTGTCTCGGCCGCCGTGTAGCTTTGTGCCACGATCATTGACGACGCCCGCACCATCACCAACGACCACCATTTCTCCGTGCCCACCGGATAACCGAATCCCTCCCCAAACGCCGCCCGAAAAGACGACATCCACCCCTCCCCCGGTTTCAGCCCCAACAGAAACTTCCGCACCTTCGCGCGACCGTCGCGTTGGGCCTCCATCGCCTCTAGTAACGCCTCACACTGTGCGCCGTAGAGCGCGGCCGCCGCAGGATTCCCCGGCGGACCCGCAGCTTCCGTCACCTGTAGAAACGTCGGCATTTTCTCAGTCGCCATCGCGTGTTTCAACGCCTCCAGCATTGCCTCGCGCGGACGTTCCTCCAGTTTGCGCGTCAGCGCGAGTTCAAACCACACCGGCACACGCGCGATCTGTTGCCCTCCCTTTACCTTCGCCAGCTTCCGGTTCGCCATTTCCGTGCAGAGCGTGCCGACCATCGCCTGCACGAACCGCGACGCATCCACCGGCGGCGGTGTTTCCGCCTCGATCTGGAATTTCAGAAAACCGGACACCGACACCGCCGAACAGCGCAGCGGCGCTTCATCGCCCGGCATCGCCAACACGCTGCCGGCCGGCCGTTCCCGAAATACCACCACCACCGGCGCGCGCCATGTCTTGTCAACCCCCAGCCGCACAATCAACTTCGACTGGATGTCTTCGCAGAACGACGCAAGGGCTGCTGCCAATCCGGCATCGGAACAGAACGCGTGAATCTGGCCGGAAACACCAACCGCCCGGGCCAGCGCGTTGGTGGTTTGCCCCGCGCAAATCGTAACGCCAAGCACAAGCCCGCCGAGGACGGCCGCTGCCAACAAACACTGCCGTCCCTGTCGCATCGTCAGCGCGCCGCCCCAACACACACAACGGCTGTGCCGGGTGTCAGCGCAACCACGCGAGCCTCTTTCAACAGTTTCCACTCCGCGTCGAACCCTTCAAATTTGAAGCATAGACTTCCAAATATCTGCGCCACCATGTCGCCGCCCGGCAACGCGTGCAGCGGCAACCGACCGATGAACGCCGTCGTCCATTTCACCTTCTTCCCGTCGACGCCCTCCACCAACGAGCCGCTCGATCGGAAGATAAACTGCTTGGTGAACGCCTTGACGCGAACTTCGCCCATCGCCAGCGCCGTGAAACGGCCGTTGCCAACCTCGATCTGATACTTCGCCCACCGCGGCAGAAACACGGCCGCGGGGTTGTCTGGCGTGTATTTCACATGCTTCGGCGAGCTAGGATCGCTGAGGTAAGAGTTGATTTCATTGTTGTTGAACGTGATCGTCATCGCCGTCCCGCGCTCGTGCGCGTCTGTCAGCGTGTCCAGCCTTCCCTTGGCCGCCAGCGCGAACGCCGCGTTCGTTGGGATGTCATCGGCCGGCATCTCCTGCCAAACCAACACTCCCACCACCCCCAACACAGCGATAATCGCCAAGCTGATGATCTTGCGGATTGTCCGTCCGATGGACACTTCGCCGCCCGCCTTCTTGACTTTGACAACCACTTCGCCCTTGGCGCCCGTCGCTTGATCCGCCGTCACTATCGAGCTCAGGTCGAGTTTGCCGCCGCACTGCACGCAGTGAACTCGGCCGATTGGGTTGTCGTAATTACAGGCTTTGCATTTGATCATTTCTTGGTTCCTGTTTGGCTGGAGCTGGATTTGGTCGCCTCAGTTTTCGCAGCGGTGGAACTGGTGCTGCTTGACGATTCCTTCTTCGCCGCAGACTTGTAGCCCTCGCTCCGATAGTCGGTGATGTAGAAGCCCGACCCTTTGAAGATCAGCCCCGCACCACCACTGATGAGCCGTCGCACGCGGCCCTTGCACCGCGGGCACGTCTTCTTCGGCGGATCCTTCATGGACTGGGACAAATCAAAGCGATGGCCGCACTTCCCGCACTCGTATTCGTAAGTTGGCATACAGATTAGTGACAGTGTGCTGCGATGCACCGGAAAATCAAGTTTGAAAACCCCCGCCGACGCCGTTACCGTCCCCGTCATGTTCACAGCCGAACCGATCCGCTCTGTTCATTTCCTCGGCATCTGCGGCACCGCCATGGCCGCCGTCGCCGCACAGCTCAAGCAACGCGGCCTCCGCGTTACCGGCTCCGACGAGAATGTTTATCCGCCGATGTCCACATTCCTCGCCGACCAAGGCATCACCGCGCTCTCGCCCTACGCCGGCGCCAACCTCGACGCCGTTGGCAAGCCCGACCTCATCGTCATCGGCAACGTCATCAGTCGTGGCAACCCTGAAGTCGAGGCCGTCCTTGAACGCCGACTCCGCTACGCATCGTTGCCCGATGTCATCCGCGAGTTCCTCATCCGCGGCCGCACCTCCGTTGTCGTCACCGGCACCCACGGCAAGACCACCACCACATCGCTGCTCGCGTGGACCTTCCAACACGCCGGCCTCGCGCCGGGCTATATGATCGGCGGCATCCCGCTCAACCTTGGCAACGGCTGCGCCTGCCCAACTCCCAACTCCCATCTTCCATCTCCCACCTCCTACTTCATCATCGAGGGCGACGAATACGACACTGCATTCTTCGACAAGCGCAGCAAGTTCGTCCACTACCTGCCCGACACCGTCATCATCAACAACATCGAGTTCGACCACGCCGACATCTTTCCGGGCATCGCCGACATCAAGCTCACCTTCCGCCGCCTCGTGAACATCGTCCCGCGCAACGGCCTCGTCCTAGCCAACGGCGACGATCCCAACGTCCGCGAAGTCATCGCCAATGCCCCCTGCCCCGTTAAAACCTTTGGCCTCGGCCCCGACAACGACTTCCGTGCCACCAACCTCACCCTCGCCGCCGACGGCTCCACATTCACGCTCCACGCACCACGCGCCACGCTCCACGTCCCATTGCTCGGCGAGCACAACGTTCGCAACGCACTCGCCGTCGCCGCCGCATCGCTTCACCACGGCCTCCCGCCGGATCAAATCCAAGCAGCATTCACCGGATTTCGCGGCATCAAGCGCCGGCAGGAAATCCGCGGTGTCGCGGCGGGCGTCACCATCGTGGACGACTTCGGTCATCACCCCACCGCCATCCGCGAAACCATCCGAGCCTTTCGCGTTCGTTTCCCCGGCCAGCGGCTCTGGGCCGTCTTCGAACCGCGCAGCAACACCACGCGCCGCTGCGTCTTCCAGAAAGAACTCGCTGAGTCGCTCGCCGAAGCCGACGGCGTCTTCGTCAGCAAAGTGAACCGCTTGGAAGAACTTCCCGAGCATGAGCGGCTCTCGCCAGAGAAACTGGTGGCCGACATCGCCGCCCACGGCCGGCCCGCACACTACCTCGCCGACGCCGACGCCATCATCGCCGCGCTACTTCCCCAGTTGCGCCCTAACGACGTCGTCGCTGTCTTCTCCAACGGCGGCTTCGGCGGCATCCACGCCAAGCTGCTCAGCGCGCTTCAGGCGAGATAGATGTTTTCCGCGCCTTCCGCGCACAGCTTTTACGTGCTAGAAGTTTGCTTTCCCCGAAACACGCAATTTGGCAAAGAGACACCCCCTTTAACACCACCAACTCCGCTATCCCCGGCGCGCTCTGGAACAACAACGCCTGAATGACTCGCCCAACGGATGGAACTCTTCACTCATAATTTTTAGCTCTTAACTTTCTCTCCCTTTGCCGTATAATCCGCCGCGTAGTGTTTTGGAGGAAAATCATGAACCGAGTCAGCCTCTCCGCCTTCGCAGCCGCCCTGCTGCTGGCCAATCCCGCCGCCATCCTTGCCCAAGAGAAAACCATGACCACCTCCACCGGCATGGAACTGGTCTGGATTCCGCCCGGCGAGTTCGTGATGGGTAGCACGCCAGAGGAACGAGAATGGGCAAATCGCAACGGTTGCCCCGCTGCGTGGACAAAGTGGGAAGGTGAGCGGCAGCACAAGGCTGAGATCAAGTCAGGCTTTTGGCTTGGCCGAACAGAAGTTACGGTGGCGGAGTGGAAGAAGTTTGTGAACGCAACCGGCCACGTGACAGATTCAACTTCAAAAGACCATAACCTCGATTTCACACCAAAAGACAAAGACCCAGTCTGTTGCGTCAGTTGGAATGATGCAGTCGCTTTCTGTGAATGGCTCACAAACACGGAGAAGAAAGCGAATAGACTGTCAGAAGGAATGGTCTGTCGGCTGCCAACTGAAGGCGAATGGGAATATGCGTGCCGCGCGGGCATGCAAACGAAATTCTGGTGGGGCGATTCAGTTGAGGATGGCGAGAGAAGATTGAATTGGGCGGGAAACGCAGACGGCTTTGAATTCGTGTCTCCGGTTGATCACTACGGGGCGCGAGGTCGGAACAAGTTTGGCTTGGCGGACATGCTGGGTAATGTGCGTGAATGGTGTCTGGATGAGTGGGATCCCACACAGTCGCACGCGGAGTGTTACAAAAGCGGCACACCTGCCAGTGTGACGCGTGGCGGAGCTTACAAGCGCACTCTTGGCACCGTTAGGTGTGCCTACCGTAGTGGCCTGGTCCGGTCCAATGCAGACGATGTCACTGGCTTCCGCGTGTGTTTTGGCGTGCCGGATGGAAGCGGCAAATCTCTTGGTCCACTTCCTTCAGTTGCACGAACCAGAACCGAAGATAGAAGGTCAACGCCCACTTCCGTAGCAGATAGCGATTCACAAAAGGACGCAAAGAAGTTCGCCCGCAACCAAAGCAGCATCAAAGGGCTTTTCATCATGCAGATGGCCAACGGTATGCGGGTCGGCGGCGCGCAAGACATCATTGCCACCGTGGAGCGGGACAGCAGCAAGCGGGAGGCGTTCTGCGATATGTTTGGCAACGTGGCGAAAGACACGCGTATTTCGATGGAGGAAGCGGAGCGGGTGCTGAAGGTGCGCTATCCGATCTGGCTGGCGGGCCACAAGGTCCGTTTCAGCTACGGCGACAAATACACGAAGCAAGCGGGCGGCTCGGCGGGCGGCGCGTTCTCGGTGCTGCTGCTGTCGCTGCTGGACGGTTTCCAGATTGATCCCGGCTTCTCAATGACCGGCGACGTAACGGTGGACGGGAAGATTCGGCAGGTGGGCGCGGTGGCGGAGAAGATTCGCGGGTCGAAACTGGAGAAATGCACCGTCGTCGCGATTCCAACAGCCAACAAGGAGAACCTCAACGATCTGGCCATCCTCTACTCGCCGGCGATGCTCTGGAGCATCCAGATTCTCTCCGTCAGCACGCTGGATGACGCGGCGGCGGTGGCGCGTCTGGACAAAACGCCGAATCTCTCCAAGGCGCTCATGATGTTCTACCAGATTCAAAGGAACCTGAACGCTTACGCGCCGGTCGCCTACCTACGCAATCAGGACACCTACACAACCCTCCAGCAGGTGCTGCAACTCGCGCCGAACCATCTCTCGGCGGAGTTCATGCTGCGGGCGGCGAACAACCAACTGCCGACGACGCTCAGCCTGTCAGCCTCGATAGAAGAAATCTGGGCGGCATCGGCGCTGATGCGGGGCTGTTTGATGGACGAGAAAACACCCGACGCGAAGAAGGACACGCGCTATCGGGTGACGAAGTTGCCGGCGGAGGCGATCAAGGCGGCGCTGGATCGTCTGTCGTGGCTGGACAGCCGGCTGCACCCGAAGACGCGGGACTTCAAGAACGCGATGGCTGATTACATCCAGAGCCTCGACTACCTGCGGCGGCAGTCCGGAGCCAGCTCGACGGCCTATTCAACCAATCTGGCCAAGCGCGACCGTGTGCTTGGCGAACTGGTCAAGCTCGGCACGGACCGGAACACGCTGGAAGAGATGATGCACTGAGGGGCGCAGGCGGCAGGAAAAGACATACCTTCCCCGGCCCGGCTTTTTGCTCAGGCGCGCACCGTGCACCTCCGCAACACATCTACAAGAGCCTTGACCGACAAGAACACCGGCAGCTTCGTCAGCCGTCGCAACACCACCGCGTTCCGCCGCGCCGTCGTCGCGCCAGCTTTGTCCACGTCGTTCAAGAACACCGCCGCAATCTTCACCCCGCGCCGCCGAGCGCTCTCCACCGTCAGCAACGTGTGATTGATCGTCCCCAAACCCGCCCGCGCCACGATGACGATCGGCCACCTCTGCCGCGCCACCCAATCCGCCACTGTTACCCGCTCCGTCAACGGCACCAGCCACCCGCCGATCCCCTCCACCAGCAATAACTCAAACCGCTTCGCAAGCAACCCCACGCGCAGCGGCACCCGTTTGCCTTCCAACCGCGCCGCCACCATCGGCGCCAGCGGCCGTTTGAAGAACACCGGGTTGATTTCCGCGAGCGTTAATTCACCATCCATCGCTGAGCGCAATACCCGCGCGTCATCGCGGCTGCCTGTCGCGAACGGTTTCACCGCTCCCGTATGGACACCCGCCTTCCGCAACGCCCGCACCAACGCCGCCGTCACGAACGTCTTGCCGACGCCCGTATCCGTGCCGGTTATGAACAATATCCGGTTCATGGGAGCACCGTTGCGATAGCACGCCGCAACACTTCACAGATCTGCTGAAGCTCATCCTCCGTCACGCACAGCGGCGGCATGATGACGATGACGTTGCCGATGGGCCGCGTCAGCACGCCCAGTTCGCGCGCCCGCTGGCACACTCGAATGCCCGCTTTCGCTTCCCATGGATACGGTCCAACTTCCACCACGCCGATAAAGCCGCACTGGCGCGCCGCCACAACCGTCTTCATCGCGCTAAACTTCTCCAACTCCGCCGTCAGCAACGCAATCTTCGGCTGCAATTTCTCCAGCGTTCGTTCCCGCTCAAAAACCTCCAAGCTCGCCAGCGCCGCCGCGCAGCCCAGCGGATTGCCGGTGAAACTGTGCCCGTGGAAAAATGTCTTTCGTTCCGAGTAGTCGCCAAGGAACGCCTCGAACACCCGCTCCGTCGTCAGCGTCGCCGCCAGCGGCAGATAGCCGCCGCTGAGGCCCTTCGCCAGACAGAGGAAGTCGGGCGTCACGTGCTCCTGTTCGCACGCGAACATCGTCCCCGTCCGACCAAAACCCGTCATCACCTCGTCCGCAATCAGCAACGCGCCGTGCTCATCACAAAGCCTCCGCGTCTCTGCGAGCAATCCGCGTGGCCAGAGCTTCATGCCCGCCGCTCCTTGGACCAGTGGTTCGATAGCCACGGCTGCGACTTCAGCACCGTGTTTCTCCAGCACCGATTTCAGCCCTGCCGCATCCGCCACATGCTCCACCTCGAATAGCAGCGGCCGATACGTCGCGTGAAACAGGTCAATCCCGCCAAGGCTCACCGCGCCAACCGTGTCGCCGTGGTAGGCATCTGCAAACGCCACAAACCGCCGCCGCTGCCGCTGACCTCGATGCATCCAGTAGTGCAACGCCATCTTGATGGCCACCTCCACCGCCGTGGAACCGTCGTCGCTGTAAAAGACGCGCGCCAAAGGACTGTAGCGGCGGTCTCCGACCGCCGGTTCTTCTGTCGGATGTCGGCGGTCAGAGACCGCCGCTACAGGCGCAATCCTCACCAGCTTCTCCGCCAATTCGATAGCGGGCACATTTGACAAGCCAAGGAAGGAGCTGTGCGCGATCTTCTCCAATTGCGCTCGGATGGCGGCATTGATGCGCGGATGGCTGTGACCGTGGATGTTTGTCCAGATGGAGGCGTTGGCGTCGAGATACTCACTCCCCTTCGTGTCCCAAAGGCGCGCGCCCTGTCCCCGCTCAATAATGACCGGCTCCTCCGCCATCCAATCGCGCATCTGCGTGAACGGATGCCAGAGATAACGGCGGTCTTTGTCAGCCAGCGAATCCATGCGGTGAGGAGCGTATTACGTATTGTGTATTGCGTAAACTCAGCAATCCGACTCCGACAGCGCCTTGATCAACAGTTTCGTTTGCTCACTTGTGTGCGCTGCCGTCACGGTCAATCGCAGCCGCGCCGCGCCGCGCGCCACGGTTGGATAGCGAATCGCAGGGGCGAACAAGCCGCGCTCGAAAAGCTGACGCGAGCATTCCACCGCCCGCGCTTCGTCACCGATAAGCAACGGGATGATCGGGCTACCCAACTGGTTAGGCGAGACGCTTGCCCCGCTTTCTTTGCCCAATCCCTTCCTCAACTCGTTCACGCGCCACCACAGTTCATTGCACCGCGCCTCACCGCCCCGGCTCATCACAAACTTCACCGCAGCGCTCGCCGCCGCGACCATCGCCGGCGGCAACGCCGTCGAGTAAATCAGGCTGCGGGCGCGATTGACCAGCAGATCCACCAACGCCTGTGATCCGCACACGAAGCCACCGACACAACCGAGCGCCTTGCTCAACGTGCCGAGCGTCACGTCCACGCGATCTTCGACGCCGAGCGCCTCAGCCACGCCGCGCCGGCGCTGCCCGTAGAGGCCGGTGGCGTGCGCCTCGTCTATCATCAGCCACGCGCCATAGCGGTCTTTCAACTCCACGATCTCACGCAATGGCGCGATGTCGCCATCCATTGAAAATACCGTCTCAGTAACGATCAACACACACCCGTCTCGTTTCGCTTGGAGGAGCTTCTCCAGCTTGTTCAAATCGCCGTGCGGATAAACACGGATCGTCGCGCCGCTCTGCCGGGCGCCGTCCACGATGCTTGCGTGGTCAAGCTTGTCGAGGATGACGGTGTCGCCTTTGCCAACGAGCGTGCAGATCGTGCCGACATTGGCGGCGTAGCCGGAGCCAAAAACGACAGCGGCTTCCTTGCCTTTGAAGGCCGCCAGCCGCGCTTCAAGCTCGGCGTAGGGCGCGATGTTGCCGCAAACAAGCCGTGACGCGCCCGAACCGACGCCGTAGCGCTCAATGGCATGCGTCGCCGCTTCTTGCAGCAGTGGATCGTTGGCAAGGCCGAGGTAGTCGTTGGAGGAGAAATTCACCACCTCGCGACCGTCCACGACAATGCGCGAGCCTTGAGGACCGGCGACCGCCCGCAGTTGCCGGAAAAGCCCCGCCCCACGCAAATCCTCAAGCGCGGCTGTGGCAAACTCGTCGAGTTGCATCCCCGTCACGGTATCGCCGGCGCGACCGGCGCAGGCGGCGGCGCTTGCTGTTTGTAGATGATCACGGCGTGCGGCTCGACCTTATACGCCAGCCCGGTGGTCGCCGTGACGTAGCGCAATACGTCGAGCATAGGCACCTGTTGCAGACTCAGCGTCACCGCTGGGATCGTTGTTCCCGGCGGCGCGTGAAACACGAAGCTGATCGGCTTCTTGTCTGCCGACAGTTCGCCGCTCGTCTTGTGCAGGAAACTCAGCACATCCGACAACGACGCCTCACGAAACTCAATCTTCGGGACGATCATCTTCTGCAACGGCACCTCCAGCGCGAGCCGCGAACTCTGAATCAACCGCAAATACGCGATGGCATGTTCGTTGTTCGGCGACCGTTGCAGCAAGTCCATCGCCGCAGCTTCCGCTTCATCGTAGCGCCGCTGGCGCATCAAGATGTCAATCTTCATGCGCAGCGTCTGAATCAACGCCGGGCTGGGCTGCTGCGGCTGTTGCAGCACTGAGATGTTGGCGTTGATGTTCTGGCTATCGCCCACATTGCGGGTGACAAAACCGCGCGGCGTCGGCGGCGAGATCACCTGCGCCGCAGCCGTCATGACGAACACTCCGCCCACCATCAAGAGAACTTGAACCCATCTGTTACAACTCATTGTGCGCCACCTTTCCGTCAACCATCATCCAACTCACCGCATCGCGCCCGGCGATCACCGCTTCGGCCGCGTCACCGGTCGCGCCCGCCAGCGGCACCGCGATCATGTCGGCGCTGCTGCCGGCGGTGAGTGTGCCAGTCAGGCCGGGCTGATTCAACGCTTTTGCCGCCGTCATCGTCGCCATCTCCAGCGCCTTGGCCGGCCGCACCGAAGGAAACGCCGTTAGAAACTCGCGCATCTCAGCCCGCATGTCCAATGTCGTCCCACTCGCCGCACTGTCCGTGCCAAAACAAACCAGCACACCCTCCCCGCACAACCGCTCGAACGGAAACGGCGGATGAGCGTAGAACCGATGGCTGCTCGGACAATGCACCACCGTCGCGCCCGCCCGCGCCAACCGCATCACGTCATCGTCGCTCAGGCAATTCGCATGGACCGCCAGCATCCCATCCAGCGCACCGCATTCGTCAAGCCATGCCACGCTGCTGCCGCGCCCGCAGTCTTCTGGCGAACGGCCCAGCACCGCGAGCAGTTCATAGAGCGGCCCGGTCCTCTGCTCGAACATCGCGGTTTCCTCACTCGATTCGGCGACGTGCGTCGTGAAAATCTTCCCACGCTGCCGGCAAAAGCCGTGCACCTTCCGGTAAAGCTCCTGCGACGCAGTAAACGGCGCGTGCGGCGAAAGCCCGGCGCAACGGTTCCAGAATTTCTCCTCGGCGGGCTTTCCAGCCACGTCAATCAGTTCCAGACACGACAGCACCCGCAGCGGCGCGTTGGCGACCATGTCGAGGTTCGCCGGCGATGACGCGATGTCGCATACCGTCGTCGTGCCGGAGCGCAGCAGCGCCGCCAGACCCGCCGACGCCGACGCCGCGTAATCCTTTGTCCACCACAAGCGTTTCAACACCACGATGTCGGCGATCCAGTCGGCAAAGCTGCCCTTGAAAGGTAGCTTGCCCGCCATGTTTGTGTAGTCGAGATGACAGTGCGCGTTGACGAACCCCGGTAGCAGCACGCGCTCGCCGAGATCGGTCAACGGCCCGTCGAAATCCGCCCGCCGCCCGACGGCGACAATGCGGTCACTCTCGACGCCGACGACGCCGTCTTCGATCGGCGGCGATGCGATGGGCAAAACGTGTTTGGCGCGGTAATAGTTCAATCTGAGTAGTCGCGTCACTCCGTGACGCGTTATTATGATGATTGCTCGCGTCACGGAGTGACGCGACTACTTTCAGCTAACCAACGCCCGGTGTTTCGCGAACGACGCGCGCAGGTCGCGGCTAAGCTGGTTCTGCAACTCTTGCAGCTTGCGATACAACTCCACGTTCTTCGGCTTCGGCCGGGCGATGGTCTTCCGGTTGAGCTTCACAAATTCGTCGGTGATCTCGAAAATCTCCACCTTGCTGCCGCGTTGGCGCGCGTAACACCACATTGCCTGGAGCGCGCCGCCATAAGCCGCGCCTTCCGCGGTCTGCGTGCAGACGACCTCGGCATCGAAGACGTCGGCCATGATTTGCCGCCAGACGGCCGAGTTGGAGCCGCCGCCGGTGGCGCGAATCTGTGTCGGTGCGATGCCCAGCCCGCGCAAGCGGTTAAGGCCGTAGTTCATGCCGAGCGTCGCACCCTCCATCGCTGCGCGCGCAAATGCCCCAGCCGTCAACGTCCGCTCGTTGACGCCGAAATAGACACCTGTGCCGTCCGGGACATTCGGCGTGCGCTCGCCCTCGAAGTAAGGCAGGAGCACCAGTCCGCCCGCGCCCACGGGCGCCTTGCCGACCTCGGCGTCGAATTGCTTGACCGACCAGCCGAAATCCTTGCGGATCATCTCGGTCGCAACGGTGACGTTCATTGTGCAAAGCAGCGGCAGCCATTGGCCCGTCGAATCGCAAAACGCCGCAATCTCGCCTTGCGGGTCCACGACGGGCTTGTCGCTGCACGCGTAAATCGTGCCGCTGGTGCCAAAGCTGGCGGTGACAATGCCGGGTCGCGTGTTGCCGGTGCCGATGGCTCCCATCATGTTGTCGCCGCCGCCGGCGCTGACCACCACCTCCGTCGTCAGGCCGAGCTTCCTGGCCGCTTCGGCGCGGAGTTTGCCGGCGGGCTGGTCGCTCGATTGAATCGCGGGCAGTTTGGATTTCAACGCGGGATCAATTGCGCTGATGACGGCGTCGCTCCACTGGCGCGAGCGCACGTCCATGAGCGCCGTGCCGCTGGCGTCGCCGAACTCCATCGTCTTGTTGCCGGTGAGCCAGTAGTTGATGTAGTCGTGCGGCAACAACACCGTCGCGAGCTTCGCGTAGTTCTCCGGCTCGTTCTGTTTCAGCCACAGAATCTTCGACGCCGTGAAACCGGCGGGCACGCCGTTGCCGATGGCTTCGATCACGCGCGCGAGGCCGCCGAGCTTGCCAATGATCTCGGCGCACTGCGGCGCGGTGGAGGTGTCGCACCAGAGCTTGGCGGGGCGGATGACATTGCCGTCCTTGTCGAGCGGGACGAACCCGTGCTGCTGGCCGCTGACGCCAATGCCGCGCACGTCGGCGGGCTTGACCTTTGCCGCCTTGAGCGCGCCGCGCACGCTGACGCTGACCGCGTCAATCCACACCTTCGGATGCTGTTCCTTGTGGCCGGCGGGCAGTTTCGGGATGAGGCCGTAGGATTTCGCCGCTGCGCCGACAACCTTGCCGTCGCGCGCGTCCACAACGATGGCCTTTGTGGACTGTGTGCCGCTGTCTATACCGATGAAATACTCTGGCATTGCTGGTTCCTCCGCGTGTTGTTCAGGGCGCGGACTGTAGGCGAGCGCCGCGCACTATTCAAGCCAGACCGCAGCGGTTGTAGCGTCGGTCGTCTCGGCCGAGCAACCGCGGCGGTTTGAATCTTGTCCCGTATCAGACAAATCCCGTCGGCCGAGACGGCCGACTCTACAACGCTTTCATCGCCTCAACGCGCCGATCAACTCATCTAGCTTATTTGCGATAGCTTGTATCTCGCTCTGCGTCGGGGATTGCTCACGATCAAACCGAGCGTCGCGACGGCGTTGCTGTTGTTGCTCGTGCCGGCGATGGCGTCGGCGAGTTGTTGATTGCTGACTTCACCAGGCGCGCCGGCGGGGCCGGTGCTGCTCAGCCACCTCTCGCCGGCAGGGAGAAGTAGAACGTCGCGCCCTTGTTGACTTCGCCTTCCGCCCAGACGCGACCGCCGTGGCGCTGGACGATGTGTTGCATCAGCGCCAGCCCGACGCCAATGCCTTCAAAATCAGCCTCAAGGTGCAGTCGCTGGAAAACGCCAAAGAGCTTCTGGGCATACTTCATGTCGAAGCCCACACCGTTGTCTTTCACGCAGTAAACAACCTCGCCGTCATCGGCGCGGCCGGTGATTTCGATTTTGGACAGCGGCTTGTTGCGCGTGTATTTGATGGCGTTGGAAATGAGATTGCTCCACACGTGTGAGAGCAGATGCGGATCGCCCTGCGCTGGCGGCAACGGTTGCAGTTTGAACTGGATGTTGCGGCCCGATGCCTGTGCCGCGCATTGGTCGAATACGCTTTGAGCCAATGCCGTCATGTCAACCTCCGCCACTTGCATGGATTGCCGTCCCACCCGCGAGAACGCCAGCAGTTCGTCAATCATCAGGTTCATCCGCTTGGCTTCGCCACAGATGGTCCCCAGCAGGCGAAGGCCTTCCTCGTCGAGCCGCGGCGCGCAATCTTCCGTCAGCATGCCTGCGAAGCCGATAATGCTTCGCAACGGCGCGCGTAGGTCATGTGAGATGGAGTAGCTGAATGTCTCCAGTTCCTTGTTGGCCGTTTGAAGCTCGGCGGTGCGCTCGGTCACCCGCTGCTCCAGTTCGGTGTTGAGCTTGCGGATTTCCTCCTCCACCCATTTGCGCTCGGTGATGTCGCGACAAAGTGACAATATCCTGGCGGAGCCTCCGCTGCCCACGACCGTTGCATTGATTTCGACGGGTGTAATTTGTCCACTGCGGTTCACGTAGTCGATTTCCAGGTTTCTGACGAAACCCTGCGCGACACATTTCTTCACTTCCCCGGTATTTCGCTCCAGATCGTAGGGGGCAGTCCATTCCACGACGCTTCGGCCGAGGATCTCCTCCAGCGTGGCATAGCCTGTGAGCCTGACATATTCCTGGTTGGCGTCGATGACTTTGCCGTGAGTATCCAGAATTAGAAACCCGGTGTTGGTCGTCTCGATCAAGGCCCGGTATTTTTCTTCGCTCTGCCGCAGCGTCCCCTCGGTCCGCTTGCGCTCGGTGATGTCGCGCTCGGTAGCGGCAATACCAATTACTTTTCCCGCATCGTCCATTAGTTTCGTTACCGTGAGCCACACATCGAGAACGCGCCCGTCTTTGGTCACCCGTTGGGTCTCAAACGATGTGACCTTTTCACCCGCAAACAGCCGGCGGATGAAATCCTTTTGCTCTGCCGCTTTATTGCGGGGGACGAGTTGCCAAATTTCCATCTTGAGCGCTTCTTGCTCGCTATAACCAAACATCAGTTCCGCGCCGTGGTTCCAAGCGGTGATCCGGCCCTCGAGGTCCTGAATCGTGATCGCATCGTTGGAGTCCCGCACCACCGTCGCCATGCGGCTGGCCTCTTCCGCCTCCCGCTTCCGCTCGGTGATGTCGAAGAAGGTCACCACGCTGCCGATAGGCCTTCCGCCGCGCCATATTGGATGAGACCAGTATTCAACGGGGAAACAAGTCCCGTCCGCGCGCCAATAGACTTGATCGCTGGCATGACTGCCGTTGCCCTGCCGTGTAGAGCGACGGATGTGGGAGTCGTCTTTCGGCAGCGGCGTGCCATCCGCACGGCTGTGGTGGATGAGCGCGTGCATTTCCTTACCGATCAAATCGCGCGGATGGGCATAGCCCAGCAGGCGCAGGCAGGCTGCGTTGCAGAAGGTGAACTTTCCGTCCATGTCCAAGCCGTAGATCGCCTCGGCGGTGGAATCCATCAGCAACCGCAGCATTTCTTCGCTCTCCCGCAGCGCCGCCTTGACCCGCGCCGAGTGCAGCACCCGGGAGGTGGCATGCGCGATCCCCTCCAAGAGCAAATCTTCCTCCGCCGAGATCGCATGCTTGCTGAAGAGCGCCAGCACGCCAAGCGGGGCGCCCTCGGCATCCACCAGGCGATAACCGGCAAAGGACTTCAGACCGAGTTCTTTGGCCCACGCATGATTGTGGACGCGCGGGTCGGTCGTCACGTCGTTGGTGAGAAACTTGGGTTCCTCTCCGGCCGCGATCTTTCCGATCTTGTAACAACCAAAGGGCACCCGGCTGTGATCCCGGCCATCGGTGTGGGTATAGCGGCCGGAACTGGCCAGCAGATGCAGGCACCGGTCCCGGAACCGGCAGGCGTGCGGCCCCTCCGCCACTTGAGCGTGAACGCAGCCCGCTTCGCAACGGTCGCCGGGTCTTATCATCCAGATTCTGGCAAAGTCGGCGCCCATGATCCGCACCACGGCCTCGGTGACGAGCTTGAGCCTTTGCTCAGTGGGATTCGGGGACAGCAAGAGTCCCTGCAATGCGTTAAGCTCGTGGAGCCGCTTCTCGCTCTCCCGCAGTGCCGCCTCCGCCAGCTTGCGCTCGGTGATGTCGCGGACGGTGGCATGGATGAACACCTTCCCCTCCTGCTCCATCCGAGTCAGGAGCACGTCGGCGGTAAACTCCTCGCCACCGATCCGCCGGTGCGTCCACTCGAAGAAGTGGGTGCCTTCGCGCACGGCCGTCTCAATCATCTCCTTGGCTTTCTCGCCAGACGCGCGCCCGTCCGGCTGGCGCTCGGGAGACAGTTCCCATGGCCCGTAAGAAATAAACTCCTCCTCGCTTTTCGCCCTGAACATCTTCACGCAGGCCGGGTTTCCGGAGGTGAACCTCCAGGAAGGGGGCCGAATGGTCATAATGGCGTCACGGGTATTCTCGAAGAGGCCCTGGAATCTCTTCTCGCTGGCCCGCAGCGCCTCCTCCGCCCGCTTGCGTTGCGTGATGTCGCGGATGTTGCACTGGATTACCTTGCGGTGGTTCACCTGATAGACGTTACTGACGAACTCCACCTCGTGCCGCGTCCCGTCGCGGGCTTCCAGCGCCATGTCTTCGTAACGGACGTAGCCCTTCTGCTGCAATTCCTTGAAGTTGTCCTGGTTGGCGACGACGTTCGTCAAGAATCCCAGTTCCCAGACCTTCTTGCCGAGAAACATCTCGTGCGTGTAGCCCAACATCTCGATCAGAAATGGATTCACATCCACGACCATCCCCGTCTCGGCATCGAGAATCAAAATGCCGTCCATGGCCGACTCGAAGAGCCGGCGATAGCGGAGTTCCGAAGCGCGGAACAATTCCTCTGCCGCGTGAAGTTTCCGACCCTCGTCCGCTTGGGTCAAGGCCCGCAACACGGCAGGACCCAGACGCTGGAGCCGTTGCTTGAGCACGTAATCCGTCGCGCCGAGGAGCATGGCGTCCACCGCCTGATCCTCGCCCAATGCGCCGGTGACCAGGATGAAAGGGACATCGGGCTGTTTCTCGCCAGCCAGTTTCAAGGCAGTGATTCCATCGTAGTCGGGCAGGTCGTAATCGGAGAGAATCAGGTCAAACTTGGTTTCTGCCAGCGCGGCCTCGTATTCCGCGCGGTTGCGCGCAAGGCGCAGTTCGAAGGTCATGGTGGTCTGCCGCAACGAGTGTCGCACCAGTTCCGCGTCACACGGGTTGTCTTCGAGATGGAGGATTACCACAGGGTTATTCATCGTAATCTGTGTCCGGTATCATGTGGTAAGGACCCGCCTAACGCAGGTCAGCATACATCCACGCATTCATTTAGTCCAATGCTGTTGCATTTCACTTCGCACGGTGGACCGCGTCCTCCGGGCGCGGTGGCTGTTGCTGAATCCACGCATGGCGCGCGCGAAAGGCAGGCGGCACATCAACGGGCGCGGAGGCGAGGGAAGAATGCAACGTAGAGAGTTAAGAACCTGCACCCCTCTGCCCGTTGATCAAGTCATTCATCTTGTTTGCCATCGCACGCAAACATCAGGCAGGGCGAACCGTCCCGATGAGCCGTGGTGTTCGGTCGTTGAGGGGCGGCGGCCCAGCCGGTGCCTTGCCCTAGCACGGCACTGACGCAGGATTGACAGGTTGGCGCGCGACGAACATGCTTGGCGGTGATGGTTGAACGAACGGCCCAGATCATCTCGAACGAACGCGACACCGACGCCTATTTCCGGCTGGTGCTGCGCGCGCCGGAGATCGCGCGCGCGACGCAGCCGGGACAGTTCCTGCACCTGCGCATCCCGCCGCTGCGCGACGCGCTGTTGCGGCGGCCATTCAGCATTTTCCAGGCGGACGGCGAGACGGTGTCACTGCTTTACAAGACGATCGGCAAAGGCACCGACGCACTGGCCCGGATGCGCGCGGGCGAGGAGTTGAGCGCCATCGGGCCGCTGGGGCACGGGTTCACGGTGCCCGCGCGCGGCGGCGAGACGCCGTTGCTGGTCGCTGGCGGCTACGGCATGGCGGCGATGTATTTGCTGGCGGAGCGTTCGCCACAGAGGGGCGTCGTGTTCGTCGGCGGTCGGCGGCGCGTGGACATTTTGTGCGAGGCGGAGTTCCACAAGCTGGGCTGGGACGTGCGCGTGACGACAGAGGATGGCAGTTACGGCGAGAAAGGTCTGGTCACACAACCGTTGTTGGCGGAACTCAAACGCGGCGACGGGAAGCGGAAACTGTTCGCCTGCGGGCCGACGCCGATGTTGAGGGCAGTAGCGAAGATCGCCGACGAGTTCAAGGTGCCGGCGGAGATTTCGATGGACGAGCACATGTGTTGCGGCGTCGGCGTCTGCCTGACGTGCGTGATTCCGGTGAAGACGGCATCGGGCTGGGAGTATCAGCGCACTTGCACCGAGGGACCGGTGTTTGACCCGCGTGAAGTGCTCTGGGAGGTGGCGCGATGAAAGGCGGAATGCGGAATGCGGAGCGCGGAATCAGGAAAAGGAGAATCGGCAGATGAATCTCTCCGTCTCCATCGGCAAGCTGACGTTGCAGAATCCTGTGATGGTCGCGTCGGGGACGTTTGGCTACGGCGTAGAATATGCTCGGTTGCTGGACCTGAACCAGCTCGGAGCGGTCGTCGTCAAAGGTATCCGTCTTTCGCCCGTCCGCGGTAACCCGACGCCCCGCACGGCGGAGGTGACCAGCGGCATGCTCAACGCCATCGGTTTGCAAGGGCCAGGCGTGGACGGCTTCATTGAAAAATACTGGCCGTTCCTGAAATCGCTGCGCGTGCCGTCCATCATCAACATCTGGGGCACGACCGTGGAGGAATACGCCGAGGTGGCGCGGCGGTTTGGCGACCTCGACGGCGTCGGTGCGCTGGAGTTGAATGTCTCCTGCCCCAACATCAAGGAAGGCGGCGCGCAGTTCGGCACCGATCCGAAGCTGCTGGCGCGCGTGGTGGCCGCGTGCCGGAAGGCGACCACGTTGCCGCTGATCACCAAACTCAGTCCAAACGTGACGAGCGTGATCCCCTACGCTCTCGCGGCGGAAGCCGAGGGCAGTGACGCGATCTCGATCACAAACAGTTTTCCCGCGATGGCGATTGACATCGAATCGCGCCGGCCGAAGCTCGCCAACGTCACCGGCGGGCTGACAGGACCATGCATCAAGCCCATCGCGATCAAGCTCGTCTGGGACGCGCGGCGCGCGGTGAAGATTCCGATCATCGGCATGGGCGGCATCCAGAGCGCGGCGGACGCCATCGAATTCCTGCTGGCGGGCGCGAACGCGGTGGCCATCGGCACGGCGAACTTTTACGAACCGCAAACGGCGTTGGCCGTGATTGCGGGTATCCAAGATTACCTGAAATGTCACAACATCACAGACATTCGCGAACTCACCGGCGCAGTCCGGCTCGCATAAAATACCTTCTCGGCGTCCTGAGTTTCATCGGCATCGTGTTGGTGTCAGCCGGCGTGTATTGGCTGCTGAAGCCGGCCGAAGTAGTCAGCGATTACGATCTGCTTGCCTGTCTGCCGCCCACGGCGGAGGCGGCCGCTTATCAACGATCCTTGGAAACCGATTGGCTGCGGCTGCGGACATCGAACTGGTTCCGCGTCTTCATGGCGCGGCCCGAACTGAAGAAGTTTGCGCAACAGCACGGTTTCGATAAGCGCGAATTGAGCGACGGTGAACGGTGGATTCTCGACCTCATCGGCGAGCGCGTGCTGGCGGGCTATGTGGCTGATCCGCAGAAGCCCGGCCGTCACAGTGTTTTTGTCTTCGCACCCATCGGCAGGCGGACCAAGCGGCTGGAGATGTGGGCCGACCTCATCCAGCGCGGCGGGCGTGCCGGGTTCACGATGACCAGTTCGCGTCACGGGAATGCGGAGGTAGTTCGCGTCACGGTCAAGGGCTGGCCGGAAAACGTCGTGGTGAAATACGCCAAGGTCCGCGGCGTCATCGTCGCGGTGTTTTCGGAGTCGGAGGACACGTTGGAACGACATCTGGACCGCGGGATGCCGAAGGCGCGAGGCTGGAACGAGCAACCCATGCCGCTGGAAGGCATGGCGGCGGAGTTCCATAAAGAGTTCGGCGACCGGATGAGCGACGAGGCCTACCGCAGCCAGCATGGTCTCTGGCGGCGGCAAAACGGATCGTTTGCGTGGACGATTGACACGACCAATCTGGGAACCATCGCCGTCAGCACACACGCGCCGCTCTCATCACCGCCGCCCCTGAACGCGACCAATTCCATCACCAGCAGCGCGTTGATGAAGCAGTTGCCACCCAACCCGATGCTGACGATCTGCGGCCGGCTCAACGATTGGACGGCGGCGGTCGTGTCGCACGCGGCCTTCCTCGATCCGGCTGCCGGCCATGCCATGCAACAACAGACGCTGCGGCTGCGCGCAAACTCGCCGTGGATGGGCGATCACTTCGCGCTCGCGTCGCTGCCTTGGAAGCCGATCGCCTTGCACATCCCGCTGCCCGCGCCACAGTGGGCGCTGGCTTTGGAGTGTTACAACGAGAAACAAGCGTGTATCGGCGTCCAAGACGCGCTGCAATCCCTCAACGGCCGCACCGGTCTTCAGTTCGCCCTCCGCTCTGCGGATGTGAGCGGCACCATCGTGAACCGACTGACTTCGGAATCGAAATCGCTAGAAAAGGAAATCGAACGCTGGCCGGTGATGGGGTTCAGCGAAGGCGTCTTGCTGGCGGCCAGCGACGCCAGCCTGCTGACGCCCATGTTCACGCAGAAGCCTTGGCGTGAGCAGAACACCAACGACAACCGCCTGCGATGGCAGGTGGCCGCAACCACACAGGCTGTGCGCAACACCATGTCGGCCTATTCGCTCTACCGACTCATCAATAACAGCGAGCCGCCCGCGGCGGTGGCGACGTGGTTGCCGCGGATTGACATGGCGGTGGACGCGCTCGCCGGCCTGCGCACCGCCACCGCGACAACGAAAATCGAGAACGGCACCGCCTACATTTCGGTGGAAGCGGTCTATGAAGACCTTTCGCCAGTGACGGGTTCCTCTTCCAACAAATGAGTTGCACGCGCGCGGCGGTCACGGTAGCTTCGACGCGCTCGATTTTTCGGGCATCGTGTGCGGGAGTGGTGGAATGGCAGACACGCATGTTTGAGGGGCATGTGCCGAAAGGCGTAGGAGTTCAAGTCTCCTCTCCCGCACCAACTTTATCCAGCCGCAGGCGCGGCCCTCCGCGTCATTTCGCGGTTCTCGTGAAGATCGCCAGCCGCTCCAGCTTCTCCGCGGCCTGCCCGATGTCAATGGTCTGCGCGGCCAGCTTCAATCCCTGCTCGTAGTCCTGCACCGTGCCGGTGGCACGAAACGCGGCCGCGGCATTCAACACCACGATGTCGCGCGGGAAACCCTGCTCGGTCCCGTTGAGGATGCGGCGGACCAGATCGGCATTCTCCTCGCGCGTGCCGCCCGTAATATCGGCCAGTCTCGCCCGCGGCAAGCCCAAGCCGGCGGCATCCATTTCGTATTCCTCAATCTTTCCCTTCTCCGCAAACTCCGCGACGCGCGTCGGACCGAGCGTCGAAACCTCATCCATGCTCCGGCCGTCTTCCGTCTGGCCGCTCACCACCATCCCGCGCCGCGCGCCCATCAGCCGCAGTGCCTCGGCCAGACGCGAAATCAACACCGGATCATAGACGCCGATGAGTTGCACGTTGGGCCGGGCGGGACACAGCAACGGACCGAGGATGTTAAACACGGAAGATTCGCCCATCTCCGCCATCCGCTTGCGAATGCCCGCGACGTGCTTGAACGCGCGGTGGTAGTGGGGCGCGAAAAAAAACGAAATGCCCACTTCCTTCAGACACCGCGCAGCAGCCAGCGGCGGCAAGTCAATGACCACACCCATTGCTTCGAGCACATCGGCCGAGCCGCTCTGGCTGGTGATGGCGCGGTTGCCGTGCTTGGCCACCGGCACGCCCGCGCCAGCCACAACGAATGCGACGGCCGTGGAGATGTTGAAGGTGTGGAGCTTGTCGCCGCCGCTGCCACAAACATCGAGCAGCAGCCCGCCCACGTCGGCGGGTCCGACATGCGGACTGACGGCCAATTCGCGCAACGTCAGCGCGAAAGTGGCAATCTCCTCGGCCGTCTCGCCTTTGCGGTGAAGCGCCAGGAGGAAATCCACCTTCAAGTCGTCGTCAATCGCCTCCGAGAGCAGGCTGCGAATGGCGCGGTGGGCTTCGACGGGGCTGAGCGAGAGACCGCGACGCAAACGCTCCACCACGGGCGGAAACTCACGGATGCTCAGCGGACCTTGCGAGCGGAAGAAGTTTGCAACTGGGCCAACCAAAATCACGGCGGCCTGTTGGCGCATCACCGCACTTCGTCGCCCTTGCGGACCTCGCCGTCGAGGATGTCCGCCGTGACGAGCGGCGGCTTCATCGGCTCGCTGGCCTTGACGGTGGCAACGCGCACCTTGCCGCGATAGAGCGACAACTGGCTGCCCGCGGTGGGAACGGCGCTGCTGGAAAACTCCAAGACAACAAACTTCATCTCCTTGTTCACCATGACCACCTTCGCGGAAACTTCACCCAGCTTGGCAGGCGTCGTCGCCTGTTTGGAGGCGGCCGGCTCCGTCGCTTTCGCTGGCGTGGTGCTGGCGGCTCCGCCGGCCGGGAAGAGAGAGGTGGAAGGTTTGGTCGTCGTCACAGGCGGTGGTGGCGCGGGGGTGACGGTGACTTTTGGAACCGCAGTGGTGGTTCCGCTGCCGGTGGCCGCCGAGCCTTTGACGGGCTGCTGGACCTGTCCCCCCTTCTCTCCACAACCAGAGATCAGCGCTGCCGCGGCAATGAGTGCGATGTAATAAGAAAGTTTCATAGAAAGCGCGCGGATGCTAACAGAGAGGTCGTGGAAGGTCAACCCCGTCAAACGATTCCGCCAAACAATTCTGTCGCAGGACGCTTTGGGCGGATTTCCTGACCGCGGAATGCGAAAGACACGGATGCACCCAGCGCGTCGGTGCCGCCAGCGCGGAAGGATTGGAAGAGGTGGCGTTTGTTGAGACGGCCGGCGGATGGAACGCATGAGAACCGAGAGCCGCCCTTGCCCCTACCCGCCGTGATATTCCTGCAAGCAGCAGACGGTGAGGCCGTGTTGCTTGAGGGCGGCGCTACGACTGGCGGAACCACTCAACGGTGCGGCGGAGACCCTCGGCCAGTTCGACGCGCGGGGTGCCGTCAAGGAGGCGGTTAGCCTTGGTGATGTCGGCCAATGAATGGAGCACGTCGCCGGGCCGCGGCGGGGCGTAGGAGGGGGCGACGGCGGTGCCAAGAATCTGGTTGAGGGTGGCGATGAGTTCGTTGACGCTGATGCGGCGTCCACCGGCAATGTTAAAGGTCTGACCGGCGGCTTCGGGGGCGGCGGCGGCGGCAAGGTTGGCGTCCACGATGTTGGCGACATAGGTGAAATCGCGCGTCTGCTCGCCGTCGCCAAACACGGTGGGCGCGCGGCCGGCAAGCAGGCTGGCGATGAACTTGGGGATGGCGGCGGCATATTCGGACTGCGGATCCTGGCGCGGACCATAGACGTTGAAGTAGCGGAGGCTGACGGTCTGGAGGCCCCAGGCGCGGGTGAAGAGAGCACAGTATTGCTCGCCGATAAGTTTGTGCAGGCCGTAGGGTGAGATGGGCGTGGGCGTCATGTCTTCGCGTTTAGGCAGGGTCGGCGAGTCGCCATAGACTGCGGAGGAACTGGTGAAGACGACGCGCTGGACGCGGGCGTCGCGGGCGGCAAGGAGGACGTTGAGGGTGCCGTTGACGTTGATGTCGTGGGAGGTCAGCGGGTCGGCAACGGACTTGGGCACGCTCGGCAGCGCGGCAAGGTGGAAGACGATGCGGATGCCGGCCATGGCGCGCGCGACGGCGGCACGGTCGCGAATATCGTCGCGGATGATTTCGGCGCGGTCGCCCCAGGAGCGGAGGTTGGCTTCGCGGCCGCTGGAGAAGTTATCGAGAATGCGGATGGATTTGCCGTCGCGCACGAGGCGCTCGGCGAGGTGCCCGCCGATAAAGCCGGCGCCGCCAGTGACGAGGTATTCAGGCATGAGAAACGTGAAACCGTGAAGCGTTAGCGCCCGACGCTGAGGTAGGTGAAGCCGAGCGTCTTCATCGTCATCGGATCGAGGAGATTGCGACCGTCGAACAGCGTCGGATGTCCAATCAACGACTTGATCTTGCCGAAATCGAGGTTCTTGAACTCGTCCCATTCAGTGGCGATGATCATGGCATCGGCGCCGCGCACGGCTTCGTAGGGGTCGGGGCAGAGCGTGACGTCGGGCAGCAAGGGCCGCGCCTTTTCCATCGCCTGCGGGTCGTAGGCTCGAATATGAGCACCTTCCTTCTGGAGCGCGAGGACGAGGTCCACGGCGGGCGAAGTGCGCGCGTCGTCGGTGTTCGCCTTGAAGGCGAGACCGAGGACGGCGATGACCTTGTCCTGCAACACCCAGAGCGTGTCCTGAATGCGCTTGACGAAACGCTGGAGCTGGTCGGCGTTGATGCGCTGGACTTCCTTGAGCAGACGGAAGTCGTAGCCGAGTTCCTGGGCGATATGGATAAAGGCGGAGATGTCCTTCGGGAAGCAGGAGCCGCCGTAACCAAGGCCGGCGTTGAGGAATGCGCGACCGATGCGTTTGTCGAGGCCAATGCCGTCCACGACCTGCTGGATGTTAGCATGGCTGGCCTCGCAGAGCGCGGAGAGGGCGTTGGCGTAGGAAATCTTGAGGGCCAGGAAGGAGTTGGAGGCGTGCTTGATGAGTTCGGCGGAATTAATGTCGGTGACGATGATGGGGGCGTTGAACGGGGCGTAAACCTCCTGCATGGTGGCGACAGGCCGCTGGCTGGCAACGCCAATGACGATGCGCTCCGGCTTCATCTGGTCCTCGACGGCGCAGCCTTCGCGCATGAACTCCGGGTTGCTGATGACGTCGAAGTCCACGCCGGCCTTGTTGTAGCGCTTGATACTCTCGGCAACCTTGAGGCCGGTTTTGACCGGCACGGTGCTCTTGTCCACGATGATGCGGTATTCGGTCATCGCGCTCGCCACGTCGCGCGCAACGCGCTCGACGAAACGCATGTCCACCGAGCCATCCGGGCGCGGCGGCGTGGGCACGCCGATGAAGATGACGTGGCCGTGGCGCACCCCCTCGGCTGTGTCGGCGGTGAAGCGGAGGCGGCCGGCGGCGACGTTGCGGTGGACGAGGGGTTCCAAGCCGGGTTCATAGATGGGAATCTGGCCCGCCTGCAACCTAGCGATCTTGGCGGGGTCGTTGTCCACGCAGAGAACGTCGTGGCCCTTCTCAGCAAAACAAGTGCCGGTAACGAGCCCGACATAACCGGTGCCAATGATGGTGAGTTTCATACGTCGAAGCGTGTTGAGAGTTTGGATTTGAAAAACCGGGGTTACTGGCCGGCGTGGATTCGCATCGCCGGCAATGCCTTTAAGGCGCAAGCCAGGTAAACGGTATATTCGCTGACACCATTGCCGAATTCCTGATTGCTAAGGTTTAGCGACACCTCCCAATCGTGGAGGTCGCGGACGATGGAATACTCCTGCATATAGGCGCGGTCGGCTGCCGTGTCTATGGCATACATGGCCCGAATGGCCCAGTTCTCCGTAATCGCGACGTGGCCTGCGAAACTGTAGAAATCGCTGTTGCCGCCAAAAATGCCATCCACATCATCCACATATCGCCGGGAGAGAGCGATCTCCCACTTACGCTCCTTGATGAATCGGATGGCGGCGTTGGCTTCGAGCAAGTCGCCCTTGCTGGAGACGCGGCTATCGAAATCGAGGATGAGCCACTTGAACGGCCGTGCCTCCAGTTCGCTGTAGATGTCGCTGATGCTGCTCTGGTTCTTCAGAAGCCCGGACTGGGTCAGATACGGATAACTCGTGCCGCGCCACTCACCGTAAACATTCAGGTTGACGAAGTCCTCGCTGACACCGTCACGCTTGGTCTGCAACTTGTTGCGGACGCCAGCGCGGACGGTTTGCATGCGGTCCATCGCGTCAATCTGGTCGAAGGCCGGGAAATCGTTGGGCAGCAGGCGCGTGGTGGCGAGATTGCGGTCAAAACGGCCGCTGCTGTCAAACTGGTAGAAGTTGGTCGGCCGCGTGTCCGGCGTCGGGATATAGGCGCCGTCCACGACAGGCTGCATAATGTGTCGCAAGCCGTGCACGTCCCAGAACGTGTCGTTGACATCATACACACGCGACAACTTGAACGAGCTTTCAAGGCCGAGGGGAAACATCACGCGACCGTCCTGCGGGCCGCCGTCGGTGAATCCCGGCGCCGGGCTGCCACCGCGCGTCCGGCTATACCACGTCTGGCGCACGCCGGCTCGCGGCGTCACCGACAACCATCCGAAATACATCTGCGGGTAGCTGATCTGATGCAGCCAGTCGAACCGCGTGACGTTGTAGTCGTCCGGCACCAACGGGATTGGAACCAGCGGATTGATGAAGCTGTTGGAGTCTATGCTGGAGAAGTGCTTCTGGAGATGCGCGATGGTAAGCGCGCCGTCGTAGTAGATCGGCGAGCCGAAGAGCTGCTGGCGCTTCACGTCAATGGCCAGTTCCGGAAGTTGCTCGGTGGTGGTATAGACGGTGTTCACCGGCGGCCGCACCCAGACGGACATCATGTAACCGGGGTCGTATTTCTCAACCTCAAGGGTGCTCTGCGGCTGCGCCTCGTGCCGGAACTCGTCACGGAAGAAGTCCTCAATCACCCGCGAGTCGCTCTGTTTCTTGACGTTCGCCTTGAAGGCGATGTCCTCGCGCAACTGTGTCTGGTTCTGCCACGCCAAGCGGTAACGGCTCGTCGGGACCGTCTCGTAGGGATTCACCCAAGACTGGCTGTTGGGCCGGGTGTCGTGGGCGAAGTAGGTCACCAATTTCCCGGTGCCAAGAACCTTGTCGCGGTAGTTCACGTCCAAGCCGCCAGCAAAACCACGCTTGGAGCGATAGTCGGCGTGGTAGGCTCCAGAGAGATGTTCGTCGACATACCAGTTGTAGGAGGTCAACAGGTAAACGCCGAAACGGCTATTCGAGCCAGGCTCCACCTCGAAACTCTGGCGGTCGTTCTTCAGCGAACGGCTGATATGAGGCAGATAAAAGAGCGGTATGTCGTTCACCCGGAGCGTCACACCGTGCGCCACAACCTTGTCGCCCGGATAGAAGTCCATGCTACGCGCGCGCAATCCCCAGTGCGGCTGTGGCTCGTCGCACGTCGTGACCATGCCGTTCTTGACAACATACTTCGGCCCAACCTTCTCGATCTTCTCACCATGAACAAACCACGGGTAATTAAATGCGCGGCTCTTGTCCAGAATCGTCTGGCCGGTTTCGAAGTTGTAATAGAGGTGCTCGCAAATCCACTGCGTCAAGCCTTGGTAGAGGTGGACGTTGCCTTCTGCCCAGAGATCATGCGTGACGCTGTTGTAGCGGACGTGGTCAGCCGTCAACCGCATCGTCCCGCGGGTCAACACTACGTCCTTCTCGGCATAGGCGATGTTCGTGGTCTGATCCAGCCGCAACGTGCCGTCCTCGGCGACTTCGATTTTGACCTCGACCTTGGCGTCTGATTTCGCGGGCGGGGGCACCGGTGGCGACGCGGCAAAGCCGTGCGACGCCAGCAGCAAAGTGGCGAGGCACCAACCTCGAACGCTCCCTGTCAGAGGTGTAGCAAACACGATGATGTTACCTATCAGAAGCCTTTTGCTACTGGCAATAGAAAACCGTTCGCTTTGTCCTGTTGCCACCAACATTACGAAGTGATTTGCCTTTGACAGTTGAGGGAGTCCAGTCAAAGGCGCTGGCGGCAAGTGTGAAAAGGGTTGAACCCAAAACGGAAAAGGAAGTGTGCATTGCGAGATGGCTCCGGAGGTAGGGATCGAACCTACGACCAGCCGGTTAACAGCCGGCTGCTCTACCGCTGAGCTACTCCGGAACCCGCGGAACTGCGCGCTGACTATATTCAGGTCGGAGCCGAGGTCAATGCCGAAAACCAACTTCGTTGATAAAAGGGGTTGCGGGACCGCACGCGCGGGATCTTCCGCGTCACTTCCCGAACGGCCAGATGCGGAATCCACCTTCGGATACCAGTTCGTAGAACATGCTCTGCCCGCTGATGACGAAACTGGAACCGTCCGCGGCGCGGTTGGTTGGCAGTTCGAGGCCGCGCCGACCGGCGGGATCGAGAGCAAACAGCTTGAACGTCCGCGAGTGTCGCAGGGTGATCGTGGCGTTGACCGGTTCGAGGCGTGTGCCAGGCTTTGCGCTCAACACCTTGAGACTGCCGTCGAGGTTTTCAAACCATCGCTGGTCGGTGTTCTCGCAACGCGCGACCGCTGTCAGCAACAACCGGCGGGATGCCGCGATCGGGTTGCCATCGAGCGCGAGCAGTGAGACGGCGGCGAAACGCGGCGTGCCGATATCGAACATCACATCGCCCAGCGGCACGTTCTTGCCGCCGATGAAACCGACGGCAGCGCAACACATGGGCGTGAACATTGTGAACTGCCCGCGGTCCTGATCCCACGTGAGCTGGCCGTTGTCGCTGGCGAACTCGCGCCGGGGGCCTTCCTCCCAGCCGAGCGGCGCGCGGAGTTTGCGGGCGGCGTCCACCCAGAGACGCTGAACAACCGCGGGGTTGTCGTCGGCTTTGTGCGCGAGACGGATGGGCCTCGCCCCTGCCGGCACATTTTTCGTCGTGTCGTTGCTGTCAGCGGCGATGACGATGTCGGGCGCCGGTGCGGTGACGTTTGGCAGCGCGTTGCGCCAGCGGCTGATGAAGGTGAGCCAGCTCGGCAGCGTGAACTGCGCGGCGATGGCGGAGTTGTTGCGCAGCACAAACGTGTTCAATCGTGACGGCGAGGCGAGGCCACCGAGGAAGATGCGCGCGGCGACGGGAAACTGGCCGAAGATTGCGGGGTCGCTGCTGTAGTTGTCCCATATCACGCCGTCCCAATCCTGGAGCGCGGCGTGCGCGGCGAGCAGCAGGGGCGCTTCAGCGCGGTGCTCGCTCCATCGCGGGTGGGCGACGCGCGTGACAAGCAGCGGCTTGTGGGCGACGGAGGCGCCTGCAAACTGGGAGAGGTAACCGCCATCGCTCGATACCATCGGCTTGTTCTCAATGAATCCATCCGGCCGCAACGGATCCCATGAACCGCCGATGCCGATGACGTCTCCGGCGCTGACCAGGGCGGATAGGTCTGCTGCCGCTGGCGCGGAGTCGTCTGTAATGATGGGGCATTTGACGCCGATCTTCCGGAGATGCGTATAAATGCGCCGGTAAAACCCGATGGCGAGGTCGTTGGCAGCCGGCGCGCCCAACTGCGACCGTTGGAACATGGGGTTATTGGTTGTAATCTGGACGACAACGAGCGATGGACCGTCCGTGTAACGCTTGCCGGTGGAGCTGTTTTGATGAAGCAGCCATGCGTCCGCCGAACGCTCTGCAAATCCGGCCATCCGTTCCGCCACCAGCGGTGTCGAGACGGCAGGGTTGGCGGAGGGCGGCGTGGGTAGGGCGAAATGTGAGTAGATGCCGTGGCGGGCCAGCGCCGCAACGAAGTGGTCGAAGCGGTCGAGTGCGGTTTTGTCGGGAGGCAGGCTGCCGAGGGTCCAGCAAACAAGGTTGATGCCAAACTGGGCCATACGCGCGGCCACGGCATCCGCGTTTTCCTTTGCCGGGACTGACGCGGGAGCGAGACTGACACCCCAGAATCTCTGGCGCGCTCCATTCGGCCAGACGAAGTGGCCACCTTTGGTTTGGAGAACGCCAAACTTCCCCGCTGGCGTGTGCAGCAGGGCGGAGGCATCGGTGGGCGCACGCTTCTCCGGCTCGGGGGTGGGCGGAAGCGTGGCGGTGTCCTGCAAATCGAAGCGCGGCCACTTCGTCGTGTCGTTCTGGAATTCGCGACCGTTGCCCCCGACGAGCAGTTCCGGCCTTTCAGCAAGTTCGAGTTGCAGCGAGAGGCCGTATTGATCGCCAGCTTTCAGTTCGCCAGTAGCGAGCAACACGCGCAGTTCGAAGTCGCTGCCGCCCGATGCGCGAAGGTCTTCGACCCAAACCACCTGCGGTTTGTCGAAGCGGATGGCGATCGGGCCAAGCGAGCCGCTGTCAATGACGACGCGTTGCGGCCGACCGGTGATGGGCCGCTGCGTGGCGGGCGCAGGCCGTTCAGGCAACACCACGTCGTGCTGGTCGAAGCGGATGGTCTTGCCCGCGAACCGTTTGGCCGGCAAGGCAAGCGACACGTAGAGCAGGTCAAGCTCCATGTCACGCGCGAGACAGAACCGCCAGCCAATCTGGAGCGTATCGCCAATGGCGGTCAGGGATTGATCGTAAGACATCCACGCCGCGTCGCGAGCGGCTTCCGGGCCGAGCGTGCCGGAGAAGACCCAACGGTCATCAGCCTGTTTCGTGACGGTGGTTGCGTTGGCGTCGGCTTGGGCGAACGATTGTTTCCAGCCGGGAGTGGCCGCGCCAGCCACACCGCGGATCCAAGGCTCGCGGTTCACCTTGACGACGAACTGCCCGGAGTTGGAGAACATCACCGTCGCCGTTCTCGGACTGACCAGTTGTGCCGCACAACTCAGCACTGCTGCAAGCAGGACCGTGATTGTCAGTAGCGGACGCATCGGCGGGAAGTCTTAACGGCGCGACCGGCGGAGGCAAACCCAAAACGCGAAAAATATCTGTGAAATCCAAGCGCAGTGAGGATAATCAGAGAATGACCCAAGCAGAAACCATCCGTCGGGCGCTGAGGCGCGACACTGTTCTTATGCCGGGAGTTTATGACGCACTGAGCGCGCGTATTGCCAACCAAGCCGGGTTCAAAATCATCTTCATCAGCGGCTACTCCGTCAGCGCCACGGCGCTGGGCGAGCCGGACTTTGGGCTGCTCTCACTCGGCGAGATTACCGAGGCGACGCGGCGCGTCTGCAAGAACTCGACCGCACCGGTGATCGTGGACGCCGACACCGGCTACGGCAACGCGTTGAACGTCCGACGCACCGTGAGCGAACTGCTCGACGCCGGCGCGGCGGGCGTGTTCTTGGAGGACCAGCTTTGGCCGAAACGTTGTGGTCACATGCGCGGCAAGAAGGTGATCGCGACCGAAGAGCACGCCAACAAAATCCGCGCCGCTCTTGACGCGGCGAAGGAAAGCGGGCGTGACTTGTTCATCGTGGCGCGAACCGACGCCCGCCAGCCACTCGGCCTCGACGCGGCCATCGAGCGATGCAAGCTCTACAAGAAAGCCGGCGCGGACGCGCTCTTTGTCGAAGCGCCGCTGTCAGTCGCGGAACTGCGCAAGATCGGCCGCGAACTGCCACCGCCCTTGGTGGCCAACATGATCGAGCGTGGCGTCACGCCACAACTCACCCGCAAGCAGCTCAAGGCGCTTGGTTTCCAGATGATCGTCTGTCCGCTGGCCGGTCTCTACGCCGCCGCGAAGGCGGTGACGGAGGTCTATCGCATCCTGAAGACCAAGGAGACGACGCGCAACGACCTCGACCGGGTGCTGACGTTCGACGAGTTCAACCGCATCATCGGGCTTCAGGCAAAATATGATGCCGAGAAACGGTATGCAGTGGAGTGAGGCTGGGCTGTTTTTTCGTTGCCTTCGCAGCCGCCTTGCGCAATGTTTCTCCCGATTCTTGAGCAGCGGGTTGTTTATGCGGAGCTTGTGAAGCTGGGGATTTGGACTCCGGCAAATCAAACGGTAACAACAATGAGAAAGGGTCGCAGGGCGGGACAATGAAACGGTTCGTGTCACAAGTTCAACGATTCGCGCCAGAGACGTTCTATTGGGAAATGTTTTCCGAGGAACTGAAGACTACGCTGTCGTCCGCGGCTTTTCGCGCGGAACCGGACGTGGTGCTCATTGATCCGCTGCCGCTGACCATGTCGGCGATGAACAAGCTGGTCGGTCATGCGAGCCGCGCCTACACGTTGTTGACCAGCGTCAACCACGAGCGAGCCGCGCTTTCGTTGCGCGAGAACATGCGCGTCCCGATCTGGGCGCATGAGGCGGCCAAGCCGGACATGGAGATAGACGCGAACGATTACTTCAAGGACGGCGACGAACTGCCGGCGGGATTGGTGGCCATTCATATACCCGGTGCCAGCGCGGGCGAGACGGCGTTTTACACGCCGAAGAACGGCGGCATCGTTTTCGTCGGCGATGCGCTGGTGAACCTCGACCCCGATCAGGGCATGGCATTCCTACCGGACAAATACTCGGCGGATCCGAAACAATCGCGCCAGTCGTTGCAAAAGTTGCTGGAGCTGGATTTCGAGATGATGACGTTTGCGCACGGCCAGCCGATCGTGCGCGACGCCAAGAAACGCCTGGAGGCGCTGCTGGAAAGCGGCGGAAGCCAGAAGTTCAAAGCAGCGGAAGCCGAATGAAATACCTGCCGTCTCTTGCTCTTGCTTGCGTGTTGTGTGCCGCGGTCGCCGGCGCGGAGGAAGCGCCGCCGGAACTGACGCAGATGTGCTCGACATTTTTCGGCCAGCTTCGCGAAAGCAAGGTGGGGGAAGCTTACTCGTTGTTGCTGCAGGGCAGCAGGATCGCCGCCAAGCTGGAAGACGTCTCGAAGCTGGAGGAGCGCACGCGAGAGATGCTCCAAAGTTACGGCGCCGTGCGTGGTTATGATGTGGTGAACGTCGAGCATGTCGGCAAGAATCTCTGCCGTCTGACCTATCTCACGCGCTCGGACATCGCACCGGTGCGCTGGCGGATTGTCTTCTATCGCCCGGCGGACAAATGGCGGGTGTTCAATTTGCAGATGGACGATGCGGTGATGGATTTTTTTGGCAAGTAGCCGGTATCGTCTGCCGCTCTACGGGCCTCAATGGACCCGCCTCGATACGGCGTGTCATGCCCCGACTACCGGGGCTGCGAATCGGGGTTCACCTTTCGTCGTGACTGCGCTAACATGCCGCCGTGTTGCGAAGTTGAGAACGAGGTTTTGGAGACTCGCCGATGAAGACAACGAACATGCTGTTTGCGTGGATGGTGAGCGGCTGGCTGCTTGGTTGCATGATTGGACCGTCGGTGATGGAGGCACATGCCGCCGGAGCAAAGTCGGCAGCACCGCCGAAGCAACAGCAACTCAGCGGCAGCGTCGTCAGTTGTGATGAGAAGACGCTCATTGTTCGCGTCAGGAAGGGCGAGGAGATCAAGTTCAACATCACGATTGAAACCAAGTTCGGTGAGAAGGGCGCGATCAAGAGTGCCGCCGATTTCAAGTCCGGCAATCACGTCCGTGTCACCTACGTGAGAAGCCGCGGCGAGCGGACACTGAAACAGGTGGTTCACGTCGTTAAACACATCAACTGACCATTCCCCATGCCAACGATAGCTGAAAGCATTGCCGCCGTCTGTGGCCGTATCGGGGCCGCGGCCGAGCGTGCCGGCCGCAGCGCCGCCGACATACAGCTTGTAGCCGTGAGCAAGACGCATTCGCCGGAGGTCGTGCGCGAGGCGGTCGCCGAGGGCCTGACCGTGTTTGGCGAAAGCCGCATTCAGGAAGCGAAGGCGAAGATCCCGGAATTGCCAGACAAGCTGCGATGGCACTTCATCGGCCACCTGCAAACGAACAAGGCGCGCGAGGCGGTTGAGCTGTTCCATGTAATCCAGTCGGTGGACAGCATCCGGCTGGCGCGCGAACTCGACCAGTGCGCCGAGCGCGCGAGCCGCACGCTGGCGGTGTTGTTGGAGTGCAACGTGTCGGGCGAGGGCACGAAGTTCGGCTTCAAGCCCGACGAGGTCACGGCAGCGCTGGCGGAGTTGAACTCCCTACCCCGCCTAGAGATCCAAGGGTTGATGACGATGGCGCCATTTTTCAAGGATCCACAGGAGGCGAGACCAACGTTTCGCGCGTTGCGCGAGTTGCGCGACAGGCTCCAGCAACAGCACGACATTCCGCTGCCAGAGCTTTCGATGGGCATGACCAACGATTTCGAGATTGCCATCGAGGAAGGCGCGACGATGGTGCGGATCGGGACGGCCATTTTCCGCCCCGTGCCGGGCGCCGAAGCGTAGCAGCCGTCCGCGGTGAAAGGCAGAACCAGCAACTCGGACCGAAATTAGATCAATGTGAGTGGATTCTTCTACAACCTTGGACGCCATGTGGGTCGCGCCGCCGTGCCGACCATCCGCAAGTCCAAGTGGATTTGGGATGGCCTGACCGGCACTGAAGAGGAGGCATTGCGCGCCGAGGCAGCCTTCGGCAGCGCGCTGGCCATCGAACTTCGCGGTGCCACGGAGCGGGTGAACGACCCGCAAATGACGGCTCTTCTCAGCGATCTATGCGGGCGGCTGGCTGCATGCGTGCGGGACAAACGCCGCGTTTTCCGCTGCGAGGCCATCCGCGACGATTCTCCAAACGCCATGGCGCTGCCCGGAGGTTTCATCTTCGTCAGCCACTCGCTGGTAAATCTCTGCGAGCGCCGCCCGGAAGAACTGGCCTTTGTCATCGGGCACGAGATGGCGCACATCATCCGCGAGCACGCGTGGAACCGGATGGTGAAAGAGGTTGCCTCCAGTGTCCTCTCTCGCGCTGTCTCGGTCATTGCTGTGCGCGCCGGTCCTCTGGGCGGCTGGTTGCGCGAGAAAGGCATGGGGCTTCTGCAAAGCGCCCACTCCCAGGACCACGAACAAGAGGCGGACGAACTGGGACTTCATCTCGTAGCCGCAGCCGGTCTTGCTCCCGGCGGTGCCATCGCGCTGCTGCAACGCATCGAGCGGCTCGACCCGAAGCGCATGGACCTTGGCCAGTATTTCGCCTCGCATCCGCCGGCCGCGGAACGAATCGCCCAGCTCACGCCCCTTTGCCGGCAACTGGCTTCAGCCCGTCCTTGACCTGGGGGTCTGCGATTGGCGAAAGTTTCAGCGATTGCAGTGCGCATGGCGCAGCACAGGCACCGGCGCTTTCGCTCCGCAACCGCCATCGCGCCCGGACGACCCGCCTCACACTCCATCGTCCCCCTGCCCTCAACGTCCGTTAGCCTTGGCCGGCTCCATCCTGAGACCCGCCGGCGCGTCGGAGGGATGGCCCAACGCCCCAGCCTGCCTTTCAGCCTTGAAACCGCTCCCCTGTCTGTGCGAGGAATCCGGCGGTCAATCCTTGATATCAGACCAGTTCACACATCTCCCATAGAATGAAAGCTGTCTCCATCACCGCTGGCATCGGCCTCGTTCTTTTGTCGCTCGTCGCATGCGGAGCGTATCTCATCGCAATCGTCGATCCAGTAGGCACCAAGATGGCAGACGACAATGATCCTTTTGGTCCGCCACCGAGCCGTCTCTATTCGGTATCCGGATTAGTTATTTCTGCTGTCATCGGAGCCGCAGGAGTTTATCTCATCTGGAAGCCTTTTCACTCACGCCAAGATGCAACCAACGTTACCTGACCATGCGCCGCAGCGAACCGCTGTTGCTGCCGACCGGGCGTTTCCGGCGGCGGTCGCTGAGTTTGGACGTTAGGCGAGCCATGATCGACCGTCCTTCCAGAGACAAACTCGCGACCGCCTTACGGCAGTATGTTTCTGGTCGCACCACCAACGACGACCTCGATGACATTGATGTAGATTGGCGAGACAGAGGGGCGGTTGCCGTCAAAGAGCGCGCTTGGTGTCTCTATGACGACAACTGCCAGCACAGAGCAATCGGGGAACATTATATGCCGCGACCAGCCAGAGATGAGATTGGCCGCTGGATACTCTTTCTCCATTCAGACGTTGAATACACATGGCCGGAGTTTAGCTTCATCCGAATCGTCAATTGCCCGATGAACCTACTGACATTTGGTTGGTGGGAGAGGCGCAAACAGAAGAGATTGGATGAGTTCATGTCAGCGGGCGAGTTTTCAGTTTGGCCGTTCGTGTCGAGGCAGGACTATGACGCAGCACGCAGTCACCCAAGATATTTGTCGGGACAGCAAGCCTGACCATGCGCTCCGGCGAACCGCCGTTCCTGAGCCGCCCCCGCCTCGCGCCCAGAGGCCGCGAGCTACCTCGCCCGCCGCCGCGTCGGAGAGATGGCCCAACGCCCCCGCCTGCCTTTCAGCCTTGAATCCCCTCCCCTGTCTGTGCGAGGAATTCGGCGGCTAATCTATGAAGTTACGCCGCCATGCAGTTCCGTCATCATGGCCACACAACAAGAGATAGCTTACTTCTTCCGTCTCACGCTCCGACTGCGCGTCGTTGATACTGCATCGGTTGAACGGTGGGCAGATTCAGTCATCGCCACGGAGGATGTCGCCCGATTCCCTTTTACCGAGTTGGCCAGTGCGTCTCGCCTGCCTTCGACTACAGTTGATGACTTGCTCGGACAGGTGACAGGAAGCTGCGAGCCTTACGCTTCTGCACGGATAGCACTCGCATTACTTCGCCGTCGTATACGCGATGGGTTGCTGGCACCGGAGACGGCCATCAAGCACGCACTGGAGATTGCTTCGTCAGGCCCACTGAAGGATCGCGAGCGATTCGAGGCATTCAGGCTTGAAGACCACGTCTGGCTTGCCGCCAACGAGGGGTATGGCACTGTTGATGATGTGCGCAGGGAGATTACGGAGTTATTTGAGAGGTATGCAGAGTTTGACGAACAAATCCCGGCGGCGATCTAACACACGCGCCGCTGCACCCGTCCTCCGCCCCCCGTCGTTCCGTTAGCCTTGGCCGGCACGGTCCTGAGACCCGCGGCGCGTCGGAGGGATGGCCCAACGCCCCAGTCTGCCTTTCAGCCTTGAATCCCCTCCCCCGTCTGTGCGAGGAATCCGGCGGTTAATCCATAGCGTTAGGCGACATCGCGCATATGAACGCTCCAACCCAAACTCCAAACTCCTCCTGGCAAAACTACAGGCGCCGTCGTCTTTGGTTCTTCGTCATTCTTCTAACCTACGTTCCGGGAACATCTGTTATTGGATATTTGCTGTCGCGCCTCTTTGGTTCGGACATCCCTGTTTATGTTGTCGCAGGGGTATGGATGGTGGCATTCGTCGCTGCCGCAAATTATATGGATTTATTTCCCTGTCCGAAATGCCAGCGCCCCTTCTTTCGCTCTTTCTGGTTTCACAATCCGCTTGCACGTCGTTGTGTGCATTGTGGCCATCCAAAGTGGACGGATGTTGATTCAGAGAGAGAGCAGTAATGCGTAAAGAGAAGCATCGGGGCAGCCAATGGTGGAAACTGAGTTGGACAGAACCGAGCGCTATTGAAAAAAGTGGCTGGATTAGGCGGGCGGGAATCTTATGCTAGAGTGGACGGCCGGGAATGCCGGCTGGATGAAACATTATGACCGCACCCAACACTGAACAACCGCAACCGGCCATCGAGCGGCAAGGCATGGACGTGGACATCGTCTGCGTCGGCTTCGGGCCGGCCACGGGCGGGTTTCTGACGACGCTGTCGCGCCAACTGACGAACGCGGACGGCACGCCGCGGTTCGAGAGCGCCGTGGCACCGGGGATGCCGCCGCAGGTGATTTGCTACGAGCGCGCGGACGACATCGGCTTCGGGGTGTCGGGCGTGGTGACGCGGGGGCGCGGGTTGCGGGCGACGTTCCCCGATCTCGATCCGGCCCAGATACCGACGGCGGCGGCGGTGACGGAGGAGCGGGTGTTGTATTTGCTCGATCCGGTCGGCGCGAGCCGGCGGTCGGTGATGTTGCGGGCCGGGGACGCGATGATCCGGGCGTTGAAGTGGATGCTGCCCTACGAGCGGGAGGCGGTGAAGCTGCCGTATATCCCGCCGTTCCTGAGCAAGCACGGCGGGCTGATCTTCTCGTTGGGGCAGTTCAACCAGTGGGTCGGGCAGCAGGTGATGGCGACGGGGGCGGTGCAGGTCTGGCCGGGGACGCCGGTGGCGAAGGCGTTGATCGAGCAGGACCGCGTGGCCGGGGTGCGGTTGCTGGACCAGGGCGTGGACAAGCAGGGCAAGGCGGAGGCGGGTTTCATGCCGGGGATGGACATCCGCGCGGCGTTGACGGTGGTGGGCGACGGGCCGGTGGGCACGGTGGGCCAGCAACTCGACCGGCATTTCGGGATGCCGCCGGGTCATCACACGCACGACTGGGCCGTGGGGATGAAGATGGTGGTGAACTTGCGCGAGGACTGCGACCTGAAACCCGGCACGGTGTTCCACACGTTCGGCTACCCGGAGCCGGAGATCTTCGGGTTCATGTATGTCTATCCCGACCGCACGGCGTCGCTGGGCATCTTCGTGCCGTCGTGGTTCGACAGTCCCGTGCGGACGAGCTACCGCTATCTCCAGCACTGGATGATGCACCCTTATCTCTGGCGCTATCTGGAAGGCGCGACGCTGCGGTCGTGGGGCGCGAAGACGCTGGGCGAGTCCGGCAAGCGCGGCGAGCCGTGGCTGGTCGGCAATGGTTACGCGCGGATCGGCGAAGGCTCCGGCACAACGAACGTGCTCACCGGCTCCGGCGTGGACGAGGCGTGGACGAGCGGCACGCAACTGGCCGAGGGCGTCGTGGAGTTGCTCCAGGCGAAGAAGCCGTTCACGAAGGAGAACCTGGAGGAGGCTTACGCGCGGCGGCGGCGGGCGAGTTGGATCGAGAACGAGGGCCGCCAGGCGGAGCGCGCGCGCGATGGTTTCCATCACGGCGTCGTGACCGGCCTGATCGGCATGGGGCTGGCAGGATTCACCAAAGGAAAGGTCGCCATTCCCGGCCAGCCGTTCGCGCCGCACGAGCGTCTGCCGAGCATGGAGGAATACTACCGCGGGAAAATCTCCGCCGACGAGATCAGGAAGATTCAGGCGGAGTGCGCGGCGAAGGGCGTGTCGGCGCACGCGGCGTTGATGGAGCGCAGCGGCTGGCCGGCGATTCCTTACGATGGGAAGCTGCTGGTGTCGCAACAGGACGCGCTGCTGCTGGGCGGGAAGGTGCAGGCGCCGGCCGGCTACGCGGACCACGTGGCGTTCCTCTACCCCAACCTTTGCGAGGGCTGCGGGACGAAGATTTGCATCGAGGTCTGTTCAGGGCAGGCGATCACGCCGGGTCCAAAGGGTGTGCCGGCGTTCGACCGGGAGAAGTGCGTCCACTGCGGCGCGTGTCTCTGGAACTGCGCGAAGCCGCTGCCGGAGGATGCGAAGCGCACGAACATAGAGTTCCGCGCCGGCACGGGCGGACTGCATTCGGCAGAGAACTAACCCGTCACCGCGCAACCGGGATAGCCCCTCACCCCAACCCTCTCCCCGTCCGACGGGGAGAGGGAAACGCCTCGCCCGCAACCAGACGGCTCACTGAGTGGTGCCCGTGCTCGCAACAGAGGAAAATAATTCCCTCTCTCCATTCGATGGGGAGGGCAAGGGTGAGGGGCTTCGACGACTGCATGGGCGGCTAAACCGCGGTCACTTGATCGTCATCAGCACACGCTTGGCTTCCGCGGCAAGGTCGGCGGGCAGGTTCATCCCCAAGGCGCGCTGGAGCGATTGTTTGCTTTCGTCCAGTTTCTTGAGCGAATACTGGCACATACCCAAGTAGAACATCGCCTTGGCATCGTCGGGGCGTTTACCGACGCTCTCCTTCAGCAAGTTCACCGCCGCCTTATAATCACCCCGCTTGTAGATGATGATTCCCAGTGCCTTCCCAAGCTCCGCATCTCCGGGAAACGCTTCGCGCGCCCGGATCGCCATTTCGTAGATCTTGTGATTATCACCCGGATCTTCCGCACACAGGATCGCCAATCGCTTCTTTGCCAAGGCAGAATCCGGATAACGGCTCAACACGTTTTCGTAAACCTGCTTTGCCGTCTTGAGATCTGACTTTTGCTCGTTGATGGCAGCCATCACCATGAGGGCCGGCACGCAACCCGGGTCTGCCTTCAGGATTTGCCCTATCTGTGATTCCACCGCCACTGCTTGTGAGGGATTGGCCGCAAGGGCAAGCAAGCCCAAGAATCGCTTCGCCTCCTCAGCCTGTGCAAAAGAGCCACCAACCTTCAAAGCACTTTGCGCCGCCGTCTCCGCCTCCGCAACCCGACCCATGCTGTAGGCGGCTTGGGCAAGGTCATAAAGCAATTCCGGATCAGCCGACTGTCTGGCCGCTGTCTGCCGGAGCAAACTCAACGCCCATTTGTGAGCACCCGCCCGATATGCAAGGCGACCCAACATACCAGAAACCGCCGCATCGTCCGGCGCCAGTCTATATGCGGCCTTGGCAAACTCAAAGGCCTTGTCCGAGTCCTGAGGCCGCCCGGCGTAGAGTTGCGCCAGACTGATCAGCACCTTCACGCTACGGGGGTTCGCCTGCAAGATCGTTTGGTAAATGACGATGGCCTTGTCGAACGCCCCTTCACGCGCATGGATGGCTGCAAGGCGAAGTTGCGCTACCGGGTCGGTCGGCTTCTCTGCCATTCTCTTTTCCAACTCCGCGCGCACCTCGGCTCCGGCTGTCTTAACATCCGTTGCCAGCATGGACAAGCATCGTTCGGCTTCGATTCTGCCGGGGAAATCCTTGTTCAGTTGAAGTGCGCGCTGAAACGCCATGCGGGCGAACTCCTCCTCTCCCATCATGTAATGGGTCATGGCCAGATGGAATTGAATTTCAGGCTCAGCGGGCAGCTTATCCGCGGTTTCCCGAAGAAGGTTCAGCGCCGTTGAATACTGGCCTTTCTTGTAAAGAATCCATCCCAAGGTGTCCGCCGTAAACGGGTCCTTCGGCTGCAATTCCCTGGCCCTGCTCGCAAGCTCGTAAGCCTTGTCGAACTGCCCAAGGTGCTCCGAATACAGGTAAGCGAGATTGTTCAAAGCCGGCCCGAATTTCGGATTCACTGCCAGCAGTTTTTCGTAAACGTCCTTGGCGGCATTATAGTCTTTCTCGCTGTCGTAAATCATGCCGATGAGCATGAGCGCGCTGAAATCCTTGGGATTCTTCGCCACAACCGCAAAAAGTTCCTCCATCGCCTTCTGGCGCTGATTGGAGTTCACATAGATTTGAGCCAGCAGGAAATAAGCCGCGTGGAAATCTGGCTGCTGCTCCACAACTTTCCGCAAAGCAGCCTCTGCTTGAGGCATATCCCGTTGTGCCAGAAAAACCTTGGCTTGAAGAAACCGCAATTCCGCTTGCTTTGGATTCTTTTCCAGTTCTCTTCCGACTCGCTGTAAAGCCGTTGCGTATTGTTTATCCGCCAGATCCAAACCCACCTGTTGATCCAGCGCGGGCAGATAACCCGGCACCAGTTCGAGCGCCTTCTCGAAGGCCTTGCGAGCCTCGTCCTTCCTGCCCTGCTGGAGATAGACCAATCCTGTCTGCAAAGCAATTTCGGGACGCCTCGGGAACATCTCATCAAACTTCCGATACACACCAAGGGCGGCTTCGAGATCGTTTTGAGCGCGGTATGCCCCTGCCAGGAGCAGCCATGCCTGGGCGACTTGCGGATGCTGCTCAATGAACCGCTTCATGAAAACCACTGTTGAACCAAGATCACCAGCCCTGATTCTGAGTTCCGCCAGAAGCAGCGCAGCATCCACAAGATCAGGATTCAGGCTCACAGCCTCTACAAGAGCGCTCCGTGCCTTCCCTGTTTCATTGTCCACCAGATATGCAAGCGCAAGCTGGTAACGCACGTAAGCAGCCTTCGGATAACGGAACAGCATTCCCTCAAATTCCGATATGGCTTTTGTGGTTTCACCCTTCACCAGTTTCAGCCTGCCGCTCAGCAACATGGCCTCGTAGTTCATCGCGTCACGCGTCAGTATCTTCTTCAACAAGGCTTCGCAGTCGTCGTATTTCTTCTCCCTGAAGGAAAGATCCGCCAACATCGCCGAAGCAGGCAAATAGTCCGGAGCTTTCTGAACGATCTCCTCCAACAGACGCTTGCCCGTCTCCACGTCTCCATTTTGAATCTTGAATTGGGCATATTTCAGCCGCTTCGGAGACCTGGCAGGAGCGAGTTCGGCAGCGGTCTGAAAAGCTTGTTCCGCCTGCTTCAAATCCTTTTCGGACCAGTATAGGTTTCCGAGCGCCGAATACGCCGCGCTCGACTTCGGATCGAGGGCTTGGGCACGCTTGAAGGCGGTTTCAGCGGCCTTGAGATCGCGCTGGCGAAAAGCGAGATTCCCAAGAGCCACATGTAGAGGCGCTTTTTCGCCCGTCGTTTGCAGCGCCTTCTGCAACCGCTGTCGTGTTTCTTCGATGGTCTTTGACGTTGCGACCGTTTCGGCCAGGAGGATCGGCGCTTCTTCGTCTTGCGGCCTGTGGTCCATCACAAACACTGCCTCATCCCGGGCCTCCTTCAGTTTCCCCATGGCGGAATAAACGAGGCCCAGTTTCAGCCGCACGTCCAGATTACTCGAATCCAACTCAAAACTTCGGAGCAGCAACGGCAACGCCCGCTCCAAGCGACCTTGCTCAAAATAGACGAGGCCCAAGCGGCCCAAGGAGTGGGAATTCTGCGAATCCACATGAAGGACGCTGATGTATTCAACTTCCGCCTTGTCATACTCACCCGCCTCGTAATATCGGTCCGCTTGCTCCATGTGACGGGCTTTGCTGGTCGCAGGCGAGCAACTGACGCCGGCCATCGCCAATGATATCGCTGCCACCGCTATAAGAACCAATTGCAGGATTCTTCCCATACTAGCCTCCATGCTGTTCAGGTATTCCTTCTTTCATTGCCCGATCCAACCTACGGAGAACGACCAACAAAACAAAAAACGGCACGAGCGACAAAGCGAAGAATATCGGTCCGCCTTGACGATGGATGGCAGAATACAGCATTTCAGGACCGATGCGAACACAAAGCTGGCCGATGACAAAAATTCGGAACCCATTTCTCAAAATGGCCAACGGGACCATCGCTGCGGCCAGCACAGTGCGGGTCCAGGGCCTGTGCAAGAAGAGATGGCCAGCCACCAAGCTGGTAAGGAACAACACGAGGCTGGAATGTATGCCGCTGCACTCCGGATCCACATGCAGCCTGATGCCCGGCAACTGAAACCCCAATTCCTCCCGAAAGACCGGCATGCCTGACAACCGGAACATCACATTCGCAGCTACAGCAGAACTGTGCTGAGACATAAGCTCGATCCCATTCCGCAAGAACGTCGGGAACGGCACGATGAAGACAAGAAACAACAGCGGGAAAGCGATGGCCTGCAAAATTTCCCTCCCCAGAAACAAACCGCAGACGCCAAGGAAGAACAGGAGAAAAGACAACGTGGTGAAAGCCAGGGAGTCTTCTTCGGTTAACGTCACTGCGGAACCAACAGCAAGCCAAAAACCGACAAGCACCACAAAACCGGTAATCAGCAGAAACACCGCCAATTGCCGGGGCGGCTCGGAATCGGAAGGCAGACTTCGCCGGCGCAACCAAACCAGATACGCACTGATCAGCGGGATCAGAAGAATGTGCGAATACAACGCGCTTCCCGCTGCAAACAGCAGCAAGTGGCACAAGGGAACAACGAAGCAGAGCAGGAGCACGGTCACCGCCAGCACGAATCCCCGAAGTCTCACGGGATGCTGTCGAGGTTCCTCCTCATCCTGGAACGGAGACAATCGTTTCGGCACGATCTTGCGCTGCTCTTTCACCGAATTGGGAAGTTCGTCAGGTGGCATGAATTGCGCCCCCCCGATTGTCATTGTTCAGATCGGCCGCATGGACAAAAGGTTCCAAGGAAGATTCGGGCTAGAACTGGTATTGCACCTCCAAGCCAATCTGACTGGTCTGCAATCCATATCCCCCCGGACGCGAAGAACTGTTCCTCCCAAACGACCACAAGGCGCTGATTGTTCCTCTTCCAATAAACGGTGTGACCAGTCGGGTCTCCACAGAGTAATAGTTGTCAGTGCCTTCTATCGCATTTGCCGCTGACTTCTGATATTCGATCTCACCATACTGGGCACCGACAATCACTTTTAACTTTTCCAGCAAACGTTGTTGTAAGAACACACGGGCGATCGAGCTCTCCGTAACCAAACCTTCAAAATAGGACGGGTTCATTCTATGCTCATACATCAATCCAAGCCACGTGGTATCCACCGGCGAGTATTGGAGCATCGTCATGTAAGTTGGATTCAACTGGTCGCCGACTGGCGAGTTCGCAAACTGCCAATTCTCTCCACCACCTTGAGCCACGATATAGACCTTGTCGGTCAGTTTCCAACGCACGCGCGCCATGAGTTTTTCATACGTCATGTCGGTGCCCGGATCCGCACTGATGTGGCCGATGCCAGGACCGAGGGCGATATTGGCCCCCGGCCAGAGTTGGTAATTCAGCCAGTTCAGCGTGTTCCACTCGCGCGAATTCCGCTGCAACCCCTGCGGCGGTGGCGGAATTATCAGAGGTTGCTCCAAAAACTGGAAATTCTGGTGAATCTCAGACTCCCATGCCATTTCGCTGGAGAAGGGCTTGTAGATTCGAAAAACCGTCTGATATAATTCCCGTTCAGTTTGCGAAGCTGTCTCGAGGAGCGGCGAAGACGATGAGTCATACCTCTGCTCGACCTTAAAAATCCAGTCCTCATAACGAGTCCCCCAACCCAGACGAACCGCGTGATCAAAAGTATCTCGCACCCTCTCACTAATATAAACCGTCTTCGTGGCCGTGTAGTCCACGGTCAAGTGATTACCCATGCTCAGGAAAACCCCGGGAGCAATAACGTGACTGGCTGTTCTTACTTGCTGACCAGGCGCGATCTGAATCCCATCGCCATAGTAAAGCCCGTAAAACAACTTTGGGTATATGTTGAACGGCCCCACCGTAAGCGCTTGCGACGCTGGCAATGGAAACGGGGCCACGGAGAGCACATCCTCAGGCACCAGCGGCAATGCGGGTGGATACGTGGACATCCAAGAAGCCGGACCAGAGGAATACCCGGGTGTGATGCCCGCTCCGGTAAACCCAGGACTAATGCCAGCCCCTGGCGCTGACTGCGATCCACCGGTTGTGGTGAAGAGGTAGAGCGGAACATCTGGAACGGTTGCCGCGACCGGAGCAATCCCCGCCCGGTCGGTTTGGGCTTGTTGTTGGGCTGCTTGCGAAGCGGGCGAAACCACACAGAAGCTCCGGCTGCGGAAGACCACCTCTTTCACCCCTCCGTCACGAGTATGGCTGACCATAGCAACCGGAACATCCGACCCCATCAAGTTAGGCAGGATCGTTCCCATTCTGTCGTTCCGAACCGGCTGCACGACAGCGGGTGTCACACAATAGCCTCGTGAACGAAAGACCATATCTTCCGCTCCCACAATGCCGCCAGACACAACAAGACAAAGCAACATCGCCTGAAAGGAACCCATCCCGAACCGGCGCTTGCTGGCAAAACTCACCCAATTAGACGACCTTGCAGTCAAAGGTAAAACCGGCATTACTTCAACTCCTGACATACTGATAGTGGTTCTGCCCGCTGTGCATCAAGCCAAAAGTGGCAACGCCAACTGCCTTCTTCTCAAGAACACCCTGCATTTTCCCCGCATAAGCTGCTTGTCTTCCACTCGGATCGGCATTCTCCGTTTCTCAGCGCCTCAGGCTTTCCAGACCTGACCCGGCTTTGTTTTGACGGCCGCCATCGCGTTCCTCGCGTCAACAATACACAGCGACCAGTCCGCCAACTCCCCGTAATTGACGCACGCGTGGTGAGTGGCGATCAGCACAAGATCAAAGCTTGCCACTATTTCGCGGCTCCACGACACGGACTTGGTTCCGACCCAACGCGGATGCTCGCGGGTCGGCCTGATGACAGGCAGGTAAGGATCGTGATACGCCACCTCCGCGCCACGCTTGTGCAGCATGTCCATCAACACGTAGCTTGGCGACTCGCGTTCGTCGTCCACATCGGGTTTGTAAGACAAGCCCAGCACCAGCACCCGGCTCCCCTTCACCGACTTGCAGCGGCTGTTCAATGCCTCCATCACCCGGTGCACCACATACTCCGGCATCGCCGAATTCACCTCGCCAGCCAGTTCGATAAATCGGGTGTTCTGACCATACTCGCGCGCTTTCCATGTCAGGTAAAACGGATCAATCGGGATGCAGTGGCCACCGAGTCCGGGGCCGGGATAGAACGCCATGAAGCCAAACGGCTTGGTCTTGGCTGCGCTGATGACCTCCCAGATGTCAATGCCCATCGCGGCATAGACAACCTTCAGTTCGTTCACCAAGGCTATGTTCACGCTGCGGAAAGTATTCTCGAGCAGCTTGGCAGCCTCGGCCACGCGGCAGGAGGAAACCGGCACCAACGTCTTGATGGCCTTGCTGTAGATGCTCATTGCCTTTCCCAAACAAGCCGGCGTGTAACCACCCACGATCTTGGGGATCGTGGCTACCACACTGTGAGGATTGCCGGGATCTTCGCGTTCAGGAGAAAAGGCCAGGTGAAAATCCGTGCCGGCTTTCATCCCGGAGCCTTGTTCCAGCACCGCCCGCAAGTCCTCATCCGTCGTCGCCGGATACGTGGTGGACTCCAGCGCCACCAACGAGCCTTTCTGCAAGTGCGGAGCAATGGCTTTGCCCGTGTCCACGATGTAGGAGATATCCGGCTCACGATTCTTGTTGAGCGGCGTCGGCACGCAAATAATCACCGCCTCCACTTCCTTCACGCGACTCAGGTCCGTCGAGGCCATGAAGCGTCCGGCCTTGAGTTGCTCAGCGATGGCCGCATCAGTGATGTGTTTGATGTAGCTCTTGCCCGCGTTAAGCGCCTCGACTTTTGCAATGTCAATATCCAATCCCAAAACAGAAACGCCCGACCGCGCGAACTGGAGCGCCAGCGGCAGGCCAACGTAACCCTGACCAACGATTGCTATTTTCATAAACGTAATCCCTGCCATTCACCTCAATAGACCTCATTTTGAATTAACATCGACGGTGATCTGGCACTTCTGCATATCCAAAGGCCGATAATACTGGCGCCGCAGGATTCGGCGGACTGTGCCCAACGTGGACTTGAGTTTCTCCTCGAACGACAGGCGGAGCCACAAACGAAACAGCGGAAATCCGCGCAGCCGTGTCACCGGCAGACCGAACGCTTTGAAAGCCAGCCTCCGCCCCCAAATCGTCCGCCGCTTGTTGATCAAGTTCTTCTGCGACGCAATCACCTTCTGCGGCTCCGCAGCCGTCAATTCCAGATAGCCATCCTCCATCGCTCCGCGCACGATTTCGCGGCCGAGTTCCGTGCGCACCACCACCAGCGACGAGCCGGGTTCACCCGGTTTGATTTCCCGATACCAAGGGTCGCCGCAGGAAATGTCCGCGTCTTCACCCGTGTCGTCCGGATTCAGCCGGACCGAATACGGCCGGTAAGCTTGGATAAAAGCCCACGAATCGTGATACGTCATTTCCGCGCAAGGCGAGGTTTGACCCCGTAGCGTCACCTCAAACATGCCTGGCCAGCCGTTGCCTCGATAACGGAGCTGCCCCACCTGTGCGAGATCAATCTTCAGCTTCTTGAGCAACTCAACCGTCGCCTTCGTCGGCGGGCTGCCGGCGCAGAAGAACGACAACGCCACACCCACGCGCTTGTCCAACTCCGGCCGTTGCCGTTGCGCCTTCCGCAAGCCGCTGACCTCTGTCGGCTGGCCGATAAAGACGCACGGCGCCGGCGCAAACTCGATCAGACTGAGACTGTCACACGTCGAGGCCGGCGCATACCGCGAACCAACCTTCGCCAGCAGTTCCTGCCGTGTCCGACTCAGGCCCGTGCGGTTGCGCAAAGGATTCGCCGGATCGCTACCTGCGTGCAACACGCCGTGCATGCCGCGCCGCTCCAGACAATACAGCGCAAGCGCCGTCAACGCCCCGCCAGACGAACCCCGAAAGCGAATCTCCGGATCCTTTGCGTGACCTTCCCACGCTTCGATAACAGGTCCGCAAAACAACGCCAGTTCCGGCAAGATGTCGCGCCGCGCCTGAAGCGCCGAATGATCCACCTCGTAGGCCGGACACACGTCCAGACAGCGAATGCAGGACTGGCATTTGAGAGGGTCCAAAATCATGGGCCGGATTCCCTCGTCATAAACATCCACCAAGCGAATATTGGCTTCGGGACAGGCGGACGCGCATGTGCCGCATCCGTGACACAAGCGCCAGCGAACCACATCCGCAATGGACCTCAACTGCTGCATCCTACGATGACTCCGTCAACAATTGCCGAACCTCGTTCCTACAGAACAATCCCAAAACCGATTCCCTGATTGATGGCATCTTCTCTTCCAACTCGCGACGCAAAACCTCGCGCTGCGCAAACGCCTCACGAACCACAACGAGCACCTGGGCTTCGTTTGAACTCCGCAAGTCCACCACACGCGAACCGCCCCCCACCGAATCCAGCACCCCGACAAATTTCCCGCTATACGCAAGGCCGACAGCGGGAACGCACTGTGACAATGCGCCGATGCACGCGTGCATCCGCGATCCCAAGAAGAAATCGCACCGGCCGATCATGTATTTGATCTCGTGGTGATCAAAACGACCTGACAGATAGTGCAAGCGGCCACCGTGGCGTTGTCCGAACTCGGCGAAGATTCTAGCGCAGGCTTTCTCGTCGCTCTCCTGATTCTCGTCCCCGCCAAATACGTGCGGCACCAGCAGCACCTGCGCGCCCAGCTTCTGAATCAACTCGTCCAGCAAAGCATGAACCAGCCGCGGATACTCGGCCTGAAGACCGAACATGTTGCTCCGATTGTATCCGCCCATGTAGAGCAACCCGCTCACATTCAGGCCCACCACAGGGCCGTTTTGTCTGATCACCTCAAGCTGCTGCCGAACATCGTCCGCCGGAGGTAGCGGTTCCAATGCGAAACCCATGTCGTAGGCAAACTGCACGCGCGAGTCCGCCTTGCCCACCAATTTCCGCGCAGCCTCCACGCCCTCCGTGTCGCGTGAGTAAACGAGCGCCGCGCGCTTGAGAACATAGCGGGCCAGGATGCGAGCCAGCGAAGACTCGAACGGGCCGTAAGTCTGCGGCAGCAACACCAGCGGTTTGCCCAGCCAAAGCACGAGCACCTGCGGCAGAACGACATACAGCAACCGTTGCATTCCGTAGATATCACTGAAGCTGTCGCCGCCCGCGATGGACAGGTGCAGTTGCGCGTCGAGGATGCCCCGCAGCCACGGATTCTGCGCGGCCATCTTCCGGCGAGCGTCGCGAGATGGCACAAGCCGGAGCAACGCGGCCGTCAGCAACAGACGAACAATGTGATTCGGCTGCCAAGGCTTCTTCGAGAAACGCAGATTGATCACCTCAACACGCACTTCGCGATTTCCAATCCGATCCCCGCTCACCATCGCTTCACGACCGTAGTCCAGAAACACCAGCCGCGCATCGGCATCCGCGTGCAGCAGCGCCGTCAGGATTCCCGAAGCCAGCGCACCCACACCATGATTGCCTGTGGTGAAGCCCGCGCCCACCAAGGCGACTGTTGGATGCCCGTCACTCATCGTTTCTCAGCACCGGTATTCCTCTCAATTTGCGCCTGGCCGTAATCGCCTGCCGCATTCGGCGACGATCTTGCGGCCCAGCCTTGATCCGAATCTGCCAACATCTTGCAGCGTCACCGACAACGGCTGTTGCGGAATGTTGCGTAATCCCTTCTTCATCATGCGCCACAAATCAGCCCGCGTGGTAAATCTCTCGGCCGTCAGCTTCTCAAATTCATCCCGGAACTTCCGGATGTAGTCCACGGAAAGGTGTTCCAGATAGAGAGGATTGTATTTCGGCCCCAGGTCTTCGTGCTCGTTGAGAACCCGTCCATCGCACCAACGAAACCCCGCCGGCAGGACGCCGCGTGTCTTCGCGATCGTTTCCAGTTCTGTCCCCGGCAACACCTGTGCCACGTTGAAGGTCACGTAGTTTGTGTATGGGGCCAGCCGCTCGGCCAGTTTCAATGTCTGCTGCGCGTCTTCTTCCGTCTCGTCGGGATGAGACAACATCCAGAACGCCAGCGTTCGTATGCCAAGCTTCTTACACTCCGCGGCAAATTCTTGAACCTGCCCAAGATTGATCCTCTTGCGAATCACTTCAAGAATCCGTGGCGATCCGGTTTCGACAGCAAAATCCAAACTGATGCAGCCCGCGCGGGCCATGAGATCCAGAAGGTGCAACGGCGTGTCGGCCCTTGCCTCGCAATACCACTTGATGTCAACATTGTCCTCAATCAGACGCTTGCAGAACGCCTCAACAAACGCGGTCCGCTCGCAGAACGAGGGGTCAATGAACGAGAAATAGCGGCGGTTGAACCGCTCCTTCAGGTGGACAATGTCGGCGACGACTTTGTCGAGCTTCCGGACGCGGTAGGGGATCAAACCAAAGGAGCAGAACACGCATTTCTGCGCGCAGCCTCTGCCAAAATGCAGCGGCAAGGAAATGATTTCCTCGTTCTGGTAGTTGCGCAGGTAAACGCCCTTCGCAAACTTTTCTGTCGGCAGCAGGTTGTAATCCAGCGCGAACTGCTCTACGTCCATTTCCGGCCGGCGCGGAGGATTGTGGACAATCTCGCTGCCGGACCTGAACGTGATGCCAGACACCTGCGCCAACAAGCCACCTCGCTCCAGCGTGGTTGCCAGATCGTATAACGTGACCTCGCCCTCGCCTCTCACCACGATGTCTATTTCCGGAACGTCTTCCAGACACCCAGGCGCGCAGTAGCTGAAATGTTTTCCGCCGACGACCACGATGGCGCCGGGACAGACCTTCTTGACGTCTCTGGCCGCCGCCACGGCATCGTAACGATTGTAGGTCTGGGACGTGATGCCAACCAGAGGTCGCTCCAAGCCCCGACAGAAGTCGAGGAGTTCCTTCTCCTCCTGATCGAACAGGTCGAACAGATGAGCCTGCCGCCCTTTCTTCGCCAGGTAGTTCTGCAAGAACACGAGGCTGTAGGGAAACATATACTGGGACTTCTTCTCGCGAACGTCCCCTTGATATGAACCCTTGCCTTCGGGATTGATTAGTATGATTTCCACGTAACTGTTACTTCAGCAGCGGGTGATTGGTTTTGACGCTGTCCATGCTGAGCGACATCTCCTGAAGATGGCGTGCGCACTCGGTAATGGACTTCTCCCACCAGCGGCTCTTCAGGATGGCGTTGCAAATCTCCGGCGGAAACCTCATGCGAACGACCTTTGCGGGATTGCCAACCGCGATGGCGAAATCCGGAACGTCCCGCGTCACCACGGAGCTTGCGCCGATCACAGCGCCCACACCGATCTTCTTGCATCCCTTAAGAATGATGGTCCGCGCGCCAATCCATGCATCGTGTCCCATCTCCAACGTGCCTGCCTCAATGCTGTCCGTCTGCACAAATCCCATGTTTGCGTTGTAAAAAAAGGGGTGCGTCGAGAGACGGTCCATTGGATGGTTACGCATGAACACCCGCACATCGGGGCCGATGGAGACATAGCGGCCGACATGGACGCCGGGAGGAAACGCCGTGGGACGGAAACATTCGCCGTAGCTGTAATCGCCGATCTCCACGCCGTATTGCTTCAGCATGATCCAACGGGCTGTGCGCGAGAAGAAATGCCCGCCTTCCCAGCGCAGTGCCAGATCCAACGCCTGCTCCCGCGTCCTTCGCGTGTGACTCAGCAGGCGCAGCAGGCCGGCCGCCGCACAAACTTGCATTTCATTCATGGCCATTTGAAACCTTTCCTAACGCGCCAGAGCCGCGCGCACACGTTGAAACGCTTCCATCCGAAGACACGCGATCACCCAGCCCGTCAGGAAACCCGCGCATCCCAAGAGAACAGCAACCCACGGAGCAACTACCACGACCTGCACGATGAGCCACGCGACAATGACGAAAATGCACAACCTCAAACCCGTCCACCACGGCGCCAGATATTCGGCGAGCCTCAGCCCAAGAATCCCGCGAGCGAAGCTGACCTGCAACGTGAGAGCAATCATGATCGAGCACAAGACGGCCAGCGCAACTCCCGCAGCGCCCACGAAACGAGCGAGCGGGTAGATGATCACCAACATTGAGATCGTCCTCGCCAACGCCGCAAGTCGCTGGACCTGAGGCCGCCCCAGCCCGATGAACGCATTCATGATAACCGAAGAAAGGATCTGCAAAAGAATGGCTGCCGACAGCATCGAAAACGTCGTCGCCATGCCGGCCACGTTCTCGCCGTAAACCATCACCAAATACGGTTCGGCAAAGAGAAGGCAAAACAACGTGTAAGGTGCGCCCAAGGCCACCAATAGTTCCGTCACCATAATCACACGTTTTCTCATCCCCGCCAAATCTTCCTGCTGCGCCGAAAACGTCGGAAGCAGGAGCGGACTGATGACCCGGCTGAGCACCTTGTTTGGCAAATCCGCGAGGTCCCTCGCCAAGGAATAAATGCCGAGCACCGAGGCAGAAAACAGCTTGCCCATCACAAAGGTGTCGGTCTGCAAAAGAATGACCATCAGGATCGGTAACCCAAACATGCCGCGTGAGAAGGTCATGATCTCCTTCAAATAGTTGCGATTCAGCCCCAGTGTTGGCCGGAAGGAAAGGACCGCGAACGACAGGACGCACCTGCACAACGACTCCGCAACGATTCCCGCAATAAGCGACCAGACGTGGCGCGTCATGAACCCAAGCACGATCGCCACAACCACACCAACGACCCCACTGACCTGCATCAACACGACCCATTTGCCGAAGGAGAAATCCTTCTGCAAGACGTGCAACGCCGGACTAGTAGCGGCATTCAATACTGTGACCACAAATCCAACCTGCAGCAGCAGCACGCTTTCCTCCTGACCAAAAGTTTTCGCCACCCATGGAGCCAACGTCCAAAGCCCCGCATACAACAACAAACCCCGGCCAACGGAAAGCCACCAAACCGTGTTGAGGAACTCTTTTTTCCCGCCATGCCGGTTCTGGACGACCGCCTCGCGCAACCCCACTTCGGTCAGCGCCTCCGCCACCGCCATGCATGCCACGAGAATCGCCGCCAAGCCGAATGCGTCCGGCGTCAGAAGCCGGGCCAGCACGATCGTGCGCAGAAAACGGCAGCCGTATTCAAAAAAAGAGGCCAGCCCCAGCGAGCCGCCGCTGCGGACCAGCAGTTTGTCTATGCTTCCGCTCATTCCGCGTTATTCTTTCTCCGAATCATTGCGGGCAAATGCCACTTTCTGCGGACGCCACGGGAAATGCGTTTCCGTCCGCACTTCAACGCTCAATCCCAGTTCCGTGCGCAGCACATCCAGATACACTGGATTGTAATACACGACACATACCTTTCTGGGCCGCTTGACAAGGGACTCCCGAATCCTCCCCATCACCGCGGTCAGCGTCGCGGAGCCGAAGGGATTGAACATGAAATAAATCGTTCCGGAACTGTAATCCGCCTCGGCAGCATTCTCTGTCCGAACCTCGATCGGCGCGACGCGCCCTTTCAAACTGACCGCGTTCTGCTCGGCCACCTGCGCGAGCGCCGGGTCAATCTCAACACCGACACATTTTTTGATCGGGCACAGAGCAAACATTGCCAGCGCACGTCCTTTTCCGCACCCGATGTCGAAAAACACGTCCGCCGGCCCTGGCTTGACCACTTGCACAATTCGTTTCAGAAGCCAGTAGGGAATGGCTTCGTATCGCGTGGCATCGGTGCACACATTCCTGAACCGGAACGAGTCCACAGACTCGGTCCTGATCCCATAGTATCGGTCGCTCGCATGTCCGATCGAATCCCGGAGCATTGAGTATAGCCGCATCAAAACACGATTTTCCCGCAAAACGTCTCTCATGCTCATGTGATGGAACCTCTTTCCGGAACAAGGAATAACCGCAATCCGCTGCGGAAGCAAACGAATGGTGTCCAACAGAACAACCTTCTGCAACTTCAGAACGCGCGGCTACTCGTTCGCATCATCCCCCCGCTGTCCCGCCTGCTGGGCAGCGTGCTGACGCCAGACCTTCTTGATCCGGTCAACAAAAGGAAGCCTCATCGCCACCGATCTGACCTGTTTCGCGGCGGACGACGACATCGCGATGACTCGGTTCCTCAACGTCGGCGCGTAAAGCACCACGTCGCATTCCTTCCAGGATTCGTCGCCAAAACGCTGCTTGTAAAACGCGCTGCCCAGACCGAAGTCCACAAACCGGACGCCCTCGCAAACCAACTCCTCCATGATATGGGCCAGCAACAACGATCCGATCTCATACTGTCTCAGTTCGGGATCGTAGCCGGTGTATTCGGAATGAAACGTGTCACCATAAACACATCCCATCCAGAACGCCTTCGGCGCGCCGGCCAATCGCAGCACATAACCACGAAAGATGCCCCTGGCCGCAAAAACCCTGCATCTCGGCCGAAAAAAACTGTCATTCCTGAATCCGACTCCCAAGCCGCGTTGAAACGTCTTCCTGGCCACCTGTTCTGCTATCTCACAGAACGAATCTGTCTGAGTCGGCTCCTTCATGAGTTCGTAGCTCAAGGCATTTGGAAAATCCTCATCGAGCTTCTTCGCGAGCCTTTTCAGCCAGTAACGGTGCTTCCGGCTCAAGCCGGCCCAGAAAGCCGCGACATCCTTCGGCAGGGTTTTCCGCCAGTGCGATTGAGGATCCGCCACCTGCATGGGCAAGAACTCCCTCGGTGCGTTGCGAGCCGCCTCGGCAAGCGGGTGATCAGTCCGGATATTACAGAGGACAACTCTATCAAAACAACCTTCGGTCAGGCTGTCGCATAGCTTTCCAATGACAGACGCGGCCGTTTCGGGCGCCATCGCGCCAAGCACGCCCTCGGTGAGAATCTTCAGCGACGTCATGCGGCCCAGCGTGGGAGTCCAATAGCCCAAGTCAACCGTGGCGCGGTCAGGCTCGACTCGGCCTGCGACGATGGATTCGACCGTGCTGTCCTTTCTAATAGCCATCACCCAAGGACGCGCCGACGGTCCTTGATGCTCCAAGTAAAGAAAGAAGTGCTCCCAATCAACGTTCGGATGGCTCTGCAACCGGCACCAGTCTTCTTTCAAGGCGCTGATCTGCTGAGCATCGTTATACGTGTCCAATGTCATGTTATGCGCCGTCACCCTTGGCGAACGTCTCGCCCTCGCTGGAAGCCGCATCGTGTCGGACAGAACCGATCAACCGGTGCGACAGCCTCCTCAATTGCTTGAGGACCTCTTTGACTTGAGGAAAACGCTTCACCCACGCGCGCAGTCTCGCGGGAAACCACGAATGCACATTGGCAGCCACGCCCTTCCACGCCACCAACTCCATCGCAAACTTGCTCCGGCTCGCCCAGAATTGTTTGTATTCGGCGTCTCCAAAGAGAAAATCAAGCACATGGTCGCCCCGGTCCAAGATCGTCTTGACCACGCTGTTCATGAGGATCTTGCCCGGCGAAAGCTGGGCCAGGGCCTCATCGAACCCAACACAACTGCAAGTGTTCTCCCGGTCCTTGTGAAAGTTGAGAACGAACGCCACGTCCTTGCCACCATGGGTCATGAGATATACATCCGCCAGATGCAGCCGTCCAAAAGCAGGGAGCAACTCGCGATAATAGGGAGACCCCAAAGATTCCTGCCCCCGGCGAAACAACCAGCTTCGCTTCTGAATCGCCGCCACCCGCTCCACGACTTGTTCGTCAAGCTCAGCCCCCTGATACAAGCGAATCTCGACCGGCCCGGTTTCCTCCAACTTCTTGCGTTCCCGTTTCAGGTTGTAACGCGCTTTGCTGGACTTTGCCGCAAGGAATTTCTCATAGCCCTGCGTCTCGCAAAGGTAGTGGCAGATATTTCTGGCCCACGAACAGGAACCCCAACCCAGCGTATTCAGACGCGCAAGCATCACTGCCAAGCCTTCGTCTCGACACTGGAAATAAGGGATGTGCAGCAAGCCACGGGGGAAACGGGCCGCGAACGCTGTAGCGATGGCTTGCGCCACATCATCCCGCCCCGGCAACACCAAAGGCCCCAGATAGGCAAACTGGTCCAAACCAATTGGGTAAATGCGCTCAATTCCCAATCGGCGCTCCGTGACAAAAGGCCCAACGCCAACCAGCTTGCCCTTCTCGCGCACAGTAATCACCGCCAGTGAATACACGCCCCTCCTGTGCCGCCACCAAACCTGGTTCCAAACGAAGGACTGAAACGGCGTCAGAGTGGGGCAACTATCAAACAGCCCCCCCCAATCATCCGCCAATGCCTCAAAACCGGCCAGATCCGAAACAATTGCAGTTTCCAAGTCGGAAATGATGACCGGCAGCGTTGCCGACGGTAAAGAAGAGTGCATTTGGGCTGGCGGATACGCCAAGGCCGGGTCAGGTGACAGCTGGCTGAGCCGGCCCCAACGGCTGTGAAGACCCAGACTCAAGCTCGGAAGAATCAGTGGCCGCGATGATCACGCTCTCCAACACTTCGGGTTCAGTAAGACGCGAAATAACAGCGATCGTCAGATAATAAAACACAATAACCTGGTCGAAATAGGCCACGGAAATAAACGACATCAAGTGAGAAACCATGGCGCAGCCCAATCCCCAGAAGAAGAGTTGCCTCGTCCGGTCCACACCCTCCAGCGTCTTGATGGCATTTCCGATGCGTTTGAAACATATGACAAGGATGGCAACGAACAGAATGAACTTGCCCAAACCGCCATTGACGCATTCCAGAACGTATTGGCTGGTAATGTCCGTATTGTCAGGATCGTTCCACAGCGGTGCGGTGGGACCCCACTCTGCCGTGTGGCGCGTTCCCAGCAGACACCAATCCGTGAAGTTTCTAATACACGAGTCAATCAAAAAGGAACGGTGATATCCAGTTCCACCGCTGATCACGCTGATCTTGCCGATGAGCCACCAAATCGGGGTTTTCATGACCGCCTGCAGGCCAATTATCATGAATACGATGCCCCAGCGCAGAGGCCGCATCATGTATTTCCACTGCCACAACAAAAGCCCGGCCGTGCCCGCCAACCAGCCCATGAACGGACCGGACGAGTAGCATGTCACCAAGATGACCGAAACACTCACGCCCCCCATGATCATCCTGCCAGTCCCTCGAATCTTTCGCTCGAAACGATCCCAGAAAAGAACCGCGAACAGGGGGAACAGACTGATGGCGAATGTGCCAGCCAGAATCGGGTGCTCAAACGGTCCTTGGCAACGAAACCGCTCGTAGCGATCGAATGGGATCAGAGGCACACCACCGAAAACGGCAAACGGGTTGCGTTCTGCAAAGTTCTCGACGATCATCGAAATCGCCAAGGGAACGCAAAGCACTGCCATGCCCCGCAGGATGGCTTCAACATCTTCGAAGTCGCGAACCAAGCAGCGGAACAAGAAATAACTGCCCAAGGCGTTGTAAGCAAAACCGAGGCGGTTCTGCCAAACGTCACCAGTGGACTTGAGCAAGACTGCGGCTACGATGCTAACCACCACCCACCAGATGAACACGCGGTCCAACTTGTTCAATCGCAACCCAATGAATTCCCCTCGCGCCAAAACGCGCAGCCAACCCAAAAAAATAATGATTCGAAAGATAGGAAAGTGCAGGCCAAGCACCACCAATAACTGGCCCAAAGTCATGTAGCAACACACTGCCAACAACGGCAACGCTGCATAACGACGAGGCAGGAATAAGATCAAAAACGCGGCGACTACCAGCAACGTGAAGGAAAGCGCGTTCAGCGTTGTGGCTTCACCCACCCCTTCCAGATATGCGAATGGAGTTTCCATAGCAGACCTTAATTTGTCGCCCCGTCTGTTAACCGATTACTATGTCCAATGCAAGTCTGCAAACAGTCGCCCCCACCCACTCCAAAGAGGAGTGACATATTCCCAAGCCCCGCCATCTTCCTACTTCGCCCTGTAGGCCCCGATGTCCCAACCTCGGTCTGCGGAGCGAGATAGACCGTCTTTATCAACCATGAACAGGTGGCTGAGATTGGTTCCAACGTTGGCGCACGGCGAACCGGCCATCAGATGCAGGTCATTCAGGTTGCTGTTCGCGCCAATCCCAAAACTTATGTCCGCAAACCTCGGATCCACAAGAATACCGTGTGTCTCCCACCCCCAGTCACTTTTGGCCTGCACCAGCGTTGCATAACACTTGCCACTCGGCAGAGTGCGCTGCATCACTAACTGGTCCGCGCGAGGTGTGAAATAACAGTTATAATCCATCACCTTCGGGGCGCTCTTGGCGTCGAATATTGTCACCGAGAACGCCGCATCCCGGGTAGCCTTATAGAACAGGTTGTTCAGTATCTTGATACTGCCCTTGTCCACGTCACAACCCGCGGTCACGGTCCTAAGCATGATGGCGTAGGTCGCATCATAGAAGGTGTTGTTGTAGATCTCAAAGTTGATGGGCGTGTCCACTCCCTCATACGGCCCGTCTTGGACGTAGATTGCACCATCCCCATGCAACACGTTGACAAAAACGTTGTTGTAAATCTGGACATTGCCTCCCATCCCGGTCAGGAAGATCATTGCCGTGCCGCCGCCCTTCACAGCGTTCTGGTAGAAGACATTGGAATGTAGCCGGATCACGCCATACGTGCGGTTGCGGTAATTGGACACACCCAGGATGATCCCGTCCGTGTGGGGATTCGATCCCGCCCCTTGCCAGTTGACGCGATCGTATTCCGTAAAATCATGAAACTGGCAATGGCTCACCGTAATGTCATCGAGCGTCGTGTTATTTGCACTCGATGAGAGTTCGATCAACCAGCGCATGTAGTGGTGGAAACTGCTGCCCGTGATGACCACCCTCCGCGCCGACTTGTTCTTTCCGTATTGCCCAGGAGATATGCGGATGCCCTTTTCCATCCGGGTGAACTCGCAATTGGAAACCGTCAGGCCGTCCACGCCAAAGGCGTAGATGCCAAAGCCGCTCAGACCCGCTCGAAACGACGCTGGCGGACCATTCGTCCAGATTCCCAACTCATGGAAGTAGCAGTCGCGTATCTCCACATTAGTGGCGTCGCGCAAATACACGCCGTAGCCGGGGCTATACGGCGTCGGTTGCTTGCTGGTGACGTATTCCTGCAGGTTTGGCACGCCACCCAAGCGCGTCACCTCAAAGTTTCTGATAACGACGTGGCTGATGCTGGTATCAGTCAGGAACCCGTAGCGGCGCGCATCTTCGTTCATGCACTCACCATCTATTACCGCCTTACCCTTGCCCCAGGCTGCCAACGAGTTGCCGTCATAGGTGACCGGCGCTCCGGGAGCGCCATCGAACACCAGATGGATTGTGCCACCATAACGAACGCCTCCCTTGAACCTAACCGTGTCGCCGGGAGATAGGACCGTGCCGCGAGGTGTGAACGTGGCGTTGGCGTCACCGGGGCAATGTCTCCAGGCGGTGTTCGGGGACTTGCCATCGTTGGCGTCAGCGCCTCCACTAAAATCAACATAATAGGTGTTGGCGCCACCGGTGTCAGCGCCTTCACAGCAACCGACTCCGACAACCCACGCGAGCAATAGCAGCCGGCTGGTTGAGAAAACGGATCGTATCATATATCTAATCGTCTCCAATTGTGCTCATTTGGATCGTTTCCACGGACACATCCGCGCCCGCTGCTCGGCACGAACCATGGCCACTACTTTCGGCGACAGACAGCGTTTCCGTCGACTCAACGCAAACCACACATAGCCACCAAACCGGGCCACCGCCCCAATCAGGAACGGCGACTCCCAGAAACGGAAGGCACACTTAAAAGTCTCAAACACCGGATCATTGCCAATGGCATAATCCCGCAACCCCATCTGCCATTTCCGCCGCAGCTTGTTGCCCTCGCCAACATTGCGGGGCTTCAAGTGCTCCATAATGAAATCGGGAAACGTCTGCGTGCGATAACCGTTGGCCCGCGCCTGACAGCACGTGATTGCGTCCCAACCGCCCTCCGGGATCGGCACCAGCCCGCCCAGCGACTCGAAACATTCCCGCCGGAAAAACTGGGCCGCGCCAGATATGTCCTTGAGGTATTGCCGCTGCCACGGAGTCTTGCCGTCAATCACGTCCAACACCCGGCCTCCAGCCAGTCCCAGACGCGAGTCGGCATCAAACCGGGAAATGAGACTGGCGAAGTAGTCCGGCTTGAAACGCACGTCTGCGTCCAGCAACCCGATGAAACTGTAATCCTTCGTCTTCAGCGCCTTGTATCCAGCCTCATCTGCGTGCACCACCAAAGCAAAACTGCGCGGGCCGGTCACGGGATACCTCAGTAACCTGATGAATGAATACTCGCGCGCGTAACGATCAACTATCTCTTCCGTCCGATCAGTCGAACCGTTGCTGACAATGATCCATTCCCGCGGTAACAACGTCTGCGCAAGCACAGACCGGATCGTCTCCTCAATCGTAGCCGCCTCGTTGCAGGCCGGTGTCACCAAGACATAGGAAGCGTCGTTCATGAATCGAATCGCCTCATCTGAGATTGGCTATCTCTTTCTCGCCCCCAAAAGCCCAGCGCAACACGCAACTCCACTTGCCGAGAGCCGACTTGATCCACTTCCGCCGCGCCTCCGACACAGGAGCCAAACTCAACAAGCCCAGCACGCATGTCCGCGAGGCGGCTTTGGCAGCCAGACACGCGCGAAACATCGCTGCCTGCGCCACACCGCGCTGGGTCCGGAAGAACCGCCAGCCCGACTCAGCCATCATGACACTGGAGAACTTGCTGTGCTCCCCTCCACTGCTCTTGCCGCCGTGGTGGACAATCACAGCCGATGGCACGTAGTAGTTCTTCCAACCTGCTTTGTGGATCTTCATACAATAGTCCATGTCTTCGTAATACATGAAATAGTCCTCGTTGAATCCGCCGACTTGCTCGAAGAGTGCGCGAGGCGTCATCAGGCATGCCCCGGAGATTCCCTCGACCTCGACCGACACCAAAACGTTGGCATACAACGGCGCCACGCCCCACAAACGCGAGCGCGGGAACCACTTCCGCAACAGTTCGGCATCGAGAACCTGATTCGCGATGGTTGGAAAGCTCTGAAGACAGCTTGTCTGCAACGTGCCGTCGCTATTCAGCAGATGCGCGCCCAAAGCGCCTGCCTTGGGAAACGACACCGCCGCCTCAAAGAGTTTGTCCAGCGCAGGCCCGCGCAACTCGGTGTCAGGATTCAGAAAGACCAGAAAGCGCCCGGCCGCGCTCTTGGCCGCCTGATTATTGCCCCTGGCAAATCCGAGATTCTTGTCGCTCTGGATGAAGCGGACGCGAGGGAACTCCCGCGCCAGCATCTCTCCGCAGCCGTCGAACGATCCGCTGTCCAACACGACGATTTCCATGCTGACGCCACGCGTGTGCTCGTCTAGAGACCGGACGCACTTCTGCACGAAATCCGCGGAATTCCAATTAACGATGATGACGGAGATATCCACGTCGGTTGTAAACACTAGCGCACATCTCTCTTGAGAGACACGAATCGTTTGAGCGCCTTGAACGCGCGCTGGGGCGCCGCCAGCCAATCATAAGCGCCGTCGAGTTTGGACTTGAGAAGCTCCGCGTCGTCGCAGTCGTTCACCGGCAAGCGCGGGATGGCAAACAGGTCGGTGCCGGCGCTGGCGCGGCCGATGTCGGTCGTGACGCAGCTCTCGTAGCCCGTCTCGCGAAGCAGCCTGCTGAGACGGTTGACAAAAACCCGTTGTGCCCGAGGAAACGCGTAAGGATAAGCGAAGGAAGTGACGCGAGCGCCCAGACGCTGCTCGATTTCGGCTTTCGAGTCGCGCACTTCTTTCTCAACCTCCGGCCACGGCAACAGGACAAGCTCCGGATGGTTTACAGTGTGGGAGCCAAACTCAATGCCCGCTTGGTGCAGTTCCCGCACTCCGTCCCACGTCAGGCACTCGTGCGCCTTGAACTGCATCGGTTGTTTGCCGATGAAAGCGGTCGGGAGATAAACCGTGGCGCCAAACCCATATTGCCGCAGAACCGGAAATGCTGTGGTGCAAAAATCGAGGAATCCATCGTCAAACGTGAGTGCCACGACTTTTTTCGGCGTGCCTTTTCCGCCGCGGAGCACATCCAAACCGGCCCTCAGGCTCACCGTCTCCCAACCTTCCGCGTGCAACAATGCCATCTGTTCCGCGAAAACCTTCGGGCTGGTAGCCGTGCGGTAGTAAGGAGCCACACCCGCTTCCGACCGGTCCGACACGCTGTGATACATCAGGACGGGAAGTCGCAACCCACCCCCCACCGAAACAACGCTCCGCAAGGGTCGGAAAAGCCACAGGGTCAGCAGGCGATCCAGTCGTGGTGATGACATGAACAAAAGCGCTAGAGTTTCAGGCAGAATCTCGGCGTGTCTCTCTCAAGTGCGTTTGTGTTCCGCGGAACAAAGGGAGTCAACCAGCTTGAGATAATCCGCCTTGCGAGACTGCCAACTGTTCTGGACGGCGTATTCGGACGCGCGCTTCACCATGGCGCGGCGCAATTCTCCGTCGCGGAGGACGCGGAGCGCGGCTTCGGCGAGACCATCCCGGTCGCCGGACTCAAAGAAAGACACTATGGAGTCGTTGAAGTAATGCTGGTCAATCCTGGTCTTCGACACCACGACCGGGATGCCGAGGGACATGAACTCCATGATCTTGGTGCTGTAAGCCTCGTTGCCAAAAGAATCCGCGCGCTTGGGGACGACGCCAAGATCCGAGTTGGCCATGATCTCGGCAATCTGGCGCACCGGCAGCGGTTTGAAGAAACGAATCTTGTCACTCAGCCCGAGCTTCTCGCACAAATCAACCCAAGCTTCCTTCATGTTGCCATCGCCGTAAATGTGGAATTCGGCATTCGGCATTTCGGCGATGATTCTACAGAACGCGCCAATCGCAATGTCCAGGCCCTGGTGCTTCTGGAGGCCGCCCGGAAAGAGGATGATGATTTTGTCGTCGTTGCGAACTCGCGCGCGCGGCCGGAAGATGTCCGTATCCACGTTGTTGATGAAAACGGAACACTTGCCGGCAGCGCCGGTTCTGGATGAATACCTATCAAGCCAGAGATGGTTCGCAATGATCACATGATCCGCGAACCAAGCCGACACACACTCCATCCATTTCAGCAGGGCGACGACAATGGAATCATCCTTCATGCCAAACTTGTTGGCGTAGAACTCCGGGACGATGTCGTGGATGTCCAGAATCACCTTCGCGCCAGTCAGCTTGGGCCACAGCGCGGCAAACACCAAAAAATCTGGCACGTTGTGGATGTGAACACAATCGTAGCGTTCGCGGGCGTGCTGCCGCGCAATCCATACTCCGCTGACAAACAGGAACCGTATCAGCCGCGTGAGAAATGACAACGGGTGGCGTTCCTTCTTTCCATACCGCGGCTGGATGCGAAACAAGTTGACGTTGCCAACCTTCTCGTGTTCCGGAACCTCAGGCGTCGGCCTCAAGGCCAGCATGTCCACGTGGTCTCCCCGCTCGGCCAAAGTCTCGGCGTAACGCAGAACCCGCGTGTCCTCCATGTAATCGGAGTAACTGACCATACAGATGCGCTTGGGCTTCGGACGGAGTTGCAGCTTGAGCGGCGCCACAAAGGCCGCCAGTTCCTTGGGCAGGCAACACCAAGCTGACTGGCCGTATTTCTCGCGCACGTGAAGCAGAAGCTTCTCGTAGAAGGCGGCTGGATATGTCCGCGCGGAATGTTGTTCACCCTCGAAGCAGATGTAATCTGGATGCGCGTTTACCAGGGCCATGCCGCCATGCTCCGCCACCCAATCGAGTTTCTTCAGCCAGATATCCGGCGAGGTTTCCTGCAGGATCAGGAACAAGGTGGAATCCTGCGGCAACGTGTAGGGCAGCTCCACGTATCCCTTTTCCCCGGTTCCAGGAACCCAGAAAGGAAAGATGGTTCCGGTTCCATCCGGCTGCGGCTCAAAAGGATCGATGTCGAAAGTAGAGCCATCATAAAATGCGCCTAAATCGTGAGCCCATTCCAAGTTATGGAGCATGAAACCGGACCGGAAACCGACAGCCCCCCAATCCTTGAGGTAACGATTGATCCGCGCTGCATTCCTGACAAACTCTTGCCGGCTGTTATAGAGTTTGCCGTCGTGGTGCAGATCATGCACACCCACCTCGAAGCCATCTCGCACCAGTTCCGCCCGCAATTCAGGCCGAACAACATAGTCGCCTTCAGGAACCAGATTGAACGAGGAACGGAAACCCAGCTTCTTTTCGAGCTGCGCCAATCGCAGGCATTTGGCCTGTCCCGCCGGACCTTCGACATCATGGGTGAGCACGAAGGCAAATTTCTTGCCGTTCGGCCAGCCGGTCCAGCCGTCAGGCAGCCTGCTTGCGGATTCGTTGATCGGCCAGACATTCTCCCATGATTTTCGCTTTCCCCGCGCCAACAGCCTGCGCAAAGCCACTCGCAAGCGCCAAGGCATGAACGGCTTAATCTGATAGTAGAGACTTCTTAACATGGAGACTTATTGGGAGAACATTTCAAGAAGCGAAACCATCTGCTGCAGGGATAGCTGATTTGAAACCAAACGCTTCTTGTCTCCAGACGTTGCGCAGAACACGCCTGTATCCAAATCGATGAAACTGTGCCGGAATTCCCGTGCTTTCAGGAAGCGCCCCAGAACTCCTGATGCAGTGTCAAGGGGACGTAGTTCCGAATCTTGTTCAGCACGGCACTCAATCCAGTCTTCGATTCTTCAAGCAGTGCAATCGCCTCCTTGGCGACGTCCTGATTGGTCCTCTCCGACTCAACGACCAGCAGAATCTCGTCCATGAACGCTGCAATTCGCAGTGTCATGCTCGTGGGAGCAACCGGGGGCATGTCGAAGATGACGTAATCGAAGTCACTGTTCTTGAGCATCTTTATGATGTTGGCGCATTGATTGCGGAAGACGTGCGCCGTCACGGCGCCGTTTTGAACAGACGCTTTGTATTTCGGATCCAAAGCCTCTTCCAAACCGTGCTGGGTGATCATTCCCTTGTAGAACTGCTTGGCTGATCCCAACTCCCGATCCAAGTCAATCAGCAGAACGTTCCTGTCTTCGGTTTCTGAAAGCGCAACCGCCAAACCGGTCGTCAGCGTGGTCACGCCGGCACCGTCATGCACAGCCGTCAGACCGATGAACTTGGGCTTGTGAGCAATGCCTCTGGTTTCCAACCGCTGGTCCAACCGATCCTTGAGTGCCTCGTAGAACGGCAACAGCGGATCGCTCATCAGCTTGGGAACCAGCCCACCGCCTTCCGTTATCGAGCCGCTGCCATCCGCATCCGCACCGCTCATCAGTTTGGTTGCCGCTTTGGCAACACGGCGGCGCCCGAACCAGCCGATGTCACGAATCGTAAGCAACAGCGGCAGGTTAAGCTTCCTTTCGACATCCACTGGCCGCCTCACGGAACGATCCAAATACATGTCCACCAAGAACGCCATGGCAACACCAGCAACAACACCAGCGATGATGATCGAGGTGACGATCCTGAGGAACATCAACCAATCCCTGTAGGGGGGCGACGGCTGCTGAATCTTGTTGATGTTCAAAACTTTCCCTGCGCCCATGGCCTCCTCAACACGAGCCTGTTCCAAGCTGGACGCATAAAACCTGTAGCTAGCCTCCTGCAACTCCTTCTTCCGCTGCAGTTCGGAAAGAACCGCCCCCTTATCGTCAAACTGGCTGCTCTCGGCTCGAATACGATCCAATTGCGCATTCAAAACCTTTATTCGTGATTGGAGCGCCATTACCCGGGCTGATTCGGCTATCGGATCAAACGACGCACTCGTTGCTGGCATGACCGACACCAACTCGGGAGCGGGCGTCGGCGATGGGACCGCCGGCTGTGGAGCCAAGCCGAGGGTTAGCAGACTCGGATTTGCTGCCTCAAGCTTCTTCTTGGTCTTTTCCGCTTCCGCTATTTGCTCAGACACTCCTCTAACCAAAGAACTTCCCGGTGTGTATTGCGTTAGAAAGTCTTCCCGCTTCCTCCTTAACAGTTCAAGTCGGGTCAAGATGGTAACATATTCGTCATCCGGTCGCATACGCGCCTCTGGCACTCGCGCATCGGGTGCTGGTCGCGCCTCCGACGTCACGGGTGCCGGGGCTGGGGTTCTGAGCGAGCCTTTCATCTCCTGAAGTTGTGCTGAACGCTCTGCCAACTCGGCTTCCGCTGTGAGAAGGCTCTGGCGAATCGACCCGATTTGATCACTGTATATCCTTCGCCCGTCATCAAGCGAAATCACATCGGCCTTCCTCTTTGCAGTTTGGAGTTCCTGTTCCGTCTGCGAAAGCCGGGAACGCATCTGGTCTGTCTCTTGAGTCAGGAACTCACCAATGATCCCGACCGCGCGATGGATCTCGAGATGCTTCTTGATGTAGTTCTCGACAAGCGCGCCGAGAATCGGCTGCACAACATCCGGATCACGATGACTGAGGATGATACGGATGACATCACTTCTCTTGGGAGTTTCAACAATCAAACTGTTTTTGATAAGAGTAGCCGCCCTGACACGATCCTTGCCACCACCGGCTTTGGCTAGCACCTTCTCAGGCCCAAAGGAATCCACCGTTTGCTGCACAAGATCCATGCTGGTAAGGATTTCGATCTCGGAGTTGATGATGTTTTCGCCGCGTTCATCCGGCGATTTGACCCTCGATTCCGGGCTGGCAAGCCTCGGCACCGTGGTATCCAGCACATAGAGAATAAACAGCTTCGCCTCAGACTGGAAAAAGGGCGGATTGATCATGTAGAAACCGGCGGCCCCAAGCACACCGAGCGCAGACAGGAAGGTGATCCACCATTTCTGTCTGAACAGCACGTAATAAACGTCGCCCAACGTCAATCCAAAACCTTGCGTCGTTACTTGCTTGTTATGTGCAATGTTCACAAGTGCTCAACCCTTCCTTTTAGCACACCGAGTCTTTTCCTTACCTCACTTAGCTGCAATCCAACCAGAACATGGCCGGAGTTACAAATCCTTTTCTTGTTACCCTACGCCATATGTTTGTAAAGCATGGTCCCGACAAACCGGGACAGGGAACCTGGCAACGCGTTGAACACATGGCTGTGCCATCCGGATGATCCATCCTTGACCGTCACAAAACCATTCTTCCGCATGTCATATCTCACATACTCAATACTGTGTTCTTCCGTGCCCCAGCCCAGCTTAAACCTTCTAAGGCCTTGGTTTATAAGCGAAGTCCTGCCAAAATGCAACTGTCGATAGCTGTTGCGCCCATACCACTTGATGGCCTCCCACATCACGAGGTTGTTGGCGCGCAAATTCTGGAATGTCTCATCGGAGGCGCCGTATTTATAAATGGCGTTCTTTCCCCAATGGAAGTAAACCGCAGACGCCACCGGCACCTGCTGATACCTCGCCAAGACCACAAATCCATGGTTCTGCGCCAAGATGTAGTCATGGATGTTCTGAAAGAACCGAAACGGTTGCGGCGGCAACCCGTGTCTGTTGCGTGTCTTACAGTGCAGTTCATAGAAGGTCCGCATCGCATCTAAACTCTGGCCAAACTCGATGCTGATACCGCCTTTCTCGGCCTTTCGAATGGCCCGCCGCACCGCACTCTCCACTTTGGCAAACACCGCCTCCTCTCCACCAGTCAGAATCAACCGGTGGCCGTAAAAAGCCGTCGAAGCGGGTGCGCCGGCAAAAAACTCTTTCCCGCCCCTGCATTCCAAGTATCTCCAATTCCGTTCCGCTCCATATTCCATCACCTTCTGAAGCATGCCGGTTAAAGCGACATCATCCGAACAGAGCGGCTCACAATCATCCGTGAACGGAAGCGATACTCCCCGCTTCCCCGTCAGCCAGCTATCCACTTCCATAAGCGGTAACAGCGCCCGAAGACTGCCCGACTCGCGCAGCGTGAAGTAAACCGGCGTGTAACCATAGGTGGCCTGTAAGACGCGCGCCCAAGCGGCCGAGTGAAAAATCGAGGAAGCCGGATGCAATTTCAACGCCGCATCCCAACCGCTCTCCTCCAATGGGTTGACCCGCTGGAGAATGCCGCTGGCGATAGGAGTGCCGGCTGGTGAAAGCATTATGGCGAACTTCTTTGGTTCAAGGAGCCTCGACCGCAGGCTTGCCCGATCGGGGAAGCATTTTCATGATGCGGGCAGGGTTTCCTGCCACGACCGCGCCGGCTGGCACGTCCTTGGTCACCACACTGCCTGCGCCCACCACGGCGTTCTCGCCGACAGTGACCCCACAAAGCAAGGTCACGCTGGATCCGATGGATGCGCCGCGCTTTATCAGGGTCCGGACGCACTTCCAGTCCGCCTCGGTCTGTAGTTGTCCTCCCGCGGTTGTGGCTCGCGGGTATCGGTCATTGATGAAAGTGACGTTGTGTCCGATGAAAACCTCGTCCTCCACCGTTACACCTTCACAGATGAAAGTGTGGCTGGAGATTTTGCACCGGTTGCCGATCTTGGCCCCCTTCTGAATCTCCACGAAGGTCCCGATCTTTACCTCATCACCGATCTCGCAGCCATAAAGATTTGCAAAGCCGTAAATGCGAACGTCTTTGCCCAGCTTCACATCCGGCGCGATCCTCAGAAAGCTCTGTTGGGATGAATCCATAATCATCTAACTATCGTCAGGCTGTCGAATCAACCTCCGCTCGCCCGGCGTGCGACTCAGCGAGCCAGATCAATCCGAGCACCATCCTTCTTCAACGATTCGGACGACGCCTCCAATATCCTCACCAGTTCCAGTCCACGCTTGCCGCTCGTCAGCGGCGTTGATCCGTGCCGGATGCAATCCAGGAAGTGCTGACATTCGGCTTTCAACGGCTCCTCCTGTTTGACGTAGGGAGCATACACATCGCCGTAATGGTAGGCGTAGTGGAACTCGGCAAACGTGTCGTAATGAGGCGGTTTCTCGACGCGCGCGTCGTAAACTTTGATCTTTTCCTGTTGCTCCACGTCGTCATAAACCACCATCTTCTTGTTGCCGACAATGGTAATCTCCCTGATCTTTCTCGGATCAAGCCAACTGCTGTGAATGATAGCCGATCGCTCCCCGTGAAAGAGAAGGCTCATGATGGTCACGTCTTCCACGCCCGGTGTAATGTGGGCCGTGCCATGGCAGTTAATGCCAATCGGCGCCTCACCCATTATGTATAGAATGATGGAGATGTCGTGCGGAGCCAGATCCCAAGCCACGTTAATGTCTTTTTGGAACAGCCCCAAGTTGAGGCGGCGCGCGCAGATGTATCGAATATCCCCAATGTCACCGTGTTCCACGATCTCTTTAATCTTCTTCACCGCCGGCGAATACAGGAAGGTGTGCCCCACCATCAGCACCAGCCCCTTCTTGTGCGCGATGTCTATCAACTCTTCGCATTCATGGGACGATCTGGCCATCGGCTTTTCGATGAAGGTGTGTTTGCCTGCCAGCAGGCTCGCCTTCGCCATCGGGTAGTGCAGTTTGACCGACGTGGCGATAACTACCGCGTCAAGGTTGGAGTCATCCAACGCGCGGTCGTAATTGGTGAAAGCTTCCACTTCAGGATATAAAGACTTGAGATGTTTCAGGCGATGCTCGCTGGTGTCGCACATCGCATTCAGGCTGCAGTCGGGAAGGGACCTGAAATTACGAATCAGGTTCGGCCCCCAGTAACCACATCCCACCACACCGATTTTGATTTGTTTCGTCATGTCTCTTCCTGCGTTGAAAGGTTTCCGGTGTCTTCAAACAACCGCCAGTGAAACTCCTATTTGAGGTTCACCGACTGTTTCTCCGGCATAGGCCGGCTTCTCGCGATTGAAGTGGAATCTGCTGCTGCCCTTTTCCTCTGTCGCATGCCCTGCACCTGCACGACCAAGGCTGGAATGGTCATCAGGATGATTCTCAAATCCAGCCACAAGCTCTTGCGCCGGACGTAGTCAATATCCAGATGCATCATCTCGACAAAAGTGGTCTTGTTCTTGCCGCTCACTTGCCAGAGTCCTGTAAGCCCCGGCAAGGTGTTGAATCGCTCTTTCTGCCACGGGAGATACTTCTCATACTCGTATGGAATGCACGGCCGCGGCCCGACCAGGCTCATTTCGCCCCGCAACACGTTGATGATTTGCGGCAACTCATCCAGTGCAGTCTCCCGAAAAACGCGGCCCAAAGGAATCAGCCGCGGGTCGCCACGCGAGTCCATTTTTTCCATCGGGCGATTGGAAATGATCAACTCATTCCAATGCCCCTGATGGACGGACACGTCAGCGCCGACAAACATCGTGCGGAACTTCAGACACGTAAACCGGTTGCCCCGGTAGCCCACGCGCTCCTGCTTGAAAAGAACCGGCCCACGCGAACCGAGTTTCACCACCAAGGCAATCAACAACATCAACGGAAGTAGCAATGGGAGCACCATAAGGATGCACGTCACATCCAACACGCGCTTCCAAAGCGGAACGCCTTCAAAATCGCCTGGAGGCGGTCCTTCGGGCAAAGCTCCCTTGAAGGATTGAGTCATGCTCTAAAAAACGGATCACCCAACTCGGCGCGGATTTCTTCCGCAGCCGGAGCTTCAAAACACACGTTGTTCCAATAAATCATATTCGCTTTCGCAAAAAAAGCTCCGCACGTGTTGGCGTGCCTGTTTCCTGACGCCAACCCGACTGCCACCTTCGGCAATAACAACCGAAGGCTGGATTGTTCTCTTCAACCTCAAACTAGGCCCGTAGCATCTCCGGATGCGCCAATGCCAATAACGGTATTCGGTCCGCCACACAACCCTTCTCCAATACGATCGAACTTCGGTCAACCTCCACCAGAGTCGCGCGACCTAAAATGTCCAACAGAACCTGGACGCGATGCCTCGCCGGCAACGCCCGCAGGACAAAGGCGCTCATCCCGGCAAAAGCTCCATCCGCAAGAACCACACTCGTCCCGCGCGAAAGGCGGTTGTTCACAATCCTCATCGGCTCTTCCGCTTCAACACATTCCCTCAGTTCCTCGACCACCGCGTCCGGCACGGCGGGAATCCGGTCGCCAAAATGAAGGAGGCTGCTGATGCCGGTCGTGTATCGGATTTCGTTCAACCGATCCTCAAGCACGCAGCGCACGAACACATAACAAGGAAAGAGCGGCTCAATAACACGCACAATGCCGCGTTGCGTTGCCCGTTCGAGCCGCAGCCTGGGCAGGAACACTTCCAGTCCAAGATTCCGGCTTACATTCACCGCCGCGATATGCTCGTGCTTCGGCTTTGTGCGCGCGCAATACCACGCCGGCTCCGCAGGCTGCATTCCGGGAATCCGGGATAAACGGTTTTGATCCTGGTGTTCTCGATCGGGATGTCCCGTCAATCCAAAGAAACCAGTGCCGTCATTGTTCCGATCAGGATGGCGGGAATACATGGTGAATTACTGACGACTCGGCGGAAACAGGCATCTCGCCTGCTCGACTCCAGAACATACCTTTGAAGACAGACCTCTTTGCCGAGGCGTCCGACCGAAAACTTGATGAAGCCTCCATCATCCGCATTCGTTTCGCCTTAATAACCTAATACTTTCGCCTACCCAGCGGGCGCAGGGTAGTCAGCCACCAAACCGCCGTCAAGAAAAAGGGCGTCTGAATTCAGTAGCGTTCAGGTTCCCGGCTTCAACAACCAGAAGTTCTTCATTCCAAACGCGCCGGCGTTATGGCGCAACCGGCGAAGCCGCCAATGAACCGGCGACGGTTGACTGAAGACACGCTTCTCAATCGTTCGTCTGTCAGGATTTGGCATCTCCTTCAACTACAGTGGGCGAATACGAATCCGGAATGCCTTGCGCGTCGTGCTGGTGATTTTGAATCTCTCGCCGATGCGGTAGCCGACCGGCCAGCAAATCTCGCCGCCGGCTGCCACCAACAACGGCGTGCGCCGCCGCTGCGCCACCGGAATCTTCGCGTCCACAAAAATGTCCTGCAACTTCTTCGTCACCGGCATCCCGATCGGTTGGAACCGATCGCCCGGCTGTCTACATCGGAGCGTGAGCGTAAGGCCCACGGCGTCCGCGTCGAACCACTCCTGAAACGATTCTCGATTTCGGATTCTGGATTTCGGATTCGCGACAGCCTCCGGCCCCGGAACGCTCCCGCCTGTTACCAACTCCACCTCCACGACAACGCCGAGCGCCGGAACCTCTGTCATCCCCGGCACCGCGATCCGCGTCTCCGCCGACTGTTTACCGATTACTGACCACTGATTAGTGCCCCCCGCTTTCTCCAGCACCAGCCAGTCGCCCTTCAGCAACACCTGTGTGTCACCCGTCAGCGTCAGCCGCGCCGGCTGCCCTCTCGCAGCCATCTGCCGCAACGCCTCCACGGTCTCGAAATCCACCGCCGCGCCAACATCATTATCCAGCATCCAGCGATAGATGGCCCGCCGTTGAACCGCCACATGCTCCCGCAACAAACGCTCCACCACCAACACTGCGCGTTCCGCACCATGCCCTCTATTCTCTGGCCTCTGACCTCTGATCTTCAACACTCGCGCCGCTTCCGCATCCAGCCATTCGTCCTCGGTAGCGAGCATCCCAGCGGTTTGGTGGAGCAGAGTCTTGAGCGCCGGGTTGTAGTCGCGCTCCAACGCCGGAATCAACTCATGCCGGATCTTGTTGCGCTGGAACTGCGGGTCCCAGTTGCTTGCGTCCTGGCGAAACTTCAGCCCGCGTTGCCGCGCGTAGCCGAGCACCTCCGTCTTCCACACGTCCAGCAATGGCCGCACAACCGTGAGCGCGCCGAGCCGATTCGACGCGTGAATCGCCGTCAGCCCGTGCGTGCCGGCGCCACGCAGCAACCGTTGCAGCAGCGTCTCCACCTGATCGTCGGAGGTATGGCCGAGCGCCAGTTTCGCCAAGCCCAGCGCGCGGGCCGTATCCTGAAAAAAACCGTGGCGCAACCGTCGCGCGGCGTCTTCTATGGAAAGTTTATGCTCAGCCGCAAACGCCCGCACGTCGCCTCTCCCCACGCTGAACGCCAAACCGTAACCGGCAGCCAGTTCGCGCACAAACGCCTCGTCCGCGACCGCGTCTGCGCCACGCAACTGGTGGTTGAAGTGGGCAACTTGCAGTTTCCAACCAAACTCCGGCGCGAGCGCCACCAGGGTATCCAGTAGTGCCACCGAATCCGGCCCGCCCGACACGCCGACGAGCAACTGCTCGCCGCGCGCGAGCAGCCGTCTCTCCGTAATAATCTGGCGCACCTTTTCCAGCATGGCTTTCCTGGCCACGCCGAGTGTAACCGTGCGCCAGCCCCGCCGCCAGCACCAAGAAACGCTTGCGCCAGCGACGCCGCGACGCCATTCTTCAAGCCATCACAATGAAAGTGTGTTGGCATTTCATATTGCACATGGCCGTCTGCCTTGTCGCCGCTTCTGCTACCGACGCATTGGATGTCCGCATCACACGCGAAGGCAACATCTATCATGTGAACACCGCCAGGTATGAAGCCCACATTGCCGACGACGGTTGTCTGACTAATCTGCTCGTCGGCGGGCTGGAGTTCTTCAAGGCTGACATCGGTTCTTCGCGCGGCAGCTACTTTCACCAAGGCGAGCCGTTGAAGCTGCCGAAGATCGAGCAATCCGCCGAGAACGTGATTGTGGCAAAGAGCAATCTCGCAACGATCCGTTACGAGTTTGCCGCGAATTCGATGGTGTGGTCGGTGGAAAATAACACGTCCGATGCTATGAAGTTCTTCATCATCTTCGACCCGGAGGTCAGCCCGGAAAAAGGTGAAATCCGCGGCACGGTGCTGTCTCACGAAGGTGCCACGTCCACTTGGTTCCGCGACAAGGCACGACTGGCAATTGACGGCGGCACGAGGTTCTGGGGGCCGTGGCGCGGTTGCATGATGTGGGATGCAGCGCTGGCGGCACGGGAGAAACGACAGATCACGTTCAAGATCGGCACCGCTTCCGAAGCCGAAGCCATCAAGATGGGTGCGGCTCCGGTGCCGATGGTTGAAGAGGTTGAGCAGGATTTGACGCTACTATCGCCAAAGAACTTCCAGGTTTTCCAACGCCAGGCACGGTTTCGCGGACGCATCATCGTCAGCGGCCGCGTCAAACCCGAATGCGACGCCGTCGAGGCGCGGCTCAGTGGCAAATCGCTTGAAGGACGATGGTTGCCGAACGAGTGGCTACCGGTGCCGCTGGAAAAAATTACGCAGCGCTTCTACGCGGAGATGCCGACGCCCGCCGGCGGCTGGTATGCCCTCCAGGTCCGCGCGCTCAAGGAGAACCAGCCGGTTGCCAAAGCAGGCGCGGACAAGGTCGGCGTTGGCGAAGTCTTCGTCGGCGCGGGCCAGTCCAACATCACCAACAGCGGCCAGGAACGCACGACGCAAACATCGGGGATGGTCGCTTCCTTCGGCGGCAACCATTGGCAACTGGCGGACGATCCACAGCCTGGCGTCCACGACACGACCCGCGGCGGCAGTTTCTGGCCGACGTTCGGCGATGCGATGTATGCCAGGTTCCGCGTGCCCATCGGTATCGCCGTGACCGGCCGCGGCGGCACGAGTGTTTACGCGTGGAAGCCCGGCGGCGACTTATACAACTGGACGATGATCCGCATTCTCCAACTCGGCCCTAACGGTTTCCGCGCCCTGCTGTGGCACCAAGGTGAGGCCGATGTCGGCGGAAAGCCCGAAGACTACGCCCAGAACCTGACCGGCATCGTCCGCGCCTCAACCGCCACCGCCGGCTGGCAGTTCCCGTGGTTCGTTGCCCAGGTTTCCTACCTCAGCCCCGAACGCCCATCCTCCGAAACCACACGCTCAGCGCAGAAACAACTCTGGGACCGCGGCATCGCACTCCAAGGTCCCGACACCGACACACTCACCAACATCTACCGCGACAACGAGGGCAAAGGCATCCACCTCAACCGCAAGGGCATCGTCGAGCACGGCAAGATGTGGGCTGAAAAAATCGGTGATTATCTCTACAAAGTGCTGGCACAGGAAACCAAATGAAACTCCATATCATCATTGCTACGCTCGTGTTCGCGTTGGTCGCCGCCGAAGCCGCCGACGCGAAAAAATCCACCTCCGCCCGACCGAGAAGGCTCGACCCCGCTTTCGCGCCCGTCACCGACGACTCGAAGCTGCCGCGCGTGCTGCTCATCGGCGACTCCATCTCCATCGGCTACACCGTGCCCGTGCGTGAGCTGCTCAATGGCAAGGCCAATCTCCATCGCATCCCCGTCAACGGCGGCCCGACGATCACCGGCCTCAAGGAACTTTCCAAATGGCTCGGCTCCGGCAAGTGGGACGTCATCCATTTCAACTGGGGCCTGCACGACCTCAAGTTCATGGACACCGGCAAACAGCAAGTGCCGCTGGCCGACTACGAAAAGAACCTGCGCGAACTGGTCAAGCAACTCAAAGCTACCGGCGCGAAGTTGATCTGGTGCGCCACCACACCGGTGCCCGATGCCGAGATGAAACCGCCGCGCAAGAACCCCGACGTGATCGCCTACAACGCTGCCGCAAAGAAGATCATGATTGAGAACGGCATCGCCATTGACGACCTCTACGCGTTCGCCCTGCCGCAACTCTCCGCGATCCAGCGCCCCGCCAACGTCCACTTCTCGGAGGAAGGCTCCAAGGTGCTCGCCAAGCAGGTTGCCGCCAGCGTCGTAGCCACCCTGCCGAAACCGTAAGTTGAACCAGAGCCAATCCATGAAGAATATCCACCACGCTACCCGTGTCGCCGCCCTCTTTGCCGCGCTGGCGTTTGCCGGCGCAACTGCGCTGCCTGCGGCGGACATCGCCATCAAGAACGGACAGAGGCTCGCCTTTCTCGGCGACTCCATCACCGCCGCCGGCTGGGGAAACCCTGGCGGTTATTCCAAGCTTGTCATCGCCGGACTCGAAGCCAATGGCGTCAAGGCAACCGGCATTGGCGCCGGCATCAGCGGACACAAGTCCAACCAGATGCTCGAACGCCTCGATCGTGACGTGCTCAGCAAGAAGCCCGACTGGATGACGCTGAGCTGCGGCGTCAACGATGTCTGGCACGGCGACAAAGGCGTGCCGCTCGACGACGCCCAAGCCGCGACCGGCAAATACGAACTGCGACCGGGCGAGCCTGCGAAAGGCACCTACAAAGCCAACATCACCGCCATCGTGGACAAGGCCCAGGCCGCCGGCGTCAAAGTGATGATCCTCACCGCCACCGTCATCAGCGAGGAACTCGACAGCGATAACAACAAAAAGCTCGCCCCCTGCAACAATTTCCTCCGCTCGCTGGCCAAGGAAAGGAAATGCCTGCTCGCCGACCTCAACGCCGTGTTCCAGCAACAGATCAAGGCATCCGGCAACACCACCGGCAAGCCCGGTCGCCTGCTGACCTCTGACGGCGTCCACATGAATCCCGATGGCGACCAGTTGATGGCGGCCACCATCCTGCGTGTCTTCGGGCTGACCGACGCGCAAATCAAGAAAGCGCAACAAGTCTGGCTCGACCTTCCCGGCGGCGCGAACCTGCGCGTGAACTTCGACGCCAAGAACAGGAAGCGCCTCAGCACCACCGCCAACGTCAGTCTCCGCCAGCGCCCGAAACTCCAAGCTGCGGCTGACGCCAAAAAACAGTCCGTGGAGCAGATGCTGCGGGCTATCTACGCCGAGGAAGTCAAACGCCTGCTGAAACCAGCCGGTGAGTTCAACTCTGTTGACGCCATCTTCGAGGCGAAGAAGGAAAAGGAAGTGCAAGCCGCCCTCCAGCAGAAGTTCGACAAGCACGTTGAGGCATTGCTCGGTCGCTGACAGATGTAGAACGCATGTCCACATCCGTTCCCGGCGCGTTGCCGAGGCGCTTTGGGTTGGCGTTGTGGCGTCGGCCGTCTCGGCCGACGGTTTTAAGGCGAAGTCTTCCAACCGCTGCGGCTGGGCGGTCGAGACGACCGCCACTACAACGCTCACGTCTCTGCACGCCGCCACGCCGCCACGAACATCCCGTTGCCACCCGTGTCCTGCGGCCATAACCAAAGCTGCGGTGCTACTGTCGCCAACGGCTGGAATGGATTCGCCAGCGGCAGCAACGCGAACTCCGGATGAGATACGAAAAACTGCTCCGCTACCGCGCTTGTCTCCGACCGCGCCAACGTGCACACGGAATAGATGAGCCGGCCGCCGGGCTTCACCGCAAGTGCGACATTCGACAACAACCGCTTCTGCACCTCGGCCAGTTCACGCACGTCCTCCGGCGTCGTCGTCCAACGCGCGTGCGGATTCCGCTGCCATGTGCCCGTGCCGCTGCACGGCGCGTCCACCAGCACGCCGTCGAACTTGGTCCGCATTGGCAGTCGCTCGCCACCCTCCCACAACGCCGCGCGATAGTTGAAACACTTCGCCCGTCCCGCGCGCAGCTTGAGTTTCTTCAGCCGCCACTCGGCGCGGTCACTGGCCCAGATATGGCCCTTGTTCTGCATCAGGTCGGACAGATGCAGCGTCTTGCCACCCTCGCCGGCGCAGGCGTCCCACCACGTTTCGCCCGGCTTCGGATCGCACAACAGCCCGACCGCCTGCGAAGCGATGTCTTGTATTTCAAACTCGCCCGCCTGAAACTCCGGCGTTCGAAACAAATCCTCCTCGCCTTCGTAGAGCACCGCATCCGGCAGCGTAACCTCCCCCGTTGCCGCTGCCGCAGTCCGCGCATGAACAGCACCATCGCCGAGCTTCTTCGCCAGTTTTTCGCCTTGTCCGCGTCTCGCCCGCAGCCAGAGCACTGGCTCAGCTTGGATGACGGCGGCCCACGCCGGCGAGACATCGAGTTCCTCCCGCGCCCACGCCGGCACCGCGCGCTCCAGCAGATCGTCGTCGGAAAACAGCTCCGGCGCATCGGCGAAACGCCGCGCGAGTTCAAGCGCGCGCTCAACCTGTTCCTCGACCGGCAGTTTCCGATCCAGCAAGCCAAGCCAGCGATAGTAGGCAAACACCGCGCGACTGACCTCGCGTGATTCGGCGGAGGTCAACCTGCCCACCGTCCGCAACGTCTCGCGAAGCACCGCGTCCGCAGGCTTGGCGCGACTCGCCGCCGCGATGACGCGGGCCACGAGGGCCGGCAAATGATGATGTGGTTCGCATTGTCTCATAGTTCAAAGTTCCCCGACATTGAACGGCGAAACGCGCCACAGGCACAATCCGAAAATCAGCCTATTTCTTGTTGTCCCTCGGCACTGCGTTCGCCAGACATCACGATGTTAGCGGCAACTTGACTGATCGCTCGTAACTCGCGGCCACTGGAAGCGGCGGCTTGACTTGGCAACGTGTCAGCCGGAAACTGGCATCTCGTGAACCTGAAGGAATTGCTATTTGGTTCCAAACAAAGCAACGCAGACCGCGATCTGGTCGCCGATCTCCGCGCCAGGGCGGAAGAAGGCGACGCCCACTCCCAAAATGAATTGGGAAGGGCGTTCTTCTTGGGCCTCTTTGGCCTGGCAAAGAATGAGGTCGAGTCCGTGAAATGGTATCTCAAGGCCGCCGAGCAGAATGACCCCACGGCCCAATACAATCTGGGCTGGCGCTACGCTGATGGACGAGGTGTGGCGATGGATAAAGCAGAAGCGGTGAAGTGGTATCGCAAAGCCGCCGAGCAGAATCAGCCCGATGCTCAGGCCCACCTGGGCTACTGCTACTACACTGGCACTGGTGTAGCGAAGGATTGGGCCGAAGCATATAAATGGGAGGATCTCGCCAGAGCACAAGGCAGGCATGGTCTTACCAAGACAATTATCGCGAGGCTGGAGAAGAAGCTGACCGCCGATCAGATCGCGAAGGGGCAGAAGCTCTCCAGCGAGTTCAAAACGGCAGTAATAGCCAATGGGCAGCGGGCGCGTTAGCGGGTGGTCAGTCAGCGATTCCCGTCCAATGATGGGCCATACTTTTATCTCGCGTTTGGTAATGGCCGGGGTAGATTTGCGAACTGTGCAAGAGTTGGCGGGGCATAAAGAGATCAGGATGACGATGCGCCATGCCCATCTTGCACCGGAGCAGAAACGACGGGCGATTGGCCTTTTCGAAGGTCAAGTCCTCACAAAACTCCCCACAGCGTTACCAGGCGCTGTCGTAAGTGCTCACGCAGCCGGGATAGCTCAACGGCAGAGCACCTGATTTGTAATCAGGATGTTGCGGGTTCAAGTCCCGCTCCCGGCTCCACTTTTCTCCCGCTGCGAAACGAGGGATCCCAGCACGCGCGCGATGCCCCATCCAGCTCCACAGAAGGCCACACCTGCGGCGACCAGCAGGACGCTGGATTCCTGACGAAGAAACTCACGGGCGGCGGGCGATGAAAACTCTGTAAAGCTGGCGGGGATGAATTCGAGGAAATACGACGCCACATAAACCCCGGCCGCCAGGCCCGAAAATAGCGGCACCGGCCGGAGCGCACCACCGATCCATGCCAAGCCCAGCGCCGCGCCTGCCGCAGCCGCGGTAGTGGCGAAAACGGGAATTGATTCCATCGCAGTCCAGAAACGGACGCTCGCGAGGATGCACGCGAGCAAAAGGAAACCGGCGACAGGCGCCAAACGATTGATGCGAGGCGGCGCGCTCCGCATAAGGCGCAGGATCAGCCCGCACGCAGCAGGCGCGAGAGCCAGCACACAGCCAGTTTGGATTACAGCAAGAACCGGAGTCGGGCTGGGGAGATGTTGGATGTGAAAGATCGCCGGCAGCAGACAGAGCCCAGCAACAATGGCCCCGATCCATGAATTGAAAAGGGATGAACGGCTGGCGATGAGATTACGGATGACTTCATGCGAATACATGCCGAACATCACGATGCCAACAGCCAGGACGACAGCTTCCGCCAAACCGAATGTGCGAAAGTCGCAGTAGTGATTGAACGGGACAATGATGAAGGTCAGCCCGCCGGCCAGAATCATGGGATGACGCCCCTCGCGATGCGGGGTTTGTTCTTGAAGTGAACAGTAACCGAGTGCTTCCTGCCGCCAGTCACGGATGCCGACAACCGAACCGGTCATCGCGATGACAACGAAGACCGCACGCCAACCAACCAAGTTTCCAATCACGCAGCCGCCGAGAAGGCCGAGGACAAGGGGCAGAACCGGCAGCCGGCTCCCGGCCGCGCCGAACGAATGTGCTGCCAACACGCAGGCAAGTCCGAACGCCTGCGGCAGGCGCGCGGCCACGAGCGTGTAAGCGTCAGGCGCCGCCGCGCAAGCAAGCGAGCCGACGATCAACATCAGAAATCCGTTCCGGCGCGATGTCCGAAGATCGGGAAACAGTCGGAGCGTTCGCAAGAGATGGCAGCCATAAGCGATCGCGAGGTAATGCGCGGTGAGGACCCAGTGCGCCAAGCCGATGGGCGAATCCGTTCCGACTGCGATGGCCGGGAGAGCGCCAACCGTCAGTCCCCATTCTGCAGCGGTCAATGACACAGGAGATCGTCGCGAATCTTCCGTGCGGTTCGTGGCGGATTTGTGCTGCATGACACCATCCACCCTAGCGCCAGTGCGCGCGTTCCCTTGCCAGCAGCGCGAGCACGACGAGGCTGATTACGAACACAGAAGGGCCTTCCCCCAGAATCCACCAAACGGGCAAGCCCAGGCTCACGTCGAGCGCGAGAATGAAAACGCTGAAGGCAATGCCAGCCGCGGCAACGTAAGCGATGATGGTCGCGTAGCGGCGCACGTCACGTGCGAGGATCCAGAGCAACCCGCCATGAAACGCGTAGAGCGCGGAAACAGAGCGGGCGAGGTAATCCACGATGGCCCCGTCAGGTAACTTCCCCAAACCAATCATTTCGTGGGTCGCAGCCATCCACGCGCGCGGCATGAAGACCGCGAAGATCGCCAAACCGGCGACAGTCCCGTAGATGCGCAGGAAGACTCCCAACATTGGCGTCAGGCTGATTTGAGTTGTTCGTTCAAGACGCTGATTGCCTTCGGCAGTTGGTCGTCCTTCCACTTGCCCTCAATGGACAGCCCACCGCGGTAACCGATGGCCTTGAGCGCCTTGAAATACGCGCGGAAATCGTCGCCGTCCACACCGGGAGCGGTGCGCTTGGCCTTCTCAGCAATGTGGCAATGCTTCACCTTCGCGCCGGCCTTGAGGATGGACTCCGGCCCCTCGCCCTCGCGCATCATGTGGTAGATGTCCACGTGGACCTGCACGCCGGGATGGTTGACCGCGTTGGTGATGGCGAGCGCCTCGCTCACGCGGTTGATGAAGTTGCACTCGGCCTTGTTGAGCGACTCGATGACGACGATGACCTTGTGCGCCTGCGCGAGCGGCGCGATGCGGCGGCAGTAGTCGGTGAACTGCGCCTTCGCTTTCGCTGCGTCGAAGCCCTCTGGTATCCGCCGCGACCCGCCGCTGCCGAACACGATGCGGCCGATGCCGGCCTTCTGCGCGCGCCGGAATACCGTCTCCGCGTGTTTCATCAACGCGTCCATCGGCACCTCCGGCCCGACGACCTTCAAGTCGCCCGGCAGGAAGCCCGTGCAGGAGCGAATGGGCAACGGCGCCGCTTTGATCTCGGCGAGTTTCTTCTCGAACTCCTCATCGCCCGCCTTTGGCACCAACACGCTGCTGACGTTCTCCTCCACGAACTGGAATCCCGCCGCCTTGAGCACCGCGGCCTTCTTGAGCGATGTGCAGACGCCCCACTCGATGCAACAACCTGTCTCGCCGGCTGCCGATAGCCATTGTGGTAGAGCCAAGCCGGCGGCAGCGGTCGTGGCTGTGAGGAATTGTCGTCGAGTGATCGTGGTTTGAGTTGGTTTCATTCGGTTCCGTTGTTCGTGTGAAAGCATCTGGCCGCATCTTGCAGCAATGCGGAAACCGCCTTCAAGCGGAAAGCGGGGAAGTGCGGCAACAGATTTGCCTTGTCGGCAAACGGGACGCGTTCGACCTTTATGAGTGGCGTGAGCTTCCAAGCTCGTGCTCGGTTCTCACAGCCGAAACAGTGGGCGAGCTCGGAAGCTCACCCCACTTAAACGACGCTCGTCACAGGCGTCCGCGCCGCTTGTAGAGTTGGTAACGTTCTTCAATCGTCCGCACGTATTGACGCGTGCCGGGATAGGTGATGCTCGCGCGGAAACGCTGCGGATCGCGCGGCGGCGGACCGGCTGCCCAGCGCAGTGCGTTGCTGCGGCCGGCGTTGTATTCCGCCAGTGCGAACGGCACCGGGTCCGGCGTGCTGCCGCTCCAACGATCCATTGCCCGACGCAGGCACCAGCAACCGACATCGAGGCCCACGTTGGGCAGCGCGAGCGTCTGCGGGTCTAAAGCTCCCTGACGGTTTGCCTTCGCCCACTCCGCAGCCGTCGTGGGCATCACTTGCATCAGGCCGACCTCGCCTTTGCTTCCGCGCGCGTAGGTGTTGAAGCGGCTCTCACGCCAGACCACCGCCTTGACCAAAAACGGGCTGAGGCCGTGCTGCTTCGCCGCGCGCTTGATTTCCTCGTCGAAGCGATGGTCGCGCCAGTAGTCGTAGATGAACCAAGCCGTCGCCAGCAGCGCGAGCATCACGCCGACGCTGACGACCAGACCGCGAAATCCGTTTCCTCGTGCCACGCGGCGAGTATGGCGGGCCAGTTTAGTTTTGGCAATGGCGCGCCGCGGTGCTAAGCCATGCGTCGTGGGACCGATTGCCAAAGTCATCGTGGACATCGCCACCGGGCGCGAGTTCGATTATCGCGTGCCGGAGCGGTTGCGGGACGTTGTCCGCGTCGGCTCGCGCGTGCATGTGCCGTTCGGCCATCGCAACGTGCAGGGGCACGTCGTCGAGTTCGCCGACAAGTCGGATTATCCGGTCGTGAAGGAAATCGCCGACGTCATCGGCGAGCGGCCGATGCTGGACCCGACGATGATCGAGCTGGCCCGCTGGATGGCGCGCTACTACTGCTGCCCGGTGGAGGTCGCCATGCGCTGCGTGCTGCCGGAGGCCGTGCGCCGGGGTGAGACGACGTTCAAACAGAACCTCCATGTCCAACTCAGCGCCGCTGCTGCTGCCGGCCCGCTCGAACTCGGCCCGCGCGCCGCCAAGCAGGCGCTCGTCGTGGAAATCCTCAAGGCGAATCCGCACGGCATGTTCCTGGCGGAACTGCTGCGCAAGGCGGAGGTGACGGCGGCGGTGGTCGAGACGCTCAAGCGCAAGGGCATCGTCGAGATCGGCATGAAGACCTCCGACCGTGATCCCTACTCCGACGAAGTCTTCCTGCCAAGCGAGCCGCTGCCCTTGAACGCCGCGCAGCAACAGGCGCTCGACCTCGTCATCAAGAGCGCCGACACGCTGGAGCCGTCCGTGGTGCTGCTCCACGGCGTGACCGGCAGCGGCAAGACGGAAGTCTATCTCCAAGCCATCGAGCACGTCCTCGCGCAGGGCAAGGGCGTCATCGTGCTCGTGCCGGAGATCGCGCTGACGCCGCAGACCGTTGAGCGGTTCAAGTCGCGCTTCAACCCGAAGCGCCACGGCACGCAAGTCGCCGTGCTCCACAGCCATCTCTCGGCCGGCGAGCGGCATGACGAGTGGCACAAGATTCACAACGGCGAGGCCCGCATCGTCATCGGCGCACGCTCGGCGGTGTTCGCGCCGGTCAACGCCCTCGGCCTCATCGTCGTGGACGAGGAACACGAGACCTCCTACAAGCAGGAGGAAGCGCCGCGTTACAACGCCCGCGACGTCGCCGTCGTGCGCGGCCGGATGCAGAAATGCGCCGTTGTGCTCGGCTCGGCCACGCCGTCGTCGGAGAGTTACTTCAACACCCAGCCGCGCGGCGATCAGCCGGCGAAATACGGTCTCATCCAGTTACCTGAGCGCGCCGACCACAAGAAGATGCCCCGCATCCGCGTCGTGGACTTGCGCGAGGAACTCCTCCGCCAGAAGGGCCTCTTCGTCTTCAGCGAGAAACTCCGCACCGCCATCTCGCTGCGGCTGGACAAGAAGGAGCAAACCCTCCTTTTCCTCAACCGCCGCGGTTACGCCACCTCCATGACGTGCCCCGCGTGCGGCTACGTCGCCAAGTGCGAGAACTGCTCGGTGTCGCTCGTCTATCACCGCAAGCTGGCGCAACTCAAGTGCCACTACTGCGGCCACGAGCAAGCCGCGCCGGAGCAGTGCCCCAGCCCCGACTGCCGCTCGCCGAAGATCAAATACTCCGGCGTCGGCACCGAGAAGATCGAGGCCGCCGTCGCCAAGAACTTCCCCAAGGCTCGCGTCGCCCGCATGGACTCCGACGTCATGGTGCGCAAGGACCTCTACCGCGAAATCCTTGGCGACTTCCGCACCGGCAAGATTGACATCCTCATCGGCACGCAGATGATCGCGCGCGGCCTCCATTACCCGAACGTCACCCTCGTCGGCATCATCTACGCTGACATGGCCCTCCACCTGCCCGACTTTCGCGCCGCCGAGCGGACGTTCCAGCTCATCGTTCAGGTCGCCGGCCGCGCCGGCCGCGGCGACGTCGAGGGCGAGGTCGTCGTGCAAACCTTCACGCCGTTCGCCGACGCTATCCGCCACGCGCGCCAGCACGACTTCGCCGGCTTCTACGAGCAGGAGATGGAATACCGCCGCGAGTTCCACTACCCGCCGTTCACGCGCGCCGTGGCGCTGCTGTTCCGCGGCCGCAACGAGGACAAAGTCCGCCGCCACGCCGAGGCCATCGGCGAGCGGTTGCGCGCGCAGGCCGGCAAGCTCGCCCTCATCGCCGGCCCCGCCCCCGCGCCGATGGCGAAGATCAAAGGCTTCTTCCGCTACAACATGCTTCTGCGCACCCACCAGATCATGCGCCTCACCGAACTGATCGCCGCCACCCTCCGCGCCGCCAAACTCCCGTCCGATGTGCTCGCCACCGTGGACGTGGACCCGCTCTCGATGCTGTGAGGCGCAGAGCGAGAGAGAAAGGCCATCTTTACCGAGAAGTCCGTGCCTACGTCGTTAGGACGGCGACGTCATGCTCTCCGTTTCAACATCATAAGAGGTTCGTTGCTAGACAACGCGGGCGACTGCTACCAAAGGAGCATTATGTGGAACCTTCATTAGCCCTTCTTGATTCCTTCAACAGAATCTGGTCAAGCGGCTTCTGAACTCGTTGATACCATCAGAGAAATCCAAACCAAGTGAGCAAGTGTCCTAGCAACCACAAGAAGACTGCAGTTGCGGTGACTACATTGCTAAAGCGGTCGTAGAGCAAATACTCACTACCAAGTTTATCGGACTCTTTGCGCATGGCATCGTGTGTCTCAACTAGTTTCCTCTGACCTTCAGAAACGGGTTCGCCACTCTCGACCTTCGCCTTGGCCATGAAGTATTCGTAGGGTAGAGGGCGTAAGGCATCCCACGCCGAGCGCGTCCGCTCAGTGTGAGTAATGTAAAACTTCGCCCAAAAGAACGGCGCAATAATCAGAAGAATGACCCCAGATAGGGCCATGAACTTGTAGAGGTTGTCAGTTGGTGGTGATGGTAATGCTGGAACATTCATGGTGCTCGCGATGACTAACATTATGGATTGACCGCCGAATTCTCCCATGACACGGAAGGCTTGGCAAGGCTGACAAACATGGGGAGGAGTTGCCGGAATGGTTTCAGCCGTGGAGTGGCGCTGGAGAGCAGCCCACGGCGCAGCCGTAGGATTGCTGAAGCAGGCAGCGAATGCCCGGACGGGGCGAAGGAAACAACCCGCGCGTCGTGGATTCTCCGCCGTCCCTACCAGGCTTTCGGCGTTCGGGCGATTCATTCCCATGGCTGGAGGGCGTGTTGCCCAAATAGCAAACGATTACCGGCTGAAGCCGGGACTCCGAACCTCGGCCTCGACGCGTGCTCACGTGCGAGGTTAGGAGTCCCGGCTTCAGCCGGTCTGCGCCCTATGGTTGATTTGGGGAACACGCGCGCCGTGGGCGAATCTCTGCCATGCCTCCGCCGCCTCCTTGTGAAACGCCGCAGCACAACGGAGGTTGACCGGGCGAGTGTTTTCCGGCAGTATCCAGCCTGATTGGAGGGACCGAGATGAAGAAACTATTGATGCTAATCGTGGTTGCGGGAATAGCCGTATCTGTGAGCGCACAGTCGCCCGTGCAGGTCACCGTCCAGCGGATCTCCAAGAGGAAAACTGCGCAGGGAGACGTGAGGCAGCAGGGCAACATCATCTACTACTCACCCAACACAGCAAACGCGTCACTGACACTGCGCATTACGGTCCAGAACATCAGTGCGCGTCCACTTGAAGACGTGGTCGTCCGATGGGGCGTGGCAAAGATGCGGCTGAGCGGCACCTCCCATACGGCAGACGTGGCCTACGGCAAGGATGAGAAATGCTCCCTGAACCCGAAGGAAATCAAAGTTATCGAAACGGAAACAGTGGAGGCCAGCAGATCGGAATCGCAACTTAGCGATATGAAGAGGGGCGAGAAAATCCGTGGCCACGGTGTGCAAGTTCTGATCGGAGGCAAGGTGATGTGCGAAGAATTCGTGCCACCCACCATCAAGAAATCCTTCGAGAACCTGAGGCCCGTCGGCGATCAGGAGAAGGAAGAGGACCAGGAGAAGCAGCCGAAGAAGAAAAGGAAGTGACCCTCCGCAGCGCCGCGCAACCACCGCACGTGCGCGCATTTCGCTTTGACCTCACGGGCGGGCTTGTGGCATTACTCAGTCATGAAACAACCCACCTTGCTCACGACTTTGAAAGGCTCGCTGCTCGAACACTTCTTCCCCGCCGGATGGGACCTAGCGAAGATTGACCGCTGTTGCTCGCAACCGCCCGCGTCCATCACCACGCGGCAGAAATGGTGGCACAAGGAGTTTCAGCCCGTGCCGTGCGACACGCTCGCGGACTTCGACATGATGATGGGCCACGAGATCGCGCTGACCATCGCCGAAGCGAAGGAGGCCGGCAAACCGGTGGCGTTCATCCTGCCCGTGGGGCCGATGGGGATGTATCGCTGGGTCGTTTATTTCCTGCGCGAGTGGAACATGGACTGCGGGCACGTCCACGGCTTCAACATGGACGAGTGGAGCGACGCGAAGGGCAACACGCTGCCGCCGACCAACCCCGCCGCATTCCAGTATGCGATGGAGCAGGCGTTCTACGGGCCGCTCGGCAAACTCACCGTGCCGCCGAAGCAGCGGCATTTTGCGACCAAAGACTCCCTGCCCCATTACCGCGAGCAGATCGGCGATCTGCGGGCGAACGGCGCGGACCTCGTGGTGGTGTTCGGTGTCGGGCGCGTGTTCCACATCGCGTTCTGGGAGCCGCACTTTGCCGCGGAGTTCAAGAGCGAGGCGGAGTGGCGCAAGCAGTCACACCGGCTCGGCGCGAAGCTGCATCCGCTCACCATCGAGCAGAACGCCATCACGAGCTTCAAGAGCCGCACCACACTCGTGCCGACGCGCGCGAACACGATCGGCCCGGCGCTGTTCCTGACAGCCGACAAGATCATCGGCGGCTGCGACGGCGCGCTCGGTCGCGGCATGGCGTGGCAGGGATTGTCGCTCTGGGTGACGCTGCGCTACGGCCCGAGCATGTGGGTTCCATCGAGCTTCATGCCGACACAACGGGGCAAGCTGTTCTTCATGAAGGAACTTGCCGGCCCGCTCGTGGCGGAGTGCAACTAAGCGGCAAGGGGAAAGCGGCTGAGCGCGCATTGTAGAGTCGGCCGTCTCGGCCGACTTCCTGCGGCGTTTGGAACAAATCCCGCGCCCGAGCCATTTCGTCGGCCGGGACGGCCGACTCTACACTGCTGCACGGGAACGTTTCGTCGCCAACCAAAGCCCGGCGACAGCGATCAGCGTTCCCACGGTGAACAACTCCCACGAGTAGCTAATCCCCTTGTAGCCGTTGCCGGTGATATGCTCCGCGTCCTTGACGAACGACCAATACCACACCGCAAACGCCAGCAACTGCGATGCGATCATGGCGAAGGACAACCGGACTGGCCGGCCGCGGATCTCCTGCGCGTGCAACCAGCAACATCCGCCAACGAAGTAGAGGCTGATGAGCACCGGCGCGAGCACCGGCCCATACCACGGCTTCGGAATCAAAAACAGGCAGTCCCACGCCAGCAACGCGCTGGGCCATCCAGTCCAACATTGCAGGCCGACGTAGTAGAAGATGTCCCAGATGCCGAAGGCGAAGAAAAAGCACGCGAGACGCGAGCGTAGGTTGATGCCACTGAGCCACGCAACCGCCGCCAGCATGACGATCGTGCAGGCTTCGCGCGGAATCTCGACGTTCATTTTCTCCATCGGCGGGATGGGAAAGTTCGTCTCGACCGGAAACAATCGCCGCAAGTAGATGACGCAGATGGCTTCCAGCAAGCCCATGGCAACGGCGTAAACGCCCAGCCACGCCAAACGCCGCCAGATTTGCGGCACCGTTGTTGTCGGAGTCGTTTTCACGCCGGCGAGTTTACGCGACCACCGGTTTCCGTGCAACGCTTCGCGAACGTTGGCGTTGACCGGCGGGCGGCGGTTATGCGATACCGCTGCCACAACTATGGCAACACCTGACGAAAAAATCCTCGGTTTCCCGCGCCCAATCTTCGAGCAACTCGGCGTCTTCCACGGTTTCAACCCGGACGTGGACCGTTATCTGCCCGCGATCCTCGACCCAAAGAACAACAGCTTCCGCCTCCGCGCGCAGGCCGAAACCGATCCCAGCTTCAAGCAGATCATCCCCTACGTCGTCATCACCGACGGCGAGCGCGTATTACACTACGTCCGCGGCAAGAAAGCCGGCGAGCAACGGCTGGTCGCCAAAGGCTCCATCGGCATCGGCGGTCACATCAACGACGAGGACCACTCGCTATTCGCCGTCGGCATGGACGCGTTCCGCGCCGCCGTCGAGCGCGAGGTGCGCGAGGAACTGAACGTCGAAGGCGCGTTCGACGCCAAACCCGTCGGTCTCATCAATGACGACACCACCGAGGTCGGTCAGGTCCACTTCGGCATCGTCCACGTCATGCGCCGCCGGCCGGAGCAGGTGAAAAAGCGCGAGCAGGTCATCGCGCAACAGGAGTGGTTGATGGTCGCCGAGCTGCGCGACCGCCGCGACCGGATGGAGACATGGTCGCAGTTCTGTCTCGACAATATCGAGAGCCTCCTGAGGTGAACACTGCGACGTTTTCCATCGTGGGTCGCTGTCCGAAGACCGGCGACATGGGCGTGGCAACCGCGTCGAAATATCTAGCCGTGGGCGCCGTCGTGCCGTGGGCTGAGGAAGGCATCGGCGTCGTGGCAACGCAGCACTGGGCCTCGCCACGCATGGCCCAGCACGCGCTCACGATGATGCGAAGCGGGCATCAGCCGAAGCTGGTTCTCACGCAATTGATCGCTGACGATCGCGAGAAGGCCGGGACGCGGCAGTTGGCGATGATGGATGCACAAGGCCGCAAAATAGCGTGGACGCCGTCGCTCGACACTGCCGACCCGCAAGCGAAATACTTCGGTCAACTGGAGACAGAGAACGCCATCGTCCTCGGCAACACGCTGGCAGGCCCGCAAGTGTTGGAGGCGATGCGGACGAAGTTCGTCCAACTGGAAAAGACAGGCGTGTCGCTCGCGTGGCGGTTGCTCGCGGCATTGAAGGCAGGCGACGAGGCGGGCGGCGACCATCGAGGCAAGCAATCGGCGGCGATTCTGGTCGTCAGTGCCCAGAAGGGTGTGGCGGAGAACATCCACAAAGTGAACTACCGCGTGGACGACCACCAGACACCGATTGACGAACTCATCCGCATTTACAAATTGCGCTTCAACCGGCCAGCCGTGGACTACATGACCTGACAAAGCCAGATGAAGGCTCGACGGCAACGGAGATCGCCGTCACGAGTCACCCTGATTTCAGACTGAGAATGTTATGCAAACGATTCCGCTTGGCACGAGTTTCCTGAATGTCAGCCGCCTCTGCTACGGTTGCTGGCGCATTGTTGGCTGGTCCCCAAACGAAATCACGCCGTCGCTCGAGGAGTCCGCCCGCCGCGCGATCATCACGGCCTACGAGTCGGGCTACACCTTCTTCGACCACGCCGACATTTACTGCTGGGGCTTGGCGGAACAGGTCTTCGGAAAGGTGCTCAAGGAAGTTTCCGGCATGCGCGACCGCGTGGTCATCGCCACCAAGTGCGGCATCCGGCGCCAAGGCGACCCGACGCCCGCCATGCCGGCGCGCTGGGATTTCTCCGGGCACCATATCGTCGCCGCCGCCGAAGCATCGCTGCGACGGCTCGGCGTTGAAACACTGGACGTGCTCATGCTCCATCGGCCCGACTACCTCGCCGACCCGGCGGAGATCGCGCGGGCGTTCACGCAATTGAAGGACGATGGCAAGGTGCGATTCTTCGGCATCAGCAACTTTCGCCCGTCGCTCGCGGCAGCGGTGCATGCGGCCTGCCATTTCCCGCTGGTCACGCACCAGGTTGAAATCAGTCTGGCGAAACTCGACGCGCTCACCGATGGGACGCTCGACCAGTGCCTCGCCACGAAGATGACGCCGATGGCGTGGAGTCCGCTGGCAGGCGGCCAACTCGCAGACGGCGCGAAACGGCTCCTGACCGCGCAACAAGATTATCGCATCCCGCCCATTATTGAGGCCCTCGACCCGATCGCGAAAGCCCGCGGCGTCAGCCGAAGCGCAGTGGCGTTGGCGTGGCTGATGAAGCACCCGTCGAAAATCATCCCCATTGTCGGCTCCACCGATCCCGCACGCATCCGCGAGGCGACTAAGGCCGCGGAGATCGAATTGACGCGCGAGGAATGGTATCGGCTGTTTGTAGCCGCGAGTGGCGCGCCGCTGCCGTGAAGCATAATACGTGATGCGTAATGCGTAACCGCGGAACTTACGCATTACTCGTTACGTCGCGATGTGGGATCCCGGGCCGAGAGCGTCTAGCTGGCCGTTTTCCAACTCGACCAGCAATCCCATCCGCACCAGTGCATCCGCGTCCGCCTTCACGTCGGCCTCGGCGACGCCCTGCGCGGCAAAGTGGTCGCGCAACGTGTGACGGTTTGGCTTGTGGCCGCGACGCGCGGGCGCGCCGGCCAGCGCAAGCACTTCCTGCTGGCGCGGCGTGAGCTGGTCGCGCTCCGAAGCCCGGCGCGGGTGGTAACGGCAGGCATATTGATGGCCGAGGATGTCGCGGAAGATTTGCAAACCGCGCTGGCTTAGCGCCTGCCGCAACAGCGCCAGGAAATGCCCCGGCTCCTTCTTCTCCTTGTCCCAAACCTGGTTGCAGGCGCGGCGGATGTCGCGACATTCCAGATTCCGCAAGCGCGCGGCGGTAATCGCCAGTTCCGCTTCGGTCGTCTCGACGCAGTCAGCATGCGCCTGCCGCACATGGTCCAGCAGCGACCGCTCGTCCACCACCACCTGGTCGCAAAACGCGCAATGCAGTTCCTCGGTAACACTCAGAGCTTTTCGCCACGCCTCCACGTCGTCCGGGAAGTTGGAGTTCGCCACCTTCGCCCGAAATTCCTCAAACGGCACCCGGTCGTGGCGCTCCTTGTGATGCGCCGCGAGCCGCGCGGTGAACTCGTGATAGTTCGGCGGGCACAGGAGTGCGCGGCACAGGCCGCACCGGGCTATGAACTGGAAGTTGCCTTTCGGCGGCTCGACGGTCTTCGGCACGATCTTCACAGCCTTCTCGGCGTGCTGCTGGCGGAAATGGCGGAAGACCAACTCCGCGCCGGAAAACGCCTGGCCGCAGCCGGTGCAGATGTGGAACTTCGCCTTCGCGTCGCGCGGCGGCTTCAACACGAACGTCAGCGCGTTGGGCTGATTGACGAGGTTGCGCCACAGATCGAACAAAGCGTGCGCCCGGCCGTCGGCCTTGAGCTTTTGCGCAAGCTTGTCGAGCGGCGGCGGCTCCAGCCGCAGCGTGCAAAAAATCACCTTCTCGGCAACAGGTTTCATCGGTTCACTCGGTTCCGCCGCCAAATCAATCAAGTTCGCCCGGTTGACGGCGCGGGCGCATTCTCCTAGAGTGCCCGCGCGAGTCAACGCAAAAGGATAACGACATTAGAAATTCCGCCATGAAAATCATCCGCTTCACAACGCCCGGTTTGCAGTTCCAGGACGGCTATCACTTCCGGCTCGGCCTGCTCGACGGCGAGCGCGTCGTGGACCTGACAACGAAAGACCCCGACACTTTCGGCTCCATATCGAGCCTCCTGCGTCTGGACGAACCCGCCGCGGCCGTGGCCGAGGCGGCCCAAAACGCGCCGGCGCTGCCGTTGCGGCAGGTGCAACTGGAGATGCCGATCGACTTTCAGGAAATCTGGGCGGCGGACATCACCTACCCTCAAGCCCGCGATGCTCGTGCCGAGGGGGCATCGAAGTGCGGCGCAGGCGGTCTCTACGTCAACGCCTTCAACGCCTCACGCCCGGCGTTATTCCTCAAGGCGACCCCGGAGCGCGCCGTCGGCCCCGATCAAGACGTCCGTCTCCGCGTGGACTCCAAGCGCACCGTGCCCGAGCCATCGTTGGCGCTGGTCGTCAACTACGCCGGCGCCGTCGTCGGCTACACAATCGCCGACGACATCACCGCTCGCGACCTCGTCAACGAGAATCCCCTCTTCCTTTCGCAGGCCAAGGTCTATCGCGGAAGCTGCGCCATCGGCCCGTGCATCTTCCTCAAGGAAACCGTTACCGACCCAACTGCGCTGGAAATTGAAATGCGCGTCGAGCGCAACCAAGTGCTCGTCTTCCACGGCAAAGCGAGCGTGAGCCAGATGAAACGCAGTTTTGAGGAACTCGCTGATTATCTCTTCCGGGAAAACGACTTTGCCGCTGGCGTCTTCCTGCTCACCGGCACCGGCATTGTCCCACCGCCGGACTTTGCCCTCGCACATGGCGACAGCATCGAAATAGAAATTCCGCCCATTGGACTGCTAAGGAACGTCGTGGAATAAGGCGTGCGCTGCCTCACGCCTTGCCGCCGCCGAACGTCTCGACCGGGAGCTGCGTTTTGTTGCGAATTCGCTCGGCGATGAAATCGAGTTCCGCATCGCTCAGCGGCTCCACCCACGTCTCGAGCGGTTTCCGCACAACCGTGTAAACTTGAACCAGTTTGATCCTTCCCTTGGACTCAGCGATTTCATTGAGCCGGTCGCAGTAAGCGTCAATCTCCGCGGAAGGTGGCAGCTCGCCGTGCAGCCGCATAAAGAGGCTCTGGATGACAATCGGTCGCTGGCGCGCGGTCAGTGCCAGGTTCTTCAGGATGCGGCTGAACGCAATCGCCGTGCGGTTCACCTGTTTGAAATACTGCTCCGTGCCGGCGTCAAGCTTTGCCCAAACTTCACCGTTGTCGTCGTCCAACAGCTTCAGTCCAGCCTGGACATCCGTCCGGTCCAGCCCGGAGGCATCCGTCATCAACACGACCTTTGTGTCCCGCAAACCCGTCTCATGCTTCACCCGTCGGACGGCGCGAATGACTTCCTCGAACTGCCGCACTGTCGTCGGTTCACCGTCGCCACTGAGGGCGATGTCGTTGATGCGCGTGGCCAGATCCAGCACGGTGTTGAACGGATACTCGCTCGCGAGCGTGCCAGACTGGACCAGTTCCACCATCTGCCGCAGTTCGCGCTCCACCGTCGCCAGCACGAGCATCGAAACCTTCGGTGGCGTCGCGCGGTCCACCTGGCAATAGACACAGTGGAAATTGCAGGCCTTGTTCGGATTCAGATTGATGCCAATGGACAAACCGTGACTGCGGCGGGAGATCACTGGATAGACATAGCAGAACTCGCGATAGGTTCGCGGATGCGAACGATGAGCGATAGTTAGTCCGTTCTTTGCAGCGTTTATCTCAGGCACCGCGGAACGTAGCATCACCATTTGTTAAGCGCAACGGAGAGAATCATCCACTGCAAAAAACCTCTGGAATTGCCCCGCGCAAGGTCGCTAGACTCGCGCCATGATCCGAATCGCCATGCTCTCCACCGCCCACCTGCATGCCAACAGCTATGCGCAGGAGGCGCGCAATTCCCAGGACGTCCAGATCGCCTGCGTCTGGGACGACGACCCCGCCCGCGGTGAACCGTTCGCCAAGGAACTCGGCGTGCCGTTCGACAACGACCTCGCCCGCGTGCTCAGCCGCAAGGACGTGGACGCCGTCATCGTCTGTTCCGAGAGCAGCAAACACCGAACCATCCTTGTCGCCGCCGCGCACGCGCGGAAAAACATTTTCGTGGAAAAACCGCTGACCCTCACGCTCGCCGAAGCCGACGAGGTCGCGCGAGAGATTAAAGCCAGCGGCGTCAAGTTCATGATCTCGCTGCCGCAGCGCAGCAAGTCGGAGGTGTTACTGCTGAAGAAGCTCGTGGACGACGGCACGCTCGGCAAGATCGCCACCGCGCGCTTCCGCATCGGCCACGCCGCCGCGCTGGAGAAGTTGTTCAAGGGCGGTAGCGCATGGTTCGGCGACGAGAAGTTCGCCGGCCCCGGCGCGCTGTTCGACATCGCCTGCCACACTCTCGACGCGATGCGCTGGCTGCTCGGCGAACCGGCGAGCGTGTTCTGCAAGAGCGTCAACTTCAGCGGCGCGTATCCGATCCCCGACAACGGCGTCGTCGTGGTTGAGTTCGAGAACAAGGCCGTCGGCATCCTCGACTTCAGCTACGTCCAGGGTGCCGGGCCGAACTTCTGGGAACTCTACGGCACCGAAGGCGCCGCCATGCGCGACATGCCGGGCCATCCGCCGGTCACTTACATCCTGCGGCAAGCCGGCGACGGTTTCGCGCCAGCCTGGCAGCGCGTGAAGATGCCCAAGCCGCGGCCGAGCGCCTTGCAGCAATGGTTCGCCGCCATCCTCCGCAACGAACCGGCGCACATCACCGTGAACGACGCCCGCAACCTGACACAGTTGCTTGACGCAGCCCGCACGTCTGCGCGCGAAGGCCGCGAGGTGAAGCTGTAGTCCGCGCATGTCATGAACATCGTGACGACAATTTCGCGTGAGTGGCGAAACCGCATGTTGATGCAGACGGCGTTCTGCGTCGGCTTCGGACTTTGGTTCTTCTACGACGGCTCCATCACCTACCCGAAGCACAACGAACGCATCGCCCAATACCAAGCCGCCGCCGCGCATGGCGAAACGGCGAAATGGAGCGCGTTCGCCGCGAAGAACGGCTGGCCCGGCCAGGACCATCCCGCCCCCTACTCTTCCGCCGAACTCAAGACCCAGTTTGTGCTGGGCACGATTTCCATCGCGTTGGGAACCGTGACGCTCGCGTGGCTTTTCGTCGGTCGCCGCCAGAAGATGAGCAGCGACGGCCAGACCGTCTGCGGCGTGCGCGGCGAGCGCGTCCCGCTGGAGGCGTTTGTCAGCCTGGACAAGCGTAAATGGGAACGCAAGAGCATTGCCTACGCCCTCTATGAGCAAGACGGCCAGCGCCAATGCCTGACCATTGACGACTACAAGTTCGTCGGCGCCGAAGACATCCTCAAACAGATCGAAGAACAGATTGCGAAGAAGAAAGCACAGCCAGCCCGCCCCGGCTGACGCATCGCGCATGACCCTCAAAACAACCGAGGCGGCTGTGCCATCGCACAACCGCCTCGCGTCGTTCTTGGAATCAACTCCCGAACCTCACTTCGTCCACGGGCAGTTCGGACAGACGCCGCACGCCGGAGCCGCCGCGCCCAGCGGGCAGTTGGCCCAGCAGCCCGGACCGCGTCCGCCACACCAACCGGGGCCACCGTAACGTTTCACGATCTGCTGTTGCAGCTCGCTGTTCTTGGTCATCAACTCGCGGAACTGCGTGTGCAGGTTTTCCAGAACGCTCTTCTGCGCGTCCAACGCTGTGGAACTCGCGCCGCTCTTCTGCAGCGTGGCCAGCGCCGCCTGTTCGTCGCGGATTTCGGTTTGCAACTTCGACACCTGCTCCACAAACGCCTTCTCCTTCGGGTCGGTGGGCGTCACCCGCGTCAACCAGCAGCCCGCGCCCCGCCCGCCGCCACCCTGACAGCCCCAACCGCGTCCCTGCCCACACCAGCCGCGTCCTTGCGCAAGACCGGAAGCCGCTGTCAGCGCCAACACCAAACCAACCATCATCAGAATCTGCCATGTTCGTTTCATCATCGTTCTCCTTATCCAAAGTTCTCTGCCAACGTTCATCATGCTGGCTGTTGGAGAAGACGAGACACGCCCGCGGCGCATTCCATTTATTTGATGCTGTCGGCAATCTTGGACAACTCCGTCTCCGGCAAGTCACCGATGAGGATGAACGACAGGTCGCCCGCCTGCCGGACGAGCATCCGGCCCGGCTGGTTCGCCAACAATTCGCAGTTGCGCCCGCCGCCGCGCCCTCTTCCCCAGCCGAAGCCGCGTCCGCGACCGCGCCCCGGACATTGCGCGAAGCGCTCGAAAACGGAAACGCTGTTCAACCCGTCCACGTAACGCAGGTGCGCCGATGCCACGCCACAGCGGCAGTGGTAGAGATGAAATCCATCCAGCGCAAAGCCCGCCGGCAGATACGCCGGCTCGCGCGAATTGAACGCCACCTCTTTGGACAAGCTCTCCCGGTCCCAGTGCTTGCTGGGATCATCCCCGACCGCAACTTTCTTCCAACCATCAGGAACCTCGAAGAGGCTGTCCTCCAACTGCGGATTCCACTCGATGTCCGTGTAGAAGGTCAACGTCGCCAGCCTGCCGTCGCAATCGTAATACTCTGTCCGCAGAATCAGGCTGGTGGCGCGATCCACCCACAGTTTCTTCGCCGGGCGGCCCGGCTCGCGATGCTTGATGACCAGCACGTCCGCCGCGCGACCGATGATCGGCTCGGCCCGCTCCGCCGTCACCGTGTAGTTCTTCAGCAGCAAATCAAACACGCCAGCCTCGCGACGCGCACAGCCAACGGAAGCAGTTTTCTGCGCCGGGTCGAGTCGGATGACCGCGTCGCCCTTCTCGATCATCACCAGCCCCTTCAAAATTGGCGACTGGTATTCCCAGCGGCAGCAGCCCGGCTTGCGACACACCACAACCTGCGACGACACGGAAGCCTGCCGCGAGAACGTTGCGGTGTTCAGCGTCGCCCGCAACGTAAGGCGTTCCTCCGCCCCCTGCGCCGCCCGCAGCCGCTCCGCCGGACTAGCCGGCGTTGTCGGTGCGACCGTGTCGCTCGCGGCGAAAACCATCATCGTCATCGCCGCCATGCTGATGAGAAGAGTAGCTCGCATCATTGCATCTCCCGTCCAACCTCGCTGCGGCCCAGCATCACGCCCAGCGCGGCCTTGTCGCTTAAGGGATCGTTCCACGCCAACATGCCGTGACGCAGGATGAAGTCCTGCGTCTCGTCATCCCCCGCTGGCGACAGCCGCGAGAAGGTCATGACCAACGCCACCGCCACAACCGCTGTCGCCGCCAGTCCGGCGTAAGCCAGCCGCGGCCACCGCGCCGGGAATAGTGCCTCCCACCAAGGAACACGGGCCGGCCCCGGCTTCGGCGCTTCGATGTCGCGGCGGATGGACTGCCAAAGATCGGCTGGCGCATCTTCCGGCTCCGTCGCATCGAGCAGCGAGCCGGTTCGCCGAAGCGCGCCAAGTTCCCGCTGGCAGACCGGGCACTCCTGAAGATGGCGCCCGATTTCCGCAATCTCCTGCTCCCGTAGTGCGCCAACCGCGAAATCGGCCAGTTGAGATTGAATGTCTTTGCAAGATTTCATACGCGCCTCATTCTTTCACCAACGAATCCAGCGTTTTCCGCAACGCTTCCCGCGCCCGCGCCAGCCGCGAGAGCACTGTGCCAACCGAGATGCCCAGCACCCCGGCAATGGCTGTGACCTCCATGCCTTCCAGATGGTGCATCGCCACAACCGTCCGGTGGATTTCCGGCAACCGCTCCACGGCGCGTCGCACGAACTTCTGCGTGTTCTCCGCCAACACAATCTGCCCCGGCCCCAGCGACCAGTCGGGAATCTCCAGTGCGGCGGGCGAGTCTTCATCATCGGCGGTCGCGTCCAGCGAAACCGTCGGCCGCTCGATGCGCTTCCGGCTGTCGCGCACGACGTTCAGCGCAATGCGATGCAGCCACACCAGGAAAGCCTCGTCCGAGCGCAGGCTCTTCAGCGCGCCCCACGCTCGCACGTAGGTCTTCTGCGTCAGATCGGCCGCATCTTCGGGGTTGGTTGCCATGGACCGGACAAAGTTGTAGATCCGACGATGGGTCGCGCGAAACAGTTCGCCGAACGCGTCCACATCGCCTTCGCGCGCCCGCGACACCACCGCCGGGTCGGAAGTTTCCATATTCTGATTCTGCCTCATGACAGGACGACCAAGGCGCCCGCCAGATTCCATCTATTTTTGCGCCCGCCACTGGCGAAGCGACGCCGCATCCGCTCAATACAGCGGTCGCGAAAGCAGTTCGCGAGCATCCTTCGCGGCGTAAGCGGCAACGAGTTCGCCGAAGTAAATGCGGTGGAAGTCGCCCTTCGCATAAAACGACGTAATGATGTCCGGCGCAAAGTTGGCAGGAATGACATCGTTTGTGTGCACAACGCGGCACTCGTAACAGATAACCGCCTGCTCGACGACCGGCGCGCGAACCTTCTGTGCCTGCGCCGCAATGAGATCGGTCAGCGCGAACTTGTCCACGTCACGGCCCGACGCGCTGCCGCAAAGCTGAATCGCTCCGGCAAACCGCGGCGGCATGACGTTGACGGTAAACTCGCGGACTTCCTCGATCCTGCCAAAGCTGTGGCGGCTCGGCCTGATAAGGACCGTCACGATGGGTTTGCCCCAGATGATTCCCGCCGTCATCCAGCCGATGGTCATCGTGTTCGGCTTGCCATCAGCGCCAACCGTGTTCAGCAACACGCCTTCGTGTGCCATAGCTGCCATCGTTTCCTGCCAGAGATCGAAGGGTTTGATCGGTTGTTTGTTCATAGTTGTTTGCCCCCGACAATTTCGCCATACACGAGATCACTCAACGCCCGCCGCGGACGCGCCGGCGGCTGCTCCGCCGCGTAACCAATCGGCAAAACAGCGACGGGCCGCAACGTCCCCGTCGCGCCAACCGCCGCCGCCATCGCCGCATCGTCATACGCGCCAACCCAGCAGCAATTCAGCCCCAGCGCCGTCGCCACCAACTCGGCGTAGGCGCAGGCGATGGTCGCGTCCTGCACACAATAGAGTTGCGCGCCACGCTCGGCGTAACGCTCGCGGTTCCGGTCCGGTGCGGCCAGAAACACCAGCACCACCGGCGCTTCAGCGATGAACGTCTGGTCCCACGCAGCCTTGACGAGCCGCTGCTTGCGCTCGGCGTCGCGCACGAGCACGATCTCGTAAGCCTGCCGGTTTCCCGCCGACGGCGAGTCCTTGGCCGCCTCAAGAATCCGCTGCAACTTCTCCTCTTCCACCTCGCGCGGCTGGTAAGCGCGAACCGAGTGGCGTTGTTTGATCGCTTCAAAGATGTCCATGTTGCCTCTCTCCCAAGTAAACCAGATGCGTCGCGCAATCGCAATCGCTGGAACCAAAGCGCGGCGCGACCACCCGCGCGCCAGCCAGCCGCAACGTCTGTGTGTTCCAAGAACACTCCAGCCGTCGCCGTGTCACTCGCGTCGTGATCCGCACGATACGCGCGTGCCGCAACAGATAGTCAATGTGCCAGTGCATCTTCTTCCGCTGCCGCTGGTGCCGCGCCAGACGTTGTTCCAGCCCGCCGAGCGCGCTGCCGGTGTAAACATAGACGCCCGACGGGAAGTCAAAAGTTCCCAGCTTCCCCACCGTCAGTCGCGTCAGCTTCGGCAGTTCGATCCAAAGCTGGTAAACGCCGGGCGATTTGGCTGGCTGTGAAGGCGATTGTGAGCGGAGCATTGTCTCGCTCGTAGCAGCTTGCGGACGCCGACGCAAGAGAGCTGTCGCGGTTGCACAGACGGCCACCTCTTTGTATGCTCCGGCCATGATCGCGCGCCATCTTGCACTTATCGTCACGCTCGTCTCGCTTACACATGCCAGCGCCGCACCGGTCTGGCGCAACATCGGCCCCGGCGGTGGCGGATGGATTTCCACCGTCGCCGTCAGTCCGCACGACTCGCACATCGTCTTTGCCGGCTGCGATGTCGGCGGGTTCTTCAAGTCCACCGACGGCGGCGCGAACTGGCGCATCCGCAACGCCGGCCTCCACGACCTCTACGTCGAGGTCATCTCGCCGCATCCGCGCGATCCGCAGGTTATCTATATCGGCACCGAAGGCGGCGTCCACAAATCCACCGATGGCGGCGAGACGTGGCAATGGCTGCGCGAGGGTTTTCCGCCGACACAACTCCACAGCTTCAGCGCCCCCATCGGTGCGCTGGCGATTGACCCGCAGCAGCCTGACACGCTCTACGCAGGCATCGGCCGCCCGCGCTGGAACAAAGGCGGCACCGGCACAATCTACAAGACCACCGACGGCGGCGCGCATTGGAGCGTCGCGAACCCAAACGGTGGCGGCATGGATCGTGAATCCATCGTCAGCGACCTCGTTGTTCATCCACGCGAGAGCCGGCGTGTCTTCGCCGCGACCAATCGAGGCCTCTATCGCAGCGACGATGCTGGCGCGACGTGGCGGCTCCTGAACAAAGGTCTTCCCCACAATCACACTCGCCGCGTCGGGCTTTGCGCCAAGCAGCCCGATGTGATGTATCTGACGCTACGCACCGAGCCGGGCAAGCCGCCGTGGCAGGGTGGTGTCTATCGCAGTGAAGATGGCGGCGAGACGTGGTCGCCTCGGCTCGAAGGATTGATGAAACTCGTCGGCAAGCCCGGCGCACCTGCTCCGATGACCTCGAACGTGGACAGACTCGTTGTTCATCCCACCGACCCGGACATCGCCTACGTCGGCGACACGGCGTGGGTGTCCGCCTTCGTCTATCGCACCACCGACGGCGGCCAGCACTGGCAGCACGTGACGCTTCGTGCGTCGGCGCGCGCAAAGCAGTCGAACATGGACTATGGCTGGATCACAATGTGGGGACCAACCGTGACGGGCTTCGCGATGGATTCACGCGCGCCGGACACGCTTTACTTCGGCGCGTCGGGCCACATCTTCCGCACGACCGACCGCGGCGAGCATTGGACGCAGAGCTACACGCGCCCCGCCGAGAAACCGCCCGGCGCGTTGGACTCGCCGACCGGTTGGTGGAGCGGCACCGGGCTGGAGGTCACGTGCGCGCACGAAGTGATCGTGCATCCGCGCGACCCGAAGCGGCTCTATCTTTGCTACGCCGACGTCGGCTTCATGCAGACATTCGACGGCGGTTGGACGTTCGCGCACTCCGTCACCGGCATGAAGAACTACGGCAATGTCTTCGCTCTCGTGTTCGACCCGGACGACTCGCGTATCGTTTTCGCCGGCACCGGCTGGTGGGAACACAACGCCGGCGATGTCTGCCGCTCCGACGACGGCGGTATGACTTGGCGCGTTGTCGGCAAGCCCGATACCGGCCTGCCCGACGGCCAGACACGACACATGATCGTGGACCGCTCCAGCCCGGCATCGGCGCGGCGCATCTTCGTCAGCGTGAAGGAACACGGCGTCTTCTGCTCTGAAGACGGCGGCGCAAGCTGGCATGCAAGAAACACCGGCCTGCCCAAAGGAAGCGTCCGCGGTCTGGCGCAACATCCGCGCGAGCCGGCAGTGCTGTTTGCGTTGCTGGATGACAATGCCGGCTTGTTCCGCAGCGACGACAGCGGGCGGAACTGGCGGCGGCTCGGCGACTTCATGTGGGCCGACCCGCAGGCGCTCGTCGTCTGCCCGTCGGACCCGCAACGACTCTACGTTGCCGCGCGCGAAAGGTTCATCAAGAACCGCAAGCATCCCGGCGGCGTGTTCACCTCACGGGACGGTGGCGCGACGTGGACGCGCGTGCTGGAGGACCGCTTCATGGCCTCGGTCGCCGTGGACCCGCGCGATGCCGACACGGTCTATGCCGGCGGGATGGATTATCCGTATCACGACGAGGCACTGGGCCGCGGCCTGATGCGCTCGCGCGATGGCGGCCGCACGTGGGAGCCACTGAACGCGCCGGAGTTGACCTGCACGAAGATTGCCTCGATCACCGTGGACCCGCATCAACCGGCACGCCTCTACATCTGCACCTTAGGCAACGGCGTGTTCGTGCGCGATGAGTGACGCTGCGCTACCGCGGAAACAGCTACCGTTTTCGCCGCGATTGGCGCAAAATAGTGGCGTGGCAATCTGAGGGACAATTATGAGTGGCAGAACCAGTCAGCTTTCAGTCACCGGCACGATCATCTTGGTCGTCGCCTTCACAATCGTCGGCTGCGATTCGCAATCGAAGCAAGCCGGGGTCATCCGCGAGCCGGCCGTCGCGGGGCTTTTCTACCCGAAGGATCCGCAGCAGCTGTCGCGGACGATTGACATGTTGCTCGCGTCCGCCCAACCAGCTTCCGTCGGCGGCGAACTCAAGGCGTTGATCTGTCCGCACGCCGGCTACCCGTATTCCGGCCTGACCGCCGCTTTCGGCTACAAGGTGCTAGCCGCTCGCGACGTGAAGACCGTCTTTCTGCTCGCGGGGAGCCACTACGTGGCATTCCAAGGCGCGTCGGTCTGCGCGGCGGACATTTACCGCACGCCGCTCGGCGACGTGAAGATTTCCGACAAGTCGAAGGCGCTGGCGAAACTTCCGCCGTTTATGCTGGAGCCGCGCGTGCCGATGCGGCGGCCCGATTGGTCCGTGCAGTCGTCGCGCTCCGCGCCGCCGCCCGGCGAGGACACGCCGGAGACTTGGGAACACTCCGGCGAGGTCGAGGTGCCGTTCCTGCAAAAGGTCCTCAAGCCATTCGAGATGGTTTCGATGGTCTTCGGCCAGACCGATCCCGCAGCCGCCGCACAGGCGCTCGCCAGCCAGCTCGACGACCACTCGCTCGTCGTCGTAAGCACGGACCTGAGCCATTACAAGCCTTACGACCAAGCGCGGCAGTTGGACACCCGCACCGTGACCGCCATCCTCAACATGGCGCCCGATGCTATTGCCGGCGAAGACGCTTGCGGCTGGATGCCCGTCCGCACGCTGCTCCACCTCGCGAAGATGAAAGGCTGGAAGCCGAAGCTGCTCGACTACCGCAACAGCGGCGACACCAGTGGCAACAAGTCCGGCGGAGTTGTCGGCTATACCGCCATCGCGTTCACGACGCCGGAGCAGGAAAGTTTCAACAAGGAAGAGCGCAAACTCCTGCTCGAACTCGCCCGCCGCACCGTCAAGGAGGTTGTCACAGCGAACCGCCTGCCCACCGTTGACCCAAAGACGCTGCCGGCGAAGTTCGCCGAGCCGAAGGGATGCTTCGTGACACTCACCGAGAACGGCGCGTTGCGTGGCTGCATCGGCAACATCATGCCGCAGATGCCGCTCTACCAGGCCGTCATCAGCAACGCCCAGAGCGCCGCCGTGCGCGACCACCGTTTCCAGCCCGTGCGGCCCGACGAACTCGACAAGCTCGAAGTCGAGGTAAGCGTCCTGACCGTGCCGCAACCGCTCGCTTTCAGTTCGCCGGACGATCTGCTCGCCAAGCTGAAGCCGCATCGCGACGGCGTCGTGCTGCAAGTCAACGGGCGCGGCGCGACGTATCTACCGCAGGTCTGGGAGCAGATTCCCGACAAGGTCATGTTCCTCAACACGCTCTCGGAAAAAGCCGGCTGCGCGCCCGACGCTTGGCGCGGCCCCGGCACCGCCGTCGGCATCTACCACGTCGAGGCGTTCAAGGAATCGGAGAAGTAACATGACCGCTGCGGACACGCCGCCGCCACGCGCTGATCGTCTGCTGCTGCTCGCCGTCGGCGGTCTTGGCGCGGCGTCGGTCATCTCGCAGTTGGTGCTGATGCGCGAGATGCTCAGCGCTTTCGCCGGCAACGAAATGGTGCTCGGCATCATTCTCGGCAACTGGCTCCTGCTCACCGGCGTGGGCGCGTGGCTGGGGCGCGCGTCGGGCCGCCTGCGGAACCGCGAGGGCGCGTTCGTCGGCGGATTGATCTTCATCGCCATCGCCCCGCTCGTGCAGGTCTTCCTGTTGGCTGTGTTGCGCAACGCCGTTTTCGGCCGTGGCATCCAGGTCGGCCTCACGGAAACCGTGCTTGCCAGTTTCGTCATACTGCTCCCCTTCTGCCTCGCGTCCGGCTGGCTGCTGACGTTGGCGTGCTCCGTCGTCACGGAAAGGAACGACGCCTCCGGCATCGGACGCGTCTATGTCGCCGACTGCGTTGGCAGCATCGCGGGCGGCGCGCTGTTCAGCTTCGTGCTTGTGCGGCTGTTCGATCACCTCGGCATTCTCTACTTTCCGGCGCTGCTGAACCTCCTGCTCGCGGGCGCGCTGGCGGTGTGGTTCGGAAGGCGACTCCTGCTCGGCGTCGCGGCCATCCTCGCGGCGGCGCTCGCGGGCGTGATCTTCTTCGCCAACGCCGACGCGCTGGCCACGGCGATTCAGTTCGCGGGGCAGCACGTCGTCTTCCGCGGCAACTCCCCCTACGGCAAACTCGTCGTCACCGACTCCTCTGGCCAATACAACTTCATCGAGAGCGGCTTGCCGCTCATCTCCACCGACAACACCCAGCAGGTCGAGGAAACCGTCCACTACGCGATGGCGCAGCGGCCCGGCGCGCGGCGCGTGCTGATCGTCTGCGGCGGCGTCTCCGGCACCGCGCGCGAGATTCTCAAGTATGGCGTCGCCGAAGTCACCTGCGTCGAGCTCGACCCGCTCATCATCGAGGCGGGCCGCCGGTTTCTCCCCGCCAACTTCAGCGACCCGCGCATCAAGCTCGCCAACACCGATGGCCGGCTCTTCGTGAAACAAACCGCCGACCGCTACGACGTGGTCATCGTGGATGTGCCCGACCCGTCCACATCGCAGCTCAACCGCTTCTACACGGCGGAGTTTTTCGGCGAGGTCAAGCGCGTGCTCACCGACGGCGGCGTGCTGTCGTTCGGGCTGGGCCGCTACGCCGACTACGTCAGCCCGGAACTGGCGCGGCTACTCACGTCGGCGCGGCGCACGCTCGACACGGCGTTCAAGAACGCGTTGGTGATCCCCGGCGGACGCGTCTTCTTCCTCGCCTCCGACGGCCCGCTCCACGAGGACATCGCAGCACGCATCGAGGCCGCGCGCATCCCCACCCGCCTCGTCAACCGCCACTATCTCGCCGCCATGCTCGCGCCCGACCGCATGGAGGATATGCGCCGCGCCACCTCGCAGCCCGCCGCCGTGAACCGCGACTTCAGCCCCGTGCTCTACTACTACCACCTGCGCCACTGGATGAGTCAGTTCAAGGTGCGATTCGGTCTGCTGGAGGCGGCGCTGGTGGCGTTGCTCGCGTTCTATGTGGTCCGCCTCCGCGCCGCGCCGCTGGCGGTGTTCGCGGGGGGCTTCGCCGCGTCGGGACTGGAAGTGGTGTTGCTGCTGGCGTTCCAGATTCTCTACGGCTCCGTCTATCAACAACTCGGCATCATTGTCACCGTCTTCATGGCGGGCCTGGCGGCGGGAGCGTTTGGGATGAACCGACTAGCTGGGAGGGGCGACGTCCACGTCGCCCCATCTTCATCAATCACCGGCGGCGTGGACGCCGCCGCTTCCAGTGGGGCTGTTCACGAGCGCAGACAGGATTGTCTGCGGCACAGGCGACTACTGGCATGGATCGCGTTCGCCGTTGCGGCGTTTGCGGCGTTGCTGCCGCTGTGCTTGATGGCGCTTGCCCGCGCTGGCGGCAACGGCGGATTCCTCCTCGTGCAAACGGCCATCGCGCTGCTCACCTTCCTCCTCGGCGCGTTGGTGGGCATGCAGTTCCCGCTGGCGGGACGGGTTGTAGAGTCGGCCGTCTCGGCCGACGCGCCGCAACCAAGAGAGAACTCACAGAAGTCGGCCGAGACGGCCGACTCTACAACCGCCTCGCGGCTCTACACGGCGGACTTCGTCGGGGCGTGTCTGGGCGCACTGCTGCCGAGCACGCTGCTGATCCCGCTCATCGGCGTCCCCGCCGTCTGCCTCCTCATCGCCGCCCTGAACGCCGCCGCGGGCGTCGTGGTGCTGAAGAGTAGCCACAGATGAACACAGATGAACACGGATTGAGGAACGGAAAATAGAAGCTCACGCAAAGACGCGGAGACGCGAAGGCGCAGCAGATAGCCATCGAACGAGGCAACGTCGAGTGAAGGCGGCAAGAGCGACTACGGCTTCCACCCTTCCCATCTGTGTCCATCTGTGTTCATCCGTGGTTCCGTTTCCGCCTTCGCCACTCCGCCTCCGGCCAAGGCCCGTGGAGCGACCCAGCCACGAAGATGGCACCGCAAAAACGCCCGCCGAAAATCGCTTGATGCAATGAGGCTCGGAGGGGACAATCTCGTTGCCATGTCCAACGGAGAGCTAGAACTAATGCACAATGTGTTTACCGAAATGCTCGAAGTCATGGATGTTGCCTTGTGTCATTACCAAGCAGCAATGCTTGAACCTGTAAGGGCGAATACGCAGCACGGGCTAATATTCCGGTTCCAAAAACAGGATATACATCAAGCCCTCGTCCTAAAACTTGCGCATGTTCAAAGCACGCTGAGGGCCGCTCAAGTGCTTCTCAAACATGGACACATCATACAACAAGGAGCTCTTCAACGTATTGTTGAGGAGACAAACGAGGATATTCTATTCCTTTTTCTCGCCGTAGCGAAGAACAACGTCACGGCACTGCATAGACGCTACTTGGCAGAATTCTGGGCTGAAGAGTTTGATCTAACGAATCCCAATGCGCCGCATAAAGGCAGAAGAATGATTCCTCGCCGCGAAATCCGCGCATACATCGAAGAAGCCGAAAGGACTTTCGGATTCAGTAGCGCTGCACACCCTAAAGAAGTGATCTATAAAATGGAATCTGGGTTTGTTCACGCTGCCTCAACCCATATCATGGAGATTTTCGGTGGTAATCCACCGCGATTTCATACGCGCGGTATGTTGGGCACACCCAGAATTCCCGGATATACGTGGAGCCTCTGGAACTACATGTATCGGGGTCTCCAATCGCACATATCTGTGGGTATAGCATTTGACATGTTTCAACTTGTTGACCAACTGAAGGCACACAAAAAGCGATTCGAATCACTTGCGGGAGTTAACTACGACCACGCAAACGCCAAAGCATCCCCATCGGTCGGCAACGCTGACGTTTCCCGCCCCGATTCTCCGCATTGATTCACCGCCCCGTTTCGCTACACTCCGCGGTCATGAAGAACACTCTCTCACTGCTGGTGCTGCTCCTCTGTTCCATCATTCTTCGCGCTGACGCGCTCGATCCGGTGCCGCTCTGGCCCGACGGCGCGCCGGGCGCGCTCGGCAAGACGGAGTTCGATATCCCGACGCTGACGCCGTATTTGCCGGAAGCGGCGAAGGCCACAGGGGCGGCGATTGTGATTTGTCCCGGCGGCGGCTACGGCCATCTGGCGCCGCACGAGGGCAAGGACTACGCGCTCTATCTGAACCAGCACGGCGTGGCGGGCTTTGTGCTGCGTTACCGGCTCGGCTCGCACGGCTACCGGCATCCGGTGATGCTCGGGGACGCGGCGCGCGCGTTGCGGCTGGTGCGGGCGCGGGCCGGCGAGTGGAAGGTGGACCCGAAGCGCGTGGGGGTGATGGGTTCGTCGGCGGGCGGGCATCTGGCCTCGACGCTGGTGACGCACTTCGACGCGGGCAAGCCCGACGCGAGTGATCCGGTGGAGCGCCAGAGCTGCCGGCCGGATGTCGGGGTGTTGTGTTACGCGGTGATCTCGATGGGCGACGCGAATACGCACCGCGGTTCGCGCAAGAACCTGCTGGGAGAGAATCCGCCGGAGGAACTGGTGAAACTGCTCTCGAACGAGCTACAGGTGACGAAGGAGACGCCGCCCTGTTTCATCTGGCACACGTGGGAGGACAAGGGCGTGAAGGTGGAGAACAGCCTAGACTTCGCCGCGGCGATGCGGCAATGCGGCGTGCCGTTCGACCTGCACGTCTATCAGCAAGGCCGGCACGGCATCGGCCTAGCCGACAAGGAACCGTTCGCCAACCCGCATCCGTGGGCGAAGGACCTGGTGTTCTGGCTGAAAACGCAGGGGTTTGTGAAGTAACGGCGGTTTCTGTGAACTCACGCACGGCATGGTGGATCGCGACCTCCGGGCGCGATGGCGGTTGCAGGAAGAAAGAACGGCGATGAAAGAATCGCGCCCGGAGGTCGCGATCCACCTAGGAATCTTATGAAATCAAAATGGCTGGTCGCACTGGTGTTATTGGCGAACGTCGCGCGGGCTTGGGCTTGGGGCGAGCCGCACGCGTATATCTCGCAGACGGCGGTGGACCTGTTGCCGGCGTGGCAGAAGCCGTTGCTCGGCGATCAGGTGAAGCCGTTCGTGGACCACTACTGCATCTATCCCGATATGGCGTTCAAGCCGGAGGCGAAGCCCTACATCATGACGCCGCCAACGGGCGTGAAGGCGCTGTTGCATCTGCCGGCGGGCATGGAGCAGAACAAGCTGGTGTTCGACTACTACCTGCCGCGCGCCATCGCGCTGTTCCGCGAGGGGAACGCGGTGGAGGCGATGAAGTATTTCGGCTGCGCGGCGCACTACATCGAGGACAGCAGTTGCCCGTCGCACATGAGCTACGGCGAGGTCGCGGTGCCGGAAGGCGCGCAGATGTTGTCGCAAATTGATTACATCTCGCGGCTGATGCCACTGCCAGAGCAGACCCGCATGGAGTGGTTTCACTCGCGGATAGACCACTGCCCGTTCACGCTCGCGCAACTGAAGGCGGCGGTGAAGAGCCATCGGCCGCGACTACTCGGCACGAGCACGGAGGAACTCATCTTCAACGTCGTCGAGCAGCACTACCAGATGAACCAGCGCGCCCAGCGCCATCTCATCCCGATGCTCGAGGCGCTCGGCGCGAACGACATGGGCAAGTTCAAGGCGCACGGCGTCGCCGCCGCCACGGAGAGTGCGCGGCTGCTGACGGATGTGTTTTACACCGTGCTGTGCATTGCGAAGAACCGGCTCGACACTCCCCTGCCCCGCGAGGTCAGCCTCGCCGACTTCACGCCCGCGCGCGGCTCGCCGTTCGCGTGGAGCGACAAGAACCATCAGGGGCGTTTCCTACGCAACGCGTCCGGCTCGTGGTTCGCGAGCGTCGGCGAGTTCAAGAGCCTCGGCCGCCAGCCGCTCAAGCTGAAGATGGACGACGGCAAAGTGAAGACGTTCAAGAGAGGTTTCGGCGTCGGCTGGCGGACGGAATACACGTTCCTGATGCCGACGAACGTCTTTGCAACATTCAGCGTCTGGGTCGGCAACGACGCCGCGCTCGGCGCCGGCAGCACGAACACATTCGAGGTGTTGGTCAACGGCAGGTCCACTGCGACCTCGGCGAAGATGCCGGGCGTGGAGAAGCCCGCGCAGTTGCTGGAAGTGCCACTGGCCGGCGCGACGAATCTGACGTTTCGCGTGAAGTCCGAGTGTCCGCCGAGCAGCACCCACGGCGTCTGGGCCGAGCCGACGCTGAAGAAATAGCAGCCGGCCGACACCGCGCCGGTTCCGCTCTATTTCTTCCTCGCTCCGAGCGGCATCACAGTCTTGCCGAACAGCTCGTTCAGCACCTGGGCCAATCCCGCGTAGATCGCGGAAAGGCCGCAGACGATGCCTTCGTAACCGGTGAAGTGCTTGAACCCGGCGCTCGCACCCATGAAGTCGCCGTAAGCCAGCAGGAAGAACAGGACCGTGAGCGAGGCGAAGACGAATTGCAGCGCGCGGTTCAGCCGCAGCGTGCCGATGAACATGACCGCCGTGAAGACGCCCCACATGGCCAGATAGGCGGCCTTGGCGGTCTCATCGGTGGCCATCTTGCTCATCGGTTCACACTTCGGCAGCAGCACCATCACCACGAACGAGAGCCAGAAGAAGCCGTAGGATATAAAGGCCGTCGTGCCGAAGGTGTTGTTCTTCTTCCACTCCATGATGCCCGCGATGATCTGAGCAATGCCACCGTAGCAGATGCCCATCGCCAGGATCATGCTGTTCAGTTCGTAGAAGCCGGCGTTGTGGATGTTTAACAGCACGGTGGTCATGCCGAAGCCGAGCAATCCCAAAGGAGCCGGGTTGGCGGTAGTGTCTCTGATCTCAGTTGTCGTTGTCATGTATGTCGCTCGGTGTCTCATCGTCTTGCGTTTTCGTCTGCCACGAACTTGGACGATGCCAGCCTCCGCCGCGAAGTGCAACCCTCCATCGCCTTTTTCATCACGGCCTGCAAGCGAGGGCGTGATGTTCCCGGTTCCAGCGACGCTCTGAGACAGTGACGGCGTGGCGTTGCCTGCAACTCTCATTAAACTGAATTGCTCGACTGGAAGAAGGCTGGTAGTATTCGCGCGTTGGCCGATGGCCAACACAACAGGAGACGTTGCATGAAAGCATCAGCAGCAACAGCATGGGTCGCGGCGGTGGCGCTCTTGTGGGCGTTCACGCGTCCGGCAGTCGGTGGGTGAGGTGTGGATCCAAACGCCGTGGGACGGATTCGCAGTCCGTTTCAGGGCGAGGTGGTCAGTGTGACCGCCAACAGTGTCAGCGTCAAATCCTCCAAGGGAATAGCCGGCAGAACCAGCGGGCGCACCGTTTGCTTCGCGATCAAGCCCGAGGCGAAGGTCCTTCGCGACGGCAAGGTGTGCGAGTTGAAGGAACTGCAAAAGGGCGACACTGTATCCGTGACTTTCAACACGAAGCCGGGCAGTTCACTGCCCCGCGTGTCGCAGGTCAGCGTCGGCAAGGGCGAGTAGCCCGGAACCGCCGTCCTACGCCTTCGCCACCAATTGCCGCAGCACGAACGGCAGGATGCCGCCGTGGCGGTAGTAGTCCACCTCGATCGGTGTGTCTATCCGCAACGTCACCGGCACACGCTCGGTCGTGCCACTGGCGCGCTTGATCTCCAACGCCAGGTCCTGACGCGGCTTGATGGCGTCGTTGAGGCCGACAATCGAGAACGTCTCCGTGCCGTCGAGCTTCAGCGACTGCGCATTCGTGCCTTCCTTGAACTGGCAGGGCAGGACGCCCATGCCGACAAGGTTGCTGCGATGGATGCGCTCGAAGCTGGTGGCCACCACCGCGCGCACGCCGAGGAGATTGGTTCCTTTGGCGGCCCAATCGCGCGAGCTGCCGGTGCCGTATTCCGCGCCAGCGATAATGACGAGCGGTGTGCCCTCTCGCTGATACTTCATCGCCGCGTCGTAGATCGCCATCTGCTCGCCGTCGGGCTGGTGCTTGGTGACGCCGCCCTCGACACCGGACACCATCAGGTTCTTGATGCGGACGTTGGCAAACGTGCCGCGCGTCATCACGCGGTCGTTGCCCCGGCGGCTGCCGTAGCTGTTGAAGTCCGTCGGCGCAACTCCGTTGGCGATGAGATATTCGCCGGCGGGCGAACTCTTCTTGATCGAGCCGGCAGGCGAGATGTGATCGGTGGTCACCGAATCGCCGAAGATGCCGAGCGGCCGCGCGCCGCGGATTTCGCCGATGGTGCCGGGTTTCATCCCGAAGTTGACGAAGAACGGCGGCTCCTGAATGTAGGTGCTTTTCGTGTCCCATTGATAGACCTGCCCGACCGACGACGGGATTTCGTTCCACTTCGGGTTCTGCGAGACGAAATCCCTGTAGAGCTGGCGGAACGTCTCCGCGCCCAGCGCCGATTGCATGAGGCTGTTGATTTCGGCCAGCGTCGGCCAGATGTCGCGCAGGAAAACTTCGCGGCCGTCGCTGCCTTTGCCAAGCGGCTCGTGCGTTAAATCCACGTTCACGCGACCGGCAAGGGCGAACGCGACCACCAGCGGCGGCGACATCAAGAAGTTGGCCTTGATGTTCTGGTGAATGCGCGCCTCAAAGTTGCGGTTGCCGGAAAGCACGCTGGCGCCGACGAGGTCGTTCTTGACGACAGCCTCCTCGACGGACGGCGCCAACGGGCCGGAGTTGCCGATGCAGGTGGCGCAGCCGTAGCCGACGAGGTTGAAGCCGAGCTGGTCGAGATACGATTGCAGGCCGGCGCGCTCCAGATAGTCGGAGACGACGCGCGAGCCGGGCGCGAGCGAGGTCTTGACGGCAGGATTGACGCGCAGGCCGCGCTCAACAGCCTTTTTCGCAAGCAACCCCGCAGCGAGCATGACGCTCGGGTTGCTGGTATTGGTGCAACTGGTAATGGAAGCGATGAGCACGCTGCCGTGGCCGATTTCCGCTTCGAAGTCGGCAAACGCCCACGGCGGCAGTTCCCTCGCCTCGCCCGGCGCGGGATGCTGGTCGCGCATCTCCGACTCGCTCGCTCCCGCGACATTGACGTGGCCGTAGGAGTGGTCGAAAGCGCCGGGGCCGGGCCGGGCGCTCTTGACCTGAAAGCGTTGCTGCAACTCGGCGGCCGACTTGCCGTAGCCGCCCTCGGCAACCGGCTTCTGGAGCAGACTGATGAAACTGTCCTTCAACGCCGGCAGTTCGATGCGATCCTGCGGGCGCTTCGGGCCAGCAACGCTCGGCCGGACTTCGGCAAGATTGAGTTCGAGGTCCACGCTGTAGTTAATGTCGCCCTTACGCGGGATGCCGAACATGTTTTGCGCGCGATAATAGTTCTCGAACTCGGCGCAACGGTGTTCGGTGCGGCCTGTGGCCCGCATGTAGGCGATGGTCTCCTGGTCAACCGGGAAGAATCCCATCGTGGCGCCATATTCGGGGGCCATGTTGGCAATGGTGGCGCGGTCGGCCAGCGGCAGGCTCGCGGCTCCCGCGCCGTAGTATTCGACAAACTTGCCGACGACCTTGGCCTTGCGGAGCATCTGCGTGACGTGCAGCGCCACGTCCGTCGCGGTGACGCCCTCGCTCAACGCGCCAGTCATGTGGACACCCACGACTTCCGGCGTCAGAAAATAAACCGGCTGGCCGAGCATGCCCGCCTCGGCTTCAATGCCGCCGACGCCCCAGCCGACGATGCCGAGACCGTTGATCATCGTCGTATGCGAATCGGTGCCGACGAGCGTGTCGGGATAGTAAACGTCGCCGCTGCACAGCACACCCTTGGCGAGGTATTCGAGGTTCACCTGATGAATGATGCCAATGCCCGGCGGGACGACCTTGAACGTGTCGAACGCCTGCTGGCCCCACTTCAGGAACTGGTAACGCTCGCGGTTGCGCTTGAACTCCATCTCCATGTTAAGTTGCAGCGCCTGCGGCATGCCGGCGTAGTCCACCTGCACCGAGTGATCCACAACCAGATCCACCGGCACGAGCGGCTCAATCATCTTCGGGTTCTTGCCGAGCCGCGCCACCGCCGAACGCATCGCGGCGAGATCCACCAGCAGCGGCACGCCCGTGAAGTCCTGCAGCACGATCCGCGCGACGACGAACGGAATCTCCTCCGGCGCGGGTGCCTTCGCGTTCCAGTTGGCCAGCGTGCGCACGTCGCGCTCGGTGACCTTCTTGCCGTCCACATTGCGCAGGACCGACTCCAGCACGATGCGAATGCTGATGGGCAGCTTCGAAATCGGTCCAACGCCCGCGGCCTCCAGCGCCGGCAGTGAATAGAAGCAACCTTTCCGGCCAGCGCCGGCGTCAAAGGTTTGCAGTGAGTTGAAAAGGTTGTGCGATGTTGTTGCCATAAATCGGCGAAACAGTAGTAGCAGAGCGCCGCCGATGCAACTGCGCGCTAGCCAGCTATCACGGTTTTCCAGACCATCCCGTCATGCAGGCACCCGCCTCAAACTTGCGCCGCGCCGCGAAATACTACATGCTTCCGCTGCAACTCTATGACGACCCCGACATCAACCACCGCCGCCGACCGTGAACAATTCGTGAAGGCGCTGTTGAACAACGTCCTAGCCGAGCGGCGCAACGCGGAGATTTACCATTACCTCGCTTCGCTGGAGCGCGACCCGCACCGCAGCGCTGTCCTGAAGCGCATGGCGGAAGCCGAAGCCAAACACGCCGCAATCTGGACGCGCAAGCTGACAGAGCTTGGCATCGAGCCGCCCCCGCCGGAAGCGGGCCGTTGCCCTGCGTGGCGCAAGTGGCTCTACCGCCAACTTGGCGTGGACGCCGCCGTGCGCCGCATGGAGCAGGAAGAGGAGGTCGGCATCATGGTCCAACTCGCCGAACTCAAGAACCTCGGCGACGACCAGACGAAACAGATTGCCGACGAAATCACCGAGGAGGAGAGCACTCACGGCCGCCTCCTTGCCGCGATGCTCCAAGCGCCGCCCAATCCCACTGACCCGCGCGGCCGCCTCAGCAACCTGATCAAACACGAGCGACACCACGCCACCGGCGGCTGGCTCGGCAGCGCCATCTACGGCATCAACGACGGCCTCGGCGCGGTCTTCGGCATCGTCAGCGGCATGGCGGGTTACGGCGCGCAGAGCGGCATTGTCCTCGCGTCGGGCCTCGCCGGCATGATTGCCAGCGCGCTCTCGATGGGTTCCGGCGCGTGGCTCGCAGCCAAGTCGCAGCGCGAAGCGTTCGAGGCGGAGGTCACCCGCGAGCGCCGCGAGATTGAACTCAACCCCGCCGAGGAGCGCGAGGAACTGGAGTTGATGTATCAACTCAAAGGCTTCTCCGAGGAAGAGGCGAAGATGCTCGCCAAGCGCATGGCCGAGAACCCCGACCAGCTTCTCGAAACAAAACTCCATGAGGAACTCGGCCTCTCCGCAGGTTCCTTCCCGAGTCCGTGGTTGTCCGCCGTCTCCGCCACCGTCTCCACCATGATCGGCGCGTTCATCCCGCTGATCCCGTTCTTCTTCACCGGCGGCATGAAGGCCGTCGCGTGGTCGCTTGGCGTCAGCATCGCGGCCCACTTCATCGTCGGCGCGGCCAAGACGCTCGTCACAGGCCTGAACTGGTTCAAGAGCGGCATGGAGATGACCGTCGTCAGCATCATCGCCGCCATCGTCACCTACGGCCTCGGCTACCTCCTCGCCGGACACGGACAAGCGGTGCGACGTTGATGTAGAACATGGAGTGATGGAGGGTGGAGTATTGGAATATTGAGAATTGAATTCCCTTTCCGCTGACCCTTCCGCGCTCCCGCCAACCCATTACTCCATCACTCCACTACTCCATTACTTCTCTTCTCACTCCAGTTTCGGCCCCTCGATCCGCTCGCCGCGTTGCTGGCGGGCTTGATCGGTCACGTCGAACGTCCCGTAAAATAGCGCGTTCGCATCCATCCACGTCACCAGTCGCTCAGTGTCGTCACGCGACAACACCACGTCGTAATGACCTCGTCGGAGTATCTTCATCAATGGGCTGCCGCGCGCACCGAAGAAGTCGGGCTGCGACAGCGGTTCGCTGTTCACCACGCGGAAATCGCCCGGCTTGCCGCCCCACGCCGAGAATGACACGCGCCCGATCAACGCGTTGTATGAAACACTGTAGCGGCCCTGGGCTTCGCCGGTGAGCGCCACCTTGCCCGCGGGTTTTGCGCCGCTGTGGCATGAGACGCAATGCTTATCGAGCACCGGTTGGACAAGAATCGGATAACTCAGTGGTTTCGAGCCGTCGGGACCGGACGTCATTGTTGACGGCGGTCGCGCGCGCGCAATTGCCGTGCGGTGCGACGAGGGGGTGCTGCTGCGCTGTTCGTGGCAACCAACACAAGAAACGCTCTCGCCCGGCTGGAGATAGGTGATGCTCCGCATCGTCTGCACCGCCTGCCCGTGTTCGTCCAACGCTTGGAACGCAAGCGCGATCTTGGCTGGCGCGCGGAAATACGCCGAGCCATCCGCCTCGACCGGCACCGTGCCGAGCACCTGTTTGCCCGGCGAAGCATTGGCCAAGCCGACCGTCGGTGCGTTGGCGTGCGGCGTCGTCTTCGGCAACACCTGGACAATGCGAAGCTGCGTGATGCGGACATCCGGCAACGGCGGCCAGGCGTTGTAAACGTTTTCGAGGAAGAAGAGGCCGTCACCTGACGCGTGATGAGTGCCCGATGATTCGGATTCCTTCTTCTGCGCTGCCTCTGCGAGCAGCGGAAGCGCGGGCGGCTTCGGACGCGCGCGCAACGGCACGGGCCATAGGCTGCAAATCTCCGGATCGCGATAGAGCAGTTCCTTGTTCCCAAACGCGTCCACAAAGTAGAGCCCAAACATATTCACCGGGTTCGCGCTCGGCTCGCCGATCAGCGGGTCGAAGCTGTAGGCGGCGAGGAAGTATTTCTCCGACAGCGGCCACGGCGAGCGGTAACAATGCCCCGGCCATTGCTTCGCCTCCTGCGGCACCGTCGGCGGTTTCGCCGGCCCGCCCGGCGCGCGCCAGAACGCCGGCTTGGCCGTGCCGTGTGAAACCGGCTCCTCGCTCTCCGGGAAGAGCGCGTCCGGCGTCAGTCGCTTGATCGGATCGAGGCCGTCCACGCCCCGCGTCACGTCGAGCAGGATGATCGAACCCGCCGTCATCGCATGATGGGCCGCCGCCGTCGCCATCACGCGGCTCGATCCCGGCACCGCCTGCGCTTCCCACACGCCGACCGGATTCAGCGTGTAATTGCCGTAGAACGCCCGCACATCTGTGCCATCCGGCCGCACACTCCAGAGCTGCTGGTAATGCACTGCGTTCCGGTCCACATAATCCCAGCGCGTGTAGATGACCCGCCCGTCGTTTAGCACCGCCGGGTCCCACTCATGCGTCTCGTGAAACGAAATCGGATGCGGGTCCGAGCCGTCGGCGTTCGCCACCGCCAGCGTGTAGGTCTGGCACGGCCCGCGCCCGCAACGATGAAACCCGCCCCGCCGCGTCGAGATAAAGATGATGTGCCCGTCCGGCAGATAGCGCGGGGCAAAATCATCAAACGCCCCGTCCGTGAGCTGCCGCAACCGCGAGCCGTCGCTCGCCATTTCGTAGAGATGGTAATGATGCCCCGGGTGCGCGTCGCGATTCGCCGGCGCCTTATCCACCTGACAATACGCAAACATCACGCGTTTGCCGTCGTGGGACACCTCCGCGTGCTGGAAACTGCCCAGCGGCAGCGCGCCCGCCGCAAGCTGCCGGCAGCGCATCGTCCGGCCCGGCTCATCCAACACAAACATCCCGCCGCCCGGCCGCGCACAACTGCCGTAGTATTGCGTGAGCTGGTGGCTAAACATGCTCGGCACCTGTTTCACAAACAGCAGCGGCCCCGTCTGCGCCAGCGGATTGCTGAAGACCATCTGCCGCCGCAACTCATGCACCCGCCGCCAGAGCTGTTCCACCGCCGAAGAATCCGAGCCAGGACTGTAGCGGCGGTCTCCGACCGCCGGCCGTCCTTCCTGTGGCGAATTTCGGCGGTCAGAGACCGCCGCTACAGCGCCCTTTGCGTCCTTCTCCGGGTGGGTCACAACCCACCTTTGCCATTCCTTGCGCAGTTCCTCCCAACGCTGCGGCAAATCGCCCAGAGCCGCCTTCGCCGATTGCAGGTCGCGCAACAACGCATCGCCTCGCTCGAACAAGCGCGGGATTGCCTCCGCGTGAGTGATGGGATAGCGCCGCGTCTCGATTCCATCCTGCTTCCGCCAGTCCTGCTCGATCATCTCCTGATCACTCGCCGCAATGGCCCGCGCTGGCAGCGCGAAGGAAGAACAAACAGCAATCCACAGCAGGAGTCCCAAATTGATCGCACGTCGTTGGTAACGCGTCATACCACGCAGACTACAGCGCCCCGCCACCGAACGCTAGGCGGATTTCGGCAAGGCGAATTTCAGCAAGCATGATGTCTCAACGCCTCCGCCGCCTCAAACAAAACGCGCCCGCACCCGCCAGCATCAGCGCCGATATGCCGGGTTCGGGCACGATCTGAATCTCGCCCAGCGTATAGAGCTTGCTCGTTTCCCATCCCATGCCCGCGCTCAACGTCGGCAGGTTGGTTTGGGAGAAGGTGCCGGTCACGGAACCGAAGTTGAACAAGTCAAACGTGTCGCCGATCACCCCCGTGTAATCGTTCGTCAGATTCACGTTCAGCAGACCGCCGATCCGCAGGAGGCCTCCGACGAAGACCATGTCGTAGGCGCCACTGTTCGTGCCGCCAAGTTCCATATTCAACACGGAGGAATCCTTGAGCGTCAGGTCGCCGCTGAAGGTGAGCGTGCCGGCGGAGTGGCCGGGGGCGATGATGCCGAAGTTGGTGGCGCTGCCGGCGATGATGCTGCCGCTGCCGATGAGGCTGGAGTTGGTGGAGAGCATCAGGCCGTCGGCGAAACTGTGCGTGCCGCCGAGCAAGTCGAGCGTGGCAGATTGGACGCCGTCGCCAACGACAAAAGCCGTGCCGTTGGAAACGGTGCTGCCGCCGCTGCGCAACAGGCCCGCGCTGAAGGTCAAAACGTTGCCTGCGTTGCTGGCAATGAGCAGGCTCGTGTTCAGCGTGCCGCCGGCGATGGAGAGAGTGCCTCCGCCTTTGTTGATGAAGTTGGTCAGGTTCGCCACGGCCGTGCCGGAGACAGTCCAGGAGCCGAAGTTGGTGGCGACGCTGACATCATGCTGGCCGCCGCTGTGCTGGACGGTGGCGGCGACGTCGTTGAGAAACACCGTGTCCTGGTTGGTGCCGCCGGTGATCTGGAGCAGGCCGGTGTTGTGATAGAACGCGGGGTCGAAGAGGCCGCCGGATTGGATGAAGGTGCCGGAGTTGGTCACGATGTTCACGACGGCGAGGCCGCCGTTCATCGTGAACTGGCCGGACCCGTTGATGATCATGCTCGGCGTGTTCAGCGTCGCGGAGTTGGTCAGCAGGGCATTGGCGCCGATCGTCACGCCATCCGCAAACGTGTGGCTGCCCGACGAGAGGTTCAATATGGCTCCGTTAGTGCCGTCGCCAACAACGAACCGCACGCCATTGGAAATGATGCTGCCGAGCGAGGTCAGCGTGCCCGCGTTGAAGTTCAAGACGTCGTTTGCGCTGTTGGTGACATAGAGCGCCCCAACGGTCGTTGTGCCGCTGTTGATTACCATCCTCCCATTCTGAACGTTGAGGATAGGAGGAACGCCGACGGCGTTCGTAAGAATACCGCCGCCGAAGTTGAGAGTCGGGATCGAAAGCGTGGAGAAGGTGCTATTGCTAGGGTTCAGTAAGACGACATTGGTCATAATCAACGTGCCAGCCGTAATGCTATTTGAGATAAGCAAACCGTCACCGCTGCTCCAGATTGGTGTTGATGCACCTACTTGGATTTGAACTTGAGGACTTGTCGCATAGTTGACGTTTGAGACGAAAACTATTTGGCCACCGTTATCAAGAAAGACTGAGCTTAAGCCGATGGAGGGAAGCGCAACCATGTTCAAGTTTGTTGCTGCGGAATACGTGTTTACGTAATTGCTGCCTTCGATGTTAATGACGGCACCTATGTAACTGGTCGGGGGTGTAAGTGCCAAAACCAAGCCGGCATAGCCTACGGGGCCGTTATACATGGGAAACGTGACGCAGTTTGTAACAGTGAGCGTGGATGTTGCGAAGTTTGCAGCACCGCTGATCATCATGGTGCCTGCGCCTTCGAACGATTGCGCACGCGCGCTGGTGCTAATGATGAATAGGGCGGCCAGCAGCAAGGCGGCAAAGGCGCAGACACTGGCGCGGCGGCGATGGTGGGACGGATAAATTTGGTCAGGTTCGATTACGGGTCCACCTAAGCACATCGTCATAACTCAGCTCCTTGTGCATTGTTTTTACACCTTTTGCCGGCTTGCTGTCTAGCAGAAGGTATGGTTGCAGGGCTATGCACGTTCTCACCCGTTGGAAACGCTCAGAACGCTGTTGTTGTTCCAGAGGACGCCGGCCATGCCGGGGTCGGTGGTGGGCCAGTTGCAACGGATGCTGGTCCAGTTGTTGCCTCGCACGAAGCCAAAACTAGAGCCGGAGGCGAAGGTGTCACTGCCGTCGGCGATCCGGGTTTTCTGCTCGCACCAGAGGAAAAGCCAAAGGTAAGTCAGTGAGGTCGCGATTCACCCCAGTGGAATACGGGCATCGCAAGCGCCGAGGCGTCCGGAACGCGCAGGACCGTTGCCGAGGCCCGTGTTTAGCGCGTTTAGCGGCAGTTTCTCCGTTCCCGTTCAACTGCCTTGCGACCAGAGGCTACGAATTTTCGCGCGCGCGTTGGTCTCCACCTTCGTGCCTCCCCTGCCCCCTGACACCGGCTTGGGCAGCGTCAGCGTCACTTGCTCGAACAGCGCGCGCACGTCGCTCGGAATGAAGCGCGTGAGTTGCGCATAGCTATGGCGGTCGCCGAGCACGTGCTTGTCGGCGTAGTAGCGCAACGGGAAGCAGACGTAAAGCCAGTTGCGCGCGCGGGTCATGGCGACGTAGAGCAACCGCCGCTCCTCCTCGATCTCCACGGCGTTGCCGGTGGTCAGGTCGCTGGGGATGACACCGTCGGTCGCGTGAATGAGGAAGACCACGTCCCACTCGCAGCCTTTGGCGGAGTGGATGGTGCTGATCGTCATCCACTCCTCGTCCTTGTGCGGCGCGCCCGCCCAATCGCTCGTGCCCGACGGCGGGTCGAGCGTCACGTCGGAAAGAAACTCCTCGCGCGTGCCGAAACTCGCGGCCATCGCGGCCAGTTGCTCCAGGTCGCGGATGCGGACCTCGGCGTGGTCGTAGATGTCGTGAAACACCGGCTCGTAGAACTTGCGGATGCGCTCGATCTGCGCGGAGAGAGTGTGTGGCCCTGATAACAACCGTTCGCCGGCTGAAGCCGTGACTCCGAACCCCGGCTCCGGCGCGCGCTCCCGCGCGAGGTTTGGAGTCCCGGCCTCAGCCGGTCCGAGCCGAGTGCTTGAGTCGGGCAAGTCGCCCGACAGAGCCACCCCCTGCCCCGCAAGCTCGGTCAGCATCGCGGCGAGTGCGCGGAAACGTTCGCGCGCAGCCGTGGGCACGGAGCAATGCGCGAGCGAGCGGAAGTCGTGGTTGTTGGCGGCGAGGAACCGCAGCACGCCATTGGCCGTCGCGCCGCCAACGCCGGGCAACAGGTTCAGCACGCGCAGCCAACTGACCTGATCGCGCGGGTTCTCCAGCAGCCGCAGCAACGCCAGCAGGTCCTTCACGTGCGCCGCCTCCAAAAACTTCAGCCCGCCGAATTTCCGATACGGGATGTTCCGTCGCGACATCTCCACCTCCAGCATGTCGCTCCAGTGGCCCGTGCGGACGAGCACTGCCTGCCTGCGCAACGGCACGCCCGCTTCGAGTTGCTCCAGGATGCGCGTGCAGACAAACCGGCATTGCTGCGCCTCGTCCACGCAGCTCACCAGCAACGGCCGCTGCTCGCTGCGGCGCTCGCTCCAGAGGTTCTTGGTGAAGCGCTGGCGCGCGCGCGCGATGACCGCATTGGCCGCGTCGAGGATCGGCTGGACGCTGCGGTAGTTCTGCTCCAACGTGATGACGGTCGCGCCGGGGAACTGTTTCGGGAAGTCGAGGATGTTCCGCACCGTCGCCGCGCGGAAACCGTAGATGCTCTGCGCGTCGTCGCCGACGACCGTGATGTTGCGTTTTGCGGCGGCCATCGCCCGCAGCACGTCGGCCTGTAACTTGTTGGTGTCCTGATACTCGTCCACGAGGATATGGTCGAACCGCTCCGCCGCGCGTGCACCGGCCTCCGCCGTCCTCATAAGATGAAACCAGAATAGCAGCAGGTCATCGTAATCGAGGACGTTCATCTGCTGTTTGCGGTCAGTATAGGTGGCGAAAAGCCGAGCCATCTCCTCGTCGAAGCCCGAGCACCACGGAAAGTCGCGCGGCACTACTTTGTCGAGCGGCTGCTGGCTGTTGACGCACTTGGAGTAAATCTCCAACAGCGTGCCTTTCTTCGGGAACCGCTTTTCGCGCGAGTGGAGGCCCATCTCCTGCCGCACCAGGTTCAGCAAGTCCTCCGCGTCGGACTGATCCAGCACCGTGAAGTCCGGTGTCAACCCGACGGCGTGACCATGCTGGCGCAGGAGGCGGTTGGCAACGGCGTGGAACGTGCCACCCCAGACGTGCGGAGCGTGACGCGTGGAATGTGAAGCGTATTGCGCGGCACGGCGGAGCATTTCCTGCGCGGCGCGACGAGTGAAGGTGAGTAGGAGGATGCGCTCCGCTGAGACACCGCGCTCCAGCAGCCACGCCACGCGAGCAGCGAGCGTCTTCGTCTTGCCTGTCCCCGCGCCCGCGATGATGAGCAGCGGCCCGTCGCCATGCGTAACGGCAGCCCGCTGTTGCGGATTCAGTTCATTCAACCAGGCGAGTTCAGACATTGAAGTCAGCGACAACAAATAGCAGTGATGTCCACTGCTCACTTCTCAGCCGCCCGGTTGCGGCCCCTGCGCACTATTTCACCTCAGTAGGCTGAGCCTGTCGGTGCGCTGAGCTGCATGAACTCCACCGGCACGCCCTCGTGCAGGATGAACGCCACCTTCACGCCGGGCATCGGCGTAAACGGCGGAATGAGGACCTTCTGGCCCTTCAGCTCCGCCTCGATGTCGTCCACCTTGTAGGCGAGGTGCGTCATCGTTTGCAGTTCCTTCGGCATCGGGCTGCCGGACTCAAACCGCAGCCACTCAACCTTCAGCGGGTCGGCGTCAACCGCGGTGACATAGACCTTCCCGTCCTTGAGATAGGTCTCGTTCGGACGCGGCTGCCGGGACGGGACGCCTATGTGATGGAATTCGCGCATGGCAGTCTCGCTTAGAATTTCACGCCGGGGTTGGTGAAGCGCAGGCCGGCGTTGTCGTGATAAGTGGCGTATTCGGTGACGATGGCGCCTTGCGGACCAGCGATCATGAAGTGCTTCGCCTCGGCGCGGTTCAGTGCGGAGATTTCGCCGGGCTTGAGCATCTGACAATGCCGCGCGGTAATGAACTTCTCCTGACTCTTCGGCAATTCGATCGGGCACGGGCTGGTTGCGTCGCCTTCGCCAAACGTGAAGATGCTGCCGTGGCGCACCTGCCAGGCTTCCATCTTTGGCTTGGCGTCGGGTGTCTTGACGTGACCGTGCTCGACGATCATCTGGCCGGGGAGCAGGTAGATTTCGTGGCCGAAGTAATTGTTCTCCTTGTCGTTCCACCAGAAGATACCGGCCATGCCGACGTTGACGAAGTCGTTCAGGCCGAAATCAATCGCCCAGAAATCCTTGCCCTTGAGCTTGTCGGTGATCGGGTAGCTAAACCGCTTCATCATAGCGTAGTAAGCCTTGCGGGCCTTCTCGCCATCGAAGCTGCCGTCCTTTTTGTAAAACTCGCTGTTCTTCTGTTTCATGATTTTCACAGGGGTTGAGGGTTTCTGGGCCGCGGAGCAAGCGTGGCCGCCCGCCATCAATAACGTCGCGCCCGCCACCGCGCGGCTGATCGCCTCGCGTCTCGTCATTCCGATGTTGTTCGTCATCATTGCCTTTTCAGTCGGGACGGTGTTCCACCGCCACCGGGTTACAGTTTCAGGTAAATCCAGCGCGCGGATACTATGGAACGACCGCAGCAAAGCCAAGCACTTCGTCGCTCCAGCCGCTACGGCAGGAACGAGCAGACGTATTCGCAGATGCCGGCCTTGACCTCGATGTCGAAGCCCGACTTCGCGGGCACCTCGAAGAGTTGGCCGGCCGCGTAAGTGGCAACACCCGCCCCGCCGTCGAGCTTCACGACGCACTCGCCGGCGACGATCTCCATGCGCTCGGCCGCGCCGGTGTTGAAGTGAAACTTGCCGGGATAGATGAGGCCAACGGTTTTCTTGCTGCCATCCGGGAACAAAATGCTGTGACTGACGACCTTGCCGTCGAAATAGACGTTAGCCTTCGCCACTGCTGTCACGCCGCGGAACTCCACAGGTATGTTTGCCATAGTGCGGCTAGTTTTGGGATGTGCGGCGAAATGTCAAGAACGCGCCCTTGTTCCCCTCCAAAAAACAGTCGCCGCGCCCGTCGTGAAACAGGCGCGGCGACCAGAACTAAAAACATCGTTTACGATGCAGACCAACTACTCGGTCTTCTTCTTCTCGTGCTTCTTGCCCGCATGCGGGAAGAGTTCCTTCCTCTTGGCCTTGTCCTCGTCGGACATCTTGGCGGCTTCTTCCTTGTCAAGCTTGCCATCCTTGTTGGCGTCATACTTCTCGACCATCTTCTTCTGGAACTCTTTCTGCTCAGCAGTCATGGGGGGCCGCTTTCCGTCGCCCTTCTTCTTCCCCTCGGCAGCCGTCGCAACCATGCAGCACACAGCAATAGCAGTCAGCACACTGATAATAAACTTCATCTGTTTCCTCGTCTTTTTACATTGTTGTCTTGCGGCCACGGAACCGGACCATCCGACTCCATGCCGCGCAAATGTTTAACAAAACCGGCGCCAGAAAGTTGCGGCTTAAAGTGATGTTTCTTTTGCCCCCTACCGCATCATCTTCAGCATATACGCCTCACGCTTGAGCCTCGCGTATTCCATGATTTGGTCGTATTCAGCGTCCGTCAGCTTGGCCTTGCCCCTCATCTTCACCATCCAGCGGGTCCATGTTGACTCCATGACTTTAGAAGGACTGGGAACATCATGACAGCCGCAACACTTGGCCTCGAACAGTTGTCTGCCCGCCGCCATCTGCGGTGTTTCATTGGCAGCAGTTCCGGCGGCAGGCGGAGGCGTCGCGCGAAGCTTGTTGGCGTAGTCCATCAATTGCTGGAACTGATCGTCCGTCAATTCCGCCTTCCAACGCCATTTCATCATCCAACGGTTCCACGTCATCTCCTCCACCCTGGCGTTGGGCGTATCGTGGCAACGGCCACACTTGGAAATCAACAGTTTCCTCCCGGCAACCATCTCCGGCGGCTCCGGCGGGATCGCCGCGGCAGCAGGTGCGGCCGGCGCTGCCTGGGTGGAAGCCTGCGCGCCCACTTGAATAGAGGCTTCTTTGGCCAACAAGACGGGCCACTGGGGGAGACGGAAAAAGCCGGGGTTCGTCCTGATCCGCTCCTGGTAGAGCGCGCGGTATTTTTTGTTGATCGGCGAATTGGCCACGCCGAGGTCAGGATACAACTCCACCGCCTTTCGCTGCCAATCCTCAGCCAGCGCCACCGCCGCCAATAGCATCACGCCAACGGCAACGACCCAGCTCTTGCGAAACCGAAATGACATGGTTATTCCCTGCCTCAGTCTCTCGCGTTTGTCGAGGCAGATTCGCAGACCGTCAGACCCGCCACGGCGACCGCATCGGTTGCGACAGGAGCCGGTTTGCTGCCTCGTCGCCGATGAATCGCTCCGTCGCCGCGTCCCACTTCAACGAGCGGCCCAAGTAGCCAGCAGTTTCCACCAAGTTGCACGTCGTCGTCGCGTGATGGCCAATCTCGGCGGAGGCGGCGGTCAGTCGGCGCGAGCGGATGCAGTCAAGGAAGTTGCGGTGCGGCCCTGACGTGGAATAAAGATGCACCTCATTCGACCCGATCACCGACGTCAATACACTCTCACGGCTGGCGGTCATAGCTCCGCCGCCGTTGATGTGAATCCAGCCGTCCGTGCCCACGAACCGGATGCCATCGGGATGCGGCTTCCCCTCGCTGCTGAAACTCATCCGCACGCCGTTCTGGTAAACAACATCCGACCGCCACTCGGTGATTGCATCCACCATCCCGCCACTTGGAATTACCGCCACGGGCGTGCTCACCTCCACCGGCTTGACCTCGTCGCCAATAGCCCATTGCGCGATGTCCACGAAATGCACACCGTTGGCCGGGATAAAACCGCGCGAGTAATCCAGAATGTGATACCAGTAGTAGTTGATGATGCGCTCCGGGCAGAACGGCACCCACGGCGCCGGCCCCAACCAGAGATCATAATCCATCCCCTCCGGCACCGGCGCTGTCGGAAAAACCTGCTGTGGCTTGGTTGCGTAGTGGATGCCGACGATGCCCACCTCCGTGTGCGTCAGCCGCCCGATCCGGCCGTTGCGCACCAGTTCGCACGCGTAGCGGAACGGCGGCATTGAGCGCCGTTGCAGTCCCGTCTGAAGCACCCGCCCGCTGCTCGCGGCCACCTCGATCACGCGCCGGCCTTCCGCCACTGCATACGTCAGCGGCTTTTCCACATAAACATCCTTGCCGGCCTGCATCGCGGCGATGGCCTGCGGCGCGTGCCAGTGATCCGGCGTCCCTATGCAAACCGCGTCAACATCATCGCGCACCAGCAACTCGCGGAAGTCGCAACAGGCCGTGCAGCCGCTGTGGCCGGCCACTTGATTGATGCGGCGGAGATAAGCTTCCCGCCGCGACGTGATTGGGTCGCACACCGCCACGATGCGCGCGTCCTTCTCGACCAGAAAAGCCTCGCGGTGCCGCGTGTTGATGTTGCCGGTCCCGATCAATCCGATGGCGATGCGCTCGCTCGGAGCCACCGCGCCGTCACGCCCCAAAGCCGAGGCCGGAATCAGATGAGGAAACGCCGCCACACCCGCCGCGCTCGTGGCCTTCCGCAGGAAATCACGCCGCGTGAGGTGCGACTGAAAGTGGTGGGCACACAGACGCCGACGCCCGGTTGGTGTCCCGGCTTCAGCCGGCAATTTCACACCGCATGCACCGCCTGAAGGCGGGACACCAACGCTTGGCGAACCATGCCGTCCGCCAGTTTCAATCGCGCCTCGCCGCGTGATGCCACTTGCCTTTGTCAGCTTGCTCATTTTTTCAACCACTTCGTCAGGAACCGCACGCCGCTCTCGATGTGCGTCTCGTGGCCGCCGTCGCGCAGGTCCATCTCAATGCGGTCGCCCATGCCGAGCTTCTCGTAATGCTGCCGCGCGGCGTCGAACTCCTCCACCACCATCGGCCAGTGCGCGATGCGGTCGGCCTTGCCCGTCTGCACCTGGAACGGCCGCGGGCAGATCAGACTCACCACATCCGAGTCCGTGGACTCCAACAGCCAGCCGTTGAAGAACGCATGCTCCTCCTTCGTTTCGAGGAAGCAACTATAGCGCTTGTCCGAGATGACCATCTTGTTGCGGCGATGGTTGAACCACCCGGCGCAGACGCCCGCCTTGATTCGCGGCTCCAGTGGCATCCAGAACATCGTCGCCAGCCCGCCCAGCGAAAGGCCCCACATCCCCACGCGCTCCGCTTCCACGCACGGCTCCTGAATCGCCTCATCCAGCAGCCGCTGCATCCGCACCAGCTCGATGCCCGGCAGGCTCAGGTCCGCGAGCCGGCAGAGCCGCTCCATGCGGTTGCGCCGCTCCACGGAACGCAGGTTCATCGGCACAATCACCGCAAAGCCCGCCTTCAGCAGCTCGCGCGCAAAGGCATGATACGCCCCGCCGTCGTCGTTCAGCCCGAACGCCCGCTCCGGGAAACTGCCGATGCCGTGCTGCACGATCACCAGCGGCACGCGCTGGCCCGCGCCCGCGCCCGGCGGCGCAGCGAAGATCCCCTCCGCCGCCAGCTCGCCCAGCGGCACGCGCCACCACTCCGCGTTCACGTCGCGCAACGGCTCATAGCTCGTCCGCTCCAGCTTGCCGGTCTTGGCCAGCGTCGGCGGCTTGATCACCTTCCGCCAACGCTCGCGGTTCGGCTCCACGCTCTTGAGGAACGCCTCCACGCTCGAATAATCGCGATGCCACGCCTTCGCTGCCCGCGCGGGATAATCCTCCACCAACATCTTCCGCAGGTAAGCTTCGAGCTGCGCCGCGTAGTCGTTGGTGCGTTTCTCCTCAGCGGCCTTCAGCTCCTTCGCCGCAGCGGCGTCATCCGCGGCTTGCGCGGTCCCGCACAAGCAGAACGCCGCGACCATCGCACAGCACGTGAATATCTTCATAGGCAGGCTCCTCTTCCGGCTCCTTGCAGAACGAGATGCATTTCAGCGTCGTCAGCCATCGCGGGGCAGAGCCTACGCCTCCGTCCCTGCCGCGGCAACATCTGCTTCGCACAAGGAAAGGCAGGAAAGGCAGTGATTGCAGACGACGGGCAAAACGGCTACACCTTGGCCGTCGTTCGCGGCAATTGATGGATACCTTGCGATGACGCCACAAAACTTGGAAGCACTACGCAAGGCGATTCGACACGGGCATGTCGAATGGCGCAAGCACGTCTTGCAGCGCATGGCGGAGCGGGACATCCCACGGGCAGCGGTCTTGGAGGTGTTGCTGGCAGGCGAGTGCATCGAGAACTATCCGGCGGACAAGCCCTTTCCCAGTGGGCTTTTTCTGGGTCACATGGGCGGGCGGGCGATCCACGCGGTGGCGGCGCTGGCGGAAGAGGGCGAACGCGTGTATATCATAACCGCCTACGAGCCGTCTCTGGACGTGTTCGAGCCGGATTTCAGAACGCGAAGGAAAACATGAAAGCGCAACAAGACCTTTGCCCGCTTTGCGGCGGACGCAAGACATCGGGCGAGACGACCTTTAGCGCCGACCTGGGCAGCGGCGTGGTCGTCG
>JBAYFL010000017.1:0-150131 GCA_041667205.1 Verrucomicrobiia bacterium | reverse complement strand
CCGCAGGGACGGCACTGGGCTGGGATCGGCGCTCATGTCGCTCCTTTCGTTTGAAGGGTTTGCTGCGTTCGAGGTTCCAACGGCTCACGCCCTTATTATGGCGCAGGTGTCAAGTTGCGCCCGGTCACACGGGGTTACCGGCGGTCCCAACATCACTTGTTTGCCTTCGCCGCTTTCTTCTCCACCGATCGCAAGTCCATTGGGCAGTTCGGATCGTGCGGCACGGGCTTGCCGACCTGCTCTACGGGATGGCTGAAGAGGTAACGCCAGACGGGCTCGTGGATGAACTTGCCAGAGGCGTCCTTCACCGCGGCGCCGCCGGGCACGACGGAACTGTGGGCGCGGCGGGTGTCGTTCTTCACGTCGGCCTCAGTGATGAGACGGCGGGTGTTGCCGTAGGGCGAGGCGGCTTTGTCCACATTCACGATGGGGCCGAACTGATGCAGGCCGAGCAGTTCCCACGAGCGGTCGTAATGATGGCCGGTCCAGCCGCCATCGAGGATGTGGCTGAAGGCGAAGAAACGGTTCGCTGGCGTGGCGGAGGGCAGCGCCTGCCACGTCTCAAGCTGGTCGCGCGGGCCGCAGAACATCACCACACGGTCCACACGCTGGTGCTTCGCGAACCGCGCCGATGTGGTCGAGCCGTGCGAACTGCCGGAGATGATCACGCGGTCCCAGCGCAGCGCCTGCCGGTCGTTGGTGAGGAAGTATTCCCAGCGACCCGGCGGATTTTCCTTCGCGAGCCATTTCACGAACTGCAACGCGCGCTCCATCATGCCATCCGGCTTGGGGATGGTCACGAGGGGGCTGAAGTCCTCGCCGGTCGCGGCTTCGAGACGGATTTTGCCGAGAAGCTTGCCATCGTCGCCCGGCAACATGTTGCCGAACTTGCCGAACCAGCCGTTGGCGTAATGCACGCGGATGGCGTGGAGGCCGTAGCCGTTCACTCGCTCGAACAACGGCGCACTGTGACCCATGAGCCAGATGACGAGCCTGCCCTGCGGCTTGACGCGCGTGTCCACCGACGCGTTCTCGATGTCGGCCGGCTTGCCGCCCTTCTCAAAGACAAAATCAATCTCCGGATGCGGCCGGGCGCGCGGATCAATCTGGCTGGCCCGCGCGGTGAGTTCGTAGCGTTGCGGCTTGCGGTCGTTGAAAACCAGCGGCGCATCGGCGGCGTGCAGCGTGGCCACCGGAGTCAGCAACAGCGTGGCAAGGCACAGTGGAGAGATTCGTGTCTTCATGGATTTTTTCTGATGCTATTCGCGGCGAGTTTGTTCTTCAGCAAAATTATGAAGGCGCGCTCGTTAGCACGGCCTGCTACGTATTGCCAAGGGGTCTTATGGTTCTCGTCAACAAAATCCTGTGGGTAGCGGGGTTTGCCGTGGATGTTTGTTTTGGGCGTCACGAGTTTGGCGGGGAGTTGCCGGACGGCGACCTCGATGCGGTCGGAGAAGACCTTGTAGAGAGCGTAGTCGCAAGGATAAGACGCCGTGCCTGCGATGGAGATGTGAAAGATGCCTTTGTGTTGGACAACGCCCGTCAAATGCAGGTGTCCCGACAACACGGCGATCACCGAGTCGGTGTGCGCCTCGACGATCTTCAGTGTCTCGCCGTCGCGGTCCATGTAGCTCCGGAACCCAAAGCTCTTGGCCAGCACCGCCTCTTCCCGCAAAGGGATGAGCGGGATGTGGCAGAGGATGATTTTGGGAACGCCGGGGGCGCATTCCAGTTCGCGCCGGAGCCAGTCGTTCCGCGCCTTGACGATAGCCGGCCCGACGCAACACGCCCCGCTGTTGTTGAGCGCGATGAAGATCACACCACCATGTGTGAACGTGTAGTTCACCCGGTCATCCCCGAACGTCTCGTGGTAGGCTTGCTCGTGCTTCGGACTTCCCTCTTGCTGGATCACCTCGTGGTTGCCGACGACAGGATAGAAAGGGACGCGTAGCGGCTTGAGCAACTCACGGAAAAGCCGCAGGTCGGGTCCGAGGTTCTCTATACGCTCCCCATGGATAAGGTCGCCAACGCCGATCACGAAGTCGGGCCGCGCGAAATGCCGACTCGAAGCCGCAGCCTCGATGAGCCATCGGGCTTTCTCGTTGGCTTTCTCGTAACCGTCCTTGCCCACGTCGGCGTCCACATGCGTGTCGTTGAGTTGCAGGAAACTGAACAACGGCGCGCGGCTTCGATTCGCCGGTGTGCTACAGCCGGCGATGAGAACAGCCAGCGCCGTCATCGCTCCTGCGAACGCCATGGCCAACGATGTGACGCTCCAAAGGGCGGCCCGATTTGCGACCTGTGTGTTTTCCGCCGCGCCGTTTTTCATGTGCTGGTCGAAACTGCGTCGCAGGGTAGTTAGGCGACACAGAATAGTCATTTCAGAACTTTGGAAACCACAAACTCGATGGCAGCCTTGGTGTCCGCGTAGGTCGTGCTGTGGCCACCATCGGGTCGGTGAATCAGCAGGACACTGGGATTCTTCACCTTTACGACTTCGAGCAACCGCCGCACGCTGTCGGGCGGAACCACTCGGTCCTTGCCGCCGGTCGTCGCAGCCACGGGCATCGTGAAACGCTCCGGCCAGAACTCCGCGCTGCGCCGGCGATACTCGTCCGGCGCCTGCGCCTTGGTGCCGCCGAAGGACGCGGCGAGGGCATCGGGGAAGCCGGTGAACTCGACGAGGTTCGCCGTGCCGTTGAGCGAAACGACGCCGTCCACCAGATCGGGATGCAACGCCGTGAACGAGAGCGCGCCCGTGCCGCCCATCGAACCGCCGCAGAGGATGATCTTGGTGACGCGATGGCGACGTTTCAGTTCGGCGATGATCTGCACCATGTCCGCTTCGGCTTTCGGTCCCATCCACGACGTTTTTGCGCGATAGTCGGGCGACACGAACAACATGCCATGCACGGCAGCCACATCCCGCGCACCGCGGCACTCGCCTCGCGCATCCTTCACGAACTGCCAGCGGTCGGAGCCGTGCCCGTGCAGCGCGATCAGGGCAGCGCAAGGTTTGTTCGCAGAGAAGCCTTCCGGGAACACGACAACATACTTCTGTTCCGTGCCATCGCAGTTCGCTTGGAAAGACACGTCTTCCGTTCGCGACCCGGCGAAGAGGTCCGTTGCCCACAACGCCATTGCCATGCAGAATAAAGCAGTCGGTTTCATGCGATGAGTTCTACGGTCCGGACGATCCCGGCACGACGCGCGTGAGGTCGTCCGAGAGGATGGTGGGGCACCAGTATTTCTCGATGTGCTCGATGACCAATTCCGTGCCGCGGGCGTGGCTGACGAACGGCGGCTGGCGCGGGTCATACATCGCGTCGGTCAGGTCGCGCGCGAGCACGACGTTGCGGCCGAGGCGAACCATCGCGCGGATGCCGAACGGCCGGCCCAGAATGCACATGTTGGTGTGCACGCCCATGATGACGATGTGGGTGATGCCGTTGGCCTCGCAGAAGTTGAAGATCTCCTGCGCGTTGTCGCTGACGCCGTCGTAGCCGACGATGTCGAGGCCGGGATGTTGCCGGGTGAACTGCTGCACCGCCGCACCGACGATGGGGTCGTCGCTGGAACACTTGCTCGTGTCCACCGGCAACGGCGGCTCGCGCGCCGGGTCGAGATCGCACCATTTTTTCGGGTTCCAATTGGCGGGCATCTTCGTCTCCGGTGCCTGCTGCATCCGTTTGCGATGGGGCGTGTCGGCGTAAAGGTAGGTGACGCCGCTTGGCGCGTGGATGACTTGGACGCCGTGGCTGCGCGCGGCGCTGACGGCGGCGTTCATGCGCGGCACGATCACGCCGAGTCGTTGCGCCGCCAGCCGGCAATAGTGGCCGTCCCACATGTCCACGATGATGACGGCGGTCTTGGCAACCTCCCAGTCCACCGTGCGCTTGACGAGCTTGAACTCTTTGCTGCCGGGCGCGGTTTCCTTGCGCTCGCGGAGGTGGAGCCGGAATGTGCCGGGAACCTTGGGTCGGTTCGGCAGGTTGTCGCTGGCCGGCTCCTGCGTGACCGGCGGCGCGGCGAATGAGGTTGCGGACAAGACGACGAGCGTGAGGATGGAAAGACGTTTACGGATGGATGAGTTCATGGCGAGTCGAGGATTTGCTGTGCGACATCCACGCCGACCTCGGCGCTGAAGGTATCCATCAATCGCCGCCAAACCGGGCCGGGCCGGCCGGAGGCGATGGGGATGCCGTTGATCTTCACCGCGGCGGCAAGGAAATACGGCGTGGTGCAGAGCCAAGCTTCGTCGGCATTGACGACGTCATGGATTTGCAGGTCGCGCTCAGCGAACTGCAGGCCGAGTGGCCCGCTCAGTCGGCGCACGGTTTCCAGCGTCACGCCCCAGAGGATGTTGTTGCAGCGCGGGCTGAAGATCGTGCCGTCCTTGAGGATGAGGAAGTTCGAGCCGCCGGTCTCGGTGATGTTGCCGTCGTGGTCGAGGTAGAGGCCGATGGCTTTGGGGTCGGCCAGCTTCGCCTGCTGGTCGCCGATCCACATGTGCAGGCGGTTGCGATGCTTGATCTTGCTGTTGAGCGTGGCGGGGTGAATGTGCCGCTGCGCCGGCGTGACGACGTGAACGCCCTCGGCGATGGCGCGCTTCCAGAGTTGCAACGGCAGCGGAAAACAGTGCAGGCAGACCGTCGCGTGCATTTCGCCCGCCATGCCGGCCGCGCCGGCATAGACGGGGAACTGCCCCACCGTGGCATAGAACACCAGCGCCACTTCCCGCCCACCCCACGCCACGATGTTGTGCGTGATGAGCCGCTCGACGATCGCCAGCATCTCCGCCTCGCTCATGCCGAGGTCAATGTAGGCGTAGCGCGCGGACTCGAAGAACCGCCGCACGTGTTCCTTCGCCGCGAAAGGCCGCCCGCGGAACGTGCGCAACAAATCCGTCACGGCCGCGCCGAGCACGATGCCGGCGTCGTAGATGGGCAGGACGCACTGCTTGTTGGGGATGAACTGACCGTTCAGATAGGCGAGTGGCTCATTCATGGCGTGAACGCGGGCGGATTATACCGGGTCACGCCGCCGGCGCGAACACTATTAGTGCGGCAACGACTGGAGGATTGATTCCGCGTCACCGCCCGCCAGGTAGAGAGGCGTCTCGCTCAAAGCGGCGTGGCGGGCTGGCAATTCGTTGCCCATGATGTCGAAGGCGCGCACGCCCTTGGCCAGCGCCAGCGGCCGGCGCTGGTTTTCTCCGCACCACGCAATGGCGACGGCACGGCCTTTCGATCGGAAAACGTAGGCGCGCAGGTCGTCGCGAACGATCTTCCTCACACACTCGTCCGGCACGCCGAGCAGGCGGGTGAGCGCGGCGACACCGGGCAGCATCTTGCGCGGCGCGCCGCCGTATTCGAAAAGCACGCCGCCGGCATCGGAGCCGTTGATCGCGCCGCAGGTGCCGGCGTGGAAGAAGATCTTCCGCATCCCGTGGGCGAACGTGACAGCGGTGAACTTGACGATGTGCTCGGTGGCGGCGCGCTCGCTCGACCAGCGGGAGCGGTTCATCGCAGAGTCGCCGGCGAGCCATGGCACGGACGGCGGATCGTCGTCGGCGTAGCAGCCCCACTCCGTCATCCAGATCGGTTTCAGGCCGCCGTGGGCGCGCATGAGTTCCTCGATCTTGCCGAAGGTCTCCTCGTAGGTCTCGGCGGACACGGTTGGGTCATACATGTGGACGTCGAAGATGTCGGCGAATTGGAGACCGCCTTTCTCGATGAACTCGCGCGTGTGGGCCGACGCCGGATTCGCGCCGCAACCGGTGACGACGCGACACGTCGGGTCGGTGGCTTTCATGGCGCGATACGCCGCGCCGGCGAGACGAACGTAATCGTCCACCGTGTAGCCGAACTTTTGCGAGAGCGAGTAACTCGTATAGACCGACTCGTTGAGCAGTTGGTAGGTCGTCACGGCGCGCGGTTTGGCGGCGCGGTAGTGCTTCACCACATCGGCGGCGAACCGACCGAAGTCATCGAAGTCCTTCGGCGCGAACGCCACCGGCAGCCGCGTCTTGAGGTAGCTGTTCTTGCCGGCTTCCTTCGCGACCTTCTCCGGGTCCGATGTCGAGTTCCAGAGCGCCGACGGGAACGGAATCATCACGTCCACCTCGCTGTCGAGTTCGAGCACACGCTCGATCTGAGCATCGGCGACGCTCCAGTCGAACTTGCCCTTCTCCGGCTCGCAGGTCTGCCATTTAGCCGACCAGTCGCGCCACCAAACGATGCCGGCCTGCCGCGCAAGCTTCACAAGGAACTGCCACGGGTAAGCGTGGTTGAAAGCCAGCGGCGAGTCATTCGTATCTTTCGGCGTCGGCTCGATGATCGCCATGCGAAGCAACTGCGGCACTGCGTCCGCCGTCCACATTGCGCGGAAGAAACCCTGTCGGCCCTTGCAGACGCCGCGCACCGGCACGCTGACACTGGAGTGCGGCGCCACCGTGACGACCGGTTGGCTCTCGAACGCCGTCTTGTCGAAGAAGTCCGTCACCATGAGTTTGCCGCGCACGGTTTGCTCGCGGTCGCTGCTGTTGCTGGCGCGCACCGTCACCGTTGCACCGTCGGTCGGTTTGGCGAACGTGTTGCCGAGCGTGGTGGTTTCGATGAACGACTCCATCGGCGCGCGCGGCGCGTAGCCGGTGGCGTGGTCGCCGCGTTCGAGTTGGATTGCGTCAAGCCAGAGCGTGGCGGCGTTGCGTTTCGATTCGTCGAGGTCGAGGCCGGCGGCGATGAAGATGAACGGCTGGCGCGGTGCAAAAGTGAACTCGAACCGTTTCCACTCCTTGCCGACGGTCACCGCCTGCCGCCGCGTGCGGCTCGGCGCTTCGACGGCAACCAGTTGTGCGACCACGCCGTCGTTGTCCGCTCGCATGAACGCCGACAGCGTCAGCTTCTCCCCCGGCGTTACGCGGAACCATCCGCGATTGGCGGCGAGCACGCGCCGGACGGGTTGACGGATCGGCTCGTAATAATCGAACCAGAACACCGGCAGCGTCTTCGGCGAGAGCGCGATTTTGAGGCTGTGGCTGCCGTGGCGCGCGGCGGCGGCGTCCACTTCACCTTCGAGGCGGTAGAGGTTGCCGGCCCAGCCGCTGAGACCGTAGGTGTAGCTGCCCCAGTTCGCGCCGCCGCATTCGAAGCTGCTGTTGGGCACGAAGTTCTTCACGTTCTCCGTCGCGATCTGCGGGAACCATTCCTGGCCGGTCGCCGACTCGGTCAGCGAGACGTCGTCGAGCCAGAGCGTGCCGGTGCCCTTGAACCAGAACTGTAGCCGGCTCGTGGCGGCGGGCAGATCGTCCTTGGCTTGGAACAGAAACTCGAACCGCTGCCATTTCGGGAGAGCCGGGAAAGTGTCCGCCAAGCCGGCATTCTCCCACGGCCGCGTGTTCGTCAGCGCGACATCAATGTAGCTGCGCTTCATGCCTTCAGCCTTTGCCCAGAACGCCAGCCGATACCACTGGCCGTGGCGCACAGCGACGCGGCCGGTCTGCGCGATCATCGCATGCGCGGCCGGTCCCTCGCCACTGAAGGCGGTGCATTCGAGCTTCGCGCAATGCCGACCGTCGCGCCCGATGTCGAGTGTCACTCGTTGCTGGATACTGCGATCGCCGGACACGGCCCAGCCATCGGGCGTGTCGCCGGATTTGCCGGCTTGATCGAACGAGCCGTTATAAACCAGTTTGGAGTCGGCGGCGCAGCAAAAGTCCACCGTCACAGCCAGTGCCAGCGCGGTGAGACATTTCATAATGGTCTTCTCAAAAAGCAGATCGTCGTTCGTTGGCAAAACCTCGGTCGAATCTGCGACACATATAACACCGACGCTGCGTTAGAGTCACGCGCACGACAACACAACATTTTGCCCCACCCCCAGCCAAGTATCTCAAGACAACACCGTCGGGAGGAGTCACTCACCGTGAGTTACTTGTCGGTTCCCAGGCTACTTCTTGCGGACTGCAATCTTGAGTTCTCCCCCATCGGCGATGTCATTGTGTATTAAATGGCATATGTAGCCGCTTCGCGAAGTGAGTCCGAGTTGTTTCTTCCTTGACTCGATATCTGGCAACAAATGCTTCGGAATACTGATGGCCGTGACTTTAACATTGCGGGGCATGACATTGTCCTTTCATTATTTTCGGTATGCTCACTGAGTAGAAGGCAAACGCAATCTACCACACGCGTAATAGTTATCATACTGTTACTAACATGTCAACTGTCGTTTTCATGTTTTTGAAGCGCTGGCTATCGCTGTGCCGTCGCTTCCGTCGCGCCCCCCGATCTGCTACAGTCCGGGGCCAATGAAGGAAGTTTCTGTCAGCACCCACGCGCGCGCAGAGTTGGTGGACGTGACTGAACTGGTCCGCCGCGAAGTGCGGGCGACCGGCGTCCGCGACGGCGTCGTGACGCTGTTTGTGCCGCACACTACCGCCGGCATCACGATTCAGGAGAACGCCGACCCCGACGTGGTCCACGATCTCCTGCTGGCTCTGGAGCGCGCCGTGCCGTGGCAATCGTGCGATTACCGCCACGCCGAAGGCAACACCGCCGCGCACGTAAAAGCCTCGATGATGGGCAGCTCTGCGCAGGTTTTCATCCGCAATGGCGACCTGGCGCTCGGCACGTGGCAGGCAATTTACTTCTGCGAGTTCGACGGCCCACGCTCGCGCCGGCTCTGGCTACGCGTGGCGTGAGTCATCCGCCCGCTGCCTTGCACGTTCTACTCGACGCCGGTGCTTCAGGATGCTAGTTTCCACGAGCTTTTCCTTATGGCAACAACACGCAAGAAGTCTGGTGAGGCGCAACCGGCCGTGCCGGCAGGCGATCAAGCCGCTGAAGGCCTGAAGTTCGAACAGGCGCTGGAGCGGCTGGAGAAGATCGTCGCCGACATGGAATCCGCAGAGCTGCCGTTGGATAACGTGGTCAGCAAATTCGAGGAAGGCACCCGGCTGGTGCGGTTTTGCGCACAGAAGCTGGAGGAAGCCGAGAAAAAGATCGAGATTCTGGCCAAGAAGAAAGACGGCACGGTGACGACAGAGGCGTTTGAGCCGGAGCCGGGCGCCGAATCCGGCCGGTCAGGCGCGGCCAAGGAGAAGGAAGGAAAGCTGTTTTAGCCGAGAAGTTCTCTGAGACTGTTATGGGAAAGTATTTGGACAACATCCAATCGCCTGCCGATGTCAGAAAGCTGAACATCGAACAATTGACGGAGCTGGCGCAGGAAATCCGCGACACGCTCATCAACACGCTTGCCGACACCGGCGGCCATCTCGGCCCCAATCTCGGCGTGGTGGAGGCGACGATCGCGTTCCACAAGGTTTTCGAAAGCCCGAAGGACCGCCTCCTGATGGACGTGACGCACCAATGCTACGTCCACAAGATGCTGACGGGCCGTGGCGACCGGCTGGCAACGATCCGGCAGACCGACGGCCTGTGCGGCTTCATGGTGCGCAGCGAAGGCCCGTATGATTCGTTCGGCGCGGGGCACGCCGGCACGGCGCTGTCGGCGGCGCTCGGCATGGCCGCGGCCCGCGACAAGGCCGGCACGGACGAGCACGTGGTGGCGCTGATCGGCGACGCAGCGCTGACCTGCGGCGTCACCTACGAGGCGATGAACAACGTCAAGCACTCCACCAAGCGCCTCATCGTCATCCTCAACGACAACGAGCGGTCCATTGACAAGAACGTCGGCGCCATCTCGCAGTATCTGAACCGTATCGTCACCAATCCGACCTATAACCGGATGCACAAGGACTTCAACAGCTTCCTGAAGAAAGTGCCGTTCGGCGACCGGCTGTTGACACTGGAACGCAGGGCCGAGGAAGCCGCCAAGAGCATGCTTTTCCCCAGCGTCATCTTCGAGGAACTGGGCCTGCGCTACCTCGGACCGATTGACGGGCACGATCTGAAGGCGCTCATCGCCAATCTGGAGTTCTGCAAGCAGTCCGAGGAGCCGATGTTGCTGCACATCCGCACCACGAAGGGCAAAGGCGCCCGCTTCGCGCTGGACAACCCGGAGAAATTCCACGGGTGCGCGCCCTATGACCCGGTTACCGGCAAGAGCCGGAGCGGCGCGGTCAACGCGCCGGCATGGCAGGACGTGTTCGGCGATACCATGTTGAAGTTTTGCCAGACGCATTCGAAATTGGTCGGCATCACCGGCGCCATGCCAAGCGGCACCGGGCTGAACAAACTGCGCGACCGGATGCCGGATCGTTACTTCGACGTGGGCATTGCCGAGGAGCACGCGGTGATTTTCGCGGCGGGCATGGCGACGATGGGCTTCCGGCCGGTCGTGGCGATCTATTCGACGTTCCTTCAGCGCGCCTACGACATGATCATCCACGACGTCGCGCTGCAAGGGCTGCCGGTCATCTTCTGCATGGACCGCGCGGGCCTGAGCGCCGGCGACGGGCCGACGCACCACGGGTTGTTCGACATCGCCTACGGGCGCACCGTGCCGAATGCCGTGCTGATGCAGCCGAAGGACGAGGACGAATTTCAGGACATGTTCGCCACGGCGTTGACGCTGAGCCAGCCGGCGTTCATTCGCTATCCGCGCGGCCCGGCGATGGGCGTGCCGATCAAGGAACACCCGCAGATTCTCCAGGTCGGCAAGGCCGAGGTATTGCAGCACGGCCACGATGTCGCCATCTTCAGCTACGGTTCGATGCTGCCGCTGGCGCAGGACGCCGCGCGCCAACTGGCCGAGACGGGCCTGAGCGTCGCGCTCGTGAACGCGCGCTTCGCCAAGCCGCTCGATACCGAGTGCGTCGAGCGATACGCGCGCCAATGCAAGGCGCTGCTGACGTTCGAAGACCACAACGTGCTCGGCGGCTTCGGCGCGGCCGTCGTCGAATGCCTGGCTGACCTGCGCATACCGACGCCCGTTGCGCGCGTCGGCTGGCCGGACAAGTTCATCGAGTGGGCCAGCAACAACGATGTGCTCCGCCAGCGCCACGGCGTCACCGCGAAAGCGGGCGTGGAGAGGATTCTCGCCATCTTGAAGGAACGGCAGAGTGACCCGCGCTTCCAAGTGGTCGCAGCGGTCAGGTGACGCAAACGCGGCTGTGAACTGGCGGCAAGCTACCGCAACAATTATAGTTGAATTGCGGCGCGGACTTCGGCTAGGTTCGCGCCCCTAAAACTGAACCAGGAGACTCAAAAAATGGCAGACAAGACGAAGAAATATACGGACAACGTCCCCGGCAAGTTCTACGTGGACGACCAGTGCATTGACTGTGACCTTTGCCGCGAGACGGCACCCGACCATTTCACACGGAACGAAAACGGCGGCTATTCTTTCGTTTCCAAGCAGCCCGCCACGCCCGAAGAAGAAGCGCGCTGCAAGGAAGCCATGGAAGGCTGCCCCGTGGAAGCCATCGGCAACGACGGCGCCTAGTCGCTTGCCAGATCAAGTTCGACAACGCCCTCCGCGACCGTCGCGGGGGGCGTTGTGTTTTGGGCCACGAAGCCACCGTGCCTTCAGAGGATACGCACAATCCACTTGCTCCAGGCGAAGTTTGCCCTGATCGCACGACCGCTGGCATCAATCAGTTCCAGGCGGACTGTATGTTCGCCGGCACTCAGCGGCGCCAACAGATAGCTGCCGGCTCATTGAATGCCCAAGCCGTAACGAGTCTGGGCTGAGTCGCTGGATGCCGCCGTCCTACCGCGACTTCCCCGCCGTCCAGCGGATAGCTTGAGCGACGAGTTGGCGGTAGTTCGGATTCTCGTAGGCGAAATGATCGTGGCCGAGTTGGAGATAGACGACGCGGGCCTTGCCGTAGCTGTGCGTCCAGCCCAAGGTGGGGGAATTCAGCGGCTGGTCGGTGGTCAGCAGCGGCTTGACCTCCGGTCGAATGTCGTAGCCCTTGTAGCTCTCGTCGTGAATATCGAAGTCCTTCAGCCCGCGCGCGACCGGGTGCTTCGGGTCAACGATATGCACCTTCATGTCCACATCGTGCTTCCACAGACAGCGCGCCTTCTCAACGCCGTTGACGATGGTGGGCTTGAGATAATAGCGCGCGCCGGAAATCTTCGGGAACTCCTCCCAGTCCTGGTAGTTCGCGATGGCGTGATGCAGCACCACCAGCCCCTTGCCGCCCTTGAGCAGCGCCACGAAGTCCGCCTTCGTCTCGTCGGTGATTTTCTGCCACATGTCATAGAGGACGATGACGTCATACGCTTTTGCAGCGTCGGGCCGGACTTTCACGGCGAACGGATCGGTCGGCGGCGCGTTCTTGTCCTTGGGGTTGGGATGCGCCACTGCCTCGAACGTGATCTCCGGGTTGTCCTCAAACACTTTGAAGAACTGCGGCCCTTCAAAAGCGTGCCCGCCTGTCACCAACAGCACACGGATTTTGCCGGGCGCGGCTTTCTCGCCCGCTCCAAGCTGAGGAGCGATCCACGCCGCCAAAAAAAACGCCAGGAGAAATGAGAATGTCTTTCGCATAGTTTGGTTTTTCTTTCTATCAGGTTCGCCGAGTTTGCACGTTCGTATCCGCGCGGTCAACGTTTGCACACCAGCGTCGGGATATTGCCGACGGTGACCTTGGTGTCCGCGGGCAACGGCCGTGTCACGCCGGTTCCGAGATCAACCACCGTTGCGCCGGCGCGTTGGCTGCCGAGCGAGACGCGCACCGGATTGCCGTCGGTCCAAAGCGCTTCGACAAACCGCGGCGCGGCTTCAAACCGCAGCCAGTGAATCGGCTCGTGCGAATCTATCGTCCGCCGCATCGGCTCGCTCATTGCCGTCGCGAGCGCTTGCAGCGCGCGGAACGCCGGCGTCGGGTCGCAGTTGCGGTCCAGCAGCGCGCCGGAGTCGGCGGCGATGGCCGGCAGGATGTTGACGATGACGCCAAGGCCGTAGGTGAGCAGGAACAACTGCACCACCTGCGCGGGCGCGGCGGGCGGGTTGACGATGTCGAACCAGAACACCGTCCTCGGATGCTGCGCGCGGAGCTTCTCGATTTGCTGCGCCAGCTCGCGGCCAGTCTTGCCTTGGCCATCAAGAGCGACCGACACCCAGATCGGACCGGCCGCCACCGCGTCAGCAATCTTGTCCGGCGTCACCGGGCCAAGCATAAGCTGCGATTCTTTCGCACCGGCGCGCACAGCGGCGTTGAAAATCTCCGCGTTCGGCGCTTCCACCAACGCCGCCAGCCGGCCCACGGTGCGGATGGCATCGCTCACGATGCGCGGCTCCGGCGGCAGGCTCATCACCGGTCGCTGGCCGAACCGCCGGGCAGCCGTCAGCGCGCGCATATAATCCTCCGTGTTGATCGCGCCCACTACGCGCACGTAGCGCACACCGAGATCAGCCGCCTCCAGCAGCGGGCTGTCGAGCCGCGTCGGCGCGCTGTCGCCCGCGCTCGACGATGCGTGAACGGCGGCGGCACGGAGTTGTTGCTCGCCATTGAACGCCTCAAACTCCATCAATTGGAAAGAATACTTCGCCGGCCTGCCGCCGTTTCCCGGCAAACGCGATGCGACGACGGCGATCGCCATCGCTTTCTGCGAGGTAAAGCTCACCGTCACCGGCGTGTTCGCATTGGGCCGGAAACCGGAGAACTGTTTCAGCGTTGTCCACGTCTTGCCGTCTTCCGTCGCCTGCACCACGAAGTCCGTCGGGAAGTTGACGGCGACGCTGTTGCCGTCGAACCGCGGCCACAGCACCACGCGATCCGTCGCGACCGGCTCGGCGAACGTCAACCGGATCCATTCCTGACATTCGGGCTTGGCGGCGTTGGCGCTGCTCCAACCGCTGCGCTCAACCTCCGCCATCGGCCGCGATCCGCTCAGGTGATTACCGTCCACCACCAGTTCTGGTGCCCAGCGCGGAGTGACACAGCGCGGCGCGGCCAGCATCGTTGCGAGATGACAACGCGCGTTTTCCGCCGATTGCCGCGCCACGAGCAGGGTCGCATCGGCCGGCTGTTCCGCCGTGCGCGGGCGGAAGCGGTTGATGATCAGGTCATCCTCGTAAATGCGCACCAGCAACCAGCCGAGCTTGGACGGCTCGGTGTGGAGCGACTTGAGGCCCGGATAGAAACCGTAGGAACACGCGAACGACGTGGACGGCGCAGTCAGCAGCAACGCCTCGCTCCAGGCGTTCACGATCGGCTGGTGGGCGTGGCCGGTGAACACGGCGCGCACCTTGTATTGGCGGACCAACTCCAGCAACTGCCCGCGCGCCGGCTCGTCAATGAGATGATAGTTGCCCGGCCCGGAGTCGTCCTGCCGGCACCAGAACAGCGGCATGTGAAAACCGAGGACGATCTTCGATCCCTTGGCGGCTTCGAGATCGCCGCGCAGCCGGTCCCACTGCGCGCGCTCGGCGGGCAGGCCGGTGTTGAAGAGCAGGCAGTTCAGCAGGATGACGCGACAGCCGGCGCGGTCAATGACATGGTAGTCGCTCTTGAACTGTTGTCGGAAAAGGTCGAACCACTCCTGCCTGACGCGGTTGACCGCAACCGTGGGCGTGGTCAGCGACGGCTTGTTACCAACATCGTGATTGCCCGGCACCGCGTAAATCGGCGCGCGCGACGCGCCGAGCTGCTCGCGCGCCAGCTTGACTGCGGCGGGCCACTGCGGGTCGGTCGGAAAATGGTTAAGGATGTCGCCGAGATGGATGCTGAAATCCACGCCGGCTGCCTGCACTTCGGCGAGCGTTTGCTTCGCGAGCTTCGTGTAGATGTGTTCGCCCTGGCCATCGTCGGGGAGGCCGAAGTGTGTGTCGGTGACAACAGCGAACGTCGCCAACGGCGGGCGCACGAACGCCAGGTCCAGCGCGCGGCGGACAGGCACGACCGTTTCTGCTGCGCGGCCGACCCACGGCAGGCCGGCCAGCGACGCGGCGACGATGGAACTGCGTTGGACAAACTCACGGCGAGTGATGGATGTGTTCATGGCGAGAATAACGTGGACATCGAATCGGCTTTCACTAGATTGCATCTCAGATTTCGCCGGCCATGCCAAACAAATTCCTGAGCCACGACCAGCAGCGCGCGCCGAAGGTGGAGCAACTCTTCACGCAACTGGCGCCGCGCTACGATCTGGTCAACGACATCCAGAGCCTTGGCTTGCACCGCCTTTGGAAGCGGCGCGTGGTCCGGCTGGCACTGGACGGCGTGCCGAACGAACCTGGGAACGTAGCGCCGGCATCCTTGCCGGCGACCCTTGGCAACCAGACCGCCGGCAAGGATGCCGGCGCTACGACAAACGCCCGCGTGCTCGATCTCTGTTGCGGCACCGGCGACATGACGTTCGAGGCGCGGCGGCAAGGCGCGGCGCTGGCCGTCGGCGTGGACTTCGCGCAAGCGATGCTGGATGTGGCGCAGCGGCGGCGCGACGCGGCGGGCACGAAGGCGTTCTTCGCGCGTGGCGACGCGCTGCGGCTGCCGTTCGCCGACGCCAGCTTCGACGCCGTCACCATCGGCTACGGCCTCCGGAACGTTGCCGATATCGAACAGTGCCTGCGCGAGATGATCCGCGTGCTGCGGCCCGGCGGCAGGCTCGTGATCCTCGACTTCGGCAAGCCCGCCAACCGCCTCGTGCGTGCGCTTTACGCCGGCTACTTACGCGCGGTGCTGCCGGTGATGGGCTGGCTCTTTCACCGCGACATGCAGACGTATCTCTATATTATTGAGTCACTCCGGACGTTTCCGGCGCAGCGCGGCATTGAAGAGATGATGCGCCGCGCCGGCATGGCCAACGTGCGTGTGTTCGAGCCGCTGATGGGAACGATGGGCATCAACTATGGCGAACGAACCACCTGAAAACACGGCAACCGCCAAACGCTACGAGCGGATCAAGCTCTGGCTGCACCTTGGTGAACTGGCGTTTGTCGCCACCGCGCTCGCCGTGTTCTACTTCGCCGGCGGCTCGCGCCTGTTGGCGGCGTTTGCGCGGCAGATCGGCCATAACGAGTGGGGGACGGTGGCGGTCTATGTCGTTGCGATGCTGGCGGGCAGTTCGCTGCTGACGCTGCCGTGGAGTTACTTCGGCGGCTTCCGGCTGGAACACCGTTTCAATCTCTCCAACCAGAAGCTGCCCGGCTGGGTTTGGGACGAGATCAAAGGCTTCGTGCTCATGCTTGTCTTCATGAGTATCGTCGCCGAGTCGGTCTATGCATTGCTACGCGCGGCGGGTGTGTGGTGGTGGGCGTGGGCGGCGGGATTCATGACGGGGTTCTCGCTGCTGCTGAGCTTCATCCTGCCAGTGCTGATCGTTCCGATCTTCTACAAGCTGACGAAGCTCGAAGACGAATCGCTGGCGGCGAAGCTGCGCGCAATGGCTGAGCAGGTCGGCGCGCATGTAGTCGGCGTGTTTCGTATCGCGCTCGGCGAGAAGACGAAAAAGGCCAACGCTGCGTTCGCCGGATTTGGCCGGACGCGGCGGATTCTGCTCGGCGACACGTTGCTGGCGAATTTCACCGTGCCGGAGATCGAGACGGTGTTGGCGCATGAGCTGGCACATTTCCACTACCACGACATCTGGAAGAACATGGCGATTGGTTCGGCGCTGACCGCCGGCGGTTTGTGGGCCAGCGATCTCTGGTTGCGTGCGGTGGCGGGCGGCGATCTTGCCAACGTCGAGCACCTGCCACTGTTGGCGCTCGGCATGATGGCGTTCGGGCTGGTCACGTCGCCGCTGACGCACGCGTGGTCGCGACGCGCCGAGTATCGGGCGGACTGGTTCGCGCTGGAGATGACGCGCGACGCGGCGGCGTTCGAGTCGGCAATGCGCAAGCTGGCCGGCCAGAACCTCGCCGACATGGCGCCGCATCCAGTGGTGGAGTTCCTGTTTCATGATCACCCGGCGCTCTCAAAGCGGATTGCAAAGGCCGGCGTATGGCGGCAAGCTCTGGACCGATGAAGAAGCCAGAAGCCAGAAGCCAGAAGTCGGAAGTCGGAAGTCGGAAACGCGACGCAACCTCCTTCCGCTATGGTTTCTTCTGGCTCCTGACTTCTGGCTTCTGTCTTCTCTGCTCCGTTTTAGTTCTCGGCTGTGGGAAGGCTAAAACCACCACCGTAAACAAATCAAAGCTGCCGGCGGACCTGGCGAGCCGGTTTGACGCCGCGCGCGCGTGGCGGGACATGGAGCGCGTCGTCGGTTTCGGATCGCGACCTTCGGGGTCGGATGCGCTCGCGCACACGCAGGCTTATATCATGGAGCAGCTTCGCGCCGCGTCGTTGCAGGCGGAGGAGCAGGCGTTTACCACCAATACGCCGCGCGGGCCTATCACGTTCAGGAATATCATCGCCCGCACGCGGCCAAACTGTCCTCCGCGGTTCATCATCGGTGGGCACTACGACACGAAGTGGCTCCCGCGGACGAAGTTCGTCGGTGCGAACGACGGCGGTTCCAGCACGGCGGCGTTGCTGGAAATCGCGCGCGTGCTTGCCGGTCAGCCGGTGGACGCGTGGATCGTTTGGTTCGACGGCGAGGAGGCGGTGCAGCAATACAGCGACAAGGACGGTCTCTACGGCAGCGTTCACATGACGCGTGCGCTCTTTGCGCAGAAACAGCTCCGCGACATCCAGGCAGTGATCGTGCTGGACATGGTCGGCGACAAACGGTTGCAACTGACGGTCCCCGAACCCGCGCGACCCAAAGAAACCGTGCCAAACCGGTGGAGCGCGCCACTGGTGCAGCAGGCATTTGCCGCCGCCGCCACGCTCGGCCTGCGCGACTACATCACGTTGCTCAACCACCCGATGTTGGACGATCACTCGCCGTTCGACTGGAACCGAGTCCCTGCGATTGACCTGATTGATTTCGACTACGGCAACATTCCGCGCGACAATAATTTCTGGCACACCGAACGCGATACGCTCGACAAGTGCGCGCCGGAAAGCCTGCGCATCGCCGGCCAGATCGCGTTGGAATTGCTGCGGCGGCTGGATTTTCTGAAACGACCGGCGAAGTAAACCGGCATCGGCCGGGAATGAGCCGCGTCGCTCGTAACGCAAACATCCGTTTCATCCAATGAGCACACACCGACACACTTCGCGCCGCCAGTTCTTGAAGACTTCCAGTGCCGCCGTTGTGGGTGGAGCGTTCGTGGCTCCGGCCGTCTGGAACAATGTCAGCAGCGCCGCGGACGTGAGCAGCACCGCCGCTTCGGGGCGGTTGAGGCGTGACGTGGTCCACGCGGCGACGGTCGAAAAGAGCCGCGCGTTCATCGCCGAAGCGCCGCGCCGCACGCGCGTGGCGGCGGATGTGGATGTGCTGGTGGTTGGCGGCGGCCCCGCCGGCATCGCGGCGGCGCTGGCAGCGGCCCAGCAGGGCGCGCGCGTGCTGGTGGTCGAGCGCCACGGCATGTTGGGCGGCGTCTGGACGGCTGGCTTGCTCAATCCCCTGTTCGACCACGCTCGGAAAGGTTTCATCGTCGCGGAACTCATCCGCCGTTTGCAGGCGGCCAATGCCTGGGTGCCGTGGACGATGAGCCACTGCTTTGACATCGAGGCGATGAAGCTGACGCTGGAAGCTTGGTGCGACGAACGAAAGGTGGGCTACTGGTATCACAGCGTCTGCGTTGGCGCGATTGTCGAGGACGGCGCGGTGCGTGGGGCCATCGTGGAGGGCAAGTCAGGGCGCGAGGCGGTGCTGGCGCGGGTGTGCATTGACGCATCGGGCGACGGCGACCTCGCGGCGCATGCCGGCGCGGGCTACGAATTCGGGCGCGCGGTGGACGGGCTGGCGCAGCCGATGACGATGATGTTCGAGATCGAGGGCCTGCCGCCGGGCTACCAGCAACGCACCTCGGAATCGCTCTACGACGCGATGCAGGAGGCCATCCGCCGGCAGAACCTGCCATATAAACTTCCCATCGAGCGGGTCAACTACGCGCCGTGGATCATCAACCTGCCGCGGCCCGGCGCAGCCGTCGTGCAACACACGCACATCTACCGCAAGAGCGCGCTCGACACGCGCCAACTCTCGCGGGCCACGGCCGACGCGCGGCGGCTTGCGCGCGAGGCGGTGGAAATTCTGCGCGACGTTCCCGGCTTGGAAAATGTGCGCCTGGTGCAAACCGCGCCGGCCCTCGGCATCCGCGAAGCGCGGCGGGTGCGCGGCGATCATGTGCTTACGCTCGAAGACCTCCAGGCGGGCCGGCGTTTCCCCGATGCGGTGACGTTCGGCGCGTTCGGCGTGGACATCCACGAGCCGGCGCCGGGCGCGGGCGTGCCAAGCGGCCATCACGCGCGAATGAAACCGTATGAGATTCCGTATCGCTGCCTGCTGCCGGCCGGGCTGGAAGGTCTGCTGACGGCGGGCCGTTGCATCTCCGGCACGCACGAGGCGCACGCGTCGTATCGGGTGACGGGCACCTGTATGGGCATGGGCCAAGGCGCCGGCGTCGCAGCCGCGTGGGCCGCGGCGGAGAACACCGCGCCGCGCCGGCTGGACGGCGCAAAGCTACGGAAGCGGCTGGAGGAACTGAAATGCGGCTTCCTTGCCTGACCTGAAACGGTTCAGGTAAGTATTGGAAAAATCAGCGGCAATGTGATAGCGGAGAGAGCATGACAGCGAAAGACACGGGCTACCGAAACCTTGGCGGAGCGAACGCCGGAACCAAGATGGTTGTGAAGGTGCGCTGGCTCAAACCCTACGAGGGCGCGCAAAATCACATCTGCATCGGCGAGGTGCTGGCGGAAACGCCGCAGTGCCTGAAGGTGCTCGGCAAGACGTATCACTTCCGCAAGCCGCAAGGCAACATGCGCGCCGTGCAGACCTCCGCTATCAAGGTGCGCTGGATTCCATGGAACCGCATTGAGGTCGTCACGGAACTGCATCCCGACACCGACTGGCGCAACCTCCAACTCAAGGTGGACAACAACAACCGTGTCAGCGTGACCGGCTCGGTGGCCCACGGCGAGTTGGTGGCGGACTGACCGCGAGTGTGCGAGGCGCAAAGCCTGTCAAAGCATCAGGCAATCTATGCCCGCCGACGGCGCAGCGTCAGCGCGGTTCCCAGCCACAATCCCGCGAAGGCGACGATGCCAAGGCCCGCCTTGATCGGCCAGCCGATGGCGCGGGTATTGAGGGCATGGAAGCGAACGGTCATCGGTCTCGATAGGTCGGTTTGCAGCACCTGCGTGAACACGTGCTTTACGCCGTGCGTCGGCAGGTTCACGCGCAACGGCAGCACCCGCGCCACGGCCATCTCCTGCGCTTGTTGGAGCTTGTCGTATTGCTTCGCTGCCGCGTCGGTGTCCATGCGCGCAGCCTGCTTCTGGGACATTTGACTGATTTCGGACTGGCTGCCGGGTTGGGCGATGCCGCCGACCCAGCCACCCTGATTGAGCACTTGGGCGTTGTTCATGATGTTGATCGCCTGCGATTGCCGCACTTGTTCCTCGATGCTCTTGAAGTCCTTCACATTGTCGTAGAAGAATTTTCCCTTGCCGCCGCTGACGCGGGCGCGGTTATACGCGTCCACGGCGATCTTGGCTTTGCCTTGGAAAAGATTACTGCGGGCGCTGCTCAGGAACGACGACACCTCCTCCTGCTGCGCCTTCGCCTGTTCGTTCTCGGCGCGCTGGTATTCGCTGAGGCTGAAGATTTGCACGAGCGGCGCGGCGACCTCCTCGTGCGTCATCGTGCCCTCGAAGCCGCTGTAGCTGTAGTCGGGCGGCAGATACAACGACCACCGCGCGTTCTTCAGCGGCACATCCAGCGCGGGCGAGACCAGTTCAAACCGGCCGCGCGTGGCAGGAAACTTCTCCGCGCTGACATAGGTCAACTCCACTCTCACCGTCTCGTCGCCGCTGCCGGCGCGCTCCAGCGGCAACTGCAACGTGCCTTCGCGTTCGCTCTTGCCGGGCCGCACCGCCTGCCCCGCGACGAACGCCGACCAGACGCGCGCGCCCGGCGGCAACGTCACCCGCAGGAACTGCCGGCCGTTGTTGCGCACTTCCAGCCACATCATCGTCATCGTCTGCCCGTCTTCGGCCACCTCCGTCACCAGCCGCGCGCTGTCCACGAGCGCCTGGAGCACTTCGGCCTCGGCGAAGCGTTTCGCCGTCAGCTTCAGTTTCCAGCCCGGCCGCAGGTAGCGATAGGCCAGCACCGCCGCTTCCGGCGCGCGTCCCGCCCATTCCGGCAACTCGCTTGGGTCCACGCGCAGCATATCGCCGCTGGCCGGCTCGCCCTCCACTTGTAACGGCGGGCGCGCGATCACCGCCAGCGCGCCGCTCTCGCGCTCGACGCCGAGCGCCTCGACGCCGGTCAACTCCAGCGCGCCTTGCTTGACGTTCCACGGCAGTTCCCACGTCACGGTGAGCGTGTAGGCGCCGCGGGTTTTGTTCTGCAACTCGATGCGCCATTCGCCCTCCTTCTGGTCGCGACGGCGGATGTCCGCGCCGTGCAACTCGACGTTCTTGAATGCCGCCGGCACGCGCACACGCAGTTCCTTTACCGGCGCGTTCTGGATGTCGTAGCGCACGAGCGACCGGCCGGTGACGAGCGTTTCGGTCATTGTCACCCAGTTGACAACTTCGGCGCGCACCCACGCCTCGACGGCTTCGGTGGCGACGGCCAGTGCCCACGGCGCACGCGCCGCCGGCTCGCTGGCAATGAACTTGTAGGCCAGCGTCGCGCCGGCGGATGGATCGGTGCCGGTGGTTGCAGCGGGAATCTCGGTGAGACCTTCCAGCGATTCGCATTTGAGCTGGATGCCCGGCTCCGACGAGACGCTGACGGTGCCGGAGAGTTTCTGCGTGCCGAGCGGATGCACGCCGGCGATCTCCACGTTCTTCGGCAACTCCTTCCACATCCGGACCAGCGCCACGCGCAGGGAATACGCGCCTAGCGCGCGTTCTTTCAGCGCGACCTCCAGCAACCGCTGGCCGGCATCGGTGCGCTCGGTCCACTGCGAGATCAGATCGCCCACCACGGACTCGACGCGGAAGCCTGATGGCAGCGCCAGCCGCAGCGCAAACACGCCGGCTTTCTTGATCGTGTAGTCCACCTGCGCGGTCACGCCGAGCTGCTCCGGCGTGACGCGGAACTGATTTTGCACCGCTGCCTCGATCTGCGGCTGCACGGCCTCGACGCGTGCCGCCAGATTGAACCCCGGCTTCTGGAAACGATACGCGGCGACAATCGCCGGCGCTGCTTCCGCCTTCGCCGCCACCGCCTTCCCAGCCTTGAATAACCTTGCAAACTCATCGCCCAGCGTCGGCCGCCGCCGTTCAGCTTTCATAAACTCCTCGGTGTCCACGCGCTGCAACTCGCCACTCTTCTCGACAGTAACGTTGAGTTCCTCGCTGCCCGCGATGGCGATCCAGCCGGTTTCGCGCTTGGCTTCCAGCGCACGCGGCGTTTCGACGCGCTCCGACGCCGGCAGCTTCGTCAGCACCTTCTCGCTGATGATCGTCAGCGGCCAATTCGTCGAGGAAATGCCGCGCATCAGCTCGACGGTGAGGATCTGTGCGCCGCCGTCTTCCTGCTTGGGCGCCGCCGTCACGTCCCACGTCCGGATCAGTTCGCCCTCGACCTTCAGCAACCGCTGGCCGGCCGGCAGCCGCAAGCGTGCCTGGCGCAGCTCGCCCTGCGCGACTTGGAACGCCAGCGTCGCGCGGGTGTTCAGCACGCCGCCGCCAAAGCTCGCCAGCGTCGTGTTCTGGCAAAAGACCGTCGCGGCCACCTCGGCTGCGCGCTTGGTCTGCGGCGTCCACGCCAGTTCGACCTGCGTGGCCGCGCCGAGCACTGCCTCGACGCGCGTCTGTTGCTGTTCAACGGTGGTCTTGAACGACACCGCCGTCGGCGCTTCCACGGCCGCGTCGGTTTCGTCGAGCGCGGCGCTGAGCTTGCCTGTCAGCGCGGGCGGAATAGCGAACGCCAGTTGCCGGCTCGTCTCGTCTCCCGTGATCTTCACGACGAACTTCACGCGCAGCGTTACCGCGCCGCGTTTCGGCAGCAACGCGGCAAGCATTGCGCCGTCGCGCACCAGCTTCGCGTCCTTGAAGCTGGCGGAAAACTCCTGCACCGCCACGTCGTCACCGAACAACGTCACGCGCCGGCCGGCCCCGGTCGCCTGCAACTCGAACACCGCCTCGAACTGCGCGACCTTGCCGCGCACCGCGCCGGTGTAGGCGGCGGAGGTGATCGCGACGCCGGGCGACGACGGGATGACGGGTTGGAGCGATGGAGCGATGATGCCGGGCGACTGCGGAATGGAGGAACGGGGTGCTGTCGGGGCGAAGTGCTGGGCGCGCTGCCTCGCCTCGTCGGCGCTGGCGGCGGCCAGACAGAACGCCAGCGCGAGCAACGCCGTGACAGCGGGCGCGGCGGGACCGCCGGCGGGCGGCGGCGTGAGCTTCGGTGGTTGAGGCGGCAACAGTTTCTTCGCCAGCCAGACCATTCCGATTATTGCCAGCGCCGGCACGACGAGGATGAGCGCGATGTGCAGCAGCCTCAGTGCGATCAACGCGCTGCCGACGCTGCCGAGGCACAGCGCGAGGCCCGCGGCAAGCCGGACGCTGCCCGGGCGGGCGCGGCGTGTTTGTCGGCGGATGACCCAGACACCGAGGAGGAACGCAGCCAGTTCCATGCCGGCGCGGGCGGCGTTGCGCACCTCGGTATTGATTGCCCACGCCTGCGCCGACAACGCCTCGCCGCCGATGTTGAGCACCTTGGTGAATACAAACCGCTCGCCCGTGCGCGGGATGTCCACGCGAATCGGCCGGATACCCGCCGCTGAAGCGCCGGCGGTGCCGGTCTCGTCTGCGGCGGCTGCCGGCGGTTGCGGACCGGCAGGAGCTGCGGCTGGTAGCGGCACGCCGCCCGGCGGCTCAAGGTTGGGCGACTTGATATTTTTCGGTGTGCCGACGAACATGGGCTTGGGCTTCTTGTATTTCAGCTCTTCCCAGCCGGGCGGACGCTCAGGAGCAGTAAACACGGTCTGCGGTTCGGCGGTGGCGATGCCTTGCGCCGTCATCTGGCTTTGGACGTTGTCGAAAGTCACCGTGCGTCGTTTCGCGGCCGAAATCGCCGGAAACAGCAGACTCGATAGCAGCATGATGATGAATACGCTGCAAATGACAGCAAGCGCGCCTTTCCAGCCGCGGCGAACGGCAGCGACGATCAGGATGAACACTAAGAAGAGCACGACGAACACCGCCACCAACGCCGCAGCTTCATCGAATAGCTCCTGGTAGAATTTCGCGAACTTCTCCCACGCGTCGTGCAGGCCGTAGGTGGTGCCGCGCGCGACGGTCATATTGCCGCCGAAATTGGCGAGCGTGTGCGTCGCAGGCACGTAGAGTTCCCATTCTGCGTAGGTGGTCTGAACGTCGGTCTTCGGCGCGTTGAGCTTGACGGCTCGCGGCCACCACGATTTCAGGCCGGCGGTGTCGCCCGTCGCCGCGACCGCCGGCTGCGCTGCCGCTTTCTTCCCGTCAAGGTTCTGCGCATAGACGACGTCCACCGCGAACGCCTGGTCGCGGTTGGCGCCGCGCGGCAACGGCGCCAGCAGCGCGTTGCCGTCGCGCTCGGCCTTCACCGGCTGGTTGGCGACGTAGCAGCTCCAGAACTCCGCGCCGCTCGGCAGCGTGAACCGCTGGAACTGCTTGTCGTTGTTCTTCACCATGAACGACGCCTGCGTCAGCATCTGGCCGTTGTCGGTCAACACCGTCGTCAACTGCGTGCGGTCGGCCACCGCGTCAAGCACGCCCAGAAGCTCGTGGCGGACGGCCTCGACGGACAGTTCATATGGTTCGCCGACCGGGTAGCGGTAAGCCAGCAGCACCGGCCGCGAAATGAGCGCGCGGTCGTTCCCAGCCAGTTCGGCCTCGTCCACGCGGCGCAGCGGCCCGGTGACGCTCTTCTCGCGCAGTTGCAGGCTCGCGGCGCTGGTGATGGCGACCGTGCCGGTTTCGCGCTCCACGTCGAGGGCGTGGACGCCGCCGGCAACAAGCGTGGCTTTGTGCGGATCAAACTGCTCATCGTAGGTGATAACCAGCGTGTAGCTGCCCCACGCCTTCTCCTGCAACGCGACGGTCCACACCTCGCCTTGGTCGTCCTTGCGCTGGTCCTTGCGGCGGATGCCGGGCCCGGTGAACTCGACGTTCTTCCACCGCGACGGCAGCCGGAGCCGGAACTCCTGCACGCCTTGGTTGAAGATGGCGTAGCGGACCGTGGCGCTGCCACCGACGAGGCCATCGCCGATGGTGACGAGGTTGAAAATGTCCACGAGCAGCCGCGGCGCGAGCCGCTCGACGCCGAGCGCAAGCTGCCAGTCGGGCTGGTCGGCGGTGTAGGCGAGAACGAGAGTTGAATGGAAGTGACGCATTACTCTTGCGCCCTGCAAGGAGTTGAGGATGCCCTCAATGGTGTCCAAGCTGCCATGCTCATTGGTAACGAAAAGGCGGCTGGTCGCCGGCTGATAAGTCAACGACGCGCCCATGTCAAATTTCACGCCGGCATCCACGAAGAACTTCTTGATGTCTTCGTTCGACACACTTTCACCACCACGAGGAGCTGCACCTGGCGGTGCGCCTGCCATGACAGTGGTGAAGATACCGGATGGGACCAGAAAATCGCGCGTTTGCATGACGCCAGGCGGCTGATAAGTGGTAGGGATGATGAGGACCGCATGCTTATCCACAATGAACTTCAAGCCGGCGATATCAGTCACGTAACGCAACGCATCGCGCAACGGCACGTCCATCAGGTTCAATGTGATTCCAGGCGTGTCCGTTTTCGTATCAGCTTTCGAATCAGCGTTCGATAAGCCACCGCCGAGGACGATATTCACGCCTTCGCCGCCGCTCTGTTGTTCATCAATCGCACGGCTTTGTTTGTTTAGGTAATTGATAACCTCGACAATGTTGGCATCCCTGAACTCAATTTTCGGAAGACGAATCGAGTCGAGTTTTCTCTCAAGCTCCGTCTTCTCTGCAGAGACGGCGGCGTGGCTTGGAGTCCCTGGTTTGAAATCCGACTCCCGCAGCGAGCCAACAGGCACCTCCCGCAGGCTGGTTGCCTTCCCTGTCTTGAGCCGGAAACCGGGCGCGGCAGCAGCGGCGAGTTGCGCGGTCTCCTTCGTCGCGCCGGCAGCGCGCAACGGCACGAGCGTGAGTTGCTCCGGCACGGTTTTCTGCGCCAGTTCGAGCTGCACGTCGAGCGAGCGCGTGCCAAGGACGCGGCCGGCAAAGCTAACGGTGAGTTTGCCGCCGGCAGCCTTCCAGTCCTCGATGCCCTCGCCGCGCACGTCGGCAACGAGGAAACTGCCGAGCGGCGCGAATTCCAGCGAGTAGATGCCGGCTTTCTCAACGGTCAGAGTGATCGCGTGGCTGACAATCAGACGCGTCTCTTCCAGCCGCGCGGTGATGTGCGCGGCGGTGGTGATCACCGGCTCGATGCGGCGCAGCTTCAGCGCGAGCGTCGCGGGCCGGCCGTAGAACTGGTAGGCCGCGAGCGCGCCGCCGGGAGCGTTCACCTGCCGCAGGCCGGTGGCGGCGTCGGTTTCCACCACCATGTCCTCCGCCGACAACGTGAGCGCGCCGGTCTCTCGCGCGACCTCCTGCGGCTGCGGCGGCGCGAGTTGCGCGACGGCGGACGCGGTTTCAACCGGTTGCTCGCTGTAAAGTGTGAGTGTGTAGTTTTTCTCCAACGGCTTGAGCGGCTCGACGGTGAGCAACTGGCGGTCACCTTCGGTCTTGATTTGCCAGTCGCGGATTTGCTCGCCCTGAAGCCGCGTAAGCGCCTGCGCGGCCGGCAGCGTCACAGTGAGCTTCGGGACGTTGCCTTGGACGATCTCGTAGTTGAGCCGCGTGGTGAACTTCACGACGGCTGGCGTGATGTGGGCGGCGGCGGTCGTCTCGCAGGTCACAAGCGCCTTGCGCGCGGCCTCGGCGGCCTTGCTTTGCCAGCGCAACGACACCGCGCGGTCGGCGCCGAGCAGCCCGCACACTTTCGCCGCGCCGCCTTTCGGCTGCGGCTCGGTGACGGTGCCACTGAGCAGTTGCAGTTCGATGCCGTCGCCAGCGGCCTGCGCGGCAATAGACGCGATGGCCGCGACCGGGCCGGTGAACGAGACCCGGTTCCACGGCTCGGCGCGCGTGATCTTCGCGACGAGGTCGAGCTTGAGCTTGAACCGGCCGGCTTTCGTCGCGACGAGCTGATACTGGTTGCCGGCACGGGCGAGGCGTAGGTTGGCGGGGAGCTTGGGCGGCATCACGGCCACATCGCCCTCGAACAACGTGGCACACGGCTCGCCGCGGCCGGTCGCTTCGGCGTCGAGATCCACGGCGAAGCGCGCCTCCTTGTCTGTGAGCGTGGCATCGTAACGGACCTCGCGCACGACCAGTTCGGCGCTCGGCGGCGGTGGAGCCTCTTTGGCAAGAGCGGCAGCGGGAAGGAAGACAGCGACAAACAGGCGAGTAATCGAGCGCATGTTGGACCTCCAGTTTCTCACGGGTAGTTAGACAGGTTTCGCGGGAAAAAGCTCCACAAAAAAATTGCGGTTGAAAGGAAACGCAGAGGCTTGCGGCTTTCAGCGTCCCTCAGGCCTGCGCGTTCAACTCGCACCGTTCGCTTGCAACCGCCGCGGTTGCCTGATAACTAACCAAACATGAACCTGACAGCCGCCTTCCGAAATCTGACCATCGCTTCGTTGTGCGGTAGCGCGGCGCTCGCCCAGACACCACCGTCGCAGCCAGCCGCGCCGGTCGTCACGCCAGCACCGGTGTTTGGCAAAGGCACGGCAGCCGGCCAGCCGTCGTTCGTCAACGCCGTCGGCATCCGCATGGTGCTGATCCCAGCGGGCGAGTTTGAAATGGGCAGCTCGAAGAGCGAGAGCTGGCGTTATTCGGAAGAGAACCTTCACCACGTCACGATCACCAAGTCATTCTACATGGGCGCCACCGAGGTGACGCAGGCGCAGTTCGCTGCCGTGATGAGAAAGTCGCCGAGCTACTACAAAGGCGCAGACCTGCCGGTGGAGCACGTGACGTGGTTCGACGCGGTGGAGTTCTGCAAGCGGCTGAACTTCATGGACGGCCGCGCCTACCGGTTGCCCACGGAGGCCGAATGGGAATACGCCTGCCGCGCCGGCACGGACGACAAGTTCTACAGCGGCGACAACGACGCGGACTTGTTCAAGGCGGCGTGGGTCGGCGGCATCAGCAGCAGCCACACACATCCGGTGGCGAAGCTTGCCCCGAACAGCTTCGGCCTCTTCGACATGCTCGGCAACGTTTATGAATGGTGCAGCGACTATTACGACGCGAACTACTACTTCAAGTCGCCCAAGACAAACCCGCTCGGCCCGTCAAAGGGCGCTGAGCGCGTGATTCGCGGCGGCGCTTACAACGAACCCGTGCAAAACGTCCGCTGCGCCTACCGCACGGGCAAAGACCCGATGAAGACGCAGGCCAACCTCGGCTTCCGCATCGCCTGTGACGTGCCGCCGCCAAGAACAAGCGCGCCGCCCATTACGAAACCTTAGCGGTTATCAACACGAACACGCATCCCATCGCTGGCTTGCCGACCTGTATATGTTCGTTGTAAGGTTCGCGCCATGAAATCGAACTCCGCTTCCTCGACTCCTTCCCCTTCGTCTCATACCACCATGCCGCGCCGTGAGTTTCTCCGCACCGTCGGCGCAACCGCCGCCGGCCTCGCGTTACCGACCGTGTTCGCGCCGGAGCTTCGCGCTGCGCCGTCGAAGTCGCCGATGAAGCTCGGACTCGCCACCAACGGCTTCAACAGCCTCACCAATGACGAAATGGCGCAGCTCGCCGCTGACGCCAAACTCGATTGCGTGCAGTTGTTCTTCACACAGAAGGACTCGAACTATTGGAAATACAACCGGCCTGTGGACGTCTCGGCGGTGACGGAGGCGGAGTGCCACCGGATCGCGAAGGCATACCGCAGTCGCGGACTGGAAATCCAGGCGCTGGGCGTCTATGCCAATCTGATCGAGCCTGACGAAGCCGAGCGCGAGAAGAACTTCAAGTATTTCGCCGACATGATGCGCATCGCCAAGACGATGAACGTCCACATGCTGATCAGCGAGTGCGGTTCGATCATCGTGCCCGGCAAGGGACGCGACCTGAGTGCCTCGCTCGATGAGCGCACTTGGCCGCGGCTGGTGGAGATGACGCGCAAGCTGATTCCGCTGGCTGAGAAACACAACGTGACCATCGCCATCGAGTCGTATTTCCAAGACTTGCTCGGATCCGCCACGGCGGTGCGTTACTTCATGGAGGAGATCAACCACCCGCGCGTGCGCGCGCTGCTCGATCCGGCGAATCTGTTGCCGCACAACACGCTGGACGAAATGTTCAACGCGCTCGCTCCTTACATCGTTGCGATGCACGCCAAAGACCGCAAGTTGCACGTCACGCAAGGCGTCGCCGCCGGCAAAGGCGATCTCGATTACCGCAAGTATATCGCACTGGCCCGCAAACACTGTCCGAACCTCCCGCTGGTGCTGGAGTATGTGAACCCGCAGAGTTACCAAGCTGCGCTGACCCACGTGCGGTCGTTTCTGTGAGCGAAGTCTGCGCTGCTTTACTTGCCGGCTTCTTCCAGCTTCGTGCCTTCATACATCAGACGGCGCTTCACGGAACCATCTTTGGCGCGGCCACGGGCAAACACCAGCGCGTCGCTTCGCAGGCCGGCGCATGACACCGTCGCGGCCTCGGCGTTAGTGCGGAAGACGACAACGTCCTCGGCACCGTCCGAAAACCGTAGACGGACTCCAACCGCGCCGTCGCCTTGAACAAGCCCCGTCTTCGTCACCGGCGTGTCGCTGCCGACGCGATGCGGCGTCAGCACCGAAAGAAACCGGCCCGTGGCACTTGGCGCGGTCGTGGCGGCGGTCAGGTGCCATGTGCTATTGATCTCGCCGCGCTTCACCCGTTCCGGCTCCGGCTCGTATTTGTCGTTCTGAGAAAACGCCAAGCCGGCGGGCAGCAGCAGGCGCACCTCCATCGTCGCCGGCTCGTGGCGGATGGTAAGAAGCTGCTGGGACTCGTCCACGCCAATCTTCTCGTGTGCGTGTAGCAGCCACTGGAACATTGCCGGTTTCGTCGCCGCCAGGTCGTCGAAGATGACAAACACGCCCGGCCGCACATGCACCACGTGGCGACGGAATCGCTTCAGCTTGTCGCCATACGCCTCACCCGCCTCGCCCTCGGTGTAGTCGTAGCCCTCACCGTGGAGGAACGCCGTGATAGCGCCTTTCGCCGCCGGGCTGCGCTGCATCTGGCCCTGGCCGTCCACGAGAATGCTGCTCACCGCTCGCGTCGCGCGCGTCCACTGGCTGTGATGCGGCGAGCCATACCACGGATAATACCCCGTCGCGATCGCCAGCCCGCGGCCGAACGCCTCGACGACAAACGCGTTCTGGTCGGCGTGGCCGTGGCTCACGCTGCCAAACGGGCTGCTCCGCATCAGGAAGCTGATGTCGCGTTCCTTGTCGCCGAGCGCCGTGTGCATCGAGACGAGGCCCGCGCCCGGAAATACGTGCGCCTGCGGCAGCTCCAGCGGCGAGCGCGCTTTCAGCGGCGCGTCGTAGGTTGCCAAACTGAGCACGTCGGCGCCCGGCCGGTAGCCCGCAGCGTCGGCATACCAACGAAAAAACGGATTTTGCGTCAGCGATGAGAAGGCATACATGACCGCGCGCGGACCGGTCGGCGGCCCATGCTGGCCGTCACCGAACGGACAGTTCTCGTGATACGGCGTCGCCGTGTAGAGCGCGTAGTTCGGCGTGTTGCGGAAAAACGGCTTCTGCATCAGGTCCACGCCCGTCGCGTGCCGCAGCGCCACGACGAAGTGCATCGCGAAGCCCATGTAGGCGCTCCAGTAACCTGGCCCTTCCTGCCAGCCGCCGTCATCGCCGCCCCACGCCGGATAGCTGGTCATGTAGATCGTCGTCACGTATTCCAGCCATTGCCGCGCCTCCGGCCACTCGTGGATGAACGACAACGCGCACTCACCGAGGAAGCCCGGCATCCGGCCTGCGTGGCTGTCGTAGGGATTGGTCTCGAACGGCAGGCGCTGGAGCCGTTTCAGGAACTGCAACGCCCGCGCCTTCATGTTCGGCTCGATCTTCGCGCGCTCCTCCGGTGTGAACAGGTCGTAGGTCCAGTCGTAGGCGCGCGTGCCGCGCATCATCACCCACATCGGCGGCTCGTCGTAGGCGAAGAGACTCGTCGGCCCCTCCGGGTTCCACGAGAAGAAATAAAGCAGTCGCCGTTTCGCTTCGAGGCCGAAACGCTTGTCGCCCATCACCAGATACGCCAGCGCGCATTGCTCCATCTTGTCCATCGGCGGGCGCGTCGTGCTCATGATGCGGATGGCCCACGGTCCGCGCTTGCCCGGCTCCTTCGGCTGGTAATCCGGCTCCGGCACCAACTCCTCGCCGACGGCCTTCTCGCACGACTTCACCAGTTCCTGCACCGCGCTCTTCAACTCGCCCTTCGCCGCCGCGCGGATTTTCGCGAGCTGCTCGCCGCTCAGGAACAGCCGCGGCCGTCCCACTGGCACGCTCTTGGCAACCTTGTCGAAATCCGGCAACGGAAACACCCGCGCGATCTTAGGCACCGAGAACAACCGCGCGCGACCGAACACTGGTCCGTTCTTCGTCTCTACGCCATAGCGCCAGAACCACCGGCCCGGTGATAGCGGCTCGCGCGGCACAAACACCGCCCGCGTCAGCCCCGCAAACGTGCGCGTTCCCTCCGGTGGAAAGAACTCCGAGTGAGACAACTGCAGCGCGTAAGTGGCACCGCGTCCCGCCGGCACCCAGATGAACGCAGGCGGTGTCACCTCCATGATCTGGCCATCAGCCGGCTGATAAGGCTTCTGCGTCGGGCCGGGCGGCGGATCGAGGACCGGCTTTGTTTCGCTCTTTGATTTCTCGCCAGCACTCGCAAGAGGGAAGATCGGTGCAAAAGAATAGAGCGTTACCAGAAGGAGAAGGATGGGACGAGTCATGAGCTTGATGGGTTTGGCAATCGGCAGCAGTTTCAAACTGCCGCCATGCTATCGAGCGGGCGCAGCGAAGCAAGGCTGTTTGTTCTTGGGACACTCCTCGGTTGTTTGTCGTGATCCGGCGGCGGTGCGGCCAACCGCACGAGGAGAAATTCCCAATTGCGACCACTCATGTGAAGATGGCTGCCGGACTAGGATTCGAACCTAGACAGGCAGATCCAGAGTCTGCCGTGCTACCATTACACCATCCGGCAACGCTGCGGCGCGATTGCTCGCGCCGCTGAAGTGGCGCAGAACCTATCGAATGGGCCAAGCTTTGTCAAAATGGAAACCGGCGGAAGCAGGAAAAGACATTTGTCATGTTCTTTCCGTTGGATCAAATCGAGGGTTGCATCCATACCCGGTGCTGGCAGAATTGTCCCGGATGGTTGGCTGGGCGTAGCAAAGCGGCCGAAGTTTCGGCCGAAACGGAAACGATGCCTCGCCAGCATAGCTCACGAGGCTGCACGACAATCGGAAAGGAGTGACTCATGCACAGGATTTCACGTGTTCACGTCCTCAAACGGTTCTTCCCACACACTTTCGTCACGCTGGCGGTGTTTGCCGTCGCCCTTGCGGCCTGCAAAGCAGCGCCCCAACACGCGGCGGTCGGGTTCAATCCCGACCAAGTCGAGGTTCGATACTTCCAAGGCCAGTGGGTGGTCGCCGCCGGTCCTCTGCTGCTGGGCAACTTCGGCGACAGCGAGGCCGGTGCGCGCGACGCGGTTCGTGTGATCAAACACTACCGCTTCGACAAACACTGCGCCGTCGGCCCTCCGAAGCCCGCGATGGAATACTGGCTCGTCAACGACCAAGCGCCCGCCGGCCCCATCGAAGGCGAGGACGCCCTTCCGTTCAATCCGGCCAACACCATCGTCAAGCAAATCAATGGCTCGTGGAAGATCGTGGACGGCGACCACTGGATGCTGGACTTCGGTGGCGATGAGAACATGGCCCGCGTGGCGCTGGAGATCATCCGCAAATACGGTTTCGAGTTCATGTGCTTCGTCGGCAAGCCCGCCCGGAAGATGTGTTACTTCCGAACCGGCGGCGTAGCGCCGAGGCCACCGCCACCACCGCCCGCGCCCGTCGGCGCTGCGCGGCTGAAGGTGATCGTCGTCGAGGGCGCAGGCCGGCCGGCCCAGATGCCTGTCATCACCGTGCGGCACGCGCAGGATCCCACCGTTCAACCTAGCGTGCTCGCCGAGAATCCCGGTCGGTTTGAGTTGCCGCCCGGTCCCTACAACGTCACCGCCCGCGTCGGTGCCGCTCCGGAGACCGCGCCCAGGCACGTCGTCATCGAAGCCGGCAGAGTCACCGAGCTGCTCATCAACACCGGCACCGGCACGCTAGAGCTGATGCTCACCGCCGGCGGCCGGCCGCTGACGCGCGTGCCGCTGATTCATCTCAAGGCCGGCTCGCGGCAGGTTGGCGCGGTCACGGAGTTGCCGGCGAAGTTCCAGGCGCCGGAAGGTGTTTACTCCGTCGAACTGCCATTGCAGCCAACACAGAACTACACCATTCCCGACCTCGCGATCCGCGCAGGTGAGACAACGCGCAAGGTCGTGGATGTGCCGTGCGCCGTGCTGACCGTGGTGGTCAGTATCCCGCCCTACCAGCCCGGCAGCGGCAGGTTCCCGCGCGTCGAGCTTCAGCAAAACGGCAGGTTCGTCACGGCGTTGGTGGACAACCCTGCGCGCTTCCAGATCCTTGCCGGCGCCTACACCATCACCGCGCGCGGCGACCAGACGGAATTCGGCTCGCGCGACATCACCATCCGGCCCGGCGAAAACCCGACCGTGGACTTCAGATGAAACTCATCTACTGTTCGTTCACCGGTTTCTCGCTTCTGCTCGCGTCGTTCTGCGTGGCGGACGAGGTGTTGTTCAAGGATGACTTCGCCGGCAAGCTCGGCGACGGCTGGAGTTGGGTTCGCGAGGAGAAGTCGGCTTGGCGCATCGCGGACAAGGCGCTCGAAATCCGCGTGCTGCCGGGCAATCTCTGGGGGCGCGCCAACAACGTGACGAACGTGCTCGTGCGGCCGGCTCCCGACACGGCGCAGGGCGAGGTGGAGGTTTCCGTCGGCATCGCGAACCGGCCCACGCGTCAATACGAGCAAGCCAACCTCGCGTGGTATTACGACGACAGCCACATGGTGAAACTGGGGTTGGAACTGGTGAACAAGGAAGTTTGCATCGTCATGGGCCGCGAGGAAGCTGACAAGACGCGCACGCTGGGGAAGATTCCCATCGCGGCGACGGCGGTGCGCGTGCGGTTGTTGGTGGCCGGCAACCGGATTCGCGGCCAGTATCGCGTCGTAGGAACGGACGCGTGGCTTGATGCCGGAGCGGGCGACCTGCCAGCGCCGCCAAACGCGCAGGCAAAGATCAGCCTCCATTGCTACCAAGGCCCGCCCGACGCCGAGCACTGGCCGCGCTTCAGCGAGTTCCGGGTGTCGCGCGTTCGCAAGCAAGCGTCGCTGACCAAGAATTGAAATCGAGGGATCCTCTCATGGCAAGCAACGCATATGGATTCCGGTGGCGCTCAATGCTAGCGTTCTCTTGCGTCATCGCGTTGCCTTCCGAACATTTCGGAGCCGAGTTCGACCTGTGCAACTGGCCAAGGCTACTGATGGTCTGACTGGTTCTGAAGTCGAGGGTGTGTTCGTGGACGCTCTGTATCAATCGTTTGCTGCTGATCGCGAACCGACTGACCTGACGATTGCCCAAGTGCTCAATGACTTCGTGCCATTGTCGAAGTTGATGAGCGAACAGATCAATGGCCTGAGACAGTGGGCTGAGAGCAGAGCGAGAATGGCAACTTCAACACCGAAATCTGAAGGGGTCACCCGGAAGATGGTGGTGTGAACCGAAAGAAAAGAAGTTTGCTGTGCGCGGATTCCTTTTACCTGTGAGGCAGGCATCAGGAAATCCCTGATGCAAGAATCAGGTGATTCCTGATATGGACAAAACTGCCATTGCTCCATTATAACCATGCTCGCTTCGTCGTATTAGAAGCAGTGTAGAACTGTAGGAGGTGCGAGCGTGAGCGAGCGAATACCGAGGAGTGGGCTGTTCAACGTGGCGGTGTGGAGCGAGCAATCGGGCCATGCTCCGCCGAATTCAAAACTTCCCAACGTTTCCCCTTTAGCCAGTGTTCGATGTTTGATCCTCTCCGCCGTTGCGAGATTCATCCGCAAAGGTCTTTTTGTTTTGGCGGGGTTTCTGTGTGCGGCTGTGGTGCAGGCGCAGATTTGGATTGACCCTCAACCAACAACATTCAGCAGCACGACAGGGACTTTTTGGTCGCAGACATTCAGCGCCAGCGGAGGCTCGTGGTCTTATACTTGGTCGGACTACAGCACATTGCCCGGATGGTTGTCCTTGGACACAATGACCACCACCATCGGCGGCACCCCGACAACGGCGGGAACCTACTATTTCAGCATCTACGTCAGCGATGACGGAGGGATGAATTGGACGCAGGCTGACTACACCCTCGTCGTCAGCGATCCACCACCACCGCCGCCATCCCTTGCGATTACAACAAGTTCACCTTTACCCGATGGCACAACCGACACTGGCTATTCGCAGCAGTTGAACTTCAGTGGAGGTGGGGGAAGTTCTTGCACTTGGTTAATTACGAGCGGCAGTTTGCCTTCAGGGCTGTGGTTGGATTCTTGGGGTGGCATTAGCGGCACGCCGACAGCGGCGGGAACTTCTTACTTTACCGTTCAAGTGGAAGATGGGACTGGTTCGGCCTCCGCGGATTTTCAAATTACGATCAACGGCCCACCACTGTCGCCGGTGGAGATCACGACAGGTTCACCGCTGCCCGACGGCTTGTTGGGCGTGTATTATGCCGGCACGTTCAACGCCAGTGGCGGTTCGGGGTCATACACGTGGTCGGTTGTGAGTGGTTCATTGCCTTCGGGTCTGAATCTGGATTCAAACGGCACGTTGAGTGGCGCGCCGACGATGTTGGAGACATCTTATTTCACGGTGGCAGCGACGGATTCTTATGGCACGTCCGGAACCAAGGAAGTGAGTCTCACTGTCAGCCTGGCTCCGGTGCAACCCGGCAGCAGTGGACTGCCCGAGGGCATGGTGGGAACTCCCTATTCTCAGGCTTTGAGTGCCACGGGTGGCTACGGCACTTATAGTTGGTCATTGATCGGCGGCAATTTGCCCAGCGGGCTGTCGCTGGGCATGGATGGGACCATCAGCGGCACACCGTGGAGCTCTGGCTACTTCAGTTTCACCGTCGGCGTCAGTGACGGTATGGGTGGATATGGGCAGGCGGATTTTCAGATCAACATCAGCGACATTCCGCCGCCGCCGCCACTGACGATCACAACAGGTTTGCCTCTGCCTAGCGGTTGGGAGGGCATAAGCTACCAACAATCATTGACCGCCAGCGGTGGTTCAGGGTCTTACACTTGGACGGTTGTGAGCGGTTCATTGCCTTCGGGCCTCGACTTGGATTCAAACGGCACGATCAGCGGCACGCCGATGAGCCAAGTCAACTCCAGCTTCCAAGTGAGTGTGAGCGATGGCTCAGGCGGGTCAGTTCAAGCAGAGTTCCAGATCGCGATCAACGCGCCGCCATACCAGCCACCACCAGACCCGCCGCCGCCCGATCCTCCTCCTTCGGCATTGGCCATGACATCAAGTTCGCCTCTGTCCAACGGCACGCTTGGCACAAGTTACCAACAATCACTGAGCGCCAGCTATGGTTCAGGTTCTTACACGTGGTCGTTGATTGGCGGCAGTTTGCCTTCAGGGCTGAGCTTGGATCCAAATGGCACGATCAGTGGCACGCCTGCGATGACGGGCAACTTCATCTTCCAGGTGAGCGTCAGCGACGAGGTGGGTGGCTATGTGAATGGTTGGTTTGAGATCAACATAGATGATTCTGCGCCTCTACAGATCACGACCGGTTCGCCGTTGCCCGGCGGAGAGCCGGGCGGCTATTACTCCGGCACGCTGGCGGCAGAGGGCGGTGCGGGAGACAAGATCTGGTCGGTAACAGATGGTTTGGTGCCGGATGGTTTGCTTTTGGATTCCAGTGGCAACCTCGCCGGCATGCCCTCAACAGCGGGATCCTACAGCTTCACGGTATTGGTGCAGGATTCTTATGGTCACTCTGTCAGCAAGTCGTTCGACATGGCGATCAACACGCCGGCCAGTGGAAATACGTTCACCAGCAACGAAGCCGGTTACTTGAGCTTCAACGGTGGCAACTACGCGGCAGCAGCAAGCAATGAGGCTTTCACGCCGGCGACGGGGACGTTTGAGTTATGGTTTCGATCCACGGACACGACAGATGACAGGCTTTTCGCTGGGACTTACAACATCTCCGGCGGTTACTGTTTCAAAGTGTTCAACAGTGATGGCACGTCCAAGTGCCGATTTGTTTTCACCCACAGTGGAGGCGCTCCCGAACTGGAACAAACCAGCGGCGTCAACATCCGGGACGGCGAGTGGCATCACTTGGCGGCGACATGGGACAGCAGCACGCTGTCGCTGTGGATAGATGGGGTGTGGGAGAACACTACCTCGGTATCAACGCCCGTGGCCGGAAGCGACATGATGTTCGGCGCGGTGCCGTTCTTGGCGCACATTGAGGCCTGTGACATCCGGCTCGCTCGCCTGTCGAGTTCGGTGCGATACACGACGGGGTTCGCCAGACCCACAACATTGTCCTCGGATGGCGATACAATCGGTCTTTGGGCGATGACCCAGGAAAATGGTTCGGTGGCCCACGATTTTTCGGACCACGGTTTTGAGGCGACCCTCGTTCCGGATTCCGGCGGCAATTACCCGGTATGGGGTTCAGTTGCAGGAACCGGCGCGATCCAGATCACCAGTCTTCCAGAAGTCGGCAATGTGGATGGTGACAGTGTCCAGGTCAGTTGGAATGTGGACAATACCACGGGCATGTCTTTGCACAACGTGGTGCACTATAGCTGGACGGATGGGGAGAACTCCGGCACAGGAGAGGCTTGGCTTGATACGGATGGAAGTTCCGGCTTGGTGTCGGTGACTGTGGAGGGCTTGGTGGCAGGCCGCAGTTACAGCTTCTGGGTGGAGTCGGGCAGCAGTAACCAATCCATTGTGGTCACCAGCGGTAATAATGACGGCAACAATTATGGTTTCATCACCGAAGCGGCGCCGGCGATTGTGTTCTCCGGTATGTCGGGGCCGACGATCCAACAACACGGGGACGATCCGACTCAGTATGACATCAGTTGGGATGTGACCCCGGTCAATCCGGCCAATCACGCGCATTGGGTGACGGTGCTCAATTCGGAGATAACCGCCGTGGGCACCGAAGACGGCAATGGCCACGTCACAGCCACATTGACGGGATTGTCACTCAATACAGAATACCACTTCACGATCCAGAGTTCCGGTTGGGGCCAGCAAGTAACCCAAGACAACAGCGGGTCGGGATATCCGCTGACAACCCCGCCGCCGGTGCCGGACTCGCTGCAATTCAGTGAAGCCAATTACGGTGTCGGCGAGATGTCCACGGTAACGATCACCGTGACCAGGACAGGCAGCAATAACGGAACGGTGACCGTGGACTACAGTGCCAGCGATGGATCTGCAAGTGGCACATTGAGTTTCGAGCCAAGTGAAACCAGCAAGAGCTTTGACATCTCCACCGGTTGGGATGGCATCTACACTGGCGACAGAACAGTGAGCCTGATGCTGTCCAATCCGCAGATCGGAGCGGTTCTTGGCTCGCAAAGCAGCTCGACGCTGACGATTTACGATAGCAGCCCGGCACCGCCTCCGGTGCAATTCGAATCGGGCGCCTATTCCGTCAACGAGAACGGGGGCTCCATAACGATTACCGTGACCCGGACAAGCAGCAACGGAGCTGGAGCGTCAGTGGACTACAGCGCCAGCGACGGGTCCACAAGCGGCACGGTGAGTTTCGACTCATGGGAAACCAGCAAGTCATTCAACGTTCCCGTGTTTTACGATAGCAACTACACGGGAGACAGGACGATTAGCCTCACCTTGTCCAATCCGCAAGGGGCCATTCTGGGTTCGCCGGCCAGTGCCACGTTGACGATTGTTGAGACAGATTCCCCTCCCACGGGTGGCGGTGGAGGTGAACCGCCGCCCCAACCATCGGGTCCCGATCCTTCGGTGTCAGTGTCGGACTTGCGAGTGGATTCGGCGGATGAAACCAGCGCCACGATCAGTTGGGCATCTTCGGCCTCCATTCCCTCCGGGTGGTGGTCATTCGATTCAGCTTCGTGGCAGTGGAATTGGTATGGAAGTTGGAGTTCGGTCGCTCCGGACAACAACGCTGTTACATGGAGTGGTGGCGCAACAGGTGCCAGTTACGATAATGGCAGCGGTCGGGCCAGCGTGATGCTCACAGGGCTGACGGCCGCCCACAATTACGGATTCACCGCGGTATCAAGCTATGGTGGCTCTTCGGCCAGCGCCGATGGATCATTCAGCACGACCACGCCGCCGCTGCCATCGCCGACGTTGGTCATCGACAGTCCCATCAGCGTCACCTATCAAACCACCGAATACTCCTGCAACACGATCACGGTAACGTGGCACGTTTCACGCGATTCGAGCGTGAACTGGATATCCGGGAGCCATCAGGTTCTTCTGAACGACATGGGGGATTACGTCATAGCCAATGGGCAGGAAGATGGTAACGGTTGGGTGACAGCGCAGTTTGTGGTGCCCTCCGGTGAGGTGCATCGTTTCTGGGTGAAATCGTCGGGGAATTGGCGTCCGACATGGGACAACGAATCCTCGGGTTACACACTGGAGGCGTCTGATAACAACAACGGCGGCTACTACGCGGTTTCAGGACCTGCGTTGGTCGGCCTCGGGGATTGGCGCGTGGACACGATGGACTACACCAGCGCAGCCATTAGTTGGCAGGTGTATGGGAGTTTTGGCGTGACCAACAACCTGACCTACACCAATGACAGTGGCAGCCATACGGTGGACGCCAATTGGGACGGAAGCCGGATGTGGGTCACGCTCAGCGGATTGATCCCCGGCCAGACTTACAATCTTACCATCCTGACGGACTCCGGCTGGGACCCCAGCAGTTATCCGGCCGCAACATCAGCTACGGTGTCCGGCTCGTTCACGACGCGCTCGTTGATCACCATCGCCAACGCGCATTGGGAAAACCTGACCGACAACAGTGCTGACATCGTGTGGAACTTCACGCCGGAATCGGGCATCGCAGAGGACGAGATCACGCACACCGTGACCTGCACCGACACATCCAATTCCAGCATCTCCTACCAGTCTTCCAGCCCCGTCGAAGTTTCCAGTGGCACTATCCGATTCCATGCGACCAATCTCCAACTGGGCCGCAGCTATAACGTGACAGCGCAATCGGTAGTCAACAGCGGTTCGAGTGACCCGGTGTTGGGTGGATACCCGTCCTATTACACGGCCACTCAGCCTTTCACGTTCAGTATGCTGGGTGTTTGGATTGCGAATGTCCATGCGGAGACTACCACGCTGGCGCCTGACAGCGCCATGATCGTGTGGACAACGGAGAAGGGCGACGGCGTCACTGTTTCCAACGATGAGGTGGGTTATTGGACCAGTGATCCGAATAACAAGACCTACCGGACAATGGCCCATGATGAATCCGGTTTCCAACTGCAGGGCTTGCAGATGAACACGACCTACAATGTTGAGGTGAGAAGCTATGCGCCAGGCTGGGGTTGGAGTCCATTTTCTTCGGCGGCCCAGTTTACCACGCTGGCGGGGAGTTACATTCGAATTACCAATTCGCCTGTCGTCAGCGAATTGACCAGCAGCAATGCAGTCATCACGTTGGACCTTCAGAATGATCTGCATCAATGGGTGCATCACTACGTCACCTACAACTGGAACAGCCCGCTTAGCATCGGCACGAATCAATTCAGCATCAATTCCGCCGGTGATGCTTCTCTTGCCACGCTCAGTTTCACCAACCTCCTGCCGGGCATGACCTATGGCTACTCCCTTGTCTCGGTGCTGGATGGCTATGACACCAACCAACTCGCCTACGTGTTCATGACCAATGGTGTGTTCACAACTGCATCCTCGATAGCGATCAGCAACGTGAGCTATTCCGCCCTCACCACTAACAACGTAGCGATTACCTGGGATGTGCAGAACAACGGCGGATACGAAGCCAGCCATTTCGTGACTGTCACAGGACCTGGCTCTCCTGCCAGTCAGATGATCTTCACCGATGCTGGACCTGGCAACACCAACGTGGTCCTGTCGGTGTCGAATCTGGTCGCAGGAGGGAGCTACAACTACACGGTGACCTCGTTTGTCAACGATCCCGACAACCACGGTGTGGAGTTGATTCCCGGGTATTACGCCACTGGCACCAACAGTTTCACGGTGCCTTCTCAACCACAACCCTATGTTCACATCACCAGTGCACCAACGACTGGCAGCGTGACCGGCGACAGTGTCAGAGTCAGTTGGGGCGTGGAGAACACCACGGGCCAGCCCGTGACCAACACGATTTACTACAGCTGGAGCAACGGCCTCAGTTCCGGCACGGGCCAGGCGGGAGCGAGCACCAACATAAACTCCGGCATCGTCTCGGTGATCATTGGAGCCTTGCAGCCCGGGTTCGAATACAGTTTCTGGGTGCAAAGCAGCATGGCCGACGGCTCCATGGCGGTCAGCCACGGCAACAATGATGGCAACATTTGCGTGTTTTCGACCCCCATACCCTCCTTGATCATCCTAGGCGGCCTGCACCCCGAAAACTTGGTTTCGACTAGTGCGGACATCGTGTGGGATTTCAGCACGCAGGCCGGCACCAACTTCAACGGCGTCGTCCACAGTGTGATTGACCCTAATACGGGTTCAGTGCTGGCTTCCTATGAAGACAGCGCCACCAACGGTCAGGCGAGGTTCAATCTGTCCAGTTTGACGCGAAGCTGCGACTACGGGTTCACGGTGCAATCGGTTCTCAAGGGCGATTGGTCATGGGAGCCGTGGGGGAATGTGCCGTCGTCCTACACCGCCAGCGGCACAGTTAGCTTCCACACGCCGATCATGTATGGAGTGACAGTGAACAACGTCAGCGCAACGGCGGCCGTTGTGAATTGGACACTCGATACGACTGCAGAGTCCGCAGACATTAGCTTGAATGGCGAGAGCCTGGGGACGTTTGGGAATGGAAGTAATGGCTGCACGATTGGGGGTCTGCAACCATGGCAGAATTACAGTTTCACCCTCACGGCAAGCGATGGAGCGGATCAGACCTCAGCTCCCCTTGGATTCTTAACGGCGTCGGGGAACAGCGTTGTCAATACCGGACCAGGGATCGTTGCGCTAACGACGGCTGAGATGAAGTGGACCAATACTTCATATCAGTGTAACGGGTCTTATCACTGGCTAAGTTATTCGAATCAAAACGGTTCCTGCCAAATTCCCTTGGGATGGCTTGAAGACGGAGAACACACTTTCTGGCTCAGTGATCTGCAACCTGGCCAGAACTATGGTTTCGCCATTCTGGCAGACGATAATATGTATGGTCCAGCGTCGACGTCGGGCGCGTTTACCACTTTGCCGGCGATGACGTTGACGAATGTGCGCGCGGAGAATGTCACCTCCTCCGGTATGGACATCGTATGGGCTGTCAATCCTCCCGGCTTCGCCAGCACATATTATTGGGGTTCGTTCAGCAACGTGGTGAGTTACGCGGACATGGCTGGGTCGGAAATCCTGACAGTTTGGGGATATTATCCGAATTCGGGGGACATGTGCGTGTCGTTGACCGGCTTGCTGCCCGGCCACACCTACAACATCAACGCCCAGTCCATGATGCAGGCGGACTCGACGCACGACCCGGCTTTCCCGATGGTGTATGCCAGCAGTGATTGGGTGCAAAAGAAGACGGCCCCGGCTGTCCGCATCGTGAGTTCTCCCTCAGTCACCAGCGTCTCTCCGAACAGTGCGACCATCAGTTGGAGTGTGGAAAACGATACCTCGCAATTGTTGTGGAACAGGGTTTACTACGCCGAGGTTGGCAATTCCTCCTGGAGCTTTGGCCAGGCTTCTGGCATCAGCGATGCTTCTGGTTCCGGCTCTGTGGTCGTTGAGGTGGGAGGTTTGACGGCGGGGAAAAACTATGCATTTGCAGTCCGGTCTGAAGTCTATGGCTCCGAGGGTGCCCTTGCCGGCAACTCCGACTTCAGCGTCGGAGAGACAACCGCGTATCAGTTCGCTACAGCGAGCGCAGCCAGCGTGGATCCGGCCATTGCCATCCTCAGCGTCGGAACTGATTGGATCACGGACACGGCGGCCAAGATCACCTGGTGGGTGACGCAGATAGACCCGTTCGCCGTCGCCCAGCATTTCGCCATCGTCAATTCCAACGCGCCGCCAGCTACCTTGGACGGCGCAGTCATTGCCCAAGGTTTTGCAGACCCCTATCAGCCCGATGTCATTTCGGCTGTGGTGACCAATCTGACAGCCGGACACGATTACTATTTCTACGTCCAATCATCCCTCGATTTCACAGAAGGGCGCTACGCCATCGGCATGAACGGTGATGAATGGTGCACCTTCCACACCACCGGGACGGCCGGCTCCGGCGGCACACAAGGCACCACTCCGTTGATCGAGATCGTTGTTCCGCCCAACACCAATTATGTCACCTCTACGGAGGCGTTCATCACGTGGGAGTTCCTCAATCTGGCCGCCGATAGCAACGCCGCTCATTTCGTGGTGTTCAGCCCCTGCAACGCGCTCAATCCTGCCAACGCTTTCATTGTATCAGGGACTGACTTTGACGGATTCGATGCGGGAGCTATTCTCAGCGGTTTGCCGCCGGGCAACACCAACTACTACTACTTCGTCCAGTCAGTGCTGGACCTGGGCGAGGGCCATTTCGCAACTTCGCCGGGCAATGGTCTGCTCAATAGTTTCACTCTCAATCCGCCGGGCGATCTCGCCGCTCTCAACAACCTGCTCGCCGGGTTTGCCAGCGGGACCAGCAGCGGTGGGACAACTGGCGGTTCCACGGGCACGGATCCTCAAGCTGGAGCTTTCGAATTTGACCAGGTGGCTTATTCTGCCGACGCGCAGACGGCCGATACGACCGTGACGGTTCAAGTGGTCAGAACCGGCGGCCAGTTGGGTAACGTCACGGTCCACTTTGCGACGCTTGATGGTTCGGCACACGCTGGCACGGATTACAATAATGTCTCGGCTACCCTATCATTCGCGGATGGAGAGGCATCGAAAACCGTCACCATTTCACTTCATCAGTCGCCCGGCACATCCGACACGAAGACCATCTTGTTGTCTCTCAGCGGTCCGACCGGCGGTGCAACTGTCGGCATGAACAGCATGGCCACCATCTTCGTGACAGGGCCGGTTCTCGATCCCGGCAATACCACAACATTGTTTGGTGTCCAGGTTCCACCGTCGCTTTCTGCCACTCCGCCGGGTGCGCAACCTCCTCCTGTTACGGGTGCCGAACCGGAACAACAGGCAGGTCCACAGTCTGTATCCACGGCTGCGCCTGATCAGAGCTTGCATGGCGGTTGCGGCAATCCAGAGCAGAGGGGTCCTGCGGGCAAAGACGATAAGTGCAACTCGCCCAACCCGATCAAGCTCTTCACAGCCAACGCTCACCGCGAAATCCCCGATCTGGAAGTCTGGGGTGGAGTCGGCGAGCATCAACTGGTTTGGAAGCGGCTTCACAACACCCGGTATGCCAATGAAGTCTCTTACTTCGGCGATGGCGGTTGCTGGCGTCATTCCTACCAGTGGGAACTGGTGGATAACGGCCTTGGTAATTCCGTGACGATCTACTGCCCGGACGGTTCGTCTCGCCGATTCTGGAACTCTGGCGGTAATTGGCGTTCTACTCCAAACGTGAGCGAACGGCTGATGACCAGCGGCAGCACCTTCATCCTGCAAACCAGTAACGGCTGGCGTTACTTCTTCGAGGTTTACGGCAGCAGCGGCAGCTATCACTTGACCCACTTCACGGACAGCCAGCAGAATGTTTACACGCTCACCTACGACAGCACGACAGGCCTCTTGAGCAGCATCCAGGAACCCGCCGGTCGTTATCTACAGATCAACTACAGAACCGTGCCTTACATGAATGAGTCCGAGGGAGTGACGTTGATCGCCTCGGTTGAAACCAGTGACGGCCGCAGCGTCAGCTACTCTTATGGTGGGGTTTACGATTGGATCTATGTTGTGGGTGATGTTCTTTTGACTGTCGCGGATTATGGCGACGGCACGGCGGCTAATTACGCCTACGCCCAAATCAACGGCTCGCGCCCGCTGCTCCAACATGCCATTGACCCGCATTTCCCCGGTCAAGGCTCCAACATCCGATACAAGTATTATGAAACCGGTCCTGTCGGTTCGCTTCAGGCCGAGATCAACGGCGCTGATCCACATGGTGCCGTGTTGATCTCCATCGGCAGCTATTACTCCGCTTCGACGTCCTATGTGCCCGGCGTGCATTACGGCAACGGTGCCAACGAGCGTTATGAGATGCCTGTTGGCCTGGTGGCGACCCATGTGGATGCTCTGGGCCGGCGGACGGATTATCAATACGATCAGGGCGAGTATGGTTATCAGACGGGCAAGACCGATCCCCAGGGCCGGATCACCCAGTGGACCAAGAGCAACTACGATAACGTCCTCTGCCAGCGTCATCCCGACAACACTTTGGAGTTCTGGCTCCGCAATGACGAGTTCGACTCTGTCACCAATCACGTGGACACGCTCGGCCGCAGCACGGTTTATGTCCGCGACTCGTTCAACCGCGTTACTGAGACCCGCTATCCCGACGGCACCACCGAGGAGTTCACTTACAATGAGTTCGGCCAGGTTCTCAGCCACAAGCTGCGCAACGGTGGCATCGAGTATTCCGCCTACGATGCCCGTGGCTTGAAAACCCAGTCCACCGATCCGCTCGGTCATGTCACCCAATACTCCTACGAGCAAGGCACCAACCGCCTCTCTTCCGTCACCGACCCGCGCGGCAACACCACCAGCTTCGCTTACAACTCGCGCGGTTTGGTGACCCAGATCACTTACCCTGGCCCCGCCACCAAGAGCTTCGAATATGACGCCTTTGGCAATCGCACCAAGGTAACGGATGAGCTTGGCCATAGCTGGCTCTCCACCTACGACGAGTTCCGGCGCCTTACGGCCGTCACCGATCCGCTTGGCCGAACCACCCGCTACGGCTACGGCGACGGTGGTGGCTGCGGTTCTTGCGGCTACAGGAACAAGCCCACGATGGTCATCCTGCCCAGCGGCAAGATCATCAAGACCGAGTATGACGTGGAATGGCGGAAGATGGCCGAGACGGTTGGCTATCATAGCACCGATGCGGCCACAACCCGTTACGCCTATGACTCTGCCGGCAACCTCAGCCACATTACAGACCCTCTCGGCCGTCAGACGAAATTCGGCTACGACCTGCAAGGCCGCCGCACTGTGACCCTCGATCCGCTGGGCAACACGACCGAGTGGACCTACGATTTGGCTGGCAACAAACTGACCGAGAAGCGGCCCGACAACGGCATCACCCAATTCGTGTATAACGAGATGGATCAACCCACGAATATTACCGACCGGGCGGGTCATGTCACACAGATGACCTATCTCAACGGCAATCTCACCGGCCTGACCGACGCTCGCGGCAACACTTACAGCTTCATCTATGATAACCTCAACCGCCGCACCCGCATGACGTATCCCGATGGCTCCCACGAGGACTACGCCTACGACAACGCCGGCAACCTCGCTACCTACACCAATCGCGCCGGTCAGCAGCGTCTCTCTCATTATGACGAACGCAACCGTGAGTATGGTCAGGAATGGTCACCGTCCACCGCCGCTCCGGTCGTTGCCAAGAACTACGATGTCGCCGGCCGGTTGACGATGCTTGCCAACCAGAACAGCACTATCACCTACAACTATGACGAAGCCAACAGGTTGATCTCCGAGAGTCAGGCCGTTAGCGGGCAGCCATCGGCAGCCGTCGTCCACTACACCTACGATCCCGACGGCAACCGGACGAGCATGACCTATCCCGACGGCACCGTCGTCAACTACAGCTACACCGGCAGAAATCAGCTTGCAGCCGTGGCTGGATCGCAGGGAATAGGTGCTACTTACCAGTATGACGCGGCGGGCAATCGGATCACGAAGACCCTCGGCAACGGCATCACCACGAGCTATGGGTATGACGCTGCGTCGCAACTCTTAACTCTTAACTCTCAACTCTCAACGTTCAGCTACGAATACAACAGCGTGGGAAACCGCACGTCGAAGACCCAAACGGATGCGGGCGCTGTTCCTCGCGCTGAAACCTACGGCTATGATGCGACGGACCAGTTGACAGGAGTGAACTACAACAATCAGCACGCCACCAGCTACAACTACGACGCCGTTGGCAATCGTTTGTCCACTACCTACGACCAACAATCCACCAGCTACACTCCAAATGCCCTGAATCAGTATTCATCGGTCGCTGGTGAAGGCCTGAGTTACGACTCCAAAGGGAATCTAACGAGCCTCAATGGGCAATTGCTCGTTTACGATGCTCAGAACCGCCTCGTTTCCGTATCTTCCACGTCTTCCGCGATTCAAACGGCTTACGACGCAAGCAGCCGCTGTGTCAGCCGCACCATCAATGGAGTTACCACCTATTTCTACTATGATGACTGGAACGTGATCGAGGAACACAATGCCTCCGGCAATCTTCTGGCAAAATATATTCATGGGCCCAATGTGGATGAAATCCTCTGCCGCATTACCCCAACAGTCCAGAACTCCAGCATTCCTTCGATCCTCTACTATCACGCGGACGCCTTAGGCAGTGTGACGCATCTGACTGATACAAGCGGTACTGTTGTTGAGCGTTACACCTACGATGTGTTCGGCCAACCCACCGTTCTGTCTGCCAACTCCCAATCGCTCACCGCCTCCGCTGTCGGCAACCGTTTCCTCTTTACCGGTCGTGAATGGTTTGGTGATATTGCTCTCTATGATTATCGCAATCGAGCGTATTCGCCGGAATTGGGGAGGTTTTTGCAGACAGATCCGATGGGGTTCAATGCCGGAGATGAAAACTTCTATCGGTACGTTGGTAACAATGCGTCGGATTCAGTAGATCCCTTCGGCAATGTGGAATGGCACACGGGGGGCACGGAATACAGAGAGTTGCACTACGTTCAATCAGCGGTGCCTTATACTGGTACGAGGCCAATTAAGATTGGCAACGACATCGCGGCCTTCACAACTATGGAGTGGGACATTGAGGTGACGTGCTGTGATTCCCGACCGTACTCTTTGAAAACAATTGGCATCGACTATCGGGTGGTTGTTTACATACGTCAAGGAATGCACCCCCATATAACACAAAAAGCGTTGGCGTATGAACAGGAACATATCAATGACTTCCTCGGCATTCCAAATCCCCGTTCGAGCTACAAGAATAAGCCGGGGGCCGTAGAACGTCTTAAAAACGCCGTTGGAACATACGAAACTTCGCAAAAGAACCAGCCCTTCGGTTCCAAGCAGCAGTGCGAACAACAAGTGAGAGCCGGTGTGCAGGGAAAAATGCATTCGGTTGCTGGTGCGATCTATAATAGGTCAATATCCGAGTGGGACAACAGTGGTAAACATCGCATGCCCCCTCCGAACACGTGGTTTCCAGGTGGGAAAGATCCAACTCAATAAACTACAGATACACAGATACTATTTCCCACACTTGATGTAACTTATGAACTGTGAAAGAACATGCGTGATTTATTCGGCTGTGGTTCTGTCATTGTTCGTCACAATGGTTGGTGATGGATGCCGAAAGAAAGCAGAAGTTCAAACCTCGCATCAAGAGCGTGATGGAACCTTGCCCGCTGCCCACGCCCGGCAGGATTCTACGGTTTCAGCCCGTAAGAGGCGCGCTTGTGATGTGGATGACCAACTACGCGCCAAGTTGACCTTCAAGTATGAGCATATTATTGAGGCGACAGACTTTGCATGCTTCTCCTTTGTGAATCGATCTTCCGAAGTCATATCTCTTCCGGGCGACCTAACGGAACAACTACCCGGGAGAAAAGTGTATATGACTCGGAATGAAAGATTTTTCCTTAGGGAAGGAAACCGTTGGAAACAGATCAATGTGGACAAGTGTCCCGCCGGCCGCGATTTTGATGTGTATCCTGGATCAGAAATCACCTTACTGATTCGCGTGTTGCAGGCGTATGGAGAGGCGGAACCTTTTAAGGAGGACGAGAAGTTTGGCAAGATCGCATTGGGCAACATCTACTCGGACGAATTTCGCTATAAGTTGGAGTTGGACTACCTTTTGCAGGCAAAAGACGGGCGCTCGGACGCGTCTCCTGCTGGCAACACAAGGAGTGCGGATGACGTGGATGACCAACTACGCGCCAAGTTGAGGTTCAAGTATGAAGGTCCTATTCCTGGGACCCAATATGCGTGTTTTTCCTTTGTGAACCATTCCTCCGAAATCATATCTCTTCCTAACAATGTTGGCCAAGCGCCGGGTAGGAAGGTGTATTGTACATACTTTGAGAAGTTCTACTTGCACCAATCGGACGGCTGGAAGGATATTAGTCCTGGATACGACGGAATGAACTTCGGGTTTGACGTTAATCCCGGATCGGAAGTCACTCTGATAATTCGAGTTGTACATAACTTTGGGAACCCTTCCGGCAAGAAACATTGCAAAGTCGGTCTGGGTAAGATTTGCTCGGAGTCTTTTCGGTACTGAACGAGTTAAAGTGCACGAAAGGCAACCACCGGTGATATAGGTCGTAAAAATACTCGGCGCGAATATGAAGACAAATGAAATCAAAAACCGGATAACGCGTGGCGTCACGGGTCAGAGGCGAATTGCCAGAAGTGCGCGCCTGAAAGTCGTACGAGCAAGCCCATCGGCGTCGCTGTCGCCACAATTTAGCTACGACGCGGATTCGTGGCTTTTGATGGGAATATCGGGAATAAGAATGAGTGCTCTTGCTGGTGTCAAGATGGTGTGGCGATTGTAGCGATGATGTAACATGACGAACGAACCTAAAAGGCGAGATCTACGGCTTTGGTTGGTAGGCGCAGGCGTTGTCACTGTGGCGCTCTTGTTCGTGGTCTCAACTTGGATAGTGTGGAAAGGTGACAAGAGAAAAGCAGGAATTGGAGGGCCACCGTCAGCGGAACAGCAAACCAACGATAGCGCAAAAGGGCGTTCAACCGATGGACCAAAGGTCGGCCGCGTAGGCTCTACCGTCGTATGGCCTACACCACATCCCACGCAAGCGGTGAAGCAACCAGTGATTGTCGCTGGACCGGATAATCAACCAGAGCCGCGTTACAAGAAACAACCGAAAGCGCCGGGCCAACGTGCGGTGGCAAAGGTGCAGCGGGTTGGCAAACAGTATGAACTGACTCCAAACCAAGTTGGTGGTTTCCAACGCATCTATGTCCAGCCCTCAGAGCAGATTCCAGTGCAAGTGGCCTACCCTGAAGGCAATCCCGGTGAAACGGTGACGATTGAAGCCGAAGACAGCGGTCGCGTCGTCGGCACGAAGGGATGGGTTAGCCTTGGACGGCTTGATGAGCAAAGAGCCTTGTCGTTTGTGTTCCAAGTCTCTGACAATCTGGGAACCCATCGGGTGCTTCTTAGAAGAGGCCGCGACGTGAAGGTTCTGGACTTCTGGGTTGGCAACGAACTGCCCTTGAGACAGGACTGACCTGAGTGTTCGCATCTGAGTTTCCTTGTAGAAAAAGAACTGACAACAACAATCAATAAATAGCAGCGAACAAACAAAACCATGAACGATCCAATCAAGTATCTGATAACCGGAGCGGCGATAGCCATTGTCTGCGGAGCAGCAGGCACAATGGGCGGCGTGTGGCTGATGAAGGAGATGGGAAACAGTGGTCAGAGAACAGAGGTCAGAGGTCAGAAGTCAGGAATCAGTATTCAGTCGCCAGTAACCAGTGGCCAGTCGTCGGTGTTCAGTGGCCAGCGGATGTCTCAGAATCCGGTTATCACCATCCCTTCACGTTCCGGTGGTTCAAACGTCGCTTTTCGTGCCACTCCGTCGGCTGGGAAGATGCCGATGAACTACAACCAGTTCCAGAAGGTGCAAGAGTTGCCAGAAGTGAAAGCCGCCCGTGATGCGTTTATGGATGCGCAGAAGAAGTATTCCGAGGCGATGAAAAAAGCTGTGGAAAGCGGGCAGGGGACCGTTGCCAGTGCTTCTAAGAGCACTCCACTGACGATTCAGGTGCCGCCAGCTAGATCAGGCACGAATGGAACGGTGCAGGTGAAGGGGAAGTAGTGAAGGCAGCGAGGCGAGGCAGAATCCTTTGAGATAGTCACTTCAGTCAACAGGAGATGAACCCGAGAGTTTGTCTTGATGAGTCGAAGCAACGGAATAATTCGTCGGCCGTAGGGATCCGAGGTTTGGGCTGGCGTCTGCTTCTATGCGGTTGTCTGTTGTTGGCAGTGCTGTGTTCCTCTTCGCGTGCTTGGGCGGCGTATGTGACGATGGTGGACAATGGCCCGTCAGACAACCGCGTCAACGCTGTGTTTTTGGGCGACGGTTATACAGCCTCTGAGATTTCCAGCACCTACGTCACCCACATCAACAATCTGGTCAACTACATGTTCAATCCCAGCGGGTCCACGCTCAAGGTGGACCCGTTTGCTCGCTACAAGAACTTCTTTGACATCTACCGCGTGGATGTCATCTCCAACCAGTCGGGCGCGGATGACCCGATCAACAACATCTACGTGGACACTGCGTTGGACGCTTCGTATCGCTTCGACGGCGTGACGGACCGCTTGCTGAGTGTCAATAGCACCAAGGCCAACACGGCCCTGAACAGCGGAATTGGTGGCGCGTTTACCGTGGACATGAAGTTCGTGACCGTCAACGCCACGAAGTATGGAGGCGCCGGCGGCACCTACGCTACCTATGCCGGCGGCAATTCCTCGGCGCTGGAAATCGCCCTCCACGAAAGCGGGCATTCCTTTGACCGCCTCGCCGACGAATACGGCGGCAATACCGGAACCTATGCCGGGTCCGAACCAATCCAAGTCAATATCACCAAGGACCCGACAGGGGCCAAGTGGTCGCGATGGGTCGGTTATGACCAGCCGGGCGTTGGTGTTATTGGAGCCTATGAAGGCGGCTACTACTACGACCACGGCATCTATCGCCCCTCGCTGAACTCCAAGATGCGCAGCCTAAACCAGCCCTTCGATGCGGTCTCCCGGGAGAAGATCATCCTCGATATTTACAACGCCGTGGATCCCGTGGATACCTATCTCGCGAATGCCTCGACGCTCATGGATCCAAATTCGTTGTGGCTATCGGTGATTGACCCAGCCGTCATATTTCTCCAGTGGTATTGCGACGACACCCCCATCACCGGAGCCACCAATCAAGTGTTGGACCTGACGATGGGTTCTTATAGCCAGGGACTGCACACGTTCAAGGCGCTGGCTTACGATCCCACCGACTGGGTTCGCGCAGACCGCACATCGCTCCAAGAAACAATTTCCTGGTCTGTCATGCTCGTGCCGGAGCCGGAGTCGTTCGCTCTGGTCTCAACAGGACTGATGATTTGCTGTTTGTGTCGCCGCGCAACGAGAAAGCGAGAGAATAGCCACCGCAGGTCAGGGAGGGAGTCCAGTGAGCCAACACCAATCAAAGAACGCTGATAGTAAGAAATTCCGCACAACCATCTCGTCGAGTTGTCGTGTCAAAGTTGTGAACGCGCCAGACTTGGTGGACTGTTTGACGGAGCCGCCGTTCCATTGTGAATACAGGCTAAGCTTCGGTGCCAGCTACTACTGCATACATCCACAACGCTTGGAGATCGCGGCACGCACGAGTGTTGGATAGCTGCCGTCGGACAAGAACTTTGAGTTGGTGACCAGCACTCAGACAGGCTCAATAGTAAAGAAGAGGATTCTCGGCGCGAAGCTGCTGCTCATGAGTTGGAATGTCAAATCCTCCTCCATATTTCGGAAGCACGTGACACAAGCCGAAGTTGACGAGACCAGAAAGAGCGTCAAATCGCAAGGCCTGCCAGTTCTGCGGCGGTTGGTTGGCGGTGACCCGAATCAAGAAGTGCGAAAAGCGGCGAGGTGGGTTCTTAAAGCAATCGAGAAAGAGATGACGTCGCCGCCAGCGACACCACGATGATCGTGTCCGTTGACTCGACGGGCTGGATGAGTTGATATAGATCGAAACGCCATGAAATACGTCGTTGCTTTGTTCCTGCTGCCGCTTCTGGTTGCGCGGGTTTTTGCCGGCGAGATCGCCGTCGTCCGCGAGGAGACGCGCATCTCACTTGGTCAGGCGCGGTCGTTTGAGTTCGGCACGCTGCCGCAGAAAGATACGACCGTGCTGCTCGATGTGACCTCGCGGTTCGACGCGAAGGGCTTCGGTGGCTCGATGTATTTCATGAAGCTCACGCTCAACGGCCGTGTCGTGAACGCCGCCAAATCGCGCGCCGTCAGCCGGCTCGTGAACAAGCCCGTTGTCTCGCCCATCACGGCGAACCTGCCTTACTCGTGGTTCGGAAACAGCTCGTGGCGCGTCCTCTACGCGCCGGATTTTGAGGGCGCGTTGAAGATGAAGTTCTACGCCGGCAATCCCTACCAGTTCGTGCTGGACGTGACCGACCTGACCAACCCGATGTCGGAGAACCGGCTGGAGATCACGAACATGGGCAACGGCTCGCAAGCGACCGCCGCGCACACGAAAGGCGATCTCGTTATCAAGAACCTTGTCATTCGCACGAAGTCCGGTGTCAGCCCGACGATGGCCGAGGACACAGCCGACCGCGATGTAATCAACCGCGGCACGCCCAGCGCGGGGCCAGCAGCATACAAGGGCAGATTGCTGCCGGGCGGCGGATTCGTCATCGACGTCGGGAAACAACAGTTCGAGTTTGCGACGGCTGTATCGTATCCAAACGCGGGGCTGAATCGTCTCGTGCCGGCGGCAAAATCCGACGCGACGGGTCAGAAGAAGTGGACGGTGCGCGCCGGTGGCAATCGCGCTGTTGCCGAAGGCCCGGACTATCGGCTGCGCCGCACGGTGCGGTTCATGCCGCGCCGCGTCGAGGTGGCCGACGAGATCACCAACCTCCATCGTGACCGAAAGCTCGGTCTCCTCGTCCGGCACGAGGTTTCGCTCAAGGGCAAGACCGCCAGCGTCCGGCTTGCGGGCAATCCCGATCCCGCCATTAACGAGTATCACTCCAACGGCAATCCCAGCGTTTATGTTGCGCTGCCGAAGCCGGGTCTCGGCCTCGGTTTGATCGTCGAGGACGACGTGCTCCGCAATCAGGCGACGCTGTTCTATGACAACGAAACCGCCGTCGCTGGTCTGCGAACCGAGATGCTCTGTTTGCCAGCGGGCGGTTCCTACACGTTGCGCTGGTCGGTCTATCCCGTCGCGTCGGCTGACTACTTCGACTTCATCAACTTGGTTCGCGCCGACTGGGGATCGAACTACACCGTCGAGGGGCCGTGGACATTCTTCAGCCCGGACTCGATCCTAGCGACGCCGGTGGAGAAGATTCGCGAACAGTTTCAGCGGCTCGGCATCCGCTACGCCTGCTACTGCGGCGGCTGGGTGGATCCGAAACACGACCGCAAGAAGATCGGATTCGGCACCGGCGTGATGGAGCCGTATTGGGCCGACTTCCGTCGCCGGCTCCGTGAGGCCACCGCAAGAATCCGCGAGGCGTCACCGGGCTGCAAGGTGCTCGTCTATTATGATTCGCAGCGCGACACCTCCGACGGCAGCCACGAGCGGTTCCGCGACAGTTGGCTGGCCGACGGGAAGGGCCGACAGCTCTCGACGGAATGGAGCGGCATCTACAGCCTCACGTGGAGCGTCGTCGCCACGCTCAGCAACAGCTTCGGCCGCGCGATGCTCGACGTGGCCGACCGTTACCTCGACGAGATCAAGACCGATGGCCTCTACTGGGACGAGATGGAGGCCACTGGCTACGGCGCGCCTCTCATCACACACAGCATCCCGGACGGCCATTCGTGCGTCCTCGACAAGAAGAGCTACACGATTGACCACGAGGTTGGGATCACGACGTTGCTCGGTGAAGGCCACCGGATGGCGGTGATTGACCGCGTCCGGGCCAAGGGCGGCACGGTGATGGGCAACGGACCGACGGCGACGCGAAAGATCCTCACGAAGAAACCGCAGCGCATGGTGGAGATCCAGCACAACGACACGTGGGCTTATGAGGGCAACCTCGATTCGCCACTCGGCTACGCCAGCAGCCGGATGGATTTTGGGAACTGGACCCGCGCGCTAAAGATGGCGACGCTGCTCGTTGGCACGCGCTACAACTACGAGCACGAAATCTCGCCTTATGTTTTCCCGTTCACGCCCATCGAACTGCACGCCGGCTACCTGCTCGGTCGGGAGCGGATCATCGCGACGCACTCCGGCAACTACGGCTGGCCGGGCGAGCGGTGCATTGTGCAGGTCCGGCACTTCGACAAGGACGGCAAACTCACCGGTCGAGACTTCGTGACAACGATCGGCAGGGAAGGGCGCACGGCGGTTGAACTGGCGGAGGCGGAAGCCGTCGTGCTGGAACGGCTGCCAATCCTCGTGCGGCCGAAGTCCGGCACAGCGGAGATCAGCGCGATGCGTTACGGCGCGGACAAGCTCGCATGGACGCTGAAAGCGCCGGGCGGCGCGGCGGTGCACGTGAGCAACGGCACGATGAAGATTGCGCCGCGCCAGCGCTTCGCCGTGACGATTGGGGACGCCACGCGCAAGATCACTGCCAGCCGGGGCGCTGGGTTGAGCTTCGACGCCGTCAACCCGCAGCCGGTTCAAATCCTCATCTGCCCAGTCCCGTAGAGCATTTCCCCCTGCTGATGCGCTGCGATAAGGGAAAAATAGGCTTGATTATCGCTGAGGGTTAAGACTTATTAGCCGGTTCGTAACAGAGCTTGGAATCAGACACTGACGGAAAGAGAACGTTTTGAAGAACCAATACTTGGAAGCATCGCTGCAGCAGGTTCCGAACCGGCATATTTTGATCAACATGGTTTCGCGACGGGTGCGACAGTTGATCGAGGGATTTCGGCCGCTTACAACGACCGAGGGCAATCTCTCGCACATGGAGATCGCGTTGAAGGAAATCGCCGAGGGGAAGATTTCTTTCAAGTTGCCGGATCAGAAGGAGCTGGCGGAGGAGCGCGCCCGCAAGCGCAAGAAGCGGTCGATGTAGTCGCGGTGGCGTGGGTTCCCTTTCCGACCGTTGCCAATGGCAGGTCCGGATCATCAACCCCGATTTTATTTCAACGCGCGCGGGCGTCGAAAGGTCTAACGAGCGCAATGCGGATTTTACCGGTCTTTTTTGGAGTTCTTGTTCTTTGCCATGCTTTGACCAGCGCGGCGGAGTCAGCGGCGCCAAGCTCGGCGCGACGCGACGCGACGGTGCTGGCCATCGAAAAGGCGTATCGCACGGTCGTCAACATTTCCACCGAGCGGATGGTTACGCGCGGCTACCGCGATCCGTTTGAGGATTTGCTTTACGAATTCTACGGATATCGGCGGCCGCAGCGCGCCTATACCAGTTACAGTCTTGGTTCCGGCGTCGTTGTCGAGCGGAGCGGCTACATCGTGACCAACCAGCACGTCGTGGAGCGCGCCTCGAAGATCACAGTGACGCTGACGGACGGCGCCAAACACGAGGGCCGCTATGTAAACGGCAGCGCCAAGCACGATCTGGCGGTGTTGAAGATCGAGCCGAAACAGCCGTTGCCGGCCATCGAGTTGGCGGCTGACGGCGATCTGATGCTGGGCGAGACGGTGATCGCGCTGGGCGACCCGTATGGTCTGGAAAACACGATTTCGCGCGGTGTGCTCAGTGCCAAGAACCGGAAAGCAACTTGGGAAGGCGAAGTGGTGTTTGAAGATATGTTGCAGACTGACGCAGCGATCAATCCGGGCAACTCCGGCGGCGCGCTGATCAATCTCGACGGCCAGCTCATCGGCATCAACACCGCGATGATGGCTGAGGCGCAAAGCATCGGGTTTGCGATTCCAGTCAAGCGCGTGCGGCAGATACTTAGCGATCTGCTCAGCCCGGAGAAAAGCAAAGGCGTTTGGTTTGGAGCACAAGTGACGATGCAAGGCAGCCGGCTGACGGTGGCTGCGGTGCAGAAGGGCAGCCCGGCTGAACGCGCGGGCCTGCGAGTCGGTGATGAAATCGCACAGATGGACGGCGAGCCGGTGCGCGACTCAGTGGATTTTGAAAGCCGTCTGTTGCACAAGGCGGCTGGGCAGGACGTGAGCCTGACATTTCAACGCGGCGGGCGAACCGTGCAGGCGACCGTGGCGCTGACAGCAGTGCCGAAAGTGTCCGGTTTTGAGCTGGCGTGGAGCAAGCTGGGCGTGCGATTGCAGCCGTTGACGGCGGAGATTGCGCAGGCGCTGGGCGTGGCCGCCAGCCAGGGAATGATTGTGACGGAGATTGAACGCGGCGGTCCGGCGTGGCAGGCTGGCATTCGGCGCGGCTTGGTGATGGCGCGGATTGGCGGATTGGATTTGCGACAAGAGAGCGACGTAGCTGCCGCGCTGGGCGAAGTTGCGTCGAACGATTTGGTGACGATGATGGTCTATACGAGTGTGCGGCGCGGTGCGTTTGTGGTGCAAAATGTGGATAGTGTGCGAGTGAAAGCGAAATAAGGAGGTAACACGCAGTCCGTAATGGAGTGGATTGCGAGTTACGAATCACGGATAACGAACCATGATTGCTGTTGAAAACCTGACCAAAAGATACGCGGGCGTGACGGCGGTGGACAACCTGTCGTTCACCGTCAAACGCGGTGAGATCGTGGGCTTCCTCGGGCCGAACGGCGCGGGCAAGAGCACGACCATGCGCATCCTGTCGGCGTTCATGCCTGCCACCAGCGGCAAGGCGACGGTGGCCGGCTACGACGTGTTCACACAGTCGGAGGAAGTGCGCCGGCGCATCGGCTATATGCCGGAAAACAATCCGCTCTACCTTGAAATGCGCGTGTCGGAGTATCTGAACTACCGCGCCGCGCTCAAGGGCGTGCCCAGCTCCAAACGCAAGGCGCGCACGGACGAGGTGCTGGAGCGCTGCGGCCTCAAGGACGTGGGCCGACGCATCGTCGGCCAACTCTCGAAGGGCTATCGCCAGCGCGTCGGCCTCGCGGACTCGCTAGTCCACGACCCCGACCTGCTGATTCTCGACGAGCCGACGATCGGTCTCGATCCAAACCAGATCCGCCAGGTTCGCCAGCTCATCAAGGACCTCGGCAAGCGGCACACGATCCTGCTCTCGACGCACATCCTGCCCGAAGTCGAGATGACCTGTAGCCGCGTCATGATTATCAACAAGGGCAAGGTCGTCGCCAGCGACACGCCGGAGAACCTGACCAAGCTGATCGAGGGCGGCGGCACGGTTCGCGCGGAAATCCGCGGCGACCGCGCGACGATCGAGCGCGAACTGGGAGCATTGCCGGGTGTGAAAAACGTCACCATCGAAGCCGGCAACGACGGCTTCGTCTGCGCGACCGTTTTTGCGCCGCCGCGCAACGACGTGCGGGTCCATATTTACGAAAAGGCGGCGGCCAACAAGTGGACGCTGCGCGAACTGTCGCGCGTGCGGCAGACGCTGGAGGACGTGTTCGTGTCCATCACGCGCGTCGAAGCGCCGGCGTCGAAGCAAGAGGAGGAGAAGTAATATGAGCAAGCTTTGCACCCTGTGGCAGCGGGAGATTGCGGCATATTTTCTGTCGCCGATCGCCTATCTGGTGATGGTGTCGTTTTTGGTGCTGAACGGCGTGGGCTTCTGGATGCTGGTGATGGCGTTTGACGGCCGCACCAACGACGTGAGCGTCATGCAGATATTCTTTGGCTCATTCTTCTACTGGATCGGCATGTTGATGGCCGTGCCGGTGATCACGATGCGGCTTTTCGCCGAGGAGAAACGGCTTGGCACCATCGAAACGCTGATGACCGCGCCGGTGAGTGATGTCGTGGTGGTCTGGTCGAAATTCCTTGGCGCGGCGACGTTCTTCGCGCTGCTGTGGATGCCGACGCTGTCCTATTCGTGGCTGCTTAACCAGTTTGCTGCTGCGCCGACGCCGATTGACTGGGGGCCGGTGGTGATGGCCTACATCGGCACGATGCTGGTCGGGTTTTTCTACGTCAGCCTTGGCTTGATGGCCTCGTCATTGACGCAAAACCAGATCATCGCTGCCATCATCGGTTTCGTGCTGATTGCGATCATGTTCTTCCTGGGATTCATGATAAACATCGGGCCAGCGTGGTTGCAGTCGTTCTTTGGCTACATCGGCTCGATTGACCATGTTCGTGATTTTTCCCGCGGACAGCTGGACCTGCGGCGGGTGATTCTCTACATCAGCGCGACGGTGTTCGTGCTGTTCTGCACGCAGAAGATTGTCGAATCCCGGAAGTGGAGATAGACGTTTCAGAGTTTTTGAAGGACCGAAGCCATGTCCAATCCCCCAACCAAACCTACAAAGAAAACGATCCACGGCCTTGGCCAGAAGACGGCCATCGGCACCAACGTGGTGCTGACGACGCTGCTGGCCGGCGCGATCATGATCATGCTGAACTACATGGCCTACCGCCACGCGGAGTGGTTCTGGCCGCCGAACTGGTTCACACAGAAGACCGACTACCGTTTCGACTGGACGCGGTCGGCCTACTTCAAGCTCTCCGACAAGACCAAGGCGATCGCCCGCAAGCTTACCAAGCCGGTGCAGGTCATCATGTTCTTCAAGCCAACGTCGGCCAACGACGCGCGGCTGATGAGCGACCTTCAGAACTTGATGAAGGAATACGAGAACCTGAGCAAGAACATCAAGTTCGAGGTCGTGGACATTGACCGCGACCCGATGGCGGCGCAGCTCATCCAGAAACATGCGGTCACCACCGCCAACACCGTCGCGGTGCTCTGTGGCGACAAGAAGAAATACCTCAGCGACAGCGACATCATGGAGTTCAGCGGTGGCGGTGGCAACCCGTGGCAGCCGGAGCCACCGAAGGCGACCGCGTTCAAGGGCGAGCAAGCCATCACCTCCGCGATACTCTCCGTCACCGAGGAGAAGCAGCGGAAGGCTTATTTCCTGACCGGCCACGGAGAGAAAGACCCGGAGAGCTTCGACGAATCGAAGGGCTACTCGACCATCAGCAACAAGCTGAAGCAGGACAACATGCTGGTTGAGAAGCTCAAGCTTACCGAAAAGCACAAGATTCCGGATGATTGCGACGTGCTCGTCATTGCCGGTCCGACCGTGCGGCTGACGGCGGAAGAGGTGGATCTCATCGGCAAGTTCATCGAGAACCGCGGCCGGTTGATCGCCATGCTCGATCCGATGACCGACACGGCGCTGGAACCGCTGATGGAGAAGTGGAATGTGCGGCTCGACAACGACCTCATCATGATGCGCGTTTCGATTCTAGGCTTGCGCGAAGGCATTACATTCGACACACCGGTGGGCGACTACGGCCAGCACCCGATCGTGAACAAGATCAGGGATCTGAATTGCTTCTTCCCGCGGGCGCGATCGCTCGATGCGATTGACGCTGGCGGTGCCGAACCCAGCCCCGACAAGCCGAAAGTGACATGGCTGGTCAAATCGCCCGACAAGAACTGTTGGGGCGAAACAGACTTCAAAGCGATGGAGCGGCGCGAGGCGAAGTTCGACGAGGCCGCTGACAAGAAGACGCCGTTGACGATGGCGGTCGCCGTCGAACGCGGCGGTAACGTCTCCGGAGTGGATGTTGGTTCGAGCCGGATGGTGGTGATCGGCACCTCCAATCTCCTTGCCAATAAGTATGTGATGGAAGCCGCGAACAGCGATTTTTTCCTGAACGCGGTCAACTGGCTGCTCCAGCGCGAGGACAAGATTGCAATCAGCCCGAAGACACCGGAAGAGTTCAAGTTTGCGCTCGGCCCGCGGTTCAGTCTGTTCAGTGTCGCAGTGCTGCTGGGCATCCCCGGCATTGTGACGATCATCGGCATTGGCGTCTGGATGAACCGGCGGAAGTAATCGCGCGTCACGAATCACGAATCACTAGTTACGAGTCACGAATTACGTTTCACGAACCATGAAGCCGAAGACAACTCTCATCTTGCTGGTCATCGCCGCGGCGATGGGTCTGTTCATCTGGTTGAAGGATTCGCAGTTGCCGTCCACGGCTGACCGCGAATCGCGCGCCAAACGCATCTTCGACATGAAGGGCGACGATATCACCAAGATTCAGGTCGCGCTCAACACCTCCAATCTCGTCGGCCGCGTCGTCATCGAGAAGGAGAAGGACAAGTGGCAGTTGCGCGAGCCGCTCGCCTACCGCGCCAGCGGCAGCGAGGTGAACAGCATTTGCAGCGCGCTGGAGTTTCTCAACCGTGATGGCGTCATCACGCCCGCCGAGCTCAAAGCCAAGGGCGGCAAGCTCAGCGACTACGGCCTCGACAAGCCGCCGGTGGAGTTGACGTTCTGGAAGAAGGACAAGCAGACCGCCATCAAGGTCGGCAAGGCGTCGCCGGTGGGCAGCACTGTTTACATCCAGCTCGCCGGTAAGGACGACATTCTGATGGTGGACAAGAGCCTGCTCACCAAGCTCGACCGCAAGGTGGACGAGCTGCGCGACAAGACCGTCGCCGAATTCAGCACGCTACAGGCGAACCGGCTTGAAATCGTCCAGGGAAAGAAATCCATCGAAGTGGTCAAGGCGTCCAAACCCGGCGCTGCTGCCACCTCTGCCGCTGACAAGGTCTGGCGTATCGCCCAGCCGCTCGTTGCCCGCGCCGACCAGGGCAAGGTGGACGGGCTGCTTGACAAGCTGCACGGTTTGCAGGCGGAATCGTTCGCGACTGACAAGCCGGCCGACCTGACCACCTACGGACTCGACCAGCCGCAACTGGAACTGACCGTGTATACGACCGAGCACGAGGGTGCAGTCACCGTGCAGTTCGGTGGTGCGGTCAAGGACGATGCGACAAAGGTTTACTGCAAGCGTAAAGGTTCCGACACCGTTCTCACCATTCGCGGCGACGCATTGAAGGATTTCAGCGCGCCGGTCAACGACCTGCGCGACAAAAAGCTCGCCGATTTCAACAGCGACGATGCGCGGCAGATCGCGATCAGTTTCGCCAGCCAGCCCATCCGACTGGTGAAGGAGAAGGACGATTGGAAACTGACCGAGCCTGAAAGCATCCGGGCCGAGAACGACCAAGTCGGCAACCTTCTCACCCAGTTGACCGGCCTCGAAGCGAAGGAGTTCGTTGCCGACGTCGTCGCGGACCCGGCCAAGTATGGCCTCGACCGGCCATACTACAGCATCACCGTCAAGAAAGACGCGCCACCGCCGCCCGCGCCCGCAATGTCGGCCGCCACGAGCACCAATGCGCCCGCCGTTTCTGCCACGGCCAAAGCTGCCGCAAGCACGAACGTGGCCACCGCCACGACGGCGATCGCCGTTCCCGCCGCGAAGCCGGAGTTGATGACGGCGATCGAGCTGCAATTTGGCAAGGAGGACAAGGAGAAGAAGCTGATCTACATCAAGCGCGCCGACGAGCCTTACATCTATGCGGTGGAAAGCGCGGTATTTGAGAAATTGCCGAAGACCGCCCTTGCCTTGCGGAACCGCACGCTGATTGCGACCGAGAAATCCAAGGTCACCAAGCTCAGCAGCCAGCACGGCGCGACAACGATCACCATCGAGAAGAAGGACGACAAGTGGAAGCTGGCGCCCGGCGTGCAAGGCGTGCTCGACACCAACGTCGTGGACGACGTGCTCTGGGCCGTGACCGGCCTCAACGCCGAGAAGTTCATCAGCACCAGCGCCGCTGACAGGCCCAAGTTCGGCCTCGACAAGCCGGCGTGGACTCTGAACTTCGATGTGAACGAAGGCGGCACGAACAAGACGTTTGGTTTGTCGCTCGGCCACGAAAGCGCCGACAAAGGCCGCTACGGCTTGCTCGCCGGCCAGCCGGCGATCTTCGAGCTGAGCGCCTCCACGACGGGCAGCCTCACCAAAGACCTGCTCAAACGGCCCGAAACCAATCTGCCGCCCGCGAAAGTCACCGCGCCCGCGCCCAAAGCGCCGTCAGCGAAATCGGCGAAGTAAGAAGTTCGGCGCACGACGATGAGCGTTATGTTTTCGCATCCGCGACGCCTATACTCTGGCGACGCGCGGCCAGCGTATCGTTTCAACTAAGTGCTTGCTGGCCGCGCCCGGTTCGGCGCAGATTTGCGGCGTGCGGCTCACATGAAACGGCTTTGGAAGATGCTGTGGCGGTTGTTCTACTTTCTACGACTGGCGCTCTGGCTGGTCTTGCTGCTGCTTGCCGGTTCCTATGCCTGGCTCCATTTCTACGGCGTGCCGGAGTTTGTCAAGGAACGCGTCGTCCGGGAACTGGCCGCGCGCGGCATCGCGTTCGAGTTCAAGAGCATCAATCTGGAAATCCCGACGGGTATTGTGGCTCGCATGGTTACGCTCGGCGATACGCGGACGCCGGACCGGCCGCTTGTGCGCGCAGGAGCGGTTGGAATCGAGTTTGACTTGTGCCGCTTGTGGCAGCGGCAGTTGCCGGTGCGCGCGCTGGCGTTGAAGGACGGCGAGTTGTCGTTGCCGCTGTTCTTCGACGACCCGCGCTCCAAACGCATCGAGGCTCATCAACTCCACGGCCGCGTCCGACTGGAGGAGAACAACGTCCTCAAGGTGGAGCGGATCACCGCCGAGGTCTTGCGGTTGCGGTTGACGCTGACAGGACAACTGAGCCTGCCGACCGCAACGAAACCAAAACCGCCGCCCACCGCCGAAGAGCGCGAGCGCCGCACGCAGCTTCTACACAAGATTTCAGATGAACTGCGCTCGCTGCAATTCCCGCAGGCGCCGGCGCTGACGCTCGACTTCAAGGCGAACGCCGACGACCTGACCGCCGCCGAGGCTTCGCTGACGATCAAATCAGGCCCGGTCACACATCCGAAGGTGGCGCTCGACTCTCTTAACGCCCGGCTAGGCTACGGCAGCCAGAAGTTGTGGTTGGAGCGGCTGGAGGCGGCGATCGGCGGCGGCACGGTGGTGTTGAGCGACGGCCATTATGATTTCCAACGCAAGGAAGCACAAGTGACGCTGCGCAGCTCCGCGGACTTCAAGGCATTCGGGCAGTTTGCGCCGGCTAAAATGCAGCAACAACTGGCCGAGTGGCGTTGCGACCCGTTGCCGCGCGTGGAACTCACCGTCGGTTTCGCGGACGACCGGTTGCGCGTGCCCAAACTGACGGTGCAGGTGGCGGGCGGCGCGATGGTGGTCGAGGAGGGCTACTTCGATTTCAAGAACAAGACGGCGGGCGCGCGAGTGCACAGCGACGCGGACGCCAAACAACTGTCGCCGTTCTTGCCGCCGGGCTGGCAGCGGATGCTCAAAGACTGGACGTGGGCCGTGAACCCGAAACTGGACTTCGAGATATACCGGACCGAAGCCGACCCACAACATCCGACGATCGAGAACGGTCGCGTGTCGGTGTCGGACGCGACATTCCGCGGTATTCCAATCCAGCGCGCTGCCTGCCGCGGCGTGCTGCGCAACGACGTCGTCATGCTCACGGAGGGAGTGGCCGACCTCAAGCCGTCGGCGCAGCGGCCCGGCGAGGTGACGACGCTTCAGGCCAACTACTCCTGCCACCTGACGAAGCAGGATTTTGTTTTCAGCGATGTCAATTCCACGGCTGAGGCGCTGCGACTGTCGCCGTTGTTGTCGAGCAACTTCGTGAAAACGCTGCGCGAGTTTCGGCTTGCTCAGCCGCCGGTGTTGAGCGCGGGTCGCTGGACCGGCAACTGGTTGCGGCTGGAGGACAGCGAGTGCGAAGGCCATCTCGACACCGGGCCGGTGGCTTGGCATGGGCTGACGGCCGACGCGACACGAAGCAACTTCCGATACGGCCGCAACCTGTTGCAACTCCGCGACGGCACCGTGCGGCGGCCGGAGGGCGAACTGCGCGGCAGCTACCAATACCATTTCCAGACGGCCGACTTCGGCGGCAGCGCAAGCGGCGTTCTCGACCTGGCTTCCTTGAAACGGGCGCTGCCCGAATCGTGGCGGCAGGCGCTGGATCATTACCGGCCGGAAACGCCGGTGAATTTCGATCTAAAAAGTTACAGCGGCAACTGGCGCAACGCGGACCGCACGACGGCGGACGGCACGGTGAAGATCGGCGCGCTGGCCGCCGGCACGGGCCGGGCGGCCAACATCCATGCGCGTTTCAAACTCGACCCGGCGTCAATTCACGCCAGCAAGTTCGCGCTTGAAGTCCCAAGCGGCCGCGTCGAGAGCACGTTTGACTACGACCGCGTCAGCCAGCGTCTGGCGCTGTCGTGTGACATGAGCAAAGTTCAGCCCATCGAGCTTGCGCGACTGCTCGGCAGCAACGTCGTGGCCTTGATCGAGCCTTACCATTTCAAGTCGCCGCCGACCGCGTCGCGCATCAAGGCGACGTTCGATTTCAAGAAACCGGAGCAAATGACGTGGAGCGCGACCCTCGCCGCGCCGGAGGTGGATTGGTGGCGGCTGCACATCGGCAAGTTTTCGACAGAGATCAATTTCAGCAATCGCGTGTTGAGCACGACCAACTTCGTCGCGCAGTTCTACGGCGGCTCGCTACAGGCCGGCCAGGCCAGTTTTGATCTGGGCCAGGGTCCGATGCGCTACCAAGCTTCGCTGCGGTTCGACGACGTAAAGGATGGCGGCGCGCTGCTAAAGGCGATGTTCGGTTACACGGAAGTGAGCGGCATGTTCCAGGGTGACGTGCGCGCGTCGGGCGTGTGGGGGCAGGAAGACTCAATCCAAGCCGGCGGCAACCTGCATATCGTCGGCAGCCGGCTCTGGACGATCCCGATTTTCGGCGCGCTCTCCACACGGCTCGGCATGTTGTTCCCAAACCGGTTCACCAACCCGCCGGCCACCGACATTGACACGACGTTCCTCGTCGAAAAGGGCTGCGTGCATCTGCCCGACCCGAATAGCGGTGAGCCGGTCATTATCAAAGCCGCGCCGCACCGCATGACCGGCCGCGGGCGCTGGAAGATTCACGGCAACCTCGATTTTCGGGTGCAAGCGCACATCATGAGCGAAACCGGAATACTACAATTGCCTTTGTTGCCGGTGAACATGTTGGTGTTGAACCCGATCACCAAGGCGTTCGAGATGGAACTGACCGGTCCGTTGTCCAACCCCCAGTGGTGGCCGCGCTGGCTGACGCCTCCGGGCAAAGGCGGCGAAAAGAAGTAAGTTTCCGGCGCGAACCCGTGGTGCGCGCGGGATGAATCTTGCCTCGGATTCTTCCCGACTCTATCGTGGGGCCTGAAACGCGACCATGACAACGACCCAACAAACCTCTCTCCGCAGCCTCGCGCTGCTTGCCGCGCTCGTCACAACGTTGCCGGTGCTACTCGCCGCCGACGCTCTCCCGAAAATCCGCGTCGCTGCCGGCGGACGGACGTTCGTCACCGAGGCTGGCAAGCCGTTCGTGCCGCTCGGCGTGAATTACTACCGGCCCGGCACCGGCTGGGCGCCACAGCTCTGGAAGCAGTTCGACGCGGAGGCAACGCGGCGAGACCTTGTAAAGCTGTGCGAGCTGGGCGCCAACTGTGTCCGTGTTTTTATCAGCTTCGGTTCGTTTTACTCGAAACCCGGTGCTCTCGATGACGAGGGGCTGAAGAAGTTCGACCAGTTCCTCGCAATGGCGGAGGAGGCTGGCATCTACGTGCATCCGACCGGGCCGGATCATTGGGAAGGTTTGCCAGAGTGGGCGCGCACCGACCACTTCGCCGACGAGACGCTTTTACGCTCGCTGGAGGATTTCTGGCGGCTCTTCGCCGTGCGCTATCGTGGCCGCAACGTTATCTTCGCCTACGATCTCAAGAATGAGCCGTCGGTCGGCTGGGACAGCGCCGATATGCGCACGCGCTGGAACGCATGGCTGAAACAACGCTACGCCTCGCCCGCCGATGCGGCAAAGGCGTGGGCCGTGGACACGGCAACCATCCAGTGGGGCGAGGTAGCCGTGCCGCCGAAGAAGGACGCGCCGGACAGCAAGCGGTTGCTCGACTATCAACATTTTCGCGAAGAACGCGCCGACGATTGGACGCAACGGCAGGCGGCGGCGATCAAGGCGACCGACCCGCATGCGCTCGTCACGGTTGGCTTGATTCAGTCATCGGTGCCGGCGTCATCAGGCGGCGCACACTCCGCGGCGTTCCGTCCGTCGCGGCAGGCGAAGTTTCTCGACTTTCTCGAAGTGCATTTCTATCCGAACTCTCGCGGCCTCTACGACTATACGAAGCCGGAGGACGAGCAGCGCAATCTCGCCTATTTGGAGAGCGTCGTGCGCGAGGTGGCCGCACCCGGCAAACCGGTGGTGCTGGCGGAATTCGGCTGGTATGGTGGTGGCGCGTTGCGGCTCAGAAATGGGAAGATGTCCGCGCCCGGCACCGAGGAGCAGCAGGCGCGCTGGTGCCGGCGCGCGGTGGAGACGACGGCGGGCCTCGCGTGCGGCTGGCTGAACTGGGGCTTTTACGATCATCCGCAGGCCAACGATTGCAGTCAACTCACCGGCCTCCTGACCGTGGATGGCAAACTCAAGGCGTGGGGCGTGGAGTTTCAGAAGTTGGCGGCGCAGTTTGGCGGGCACGAAGTGCCGGCGGCAAAGCTCGGCCCACGGCCCGTGCTGGATTGGGACCGCTGCACCACGAGCGTGAAGGCCGCTCAGGAGTTTCGTGAGGCGTATCTGAACGCGTTTACGGCAGGCAAGTGAGGAGAACAACATGAATCAAATGACTCGACGAACTTTCATCGGCAGCGCGACGGCCGCCTGCGCCACGGCATGGCTGCACGCGGAGGAGAAACCAGCGGCGAAGCCGGAACCGTCCACGGGCCTCGACTTTCCGCTGATGGATTTTCACGTCCACCTCGACAAGAGCACGATTGACGCGGTGTTGGCGTTGCCACAGGCGCGCGGCGTGAAGTTTGGCATCGTCGAGCACGCCGGCACCAAGGAGAACAAATACCCGACCGTGCTCAGCAATGACGAGGAACTTGGGCGCTACCTCGACATGCTCGCCGGCAAGTCGGTTCTTTGCGGCGTGCAGGCGGAGTGGGTTGACTGGACCAGCGGTTTCTCAACGGCGGCACTCGCAAAACTCGACTACGTGTTGACCGACACCATGACGTTGCCTGACAAGGATGGCCGGCGCACCAAGCTCTGGGAGAAGGACGTAGAGTCGCTCGTGGAGATGGCTGACAAACAGGCGTTCATGGACCGCTTCGTGGACTGGCACGTGAAGATCATTTCGGAGCAGCCGATAGACATCCTTGCCAATACCTCATGGCTGCCCGCGCCGCTTGCCGCCGACTACGACGCGTTCTGGACACCGGCGCGCGTCCAAAAGGTCGTTGACGCGGCGGTGAAGCACCGCGTCGCGCTGGAAATCAGCAGCAGCTACAAACTGCCGCGGCTGCCGTTCCTGAAAATCGCCAAGGCCGCTGGCGTGAAGTTCTCCTTCGGTTCCAACGGCCGCTATCCGAAGATGGGCCTGCTGGATTACTCCATCGCGACGGCCAAGGAACTCGGTCTGAAGCGCAGCGACATGTTCATGCCCGCGCCCGACGGCCAGAAGGCAGTGCAGCGTTGGAAGCGGCCCTGATCGCCCCGCAGGCCACGGCAAAATGTGGCAGAATTTCCTAGTGACAACGCCCAAGTTCCCGCTACTATCCGCGGCAAGCTGAAAGATCATTTTACCCGGAGAAAAACATGAGCGAACTGCAAGAACTTACGCAAGCCGTCATCAAAGGCGACCGCAACAAAGCCAAGCAACTCACACAGACTTTGCTCGACCAGAAGGTCGTGCCGATGGACATCGTTGAGAAGGGCCTCGTGCCCGGCATGGCCGAGGTTGGCGACCGGTTCAAGCGCAACGAATACTTCGTCCCGGAAATGCTCATCGCCGCGCGCGCCATGAAAGAAGCGATGGCGATGCTGGAGCCGTTGCTCGCCAAGGCCGGCATCAAGCCGAAATACACGGCCGTGCTCGGCACCGTGCAGGGCGACCTCCACGACATCGGCAAGAACCTCGTTGGCATGATGTGGAAAGGCGCCAACATCGGCGTTGTGGACCTCGGCTCCAACGTCTCGGCCGACAAGTTCGTCGCTGCCGTCAAGCAGCACAACGCTCAGATCGTCGGTCTCTCCGCGCTGCTCACCACGACCATGCCGGCGATGAAAGACACCGTCCAAGCTATCCGCAACGCCGGACTCAAGACCGTCAAGGTTGTCATCGGCGGGGCGCCCATCACGCAGGAGTTCGCCAACGAGATTGGCGCTGACGCCTATGCTCCCGACGCCGCCAGCGGCGTGGACGTGGCGATGAAGACGGTGGCCGCCTGATTCGATTCCGTCGTCGTTATCGCAGGCCGTCTGACTGCGCCAGCTTCCACGTGTCGCCACCGTCGGGAGATATCAGCAACGCCCGGTGCCGGTCGAAATGGTCGTTTCGATAACACCACAACGTGTGGTGCCATCGGTTTCTCCTGTCCCGCCTGCAGGTTGTGCAAGGCAGAGGTTCGCGCTTGCGCGACATTCCAGCTTGTTTTCGTTGGGTGAATCGGCGAAACAAACTGCGTGAACGGAGGAACAACACGATGAAATGCGTTGTCGTCCATCCTCGGTCCGGTTGTTGGCTTGCCTTGCTTTCCTGCGCGCTGCTCTCCTTCTCGTCTGGCTGCAAGGAAAAGAAGACTTCGGGCGACCCGGCTGGCTCAAACCTCGCGCCGGTGGTGGTTGCGGCCACCGTGGTTCAACAAACCGTGCCGATATACGTGGAGTATGTGGGCGAGACGGAGGCGAAGGACACGGTGGACTTGCGCGCGCGCGTGCAGGGATATTTGATGGAGATTCGGTTCCAAGAGGGCGGACTTGTCAAATCCAATGACCTGTTGTTTGTAATTGACCCCCGGCCATTTGAGGCCGACCTCGCGAAGGCGAAGGCCGACCTTGACAACATGCTGGCCACGCTGGAAAAAGCCCGGACGGATGTCGCGCGGCTGAAGCCTCTGGTGGCCGAGGACGCCGTGCCAAAGCAAGACCTCGATAACGCCGAAGCGGCGCACAAAGTCGCGATGGCCAGCGTCGCCGCGGTGCAGTCGGCGGTGACCAACGCCACGCTCAACCTGAGCTGGACGCGCGTCTGCGCGCCGATGGACGGCATCATCGGCGTGCGCAACTACAGCGCGGGCAACTATGTCGGCTCAGTGGACAAGGCCATCCTGGCGACGATGTCCTCGGTGGACCCGATGCGCGTGACGTTCTTCATCAGCGAGGAGGACTACCTCAGGTATCTCGAACAACACGCGCAGCCGCAACAGAACAAGGAACCCCACTTCGAGTTGATCCTGGCCAACAACGCGGTTTATCCGCACCGGGGCGTGTTCAACTTCGCGGACCGCGCCGTGGACATCCGCACCGGCACCTTGAAGATGCGCGCGGAGTTCCCCAACCCCAAGGGGCACCTGCGGCCCGGCCAGTTCGGGCGCATTCGGATGAAAGTTGATGAATTGGCAGACGCGATTCTTGTGCCCCAGCGCGCGGTCATTGAAGTTCAAGGCGCGAGAACCGCGCTCGTGGTCAGCGCCGACAACAAGGTGCAGCAGCGCGCCATCCTGGCTTCTCGGCGGTTTGAGAACAGCTTCATCGTGACGAGCGGCTTGAAACCCGGCGAGCGCGTCATCGTGGAAGGTCTTCAGAAAGCACGACCGGGCATGACGGTGAAACCGGTCGCAGAAACCGCTGCACTCCCCGTGGTCAAGGAGAGGTAACCGTGGCCGAGTTCTTCATCCGACGCCCCGTGTTCGCGATGGTGCTGTCCATCGTGATCCTGCTGGCCGGCGGGCTGAGCATGGTGCAACTGCCCATCGCGCAGTATCCGCAAATCTCACCGCCGACCATCGTGCTCACCACCACGTATCCCGGCGCGAACGCGCAGGTCGTGGAGGAAACCGTCGCGACGCCGATTGAGGCCCAGGTCAACGGCGCCGAGGACATGATCTACATGTTCTCCAAAAGCGGCAGCGACGGCACGATGCAACTCACGGTGACGTTCAAGGTGGGCAAGAACCTGAACGACGCCAACGTGGACGTGCAGAACCGGCTGGCTCTGGCGCAACCCAAACTGCCGGCCGAGGTGGTGCGCAACGGGATCACCGTCAAGAAACAATCGCCCGACCTCCTGCTCGCCCTGGGCCTATACTCGCCCGACGGCACGTATGACGAGTTGTTCCTGAACAACTACGCCTATCTCAATGTCGTGGACGAACTCTCCCGCGTGCCGGGCGTGGGCCAGGTGAAGATCCTGACCGAGCGTGATTACTCGATGCGCATCTGGCTGCGCCCCGACAAGCTGGCAAAACTGGGCCTGACGGCCGGCGACATCGCGCGGGCGATTCGCGACCAGAACATCCAGGCGGCGGCGGGCCAGATCGGTTCGCCGCCGGCCAAGCCGGGAACGGACAAGCAGTTGACCCTCAACATCAAGGGCCGGCTCGTCGAGGCCGAGGAGTTCGACAACATCATCGTCCGCACGCTGCCTGACGGCACCATCGTGCGCATCCGCGATGTCGGTCACAGCGAACTGGGCGGGCAGACCTACAACACCATCGGTCGTGTGGACCAAAAACCGGCCTGTGTGATGGCCATCTACCAGCTTCCCGATGCCAATGCGCTGGACGTGGCGCGCGCATGCCGCGCCAAGATGGAGGTGCTGTCGAAGTATTTTCCACCGGGACTGAAGCACCGTTTCTGCCACGACACCACGCAGTTCGTCACCCAGTCCATCAAGGAAGTGATCGTGACGCTGGGCGAGACGTTCCTGTTGGTCGTGCTGGTGGTGTTTGTGTTTTTGGGGAACTGGCGCGCGACGTTGATCCCGGCGCTGGTGGTGCCGGTGTCGCTCGTGGGCACGTTCGCGTTGTTCACACCGCTGGGGTTTAGCATCAACACGCTCAGTTTGTTCGGCATGGTGCTGGCCATCGGCATCGTCGTGGACGACGCCATCGTCGTGGTGGAAGCAGTCGAACATCACATCGAGCTGGGCTTGAGCGCTCTCGACGCGACGCGCAAGGCCATGTCGGAGGTCTCCGGTCCGGTCGTCGGCATTGCGCTGGTGCTCTGCTCGGTGTTCGTGCCGGTAGCGTTCATGGGCGGCGTCACAGGCCAGCTTTACAAGCAGTTTGCCATCACGCTGTCCGTCTCGGTGCTGTTGTCCGCCATCGTGGCGCTGTCGCTGACGCCGGCGCTCTGCGTGATGCTGTTGCGACCGCGCAACGAGGAGACTGGCCTGTTGGGGCGGTTCTTCGGCGGGTTCAACCGCGTTTTCCAGGCCGGCACCAACGGCTACCAGCGCGTCTGCGGCATTCTCATCCGGCGCGGCGTTGTGGGCTTGATGCTGCTGGCCGCCGTTTATGGCGGCGCGTTCGGCCTGCTGCGGACACTGCCCACGTCGTTCGTGCCCTATGAGGACCTCGGCTACTTTTTCGTGGTCACGACGTTGCCGGAAGCCGCCTCGGTGGAACGAACCGACCAAGTGATGAAGAAGGTTGAAGACATCCTCGCAAAGACCGAGGAAGTCGGCGACGTGATCGCCATCACGGGGCTGAACCTGTTCACCTCTTCGACATCGTCCTATTACGGCACGTGCATCGTGCGGTTGAAACCCTGGGATGACCGCAAGGGTGGCGCGCACACCGTGGACGCCGTCCTCGCGCGGTTGCGCACGCGGTTTGCGCAGATTCCCGAAGCCCTCATTGTCGCGGCCAATCCTCCGCCGATCAAGGGCCTCGGCCTCGCCGGCGGCGTGCAGTTTGAACTCCAAGCCCGGCGCGGGCAATCCTGCGACGAACTCAACACCGTCGCCCAGCAGTTCATGCTCGCCGCTCACGAGCGCCAGGACCTGACGGGCATCTACTCGTTTTTCTCGACGCGTGTCCCGCAGTTGTTCCTCGACGTTGACCGCGACAAAGTGGAGACCCTCGGCGTGCAGTTGGACGACGTCTTCACGAGCTTGCAGGTCTATCTCGGCGGCTATTATGTGAACGATTTCACCCGGTTCGGCCGGCCGTTCCAGGTGAACCTCCAAGCCGAGCCGGAGTTTCGCATGGACCCCGACGACATCAGAAACATCCACGTGCGCACTGCGCGCGGGGACATGGCGCCGCTCAGCACGGTGTCGCGCATGGTCTCGACCAACGGCCCCGACACGGTCTTCCATTTCAATCTTTACCGAACCGCCGAGATCAACGCCGGCCCCGCGCCAGGCCGCACCTCCGGCGAAGCCATCGCCGCGATGGAACAACTCACCGACACCGCGCTGCCGCCCGGCTACGGGTTCGAGTGGAGCAACATCGCTTATCAAGAAAAGGAGTCCGGCGGCCAGCAGGGCATCATCTTCGCGCTTGCGCTGGTGTTTGTGTTTCTCGTGCTGGCGGCGTTGTATGAAAGCTGGTCCATCCCGTTTTCTGTGTTGCTCGGGTTGCCGATTTGCGTCTTCGGGGCGTTCAGCGGAGTCTGGCTGCGCGGTTTTCCCAACGACGTCTATATCCAGGTCGCGCTGGTCATGCTGCTGGGTCTGGCGGCCAAGAACGCCATTCTCATCGTCGAGTTTGCCAAGCGGCAGCGCGAGGAAGGCAAGCCCATCGTGGACGCCGCGCTCGAAGGCGCGCGACTGCGGTTCCGGCCCATCCTGATGACCTCGTTCGCGTTCATCTTCGGCGTCGTGCCGCTGGCCGTCGCCACCGGCGCGGGCGCGGCCAGCCGGCAGTCCATCGGCACCGCCGTGTTCTTTGGCATGTCGGTCGCAACCTGTCTGGGCGTTTTCTTCATCCCGTGGCTTTACGTCGCCATCCAGAGATTCGCTGAAAAGATCGGCAGTTCGCCCAAGTCGGCGGGGGAAGGCGGCAAGCCGTGAAACGCCGTCTCCTGACACTGCTCACCATCGCCGCGGCTGCGTGGGCCAGTGGCTGCAAAGTCGGCCCCAACTACACGCGCCCGCAGACCGAGACACCCGCGGAGTTTCGCAATGCGCAGCCCGGCGCGGCGGGCGCGAAGTCGCTCGGTGATTATGCATGGTGGGAAGTTCTTGACGATCCGACACTGCAAAGTCTGATTCGGACCGCCCTCGAACAGAACAAAGACCTGCGGATCGCCATGGCGCGCGTAAGCCAAGCCCGCGCGCTGCTGAAGATTTCCCGCGCCGACTTGTTGCCCACCGTCAGCGGAGAGGCGTCCTACCAACGCAGCCGGATGAGTGAGATCGACCGCGTGCCCATCGCCCCGAACATTGCCGCGCCCAACGACGCGTTCTCGCTGACGGCCAACGCCAGCTACGAAGTGGATCTCTGGGGCCGCGTCCGCCGCCTCAACGAAGCGGCCAGAGCACAGTTGCTCGCGACGGAGGCTTCGCGTCATGCCATCATGACCGTCATCATCGCCGACGTGGCCTCGGCCTATTTCAGCCTGCGCGATCTCGACTGGGAGTTGGAGATTGCCCGCCACACGGTCGAGTTGCGCAGGAAATCCTTGAAACTGACCACCTCCCGCGACGAGCGCGGTGTGGCCTCCAAAATGGACGTTCGCCAGTCCGAAGTTCTCCTTAACACCGCCACCGCTGTCATTCCGCAGATTGAGCAGAACATCGCCACCACCGAGAACCACATCTGCGTGCTCCTCGGGCGCAACCCGGCTCCCGTCCCACGCGGCAAGCCGCTGACCAACCTGGTGGCGCGCATTGTCGTCCCCGCCGGTCTGCCGTCAGAACTGCTCGAACGCCGTCCCGACATCATCGAGGCCGAGCAGCAGCTCATCGCCGCCAACGCCAACATCGGAGCGGCCAAGGCGGCGTTCTATCCGCAAATCACACTCACCGGCTCTGCGGGCGTGCTCAGCGCCGATGGCGCGAGCCTCTTCAAAGGCCCAGCCAACGCCTGGAGTTTCGGCCCCAGGATCACCGTGCCGATCTTCACCGGAGGCAGACTCACCGGGCAGGTCGAAGAGATGAAGGCCAGCCAACGCCAGGCGCTGGCCGCTTATGAACAGGCCATCCAGAACGCCTTCCGCGAAACCGCGGACGCCCTCATCACGCACGCCAAGACGCGCGAATACCGCATCGAACATGAATCGCTGACCAACACTCTCCGGGACGCCTCCCGCCTCGCCAATCTCCGCTACCGCGGCGGCGTTTCCAGTTATCTCGAAGTCCTTGACACCGAACGCCAGCTCTTCGACGCCGAGCGTCAACTTGCCCGGGCGTTTCGCGACCAACTCCTTTCCGTGGCGCAGCTCTACAAAGCGCTCGGCGGCGGCTGGTGGAAGGAAACTGCGCTGCCAGTGAAGTGGGGCTGGCGATGAAGGCGACGGCTGCTTGATTCGGTAGCGCCGTCGTTATCGCAGATCGTCCGACTGCGCCAGCTTCCACGTATCGCCGCCGTCGGGAGACATCAGCAGCGTCCGACGCCGGCCGAAGTGGTCGTTCCGATAAAACCAAAACGTGGACCAGTAGTCGTAGGAGAGAAACAGCCGGCCTTTCCGGTCCATCGTGAGCCGGTGGTAGAAGACGCTGTATTCCGAGAACGGCGGCACGATCAGGATGCGTGGCGGCTCCCACGGCTGGCCGGGGCGTTTCCGTTGGTAGGCCAGCGTCGCGTAATGGCTGGCGGGAAACGGCTCCATGCCCGTGCGCCACAGCCGGAACGTCGCGTGCAGCGTGTCATCCGGGCCGCACACCATCCCGATGTAGGTTTGGTTCAGGTTCTCGACCATCGGAGCCGCTTCGGTCCATCCGCCGCCAGCGTCGTTCGGCTTCAACGATTGCGCGTAGGGGAACGGTCGGCCATGCGTGCCTGCGAGCGCATGAAGGAACCCGCGGCTGTCCATCGTGATGCTCGGCGAATTATGAATGTCGTTGGGTGGCGCGCCGTAGCCGATGAGCGCGGGCTTGCCCAGCCGTCCCGTCTCGCGGTCATACGTGGCCACGAAAGCGGGAACCCCAGGCCCGGGCGCTTTCGGATCGGTGGCCTCGCCCCAAACGACGTGAACCTTGCTGCCGCGCGAGACGACGGAGGCGGGAATGCCCGAATGCGCCGCCAAGCCGATGCACTGCTTCGAGACCAGAATCGGTTCGCTCATCACCAGCCGACCGTCCACTTTCTTCGGCAGGAAAAGTTCGAGGTCGTGCAGCGCGCGCCAGAACACTTTCGGGTCTTTGGCCGTGCGCGTGTAGCGGAGGATTGGCGGCGGCCCGTCGGGGACGTTGTGGCCCGTGAACTCCTCCATGTCGAACGAGCCGGCCCGACCGGGAATCGCGCCCGCAGCGAACGTCTTGCCGCCGTCGGCCGAGTAGAGCAGCGCCGGGCGTCCGCCAGCCGTCGCGAGCACATAGAGGCCGTTGTCCCGGTCAAAGGCGATCTTCGAACAAAGCTGGCCGGAGACATTGCCGGGCTTGGAGGCAGCCCAGTGGCCATCACGCAACGTCGCCACGCCGTTACCGGTGATGACAAACGGCCGGTTTAACGGATCGAAGTAAACCTGGTTCTCGGCCGGGAAATCCGGCAGATGGCCGAACTGCTCGTTCTCGTGCTGGTAGGGCTTGAGCACGAGCGGCATGGCGAGCGGCTTCGTCGCCGGCGCTTCGCCTGCCTTTACCGTCAGCGTCGAGAAGGTCGTGAAACCGGAACCATCCTGCGGCGTTGCTCGCACGTGACAAACGTGCGTTTCGCCGGCTGGAGGCGTCGCGCAAGTAACCGTGACTGTCGTCGCCTTCCTGCCACCGAGTTTCACCTGCCCCGCGGAAAGCCGCGCGGGCCGATCGCTGCCGGAAAACTCCAGCGCCAGTTGAATCGTTCTCTCTCGCGTTGCGTCGTTGCGAACCTGCAATGCAATCTCCGTCTGCCCGCCCGGCTGGCCATAGATCGTGCGGCTATAAGGTGTCAGCAGCCAGCGATTCTCAGGGAATGGAAACCACGATTTCGGGTCGGGCGTCCAGCAAGCCATGTCGCGTTGCAGGTCGCTCTCCTCCCATCGCGTGATGCCGTCAACGGCGACCGTCGCCTGCGCCGACTCGAAATGCAGCCGCCACGGCACGGCATCGCGCTGTTTGCTTGCAGCGAAGGAACAAGACGCTTTCCCGCTTTCGCCAAGCTGCAACGCGGTTATGAGCGCGCCATTCGTGTCGAACACTTGCGGCGTGGCCACGCCTTTGGGCAAGCCGATCACCTCGATGTCGAACGCTCCCCGTCGCGGCATGAAGCACACGTCGCCCGCTCGCTCCGGACTCGCCAGCACGATCAGCTCCTCGTGCCGTGCATCTTTATGACCGCGCGCCGTCTCGATCAGATACTTCGGGCAGTTCGAGCGGAAACCCCAGACAGCGTGCTCGCCATATCGGTCTTGCGACAACGTGATGTTCAACACATAGACACCCTTGCGCTGCACATGCGCCGACAGTCGGCACCGTTGCGCCGGCCCCATGCCGCTTCCTCGTGGCCGCCCATCGTCGGGAATAGTCGCCCCCTGCAACACCTGCCTGTCCGGCCCGGCGAGAATCGCGCGTAACTCCACGCGCGTGTCACGGCGGTTTCGGTCGCGTTTCACGACCTCCACCGTCAACTCGCCCGGTTCCGCCAGAAAATAAACGCCGCCGCAGCCGCCGAAGAGCAATTGGTCTGTGGCCAAGGCAGCGGGTTGGACGATCTCGGCTCCGGCGGCGGACGAGATCAACAGCAACGCCGACACAGACAATATGGAAGGGAGGATGCGGCTCAGTGTTTTCATAATCAGTGGCTGGCTGCCGGCAGCGTAGCGGGCGCGTCAGGTGAAACAAGGCGAAACTCCGCATTTCGGGATTGAAAAACCGCCCGCGCTGGCAAACAGTTCTTCCTCGACGACCGACGGGTTTTTCATCCTGCCGGCCGCAAAAAGGAAACAACATGAACCATTCGACGACTCCCCAAATTCGGTGCCTGCTCACATTAACTGCGTGTTTGCTGATCGCGCTGCCAGCCGCGGCGGATCAGGCATGGAAACCCCTGATGGACGGCAAGACACTCGCCGGCTGGCATCCCGTCGGCGACGGCAAATGGACCGTCGAGGATGGCGCATTCGTCGGCCGGGCCAACAAGGAAAAGCTCTACGGCCTGCTGGTGAGCGACAAGCAGTTCAAGAACTTCACCGTGCGATTCAAATTCAAGAGCCTGACAGGCGACAGCGGCTTCTACATTCGCACGATCATCAAGGAGCCGGAGAAGGCGCACGGCCTGCAAGTCCAGGTCGGCCCGCCCAACACCGGCAGCGGCGGCATCTACGAAAGCTACGGCCGCAAGTGGATTCCCGCCAAGCCGGCGGCCGAGTTTGAGAAGACATACCTCAAGCCCGACAACTGGAACGAGATGACCATCGCTGCCCAAGGCGGTCACGTCGTCGTGAAGGTCAACGGCATCACCGTCACCGAACTCAAGGACGATCCCGGCCGTCCCGAAGGCCACTTTGCCCTCCAGATGCACTCCGGCTGCGAGATGGAAGTGCGGTTCAAGGAAATCGAGATTCAGGAAGCGCCGTAGCCGTTCTACTTCTCCACAATCACTTCCACCGTCCGATTCGCCACGGCCAGCCTATGTTTGCCCGGCTGTGAGAGATTCAGCGCGAAGGTGAGTTCATCTGTTTTGCGGCCACGCGCCCATGACCATTTGGCGTCCGTGCGTTGGCCGTCCACAAGCAATGCCACTCGACTGCCGTCGAGGAAGGTATCCGTGATGCGGCCGGTGACGGTGAAAGGCTCGCCAGCCTTGACCGCAGGCTTCGACGGTTTCAGCGAGGCACAGCGGTAGTTGGTCTGAATGTTCCAGCCGCCGACTTCGAGCGAGGGTTTCTTGCCGCCGAGGTCGCGGGTGGCGACGCGCGCGGTGAACTCGCGCATCTCGCCAGGAACGAGGCTGAAGTAGTTGTCACTCCAAAGAACTGGCAGGATTTCCTCGCCGCCTGCCCCTTTGGTCAACGCGAGTTGGATGAAGAAGGCAATGTGCTTCGTCGGGTTGGTGACCTCCACGCGGACGAGCTTCTCGGCGCCCGCGTCTTCAACACTCGCCGTGGCGTTGAGCCTCACGAGCGGGAGCTTTTGCAGCGCCTTGTAGTCCACGGTGTCGCGGCCGGGCAGCCAGTAAAAATTGTCTGACAGCGCGCGGCCGGCGGCGTTCTTGAGTTGCAGCTTCACGAAGACGAACGGCGCGAGGTTCGTCAGGCCGGTGATGGCGAACGCTTCGCGGAAGGCGTTGGCAGGCGCATCGAGTTTGGCGGTGCGTTGCCAGAGTGGCTTTGAGTCGAGACCGAAGACGCTCGCGCTGACTTCGAGGCCGGGCTGCGGCTCCGGGCGGCAGTTGATGACGCTCACGGCATGGTCAATCAGGTCCATCTGCACGTGCAGCGGCTCGCAGGCGCGCTTGATGACGAAGTGGCTGATGACCGGCTTGTGGAAGTAATCGAAGTTCTGCCACTGCACGTCGGGGAAGCAGGAGTTGATCTTCCATTCCGTGAAGCCGCTCGTGATCTCCCACATCCGGTGGTTGACCGCTTCGTAGAACGATCGGTGCTGATCGGCGGTGACGAGGTGGCCTTTCCAACAGTAATCGGCGACGCTCTCCGGCTCGCCGTGGAGCCGGCGCAGCGCCTGGTCGTAGGGCTTGTAATAGTGGTTCGCGCCGTGGTGCGCCCAATCCGCCGTGAGCGGGAACGGCGCGCCGTTGGTGCCGCGCGCGCCGAGGTCGGGCAGGAATTTCGCGAGACTGCTGATCGGCGGCAACGACGCCGAGCCGCTTTCGATTTTGAACATCCAGCTCCGGTCCTCGCGCACCCAGCGGAAATACTGCGCCGGCTCCTGCCAGCCATACGACTTGGGCGTCACATCGTTCATCCCAGTCGGCAAGTCCTCGCGGAAGTGCGCATATTTCTCCGTCGTCGCAGTCGCCTCGCCTTTGTTGAAGTCGGCGAGATAGCCGGAGGGAATCCAAAACCGCGTGCCGTCGAGGCCGCTGACATGCCGCCGCCACATCGAATAGACCTCCGCGCGTGTGAAGCCCTCGTCCATGGACAAATACATCAAGAGGCTGGGGTGATTGCGGTAGCGCTTCACCAAGTCCACGGTGCAACGCTCCAGCAAACCGAGGTCTTCCGGCCGACCCGGTTTGTCCATCCAACTGCACGCGTAGAAACAGTTGCCGAACATCACGCCGTGCCGGTCGCAGGCTTCGAGGAACGCATCCGGCGGATTCGGAATGTCCTCGAAGTAGATGAGGTTCGTGTTCTCGTCGGCGAAGTAACGGATCTCGTTCTCGATCCGCCGCGCGTCCCAATCGAGCATCAACTCCGGCTGGATGTAGCCGCCGCGGCAGAAAATCTTCCGGCCATTGACCATTACGCGCCGCCCGTGCCAGCCGTCGAGTGTGTGCATCTCACTGGTGATCTGGCGGACGCCGAACTTGACGGTCTGATCCGAACTTGGTAGCCCGCCACTCCGTGGCGGGATTCCCGCGACGGAGTCGCGGGCTACCGAGGGAACAAACTCCAACTTCAACTCGTAGAGATACTGCTCGCCGTGATTCACCGGCCACCAGAGCCGCGGCTGTTGCATCACGAGCTTTGGCTCCACGCGCACAAGCTTCGTCTCGTTCGGCGCGAGTTCCACCGGCTGCTCGAAGCTAATGTCGGTGCCGGCCACATGCCCCCGCAGCACGCCGCGCACCGGCGACGCGTTGGCGTTCACCAGTTCCGCCGACACCTTGAGCGTGGCGCGGCTCGTGTCCGGCAACGGCAGTTCGGTGACGACGAACGGGTGGCGGATGTCCACCGGGCCGGTCCATTCGAGGAAGACCTCCTGGCAGATGCCCATGTTGCGGTCGGGCACGGTCATCATGCAGTCGTAACCGACCGTCTCGATCATCGTGACGTCGCGCTCGATCTCCTTGTGCTCGCCGCGTGACTTGCCGAACACATCCAACTGCGCGTCCGGCTCACCCGGATGATCCACGGGATGAATCCGCACGGCGAGCGCGTTGCGGCCGGGCCGCGCGTGGGCGGTGATGTCGAAACGGAACCGTTGGAACATCCCCGCCATTGAGTCGCGGTCGGCGATGCGGTCGCCGTTGAGCCACACGTCGGCCCGGTAATTGATGCAGTTGAAGTTCAGCCACAGGTGCCGCCCCAGCTCGACCGCCGGCAGCGAGAATTCCGTGCGATACCAATACGGATCGCGCCACGGGTTCCGCTTGTCCGGCAGGTAACTGAACTTCGCCAGATCGTGCTTGCGGTTGAACTCGTCGGATGAATCGGGAATGCGGAACGCATCCAGCCCGAAGCGCGGGTTGGGATAGACGCCGCTCTTCACGAGCGCGCTGAGCACCGTGTTCGGCACACTTGTCTTAAACCACCGCTGTGGCTTGTAGCCCACCGTCGAGATGTGTTCGCCATCCTCCGGCACGAGCACCGACGATTTCAGCAGCCAGCCGTTGGTGAGCAGTTGGTGCCGGCTAAGTTGAACCTTGTCGCCCGCAGCGGCTGTAATGGCGCAAACGAGCACCAGGACGCCGAGCAGCAGGATTCTTCTCATGGTCTTACCTTTCAACGAACTCTGGCTCCGACCGACCCCAAAATATGCCCTTCGGCAGATGGCGGACCTGGCCGCGCCAGACGATGAGGTGGAAGTTGTTGAGGCACCAGCGTGCAATGTGGTCGCTCTGCTCCGGCGTCGCGATGCCGGCGTAAACCGCGAAGAGCGAGCCCCACACCGATGGCTGGCGCCACTTCTCGCTCGCGGCTACGAACAAGCCGAGCTTGTCGTCCCAAAGGACCGGGAGGGATTTCTGAATCCTCTTTGCCTCGCGTCGCCACGGCGCGGCGCGGTCAGGCTGGCCGGCAGCGGCGAACATCTCCGCAAGTTTCACGCACGCGTCCCAGAACAGCACGGAATCGAACTGCTGGTCACCCATGAGCGGCACGGTGTCGAGGAAGCTGTAAGGCCGGAACAACGACGCGTCAGTGATCGTGACGAGGCCGTTGGCTGGATTGCGCGGCGTGAAGCGCATTGCCTTCTCCAGCGCGTTGGCCGTGCGGCGGAATGGGTCGAGATCGCTGTGGAGTTTCCAGTATTGATGGCAGAGGATGACCATGAACGGCGACTGGTCCACCGAACCATTCCTGCTGAACGGCTTCGCTTCGCCGCCGGGCGAATAGACGCCCTTGCCGTCTGCGCGCACGCGGTCGGGCATGCAACCGTCCTCGCGCTGCGCCGCCGCGAGAAACAGGTAACCGTCGCGAATCTCTTCGCGCGTGAACGCCTCCGGACAGCCTTCGATCATATAGCTCCAGTCGCGCACCCAGAACGCGCCGTAGCCGCCGGTGGCGTCGGGTGTGAAGATGCGCACGCCGTCCTTGCCGACGCGCGAGCTGCCGCGCAGGACTCGCTTCGCCTGCTCGCGCAGCCATTTGTCGGCGGTGTCGAACTTCTTCGCCAGTTCCGGCAGCAGTTGTTTGCCCGACGCCGCCAGAACCGCGCGCAGCCGTGTCGCACCGGCCAGTGGCATGGCGGCGCTGGCGCAATAGTCGCGCACGCCACGCTTCTTCGGCGCGTTGTCGTTGACCCATTCGTTGATGTCCTTGCGCGCTTGGAAATCCTCGACCGCGTCGCAGAATGCCGCCGCCGCGCGAGCCGGGTCGGCGCGCATGAGCGCCTCCATCAGCCACGGCAGCGGCGTCGCCCAGTAACCGCCGTTCTGATAAGTGCCGTCGTCACGCGGCGGTTTCCAAGGCGTTGCAGGCGACGGCGTCAGCGCCAGCGGCGGCACGAGCGGCACGGGCTGGTTCCATGTTCGCTCACCGTCATAGACCGCCGTGAAAAGATGCGTGATCTTGCTGTCCTCGATCAAGAACCACGGCCGCTCGCGGCGGACGGGATGGAACTCCGTGCCGTCGGTCCAGCGGATCGTGTGGTCGTAGGCGGCGGGCTGCGGTGTCGGCCGCCAGCCGCCGATGCCGTCGGCCGAACAGAGATGCGCGCCCCAACGCTCGTGGCCGGTGACGCTGCCGGCGTTGTCCTCGCAGACGACGTGATACGCACCGGCGTGTTTGAAGAAGAAGAAATCCTCCAGCCGCGCCGCGGGCCAGACGCCGTCGTTGGCGACTGTGTAAGGCCCCTCGAACGACCGTGCTACCGAGATGATCACGCGCAGGTTCACCGTGCGCCAGAACAGCCGGACGCTGCCGTCCGGCTCGAAGCACGCGGCGGGATTGTTCGCGTCGGCGGCGAGACCGAGGTCGAGCGGTTTGTCGCGGCGTGTCCACGGGCCGGTGACGCTCGGCGCGGTGGCGATGCCGATCTGCCGGTAACGCGAGCCGATGGCGGAGGCGTTGTAGTAGAGCACGAACGCGTCGCCGACCTTGTAGATGGAGGGATTGTGTGCCATGCCGCTGTCCCACTTGTCTGGCTCGCGCTTGCCAACGACGACCTCCGCGAACTTGTAAGGCCCCTCCGGCCGCGTCGCGACAGCACGCACGATCTCGGAGTTCTGGCGATAACCTTCCGGGAACTTCGTCTCCACCGGCCAGCGTGACGCAAACATGTGGTATTGGTCCCCGACCTTGATGACCGACCCGCACCAAACGAAGTAACCGTCCATTGCGAATCCTGTTCCCTTCGCGACGGGACGGATGCGGTCGGCAATGGACAACTCGCCTGCGATGCGAAAGAAGTTTTGGAGCAAGGTTTTCCCGTGCGGGTGTATGTCGTCGTAGATCTCCGGATGGAACTGCGTGCCGTAAATGGGGCGGTCGCGGTGCTTGATCACCTGCACCTTGCACTCGGCGGAACTGGCGAGCAGGTCAAACTCCGCCGGCAACTGCTTGCACTCGGCGTAGTGTCGCTGCGGCACGACGATCTCGTCCGGCAGACCGTCGAAGATCGGATCGCGCTTCACGATGCGGACGGTGCCGAAGTCCCACTCCTTGTAGAGGCCGGGATAATACTTCGGGTTTGGGTCCTTTTCGCCGGGCTTGAGTTTGCGCATCACGCCGCTTTTGCCGCCGTAGGTCAGGTAGATTAAATGATGGCCGCCGCAGAACGCGATGAACGGCTTGGTCGTGAGCTTGATCAACTCCGCCAGTTCCTGCTCGTGGACCTTGTCGTCGCGCGGCTTCCACGCCGTCATCACGATGGCCTTGATGTTCGGCTTCTCCAGGTCGCGCCGTGTGATCTGCATGTAGTTGACCAGCAGGCAAGGCAGGCCGGAGAGTTCCTCGATGCGGTTTCGAAGTTGCAGGACCTTCCTCAAGCCGTGCGGCAATCCGTCCGCGTTGTCCTCGGGCCGCAACGGCCGGCGCAGGACGCTGCTGCCGCCGGCCTGTTTGACCTGCTCGCGCAGTTCGTCGGTGTTCTGCGTATTGATGAGGACAATGGCCGCTGGCGAGTGGGTGGTGAACTGAGTCCAGCCACTGAAAAGATCGCCAGTGCCGTCCAATGGCGAGACTGCGCCCGCAGTGGCAAACGCCAGCACTAACAGAGGCAGAACGGTTCTTGGCAGATTCATGGCGAGACGAGCTTGTTGAGCCATGTGCGGAGCTTTGTGCGCGCTTCGCTGGGACGGAGCGCCCACGCGTCGTTGTGGTTGCGGAAACCGGTTGGGGCGAATGTGAAACGCCCACCGGGCATTGCCTCGGCTAGATAACGGCGCGTTTCCTCGGCACCAGCGCCTTCATGGCAGATGAACTGCGGCCGCGAGCCGAGCCGTTTCAGCCGCACCAGCGCCGAGGCGCGGTTGGCACCAGGATATGGCCACTGTGTTCGCACGCCATCGTAATGGCTGTAGGGAACGAAGCCGCACCAGAGTTTCGCCGTAGCGTCGTCGTGCAGGCCGAGAAAGTTGCACGCGATAGCGCCGCGCGAGAATCCGCACAGCACCACGCGCTGCGGGTCGCCGCCATATTCACGGCAGACCCACGCCACCGCCTCGCGGCAGTATTTCAGCGTCGGCTCGACGTTGTAGCCCGGACGGTCGCCCCACCACGTCAGTGCCAATGCGTCGCCCGCGTCGTTGAGATACGGCAGGCAGAGCCAGATGAATCCTTTCCCCGCCGACATGCCATAGCCGAGCTTGCTGCCCCCCGGATGGCCGGTGCTGACGTCGCCGAATTTGTTTTTGTAATTGCCGTTACCGGCATACTCGACGATGACCGGATAGCGCCGCGACGGCTGCCAATCTTGTGGCAAATACAGGACGTGATACACCGCCGTCTGTCGCCACGCCGGTAAAGTCTGCTTCACGCGCAAGCCCGGCCCCGGCGCCATGTCGCCCAGCGGTGGAACTTCCAAGTCCGCCGGCACGCTTGAAATGTCTGGCCACGCCGTCGGCTCGGCGACGACACAATGAATACGGGTTGCGAGAAAACCAAGTAGCAAGAGCCGTCCGATCTTGCAGGGGAGTGCGGTGCAAATAGGCCTTTTCATCGTCTGCATTCCTTGATGCTGGCGGACAGATTCTCAGTTGCCGGTCAACTCCGCAAGCTTTGCGGGTGGCTGCAGCTACAACATCGCGATGCGACTCGCCAACAAGAATCGCCATTGCGCGCCGTCGTCCGCTTCATTCCACCGGACCCGGTCGCGCGATGCGCGGGGCGGTTTGAATCTTCGGGCGGATCGCGATCCATTCCACGCCTTGGAATACCGGATCGGGTTCCTGGCGGACTTCCTCATCACCGCGGTAGGGGCACATCGTGTCCACCCAACAGATGAGGCGCTGCAAACTCACGTCGTCCACGCGGACGTCGTGGTGTTTGCCGTTGGAGACCATCTCGATGAGGCGGCTCTTGTAGGAAAGTCGCTGCATCGGCGCGGGGGTCGAGTAGGCTACCGGGTCAACCTTCTCGTAGGCTTCCACCATGATCGTGTCGGCAATGCCGAAGCCGGGCGGACAGACTTTCGGCGGCTCGTAGGCTTTGCCCCACGTCGGCTTGCCGATGAGCGTGAAATACGTCTCGTCCCAATCGAGAAAGCCCGGCCGGAACGTGAAGTCGAGTGTCTTGCGCCCCTCACCATCGCCTTCGTGGCACTTGCTGCAATACTTGTCGAGCACAGGCCGCACGTAGCGCGTGTAGCTGACGGTCGTGTCGCTCCACAGTGGCGGCGTGATGACGCGCGCCGGCTTCGCGAGCGCCAGTGAGTGCGCGTCGCCGGCGGGCGCTTTGCTGTGCGACTCGTGGCAGCCGAGACAGCCGCGGTATTCGCCGGGCATCACGTTGGCGAAACTGCGCATGGTCTGCAACGCACGCTGGCGTTCGTCGAGCAGTTGGAAATGCAGCGAGATGCCCGACGGCGCTTGGAATGCCACCGAACCGTCCGGCTCGATCGGCACCGTGCCGAGCACGCGCTTGACACCCTCGCTCTGCACGGCGGAGACGACGGGGCCGGTCGAGAGGTAGGGACGTTTGTGCCAGTAGGTGTAGGTCTTCGGCTCGATGTGGATCACGCGGAGGAACTTCGCCTTGCCCTGTAACCCGGCCGGCGCGCCTTGATAGACGTTGTTGCTGAAGATGACGCCATGCTCCGGCTGCTGGCGGTCCTTTTTCGCAGGCCACGCGACGCGGTCGGCGATCACTGGAGGCAGCATGCGCGCCTTCAGCGGCATCGCGTGGAAGATGTTGTGCGCGCCTTCGTAGATCAACTCGCGGTTGCCGTCGGTGTCCATCAGGTAGAGCGCGAACTTCCCGCCGCGGTTGGCGGAGACGATGAAGTCGCGCTCGCTGAGCGGATACGGTGAGTAGTAGGCGGTGTGGTTGCCGCTGGCGTGGTAGCGCGGCGACTCGACCGGGTCCACCGGGCCGTTGCCGCATTCGGGCCACCTCACGTCGGCGGTGACCTTCATGAGGCCGTGCGGGAAGTTGAAGCCCTTGTCGGGGTCAACGATGCCGACCGAGCCTGCGAACCAGTCGTGATGCGCGCTGCCGGTCATCATCACGCGCCGGCTGCCGGGGATGGCGCGCGCGTCCTTGACCACGTCCGGCCAGACGCTCTGGTTGCCCCAGAACATCTGCACCTGCGTGCCGTCGGGATTGATCGTCCAGAGCTTCTGCGCGCGCCAGAGCGGCTTGTCCGTGTATTCCCAACGCGTATAGACCACTCGCCCGTCGTTCATCACCGACGGCAGGTAGTCCGGTTCGTTGTTGCTGGAGATGAGATAAATGTTGCCGCCGTCGCGGTCGCAGCGCGCCAGCGGATAAGCGTTGGTCGGCGGCATGCAACGGACGTAAGTGTGAGCGCGTGTCGTGGAGAAAACGATGTGTCCATCGGGCGTGTAAATCGGGTCGAGATCATCGAACGGCCCGTCGGTGAGTTGGCGCAGGCCGGTGCCGTCGGTGTTGATCTCGTAGAGATGGAACGATTTCTCGTTGTGCGGCTTGAAGCAGAACACGATGCGCTTGCCGTCAAACGACACGTCCGGCCGCCAGAACGAGCCGTGCAGTGGCGACTGCGGCATAAGCTGCGCAAGCTTGCCGTCCGGCGCGAGGCCGTTCAGCACGAGCAACCGCGCACCCGGCACCGCCATGTAGCCGAGCCGGTGCCGCGTCTCATGCTGCCACTCCTTGCCCGCCGGAAACGGCATGTCCACAAAGACCAGCTTGTCGAAGTCCAACGCAGGGTTCTTGAACATGATGCGGCGCTTGATCTCGCGGACTTTGAAGTAAGCCGCTGTTGAAGCTTCAGCCTTCTCCAAGTCCGCTAGTTCCTTCGCCACGTCCACGCCCAAACGCGCTGCCAGCTCCCGCGTCCATTTGATCTCGTCCCGAACCCGTTGCGCCGTCGGTTTGCCGTCGGCTTGGAACAGCCAGTCGCGCTCTAACGCCGCGCGTGCTTCCGCCGCCGTGAGGCTGCGGGTCTCCGGCGTTTGCGGCGTCACGTAGGGCGCCACCGCCTCCTGCACCTGCGGACGCCAGACGATGCGCTGGGCGGCCTCGAACATCAGTTCGATCCACTCCGGCGAAAACTGCGCCGCATCGCCACGCGCCTTCAGCGCTGCAAACTTCTTCTCGATCGCCGCCGCCTCGTCCCACTTCTTTAGGTCGTCCGCCGTCTGCTTCTTCCGCTGCGCGTCGGTCAGCGGCTTGTATTCCGTCAACATCTCCACCAGACGGCCTGCCACTTCGAGATGGAACTCGTTGCCTTTGGAACGGAGATAGCTTCCCGGATTGGCGAGGGTCCAAAGCTGGAACTGTTTGCACTCTTCCGGGTAGTTCGCCTTCAGTCGTTGAAGCAGCAGCGCCGTCACCTTCGCGTCGAGGCGCACGCCCTTCTTGACGGCGTTACGCCGCGTGCTGGCGAGGGTCTCCGCAAACGATTTGCCCGGCGCGTAGATCGCCTCGACCGCCGCCTGCGCCGGTCCCGACGAGCGCGCAAGCGCCTCAACGCCATTGCGGTAAAGTCGCCGGACTTCATCACCCGTCAACGCGTCAGCGTAGATGCGCAACTCGTCCATCTGTCCACGGAAACATTCGCCGCCGTTGCTGGAGCCGATGCAGCCGCGCGCGGAACCGCCCGCCGCGACGGCGCCCGGCCGCGCCAATGCGCCGACCTGCGCGCCATCCAGATACACGCGCATCACTTCCCCGTCGAAGACCGCCGCGGCGTGATGCCACAGGCCGTCAGCCACCTGCGCCGGCTCGATCTTCGCGTCGCACTCGATGTAGCCATTGATGTTGAGGCCGAGCGAAAGGATGTTTCCATTCTCTTGGAACGAGAACAGCACGCGCCGCTCGCCGTCCTCTTTGCGGAAGATTTCGTTGTAGTGATCAAACCCCACCGGTTGCACCCACACGCTGAACGACAGCTTCGCCAGCGCGCCGAACGCCGGCTTCTCGTCGCTGCGCAGCAAGTGCCGGCTTGCGAAGTTTAGCCCGCCGTCGAACACGCCCGCCACATGTTCCACGCCCGCCGACGTTCGCTCCGCTGTCGCATCGCATCCGTTGCCGCACGCGTCGCGGCACACGCTGCCCATCGTCTCGTCGAATGTCCAGTAAGCGATGAGCGGCTTCTCGATCTTGAGCGGTGTGGCGGGAGCGGCGGTCGCCACCGTGGCCAGTGCCAGGAGACTGAAGATGATCACAGGCGGTTTCATGCTTCTGCTTTCACTTAATTTGATTACCGAAATACAGTTTGATAAATAAAATATGCTCCGCTTCGAAGCAAGCTCATTGTTCAGCCGCTTACGGTCGCCGCATTGACCGGCCAACTGTGCTTTCACGAAGCAGCTTCTGCAACCGGACGACGGTTTCCTTGTGGGCCGGGTCGGCAGCGAAGTTGCGCATCTCGTGCGGGTCGTTGTTGTGGTCGTAGAGCGCGGCGCCGCGGCGGTCTTCGTCCCACTCGGTGTAACGCCAGCGCTCGGTGCGCACGCTGCGGCCGATGAACCAGCCGCGCACCTGCACCGTGTAGGCGGGCCGGTCCCACGACGCGTTGGGGTTGTCGAGCAACGGGCGGAGGCTCGCGCCTTCGAGATGCTTCGGTCGCGGCAGACCGCAGAGGTCGGCCAGCGTCGGATACATGTCGAGATATTGCACCGTGCGCGGCGAGGCTCGGCCGGCGGATTTCCTACGCGGCTCGGCGATGATCATCGGCCCGCGCGCCGCGACCTCGAACAACGTGCCCTTGGCCCACATGCCTTTCTCGCTCAAATGCCAGCCATGGTCGCCCCACAGCACGATGATGGTGTTCTTGCCCAGGCCAAGCTTCTCCAGCTCGTCGAGCACCCGGCCAAGCTGCGCGTCCATGTAGCTGATGCAGGCGTAATAGGCCCGCATCGCCTCGCGCGCTTCCATCACGCTGAACTGCCGCGCGCAGAACAGATCCATGTTGTGCCGGAACTCATCGCGCGGCACGCCGGGGATGACTCGCGGCTCGGTGTCGAAATCCGGCGGCAACTGCATCGCCGCGGGATCGTAGAGATCGAAGAACTCTTTCGGTGCTTTCAGCGGCACGTGCGGCTTCAGGAAACCGACGGCGAGAAAGAACGGTTTGCCGCCACTGGCCAGCTTTCGCATCGAAGTGATGGCTTTGTCGGCAAATAGCGCGTCGGGGCCGCGATCTTCCGCCGGCAGCGGGCCAAACTCGTTGGCCCACGCATACTGCGCCGGGTTTTCGCAGACGAGGTTGCGGTAAGGCGAGTGATGCTGGTCCCAATACTCCGGATCCTCGGCCTGCTGGCGTGCCCGCTCCTCCGGCGTGAACCACACCAAGGGCTTTCCCCTCACCTTCATCGCCGGCTTCGGTTCGCCCGGCTTCAGGCCGCGATTCAAGGCATGATGAATCTTGCCGAACTGCTCCACCGCGTAGCCTTGCGTCGCGAAGAAGTCGGGCAGTGTCTGATGGCCATCGCCGAGCAAGAGCCACGTGTCGTTGTCGAGCACACCCGTCGTGGTCGGGTAACGCCCCGACAGCACCGAACTGCCCGTCGGATTGCAGAGCGGATACTGGCAGTAGGCCCGCTCGAACGAGTTTGTCTCAAAACCTGCGCAACTTTTTTGTGGCTGAGGCATCTATTATATAAGCATGGCTCAACCTATTGCTCCCGACTACGGACAACAGTTTCTGTTCCCGCCCGCCCTCGAAGACTGGGTGCCGGCTGATCATCCGGCGCGGTTCTTGCGTGAGTTCGTGGATCAACTCGACCTCGCTGCCTTGAGTTTTCGCATGCCCGCCGCCACCGACGGCCGGCCGCCTTATGCGCCGAGCTTGCTGCTGAAGATCTGGCTTTACGGCTACTTTCACCGCATTCGCGCCACCCGCAAGCTGGAGGTGGCCTGCCGCGAACATCTCTCCTTGCTGTGGCTGACGGGGATGATCGCGCCCGACCACAACAGCCTCTGGCGCTTCTGGCGCGACAACAAGAAAGCCCTGCGTGCGATCTTCAAACAGACCGTGCAACTGGCCCTGCGCACGGGAGCCGTCGGTCTGGCCCTCCAGGCCCTCGATGGCACCAAGATTGAAGCGGCCGCCAGCGGTTACAGCGGCTGGAACAAAGACTACATGGAGAAACTGCTGGCCCAACTTGACGCGTCGTTGGAGCAGATCGAACTCAAGATCGTCGAGGAAAACGCCGACGTGGAAACAGCCGCCGGTTACCGGCTGCCCGCCGGCTTGACCCAGCGGCAGACCCTGCGCGAAGAGATCAAAAAGGGCTTGGCCCAACTGGAGGCCGACAGTCGCCAACACTACCACCCCGTCGAACCCGACGCGCGACGCATGAAGCTGGCCAACGGCACCAATCGCTACGCCTACAACGCCCAAGCCGTGGCCGACGCGAAAGAAGGGGTGCTCGTGGCCTGTGACGTTCGCCGTCAGGAAACCGACACGGGCGCGTTGGTGCCGATGATCGAGCAGGCCCGTGAAAACCTCGGCGCGATCGCGGCGACGACGGTGGCCGACACCGGCTATGGCGCGGGAGCAGACCTTCAAGCGGCGGCCGAGCAAGGCCACGCCGTGCTGGTGCCGCCGGTGGAAGGCACCCCGGCCCAGGACAAACCTTACGCCGCGCAACACTTCCACCACGATGCGCAGGAGGCGAGCGTGACCTGCCCGCAAGGGCGGCGGTTGGATTACGAAGGCCACACCACCAAGCAGGGCGTGCGCGTGGAACGCTACCGCTGTCACTGCCGGGATTGTCCCGAGCGCGTTCGATGCACGGGCGATCCGAAAGGGCGACAGATCACCGTCTGGCCTCATACGGCCACCGTGCAGGCGATGCGGCGACGCTTGAAAGAACCCGAAGGCGCCCGCCAATACCAACGTCGCAGTTCGATCATTGAGCCACGGTTTGGATTGCTCAAAGCACACGACGGTTTCCGGCGCTGGACGGTCTGGGGACTGGAGGCCGTCCAGACGCAATGGGCGCTGCTATGCGCGACGCTAAACCTGCGAGTGCTCTATCGGCGCTGGCGGCAGAATCGGCCGGCACCGAAGGCAGGGGCCGCGGCGATGTGGGCATCGGTCGCTTGCGGACCTGCCCATTCTTTGCGGCCGTTGCGCTACATATTCATGACGCCGCTCTCTGCCGCCATGACCTTGATGTAATCTTTTGAGACAGTCTCGAACCGCACGCCCATCCGCGCGAGCCGGTCAATGTTCGGCGTCTTCGCGACCGGATCGCCATAGCAACCAATGCGGCAATCGAGGTCGTCGGAGATGACGAACAGGACGTTGGGCTTGGATTCGGCGGCGGCAAAGTGGCCACAAAGAACGCAATAAGACGCGAAGAGGATCAGGATGGATTTCATAGTTGGATTCACTTGGAGCCGGCTCCAGTATTCGATGAGCTGGGGCCGAGATGGCGGTCGGCGAAGTTGAGGTATTGCTGCCAGTCGTAGGGTGTGATGTCGTGTTTGCCGGTGCGGAGGTGATAGCCGATGGTTCCGCCCACGGGCGTCTCTGCCGGGGGCATTTCTTTGACTCCGAGACCCGGCAGCCCGAACAGCCGATACACCGGCTCCGCGTGCAGCCCCGACAGGAACTCGCCGCGCGGATCGGCCCAACGGTCTTCGGTGGCGCTGGCGATATAGACCGGACGCGGGGCGATGAGCGCGATCAACATGTGCTGGTCCACCGGGAGCGCCGCCTCGTTGTTGGCGAACCGGCGGTAGTTCTTGCAGAACCAAATCTCCGGCGAATGATTCACGGCCTCGCCGAAAATCCGCCGCGCCAAGGCCGCGCCACCTGCGCCGGAGTTGTTCGAGATGGCGATGGCAAACCGTTCGTCCTGCGCCGCTGCCCACAACGCCGTCTTGCCCGTGCGTGAGTGACCGACCACGGCGACCTTCTTCGCATCCACCGCGCCCTCGGTCTCCAGATAATCCAGCGCACGGCTCAAACCCCAGGCCCAGGCGCCGATGGTGCCGCAGTCGTCGTCCGCACGATCCACGCGGGCCGCTTTCTTCAACGCATACCCGCGCACGCCTTGCCGCCAGGCATCGGGCCTTTGGAACGTGCCGGAACCGTGCTTGTCCTGCTCGATGTCCGCGCCGGCGAAAGTGGCCACGGCATAACCGCGCTTCAAGATCATCTCCAAAGGCCAGCGAGACGCCTGCTCGCCGCGCTTTGTCTTCGTGTCGCGCGAGAGCTTGATGCCGGGGTCCGTGTGAACGCCCTGATTGCCGTAGTTGAGGCTGAGAAACGCGGGCACAGGCCTCGGGGCGGCATTCGGGATGAACAGCAGCAAATCAATTCGCGGCGCATCAGCCTCCCGGAACAACCGGATCGTCACCTGCTTCCGCGTCGCGAGTCCGTCGAGAGCTTTCGTATCGGTGTCCATGACCTCGCAGCGCATCTTCGTCTTCAACTGCGGCGCGCGACCATAGACGTTCTCGACAAAGGCTTTCAGGATCTCCGACCGACGCTTCTCACGCCACAGCTTCGCATCCGTGACCCGTTGGCCATCGAAACACACCAGCGGGTCCGGCAGCGTGTAGGCTGGCACCGTGGACTCATCATAATTCGTGTCCGCCGGATCGGCAGCGTGCAGCACGGCCAGTGGAGCGAGTAGCAGGGTAACGGCGTGGAAGAGTCGGTGGCTTGGTGTTTGCATGGTCATGTTCCTCTCTGCGCGCCTCGTCATTATTTTGGGCATCGAGTTTCTGCCGCAGGCGCGAGAGCAGCCGTCATGGTTTCCTTCCGGTCAGTTCGTGCAGCCGCTTCGCAGCTTCATCTTGCGACAACAGCCCGGCCCTCCCAAGCTTCTGCGCGGCGATCTTTTCCACATCCAGACCCACAGACGCACATTCCTTCGCGTGGCGTTTGAGAATGTTGACTTGGCTCGGATGAATGAAGGCCCATTGAAATGGATCGCCGCGACGCCCCGTGCCAACGTAACGATGCACCCGCCACCACTGAAGCAGTGCAGAAGCTCCCTTCGCCAAGCTCTCAGCAGCCTGCGCCACATCGCTGGGCTTCACGGCGATTGCCTCGAGCAGTCTCCGTCGTGAGTCAACCTGAACGGCCATAATCTCAACATACCTCGCCGGACCGCCAGGGATGCTCTTCGCAAAGTCGGTATCGAGCTTCAGCGCACGCACTTTGTCGGCAAGGTCGGCGGGCAGCTCGGCGAGCGAGAGTTTCAGACAGGACCACGCAGGGATGAGCACACCTGTAGTATCACCAAGCTCACGGGCGAGGTCGGCGAGGACTTCGCGCTCCGGTTTGTCGAGGTAGTTGAGGTCAGCGGCGCCGCGTCCGAAGAAGTAGAGATTCGGCAGCACGAGCACGGCATTCTGGCTGTTGCCAAAGACACCCCGCGCCGTGCTGGAGAGCTGGCTTTCCTGCTTCAAGACCTGCCGGATGATGTCGAACTGCAGCACGGTGGCTGGCGGGGTCGGTTCGAACTCGATGGCCTCATAGCACATGATGGTCGAGCGCGGCATCAGGCCCGCCCTTTCCGTCTTGGCCACGACGATGCGGCCGTTTGCATGGCCGTCCTTGTGGCTGCGACCGGGCAAAAGTTCCCACGGTTCCGGCATCTGTTGTTTGATCGCTTCCAAGGTCGCCGCGATGAATGGCTCGATCGGCTCCTGCCAGACGCCCTTGGTGCCCCAGCCACACCAGATCCAAGGAATCACAGGTTTGCCGGGCACAGCCTGCTGATCGTTTTTTAAAATCCGCAGATACTCGGCGACCGGCGCGCCCGGGTAACCACCGGGATCTCCATCAATAACCACAAACGCATCCGCGTTATCGAAACAACGGAGCACGGACTGACGATGCTGGAGATACGCACTTGCCGTCGCCTCATCCGTCAGCCGGATGACCTTGGTCGAAGCATAGAGACTGCGGTCCTTCCACGGGAGCGGGCGCACTTCGTCCTTCGCGATGACGCTCGGGCAGTAGGTAAACCAGCATTCGAGGCCGGCCGCCTTGGCATCGTCAATCACCGGACGATAACCGCGGAGCGTCGCCGCGTCCTCCGCCGAAAGCGGCATGGGTGCTGTCTCCGGCGTGGGCCAGAGCATCACCGTGGTATAGCCCAGATGCTTGAGCAGCCGGAACATCTGCGCAAAATCTTGCCGTTCCCACGACCGCACGGAAAACGGATGCTCCATCACCCAGCAACCGTGCAGATAAAAGCCGCGGCGCTGAAAGCCTTGCCTTGAGGTTCCAGAATCCGCGGCAAAACAATCACCAGCAAGAAGCGTGAATGCGACGCTCACAGCACAGGCGGCCATGTGCATGAGGAATTCGCGCCGGGTGAGGGTAAGTAATTCCAGCATCATCGAGTCGTTCCTTTCATCTTTCAATATGTGCTCGCGCGCGCTCCAGCGTGGCGAACGGCTCCGCCTTCGTGCCTGGATTGGCGTCGTTGCCGCATGCGGAAACATGGAACTCGGTGGCGTGCAGCATGCCCAGCGGAGCCAACAGTAGGGCGGTGAGGAGGGTGAGGGTGCGATTCATGGTTTGCTGGTAATCTTCAGTTTCCGGAACTCGAGCGCGCCGGCTTTCTCGCCTTCAGGACCGCCGGAGTCGCCGCCGAGGCCGAAGGTGAGCTTCTCTTCTGCGATGCAGGGGTTGTTCGCGGTGATGATCTTGTCGTCCACGGCGGCGGTGAGGGTGTTGCCGCGAAACTCGATCTTCACGCGGTGCCATTCGCCTGCGGCGAGTGTGGCCGGCTGTTTGAGCAGCTCAACGGTCTCGCCCTTTTTCGGATGCGCGAGGATGCGGAGTTGGTCCTCGCCCATGACGAGGTGGACGAGGTGGCCACGCTCCTGTGAGCCGTTGAAGATGATGCCAGCAAATGTCGCCTTGCCTCCGAGCCGGAACTCGCACTCGACGATGCCGTCGCGCAGCGGAAACCGGCGCATCTTCACCGGGCCGTGACGGCGCGGGCCGGATTCGTAGCCGCGCAGGATGCCGTCCTTCGCCGTCCATGTGCCGAGACCCCAGAACCAGTCTTTGGAGAGTTCGCCATCGAACTTCTCTTCGAGGGCGGCGCTCTTCGTTGCGGCGAGTTTCGCTGCCGGCTTCGGAACTTCGGCGGCAAGTGATTGGCCGCAAAGAGCGCAAAGAAACGCAAAGAGAGCGAGGAAATGCTTCATGGTTCAGCTTCTCTCCCACGGCGCGCGGAGCTTTGGTTTTTCGGTCAGGAACTCCAAGCCGCCGCGCAGGTGGCCGGTTTTGGTGAAGAACGGGTGGAAACCTTCCTTGTTGATGCCGTTGCCGTCGTAGCGGTCGCGGCGGGTGGAGATGGCCTTGCCCTCGCGCAACGCCCAACCCATCCAGCCGAAGCCGGCGGCGGAGAGAAGTTCCGTGTAGAAGCGCGCGACCTCGGCCCGCGTGGCGTCGCTGAGGCTGCCGGGGATGCACTCGTTGACCAGCAGCGGCTTGCCGTGCGTCTTGCGCATCGCGTAATAGCCGGCGATGAGGTTTTCGAGCGCGGCGCGCGTATGGGCATACGGGTGGGCGCAGAGCACGTCCATCAACGGCGCGAAGGTCTCGATGTTCTTGCCGTTCATCGTGCCGATGGTGATCGGTTGCTTCGCGCCGCACGCGCGCACCGTCTCCGCGATGAGCTTCATCCACGCGAACTCCTTCTTGTTCACGTCGCTGGCCTGGTCGTGCGCCTGCGGTTCGTTGCAAAGGTCCCAGATGAGCACGCGGTCGTCGCTCGCGAGCGGCGTGACGAGCGTGCGGACATAGTCGAGTTGCGGCTTCCAATCGCGAAAGAGCGTCTCGGTGTAGGTGCCCCCGTAATCGAACTTCGAGTCGTGCCAGCGGTTGAAGATGCAGGGCATCGTCTTCATGCCGCACTCGGCGACGGCTTTCACCGCGTCGAAGAAGTTCGCTGTCACCTTTTCCGGGTCGGCCATCCACGCAGTGAACTCGATCCAGAGCCGGACGCAGTTGGCGTGGACCGGCCGCGCGAGCGCAACCTCCTCGCGGAACCGCGCGCCGTCGTAGTTCCACCACGCTTCCTCGATCCGCGCGCCCCACGACGGCACGACGCTGAACCCGCGCAGCCAGCCGTAATCAGGATAAACGTGCAGCGCGGGTTTCGCGGCGGCAGGCGTCTCTGCGCCGTGGGTGCGCGCGACACCGGCGGCACACGCGGCCACTGATGTGATGGTGCTTAGCGCATCACGTCGGGTCATGTTCCGATCAGTGTTGTTCATGCTTAGCTCCGTTCCAACGGCTCGTAGGCCAGACAAGAGTGTCTGGCCTACGATTCACTCAACGACTCGCCGCGGTCCGCAGCGGAGCGCCTTTGGCCAGATCGGCGACCTCGGCGTCCTTTAGCAGGCCGGTGTAGATGCGCACATCGTCGAGCAGGCCGTGGAAGTTGTTGTCGGGGTGGCGCTCCCATGTGCTCCAGGCGCCGAGACGGAAGGCGGAGAGGTCGAGCGGGACGCCGGTGTCGAGCGGGGAGTCGGCGTCTTTGCGGCCGTCCACGAAGAACTGGATGTAGCCGCCGATGCGCGAGTCGCAGACGACGGCGAGATGATGCCATTGGCCGTCGGCGAGGGAGCGACGGGCGCGGCTGTGGATCCAATTCTTGCCGCCGACGTTGATGGCGACGTTGGGCGTGCCGTCGCGCAGCAGGCTGAAGTGAAACGCCGATTGCTGCGCGGTGCTCGTGAATAGCAGCGGACTCCACGTGTTCTTCAAATCGCCCGCCTTGACCCAGAGCGCGACGCTGAGGGTTTCGTGGGAGCCGAGTCCGCTGGCCTCGACGTGGCCGTTGCCGTCGAACTTCAGCGCCTCGCCGAGTTTCGCGTCGGGTGTGCGCGTGGCGCGGACGATCTTCGCGTCGTGTTTGTTGCCGGAGGCGTCCTGCGCCGTCTCGCCGCTGCCTTCGTCGAAGCGCCACCACGCGAGCAGTTGCGCGGAGACGTGCGGCGGTCGCGCCGGCTCCGGCATGACGCCGCTCGCGCTGGCCAGCGTCGGCACGGGACGGAAGTCGGGGCGCTTCTGGTAACGGATGTGCCGCCGGCCGAAGTAGGAGCCGTAGAAGGGCGCGTTGGCGTCCACCCACGTGACGAGCCTGATGAACTCCTCGCGCGAGAGTCTCACGTCGTGGTGGCCTTTGCGGAGCACGTCCACCAGCTTGCTCTGGTGCGAACCGTAGGTGTAGGGCGGCACGGCCGGCGCGTGGGCCATCGAGCCGCCGACGGTGAAGTAGGGCGGCGGATCCTTCAGCTTCGGGCCGGTCCATTCCTGGATGAAGTTGACCATGCCTTTCGTGACGAGTTCCTCGTAGGAACGGTTGAAGTGTTCGGTCAACTCGCCGGTGAGGTTGAGCCTGGCCTTCGGCTCGGCGCCGCCGTGGCAGCGCACGCAGTGCTTGTCCAGCGTCGGTTGCACGTCGCTGGCGTAGTGGATGGGGCGCGGCGCGGTTTCGCCGGGCTGGGCGACGGGCTTGACGGGCGGCTGGCGCAGCGCGGCGAGACGCCTCGGCTCGGGCGACTGGATGCGATGCTCGTGGCAGCCGATGCAGGAACGGTTTTCACCGGGCTTGAGGTTGACGAAGGTCCGCATCTTCTGGACCTCCATAAAGTTCTCGTCGAGCGCCTGGAAGTAGATGCTCTTGTTGGCGGGCACGGTGAAATACGCCGAGCCGTCCGCGTGGACCGGCACGATGCCGTGGAGCAGCGCGACCCAGATGTGCGTGTAGTAGCTGATGGCGACCATCTGGCCGGGGAAGCTGTCGCCGGGTTTGGCATCGCATTGCACCGACCACGGACGCGGGATTTGTTCCATCACGCGCAGCCACTTCACCGTGCCGGGCTTCACGCCGTCGAGGCCCTTGTGAACGTCGGCGACGACCAAAGTAGCCGCGTCACTCCGTGACGCGGTCGCTTCGTTGCTGATTGGCGCGTCACGGAGTGACGCGACTACTGGCGGGACTTGCCGCGGCTTCAATAGCATCGGCTGCCAGCAGGAAATCTCCGGGTCGCGATAGACCTCGACGCGGTTGCCGAACGTGTCGAGCAGGTAGATGCCGTAGCCGCGTTGGTCGTTGTAGCGTTTGTCCGGGTTGCACGAGACGAGGAAGAACTTGTCCGAGAGCGGATACGGGTCGCAGTAGAACGGCCCATAGACATCCTCGCGCCACTCGCCGTTGCGGAATTGGTAGAGGCCGCGCAGCCCGCGCGTCTCGACGTTCGGCGTCAGCGAGGTCATCACGGCGGGCGTGCGCTTGTCCTTGTGCAGGTCCAGCAACACGATCGCGCCGACCGCGAGCGGTTCGTGGCCGCAGCCCGTGCAGACGACAAGGTCAGGTCGGCCGGGAATCTGCCGCCCTTGCACGAACGCGCCCGGGTTGGCGATGTTGTCGCCGTAAATCTCCTCCGAGCCACTGCCGTCGGGCCGCATCGTCCAGAGCGGCTGGATGGCGGCGATGCCCTTATAAACGTACTCCCAACGGTTGTAGAGGATGCGCCCGTCCTCCAACATCGTCGGCGTGAACTCGCTCAGCGCGCCCTGCGAAAGCGGTCGCATGTCGCTCCCGTCGGCGTTCATCCGGTAAAGGCACGTCGTCGTCAGCGAATGCCCACCGCAGAGCACACTGCGTTCGCAACGCGACGACACGAACGCGATATCACCGTCGGCCAGATAGCATGGATGCATGTCGTCGGTCCAATGCCCGTAGAGCGTCGGGTCCTTCTTCATCTGCTCCGGCGAATACATGGCGTATTTCGCGATGCGCTCGTCCTCGTCGGCGGGAGGTTTCGTGATCTGGCGCAACCCGCGGCCGTCGAGGCCGGTCTCGTAGATGCGGTAGCCGGTTGGTTTCTGAGCGCGGTAGCCGAACACGATCTTCCGCGCATCGGACGACAGGTCGTAGCGGTCGAAGATGCCGCCCGCGAGCTGCGGCACGATCTCTCGCACGCGGCCATCGGCGAGCGAGACTTCGCAGATGTTGCCACCCCACTCGGTCGGGCCGTGATAGTAGTCGTCGTAGTAATGCTGCGAGTCGTAGGTGTATCGCTTCGTCAACAGCAGCGTCGCGCCGCGCAATAGCGGGTTTGCGTCCACGAGCATCAAACGCCGGCTGCGGTCGATCATCGTGAGGCAGACAATCCTGTCTGCCTCCGAACGACCAGCCTCCAAGCGGACGCAGACAAGATTGTCTGCGTCACGTCGCAGTTCATCTAGCTTCCGCAGAAAGTCAGCGGCGGGATAATCCTTCGGGAACGACTTGCCGAGTTCCGCCACCGCCAGCCGGAGCTTCGCGATATCTTTGCGCGCGGCGGCGAGGTCCACGGCAGCGACGCACAGGTTCAGCCAGTCCGCCGCATCCTTCGCCGCGTCGAGTTGCCGCCGCACTGTGTCGGCCGCGTTGCTTTCTGAGTGGGGCGAGCTTCCAAGCTCGCCCGCGTGTTTTGACGAAGACGGGCGAGCTTGGAAGCTCGCCCCACTTAGCTCGGCAATCACGGCATCAAGAAGTTCCTTCTCGAACCGCGTGTCTTTCGAGCAATCGAACCATCCGCCTGGCTGGAACCAGTTGACGTTCACCGTCTCCAGCAGCCGGTTGCTCGCGGGCGGGAAGTCTTTGCGCAGTTGCTCCCAGAACCGCGGCACCGGATCAGGCGACGGCGTGAAGAAGAACCGCAGGAATTCCGGGCGCATATACGAACGCAGTTCCACTCGCTCCTGCCGCAAGCTCACCACCAGCCGGTTCCCGCCCGCCATCAGCGGCAAATGGGCGAGGAACTGATTGCGCCGGTCGCCCTCCAGCCTGATGCCGGTTCCGTAACGCTTGTAGTCGAGGTGTGTGTTCTGCGAAGCAACCTGTTTGCCGTTGAGCCACACATCCATCCGGTCGCCGCCGCCGAAGCCGACCGTCAGCATCACCGCTTTCTTCGCTGTGATCGTCCGGCAGAGCAACACCGAGTTCTGTGCTGGATTCTCGCCTCCCGCGGGAATGAACGCGCCATCCTTCCAGTCCGGCCGTTTGGTCCAAAGCGGTTTGCCGGCCTTGTCCTTCGCCGCGAGGTCCACGCCTTTCTCCGGCGACACGGCCTCGCCCCCGGCCACAAACCACGGTCCGCACACGACCGCCGCGCGCACCGGCGGCTGCTCCGCGACCCACGCGGCATACTTCGCCCGCGATGCCAGCATCGTCTGCGGTAGTGTCGGCTTGAGGTCGTAGAGACCGGCCAAGGTGTCGGCGTTGGCTGACGGGAGAAAAGCCGTCAACAACCAGCACAAGCCCAATGTAAACTGAAACTTCGTTGCTCGTTTCATTTGTCGAACACCTTTCTGTCACCAAGCATCGCCTGTCGAGCGGCGGCCTCGGACTGCGACCGCGTCTGACAACGGCCGTCCCGCTCCAGGTCAATGGCAACCACGGGCATCGCTCTCGTTCCCATCATATCTTCGCGCGGTTGCCGGGCCAACCGCTCTTCACCGGCCTCGATGATCGCCAGCGCCTCGCGATAACGCGCATCGTTCTTATCCGTAAATTTAGCCAGACACGGGCTGAGTTCGGGGCGCGTGAAGCTCACCTGCGAACCGCACAGTTCGTTCCCCTCGATCTTCTTTTGGTTCAACCGCGTGTGCTCCGACGGCACCTTGTAGGGCAGGCCGGTCAGCTCAGCGAGCCGCGCCATCTGTCGGTCGTCCAGCGGCGCGCGGCCATAGACGTTGTCGCGATACACGCTGTAGTAGGAGCCGTAGTAAGGCGCGTTCATGTCAATCCACGTCACGATGCGGTCGAAGCTCTCGCGGTCCAGTTTCACGTCCTGATGGCCCGCGCGCAGCACATCCACCAGCCGGCTGCGATGCGAACCCCACGCATACGCCGGCAACACCTCCGGCGGGCCGTCATGCACAGCCTTGATCAGCAGCTTTGGCCCGTTCGGCGCATCGGCAAACCATCGCCGCGCCGATTTGCGGTGCAGGTCGAGGTAGGAGGTGTTGAACACCAGCCCCAAGTCGCCTGCGAGATTCAGTTTCGTGCCAGCCGGTTTGCCGTAGTCGTGGCAGCGCACGCAGTGGCGGTCGAACACCGGCTGCACCTCGGTCAGGTAGTTGAACTCGCGCGGCGGGCCATGCCACGGCTTGAGCTGGCTCGGTGCGCGGCGCATCGCCAGCGGTGTGCGCGCCGGCAACGTGACGCCGGAAAGGCGATACTCGTGACAGCCGATGCAACCGGCCCGCTCGCCGGGCTGAATCGTCGCGCCGCTGCGCATGGACTGGACCATCATCCCATCCGCGTCGAGCGCCTGGAAAAAGATGAACTTGTCGGGCGGCACCTCGAAATGAGCCGATCCGTCCGCCTCGACCGGCGCGTCGCCGAGGATGCGTTTGTTGCTCGTGCAGTTGTAGTTCATCGCCGGCGCTTGGAACGTGTCCATGTTCCACATCGGTCCCGTCCAGTTGCGTTTCGGCGGCGCCTCGACGACGCGCAACGTCTTGATGCTGCCACGCGGCACCTTCTCCATGCCGGTGCCGCGATACACGTCCGCGACGAAAAATGTGCCGGTCTTCTTCGTGTAATCCACCTGCGGTGGGACAACCGGCGGCCGCGGCCGAGGCGAGAGCGGCATCGGGTCGAAACAGCCGAGCGCGTTGCCGCCGCCGGCCTGAGGAGACGGACTGGCAGCGTGCAGCAGGATTTCGTTACCGAACGTGTCCAGCAGGAAGATGCCCATTCGCTCGCCATGGCCGGTCATGCGCGAGCAAAGGAAGTATTTTTCCGCGCCTCGCCCGGTTGCAGAGTCGCTGAGCGGATACGGGTCCTCATACTTGATGGGCAGTGACTTGAAGGCGTCAATCTGGCCGACAACCGGATGACCCGGATCTTGGCCTTGGCGATAATCCGTGCTGTTGCGCAGATACGAACGGATGTCGCCGGGCCAACTGCGCACGACCGGCTCGGTGCCGTCGAGGCCGCGCTCGCGGTCAATGACTACCATTGCGCCCCAAGGCCGGTCGTGGCACGAACTGAAGATCGCCACGCAGCGCAGCGAGCCGGGGATGACTCGCGCGTCGAAAATCGCGCCGGGCGACCACGCATTGTTGCCGTAGTAAAGCGCGTGCTGCGTGCCGTCGGGGTTCACCGTCCACAGGCCGAACGACGGCCCGTAAGCGCGGTCCACGTATTCCCAGCGATCGTAAATGATGCGGCCATCGGGCGTGACCGACGGGCGCGAGTCGAAGAGGTTGTTGCGGCTGATCTGGCGGATGTTGGCGCCGTTGGTGTTCATGACGAACAGGTTGGCTTGGACATGCCGGTTGCAGCCGCAGTATTTGATGTCGCGCGTGCTGGCGAACACGATCTGGCCATCGGGCAGGTAGGCGGGGTCAATGTCCGTGTCAGGCGACGCCCGCGTGAGCTGCCGCAGGCCGCTGCCGTCGGCGTTCATCTCGAAGATATGGGAACTGTCCTGCGCGTTGTGCCTCATCGCGAACAGAAGCCGCCCGCCGTCGTAGTGAACGTCCAGATCGCGCGCCACGCCGTCCGAAACCGTCAGCAACGTCTGCACCCGGCCGCTGTGGCCAAAATCAACCGTCTTGATCGCTGCGCCCGCGCGAAAGTTCCGCGCGCTGATCTCTCCCGGCTGGAAATCCGTGCCCGTGTTGTGATGGTCGGGCGCGTATTGCTGCCGCTCGACGAAAACAATCGGCGCGCCGCTGACCAGCGGGTTCGCGACCAGCGCCTCCCGCTGAAGCTGGCTGAACGCGGCGCGAGCGGACTCCGCGCCCGAAGCCATCTGCTTCTCGACTTGGTCCAACCGGCGGAGAAACTCATCCCCGGACGGATAGCGCGGCCCGAAATCGCTCATCAAATCGCGAATCACCGCCCGCAACGTCGCGGAACTGCCTCGGTCGGCAAACACAGCCGTCTGTGGTCCATCCGCAAGAGCCACGGCTGGCAGCGCCAACGTCAGGACCAGCCACTTCATTTGTAGTTTCCTCCGTAAGTCGTGGTGGCCGTTTTCCCGCCAGAGAGTTGATGATAGCCCGCCGTTTCGTGCTCGGTGCCGGTGGCGTCGCCCTGCGCGGAGGCGAGCGTCGGCACGGGACGGAAGTTCGGATGGTCCTTGTAGATCAGGTTTCGCCGACCGAAGTAGGTGCCGTAGTAGGGGCCGTTCGCGTCGGCCCACGTGATGAGACGGACCAGTTCCGCCTGCGACAGCTTCACGTCGTGATGCGGGCCGCGCGCGGCGGCGATGAACTTGCTCGCGTGCGAGCCGAGCGCGCGCGGCGGCAGCGGCACGACGTTGGTGAACTGCATCTGGCTGCCGCTCGGGCCGTGGAACTCGGTGATGTAGCCCAGCAGCTTGCGCTTCATGATGTTCTCGTAGGAACGGTTGAAGAACTGCGTGAGTGCGCCGGTGAGATCGAGGCCGCCTTCGGGCTTCGCGCCGCCGTGGCAGCGCACGCAATGCCGGTCGAGCACCGGCTGCACATCCGTGGCGTAGTGGATCGTCCGCGGCACGGTCTCGCCCGGCTGCGGCGCGGGTGCGACAGCGGGCTTCGCCAGCGCGAGCAACCGTCCGCTGACGCGCGCCGCCGCGGGTCGGCCTTCGTGGCAGCCGACGCAGCCGCGCGTCTCGCCGGGCTGCAGGTTCACGAACGTCCGCATCCGCTGGACCTCCATGAAGTTCTCGTCGAGCGCCTGCAGGAAGATGTTCCGGCGCGCCGGCACGGTGAAGTGCGCCGAGCCATCGTCATGCACCGGCACAACACCGTGGTTAACCTTCACGAAGACGTGCGCGTAGAGGCTGATCGGCGCGTGCTGACCGAGCGCGCTGTCATCGGGCCAGAAACGATGCGCCGACCACGGCCGCGCGACTTGTTCGAGGACGCGCAGGTATTTCACCGAGCCGCGCGGGACGCCGTCGAGTCCGCGATAGACATCGGTCAACACCAACGTGCCAGAGCAAGCTGAAGCTTGAACTCCAACTGCTGGCGCGCCGGCATCGGCCCGTTGGAGTTCAGGCTTCAGCCTGTTCTGCTCCGCGACCTCCGTCACCACCGGCGGCGCCTTGCGCGGGCGCAGCGGCATCGGTTGCCAGCAGGAAATCTGCGGGTCGCTGTGGATGCGCACACGGTTGCCGAAGACGTCAATCAGCCACAGCCCGTAAGCCGACGCATGGCCCCACGGCTGGTCGGGGTTGCAGTTCACGAGGAAATACTTTCCCGCGCCAGCGTTCGTCTCCGGGTCGGCGAGCGGATACGGCTCCGAGAACAGCGGCCCTTTGTTGTCGGCGACCCACTGGCCGTTCCGCAGATGCGCGAACTTCTCGCCGTAGGCGCCGGTCTGTTCGCGAATCAGGTTGGAACTCGCCCGCGTGTCCGGGGTCAGCGAGCGGATCGGCTCCAGCGTGTGGACCGGCTTGTTGATGTCCACCATTAGGATCGGGCCGACCGCGAACGGATGATGGAACGTGCCCGTGCAGACGAAGAGATTGTTCTGGCCGGGGATCGAGCGGCCGTGGATGAACACCATCGGATCCTCGATGTCGTCGCCGTAAACCTCGCAGCTCCCCGACCCGTCCGGCCGCATCGCCCAGAGCGCCTGCACCGCAATGACGCCCTTGTCCACGTATTCCCATCGCGTGTAGAGGATGCGCCCGTCGTTCATCACGCTCGGCGTGGACTCGCTGAGCGCGCCCTCCGAAAGCCGCCGCAGGTTCCCGCCGTCGGCGTCCACGCGATGGAGCAGGTTCACGGCGAGCTCGTCGGGCCGGTCGCACAGCACGCCGCGCTCGCACCGCGCCGACGCGAACACGATGCCGCCGTCGGGCAGATAGCACGGATGAAAATCGTCCGACGTGTGGTAGTAGGGGTTTTTTGGATTGTGGAACCGCGCCACGCGCTGTGCCTCGTCGGGCGGGTCAAACGTGAGCTGCCGCAGCCCCGTGCCGTCCACGCGCGCCTCGTAGAGCCGAAACGCCTTGCCTGGCGCGCTCTTGTAACCGAACACGACGCGCTGTCCATCGAACGACAAATCGTAGCGGTCGGTGATGCCGCCGCGCAGTTGCGGGAACAACTCCGTCACATTCCCGTCCGGCAGCGACAACACACACAGCCCGCCACCAAACTTCGTCGCGCGCATGAACTCCGCGTAATACCACCCCGGTGTGTAGGTCTGGCGCTTCACGAACAGCAGCTTGCCGGGACTGAGCAACGGATTGCCCGCCACCAGCGCATCGAACTTCAGCCTCTCGACCTCGTTGGTCCTCGCTGCTGTGTCGGTGCGCTTGCTCAACTCCTCCCACCGCGCACGAAACTCCTCCGCGCGATAGCGGTTTGGAAACGAAGCAGCCAGATCGTCAATCGCCGCGCGCAATGAGCCGAGCTGCTGGCGTGCGGGGATGTCGTCCGCCACGGCATACAAAGACGCCACAAGCAGCCAACTCAGGCCCAGCGAAACCAGTTTCGGGTTCATGGTGTCATTTACTGAATTCCCGGCATCGCGATCGGCTGGCCGGCGAGCTGTTTTGCTTGTTCAGCAGGATCGAACGAGCCGTAGAAGACGGCGTTGCAGTCAATCCATGCCGCCAGCCGGCGCAGGTCGGCGTCGCTGAGTTTCACGTCGTTGTGGCCAGCGCTGAGCATCTTCATCAACCGGCTGCCGCGCGCGCCGTAAACGCCGCCGACGGGCGTCATCTGAATCTGGTTGCGCTGCGCGAAACGCGGCACCAGCGGGTCGGCGGGCGGTTGCTTGCGCTGCTTCGGATTCTGCGTCGGGTCGCCGCAGAGGGAGATGTAGGACTTGGTGAAACCGCCTTGCGGTTCGCCAGTGAGGACGATGCCTTTCTTCGCGTCGGGGCCGCTGTGACACTTCACGCAGTGCTTGTTCAGCACGGGCTGAATGGCTTCAACGAACGCGAACGGTCGGCCGCCAAGTTCGCCCGGCTCGATGCGCGACGGCGGGCGCTGCATGGCCAGGGGCACGGAACGCGTCTTCGTGGGCGCGGACATGCGGTGCTCGTGACAGCCGACGCACGACGTTTTCTCGCCGGGCTGGACGTAAGTCGTCGAGCGCATCGTCTGGTAGGCGAAGCCGTCCTTGTCGAGCGCCTGGAAGAGGATCGGCTTGTGGGCGGGCACGATGAAGCGCGCCGAGCCGTCGGTCTCGACAGGCACCGTGCCGAGGATGGCCCGCGTGTTTTCCTCGCCTGCGATGCCAACGCGCGGCGAGTTGGCGATCCACGTCGTCTTCGGGAATATCTGGACGATGCGCAGTTCCTTGATCGAGCCGCGCGGCACGCCGCCGAGTCCTTGGTAGATGTCGGTGACGAGCATCTCGCCGGTGGGCGCGTCGGCCGTCACCGTGCTCGGTAACGCAGGCGGCACGGGTTGTGGCCGCAGCGGAATCGGGCTGGTGCAGCCGAGCTTCGCGTCGCGGTAAAGCAGTTCGCGGTTGCCGGTGGCGTCGAGCACGTAGAGGCCGAGCGCGTTGTCGGGGTTCGGGTTCTTTCCATGCTCGCCCTCGAAGATCAGCCGGTCGCGGCTGTAGGCGACGAGGAACAGCTTCTCCGACAGCGGCCACGGCGAGGCGTAATACTCGGCGATTTGGCTACTCTCCGCTTCGGGATACGGCCCCGGCGTGATGCGCGTGATGGCGGCTTGGCTGTTCGGATCCACCGCTGGGTCGAGCACGCAGACCGGCCCGCCCGTGACGGCGTGATGCGCCGACGCAACGAACGCAATCTTGCGACTGCCGGGGATTGGTTTCGCTTGGAACGTGCAGTGCGGCTTGGGCGTCGCGTTGCCCCAGATGGCGATGGGGTTGCTGCCGTCGGGCCGCGCGGACCAGAGGTTCTGGTGCGTGACGGCGTCGCGGTCAATGTAGTCCCAGCGCGCGAAGAGAATCTCGCCGGTGTTCGAGACGGCCGGGAACCATTCGCTGACGTCGTTGAGCGAGAGGATGCGCAAGCCGCTGCCGTCGGCGTTCATCCGATGCAGCGTGTAACTGTGCCACCGCTGGCTAAAGTTCGGCCCGAAACAGCGCGAGTAGCTCTGCCGCCGCGTCGAAACGAAGGCGATGCCGCCATCGGGCAAATAGCACGGCATCATGTCGTCGTAGCGCCCGCGCGTGAGCTGGCGCAGGCCACTGCCATCCACGCCGATCTCGTAGATGTGGAAATAGGCGCTCTCGTCACCCTGCTCGTTGACCGGCAGAGCCTTCGAGTCGTGCGGTTGCGGCGGGCAGGCGACGAACGAGAACGCGATACGTTTGCCGTCGTAGGAGAGGCATGGCTCTAGATAGTTGCCGGCGGGAAGTTGTGAGCCGACGATGTCGCGGACGGCGAGCGAGCCGCCGGCTTTCTCCAGCACGAACAATCCACCGCCGGGCAGCTGCCGCCAGCCGAAGTATTGGCCGACGAGATGGCTGTAGCTCGGCTGTGCTCGTTTGCAGAAAAGCAGCTTGTCGAAGTTGAGCAGCGGGTTCGCGAGCGCGATGTCGCGTTTGAGCAGGCGCGTCTGGAGGTAGAGGCGGCGCAACTGCGCCAGGTCGGAACAAGCTGAAGCTTGAACTCCAACCGCTGGCGCGTTGACAGCGGCTTGTTGGAGTTCAGGCTTTAGCCTGTCGCCGAATTCCGCCGCAAGTTTCTGCGCGCGCTCAGCGTGTTCCTTGATGGCGGCGACGTAAGCTTGCGCCGTGTCGGTCATCTTGTCGTCGCGCCACCACTCCTCCAGCGCCAGCAACAGCAGGTCGAGGTCGCTCTTCGGCGCGAGCGAAGGCGCGAGCCGTGCCAATTCCTGCTTCAACTCGGTTGGAATCGGCACGACCGGCTTGGCTGGCTGCGGCACTTCGCCTTTGCCGAGCATCTCGTAGAACCAGCCGCTTTCGCCCTGTTTCTTCACCGCGAAACTCGCCGATGCTTGAAACCGCTGGCCGTCGGCATACGTGACAACGGGATCCCAGCCGGTCGTGTCGCAGGCGATGCCGCCGCGTTTATGGACAATGAACCGCAACGCGTCGCCTTTCTTCACGTCGAGCGCCAGCTTCGGCTCGACGCCCTTGTCGTCGGTGCCCTCGATCTCCGCCTTCCAGACTTCGCGCTCATTGTGGCGGATGCTGGCGCGGATGCCGTCACCGCTGAGATGGAGCTTGAACACACGGCCTGTGACCGTCACGCGCCCGTCGCGCGGCGCGGTGAAGCGGCGCACACTCGGCGTGTTTTCGCCGGGGTGATGCCAGTCCTTGCCGACGCGCGTCCAGTCTGGCCCTGTCCAGAACGTCGAGCCATACCACTCCGCATCGCGATACGTGAGCGGCGTGATGGGAGTGACCGTTTCAGTCGGCGCACCAGTGGCAACGAAACAGCCAGCCGCAAGACTGCACGCAGCGGCGAAATGCCACAGTTGAAGCATCGGTTTCGAATGTCGTTTCATCATGCAGTTCTCCGGTGCTTGCGGAACTCATCGAACCGGCTGCCCTCGTAACCAATGTCGCGCGAGATGTGCTCGGCGCACCCTAGGATGGTTTGTTCCAGCGCGGATTGTTTCTTCGGATGCGAAACACTCACCAGCCCCGTAACGCCGACGCCAGCCACCGGCTCGCCGTTGACGTTAAACACGGGCGCGCCAATGCAAAAGATGCCCAACATGTAGCCTTCGCGATCATAGGCCAGGCCAGTGGCGCGAATCCGTGCCAACTCCTCGAACAACTTCTCCCTGTCCGTAATCGTGTGCGGCGTGAGCGCGGCCAGCTTGCGTGGCATCCGCCGGCGTGCCTCGCCTTCCGGCAAGAACGCCAAAATTGCCTTGCTGAACGCGCTGGCGTGAATCTCCATCCGGCTGCCGGGCAATACCTGGATGAAGGAGCTGGCCGCAGGTGTCACGCAGTCCAGCACAAACGCGTGATCCTCCTGCAACGTGTAAAGCTGCACCGTCTCGGCCGACTGCTCGCACAGCCGTTCCAGATGCGGCCGCGCGCGGCGGCGCAGGTCGAACCGCGCGTAGAGTTGCATGCCGAGCGTGAAAAATTTCGTGCCGAGCCGGTAGCCACCCGCCGGATCGGCCTCAACATAGCCGCGCTCGGTGAGGCACTTGAGGATGCGGAAAACGCCGTTGGTGGAGATGCCGAGGGCGCGGGCCAGTTCGGTGATGCCGTAGCCGCGGTGGTTCTGCGCGAGATGCTCGACGATGTCCAGCATCTGCTCGACGGCGGGCACGGCGTATTTGTTCGTGGCGGGCGGGTGTTTGAAGCTCATATGAAGACGTTGGTGTTGTTTGATTAGCCAAACGTAGTTTGATTGTTAAAACGCACGCAGGCTACGCTACGGCCGCAAACCTCGTCAAGCGCCGAAACAACGAGCGGACAGGAAACACCTGTCAGTGATGGAACAACTCGTCCCAAGTATATTTCACGAACGGCTCATCGCACGCTGGGCGGTGGCGCGACGCGTTGGCGATCCAGAGCGTCAGCGATGGCGGCTCAAAAATCGCGTCGTGCAGGTTCGCCCCCATCGCCACGTTACGGGTGATGATGCGTTGCATCTCCTCTGGCCCGATGCGGCCATGCATCTCGCGCACGCGCTTGACCAGCAGCTTGTAGCGGCTGCCTTCGCTCAGCAACACCGCGTCCTCCACTGGCTCCGGCAACAAGGGCACTGCCTCGGCAGGCTTGATGACCTGGAACGTCTTCGGCGTCGCCGCCACGCCGCGCGCAGTGCGCGATTTGCCGTCGCTGATAACGTAGTAGTATTCGCACGTTCGCGGCCGGCGGCGCATGTAATCGAGCGCCTCCTCCAGCGTGTCGCAGTTCTCCAGTGCGCCGCGTAACAACTGGGCCATCGGGGTGCCGTCCCAGTTGCCTTCGCCTCGCCCGCCCATCTCGCCGATGGTGACCCGCTTCTCGTTCATGCCGGTGACGCTGCCAATGAACCCGGCGTAGCCGACGTTGACGAACCGCCGCGCGCCTTCGCTCTCGATCGCCATCGTTACCGCCTCGTCCTGCAACCCAACGTCCGTCATGTAGTCGAGCACACGGGCGTGCAGCAACGTGCCGTTACGCGTCGCCTTGCCGAAGACGGCCACACCACTGCAATGGAAGAACTCCGGGAAGATGTTCGCCGCCTGCACCGTTGCCAGCGACAGCCCGGTGCCGTCGGCCACGCCGCGCATTTCCTCGAAATACTCCGGCGCGATGAACGGCCGCTGCCGCTCCACCAGTTTCGCCGCAGCGTCGAGGAACCACTCGCCTTTCTCGATGGAATAGTAGAACCCGACGCCGTAGATGACGCGCTCGCAAAGCCGCTTCACGTTCGGTGCCAGTAGCCGGCCGTGCTGGACGCCGATCTCGTAGGGCTTGCCGCGCAACCGCAGCACTCGCCGGCCGTCCTTGATCTCTAGCGAGCCGTTGCCCTCGCGGCGAAACGCGTCGGCTTCGCGCGGCACCTCGACGAGTTGCAGCGTCAGGATGCGGAGCACGGCGGCGAGGCTCTTGTCCATCTCGGCTGCTTCGACCCGCACCGCAGGTCTCGGCGCGCCCGCTGGGCCGGACGCCAGCGCGGCATCCGCCAGCGGTTCGCGGTGGAAAGTCACCAGCCATCGTTTGTAGTGGACCTCGCGCGGAAATCCATCGCTGCACGCCACGGCCACCCGCCCGCCGTGGAAATGGACGTCCCAGCACCGCTCTCCCTGTGCGTTCCACACAACGACGTATGGCTGATACCAAAACGCAGCCAGCAACCGCTTCCACAGCGACAGTCTCGGCAGCGCGTCCGCGACGCCCGCCAGCGCGCGGCGGCTCTCAGTCAGGTCGCAAGCCGCGCCCGCGAAGTGAGTCTTCGACTTGGCAGCGGTGATGTGCGTTTCAGCGCCGGAGGTCAGCTCGAACAGGTGATTGTCATAGTTGACCGCCAGCCGGAACGCCGGCGAATCGGCTCGCGAGAACAACTCTGCCGTGCCGAGCGTGCGCGCTTTCGGCGATAGCTCGTGGACTTCCAATCGGACCTGCTGGCCGCGCAGCCGTTCCGGTTCCCTCAGCAATACGGCGACGCTGTCGTAGCTCGACCAGAAAATCCAATTCGCCGCCGCCCAGTCGAAGAAAATTGCGCCCAGCCCAACGACCGTCAAAATGGTGATTCGACGTTTCATTCCGAACTGCGCGCCGCAGCAGCATGGCTGCCGACTATTCCTTTTTCATTGCGTGGATGCCGGCGAACGGCTGCGCTAAATCCAGCGGCTGCGGCAGCCAGACGCGCAGCGTGGAATCCTCCTTCCACGTGTGGCCAGCGGAGGCATAGTCGCAGAAGCGCAGCATCGTCTTCTTGCCGCCAACGTCGAAGGGCACGTCCAGCGCCATCCGCACGCCCTTGGCTTTGACGGGCATTGCTTTGACAATGCCGCTCGCATTCGCCACGACCATACCATTGCCGGCGGCTGGTTTGGTGACACGCTTGTCCATCGCGAACACCACCGGGCCGCGTGTGATCGCCACGCGGCCGGAGCCGCCGGGGTCTTTTTCGCAGCGCACGGCGAAGTCGAGCGTCAGGCGCACTTTGTCGCCCGTCTTCCAAGCCCTTGCCAGCCGCGCATAGCTGCCAGGTTTGATGTCGCTGATGGACTTGCCGTTTAGCGCGAGCTTTGTCACGCGGCTCCAAGCCGGGATGCGCAGGCTCAGCGTAAACTCCTTCACCGCCGATGGACGCACCATGATGTCCACGACGTTGGCGCGCGGATAGTCGGATTTGATGTCGAGTTGAGCGTCCTTGAACTTCACCGTCGCCGGCTCATAGAAGTTGACGACCGGGCCGTCCTTGCCGCTCATCACCGCCAGCGCCGGCAGCAGGTTTAGGCCGCGCGGGCCGCTGGCGACGCAGCAGTTCTGGTGCATTTTACAATGCTCCGGTGCCGGCTCGCGCCGGCCTTCGAGCGCGCTGAAGTGAGACCACCACGTCCCGTCGTCCTTTTGTGTGGCCAGGATGGAGTTGAAGGCGCTGCGTTCGATTTCGTCGGCATACAGCGGGTCGCCGCTCAGTCGCAGCAATTGCGTGGCGAACTTCATCCACGTCACTGTCACGCAGGTCTCCATCCATTCGGTCAACGGCTCGGCCTGCCGCTTACGGCCGTTGCACCAGCGTTCCCAGCTCGAACCGGAGCCGAGGATGGTGATCTCGGTGTCGCGGATGTTCGCGAACACTTTGCGCGCCGCCTCCAAATACTTCGGCTCGCCGGTGACGCGGTGCAGTTCCACGAGACCTTCGTAGCACGACATCATCTCGTAGGACTTCGAGGAGCCACCACTCATGTAACCTTTCTTGGTCGGGTCGGGACCGGAGAACATCTTGAACACCGCGATGCCATCGAGCGCCTTGCGGACGAGGTCGGGGCCTTTCGGGCCTTCCCACGCACGGACGATGTATTCGGCGAAGTCGAGGTAACGCCGCTCACCCGTGCGCCGATGGAGCAGCACCATCGGCTCCATGATGCTGCTGGCGGCCATGCCGGTCCACCAGCCGTTTGTGGCGATGTTGGCCTTGCCCGGCCCGAAGAAACTGAGCACGCGGTCGGCATGACGGCACGCGGCGTCGAGCGCCTTCGCGTCGCCGGTCAGATCGTGGTAGGCGAGCAGGCCGAGCAGCGTGTATTTGCGGCCCCATGTGTCCCAGTTGGTGAATTCGTTCGCCGCCTTGTAAGTCGTAATCCCCCCGTCGGGTGTCTGGGTCGCAATAAGGCCCTTCGCAGCTTCGTCGAGAATGGAGCGCAGCTTCGGGTCACCGTCGTAGCGATACGCCAGCGCGGCGGACGTGAACCACTTCCCCCAAAACTCGCCGCGCCACATCCGATCCTCCTCGCGCACGGCGAACGGGTTGATGAGGTCGGGCAGGCTTTGCGCGAACATCCGGCCCGTCTTGCAGGTGGCCAGCGCCTCGCCGATCCAGCCGTGGAACTTAACGCTACCCGGCGGCGCGAACGCAAGCGCGTCGGTGACCTTCGGCGTAATCTTGTCATCAGCGTTAGCAACTGTCATCAACGCGGCCAGCGCGGCGGCAACCAAAGTCATCTTCTGCATGTGTCTAATCTCCTGTTAAAGCTCCCGATTCTTGTCGTTTGGCAGCGCTCGTTTGTCCAGCGGAATCCCCGCGAAGGAACATCAGCGCCGGCGCAGCAGCACGGCGAAGTCGTGGTCGCTCGCGCCAAGATCAAACGCCTTGCCGCACGCAACGCGACGGCGCTCATGCTTGCCGGTGTCGAGGTCCCAAATGTCTGCTTGGAACTTGCCGGTGAGATTCACCGTCACGCACAACGCGGCGGGCTTGCGCTCGCGCAGCCATTGTTTCCACAGATTCGGCTTTATCGTCTCCCAGAGCTTCACGCCGGCGAAGTTGCGGACATAGATGAGTGCCTCCGAATTGTCGGCGCGCACAAGCGACGCGAGCTGGTAGCCGGACGAGATCGCGAAATCGGCTGACGGCGACTCCGGCGGTGCGAACTTGTCCACGCCGGTTCGCAGTGGATAGTCAGCCGCGTCGTCGAGCGCGAAGTCGAAGTTTACGCCGCGGTCGAGATAGTGCCGTGCGTAGCGGCCCATCATCGCATTGGCGGCGATACCTTCGGGCAAGCGGAACCACTTGTCGTCGTCGAGCGAGTGGGGCACGCGGATGGCGATGGCGGGGCGCTTGCGCTCGAACGTCGTCCAGTTTATCCGACTGGCGATCTCTTTCGCGAGCCGGAATTCCGCCAGTTCGCTGCCGCGCGCGTTCCAGAAAAAGCAGCCGGGGTTGCCGTTGCAGAGCGAGAACCAGACGAGGTCGCGCATCGTCCAGCGGCGCGTCTCGCGGTCGGGGCCGTAGGAGAACTGGTCGCCCGACGATTCGCCGAGGAACGCCGGCTTGCCCATCCGCCCGTAGCGCGTCAACACGTCCGTGGCGAGACCGTAGTCCATCTCCGGCGACGTCGTGCCGTGCGGGTAGATGTGATAGGTGTAGAAATCAATCGTCGTCTTCGTCTTCCACCACGCGGGATCGGCCGTGTGCAGGCCGCCGCCGCCGTGGCTGACGCAGAGCGGCGTGTCCGGGTCCGCCGCGCGCACCGTTGCCATCGCGTGGTTGGCCCACGAGGCGGGACAGTTCACCATCTCGTTCTCCAGTTCGTAGCCGAACACGAGTGGATGGTTCTTCACGAGACCGATCAACTCGCGCGCGTAACGGTCCTGACAGGCGAGCACGTCGGGGTCGGTGTATTTGTCGGCGATGTCGCCGATCAAATCGCCGTCGCGAATGAAGCGTCGCTGAAACGCCGGCAGCGCGTCGAGAGTTCCGCCGACGAACCATGGCAAGCACCACCGCTCCAGCGCGCTGCGGTTGAAGTAGCACGGCTTCGTGTAATCCTCGTGCAGCACGAGCAAGAATTTGAAGCCGAACGGCCGCGCCAGGTCGAGGTAGTGCAGGAACGCCGCGAAGAGGCCGGGGTTCACGCGCCCACCGATGTCCATCGGTTCCATGCCGTTCTTGCGATGCGTCCGCAGCATGAACCGCTGCGCCGTGATGCCGTTGACCTTCAGGAACTTCAGCCACGCCACGACCTGCTCGTCGCTGGCGTCGGTGAACGAGAGGCGCTTGTCCCACTCGCCGTCTTCAGTCGGCAGGCCGACCCAGTTCGCATAAAACCCGCCGAACGGCAACCACGCCTTGCCATCCGTCGCGAAGTAACCGTTGGGCAGCAGGCGCACGCGGTTTGGTCGCGGCCCCGCCGGCAACATTGAGATTGGCGCAGACTCGCCTGTCAAACCGTCCGCATCTTTCACCGCGACGCGCCCAACCCATTGTCGCGCTGGATTGCCACGAAATGTGGCGCTTGTGCCTTTCACCGACAGCAGCTTGCCGCCCGACGCGCTCCATTTGAGCGTGCGGTTGCCGAGCGACAGCGGGTTATCGAACTCATCCGCCAGCGTCGCCGTCACAGCCAGCAGCGAGTCGCCCGGTTGCAACACGCGTGGTCGCACAGGCTCAACAACGTAGTGATGCGGCGGCCCCGGATGAACCGGCACGACAACTTTCGCTGGAGACGCTGCGCTGAACTCAGCCGTCGCTTCCAGCTTGTCTGCCTCCGCTCCCGCGCGACGCGAAACTCGATAACAAAACACTGCCTCGCCCGCGCCGTCGGTCAGCGCCCGCCGCGCTTGGTCGGTCACGGCCAGCGATGATTTGCCCGGCTCCTTGTCGAGAACGCCACTGGAACCGGTCGCGAGCGCGAGCAAGACTGGCCGGCCGCTCACCGGTTTCCCGTCCGCGTCCGCAACGAGGACTTTCACCGTCTGCGTTGAGCCGGCGCGAGGCTGTAAGTCGGCGACTGCGAGCGTCACGCGCGCAGCCGGTTTTTCGAGAGAGCCGAGCACCTCAACCGCGCTTCGCCTCGCCTGCTGCAGCGGCGTCAGGCGGATCCAATCAATCTCGACGTGCGCCTTCACCCGTTTGGCGGGACCGATGCGAAGGGCGGACAGCGTTCCGTGCCAGTTGGCCTCCCGGCGCAGGTCAATCCGCACCGTCTGCCAGTTCGTGCCGCGCACCCCAAACTCGTAATGCAGCAGACTCTCTCGCCCGACGGGCCGGCCGTAAAGGTCCCATAACGCGCCAGCGACGCTCTGCCGGACGCGCATCTCCAGCGTCGAGTAACGGTCCACGTCAAGCCGCAGCGGCGGGCGTTTCGGCGATTCCGCGCCCCACATCGTTCCCCAGATGAAATACGGGTCCTGCTCCACATCGAGCTTGAGCACGCCATCCTCGACTTTGCGGCGGATGAACTCCGGCCGGTTACCCCAACTGGTGATCCCGGCGAACCCGCCGTCGTCGAAGTCCCACGCCTTGCTGAAAGTGTCCGTCGCGAAATCCGGTATCCGCAAGTTGCCGGCGCTGCCGGCGGGGGCGCGTTGGGCATTCGTGCCAAAGTAGAGGTGATAACTTCGCTCCTCGCCCGCCGCGATGGGGCCGTCAGCCCACTCGACGCGACCGTCGCGCGTCTGGCACGGCACGTCGCCGCTTCTCACGAGCCGCAATGATTGCGGATCCACAGCGCCGCGAACGCCCAGCCGCGCCAAGTCCGCCGTGAAGTCGAGGGGCAACACGACAAACGCCCGCTCGCGCGGCTGTTTCTCTTTCGGAATCGTAACAGCGACGCGATATGGTCGCTGCGCATCGCCCCAATCGGTCGCTTGAGATGAAATGGCCGGGAGGGAGTTAAAGAGAACGATCAACAGGCCGAAGAGTCTGCGCATGAGTTTGCCTTCTGTTCTGGCCGACGGCCGGCGAGGAGGATTAGCGCCGCCAGCGGATAGAGCACCGCCGTGCAAATGAAGATCGGTGTGAAGCCAAAGGCGTCCACCACCGGCCCGGTGCCGAGGTTGGCGATGGTGGCGGCGATGCCGCCGACGGTGCCGGAGAGGCCGACCACCGTCGCGATGACCGACGACGGGAACTGGTCGCTAATGTGGGCGAGGAAATTGCAGATCCAGAGACCATGCGCCGCCATCAACACCGCCATCAACCCGATGGCCCACGCAGCCGAAGGCGTAACGATCACGAGACCCGAAACCGGCGTCACCAGCGCTGCAATTATTAGCAGCCACGCGCGGGTCTTGCGCGGCGACCAGCCGCGGCGCACCAGGAGATCTGAGAGCTGGCCGGCGGCGATGTTGCTGATGCCGAGCGCGAGGAACGGAATCCACGTGTAGTTGCCGATTTCCTTCAGCGAAAAACCGCGCTCGTCGGAGAGATACTTCGGAATCCAAAACATATAGAAGTAGAACACGGGATCGAAAAAGAACCGCCCCGCCAGAATCCGCCAGACGCGAGCGTCGCTCAACAGTTGACGCCAAGGCACATGGTGGGGCGCGGCGTTCGGGCTCGAGGTCCGTTGCAGCGAGACGGAATCGCGCCCGGAGGTTGTGATCCACCACGCCAGCACCCACGCGAAGCCCAGCAGGCCCGTCGTGAAAAACACCCCGCGCCAGCCTAGCCACAGCGCCATCCACGCGGTCAACGGCGGTGCCACCACTGCGCCAAACGCCGAGCCGCCGTTGGCGATGCCGATGGCCAACGCGCGCTTTGCTGCCGGGAACCATTCGCACGCGCCCTTGGTGGACGCGGGAAAACAGCCGCCTTCGCCGAAGCCGAGAAAGAGCCGCGCCACCCCTAAACCAAGCGCACTCATCGCGAATCCGTGCGCGCCGCTCGCCGCCGACCAGACGGCGATACACAGCGCAAGCCCCCAGCGCGTGCCGAGCTTGTCCACCAACCAGCCACCGGCTGTGAACATGATCATGTAACTGAACGTGAACGCCGACACCACGCGCGAGTAGTCGGTGTTGTCCATCCGGAGTTCCTTCATCAGGCTCGGCGCGAGCACGGAAAGGACCTGACGGTCGAGGAAACTCAGCGCCGTGGCGAAGAACATCAACCAGCACAACGCCCACGCGTTCTTGGGGTAGTTGTTCACGCCGAGCGCTCCCTCAATCCATACGCCACCTGCGCGTTCTTCCAGAACACCTTGTCGAGCGCAGCCTGGCCTTTCTCGGCAAAGTAGGTCATCGCGATCTTCTGCACGCGATCGAGCGGAGCGTTATACTCGCTCACAGGCCAGTTGCTGGCGTAAACCAGCCGGTCCGCGCCGAAAAGCTTCCACAGAATGTCGAGCACCGGCCGGTAGAAGTCCACGTCGGCAGGCGCATCGCTTTTGCGGCGCTTGGTGCCTTCGACCAGCCCGGAAACCTTCATGAACACCTGCGGATGCGCAGCCAGCTTCTCCATCAGCCGCAGCCACTGCGTCCTCGGCTCCTTGCCCGTTACGTCGGCGCCAGCGGCGTGGTTGATGATGAGCCGCAGGTTCGGCACAAGCTGTGCGAGCCGGAGGGACGGCTCCACCCATGACGGCGGAAAATGCACGTCGAAGCTCAGGCCGCGCTCGGCGACATCCCGCAGGTTGTTAATGAATGTGCGCTCGCCGAGCAGTTGATCGAGAGAACCGTCGCGGATGCGCACGCCACGGAAGATCGGGTTGGCGGCGAAGCGTTTCAGATGGTCCGCGCACTCCGGTGTGCCAAGCGGCAGGTTACCGACAAGACCGACGATGAACGGATCGCGCGCGGCCAGGTCGAGAATCCACTGATTGTCCTCGACCCACGTGCTGGCCTCGACAACGACGGTGCCATCCACGCGCTGCGGCACTGGCAGCGCGCGATAGTTCTTCGGCAGCGTGGTCCGGTAAAGCACCGCGTCGTTCTTTGGCGGCCACGGCACGCCCTGCGGTCGTGTCGGGTCGTAGAAGTGGGTGTGGGTGTCAATGATCTTTGCCGGCCGGGGACCAGCCGTTTCCGCACAACAGGTGGTTGCGGTCAGGCCCGCGGCGGCTCCGAGGAATTCGCGTCGGGTGATGTTCATTTCATTCCTTCTCCAAATACAATCGCAGCGCAGCGGGCATTGGGTGTTCGAGTTGGACATGCTGCTGGCGCAACGAAGCGCGCAGGCGGTCAGCGGGCACGGCAGGCAGGTCCACGTTTAACTCCTTGGCCAGCGCCGCCGCGGTGCCGGCCGCTTGACCCAACTGCATCATCGTTCGCGAGAGCCGGCAGCTCGACGCGGCCAGCGAACTAAAGCTCGCGGCGCGGCAGGCGACGAGCAGGTTGCGGTAGCCTTTCGGAATCAGGCAGCGATAGGGGACCCCGTAAGGCTCGGTCAGATCGCCGCGGTGCTTCGAGTGGCCGCCGTGGGTGTCCATCATGTGGTCGGCGAGGCAAATGATATCAGGATGTTTCTGGCCGCTCAGACCGGCGATCAGGTCGTTCTCTGTCAGGACGTATTCGCCGACGACCCGCCGCGACTCGCGCACGCCGAGCGTTGGAGCGATCCACGAGAGACGATAGCGGCGGAATTCTTCGATGCGTGTCTGCCAATCGTGCCAGTGCGCCCGGACGCGCCGCTGGCACTCGGCGTGGGCGGCGTTGTAGCCGAGCCTCATGAACTGCTCGCCCTCCATCGTCGGCAACATGTTGATGTTGAGGTCGCCGTTCGGGTAGTGGTTGACGTGGGCGCCGGGGAAGTTTTTGGTCCACCAGCATTTGTCCGGAATGGTTTCAGCCAGCGGCTCGATGCGCGGCTCTTTCACTGGCGTCGCCCGGTAGATAAGCGTGATGCCGTTGACACGGCGGGTGGCGGTTTCGGGCGCGTCCGGCTCGTTGAACCGGTCGCGAGACTCCTGACCGAACATCATCTGGCATCCCGCCGCGGCGCAAACCGCGCCGTCGCCGGTGGCATCAATGAAATGCCGCGCACACAGCCGGCTGCCGTCGGACAACTGAATCGAATGGACGCGTCCATCATTGGCTTTGGCGGCGACGAAGGTGGTATTGAGCAAGACGCGGCAACGGCCGGTCGCGTCGAGCATGGCGCGCATCGTCTTGGCCATCGCCTCCGGCTCGAACGGCACGCCGTGCCAGCGCTCGCGGCGGTAGGCCAGTGTGGCTTTCTGTCCGCGCGGGACGTGGCGTTCGAGCGTGTCGAGGTAACGGCGGCTGGAATCGCTCACCGTCTCGCCGCCGGGATAACGGAAACTCTCGCGCTTGGGATCGAACGTGCCACCGTGGCGTCCGAACGAGTAGATCGAGACGGCGTTTGGCTGGCGTTTCAATTCCTTGTAGAGATCGAACGGAATGCCTGTCGCGCCGACGGCCATCTCCCAACAATTCACGCCTCCGCGCACCGACGAGCCGCCGAGACAGTCGGCTTTTTCGACCAGCACCACATCGAGTCCGAGCCGAGCCGCCGCCAGCGCCGCTCCAAACCCGCCACTGCCGCCGCCAATGACAGCCACGTCGCAGTCATATTCGCCGGCAACGGTGGTCAACAAAGATGCAAAGATGCCGCTGATCAGGACAGCCAGTTTCATTTTGGCAGGGCGGCGAAAAGAATTGTCAGGTAGCGCATGGGCAGACGGTATTTGTTGTTCGCGGCGGGAGTATTGCCGCGAGGCCCCGGGCGTTCAAGCTTTCGCTCTACTCGATTACCAACAACCGGTCGCGGGCTTGTCCGCTGGCTTTGATCCGCAGTCCGGTGGCCGTCTTCTCCACGGCGCACTTCCAACCCGACGCGGGGTATTGGCGCTTGATCTTGGTCGGAGCGGCGAACTCGCGGCGAATCTCCACGGTGCAGGGACCGTCGCCCAGCAGATGCAACACCCAACGATGCTGGCGCTCTTGCCGCGTGAGGATGACGCGGCTCTCCGGCGGTTGGACCGCGAGAGGTGCGGGGCCGGCCAGCAGATCAATCGCTTGTTGGGTCAGTTCCGGCGAGTCGAGCTTGGCGAGATAGGCCATTCTCCCTTTGCCGAACGGCCGGACGTGCAACGAGGAAGGGGGCGTGTCACCGCGTCGAACACCCATCTCCTCGGCCAACGCGAAGTCGTTCAATTCTTTTCCGTGCGCGTCGTGCCGCAACGCGTCGCCGGCCACCAGAAGATTGCCGCCTTGCTCAACATATTTTCGCAGGGATGCGATCTCTGACGGCAGCAGGCCGGAAGTGAGCGGCAGAATCAGCAGCTTGAGCCGTGAGAGCTGTTTCTGCGGATTGTCCAGATCGAGAGCGTTGACGAACTCAACCGGCGCGTTGCGCTGGAAGCTGGCGTTGGCTATTGGTTCCATTGCGTTGATGTAGGGCGTGCGGTCGTATTTGGGGAAACGAAACCGCGTCCGCTCCGAGAACACGATACCGACATGCGACACGGGCACGGTGTCTTGCAGCCACGGCTCGATCTGGCTGACCATCTTGTAGAACGGCGCCAGTTGCTCGCGATGCCATGCCAGCATCGTCTCGCCGGGCAGCAGCGTTTTCTGGCTGGTTTGTTTGTGACCGTAGTAGGAGTAGCAACGCCCGCCGAGCGCGAGGCAGGTCCGCCATTCGCGGCGGTCGAGCGGCACCGGCGGCTCCGTGGGCGCCTTGTTCATCAGGCCGTTAATCGTGGCGATCTTGTCGGCCACGCCACGGATGAACAGCAGCCGGAACGGATCGCCGTATTCGTTGTAGGCGATGTCCATCTGCCGCGAGAGGTCGAGATAGTTGGGATGGTAGCTCTGGATGGAGTTCTGCCAGATTTCCACCGACGGCTTGATCCGCTTGCAGAGACTGCGCAGCCGCGTCACCACGCGACTAGTTGTCGCCAAGTAGAACTCGTTGACCCGCTCCGGCTCGGTCTTGTCCCAACCGGTCAGCTCTTCCCCGTAGGTTTCGTGGTAGAACTTCTTACAGCCGTCGCACAGACAGCCCTTCGCCGTCATCAGGATGTCCCAGCGCATGCCGTCCACGGGATAATTCTCCAGCACCTCGCGCGTGTAGGCTTCTACCATGTCGAGGTAGCCCGGCGCGTTCAGGCAGATGGTGCATTTCGACATGCAAACGCCCTCGGCGTCCGGCTTGCCGTGGATGAAATCGCGTCCCAGGTTCTCGCGGATGAACTTCCAGTTCCAGTTCAGCGTGACGTAGCCGAACGCGGCAATCTTACGCTTGTGCAACTCCGCGATGGTCCGGCCAAACCAGTCGCCGTTCATGCCGGGGAACTTCGTGCCTACGCGCGTCTCGTGCGTGCAGTAGCCGTGATGCGGCACGGCCATAACGACGGTGCCGTCCACGTTCGTGCGCCGGCAAAACTCCGCCAGCGCCACCGGGTCCGCCTCGCTGAGGAACTCTGGCAGTTGGTCCGGCCGCAGCGCGATCCAGCTCCAGTCAATGTTGAACTGGCGGAAGCAATGCGTCGGCCCTTTCGGCTTGTAGTCGCTCACGCGCTTGAACGGCGCGAACCACTCGTCGGCGGAAACCGCGGACGCCGCCAGCAAAACCACCCAGCACAACCACGCTCGTATTAGGTTTATTGTCATGTTTTCCTTTGCCTTCATGCCGCAGCCGCCGGACGATCCGTCCATGCAGCACGCTATCACAACGCGGCGATGTTACTCGAAGTCATTGCTGGCGCAAAACCATTCTAGCGGTGCCTGATCGCTGACCGCTGCCTCAGAACAGAAGCGCCGGTATTGCATCAGCGTGGACGGGTGGTTATTCTGCCGGCGCGGTAGAGGCAGACTATGACCGAGATCGTCCAATCTTTGGTGGTCGTATCCCTGATATGGGCGGCGCTTGTGGCGGGGTTCATCTGCGTCGTCTGGCGGCGCGGGTTCGCGCGCTTCGAGAAGGGGTTTCTCCTGATGGTGATGACGGCGCTTGCGGGCATGGCGCTGATGGCGGCGTCGGTGATCGGCGTCTGGGGCTATCAGGCGTCGAAGGCCGTCGTGTCTCACGAACTGGTGGTGGAACTGGAGAACGTCGCCGACATTGTTGATTCGCAGCTTGCGGCCAGTGAGGAACGCATCGGGCAACAGCTCGATGCGTTGGCGCGCGTGCTGGCACCGTTGCTGCGCCGCGGGACATCCGCCGAGCAACTGGTCGAACCGTTGCGGAATCTCCCGCGTTTCGACAGCCGCTATTTGCAGGTCAGTGTTGTGGACAAGGACATGCGCCTGCTGGCCGCGACGAGCGTCGCAGGAGAATCCGAACCGGTCAACCGCATCGGCGCGGCGTTCACGGCGGAGGGCAAGGAGTTCGTCTCCGACGCGTATGAGTCGGCTGTTTTCAAGAGGAACATCGTTCTCATCGGCGTGCCGATCAAGGATGCCAAGGGGGAAGTTCTTGGTGGCCTCAAAGTGCGGTTCGACTTGCAGACGATGCTGACGAGTTACCTCAAGACGGTCCGGTTCAACCAGAGCGGCTACGCCGTGCTCGTGTCCAACGACGGCCACATCCTGGCGCATCCCAAGGCGGAGCGGATCAACGACGACATCTCCCACTATGCGGCCATCCAAGAGGCGCGGCGCACCGGCCGTCACGGCTCGGTAGTGCAGCGCAACCACGAGGGCGTGGAGCGCCTGATGATTTACCGCCCGATCAAAAACCCGGCGACGGTGGACCCGAAGCCGTGGTTCCTCCTGGCGGAGATTGACGAGTCCGAGGTGCTCGCGCTGTTGCAGGAACTGTATGATGAGTTTGCCCTCGGTCTGGCCGTGCTCATCGTCGCCAGCCTTGTCATCGCGTGGCAGTTGTCCGTCTCCATCAAACGCCCCGTGCATGAGTTGCTGACGATGGTGCGGCGGGTTAAGAACGGCGACCTGACGGCAACCACCACCGTGGAAGGCCGCGACGAACTCGGCCAGCTTGGCGCGGCCCTCAACGAGATGGCCAAGGGGTTGCAGGAGCGCGACCGCGTGAAGGACGTTTTCGGCCGTTACATCGCCACCCAGGTTTCCGAAAAAATCCTGAAGGGTGAACTGAACCTCGGCGGCGAGATGCGCAACGTCACCATCCTCTTCTCCGACATCCGCAACTTCACGACGATGGCCGAGGAGCTTGCGCCGCAGCAGGTCGTGGCGTTTCTGAACAACTACTTCTCCGAGATGGTCGAGGCGGTGTTCGAGCAGGGCGGCGTGCTCGACAAGTTCATGGGCGACGGCATGCTCGCGGTGTTCGGCTCGCTCGGCGACCAGCCGGATCATGCGCGCCGCGCGGTGCATGCGGCGTTGCGGATGAAGGCGCTGCTGGGGAAGATCAACGGCGAGCGTGGCATGGCCGGCAAGCCGCCCATCGCCATTGGCATCGGCGTTCACACTGACGACGTCATCGTCGGCAACATCGGCTCCAACAAGCGGCTCGAATACACCGTCATCGGCGACGGCGTAAACACCACCTCGCGCGTGCAAACGCTGAACAAGCAGTTCGGCACGACCATCTTGATCACGCAGACCACCTACGAGGCGGTGAAGGATACGTTTGAATGCCGCCTGATGCCGGACACGCAGTTGCGCGGCAAGACCAAGACCTTCAGCTTCTACGAAGTGCTCAGCACCAAGTCGTAGAACCGAAGCTGGCACCGGAAGACAAAACTCCAATCACCGTTCCAGTAACGCCTTCATCCCATCCATCAGCACCTTTTCCACCTGCGGCGCGACCTGCGAAACCTTGCTTGTTTCATAGCCGCCTTGTGAGTAGGCGACCTCGGTGCCGACATAGCCGCAGCCGTCGTCGCCATACGCGGCCATGCACACCGTCGCATCCGGACGCATCTTCTGCGCGGCGAGTTGATACTCGACAAACAACTCGCCCGGCATGTGAAGAACCCGAACGGTTCCCACCCGCAGACAGCTCAGGTCAATCCGACGGCCGGCCTTGCAGCGGCGCACCCACACAAGCTGCCGCGCCGCGCGTGCCCGGTCACGGAAATTGGCCGACGCATCGGCGAGCGTCCTGATGGCGGGAGCTTCGTCGGTTAATTCCTTGCGCAATGGCAGCGCGACGGGCCGCACGCGCCACTCGATGTCCGCGGCGCGTAACGGCGACTTGCTCGTGGCCTTCCACGCCTCCTCCATGCCGCGCGCCAGCCGCTGGGCGAGGATGGGCCGGTTTTCGGGCGAGCCGTCGTTGTATTTGCCCGCGGTGACGTTGCCGCCGGCACCGTCGAAATGGATGTGCGGCACGCCTGGCAACGCGGCCTCACGCATCGCGCGAGCCATGCCGACAGTATCGGCACTGACGCCGCCCCCGCCGTAGTAGCTCTGCGGATGCGTGGCGTAGTAGCTGAGCACGGCGCGCGGCTGGTCGCCATCCCAGAAGCTCAGCACGCGCACCAACGGGTCAATGACGCCCTCCGGCTCTGCGCGAACCTGCGGGTTGCGGCACGCGCTGTAGCGGACATACTTCACTTTGCCGTCGGATCCCATCACGCGTCGGCTCGACGCGAACTGTTCCACCTTTGCATGGCCTACACCGATGTGCGTGATTGGTTGCGTTCGTTGCATCGCCTCGCGCGCGGCCCGTGCGGTGCGCGTGATCGCCTCATGGGCGAATGGAACGTTCGAAAACTTGTTGGTTAGCCCTTGCGCGGCCAGCAGTGTTTCGGTGGAGAAATCACAGCCGGGCGTATCGTGCTGGTGCAGGGTATGGACCGTCACGCGCTCGACTATTGTGCTCACGGCCTCGGCGAGCGCGTTGCGCCACTCGTCGTAGCCGCCGTTGCTGTTGGCCACCCAGTCCACTGCGCAGAGCACGATGGGTTTCTGTTCCGGCGTCAAGAGCACCACGCCGCGCGCGGTGAGCGGATCCACAGTCGTCAGCACGTTCGAAACGCTGCCATGACACAATGGTGAGCCAAGCGGTGGCGTCACATCGGCTTGGAAGGTGGCGATGCGAACATCAGCGGCGAACATTACCGTCAAACTGAGGAATGTAAACGCAATGATTGTGGGCAGCGGGTTTCTCTGGTTCTTCATGTGACCTTTCCGCGCTCTGGCAAGTTGCTCTGGACGAATAGCGGTTTTGCCTCTGCGAATCAAACCATTTCCCCAGTCACTGGCACTGCGTGCTCCAGAGAATGCTGGACGCTGACGCCGCACCTGCGAATAATCCCGCCATCCAAATCATGCGCACCAACCGACGCCCACATCTGTTACAAGTCGCCTGCTACGCCGTCGTTTTCATTTTGTTTTTCGCTGCATTTGCTTGCGGTGATGAAACCATCTTTCATGTCGCCCCGAACGGCAGTGACGCGAACGCGGGCACCAAGAGCAAACCGTTCGCGACCCTTGCCAAGGCTCGCGACGTTGCGCGCGCTCACAACCCCGCCCGTGTCGTCGTCCACGGCGGCCGTTACTTCCTCGGCGCGCCGCTCGACCTGACCGCCGCCGACTCCGGCCTCGTCATCGAAGCCGCGCAGCGCGAAACGCCGGTGCTCGTCGGCGGTCGGCGAATCACCGGTTGGCAGCGCGACGGCGAGCACTGCTGGGCCGCGGCGGTGCCGGAAGCGGCCGGTGGCAAATGGGACTTCCGGATGCTGGTCGTTAACGGCGCGTTTTGCCCGCGCGCGCGACTGCCGGAAACCGGCACGTTCACGCACCTGACGGAGTTCAAGGTGCCGTGGATGGCCACCAGCGGCGGTGGCTGGAAACGCAAGCCCACGGTGGAAGAACTGACGACGATGCGCTACCGGCCCGGCGATCTCGGCGCGTGGCTTGACACGGCGAGCGCGGAGGTGACGGTCTTTCACATGTGGGACGAGACGCGCGTCGGCCTCGCGGCGCACGATCCCGCCACGCAGACGCTGACGTTCTCGACGCCGAGCGGACATCCGCCGGGCGCATTCGGCGTGAAGAAGTTCGTCGTCTGGAACGTGCGCGAGGGCTTGCGCGCGCCCGGCCAGTGGTGCCTCGACAAACGCGTCGGCCGCGTCGTGTATTGGCCGCAGCGCGGCGAGGACATGCGGCGCGCTGACGTGCTTGCACCGACGATGGAGTCGCTCATCCGCTTCAACGGCACCCCCAAAGCGCCCGTGCGCGATGTCATGTTGAAAGGACTAACCCTGACCGTGACGACCACGCCGTTGAAGGCAGGCGGCTTCGGCGCAGGTGTTTTTGGCGGGGCGGTCCACGCGATCCATGCGAACGACTGCCGGTTCCAGAATCTCACGATCTTTAACGTCGCCGGCCAAGGCATCCGGACATGGAACTGCCAGCAACTCTACGTCGAAGGCTGCCACGTGCGCGATACCGGCGCGTGCGGCATCCGGCTGAGCGGCGACGAGTGCGTTGTTGCCAATAACCACGTCCATCGCGTAGGCCGGCTTTACCCGAGCGCCATCGCTGTTTCCATCGGCGGGCAGCGGAACCGCATCGCCGACAATGAAATCCACGACACGCCGTATTCCGCGCTCACCGCCGGCAGCAACGGCCATCTCATTGAGCGCAACCTCATCTACCGCGCAATGCAGGAACTGCACGACGGCGCGGGCATCTATATCACCTTCTGCACGAACGTCGTCGTGCGCGGCAACGTCGTCCGCGACATCACCGACCTCGGCGGCTACGGTGCGTCGGCCTACTACCTCGACGAACAGGCGCGCGACTGTCTCGTCGAGAGCAACCTCTCCGTCAACGTCGCCTGGCCCGTCCATCTCCACATGACCACCAACAACGTCGTCCGCGGCAACGTCTTCATCACGCCGGGCAACGCGAAGGTCTCGATGGCCCGCACGACCGGCGCGGTGTTCGAGCGCAACGTCTTCCACGCCGGCGGCGAAATCCTGTTCCGCTGCGCCACCAACGGCATCGCCGCCATGCCGAACAACATCTTCTACAGCAAGACCGGCCAGGTGATTTGGGAGCGCCTCAGCGACTACAACGTCAAAGCGAAGTTGCCGCTGGAACTGCGCGATGGCAGCATCGGTGCCGACCCGCGCTTCGTGCGCATCGAACGCGGCGACTACCGTTTTCAAAGCGGTTCGCCAGCGCCAGCGCTGGGCATCGAACCGTTGAAGTTGCCGCAAGCGAACCGGAAGCTGCGGCCTGAGTGACCCGCCACGAGAACATCTATGAGACGAGAACTGTTGTTGTTGATGGCGTCTGCCGTGATCGCGACCGCCGCCGAACCCACCTTCGTCCGCGTCAGCCCGCACGACACGCGTTACCTCGAACTAAGCGACGGCAAGCCCTACATCCCCATCGGCCTGAACATGGTTCATCCCGAAGCACGAGAGAGCGACGAGACCGGCGGGCTGGCGTGCATGGAGCGGTGGTTTCAGACACTCTCGAAGAACGGAGGCAACTTCACCCGTATCTGGCTCAGCAGCGGCTTCTTCGACGTAGAGCACGCGCGCAGCGGCGAGTATGACGAGGCGAAGGCGAAGCGGATTGACGCGCTGCTGGCACTCGCCCGCAAGCACGGCATCCGGCTCAAGCTTTGCCTCGAACATTTCCGTTCGCTCGACTCCAAATACCACCAGAAGTGGGCGGCCAAGCCGCTCCATCTCGTCGCCAACGGCGGCCCGGCGACGAACACGGCTGATTTCATTGACGGCGAGCGCAGCCGCGCGCAGTTCAAGCGCAAGCTGGCGTGGTATGCGCAGCGGTTCGGCGAGCGGCCAGAAATCTTCGGCTGGGAACTGTGGAACGAGGTCAACTGCGTCGCAGGCGGCGACGTGGCGGCGTGGAGCGAGGTGATGCTGGCGGAACTACACCGGCTTTTTCCGCGCAACCTCGCGATGCAAAGCCTCGGCAGCTTCGACAGCGATTGGGGACTCAAACCTTACGAGCGCCTCAGCACCATGCCCGGCAACGACGTTGCGCAGGTGCATCGCTATCTCGACTGCGGCGCGAAGTATGAAATCTGCCACGGCCCCGTGGACGTGTTTGCCGCCGACGCGGTGGGGATATTGCTTGCTCACAAACCGGGCCGGCCGGTCATCCTTGCCGAGAGCGGCGCGGTCGAGCCGCGGCACGCCGGGCCGTTCAAGCTCTACGCGAAGGACACGGCCGGCGTCATCCTCCACGACGTGCTCTTCGCGCCGTTTTTTGCCGGCGCGGCCGGGCCGGGCCATTGCTGGCATTGGAACCAATACGTGGACCGCAATAACCTCTGGCATCACTTCGCCCGCTTCGCCGCCGTCGTCAAAGACCTCGACCCGCCCGCCGAGAACTTTCACCCAATGCAAGTCCCGCATCCGCGGTTGCGCGTCTATGTGCTCAAAGGCAAGCGCACCGTTTTGATTTGGTGCCGCGATTCGCAAAACGACTGGCGCAGCGAGCTGGCCAATGGCAAAGCGCCGGAAACGCTCGACGGCGTGAAGCTGAACTTGTCGGAAGCACTGGCGGGAGCCAAACTGACGAGCACAAAGACTTATGACCCGTGGAGGGACAAATGGAGCACCGCGAAGCTCTCCGACAACACCTTGACGCTGCCGGCGTTCAACCGTTCCATCGTCATCCGCTTGGACACGCGGAGGAAATAGGGCGTCGCAACGTGCAATCGATCGCGCCAATTCTGCGGTGGGTGTTTATCCTGTCTGTCATCGTCTCGTCGGCCTTGGCCGGTGACATGTCATTGTCGAGACTGGAGCGGTCCTACTGGCTGCACGCATCGCTCGTGTCGCAACCGCAGCGCGGTTATTGGGGCATGGACTTCCCTGCGGCCACGAAGCCCACGGAGAAGCAAATCCAAAACGCCGCCCGATTGCTGGCCGGTGACTACGCAGCCAATCGGCTCTACCTCATCTATCACAACGAGCTTCCGCTCGCCGATGCTGAGCAGGTCTTCGCGTCTTGGCGGCGGCATTGCCCGGCGGAGGTTGAAATCGTGCCGACGCTGGTGCTGCGCGCTTACGACAAACAGAAGAGCGAGGTGTTCGCGGTGGACGAACTAGGCCGGTTGGCTGGCTTCTTCAAACGCGCCATCAACCCGGCACGCATTGCGGTTTACGACGTTTACGCAGGACGCGACCAAGGCAGCGGGTTGGCGACGTTGTCACGCGAGTTCCCCGCCGGCATCATTCGCGTCGGCGCGCAGCCGGACGAAACCATCGCGTCGCCATTCGTGTTTGCCGTGCAAGATACGTGGAGCGCGTTCTGCCACGGCAAAACCAACAACGACTGGCAGCAGCCTGGCTTCGGCAGGCAAACGCTCCGCAAATGGGTCGAGAAACGAAACACTGGCCGGCAGCCCGTGGCGTGGGATTTGATCGTCGTGGCGTGGGACTACGCAGCGACGAAGCGTGGCGAGTATCCCGGCTACGATGACGCGCGGAAGAACATGCCGCTGCCCGCCGGTCGAAACGCACTCGCCGCGCAAGAGATTCTGCGCAGCGCCAAACGCGACGGGTTGGCCGGTTTCAGCAGCGACATCTTCATCCTCCATGTCAACTCGCGCAGTCCAACCCACGACGGACCGGACGGCGGCTTCTACGAAACACTCAAGCGCGGCGAAGTCTATCGAGGTTACTACGCGGTCCCATTCAACGAGATGACCGCTCTCTTCCGCGAACTGAAGCAAGGCCGTCTAATCAAACCAGCCACTGCTTCTTCATCCACGCAATGAACTCCCTCACGCAACGACCAAGCATGAAGCCAGGATCGCAGAATTGAGCTATGGCTTGATGGCCGCCCGGCGCGCGGGCAATTCTTCAGCAAGCGTTTTCTCCAGCAGGTTGATTTTCCAACGGATTGTGTCGGCTGTGAAACAGCCGCGGCCGTGATTGAGGAAACCCAGCCGGCTGTCGCGCGCGTAAAGCGGCAACGCAGCACGCGCGGCGGCCAGTTCCTCGCGGCCAATGCGCTCCAACTCGTCGAGTGCCGCGCGCGCAGCGGCTGATTCCTTCGCCTGCGCCAGCCGGTCACGGGCATCGAACCATCGTGCCAGCCGGAGCGCGACATCGGCGGCGTAACCGAAGGAGCGCGCGTTGCGCCACGACGATTCGGCGCGCTCGCGCACCGGCGGCGGCGCGGCGGCGAGCGCCTGTTCCAATTTCGCGAGGCCAGCATTCCAATGCTGCTGCATCGTCTGCAACCGCGCGCGATTCTCCGGCCCGGAGCCATGGCCTTCACCGGTGTTGGCGAGGCCAAGCGTGCGCGCGTCATTGACGAAGCCGCGGCGCCACGATCGTGGGTTGGCCGCCTTCGGGTCGAGCCAGAACGGCTGCGAGACGCCGGCGTTCATGGTGTAGCTCAGCCCGAAGTAAAACGGAAAGTGCCAGATCGCCTCCGAGAAATCCTGCCATGCGCCCAAGACCAGTTCTTCCTGACCCGCGCCGAACTCCCGCCGCGCCAGCGCGCGCAATAGCCGATCGGTGGCGGGCGGTTCGGTGTAGGACAGCCATCCGAACAACTCGGTCACCGGCGTCGGGAAGAAGCCCTGATGATACCAGTTGGCAAAGACGCTCGTGGCGGCGGGTCGGAAGTCGTTGACGGACTGGTAGCGTTCGACCCAGCGCTGCATACACGGTATCTCGGGCTGAACATTCGATTCCTGGCTGAAACGCGTTTCAATCTTCGGCCAGATGGGACGGAGCGGTCGGCCGTCGCGTTTGGCCTCGGCGAGCAAAAAGTCGGCATCAAATCGGAAATCGTCCGACGGCGCGCGCAGGCTCAGGCTGTAGTCATAGACATTCTGGAGCGTGCCGTCCCGGCGGCGCGCCCACCAGCAGTCGAAATTCCCCATGTAGCCGACGCGGCGATCGAGCCGGCAGAATTCCTCCATCCGCTGTTGCCATTTCTCATGTTCCGGCGAGCGCGAACGGAACGTGTAAATCCACGCCGCCAGCCGCAACTCCGGCCGCTCCTCGTAAAACGCCTTCGCCAGCAGATCGCACGTGTCCACCCAGGCCTTCATTCCTTTCTTGACCGATCCCATGCCTTCATCGAGCAAGACGATGGTTTTGATCTTTGGCACGTCGCGCAAAAACTGCCGCGCCTCCGCCTGAAGTTGCTTCTGCTCGTCCGCATTCTGCGGGTGCGGTGCGGCGTAAAGCACGACCACCTCGATGTCGTAACGCTCTGCGCGCTCGGTGAGGTCGCGCAGCCGTGCGGTGAATGGCCGATAGGTCGTGCCTTCGGCGATACGCCCCGGCGCGATGCGCGTCGGCAGCGTCTTGCGGTCGTCGCTACCCGAATACCAGTTCAGCCAGATCGCGTCGTAGCCGTAGTGGCTGATGAGCGCGAGATGTCCGTCGGTGAACACCGGCGGCGAGGCGGCCAGCTCGCCCGTCCCGCCCCATGCCGAGCACGTGATGCGCGGCGAGTAGCGCGGCTCGCGCGTGCGCGCGTCGGCTTTTAGCAACGGCCCGCCGCGGAGCATGAGCAGGTCTTCGAGGAACCACACGCCCCGCAGCACGCCGCGCGCGTCGAAGCCATGGATCAGCACCCGCCCGTCTCGCGCCTCATAACGATACCCGCCCGCGCGGCGCGGACCGTCCGGTAGGTCTGGCCCTTCGCTGAGGGTGATCGTGCGCGGCTGTGGTTTCGCAGCGCGATTCCAGGAAACCTTGACCGGCACTTTCAGGCGGACGCGCAAAAAGTCTTCAAGGTCGCCAACCGCCGCGATGACTTGCGGACTTTTCTTCGCGGCGACCTGGATGTGCCAGTTGCTTGTCAGCGCGAACTCGCCGGGTTCCGCGTGCATGTCGGGCCACGGTAACCCGGCCCAACGCGGATCGCGCCCCGCCGCGAGGTCTTCGGCGAAACTGTAGGGATCTTCTTCGCGCGGGAGCAACTCGCGCCGCCCCGGCCCGGCCTCCGTCGTCAGCAGCCGCGTCATCATGCTGGCGCCTTCGCTGGCGGGTTGGCCGGAGCGTTCGAGCGCCGCGCCGTCGGAGTCAGCGCGCAACGCGCGATACATCATGCCGACTTCGTGTGGCCCGTCGTAGCCGTTGACCCGTGTTTTCTCCGGAGGCGTCTCCGCCCAGGTGCAATAGACAGCGTAGTAATCGTCCGGACAGCGGCCGGAGTCGGCGGCAAATCGCAAATAGATCGTATCCGCGCTGGCAGACCGCAGCGGTAAGGTCACAAAGTGTTCGTAGGCTGCATGCACCTGCGTTGCTGGAACTTCACCGCGCCCCAGATCATGCCGCCCCCAGCCGGTGCCGGCTTCCCAACGCAGTGCGCCGGGCCGGCCGATGCGCTTGAGTTTGACCTGCACGGCAGCCACGGGCGCTTGGTGGCGGACGACGATGCGCTGGCCGCGGTTGGCGTAGAGGTCCGCATCAATGGCAAAGCCCGTTTCCAAGTGCGTCACTGCCGCATCCGCGCCCAGCCAGTGATACCAGCGCCCGCCCGGTTGCGACGTCGGCGCGGTCGGATCAGGATCGTTCGATTGCAGGACGAAAAGCGATTGGCCCTCGCCCCGGGCGCACGCAAGCGCAGACGCTAGAGCAATGCCCAGGTGCAGGAGTTTAACCGGCAGTGTTCGCGGCAAAAGTTTCATGGGATCCTCCGTGGTCGCGAGAGCTGGGAGATGAACTCGCTCGTCATCGTCATCATGTCGTTCTCCAACTGCCAACGGGCGCGAGAGTGAACCGCGGTTGCACGGAAGGCAAGTCCGTTGCGCGCCACCGCCCCGCCGAAAAAATCCAAACGAGAAATCGGCTTCCACTCCATCGGTAAAGAAGCTAAGAATGACGGCAGGACGAAATCCAAGCGGGCATGAGAACCATCAAGGCGTGATTTATGAGCACCGAGACCTTCACCCACGACGTCTTCCTCAGCCACAGCGCGAAGGACAAGGCGGTGGTGCGACTGCTGGCTGAACGGTTGCGGCAGGACGGGCTGAAGGTGTGGTTCGATGAATGGGAGATACCTGTAGCGTCGGTCTCTGACCGACGAGATGATTCCCGGCGCTCAGAGAGCGCCGCTACAGCGGTGAAGATCGAGGAAGGGCTGGAGCACTCGCGCGTGCTGGTGCTCTGCATGTCGGCCAATGCGTTCGGCTCGGACTGGGCGCAGTTGGAGGCCGGCACGTTCCGGTTTAGCGACCCGCTGAACAAGGCGTGCCGCTTCATTCCCCTTCCAACAGCCCTCAACTGACCACTCCAACCAATGAACTCGCAGCTAAACGACGAGGCGGCTCTCCAAGAAACCATCCGTGAAGGTCGCGCTGTCATCGTGGCGGGCACGGGCGTCTCAATCGCCGCGAGCTTCGATGCCACGACGAAACGGCCCCATCCACAGGCTTCTTGGACGGGTCTCCTGGAAGACGGGCTGAAGTGGCTGAAGGAGCACAAGCTGATCGAAGATGACGTTGCGGATGCCCAACTGAAGTTGTTGAAAACGAATCCGCAGACTCACCGTTTCATCTCCGCAGCCGAAGATGTTACTGCGGGAATGGGTGGGTCGAAATCACCGCATTTCGCCGATTGGCTGAAACGAACCATCGGCTCCATCAAAGCCCACGACCGCAGCGTCCTCGAGGCCTTGGATGCCATCCGTCTGCAAGGCAACCTCCTTGCCACCACCAACTACGACGGGCTCCTGCTCGGCGGCGGCTCCCAGCTCACGCCAGTCACATGGCTGGACGCCGACGCCCTCATCGGAGCGGTTCGGAGCCGGGATATCGACAGAGTCATTTTCCTCCACGGCTACTGGCGACAGCCCGAGTCCGTCATCCTCGACTGGAAATCGTATGAACAGATAAACCGCGACGAGAAGTATCGGGAGGACCTAGCCGCATTCTGGAAAACCAACATCTGGGTTTACGTCGGCTGCGGGGTGAATGGCCTAAGCGACCCAGACTTTGGCCTGCTGCTGGAAAGGTATGGTGAGCGCGCTAGGCAGGCCGGACATTGGGATTACTGTCTCGTTCGCAACGATCAGAAAGACGAGTTCCAAGCCCACTTCGACACGAACAAATTCAACATCCGCGCGATTCCCTTTGGCAAGGACCATGCAGATTTGCCGAAGTATTTTCACTCGCTGCTGCCCGCTCCCGTTCCTCCTCCGCCATCTCCGCCGCCGGTCATTTCGCCTCCCGTTAAACCTCCCTCCATCCCCAAGCCCCCCGACTTCTACGCCGAGCCGGACTACATCGCCTCGCACAAGTTTGTCGGGCGCGACTCGCAGTTGCAGGACATCAGCGACTGGGCAAAGGTAGCGGACCCCACGAACCTCCTCCTCTTCGACGCCATCGGCGGCAATGGCAAGAGCATGCTCACTTGGGAGTGGACCACGAAGCACGCCACCACCGTTCGCTCGGACTGGGCCGGACGCTTCTGGTATTCGTTCTACGAGCGAGGTGCGGTCATGGCGGACTTCTGCAGCCGGGCGCTGGCCTACATGACCGGCCGGCCGCTGGAGGAGTTCGAAAAGCTGAAGACCGCCGAGATGAAGGACCGGCTTCTCGCGCGGCTTCACGCGCGGCCCTGGCTGCTCATCCTCGACGGGCTAGAACGCGTGCTCGTGGCCTACCATCGCATTGATGCCGCCGAGGTGCCCGACGAGGAGGCGAACGCCCCAACCGACAAGGTGCTCAACCGCAATCCCTGCGACACCATCCGCGACGAGGATGGCGACCTGCTCCGCGCCCTCGCCGGTGCCAGGCCCTCGAAAATCCTCGTCAGCTCCCGGCTCACCCCGCGCGTGCTGCTCAATCCCTCCGGCCAGCCCATCCCCGGCGCGAAGCGCATCACGCTCCCCGGCCTGCGCCCGCCGGATGCCGAGAAGCTCCTGCGCTCCTGCGGCATCGCGGGCGACTCCGCGTGCATCCAGGACTACCTCACGCAGAACTGCGACAACCACCCGCTGGTCATCGGCGTGCTCGCCGGCCTGATCGCGAACTACCTGCCGAGCCGGGGGAACTTTGACGCATGGGTGGCGAACACGGGTCCCCAAGGCGGCGCGAAGCTGAATCTCGCCAGCCTCGACCTCATCCAGCGGCGCAACCACATCCTCCGCGCCGCGCTCGACACCCTGCCGGAGAAAAGCCGCCAGCTCCTCTCCACCCTCGCGCTCCTCTCCGAGTCCGCGGACTACAAGACGCTCGCCGCCTTTAATCCCCATATGCCGCCTGAGCCGGAGGAGGTGGCAGTGCCGGAGCCGCCGGAGAACCACCGGCGCTGGCAGCGGATGTCCGATGAGCAGAAAGTTGAGGCGAAAAAGGAATACGAAGCCGCCCTCGCGTGCCGGAAAGACTACGAGCAGGCGGTGAAGGCATGGCGGGAGTCGGCGGAGGTTCGCGAGGCACCGGGGAAGCTGACGGAAACGGTCACGGACCTGGAGCAGCGCGGCCTGCTGCAATACGATGACGGCGAGAAGCGCCACGATCTCCACCCCGTGGTCCGGGGCGTGGCCGCCGGGGGTATGAAGGCGGAGGACCGGGATCGCTACGGCCGGCGCGTCGTGGATCATTTCTCCGGGCTGCCGCACAACCCGTATCGGGAGGCCCGGACGCTGGAGGACGTGGCCCCCGGCCTGCATGTCGTCCGCACGCTGCTCAAGCTCGGGCGCTTTCAGGAGGCGGCAAGTGCCTACCAGGGCGGTTTGTCGCTGGCGCTCCTGCTTAGCCTCGAAGCCCACGTGGAAACCCTCTCCTTGCTGCGACCCTTCTTCCCCACTGGCTGGGGCGAACTGCCGAAGGAGATAGAGGCATCGAATGCCAGCTACCTCGCGAATCAGGCCGCGTTTGCCCTAGGCTACTGCGGCGAATCCGAGGCAGCCCTCGCCGCCTATGGTGTCGCCCTGCAGTCGTTTTTTGAAAGGGGGGATTGGTCAAACGCGAATGCCACGCTTTGGAACATCTCCCGCTCCTTCGCAGACCAGAACCTGCCGACGCGAGCGCTCCGTGCAGACGCCCTTGCCCTCGAACTCTCCAATGTCCGGGACACCAAGGAGAGTTTGTTCAAGAGCCGGCTCTGGTTTTTTCGCGATCAGTCCCGGCTCGGCCAGTGGAAGTCGGCGGCGGAGACTTGGCGGCTGCTGAATCCGATGGAGCGGCCTTCGTTGCGGGCGATGTATCGTCAGGGCACGGCGGAGGAGCTTTTCGCCCGCGCGCAGTTCTGGCAGGGCACCGTGCAGGACGAGCACTTCACGGCGGCAGCCAGCCTCGCGGAGAAGGACTACAACCGCAACACGCTCCGCGAACTCCACAGGCTGCGCGGTAACTGGCGGTTGGAGCAGGGGGAGTGGGCGCTGGCAGCGGCGAGCTTTCACGAGGCCGTGCGCATGGCGCGTGAGCGGCGGCTGTCGGATACAGAGTCCGAGGCCGGCCTCGCCCTAGCCAAGCTCCACCTCGGCCAGCTCCGCCAGCCCGAGGAAGCGCGGCAGGAGGCGGAGCGGCTGGCCGGGCAGCGCAATCCTTATCACCGCTACCTCGCCCTGCTCTGGCGCGCCATCGGCGACCACGCGCAGGCGGAGAAGCACGCCCTCGCCGCCTACAAATGGGCCTGGGCCGATGGCGAGCCGTATGTGCATCGCTACGAACTCACCAAGACCACCGAACTGCTCCAAGAGATGAATGTCCCCATCCCTAACCTCCCGCCCTACGACCCCGCCAAGGACGAGCCTTTCCCCTGGGAACCCGCCGTGCACGCCGCCATCGAAAAACTCCGCGCCGAGAAGGAAGCAAAGGAGAAAGCCGAGAAGGAAAAACCAGAATGACCCACGCGGAGAACGCCGCCGACCGGTCCCGGCGTGGTGTGGGAACTGGCGTTCGGCAGTTGGGTGCTGCTCCAGCCGGAGCGCATCCACGCCTGCGCGCAGGCCGTGATCCGGACGTTGCAGGCGGACTAGCACCAGCGCGGGCGGACAGGATGAACAGGATTCACAGGATTGGGGATTCTCAAAGTCCTCAAAGACGGATCGAATCTGCTTCTCATCCTGTCCATCCTGTAATCCTGTCTCAGCCGGGCGCACATGAAGCAAATCGTCTTCGCGGGCGAGCGGTTTGACGTGATGAGCGTGCGGCGGTGGAGGGAGAAGGTGTTGGGTGGCGGAATGGGGAAGACAGGATGAACAGGATTTACAGGATTGTTGAAGGGCGGCGGGTCGGATTCGTTGTCATCCTGTCCATCCTGTTAATCCTGTCCCCACCCTGAAGAGTTGAGTGCTGGCGGACGCCGCAGTTTTCTGGTAATGGAACGGCCATGATTCGCCTCGCCTTTGGTTCACGGATGGCCGCGTGGTTCTTGGCGGCTGTGGCACTAATCGCGCTGTGTGGCGTTCTCGACGCCGCGCCGAAACCCACGGCGAAGCTCGCCACCGCGCAGATGCCGGAGACGTTTCCGGGGCCGATGCTGTCGCGGTTCCTCGACGGGCCGATGAAGGGCGTGGAGGAGATCGTGTTCGCCGTGCGCGTGCCGGGCCGCGATCACTGGTATGTGACGTTCGGCAACTACGCGGACGATTCGGAATACGCGCAGCGGCTCAGTTTCAAAAAGGAGGAGGGCGTTTACTGGGGCTACAGCGAAGGCGGACGGCTTTGCCGGAAGAACCTCCGCACCGGCAAGGTGACGACGATCTTCGAGGACATGAAGGGCGGCGTGCGCGATCCGCAGCTCAGTTACGACGGGAAGAAGATCCTTTTCGCCTATCGCAAGGGCGGCACGCATCCGTTCCACCTCTACGAAATCAACGTGAACGGCAGCGGCCTGCGCCAGCTCACGGACGGCCCCGACGACGATATCGAGCCGACGTATTGCCCGGACGGCAGCATCGTCTTCTGTTCTTCGCGCTGCCGGCGGTTCGTGAATTGCTGGTATACGCGCGTCGCCACGCTCTATCGCTGCGACGCCGACGGGCGCAACGTGCGGATGCTCTCCAGCAACAACGACCACGACAACACCCCGTGGATGTTGCCCGACGGCCGTTTGCTCTACATGCGATGGGAATACGTGGACCGCAGCCAGGTGCATTTTCACCATCTCTGGACGACGAATCCCGACGGCACGGGTCAGACGGTGTATTACGGGAACATGGCCGGCGGCATCGCGATGCTCGACGCGAAACCGATTCCCGGCACGGTGAAGGTGGTCGCGTCGTTTTCGCCGGGTCACGGACGACCGGAGCACCTTGGCCCGATCGCGGTCGTGGACCCGCGGTTCGGCCCGGACGATCCCCGCGGCGTGCGCACGGTCAGCAAGACCGGCGAATGGAAGGATCCGTATGCGTTCAGCGAGGATTGTTTCCTCGTCGCGCATCCGAAAGGGCTGTTCGTGATGGACGGCGACGGCAACGTGGAGATGATCCACCAATTGCCGGAGTCCGAGCGCGCGCAGCTCCAGTGTCACGAGCCGCGTCCGGTGCAGGCACGGCCGCGCGAGCAGATCATCCCGTCACGCGTGGACCTCAACGCGCCGACGGGGCGGCTGTTCCTGGAGGATATCTATCACGGCCGCAACATGGCCGGCGTTGAACGCGGCGCGGTGAAGAAGCTGCTGGTGCTCCAGCAATTGCCGAAGCCGGTGAATTTTTCCGGCGGCATGGAACCGCTCACCATCGGCGGATCGTTCACGCTGGCGGAAATCGTCAGCGAAGCCCCGGTGGAAGCAGACGGCTCGGCATTTCTGGAAGTGCCGGCGATGCGGTCGCTGTTCGTGGTCGCGCTCGACAAGAACGACATGGCGGTGAAACGGATGCACAGCTTCGTCACCGTCCAGCCCGGCGAGACGCTCGGTTGCGTCGGCTGTCACGAGAACCGCCAGGGCACGGCGCTGCCGGCGCGCGCGTCGTTGCTGGCGATGAAACGGCCAGCCAGCCCGGTGCAGCCGATCCGCGACGTGCCGTCGGTGCTCGATTTCCCGCGCGACATCCAGCCGATCCTCGACCGCCACTGTGTGCAATGCCACAACAGCGACCGGCGCGACGCGAAGGTGGACCTTAGCGGCGACAAGACGGCGATGTATTGCATGAGCTACTGGACCATCACGACGCGCGGCCTGATCTCCGACGCGCGCAATGTGCCGTATGCCAACCGTCCGCCTTACAGCTACGGTAGCGCCGCGAGCCGATTGATGAAGCTCACCGATGGCAGTCACCAAGGCGCGAAACTTTCCGACTTGGAGCGGAAGACGCTGCGCCTCTGGATCGAGACCAGCGCCACCTATCCCGGCACCTACGCATCGCTCGGCTGCGGCACCTACCCAGCGCATCTGCCGTTCGGCGCGATGATGCAGCGATGCGGTGGGTGTCACCAAGGCAAGGAGCGCGACCGCCGGGGCAAGGAGTTTACGACGCTCGTCATCGGCGGCGCGCATGGTCATTACCTCGAGCCTCTCCAGAATCTCTCGCGCCCGGAAAAATCCTACGTGTTGCGCGCGCCGCTCGCCAAGGAAGCGGGCGGTCTGCAACTCTGCGGCAAGCCCGTGTTCGCAAACGCCAACGATCCGCTCTACCGCGAGATGCTCGGCGCGATCCGCGACGCGCACGACCGGTTGATGGCCGGCAAGCGATTCGACATGCCCGGCTTCCGGCCGAACGAGCACTACATCCGCGAAATGCAGCGGTTCGGCTTCCTGCCGAAGAACCTCGGCCCGAACGATCCGGTTGACATCTACGCCACCGACCGCGCCTACTGGAACTCGTTCTATCACCGGCCGGTCACGACGGTCGCACGCTAGCCCGCCGCCGACGCGCCGCACACACCATCATGAACAACATGCTCGTAAACAAAACCGTCGCGCTGTTGCTGACCCTGACAGCAATGGCTCTCACCGTCTCCTGCGGCAAACCCGCTGATTCGCCTCGTGAAACCGCCGGTGCGCCAGCCAGCGCGCCCGCCGCCGCGACGGCCGCCGATTACCAGCCGCTCGTCGGCCGTTGGGCCAGAACCGACGGCGACTACATGATCGAGATCAAGAGCATCACCGCCGACGGCAAGGCGGAGGCCGGCTACTTCAACCCGCGCCCGATCAACGTGGCGCGCGCCGAGGCCTCGCGCGACGGCGGCGTGCTGAGGCTGTTCATGGAACTGCGCGACTCCGGCTATCCCGGCTGCCTCTACAAGCTCACATTCGACAAAGCCGCATCGCGGTTGACCGGCACCTATTTCCAAGCAGCCCAGAACGAGACCTATCCGGTAACGTTCGAGAAGGCACAGTAAGCCGCCCGTCTTTGTGTTTGTTCGCGCGACCGGCAACGCCGCGGCTGGCGTGAATGGGCGAACCCGGTAAACATCATTTTTTTTATGAACCGACGCGAGTTCCTCCTCACAACATCACTGGCCACCGGTGGTCTGCTGGCGGGTTCATGCGGCTCTCCCGGCCCCAAGCCGGTGGCGCGTGCTGCGATTCCCAGCCCCAAGCCCACAAAGCGCGGCGCAACACGCTTTCGTTGGACGCGCAACAGCACTTCGCGGCTGTTCACGGACGTTGTCTGCGAGGGCCGGTCGTGGGTCAGTTCAGACTCGGTGCGTCTGCTCGACGGCACATGCCGCCTGCTCAATGAAACGCAGGTGACCCTGCTGAACGCCAGCCGATCCCACGCTTCTCACGGGCCGTTGCGCATTGAGTTGCAACATCAAGTTCGCGATAGCGGCAACGGCGTTCGCGAAGACCTGCTCGAAGCCACGCTGACCGTCCGCAACGCATCGGACCGGCTGCAACAGGTGGAGGTTGGGTTCGGCACGTCGGTTCAGCCGGCCGGGTCAACCCGCACGCAACAGGTTTACGTGCCGTTGAACGCGGCGGGTTTGTTTGGCGACGGACGTTTCGCCGCGCTCGGCGTGAAGAACTTCCTCAAGGACTGCAACCAGATCCTCGGCGCGGATGAGTTCACGTGTCATTACCTCGAACCGATGGCAAGTCATCCGGCTGAGCGCGAGACGCGAGCGCTGTTGCTCGCGCCGGTGGTGGATGTGTTCGGCCCGCAACAACCGTGGCGCATGGCGTTGTTCACGCCGTCGGATGAACCGATGCGCTTCAGCGCCGTGACGCGAGCGCCCTTGTTCGGTAGTTCGGGCGGCGCGGATAAGGGCAGCCGCACCACATGGCGCGCGAACCGCTGCGTCACGGTGGCCGCCGGCTCAACGCTCACGCAACGCTGCTGGCTGTTGTTGCACCAGGGCGACGCCTCGGTGGCGTGGCAGGCGTTTCATCGCTTCGCGCACCGGGAGGAATTCGCCGTGCCGGGCTGGGCGCGCGAGATGAAGGTCCATTACTACGATTTCCTTTCATCGGCGCAGGGCGAGAAAGGCCGGCGCGGCGACGGCTACGAGAGCAACCTGCCGTGCTTCCGCGAGTTCCGCGTCGGCATGGCGACACAGCATGGTTACTACCCAACGCTTGGCGATTACATCCGCCCCGACCGCAAGACGTGGCAGGCGATGCGCGGCGACAAGCAGGGCGCGGCGGAGATGTCGTTCGACAAGATACGCGACCGCATCAAAGCGACGCGCGCGGCCGGCGCGAAGGCGGCGGTTTACATGCACCCGGTGCTTTTCGACGACGCCACGCCGTTCTTCCAGACGATGCGCGACAGCGTGTTGGTGGACGCGGCGGGCAAACTCGTGCCGTTCCCTTGGAAAGGCCCCGACACCGTTGGCAACAACTGGCGCGCGTCGCTCGCCTCGCCGCAATGGCGCGAGCATCTGCTCCAGCAGGCGCAATGGATCATGGACATCCTGCGGCCCGACGCGATCGTGATGGACGAGACCTTCGCGGGCCTCGGCTACGATTATCATCCCAGCCACGCCGGCCCGACCTCGACAGCGGCGATTGATTTCTACCGCAAGCTCCGCGCGCTCGTGCGTTCATCCGGCGCGGACAAGGCGTTCTTCACCAGCGATTGCTCGATGTCGCCCTTCGCGCTTTGGGCCGACGGCGAGTGCGGCGACCATGCCTATCCCGGCCTGCTCGGCCATCCGCTCTACACACAGGAGCCGGTGCGTTACCTCGCCGCGCTCGGCAACAAGCCGTGGCGGCCGTGCGCGTGGCATTTTCAGCAAATGTGGCCGGCGCAAATGAAGCTGGCCCGCCAGGTTGGCGCGGGCGTCGGCGTTTCCAACGGCTGGATCGAATACACCGGCCTCACCCGCCTGCCCGCGGACGCCAAGGCGAAGATGCTCGGCGACATCCAGACACTGTTCAACAGTCGCTCATGAAATCTATCCGTTCGCTTATCACCGTGTTCTGCACGCTCGCAGCCGGCGGCTTGCATGCTGCCGAGTTCTACGTCGCTCCGACAGGCAGCGACACCAATCCCGGCACGAGCGCCAAGCCGTTTGCGACGTTGGAGCGAGCGCGCGATGCCGTTCGGCAATCCAAAATCCAAGATCCAAGATCCAAAATTGAAATCGTTGTTCGCAGCGGGACGTATGAACTGCGTCAGACGCTCAAGTTCGACGCCGCCGATTCTGGCTCCGAGAAATCGCCGGTGGTCTGGCGTGCCTACCGGAACGAAAAGCCGGTTCTTGTCGGCGGTGGCGCAATTACGGGGTTCATGCCGCATGAAGGGCGCATCCTGAAGGCGGACGTGAGGGCGCAGGGGTTCACCAACCAGTTCCGGCAGCTTTTCTTCGACGGCCGGCGGCAGGAACTGGCACGCTATCCGAACCTGGATCCAGCGAAACCATTCGAGAGTGGCTGGACGTTCACGGACAAGGATCCGGTGAAGACGGAGGCGCTGAAGCGCACGCTGCGTTACGCTGCCGCCGACGCGCGGCTCTGGGCGCGGCCGACTGACGGCGAGGTTTGCATCTTCCCGACCCACGAATGGTGGAACAACATCTGGCCCATCGCTGCCGTGGACCGCGAGCAACGGACGCTCACGTTGCGGCGCGACTGTTCCTACGAGGTTTCTCCCGGTGACCGTTACTTCGTGCGCGGCCTGCTGGAGGAACTCGACGCGCCGGGTGAGTGGTATCTGGACCGTGAGAAGGGGACGCTTTATTTCTGGCCACCAGCGCCGATCGAGAAGCAGCAGGTTTGCGCGCCGAAACTGAGGACCATGCTTGAACTCGGCCCCGGTGCCGCGCATTTGACCTTCCGCGGGTTCACCTTCGAGTGTTGCGACGGCACGGCCATCGTCCTCAACAACACGACCAACTGTCTCATCGCTGGCTGCACGATCCGGAATGTCGGCGATTACAACGGCAGCGGCGTCAGTGTGACGGGCGGCGCGCGCAACGGCGCGGTCGGCTGCGAAATCTCCGACACCGGCAGCCACGGCATCAGCATCAGCGGTGGTGATGAGAAGACGCTCACGCCAGCCGGCAACTACGCCGAGAACAACCTCATCACCCGCACAGGTGCGTTTCACAAGCAAGGTTGCGGCGTTACCGTCAGCGGCACCGGCAATCGCGTCTCGCGCAACTGGCTCCACCATCTGCCGCGTTTCGGCATCATGGCCACCGGCCAGAATCACGTCATCGAACTGAACCACATCCATCACATCAGTCTGGAAACGATGGACACCGCCGCGATCTATGTGATGTCGCTGAACTGGCTTTGGGGTCACGGCACAATCATCCGCAACAACTTCATCCATGACGTGATTGGTCGCAGCGGCAAGGCCGGCAAATGGCTCGCGCCGTATTTCGCGTGGGGCATCTACCTCGACTGGACGGCGATGGGCGTCACCGTCACTGGCAACATCGTCGCGCGCACGCCGAGGTCGGGCATTCACGTCCACGACGGACGCGACAACGTCATCGCGAACAACATCCTTGTCGAATGTGGCACTGGCCGCAGCGAGCACGGCGCGACCAGCCAGATTGAATTCAACGGTTGGGACACGAGCTATGGCTGGTGGAAGCGGGAGATCGAGAACTGGAGCCGGCAATACGACTCGGTCGCAAACCTGCCCGCTTGGCGCAACGTCGCAAGCCTGCGCGACCCGCGCACCGTCCCGCTGCCCGACGGCCGCACGATGCAGCGCAACGTCGCGAGCCGAAACATCCTCTGCTGGAGCAACCCGCAGCCACAGGCGTTCCAGTTCAAAAACCTGTCGTTTGCGCACAACCTTTCCGACTCCAACCTCCTCTGGCACGCCGGCGCGCCGATCAAGACCGGCCAGTTCAAACTCAAGTCCGTCACCGGCCCGAACCTCGCGCCGCCAAATGCCGGTTTCGAGCAAGGCATGCCAGGCAAGCTGCCCGACCGTTGGGGTTGGCACATCCGGCCGAGCACAAACGATCACGCCACGCTCAGCACCGACTCGCCCCACGGTGGACGCGGCTGCCTGCGCATCACCGGCAAGCTCATTCCTGCCAACAAGAACAAGGAATCGTGGGCGCGCATCCCAAGCGTGAAGAGCATCGAAGTCCCTGCGCAGCCCGGCCAGGTCTATTGCCTGAACGCGTGGTTGCGTGCCGACCAGCCGAATACGCGCGTCGAACTCGGCCTGCAAGCCTACCGGCCTAACACTTACACATGGCAGTCCGCGCAGACCGTCGCGGTCGGAACTGAATGGTCGCGGCACGAACTGGTCGCACGCTTCCCCACACAGCCGCTGGAGATGAAATCGTTCTACGTCCGTATCCGTCTGCCCGACGGCGATGGTGCTGTTTGCGTGGACGATGTGGAGTTACACGCCGCCGAGCCAATGGACGAATGGGCCGCGTGGCAGGCGCTTGGCATGGACCGCCACTCGCTTGTTGCCGAGCCACGTTTCGTCAACGCTGCGAAGGACGACTACAGGCTCAAGCCGGATTCGCCGGCGTTCGAGCTCGGTTTCAAGCGCATCCCCGTCGAGAAGATCGGTTGCTACCGCGACCCGCTCCGGGCAAGCTGGCCCATTGTGGAGAAGGAGAAGAAACCATGACTCGATATCTCATGCTCGTCACCGCCTTCTTGCTGGCACCGCCACATCTCTTTGCCGCGAGCAAGCGATCCAGCGACACGCCGCCGGGAAAGAACTACACCTACAAACAGTCCGCCGGACAGCCGCGCGAGATGGAAATCTACTTCCCGCCGAACCACGACCCTGCGAAAGCGAAAGTGCCGGGCCTGATCTTGTTTCACGGCGGCGGGTGGGGCGGCGGCAACCTGAGCCAGTTCCAGTTCGCCTGCCATTACTTCGCCAGCCGGGGCTTGGTCGCCGCGACGGTAAATTACCGGATGTTGAGCAAAGCCGACGCCGCGAAATTGCCCAAAGGCGAAACTCGCAAGCGCGTCTGCATCACTGACGCCAAGAGCGCCATCCGTTGGTTCAAGCAGCACGCAGCCGAACTGGGCATTGATCCGGTGCGCGTCATCACCGGCGGCGGCTCGGCTGGCGGCCACATTTCGGTGCTGGCGACGACCAATCCCGGCCTGAACGATTCCGCCGACCCGAAGGACATGGACACGTCGGTCGTGGCTTATCTGCTCTTCAATCCCGCCTTTTCAGCTCAGGACAGTGAAGACGCGGAGGTGGACGTGCTGCGTTATCTCAAGCCCACGCTCGCTCCCGCCATCGTGTTCTTCGGCGACAAGGACAACTGGAAGATCGGCTGGGACGCCGCGCACGCGAAGCTGAAGAGCCTCGGCAATACCACCACCAACCTGCAAATCGCTGAAGGCCAAACGCACAGCTTCTTCAACAAAGACCCGTGGCGGGCCGTGACCCTCATCGCCGCCGACCGCTTCCAGGTGCAACAAGGTCTGCTCAAAGGCGAGCCGACGCTCGCTGCACCCGTCACCGGCGAGAAGCTCGTGAAGAAACCCTGAGCCAGCTTTTCAACGAAAGGAAAGTCATGAAACATACCCGCACTCTTCTCATCGCTCTGTTGTTGGCCCTGCCAGCTACTCTCATCGCCGCCGAATTCCACGTTGCTCCCAATGGCAGCGACACGAATCCCGGCACGAGCGCGAAACCGTTTGCGACGCTGGAGCGAGCGAGAGACGCGGCCCGCCAATCCAAAATCCAAAATCCAAAATCCAAAATTGAAGTCGTTATTCGCGGCGGGACGTATGAGCTGGCGCGGCCGTTCGAGTTGACGGCGGCGGATTCCGGCAACGCGAAGGCGCCGGTCGTCTATCGCGCGCGCAAAGGCGAGACAGTGCGGATCAGCGGCGGCAAGACGGTGACGGGTTGGAAGCCGGTGAGCGACGCGGGCGTGTTGAACCGGCTCGACCCGGCGGCGCGCGGGCAGGTCGTGCAGGCCGACCTGCGCGCGCTTGGCGTGAGGGACTTCGGCGCGATGGGCGGCGGGTTTGCGCTCGGCGGCGGGCCGGGGCTGGAGCTTTTCTTCAACGACCAGCCGATGACGCTGGCGCGTTATCCCAACGACGGATTCATCAAAGTCACCAACGTGCTTGGCCAGACGGTGCGCGACGTGCGCGGGACCAAGGGCTGCAACGAAGGCGTCTTCTCCTACGACGGCGACCGGCCTGCGCGCTGGGTCGGCGAGAAGAACGCGTGGGTTTTGGGCTATTGGTTTTGGGATTGGGCGGAGGGACGGCATCGCATCGAGTCCTTGGATGCGGAGAAGAAAATCATCACCGTCGCGAAGCCCTACCACAGTTTCGGCTACCGCAAGGGCCAGTGGTTTTATGGGTTCAACCTGCTCTGCGAGATAGACCAGCCAGGCGAATGGTATCTGGACCGCGACGCCGGCACGCTTTATTTCTGGCCGCCCGCCGCCATCGAGAAGGGTCGCGCGACAGTGTCGGTGCTCTCGAACCTCGTCACGATGACCAGCGCGTCGCACGTCACACTGCGCGGGCTGACGTTCGAGGCGGCGCGCAACACGGCCATCATCCTGAAGGGCTGCACGAACAGCCTTATCGCCGGCTGCACCGTCCGCAACGTCGGCAGTTGGGCCGTGCGCGTCGGCAACGGCCAGAACACCGGCGTCGTCGGCTGTGACATCTACACCACCGGTGACGGCGGCATCAGCATCAGCGGCGGCAACATGAAGACGCTCGCGCCCGTCGGACTCTACGCGGAAAATAATCACGTCCATCACTGGAGCCGCTGGAACCGGATGTATCGGCCGGCGATCATGATCACCGGCGTCGGCAACCGCGCCGCACACAACCTGCTGGAGAACTCGCCGCACACCGCCATCGGTTTCGGCGGCAACGACCACGTCATCGAGTTCAACGAAATCCACAGCGTCTGCCACGAGAGCAACGACGCGGGCGCGATCTATTCCGGCCGCAACTGGACGATGCGCGGCACGGTCATCCGCTGCAACTACCTCCATCACATCAACGGCTTCGAGGGACGCGGCTGCGTCGGCGTGTATCTCGACGACATGTATTGCGGCACCACTATCGCCTCGAACCTCTTCTACAAGGTCACGCGCGCCGCGTTCATCGGCGGCGGCCACGACAACACCATCGCGAACAACATCTTCGTGGACTGCAAACCCGCCGTCCACGTGGACGCGCGCGGGATGGGTTGGGCGCACGCAATGCCGGAGGGCCTTATCAAGGAAGGCCGCGAGAAAGACACACTCAACGGCATCCGCTTTGCCGAGCCACCCTACAGCACGCGTTATCCGAAACTCATCGGCATCCTCGACAACGATCCCGCGTCGCCGACCGGCAGCCTCGTCGCCCGCAACGTCTGCTGGGGCGGCAAGTGGGATGGCATGGACAAGAGGGCGAAACCGTTCATCACGCTCCAGGACAACCTGCTCGACCAGGACCCGCGCTTCGTGAACGCCGCGAAGCTGAACTTCCAGCTTCGCAACGACTCGCCGGCCTTCAAGCTCGGTTTCAAAAAGTTCCCTATCGAGAAGATCGGCCTCTATCGCAGCGCCGACCGCGCCTCGTGGCCGGTGAAGCATACGGTGCGGCCGATGGTGGAGCCGGCTGGCAAACCGTAGAAGTGACGGGAGAGTGAAACTCGAAATCGCCTCGACGGTTGGCGGTAAATTGCGGATGCTTAGCTTTTGAACCGGCAAGCTCGCCGTGTCCGAGGCGAGGCCGGCCAGAAAGTGGAGATGAAGCCATGAATGGAAGAACTACTATGAACAGAGCCATTCTAAGTCTGCTCGTCACTACATTCCTGTATATGCCCCGCGCGTCGGCTGTGACTTCCACGAGTTCTGCGGACGAGGTCACGCCGAAAGATGTCGGTTTCGAAGAGATCGTCTTCGTCAAACGCAAACCTTACTCGTCGGATCATTACTACACCGACATCAACAACGGGACCAGCCCCGACCGGTTCGTTGCGGCGAACGGCATCTACATCTACAACCTCCGCACCAAAGCCGAGCGGCCGGTCGTCACCGCGGCCGACTTGCCGGGCGGCAAGGGCTTCATCGGCAAGATCAGCCTGTCGTTCGACGCCAGGAAGATCGTCTTCGATTTCCGCCAGGATCCCGGCGCTGGTTTCCGCGTCTGGGAAGTCAGGACCGACGGCAAGGGCTTGCGCCAGATTTCACAGCCGCCCAAGGACGAAGCGGAGAAAGCGGCTCGGTGGCGCGCGGGCTGGCACACCGACGACATTCATCCCTGCTACCTGCCCGACGGCAGGATCATTTTCTCCTCGACGCGTTGCGAGCACACGATCTTGTGCGGCGGCTCGGCGAGCCTCGTTGCGCCGGGACTGCACCGGATGGATGCCGACGGCGGCAACGTCGAGCAACTCACGCGCAGCCCCGTCAGCGAGTTTTGCCCGGTGGTGCTCGATGACGGGCGGGTGATGTATCACCGCTGGGAATACGTGGACAAGGGCGCGCGCGTGGCCAAGACCGTCTGGGCGATGAACCCCGACGGCAGCCGGCCGCAGGAACTCTACGGCTTGGCCGACGACGACACGACCGT